>NZ_QRDV01000002.1:472935-570621 GCF_003386165.1 Winogradskyella eximia | reverse complement strand
TAGCTAAATCAGGATTAATATATGATGGAAATTATAAAAGTACTTTAGTGAAAAATTAATACATTTTTACTTGTTTTTTACCACAGTACTTTGTTAGGCACTGGCTTTATCTTTCCACTTTCGCGAATTTCCAATAGTAGAAGTTCAAGTTTTTCTGTTATAGTCTTTTGAGATTTTGACTTTTCAGTGCGTATCGGATTATCCCAATTTTCATTTTCTATAACGTGAATATAAAATTCCCCATCGTTTGTTGAGATTTCTCCATACCAACCCAAATCAATTAACAGATTTGAGTAATCAAATGCAATTTGTAAAAGGTCTTCTGTTAGATTATACAAATTTCGTTCTTCTGTAAAATCAATTTCAGGATTATAAGTCGTAAAATCATTTTTAGAGATTCGACATCCACTGGGAATGATTAAAGGTTGCAAAGGGAAATCCATATCTATTCAGTTATTTCGGTCAAATTCAAGTCTAATTCTTTCATAACTTGGTCAATATTAAATTCAAAGTCTTTAGGAATATTAACTGTCGCTATTCCACCAAAATCTACTTGCCAAAATCCACCACGCTTCATTAATTCGTCTCCTAAAACTCTATAGTCGGATTCTTTGTATTGAGTTGATAAAAGGAAACGTCTTGTAATAAATTCAGATTTCTTAAGGATTTTGACAACTTCGTGATTTCCATCTTCATTTAATCTCGTTTTAAATTCAGTTCCTTTTGTTAGGTGACAATTGAAAAGGTCATTTTCGGTCATTCGGAACTTGTTTTCGGATATTTGTTCGACATAACAAGAAGAAGTTATTTTCTCTCTTTTGTCATAAACAAAAATTTTGATTTCTTCTGTTTCCATTATTCTTCAGCTTGTGCCTAACTAGTTATATCAACACAATTATAGTAAATTATCATTGAAATTTGCGGGATAACAACAGTTTTTATCGCTATTAACCTTATTTAGAGATTGGAAATCCACGATCTTTCATTAAAGCTTCAATCTTGGCATCGCGTCCTCTAAATTTTCTATAGGCTTCAGCAGGATCCATAGCGTTACGTGGTGCAAATAAATATTTCACTAATTTGTCGGCAACTTCTTTGTCATAAAAACCGCCTTCGGCTTCTCTAAACGCTTCAGACGCATCACTTGTTAATACATCTGCCCACATGTAACCATAATATGCCGTTGCATAACCTTCACCAGAAAACACATGACCAAATTGAGGTGTTCTATGACGCATTGGTAATTCTTTTGGCATACCTAATTCGTCAAGAGTTTCGCGTTCAAATTTATCAATGTCAATGTCCGTTGGATCTGCTAAGTGCAATTTCATATCTATAAGAGCAGAGGCCAAATATTCTGTGGTTCCAAAACCTTGGTTAAAGGTAGAGGCTTTCTTTATTTTTTCAACTAAAGTAGCAGGAATAGGCTCGCCTGTTTTATAATGCACTAAAAACTGATTAATAACTTTATCGGTAAATAACCAACGTTCTAATAATTGCGATTGGAATTCTGTATAATCTCTAACTCCTCCATTTAAGGTTGGATATTTTACATCAGCAGAAAAGAAGTGAAGGGCATGACCAAACTCATGAAAAAACGTTGTGGCATCATCCCAAGATACCAAAACAGCTTCTCCTGGAGCCGGTTTTACGAAGTTAGAATTGTTAGAGGCTAAAACATTGGTTTTACCTTCAAAGGAATCTGAGCTTCTATAGGTTGTTGCCCATGCACCAGAACGTTTACCTTGGCGAGCATAAGGGTCTAAATACCATAAGCCAATGTTTTTTCCGGAATCTTTATCTGTTACTTCCCAAACTTTTACATCTTCATGAAATACTGGCACAGAGCCTTCTGCAACAGGTGTGAACTTATAATTAAACAATTCTCCAGCTGTAAAAAACATCGCTTCTGTTAGTTTATCTAATTGTAAATATTGTTTGACTTCGTCACTATCTAAATCATATTTTTTCTTACGAACTTTCTCAGCATAATATCTATAATCCCAAGGCTCAATGGTTATTTTGTCTCCAAGCTCGTTAGCTACAGTTTGCATATCTGCAACTTCTTCTTTTACTCTAGCAGTTGCAGCTGGCCAAACAGCCATCATTAAATCCATAGCATTTTCTGGAGTTTTTGCCATACGATCTTGTAATCTCCATTCAGCAAAATTGTTATAACCCATAAGGCCAACACGTTCTTTTCGTAGTCTTAAAATTTTGGCTATAATTTCATTGTTATCATAATCATCTCCATTATCACCTCTAGAGTAGTAGTTGGTCCAAACTTGCTTGCGTAATTCGCGTTCAGTAGAGTAGGTAAGGAACGGATCTATTGACGAGCGCGTATTGGTAATGGCGTATTTTCCATCTTCACCTTTATCTGTGGCTATTTTTGCTGCAGATTTAATAAAACCATCTGCCAAACCACCCAATTGATCTTTGTTTAAATATGTAATATAGTTTTCTTCATCATGCAAAACATTATTTGCAAAATCGGTATATAATATAGAGAGTTCTTTATTGATTTCGGCATAGCGTTTTTTCTTTTCGGCATCTAGGTTGGCACCATTCATTTCAAACTGCTTATAGGTTAAATCAACGACACGTTGTGCTTGTGACTCTAAAGGTGTTTTTTGAGAAGCATCGTAAACAGTTTTTATACGCTGAAATAATTTTTCATTCTGAGAAATTTGAGATCTAAAATCTGAAAGTTTTGGTGCAAGTTCAGACTGTATGGTTCTAAACTCGGGTGTTGAGACATTACTTCCCATAATACCATAATAAGCAAACACTCTATTAAGCGGCTTGCCTGCACTTTCCATAGCAACAATGGTGTTTTTAAACGTAGCTGCTTCAGTATTATTTGCAATAGCTTCAATCTCTTCAAGGTTGAGCTTCATAGCTTCTTCTAAGGCAGATTTTATATCATCTACAGACATGTTATCAAAAGCAGGTACACCTTCGTAAGGTCCTGTCCATTCTTGGATTAATACGTTATCACTCATTGCTGTTTGGGGTGTTTGTTTGGCTTCTTCTTTACAGTTTGTTAATAAAATAAGGCTGCAAATAAAAGTGGCTTTAATAGATTTAGATATCATGTTAGTTCGTTTTTAGCATTGATAAATTGATAGCAATTTATAAAGCAAACAAGGTACTTAAATTAGATTTCAAGTTTCTTAAATAATTTATAATTCTTCGAGGTTGGTTTTAATAGATTGTATGAAAAATTAAATACATTCTAGACTCATTATAATCTGAAAAATGCAATAATGAGTGTACTTGTTTAGTTATCGATTTTATAATCAATCTATTAACTCTACTTTTCTTATATAAACATTTTGTAAAGGCCAATCTCCATCGTCTGTTTTTACATTCGCTATTTTATCTACCACATCCATTCCTAATGTTACTTCACCAAAAACAGTATAATCACCATCTAAATATTGTGCTCCACCTTTACGTTGAATAATAAAAAATTGAAAAGGAGAGGCGAGTTTGTATGCACTTTCAATTTCGCTACTTGGCATAGAAACGGCTCCGCGTTTGTGCGTGTAACCTCTTTTGGTATCTGGTGGCAATAAGTACTTGCCAATTTTTTGTCGTTTTTTGGCTAAGTTGTAATCATCACTACTGCCTCCTTGAATTACAAAATCTTTTACAACTCTGTAAAACTGTGTGCCTTCAAAATAATTGCGCTTTGTGAGGTAAACAAAATTGGCTCTATGGAATTTCGTTTTATCATATAACTGAATTTCTATAATGCCAAAATCAGTAGTAATCCGTACTTTATCTTCCTTGTTTTCTTTTTCGTATTCTAAAAAGAATTCCATGGCATTGTTATCTGTAAGTCTTGGGTATTCTGGTTTTAATGTTTTTTTAAGTTTGTTTTCAGGTTTAGAAATAGTTGAATCTTTTACTACTGTAGTATCTGATTTTTTTGAAGTTTGCTTATCTTCACAATTCAGAAGTAGTAATCCTATTCCTATAACTATCGGAAACAATAATCGAAATTTCATAAATGCTATTTAGTACGTTTTTAGAATCAGTAGTAAAAATAAAACATCTTGAGCTTTCAGGCGAAGACTCTCATGCTAAAATGTCTCCTCCTTATCGGTTAGACTTGGCTGAGAAGATGAAAGCGAAGTCTAAAACAGCAAGACAAGCTGGTGTTATGGCTTTGTTTTATCCAAATACTAAAGACGAAACCACTTTGGTTCTTATTCTCCGTAATACATATAAAGGTGTCCATTCCGCACAAGTTGGTTTTCCTGGTGGAAAATATGAAGATGATGATAACAATGATTTAATGCTAACGGCTATTAGAGAAACCGAAGAAGAAATAGGTGTTGCAAAAGAAGATTTTGAGGTTTTGAAAAGAATGTCTCCTATTTATATACCACCAAGTAATTTTATGGTACATCCTTTTATAGGCATTTCAGAAAAAAGTTTAATTTTTTCAAAGCAAGATGAAGAAGTAGACGCCATCATAGAAGTGAAACTAAGGGATTTTTTATGCGATACTAATGTGTTAACTGCAAGAGTGCCAACCTCTTTTAATGTTGAAGCCGATGTGCCTGCTTTTAAATTAAACGGTCATATTGTTTGGGGAGCAACAGCTATGATGCTTGGCGAAATAAAAGACTTGTTAAAACAGGTTTTATAATTTAACATATTAGTTACATTTGTAATTGATAAAAACTGAAAATTTACTATGGGATTATTTAAACGAAATCCTTTCGGACATATACTTTGGGTTAAAAAATGGCTTATTAGAATACTAGGTGTTGCTACACATAGACGCTTTAGAGGTTTTAATGATTTGCAGATTGAAGGTTCGGATATTTTAAAGAATCTACCAGATACCAACGTATTGTTTATATCTAATCATCAAACTTATTTTGCTGATGTTATTGCTATGTTTCACGTATTTAATGCGAGTTTAAGCGGTCGATTAGATAATATTAAAAATGTAGGTTATTTATGGAATCCTAAATTAAACATGTATTATGTTGCTGCAAAGGAAACCATGAAATCTGGACTATTGCCAAAAATATTTGCTTATACAGGTTCAATTAGTATTGAACGTACATGGCGTTCTGAAGGGAAGGATATTAATCGCCAAGTGAAGATGAGTGATATTACAATGATAAAAACAGCTTTAGACGATGGTTGGGTAGTAACGTTTCCGCAAGGGACAACAACACCTTTTAAACCCATTAGAAAAGGAACTGCTCACATTATAAAAAAGTACAAACCAATTGTTGTACCTATTGTAATTGATGGATTTAGACGTTCGTTTGATAAAAAAGGATTGCGAATTAAAAAGAAAAATATTTTTCAATCTTTTGAAATTAAAGAGCCTTTAGATATTGATTACGATAACGAATCTATTGCAGATATTGTAGAAAAAATTGAGTATGCTATTGAGCAACACCCTTCATTCTTAAAAGTGATTCCACAAGATGTACTTGAAGAAAATGAACGTTTAAATAGAGAATTAAGAGATATGTAAATTACAATCTTTGTTTTAAGTAATAAGCCAGCAATCATATTGCTGGCTTATTGCTTTATACTAAACTTCTAACTTTTTTAATTCGTTATAATTAGCGTTAAGACGTTTAATTAAAATACCATAAATTAATTTATAGAATAACCAGATTAAGGTTAAAAAAACGGCTGTAACTAAGATTGTTATTAAAAGAATCATCGCTAATTGTGTAGATGAGGCCGTACTTAATTTTTCTGAAATTTCAGGATGCTCATTAATACTAAAATAAAGTGAAATAGGAATACTTATTAGCGCTATTAATAAATTGTAAAGCACATAATATTTAATTATTTTTCTTGTCTTTAAGATGCTTTCCATCAGTTTTTTTGCATTATCCGTAACTGAAATGGATTTTTGAGCATTCCATAGCAGATAAATAAATAAAACAATGACTGCATAGCTTAATATATTCAATCCTATATATATCCAACTATGACTCATTTCTTCTAGTTGTGCTTTCATTCTGTCTGAAAGAACAAACGGTAAGAAATTGATAAATATCCAAAAGACCAATTCCGCCAAACTAATGTAAAATAGAGTTTTAACAATAGTTGATGATTTTTTATGGCTCATCTTATAAATATCGCTATCCGAAAATGATTTATATTGGGTATTGGACTTATTCCAATCTTTTTTTAATAATTCTAATTCATCCATAATTTTACGGATTTAGTATGGTTTTTAATTTCTTTTTTACACGATTCATTTTTACACGTGCATTAACTTCAGTTATACCTAAAGTTGTACTAATTTCTCTGTAATCTTTGTCTTCTAAGTACAAGAAAACTAACGCTTTTTCAATATCATTTAATTGATGAACGGCTTGGTATAAAAGTTTTAGCTGTTGCTCTTCCGTATCGTCATAATCTTCCGATTTAATTTTAAACTCAACTGAGTCAAATGCCTGCGTATCTATGCGTCTTTTCGATTTCCTGTATAACGTAATTGCAGTATTTAAACCTACTCTGTACATCCAAGTGCTAAATTTAGCGTCACCTCTAAATTTTGGAAACGCTTTCCATAATTGTATGGTGATTTCTTGAAACAGATCGTTATGTGCATCAACATTATTAGTGTATAAGCGACATACCTTATGCACAATATTTTGATGTTTTTGCAACTGTTCTACAAAACTATGTTCTAGTTCTTTGTTCAACTGATATAA
The DNA here is from genome assembly GCF_003386165.1 of Winogradskyella eximia. Taxonomy (GTDB): domain Bacteria; phylum Bacteroidota; class Bacteroidia; order Flavobacteriales; family Flavobacteriaceae; genus Winogradskyella; species Winogradskyella eximia. Next base: position 563,908 of record NZ_QRDV01000002.1, on the reverse strand, counting down.
TTGGTTAGTTATTTAATTAGTAGTAAGAGTTTCCATTTTGTTACAAATTTATTCAACTATTGTTTTAAAGAAGCGTTTTTGCTGCTATAATTCGTATTTTTGCACTTATATTTTCAAGTAGTATTTTATGAATATCCCACAATCTAACCTACCAAGAGTTGTCATTATAGGTGGTGGCTTTGCAGGTGTTAATTTGGTCAAAGCCTTTGCTAATAAAAATGTTCAGGTTGTCTTAATCGACAAACGTAATTACCACACTTTTCAACCTTTATTATATCAAGTATCTAGTGCTGGATTAGAACCAGACTCTATTGCTTACCCGTTAAGAAAGATTATAAAAAAGCATAAGACGTCTTTTTTTCGTTTAGCACAAGTAGAACAAATTCTACCTGAAAATAAAGAAATCATTACCTCAATTGGTCATTTATCTTATGATTATTTAATTATTGCTACCGGAACTAAAACAAACTACTTTGGTAATAAAGCTATAGAATCTAGCAGTATGCCAATGAAAACAGTGCCACAAGCACTTAATATAAGAAGTCTCATTTTACAAAATTTTGAAAAGGCAGCCATTGCAGATACAGAAGAAGAGCGAGAAGCTTATCTTAATTTTGTTATCGTTGGAGCAGGACCAACAGGAGTGGAATTAGCAGGTGCCATTGCAGAGTTAAAAAACAATATCTTACCTAGAGATTATCGCGATTTAAATCCAAACGATATGCACATTCACTTATTAGAAGGTGCAGATCGTGTATTACCACCTATGAGTGAGCATGCTTCAAAAAAAGCGGAAAGATTTTTAGAGAAGTTAGGTGTGAAAATTCATCGGAACACCTTTGTTAAACATTATGATGGTACAACAGTAACTACTAATTCTGAATTAAAATTAGAATCTGAGACCTTAATTTGGGCAGCTGGTGTTACAGGAGCTCCAATTCAAGGTTTAAAAGCTGAAGCTCTAATACAAGGAGCCAACCGTTATAAAGTGAATCAATTTAATCAAATAGAAGGGCATACTAATATTTTTGCGGTTGGAGATATTGCATTAATGGCATCAGAAGACTATCCCAAAGGACATCCACAAGTTGCTCAACCTGCTATTCAACAAGGTAAATTATTAGGAAAGAATTTATTACGATTAATAGATAATAAACCCTTAAAGCCTTTTACATATAGAGATAAAGGGTCTATGGCAACTATAGGAAGAAATAAAGCTGTTGTAGATTTAAAGCACTATAAATTTGGAGGCTTTTTTGCATGGTTTGTTTGGATGTTTGTGCATTTAATGTCTTTAGTTGGGTTTAGAAATCGAGTAATTGTTTTGTTCAACTGGACATACAATTATATTAATTTTGATAAAGCAGCACGTCTTATTATCAGACCTTACAAGAAGTAATTGAGGCTTTCTCTTGATACAGGAATAATGATTATTTGATCTAATGAGGTATTTTTATATCAAAAAAATCAATTCGTCATTAAAATTAAACAGTTCAGGGAAATTGAATTTTTGTTGGCTTAAAAATGTTAGAAGTTTGTATCATCAAAAAACGAACTTTTAATCATCAACCAAACCATGAAAATTTTAACTGCAATTGTCCTTATTTTAATTTCTACTTTTTCTTTCGCTCAAAACATTGTTTCAGGGAAGGTAGTAGACAATAAAGATCAACCTATATTAGGCGTCAATGTTTATTTAGACGGTACTTATGATGGTGCAACAACGGATGGAGAAGGTAAATTCTATTTCACTACAGAAGAAAAAGGCATACAAACATTAATTATATCTTTTTTATCCTTTGAAACAAAGACTATTATTGACGATGTTTCAAAAATGAGTAATCTACATATTAAATTAAGAGAAAATGTAGAATCTTTAGATGCTGTAATTATCAGTGCCGGAACTTTTGAAGCTAGTGATAATAGTAAAGTATCTGTTTTAAAACCCTTAGACGTTGTTACTACAGCGAGTGCTTTAGGTGACTTTGTTGGTGCACTGCAAACCTTACCAGGTACTTCTAATGTTGCAGAAGACGGACGTTTATTTGTAAGAGGAGGAAGTGCAGATGAAACTCAAATATTCATCGATGGTATAAGGGTATTTACTCCATACACTCCTACAGCTAATAATATGCCAACTCGTGGACGTTATTCACCATTTTTATTTGATGGAATAACGTTTTCAACAGGCGGTTATTCTTCAGAATTTGGTCAGGCCTTATCGAGTGTATTACTTTTAAATACTATAGATGAACCAGATCAAGAAAAAACGGATATTGGTATAATGACGGTTGGAGCTGCGCTGGGAAATACTCAGAAATGGGAAAAATCGTCTTTAAGTTTTAATGTATCATATGTCAATTTAGCTCCGTATTTAGAAATTTTTGAAGACAGAAACGATTGGGAAAAACCATACCAAGGTGCGCAAGGTGAAACCGTTTTTAGGCAAAAGCTAAATAATGGTATATTGAAATTCTACGCTGCATTTGATACCTCTAAATTTGAGTTGACTCAAGAAGATATCAATTTAGAAGATGGTTTAGATTATAAATTAAATAACAATAACTTTTATTTAAACACGTCTTATAAAGGTAGTTTGGGTAATGGATGGAGTACACAAACAGGATTGAGTTATACGTTTGCCGATACAGATTTAGGAATACAAACTAGTGCTATTAATGATATTGAAAATTCAGCACATATGAAGTTGAAATTAAGAAAACGTTTTAATAGCAGATTCAAACTGAACTTTGGTGCAGAACAATTTATCACTGATTTTAAAGAAAACTATAAAGACGAAATCATTGATGAAACTTATGGCTACACTAATAATATTACAGCAGCATTTGCAGAAGCAGATTTAATCTTTTCTAAAAAACTAGCTTTAAAAGTAGGATTAAGAGCAGATTATAGTTCTATTTTTAGTGCAACAGATATAGCTCCAAGAGCAGCTATAGCATACAAGAGTTCTCCTAATGGACAATTTTCATTGGCTTATGGTAACTTTTTCCAAAACCCTAATAGCTCGGTTTTAAAGTTTAATCAAGATGTAAAAGCAGAACAAACTTCTCATTATATATTAAACTATCAGCATGTAAATGATGGTAAAATTTTTAGAGCTGAAATCTATAGAAAGGATTATGATAACTTGGTGAAATTTGATTCACAGTTTGAGAATTTTGATAGTAACTATAATTCTTCAGGTGACGGTTATGCGCAAGGTTTTGATATGTTTTGGAGAGATAATACAAGTATTAAGAATGTAGACTATTGGGTGAGCTATTCGTATTTAGATACAGAACGAGATTACAGAAATTTTGAAACAGCAGCACAGCCAAGTTATGCCACTAACCATAATTTATCTTTAGTAGGTAAATATTGGATAGACCGTTGGAAAAGTCAAGTAGGTGTATCATACGGCTTTTCATCAGGTAGACCATACACAGATCCAAATACAGATAAATTTTTAAGCGAGCGCACCAAATCCTTTAATAGTTTAAGTGTGAATTGGGCTTATTTACTTAGTCCACAAAAAATATTGTATTTCTCTGTAAATAACGTTTTAGGTCTTAAAAATGTAAATGGTTATCAATATGCAGATACACCAGATTTTAGTGGCCAATTTAATAGACGAGCATTAACACCAGCAGCAGATCAGTTCTTTGTTGTAGGTTTCTTTTGGACAATTAGCGAAGATGGTAAAGATAATCAGTTAGATAACTTATAAGGATTAAAATATTGTCTATCAGGTAAACATGATTTATATCATAATTTTTTAGTGTGATGATGAGTAACTTTATACTATAAAATTAAACGTCATGGAACTCAAAAAAAACCCAAAAGCCAATGTAGGTCGAAACAGCAGTTTATACTTTGCTGTTGGCTTAAACGTAATGTTACTCCTTACATATTTAGGATTAGAACATAAGACTTACGAAACAGAAGCTACAAAGATTGATATCTTAATGATAGATGATCTTATGGATGAAGATATACCAATCACAACAATAGATGTGATGCCACCTCCACCACCTCCACAACAGCAAGCGGTAAGCGAAGTGATTACAATTGTTGAAGATGTTGAAGATGTTGAAGAAAGTGTAATACAAAGTACAGAGATTGGACAAGATGATATTATTGACGATCGTGAAGTTGGAGTAGAAGATGTAGAGGTTGTTGAGGTAGAAGAAGATGTAGAAGTCCCTTTTGCAGTGATTGAAAGAGTACCTCAGTTTCCTGGATGTACTGGTAATAATAAAGAGTTAAGAGCATGTTTTGAAAGAAAAATTCAAGAACACTTACAAAAAAACTTTAGATATCCAGATGCTGCAGCAGATTTGAGTATACAAGGTAAGGTATTTGTATTCTTTTTAATCGATAAAAATGGAAAGGTATCTAAAGTTAAAAGTAGAGGCCCAGATAAACTTCTAGAAACTGAAGCAGAACGAATTATAAACTTGTTACCTAAAATGGAACCAGGTAGACAACGTGATAGAAATGTAGGTGTACCTTATAGTATTCCAATTAATTTTAAGTTACAAACGCAATAAGCCTAATTACATTTAACTTTAATAACTATCTTACTTAAGATAACAGAATCCCTGAAAAGGGATTTTGTTGTGTTTAGACATAAGGATTTTTTAAATTATACCAATTACACAACTCTCCTTCAAAGGTGAAATTACCCAAGTGTTGCATACCTATTTTTTTTAGAATTGTGTTAGATGCAATATGGTTAACGTCTGCAGCTGCTCCAATTTCATTTAGTTTTAAATCTTTAAAACCATAATTTAATGATGCTAAAGCGGCTTCTGTAGCATAACCTTTTCCCCAGAAATTTTCTTTTAATCTATAACCTATGTCATAATATTTAAATTCTTTTCTAAGGTTTTCTTCATATTTAAGTCCAGACCAACCAATAAATTTTTTAGTTGATTTCTCTATAATGGCTAAACGTCCTATACCATTAGTCTCGTATTGTTCTAAAATATTGGCAACCATAGCTTCAGATTCTTCTATCGTTTTTACAGGCTTATTACCAAGATAAATATGAACATTTGGGTTAGAATCTAATTCAAAGAAATCTTTTGTATCAGCTTCAGTGATTGGTCTTAGGAATAAACGTTTGGTTTCAATAATTTTAAAAGTCATAGAGATATTTATAGGTGTTGTTGAATTTTTTTTAGACAAAAAATACAATAAATTTAGTTAAGTAAATTTAAGTCTGTATCTTTTATCGCAGTATTATTTTTGCATTAAGTATTAATGCATGCAAAAAATATATTTACATGAAACATCCACTTCTAAATTATGAGACACATAAGAATGATTACAAGGATGTAATATGTGACTTTTGATAAACAATAAATAAAAACACATGAAACAGATTATAACATTCGGAGAGGTTTTATTACGTATTTCGCCTAGAGGCAATAAAACTTTTATGCAATCTAATAATGTTGAATTCTATTTTGGAGGAACAGAATTAAATGTTAGTATTTCAATCGCCAACTTTGGTGGTAGTGTAAAACATATTAGTGCTGTTTCTGAAGATTTTATTGGAGATACTGCTATATCTTATATCAGAAAATTTGGTGTGAGCACCAGTTCTATTGTGCGCTCTAAAAGACCTTTGGGAGTGTATTTTTTAGAGGTAGGAGCTGTTATGAGACCTAGTAAAATTTCGTATAACAGATCTCATTCTTCTTTTTCGCAAATTATACCTTCTATGGTAGATTGGGATAAAGCTTTAAGAAAAGGAATTTGGATGCATTGGACAGGTATAACTCCTGCTTTATCACAAGGAGCTTATGATACTTTAAAAGAGGGTTTAAAATTAGCTAGAGAAAAGGGATTAACTGTTTCTGCAGATCCAACTTACAGAAGTGGTTTATGGACATATGGACAAGATGCTAAAACAGCTTTAATTGAATTGTTGCATTATTCTACCGTCTTTATTGGTGGTATTAATGAGATAAATGAAGTTCTTGGAACCAATTATAGTTATTCTAACGAAGATTTTATAAAGGCTAGTCAACAACTTATGGAGACGTTTCCAAGCATTGAAAAAGTATTTGATAAAATTAGAACGGCTTTAAATGCTTCATGGCATAAGATTAGAGCAAGAATGTGGAATGGTAGGGAATTTAGAGAAACGGAAGATTTAGATATCACGCACATAGTTGATAGAATAGGAACTGGAGATGCTTTTGCAGCAGGTTTAATTCATGGCTTACAGCATTATGATGATTATAAAGCTATGTTATTTGCAAGTGCAGCGTGTGCATTAAAACACACTTATGAAGGTGATGTCAATCACAGTAATGTTGATGATGTTGTTAAAATTATAGAAGGTAATATTTCTGGTCGTTTTATAAGGTAAGGTTTGGAATAAGAGAATTATTTTAAAAGAAAAAAACGTACCGTACTTTAATTTTTCTTCCATTTAATACCACAACCCATACTCGGTTTTTGGTTTGGGTTTACAGTTTCTTTATGAACCAAAGCATCCATAGCAGCTCTTAAGTCTTTTCCTGTAACTGGTTGGTTGTTTCCTGGTCTAGAATCGTCCAATTGTCCTGTGTAAACCAATTCTAATTGGTCATTAAACAAGAAAAAATCTGGTGTACAAGCTGCATCATAAGCTTTGGCTACGTTTTGAGTTTGATCGTATAAATACGGAAAAATGAAATCATTATCAATAGCGTTTTGTTTCATTAATTCTGGTCTATCTTGTGGATAATTTTCGACATCGTTACTAGAAATAGCAATACAATTAATACCTTTTGAAATGTAATCTTTTGCCAACTGAGCTAATTGTGCATTTACATGAATTACAAACGGACAATGATTACAAATAAACATAACTAAAGTTGCTGTTGTGCCTTTAAGTTCTTGAAGCGATTTCTTTGTTTCATCAACAGTATCGATGAGGTTAAAATCTGGAGCTTTTGTACCAAGTGCTAACATATTTGATTCTGTACGAGCCATTTTATTGTGGTTTTTTATTAATTTTATTGAATGGAAAAGATAATAACTTATGAAGACTTTACAAAGGTAGATTTACGAATTGGAACCATTATAGAGGTTAAAGATTTTCCCAATGCACATCGTCCTGCTTATCAGCTTACTATAGACTTTGGTGATTTAGGGATTAAAAAATCTTCGGCCCAAATTACAACGCAATATCAAAAGGAAGATTTACTAAATCGTCAGATTGTTGCTGTTGTTAATTTTCCAAAAAAACAAATTGCCAATTTTATGAGCGAGTGTTTAGTGGTTGGAGCTGTTAAAGCAAATGATGTTTACTTGTTACATCCAGAAACAAAAGTAAAGAATGGAGTAGTGGTTTCTTAATATATTTTTTGTAAATAAACCGACCTATCTAATTTTGGCCTCAATATTTATATTTTCAAATTTAGTATTCTATAAAAAAAAGCCGTCTAAAAAATAATTTTCAGACGACTTATGTGTTATAGTTTAACAGAAAAAATATTAGATATCATCGAAACTGATATCAGTAAAACTTTCTGTAGTTTTAGTATCTTCTGGAGTTTTTGCTTCTTGCGCTACAAAATCATCTTCGCGTTTAAAGTCTCTTTGGTGACGTTCGCTAATAACTTCTTGACCTTTTTCATTAATGATGTAATCGGTCATTTCAGCTAATATCTCTTTAAATTCAGTAAAATCTTCTTTATAAAGGTAGATTTTGTGCTTTTTATAATGGAATGAACCATCGTCATTAGTGAATTTTTTACTTTCCGTAATCGTTAAATAATAATCACCAGCTTTTGTAGCTCTAACATCAAAAAAATAGGTTCTTCTTCCAGCACGTAATACTTTAGAATATATTTCTTCTTTGTCCATCGTTTCATAATCACTCATAACTCAGTCTTTTTTTTATTTCAATCCAAAAATCTAAAAAAAAAGTAACCTAAACAACAAATTATTACATTTCTTTTTCTGAGAGCTGTTTGGTATATAATTCTCTATAATAACCATTAGAATTTATAAGACTTTCATGATTACCTGTTTCAATAATTTTTCCGTCTTCTAGGACTATTATTTTATCTGCATTCTTAGCTGAAGATACACGATGACTCACAATTATGGTTGTTTTATCTTTAGTGAGCTTAATAAGATTTTTAAGTATCTTTTCTTCTGTTTCAGTATCAACAGCAGATAAACAATCGTCAAATAATAAAATATTTGGTTTTTTAATAATAGCTCTGGCAATAGATACACGTTGCTTTTGTCCGCCAGATAGTGTGATGCCTCGTTCGCCTAAAACAGTGTCATAACCTTTATTAAAACCAATAATGTTTTTATGGACAAGTGCATTTTTAGCTGCTTCTATAACGTCTTCATCTGTAGCGTCCTCTTTACCAAATTTGATGTTATTCTTTATAGAATCTGAAAACAAAAAGGCATCTTGTGGCACATAACCAATGCTTTCTCTTAGACTAAAGAGATTAAGATTTGAAATAAGTGTGTTATCAATTAAAATTGAACCTTTATCAATATCATATAAACGACCAATGAGATCTAATATAGTAGATTTCCCTGAGCCTGTTTTTCCTAAAATAGCTAAGGTTTGTCCAGATTTTAACGTGAAACTAACATTTTTTAAGGCTTCAATATTAGTGTCAGGATATACAAATGAAACATTCTTAAATTCAATATCACCTTTAATTGGTGTGAGTTTATTTACTGTGTTTTTAATGTCTGGCTCTGTATTTAAGAACTCGTTGATGCGTTCTTGTGATGCTTCAGCTTGTTGTACTAAAGATGTTACCCAACCAACTGTTGCTACTGGCCAAGTTAGCATATTCACGTAGATGATGAACTCTGCAATAGTTCCTATTTTTTCAATTTCACCATTCATATATTGCATGCCACCAATATAAATCACAATAAGATTACTAATACCTATTAATAAAATCATCATCGGAAAAAATAGGGCTTGTACTTTTGTGAGGTTGATTTGTTTCTGACGGTTTTCTGCTGATAGTTTTTCGAATTCTACATTTGTTCTTGGCTCAATGCCATAAGATTTAATTACAGAAATTCCGCTGAAAGTTTCTTGAGTATAGGTTGAAAGCGTAGAAAGTGATTGTTGCACAATAGTACTTCGCTTATTTATTAAGCGACTTAATTTATAAATGGCAACCGATAAAAAGGGTAAAGGCAGTAAAGTATATAATGTTAGTGAAGGAGATCTATCAATCATATAAATTAAGGCAACCGCAAATAATGTAATGGTATTAATAGTATACATTATTGCAGGACCAACATACATTCTTACTTTTCCAACATCCTCACTGATACGGTTCATTAAATCACCAGTTCTGTTAGATTTATAAAAGTTTAAAGAGAGTACTTGGTAATGGTTATAAATTTCATTTTTAAGATCAAATTCAACATAACGAGACACATTAATAATGGTTTGCCGCATTAAAAAAGTAAATATACCAGCAACAACAGCAGCACCAATGAGGTACAAAATGTTAATAGTTAGGTCGCTTCTAAAAATAGCTTCAGAAATTTTACCATCTAATCGGTCTGAAACAATATTAATTGAAGCGCCAACTAATCTTGGCGTAAACAATGCAAATATCTTAGCAATAATGGTAATAACAATACCAGTGATTAAACGATATCTGTATTTGTAAAAGTATTTATTGAGGTGTTTTAGTGCTTTCATTTTGTATTTGGTAGGACAAAAGTATTACGATAATCGTATTTTATAGTTAATATTTTGCTAATGCTCTAATTATAATTTATTTTTGCGTGCTGTTTTAAAAATATCCTAAAACACCCTAAAATTTAACTTACATGACTTCAGAAATTTTAACATCAAAAGAGCTAAAAAAAATGGACCCAGTTTTTGGTCAACATTCTTTTGATGATCATGAGCAAATTGTTTTTTGCAATGACAAAGATACTGGTTTAAAAGCTATAATTGGTATTCATAACACAGTTTTAGGACCAGCTTTAGGTGGTACTAGAATGTGGAACTACGCTAACGAATGGGAAGCGCTTAATGACGTATTACGTTTGTCTCGCGGAATGACTTTTAAATCTGCCATTACAGGATTAAACCTTGGTGGAGGTAAAGCCGTTATTATTGGCGATGCTAAAACTCAAAAAACTCCAGAGTTAATGAGACGTTTTGGTGAGTTTGTACATTCTTTAAGTGGTCGTTACATAACTGCCGAAGATGTAGGAATGACCACCGAAGATATGGATACTGTAAGAGAAGTAACTCCTTACGTTACTGGTATTTCTGAAAGTAAAGGTGGTGCAGGTAACCCTTCTCCAATCACGGCTTATGGTGTTTTTATGGGAATGAAAGCAGCAGCAAAGTTTCAGTATGGTTCTGAAATACTAGAAGACAAAAATGTATTTGTTCAAGGTATAGGAAATGTTGGTGAAGCTTTAGTAGAACATTTAGTTAACGAAGGTGCTAATGTTACTATTGCAGATATTAGTCAAGATCGTTTAGAAGAAGTACGTTCTAAATATGGTGCAACTATTTATGGTGGTAACGATATTTATAGTGAAGCTATGGATATCTATGCTCCTTGTGCGTTAGGTGCAACAATAAACGATGATACAATCTATAAAATAAAAGCTAAGATTATTGCAGGTGCTGCAAACAATCAATTAGCAGAAGAGAGTAAGCACGGTAAGATTTTGCAAGAACGTGGTATTGTTTATGCTCCAGATTTTTTAATTAATGCTGGTGGAATTATTAATGTTTATGCAGAATTAGAGAATTATGATAGACAAGAAATAATGCGTAAAACGGAGAACATTTATAATACAACACTCGAGATTTTAGACAATGCAAAAGTAAATAATCTTACAACTCACAATGCAGCATTAAATGTTGCTAGAGAACGTATTGAAACTAGAAAACGAGAAAATTTAAAATAGACTGAATTTAATTCTGAAATAAAAATTAAATAATAGTATTTTTGCAAGGTGAATCTTTATTAGGTTCACCTTTTTTAATAACTAAAAATTAAAGTGAGTTCTTACACATGCTAAACCGAAGACACATCAGAATAAAAGTTATGCAATCCATGTATGCTTTTAAAGGTACCGAAAGTGATGATTTAATAAAAGAACAAAAGTTTTTGCTTCACAGTTTAGATAGCATGTACGATTTATATTTATCGCTGTTAGCTTTACTTACTGAAATACATAAGAAAAGTAAGGATCATAACCATAAACTTCAAAATAAATTGGTGAAGTCTGAAGCTGATAAAAATTTGAGTTTAAAACTTCAAGAAAACCAATTACTTCATATTATTAGTAGCAATACTATGTTGCAAGAGGCAATATCTAATAGAAAACTAAATTATTGGGATTTAGATTTTGAATATGTAGATATCATGTTTAAAGCTATTTTGAAAAGTGATTTATACGCAGATTATACTGAAGAAGCTGAAACTAACTTTAAAAAAGATAAGCAATTTATTATCGCAGTTTTTACAGAAATCATTGCGCCAAATAATAAGCTTTACGATTATTTTGAAGATAAAAAACTAACTTGGGTAGATGATATTCCTGTTGTAAATACAGCCATTTTAAAAGTATTACGCAAGTTAAAATTAACATCTCCAGAAACGGCTTTATTACCAGATTTGTATAAAGACGATGACGATAAGGAATTTGCTATAGAGTTATTCAAAAAAACGTTTTTAAATAGTTCTAAGTTTGGCGAAGAAATAGGTAAGAAAACTACCAATTGGGATTCAGAACGTTTAGCGAGTTTAGACGGTGTATTGCTTAAAATGGCATTATGCGAATTTCAAAAATTTCCGTCTATACCTTATAAAGTAACTATTAACGAATATCTAGAGGTAGCTAAAGAGTATTCTACACCAAAAAGTAGTCTTTTTATAAATGGTATTTTAGATAAAATAGTTAAAGAATATCAGGCAGAAAATATTCATCTTAAAGCAGGAAGAGGATTAATGTAATAGGTGAGTGGTTATAACAATCTCTAATTTGTTATGACTATAAAATTTCAGAATTTTACTTAGAAAGCGTTAAAAGCGATTATCAAGAAAGTTGTTTCTTACAAATAATTGTTAACAAAGGGCTAAAAATTTTAATTCGTAGAAATAATCATTAACTTCGGCAACTTAAACAAACTTTAACAAAAAAATAATAGTAATGAAAAAAGTAATTTTAGGACTTAGTGCATTATGTATGGTAGCTTTTACATCTTGTAAAGAAGATGCTGCTAGCAAAATTAAATCAGAAAACATCGCAGTAGCAGCAGAAAGAGATGCAAATGCAGGTGATTTTCCTGTTGTATCTTTTGATAAAACTGAACATGATTTTGGTACTATAGAAAATGGAACTCCTGTAGAAACAGTATTTAAATATACAAATACAGGTAACTCAATGTTGGTAGTTAGCAATATTAAGAGTACTTGTGGTTGTACAGTACCTTCTAACTGGACAAAAGAAGTTGCGCCAGGTGAAACAGGTGAATTTGCAGTGAAGTTTAACGGAAAAGGAAACGGAAACAAAGTAACTAAATCAGTTACAATGACTACAAATACAGAAAAAGGTACAGAGGTTGTTAAAATTTCTGCGTTTGTAGAGAAAGATCCAAATGCGCCAGTTAAAGCTGCTGCGCCAACTCAAAAACCAGGTTCTGCTACAATTAATCCTTTAGCAACTGATAATGGTGCTGTAAGAAAGTCTTCTACACAACCAGGACATGAAGGTCATAACCACGATTAATAATTTTTACTTATAAATACCAAATGGATTTATTAACACAAGCCTTACCGTTTATTGGAATTTTTGCAGTGATGTATTTTTTTATACTTGCACCACAATTGAAACGTTCTAAACAAGAAAAGAAGTTTGCCGCTGAATTAAAACGTGGAGATCGTGTCATTACCAAAAGTGGTATGCATGGTAAAATTGTAGACCTTAACGATAAAGATCACAGTTGTGTGATTGAAACGTTAGCCGGAAAAATTAAATTTGACCGTTCTGCAATTTCTATGGAAATGAGTACAAAACTAAATGCACCAGCGACAGTAAAGTAAGCTAGTTGTATTTTATATAAAAAAAAGACCATTCATTTATTTGAATGGTCTTTTTTTTTGATATCATTTTTCTATAAAGTGTACAATCTAAAATGGCTCCTATAAATATAACTCAAAACGAAAACAGCAATTCTATCTAAAATTAGAGATACTTATAAGAAGGATAGACAACTCTTCTTACAAGAATAAAACTCATTCCTAACTAACAGAAGTTAGGGTTTTATTGAAGCTGCTTCGTTTTGAGATTATAATTTATTTATAGATTAACGCGTTTCCCTTTAGGAAATTTCACAACATAAGAATGTTTAACATTTTCTGTGGTGTTTGGTTTTAGATTTAATTCCCATGTCATTATTCCTTTATTTTCATTGTAAATAGAGTTGCCTATATCTATATCATCTATTTTAATAGCTTTGTTTTGACTCTTCGGAATGCGATCTAATATAGTTAATTGAATAGCAACTTGTTTGTTATTCTTTACTTCAATTTCAAAAGCTTTATTTATAACTTTATTACTGCCAATAAAAGTCGTTTTTTTATAATCATTAAGCTGAGTACGTTTTACAACGATATTAGGATCTACACCTAGAGAAACCATTAAACTGTCTGTAGTTGCACTCGGATTAATGTTGGTTTTGCCAGAGTAACTGCCTTCAAAATAGACATTTGCTTCAGCTGGTAATAAATTGTACTGTTCCCAGTTTCCAATTTTTGCAGTTAAAAAAACATTTTCATTTAAAACTGGTGCTGCAAAATAGTTGTAGGTTGCAGGCATACTAAATTTATCTATTTCTATCACAGCGACATCTCCATCTGAAGGAATACTGTATTTTTTAGTAAGTTTAAAGCTAGTGTTGGTGATGCCTTCTTCTATAATATTACCATTAGCAGTATAATTTTCTGGTTTAATATAAGGTTCATCATCAAAATCTTCATCTATCATGTGCTGTATACTGCTTGCTTGTATTGAGCTAGTACTCGTTTTTTTTATGCCATACCCAACAATTACAACTTCATCTAATTGGTTATCGCTTTCTAAAACGACATTCATAATACTTGAATGAATTGGTAAAGCTTCCGATTTCATACCAACATAAGAGTATTCAAGCATGTTACCCGTTGTCGTTGTTAATGTATATCTACCATCAAAATCGGTTTGAACTCCATTAGATGTTCCTTTTTCAATAACACTTGCACCAGGTAATGGCAGTCCGTCATCAGAAGTTGTAATAATGCCTGTTACAGTTTTTACTAATGGATTGTATTTGTAATTATAACTTCGAGTGGCACGTTGAGATTGGTAACTACTATATGGGCTTATAAAGTTCAAGTATTTTGGGTTTACAGTAGGTTTTTCGTTATTAGTATTAGGATCACTTGTAGAAAGCACCAAGTCAACATCTGTCCAATCACAACCAGAATTTTGAAATACATGCGCTTTATACTCTAAATTAATTGGACTGTTTATTTTATCTGCTTTTAAATCATATATAGGAAACCATCCTGCATTTTTAATATTGTATTTAATTTTTAAATCTAAAGATGTTATGTGGTCACTGTTTAACTTGAGCTTAATCTCACCTGTTTGTACTTTTTCTTCTACATTAAATTCTACTAATTGTTGTGTTATGTTAGCTTGAGTGGTTTGATGTTTTTCAATTTCAGAATTCGATTTATTGATTGCCACTTTCAAATCCGTAATTCGAGTTCTGTAATAAGTAGCAAAAGTTTTTAGCTTTTCTAAACTCACTACAGTAGTTTCATTGCCTAAATGTTTATTGCTTTGTATCAGACTGACTTCTTCGTTATAACCAGCAATTAAATCGTATTGATATTGAATTTTTGTGTTGAGATTTTTAAGTTCATTTTGTAAAGCCGATATTGAATCACTTTGCTTTTGCTTAGACAAATAATTAATACCATAATTAATGGATAGAATGGAGGCATCCTTCAGTCCAGAAATTTGTATACTACTTTCGTCTATTTGTGGTGACAAATCTTTAAATGTAATTTCCGATTTACCAGAATTTAGCTTCACTAAAGCTTCACGGTTAATTTCTGCTCCATCCAAGTATACCGTAACTGCTGTTATTTTACTAGGTTGTTGAAAAGCTTGTGTTATCTGAGTTCCTAACAATACAAGGAGTGCTAGAGAAATTTTAAAGGATTTTAGTTGGGTTTTCATAATGTCTATATTTATCTATTACCCAAATTTATAATGGAGTAGTTACTCTATAAAGTACAAATGAGTAAAGTGAAACATTTGTTGAGTGAAATGGATATTTTGTTTAGTGTACTAGATGTAACAGAAGTGTAGTTGGTAGAGATAATTGACATATTTTACTTATTTATCAATTATATAAAGGCTTATAACGAGTTTATTACATAAAACAGGGATACTATAATACCTTTACAACAACAAAGTTGTGTTATGACAATTCTTTATTTTCCCTCATTATGAATGAATTGAATTTACAATTTTTGTTTTTATATTAATATAAGTTTTAATAAGTTGTTAATTAATAAGGCCCTTTTCATTGGTTGTGAAAGGGCCTTTTTTTTTGTATATCTCTAAATGTGTTCTAATCAATAAATTTTGCTTTTAACTCCGGAGTAGGTATCATACAAGATTCTTTTTTACCATACCATTTATAACGGTTTTTTGCAATATAATTATATACCCAATTTCTAATAGCTTTAGGTACAATAAGAAATAATGTTAAGATATTTGTTGGGAAACCTAATTGTTTAGCGATTAGTAATGCAGCTGTAGATTTATAAGTTAGGCTATCTTTTAGAGGATTATAAAGTAATATAGAGTCTGTTTCTTTTGTGTCTATACTGAATTTTTGAATAATTTTATTTCCAATATCACTTTCTAATGGAGCAAATAAAAATTTTTCGTTTTTATCGCGTTTTATAGCATACAATACACTGCTGTTGCAGAGATTGCAGACGCCATCAAAGAGTATTAATTGTTTGTTTTTAGGTATTTTGTCTATCACAATACAAAGATAAGTCTTATACCTAGAGTGCATTTAAAAATTGCGTTAAATCCTCTTCTTTGGTTATTGTTCGTTTTTTTTTTTGGCGAGAGATTCATTCTTAAAAAGGAATCCAAACGTATTTCTTTTTCATAAATATAACCAGCAATAACTTTAATTTAAAGTATTTAGAGTTGATTATTTTTTTTTAGCCTCAACCAATTCCAATTGATCTAAGCTCACGTTAGTTGTAAACATGCCATAGTTTACTATAGCTTTATTTTTTTCAATAGAATCAATACTACCAACGGCTCTACCATCTTGTAGTCGTACTCTGTCACCAATTTTTAATGTTGGTTTAGGTTTTTCTACTGGTATGGCTTTCTTTTTTGCTTCTTTTTTCTTCTTACGGATAATTTCAACTTTCTTTTCCGCCTCCTGTTTTACTTGAGTTTCTTTATGCTTTTCTGCACGTTTTTGTTTTGCAGAAACCTTTTTACGTTTAGAATTTTCTATTTGCACCAGTCTAAACAGTTCGGCCATCAACTCTCGTTTCTTCTTATCTTCAAAATACTTCTCTGAGATATCATTTACCTTCTGACCTAGATAAATTAAACGCTGATTGCTGTCGTATAATTCTTGAAAACTCTCTAGTTTTTTCTGAACCTTTGCATTAACTTCTTCAAGTTTGTCGGCTTCAGATAATTTCTTTTTTTCATTTTCCTTAAGTGATCGTTCTGTGCGCTCTAGTTTGCTACGTTCTTTTTGAAGTTTAGCAATAGTGGCATCAAAACGAACTTTACCACGTTCAATTTTCTTTTTTGACTTGTTGATTAAACTATAAGGAATACCATTTTTTTGCGCCACTTCAAAGGTGAAGGAGCTACCTGCTTGACCAACAACCAACTTGTACATGGGTTCTAGACTTTTCTCATTAAAAAGCATATTAGCATTTTCCATGTATGGTAATTCATTAGCTAATAGTTTTAAATTGGAATAATGTGTAGTAATTATCCCAAATGCTTCACGCTCATAAAAAACTTCTAAAAAGGTTTCAGCTAGTGCACCTCCAAGTTCAGGATCACTTCCTGTTCCAAATTCATCAATTAAAAATAGTGTTTTATTATTACACTTTCTTAAGAAATAATTCATCTGTTTAAGTCGGTAACTATACGTACTTAGGTGATTTTCAATAGATTGGTTGTCTCCAATGTCACTTAAGATTCTATCGAATAAACAAACGTAACTTCGCTCGTGTACAGGAATCAACATACCACTTTGAATCATTACCTGAAGCAGTCCTACCGTTTTTAAAGTGATACTTTTTCCACCAGCATTTGGTCCAGAAATAACAATAATTCTGCTGTCTTTTTCTAAGCCTATAGTCTGCGGAAATGTATGTTCACCTTTTTCTTTATTATTCAAAAACAGCAAAGGATGATATGCATCTCGCAAATGCATACTGCGTTCTTTTGAGAATTCTGGCAAAATGGCATTCATGCTTTGCGCATATTTAGCTTTAGCAGAAATGACATCTATATTGGTTAAAAATTCTTGATAGTCTTTAAGTAATGGTGAAAATTCACGAACATAATTTGTAAGTTCTTTAAGGATTTTTATCACTTCTTCCTTTTCTTCGTATTCTAGATTATTAAGTTCTCTAGTATGCTGAAGTGTTGTTTCTGGTTCAATATAAACAATGCTTCCTGTTTTGCTGCCTCCCATAATGGCACCTCTTACTTTTCTGCGATACATGGCTTTTACAGCGAGAACACGTTTATTGTCTACCACAGATTCTCTAATATCATCTAGATAATCTAAATTGTGATAGGTGTTTAATGCCGAAGAAAAACTACTATTTATTTTTCCTTTGAGTTGATTAATCGTTTTTCGTAAACTAGAAAGTAGAGGAGAGGCATTGTCTTTTATATCTCCAAAACGATCTACTACAGCATCTACTTGCTCAATAATAGTTGTAGAGACTGGTATATGTTGACTAAATTGTTGAAGCTTTGGGTAGTATTCTTTAAATTTTTCTAAGAATTTTAAAATAGCATTTACAGTCAATGAAATGCTTACTAATTTTTGTAAGCTAGAAACTTCTAGATAGGTGTTTTCTATTTTAAGTAATTTTAATTCTTTAGCAATCGTTTCAAAACCATGATTAGGTATTCGGTTATCATTTTCAAAAGAGGATAAATACTCATTAACGTAAAGAAGCTCGCGCATTAATTGTTCTTCCTCTTTAAATGGAAGAATAGCTGATACTGCTTCTTTTCCTAAAGCAGTAAGTGCATGTTCGCGAATTTGATCTAAAACCGTAGAAAATTCAAGATCTTTTAAGGTTTTTTCATGAATGTTTATCATGGAATATTGTGCATTTTTAGAATTGCAAATTTAGGACATTATGTAATACTATAAGTATGAAGACACCGCTAATACGATTAAGGTGACAATAATTAATACGATAAATAAAGGCATTATAAATTTTAACCATTTGCTAAAGTTAATTTTGGCAACAGCAAGTGAAGCTAAAATTAATCCTGTAGGATTTACAAGATAGAAAAGGCCTAATCCGTATTGATATGTATTTACAACAACTTCTCTGCCTACACCAACGGTATCTGCCAAAGGCGCCATAATAGGCATAGTTAAAACAGCCATTCCTGAAGAACTTGGAATGAAGAATGATAATCCAGAATAAATCATGGTCATTACACTTGCAAAAACTCCTTTATTCATTCCAGTGGTAATATCGCTAGCATAATACAATAACGTGTCACTTATTAAGCCGTCGGTCATTAAAACGGTTACGCCTCTTGCGATTCCGATAATAAGCGCAACACCTAGTAAATCACCAGCACCTTTTACAAAGGTGTCTATAAAATCTGTTTCACTGATTTGAATAATAAAGCCAATAATAATAGCGCTAATTAAGAACACAGTTGTCATTTCTACAAACCACCAATCTAACATTGAAACTCCAATAATCATCAGAATAAAACTACAGGTAAAAACAAATAAGGCTAATTTTAATCTCCAATTAAAATTAATATGCGTGGTATCTTTTAGCGTAAACAATTGTGCAATTTGGTCTCTTTGATCATAAATGAGCGATTTACTTGGGTCGTTTTTAACGCGCTTAGCATAGCGCATTATATATGCGATGGTAATAGTTAAACATAAAATAAGCATGAAGATACGGCCATATAAACCGGTTGTCCAGTTTATACCAGCGGCATCACTAGCAATAATAGTAGAAAACGGATTAATAGTAGAACACATACTGCCAATTGCAGAACCAAGAAATATACAAGCCACACCTACAAGAGCATCATATTTAGCAGCTAAAAACACAGGAATTAAAATAGGGAAGAAGGCAATGGTTTCTTCTGCAAAACCAAATGTTGTGCCTCCTAAAGCCACCAAAGTAGTTACTAGTATAATAAGTAATGATTCTCTTCCTTTTAGAATAATAGCTAGTTGTGCGATAGCTGCATCAAAAGCTCCTGATTTGTTTAAAACACCTATTAAACCACCAATAATTAATACAAGGAAAATGATATCAGCAGCCTCAATAATACCTTTAATTGGAGATTTTACAAAATCAAAAAAACTTTGAGGTTTAGCGTCTAGTTTATTATATGTCCCAGGAATATTAATGGGTTTGTAGATATCTCCATTAGTAAATTTTTCTATAGGAATTTTAATATTTAAATCATCTAGAGAGGCTTGAGTTGCAGCTAAGCTTATTTCTTCATCTAGACTTAAACGTGTAAATTTGTCTGTTGCCTCATTATAACTTAAAGTATCATATTTTCCTGCAGGCACAAACCACGTTAAAAGTGTGACTAAACCTGCAATTATGAATAATATGGTTTGTGCAGAAGGGAATTTTAAATTTTTCATTCTGAGTTATTTATTGGTAAATTTTAGCCTTAAATAGGATATAATCTGTTTTAATATATGAATGTAAATATAGACCAAAGCTGGAAAACTTATCTTAATCCAGAATTTGAAAAGCCTTATTTTAAAGATTTAATGACTTTTGTTGAAAGTGAGTATAAGAATTTTCAATGTTTTCCTAAGAAATCAGAAATTTTTAATGCTTTTAATCATTGCACTTTTAATGATGTTAAGGTTGTAATTATAGGACAAGACCCTTATCATGATATTGGTCAGGCAAACGGTTTGTGTTTTTCGGTTAATGATGGTATTAAACATCCACCTTCGTTAATCAATATTTTTAAAGAAATAGAGCAAGATTTAGGCATTCCGTATCCAAAAAGCGGTAATTTAATGACATGGGCAAACCAAGGTATTCTATTATTAAATGCAACTTTAACGGTTAGAGCGCACAAGGCAGGTAGTCATCAAAAGCAAGGTTGGGAGCAATTTACTGATGCAACAATTAAAACTTTAAGTAAAGAGAAAAGTAATATTGTTTTTCTACTTTGGGGAGGATTTGCAAAAAAGAAAAAGAAATTAATTGATACTACTAAGCATATTGTTTTAGAAAGTGGGCACCCTTCACCTTTAAGTGCTAATAGAGGGTATTGGTTTGGTAATAAGTGTTTTAGTGAAACTAACTCCCAGTTGGAGCAAGTTGGCGAGACTTCAATTGATTGGAGACTAGTTTAGGTGATTTATCTTTAGTTAACACTTCCGTTTTAACTTCAGGAGGTAATCTATTATCAAGTTTTTTAGAGGTTTTGTTGCAACTAAAAATCAATAACAAAAAATTCAATGCAACTAAAAAGGATAAAATAAGAGTAATGGTTAAAATCATATTAGTCTCTTGTTAATTGTAGTATTATTGTTAACCAAATGTAATTAAATTTTTGAAATTCTGAAAGTTATCAAGATAATCAGTTTCATTCTAAATAATTAGCGCATAAAACAATCGTGTTTTTTTCGATTTATAATACTATCTACTGTGGATTCAGGAATGCGACTATAATTTATGAATTAATTTTGAGTATTCTACTTTTTTCGGAATAATATTTAAATTATAAAGTTGATCTTGCACGTTGTTAATCGTTTTTTCGTTCATAACGCTTTGTGACCATTCTGTTAGCGACAACCATTCTTGCACATCTGTTAATTCTTGTTCATAACGGTTGGCAATCGTTTTATCTATACTAGGTATGGATTTAAATTCGGCAGTGGTTTGATTCACAATCTCAAGAATTGTTTTCAACGCTTCTTCATCATTTTCAATGAAGTCTTCTCGCACGGCAATTACAAAACAAGGCCAAGGAGAAGGACAATTATCAATACGTCTAAAGATGCCATCATCTACAATGGGTTTGGTGGTAAATTTTTCCCACATAAAATAGTCAGCTTTTCCTTCTGTTAAGCCTCTAATTGCTCCATCTAAGTTCTTTATAACTTCAAAATTGAGATCATTTTCTAGGTCCCAATTGTGGTTTTTAGCATTTATATAAGCCATAAGGTGAGAGCCAGATCCATATCTACTAATTGCAGCTCTAGTCCCTTTAATGTCTTCAACGTTATTAAATTCAGAATCTGCAGCCACATGTATTCCCCAAATTAAAGGAGTTTCAACAAAGGTTTGTACAATTTTTGAAGGATTACCATCAATTATGTCTTTAATAATACCTTCGGTTAATATTACAGCCATATCAATTTCTCCAGAACGTAAGGCTTTGTTCATTGCACCTGTTCCTCCATGGTAATCGTGCCACCTTAGATTGATGTCTTCGGCTTTATATTCTCCATTTTTTAGTGTTAAGTACCATGCTAAATTAAAGTGTTCAGGTACTCCTCCGATGTTTACTTTTTTCATATTATGCCGAAATGATTTCAGAATCTACTTTTTGTAAAAGCAAGATGTTTTAAATATTTACAATACGCTCTAATGCATATTTTATTAATTTATCTACTGTTTTTTTAGGGTCTTTACTAAAATCACCATTTGCTCTATTAGCAATAATAGCGTTTAATGATAAAGCCTCGTGTCCTAATAATTTTGAAAGCCCATAAATTACAGAGGTTTCCATTTCAAAGTTTGTAATTCTAAAATCCTTATAATTAAAGTTGTCTAGCTTTGTATTTAAATCAGGGTCTTGCAGAGGCAAACGTAATACTCTGCCTTGTGGACCATAAAATCCACCAGCAGTACCTGTCATACCTTTAAATATTTGGTCGCCTTCAAAATACTTTTCGAGAAATTTACTATTTTCTATAATAATTGGTCTAGCTTTATTTTTATCCCAATTGGTGTGTTTAATAAATTCATCTTCAATTTCTGGATTACAAATACCATCAATTTGATAAAAGTGTAACATACCATTAATGTCTAAACCATGCGTGCTAATTAAAAAGGCATCAACAGGAATATCATTTTGTAAAGAACCAGAAGTTCCAATTCTTATAATATTTAAGCTAGATAATTCTGTTTTAGGTTTTCGGGTTTTTAAATCGATATTAACTAATGCATCTAGTTCGTTTAAAACAATATCGATGTTATCTGGACCAATTCCTGTAGAAATAACGGTTAATCTTTTATCTTGATAATAGCCAGTTTGCGTTTTAAATTCACGTTTTTGAGTACTAAATTCAATACTGTCAAAATGCTTCGTGATTTTCTCAACTCTATCTTGGTCACCAACAAAAATAATGGTGTCTGATATATTTTCGGGCTTTAAATTTAAATGATAAACACTACCATCTGGATTTAATATAAGTTCTGAATCTTTAATTGCCATGTGTAACGGTTTTAATAAGTTTGTTCTGTTTTTCGTTGAATTGATAATCCAAACGATTTACGCCTCCGTAAGTCATATTGTTATTGACTTCTTTTGCGAAATTATACTGCTTTAATAAGGCTTCGTGTCCTTTTCTGTTAAGCTCTAGACCATTTTCTGTTTTGTTGAAAAAGAAATCTAATTCTTTTATCTTACGCTTAAGTTGCATGTCTCCATAGCCATAATAACCTTGATAATTTAAACAATAACCTAGCAGGTGACCTTCAGATTTAACATCATTTTGTTTTACAAGATTTAATATGTGAGCTTCTAATGTTCCCAAGCCACTTAAGTTGTGAGGAAAACGCTTTAAATGTGCTTTTAAACAACTGCTTAAGTATTTAAAACTAGAATTTTTAACTATATAAGGTTTCAGAATATTGTGATCTTTGCCACAATAAGTTCTCCATATGGCTATAGCCATATCAATATCTTCTTTAGTTAAAAGTACTTTATTATTGTAATGTGTTTTAATTTGATCAGGACTCAATTCACCTAATGCTTTTAGGTTTTTTTCGCCTTTTATACGTCCACTGCATATAAGGTATAATGGTTTATTAACTTCCTTTTGATGTAGTAAATTTATTACGCCTAACAAATTAATATGACAAAATAAGTCATACTCAAACCACAAATTAATTTCGGAGTAATTGTCTGTATTATCTAGAATAGATAACTCTTTTTGAAGCTCTATATGATCAACATCAATATCATAAGTGGTATTAAGGAAATCAGCTCTAAGCTTAAAAAATTCGTCAGAGTCTATTTTAGGAATTGTTGGTCCTTCACATAGCATTTCTTGCCAAGTAAGTATATCTTCAGAAAAATCTAATTCTCTTAAATAATCTGTAAGAGCATTACCATTGGTAATATGTAAACAATTTTTAGTCATAGTAATTAACCGCCAACGCGTTTTACATTAAATCCTTTGTCCTTTAGCATAGACATTATTTTGTCGCGATAATCACCTTGAATAATAATTTTATCATCCTTAAAACTTCCACCAACACTCAGTTTGGTTTTTAATTCTTTGGCTAATTTCTTAAAATCTTCGGTGGCACCAGTGTAACCCTCTAGTATAGTTATAGGTTTTCCTTTTCGTTTTTCGTATTTGCAAATTATAGGATCATCTTGTAACCAAAGATTCTGCTTAGAATCTTCAGAGTTCTCTTCTGGATCTGGTGTATGGTCTGGGAACAGATTTTTTAATTGATCTTGTAAATCCATATGTTCATTTTACAGTCTCAGTTATCAGTCGCAATCAAACATTTACGTTAAGTAACTGCGATTGTGTACTGAATACTATTTCTTTATCAGTCCAAGTTCAATTAAACGTTCGTTTAAAAATTCACCAGCAGTAATATCTTCAAATTGCTTTGGGTTATCTTCATCAATACAGCTTTCTAAAACATCTAATTTCATTTCGCTTACAGGATGCATAAAAAATGGCATAGAGTAGCGTGATGTTCCCCAAAGTTCTCTAGGTGGATTAATAACACGATGAATTGTAGATTTTAATTTATTGTTAGAATGTCTAGAGAGCATATCTCCAACATTTATCATTAATTCGTCTGGTTCTGCAATGGCATCAATCCATTCACCATCATTACGTTGTACTTGTAATCCTCTACCTTGAGCACCCATTAGCAATGTAATTAAATTAATATCTCCATGTGCTGCTGCTCTTACTGCGTTTTTAGGTTCTTGGGTAATTGGAGGATAGTGAATTGGTCTTAAAATAGAGTTCCCGTTATGGATGTAATTATCAAAGTAAGTTTCTTCTAAATCGAGATATAAAGCCAAAGCGCGCAATACATATTTAGCTGTTTTTTCGAGCATTTGGTAGGTTTGTTTACCTATTTTATTAAAGTTCTCTAGCTCTTTTACTTCAACATTTTCAGGATATTCTTTTCGTCGTTCTTCATCATCCTCAACGTATTGTCCAAAATGCCAAAATTCTTTTAAATCCCCTTCTTTTTTTCCTTTAGCACTTTCTTTTCCAAAAGACACATAACCACGTTGACCGCCAATACCAGGCACCTCGTAACTTTCCTTTACTTCTAAAGGTAGATTAAAAAAGTTTTTGACTTCACCATATAAATTATCGACTAGAGTATCATCTAAAAAATGTCCTTTTAATGCCACAAAACCTATGTCTTCATAAGCTTTTCCTATTTCGTCTATAAATTTTTGTTTACGTTTTGGATCTTCAGAAATGAAATCCTTTAAATCTACGCTAGGTATTCTATCCATTGGATTGTTGTTTAAATTTTTGTGAATATACAAAGTTAACAATAATAGTGTTAAAAATTAGGTCGAATTTATTGACAATTTGAAGTCTAATATGGTTTATTGTAGCAATTTTAATTACTTTTGATTCATTACAGAAACCACAATTTATGCCAACAATTACGAAAAGTAACATAGCCTACGATAAAAGAAATTTAAGTGATAAAGAGTTATTAAAGCTTTATTACAACATGCTAAAACCAAGATTGATAGAGGAAAAAATGCTTATTCTACTACGTCAAGGTAAAGTGTCTAAATGGTTTTCTGGAATAGGACAAGAAGCCATTTCTGTAGGTGTTACTATGGCTTTAAAACCTAGTGAATACATACTACCAATGCATAGAAATCTAGGTGTGTTTACTACACGAGAGATTCCGTTACATCGTTTGTTTTGTCAATGGCAAGGTAAAATGAGTGGTTTTACTAAAGGTAGAGATCGCTCATTTCATTTTGGAACGCAAGAGTATAATATTGTTGGTATGATATCGCATTTGGGACCACAATTAGGAGTCGCAGATGGTATAGCGCTTGCAAATCTTTTAAAGAAAAATGGCAATGTTACTGCTGTATTTTCTGGTGAAGGAGGAACGAGTGAAGGAGATTTTCATGAGGCTTTAAACGTCGCTTCTGTGTGGCAATTGCCGGTAATTTTCTGTATTGAAAATAATGGTTACGGACTTTCTACGCCAACAAGTGAGCAATATCACTGTAAACATTTAGCAGATAGAGGCAAGGGTTACGGTATTGAATCATTTATTTTAGATGGAAATAATATTATTGAAACCTATACCAAAGTTCAGAAATTGGCAGATAGTATTAGAAAAAGACCACGTCCTATTTTAATAGAGTTTAAAACTTTTAGAAGAAGAGGACACGAAGAAGCAAGTGGAACTAAATACGTGCCTCAAGAATTAATGGATGAATGGGAAGCTAAAGATCCTATAGAAAATTTTAAAAGCTTTTTATTTAGTAAAAAAATTCTGAATACATCAATTGATGAGGCTTATGTGGCAGAAATTAAGTCCGAAATTGATACTGCTTTAGAGTCTGCTTATGCTGAGTCAGAGATAATCCCAAATAAAACTACAGAGTTAAATGATGTGTATAAGGCGTATGATTATGAGTCGTTTACGCATAGTAAAGAGACGAAAGAGTTACGATTCATTGATGCTATTTCTGAAGGGCTAAAACAGTCTATGCAAAAGCATAAAGATTTAGTAATTATGGGACAGGATATTGCCGAATATGGTGGTGTTTTCAAAATCACAGATGGTTTTTTAGAGGCTTTTGGTAAAGATCGTGTTAGAAATACACCAATTTGTGAGTCGGCAATTGTAGAAGCTGCCATGGGTTTATCTATTTCTGGTATAAAATCAGTTGTTGAAATGCAGTTTGCAGATTTTGTAACATCTGGTTTTAATCCTGTAGTCAATTATTTAGCGAAATCGCATTACAGATGGGAGCAACAAGCTGATGTTGTAGTTAGAATGCCTTGTGGAGGAGGTGTTGCTGCAGGTCCTTTTCACTCTCAAACTAATGAAGCTTGGTTTACAAAAACACCAGGATTAAAAGTCGTTTATCCAGCATTTCCATATGATGCTAAAGGTTTGTTAGCCACTGCAATTAACGATCCAAATCCAGTCCTCTTTTTTGAGCATAAAGCTCTGTATAGAAGTATAAGACAAGATGTACCAACCGATTATTTTACTATTCCATTTGGTGAAGCTGCCTTTTTAAAAGAAGGTAATGCTGTAACGATTATTACTTATGGTGCAGGAGTGCATTGGGCTTTAGAAACCTTAGATAATAATACTGATATCTCGGCAGATTTAATAGATTTAAGAACTTTACAACCTTTAGATAAAGAAGCCATTATAAAATCCGTTAAAAAAACAGGACGAGCCATTATTCTTCAAGAAGATTCTTTATTTGGTGGTATTGCTAGCGATCTTTCAGCAATGCTTATGGAGGAATGCTTTGAGTATTTAGACGCACCTGTAAAACGTGTAGCAAGTATGGAAACGCCTATACCATTTATTGGTCAACTAGAAGATCAGTATATGGCAAAAGGGCAATTTGAAGATGCTTTGAAACAAGTCTTAGCGTATTAAAGTATTGGTAGATTGAATTGCCTAATTTGTAGATACATAATCCCGTTAAGTCTAATTAACTTTTATTATTTCTTTTTGATTTGTTTATTTGGCTAAGGCTTAGATACTAAAGTCCTAAAATTGTTTAAATTTTTAATTTACATTTTAATTGTTTGCGTTTCGCATTAATTAATGATGTATAAAATACTATTTAAATTAGTAATTTTAGCAACCCTTAAAAAATAACACATGAAATTGAAATTACTTTTTGCGCTTTTATTTGCGTTTTCATTATCCTTTGCACAGCAAATTCCCGAAGACATTAAACCTCCAAGTTGGAATCAAGATGATTTGGCTGATTTAGTGCCATTTAAATTACCATCTTTTGATTTACAAAAATTACAAGATGAGGATAAAATTAACGATCAAGATAAATCCATTCCTTGGAGATTTGGACACGATATCTATGTGGATCATAACTTTAATGAAGTAGGAGAGTGGACTACCTTAGAAAACGGTGATCGTATTTGGAGAATGGGCTATGCTTCTAAAGGTGCTTATTCCATAAACTTTTTGTTCGATGTGTTTAAAATTCCTGTTGGAGCCAAACTTTATGTCTATAATGCAGATAAAACAGATTTATTAAGACCTTTTACACATTATAACAATAATCCTGAAGAAGTTTTAGGAACATGGTTAGTAGAGGGTAATACCGCTTATTTAGAATATTATCAACCAGCAAATGTTATTGGTGAGGCTAAAATTACAGTGGGTTCAGTTGTTCATGGTTATCGTACCACAAAATCTTATGAAAAAGCTTTAGGCGATTCAGGAAATTGTAACCAAGATGTAGATTGTGATATTACACCAGCAACGGATCCTTTTGGTTTAGATACAGTAAAAGAAAATGTAAAAAAAGCTGCAGCCATGATAGTCGTTGGTGGTACAGGAAATTGTTCTGGTACTCTAGTCAATAATACTAACAACGATGGAAAAGCTTACTTTATGACAGCAAATCACTGTGGTGGCGGTGAAGGTAGTTGGGCGTTTAGATTTAATTGGAGAAGTCCAAATCCATCGTGTTCTACAACAGCATCTAGTCCCAATGGTTCTTATAATCAAACCGTGAGTGGATCCGTTTTGAGAGCTAGCAGTGCGGAATCTGATATGGAGTTGGTAGAAATTACAGATACTAGTTTCTTTACTAATAATTCTGATTTAGTTTGGGCTGGTTGGAACAAATCTACCACGCAAGTACCTGTTGTAAATTTTGGAATTCACCACCCAAGTGGAGATATTCAAAAAGTATGTAGGGAAGATGATGGTGCTTACAGAGCTGATGTTAACTTTAATGGTAACGCTAATACAAAAATGTGGTACATCGATGAATGGGAACTTGGAGTTACTGAGCCAGGATCTTCAGGTTCTGGATTGTTTAATGAAACGGGTTATTTAATAGGAATGTTGTCTGGAGGACAAGCAGCTTGTAATGGAACATCAAACAATGGATTACAAGATTATTACGGTCGTTTTGATGTGGCGTGGGATTTTGGTAGTTCTACATCATCTCGATTAAAAGAATGGTTAGATCCTTCTGATTCTGGAATTGATATTTTAGATCAATACCCTCCGTTACAAACTTATGATAATGATGCAAGAGCAAGTGCTGGTTCGGGTAATAGTTCAGAAATTTGTGGTGAAGATTTTATGCCTCAAGTAACACTTATTAACTCGGGAGATTTACCATTAACTTCTGCTACGGTTTCGTACGCTATAGATGATGAGTCTAGTACTTCTGAAAGCTGGACAGGTAATATTGTAAATGGAGAAAGTGTGGTTGTGGCTACACCTATATATTCTAATTTAAGTTCAGGAAGTCATTCTTTTACTATTAGCGTCGCTAATCCTAATGGTGTTACCGATGAGAATGTAGCAAATGACACATTTATTTTTAATTTTGAAGTGTCACCTTCTTATACAACTTCTACAATTACACTTAATCTTTTAACAGATAATTATCCATTAGAAACAGGATGGGAATTAATAAATAGCTCTGGTGTATTAGTTGATAGTGCGGCAGCAGGAACATATACTGAAGATGCCACTGATTATGAGGCTGTAATTACATTACCAAATACTAATGACTGTTATACTTTTACTATAACTGATACTTATGGAGATGGCATATGTTGCGGTAATTTTACAGGAAATGGCTCTTATAATTTAGAAGATGAAAATGGTAATATAATTAAAACTGGAGCTGAATTTGATTCTGAAGATACTGTTTTGTTTAGTGTGGCACAACCTTTAAGTGTTGCAGATTTTGGGTTGGAAAGTTTAATTAGTATATACCCAAATCCTACCAAGGATAATTTAACTATTGTATTAAATAATGTCAACGAAAATGTGAATTATGAGATTTTTAATACGCTAGGTCAACAAATGGCAAAAGGTAATTTAGTTGCTAATAGTACACATACTTTACAAATGTCGTCATACCAAACAGGTATCTATTTTGTGAAATTGTCTACAAACACGCATACAATGACGAAGAAGCTTATTAAAGAATAAGTTATAAGATTTTTAAACTAAAAAAGTCAGTTTCTTTATAGGAAACTGACTTTTTTTTTAGACTAACTATTCAAGGGAATTAACTTCAATATTAAGCTCTAATGGTTTCTAAGTCATCATCTAAGCTGTTAGATGTGTTGACAATTTTAGATAAAACTCTCA
Source organism: Winogradskyella eximia (assembly GCF_003386165.1). GTDB lineage: Bacteria > Bacteroidota > Bacteroidia > Flavobacteriales > Flavobacteriaceae > Winogradskyella > Winogradskyella eximia. The sequence continues at coordinate 533,963 of NZ_QRDV01000002.1, read as the reverse complement.
TAATTTTTTGATTGATTTGATTGATGATTTTTTTTATTAACGTTATGATCTATAACGTCTTTTGCTGTTCCAACTATAACTTTTAGTTTCTGTTGATGTACTCGTTAATTGATTGTTGTTTAAAGTTCTCATAATTTTGTTTTTTAAATGGTTATACTAATAAGACGATGAAACTTTACTTTTGTTACAGTACTATGTATAACACATTACTTATTTAACATATTTTAACAATAATTCATATCTTTATGTGTATGATAACTAAACGATATTTAATTTTATTAGCTGTGTTAAGTCTCTATAATTGTAATAATAGAGTAAGACTAGATTGTCAACCTATGACATTAAAAGTAACTGCGACGGCTTATAATTCGTTAGTGTATCAAACCAATTCTAACCCAAATATTACAGCTTTTGGTGATAGTTTAAAACCAGGATTAAGATATGTTGCGGTTTCTCGCGATTTATTAGATTCTGGATTAGTACATAACACTAAAATAAAAATACATGGTTTCGACAGTTTATTCACTGTGAAAGACAAAATGCATAGTCGTTGGAGAAAGCGTATAGATATTTATATGGGTAACGATGTGAAAAAAGCAAAAAAATGGGGCAAAAAGAAAATTAAGATTGAATACTGTATACAACCAAAAGATTCATTATCTAATTAGGTCGTTCTACCATTATTTCTGATACAATAAATGGAAACGCTTTTTGTACCTCATTTAATTCTTCTTTTGTTAAGGCCTCAGGTGTTTTACTAAAGACTTGTTTAGCATACCGCATTCTTAAATTATAATATGCTTGAGTAATTTCATCTTGTACAGAAATGAACAAATCATATTTTGTTAAAGCATCATGACTTAAAGAAATTACAGCTTTTTTAGGATGATCCGAAGAGTCTGAAGATTGTGCACCTTCACAATATGCACAAATATTATTGCCGTTATTGTCTATAAATGCTTCAACTAAAGTTTTTACGTCTGAGAGTTTAACAATGTCATCCTCAATCATAATTTGTTGTTTTGCATTCATGGAAATGCGTAATAAATTTCGTTCGGTAATATCTGCAATACAATCTTCTGTATCACAAATCGAAGGTAATTGTCTTAAAATTCCTTTGTCTGCAGAGATTGTAGTCGTTACTAAAAAGAAAATGAGTAACAAAAAAGCAATGTCTGCCATAGATCCTGCATTGACCGATGCAGCGTGTCTTCTAAATGATTTCATAATAATATATATTTAAATGTTAACGTTTTAACATTCACAATAACAATACCAATGTTGTTAAATCTTGTTAACAATTCATTCCATAAACCTTTACAATGTGCTATTTTTGCGAAATTAAACTAGTGCTAAATTTCACCTATGTCATCAGAATCTGAAACTATACAACAAAATGCTACCGAGAAAAGTCTCTATGATTACCAAATCAAAGACCTTAATCGCATTTTTGATGTCATGCGAGACGAGGCTGATGATTTTAATCTCTTATATCAATTACCAACAGGTGGAGGTAAAACGGTTATTTTTTCTGAAATAGTAAGACGCTATGCTGAGCAGCACAATAAAAAAGTTGTAATTCTTACGCACAGAATTGAGCTTTGTAAACAAACGTCTAATGTGCTATCTGGCTTTAATGTTAAGAATAAAGTGATTAATAGTAAAGTGAAAACACTTCCAGATCAAGATGATTTTCAGTGTTTTGTTGCTATGGTCGAAACTTTAAATAATCGATTGTCTGATAATGATTTTGAGCTTAAAAATATCGGTTTAGTAATTATTGATGAAGCGCATTATAATTCTTTTAGAAAGTTATTTAAGTTTTTTGAAAACTGTTTTATCCTTGGCGTAACAGCAACACCATTGAGTAGTAATATAAAACTACCAATGAAAGACAATTATAACAAGCTTATTGTTGGTGATGATATTTCTACCCTAATTAAAAATGGATTTCTTGCTAAAGCAGAAGTTTCTAATTATGATGTGGGCTTAACCTCTCTAAAAATTGGTATTAATGGAGATTATACTGTAAAATCTTCTGAAGCTTTATACACCAATTCTCTAATGCAATCTAAGTTGTTAATTGCTTATGAGGAAATGTCTAAAGGTAAAAAAACACTAATTTTTAATAACGGAATTTACACCTCTAAAGAAGTCTATTATACCTTTAAAAAAGCAGGTTATAATGTTCAACACTTAGATAATACAGCAAGTAAACAAGATCGAAAAGATATTTTAAAATGGTTTAAGCATACACCAGATGCTGTGCTGTCTTCTGTAAGTATTTTAACTACAGGATTTGATGAACCTTCTGTGGAGTCTATCATTTTAAATAGAGCTACACGTTCTCTAACCTTGTATTTTCAAATGATTGGTCGTGGTAGTCGAATTTATAAAGACCGAAAGTCATTTCAGGTTATAGATTTAGGTAATAATGAAGCACGATTTGGACCTTGGGATCAGCCTGTAGATTGGCAACATATTTTTAAGCATCCAGACTATTATTTAGAGAATATTGTTGATGATGAGTTGTTAGAACGCGATTTTACATATACAATGCCAGATTCATTGAAAGGGAAATTTAAAAAATCTTTCAAGTTAAATTTCGATGTGAAAGCAGAATATAAAGAAGTGATTAATGCTGGTAAAAAATCATTCACGGTTATTGAGCGTTCCATTGAACAACACTCTCAGATTTGTGTAGAGAATAGTGAAGATGTTTATGAAGCTAGAGAGTTAATAAAAGATCTTCAAGATGAAATAGCTTATAGAGTGAAACAATATTGCTATTGCATTATGAATAGTACTCAAAATTATAAAGATTGGCTTTTTGAAGAATATAACCGAAGGTTAAGAATTAGCTTCAATGGTAAGTTTTAACTTTTTTTTGTAATGATTTCTATTTTTATACGTTTATTTTGAATTAGGAATAGTTTTTGTAACTTGAATATTATCTAATATATAACTAATTAATTAAAGTGAAAACCATCAAATACATAGCTTTTATATTTTGCATTATTAGCAGCACTATGGTTTTTGCCCAAGTTAAGGACAAGGAGAATAAATCTATCCGTATTCCTGCGGTAGAATCTAAAAAGGAAAAGGATTCTATATTAATTAAAGCAAAAGTTGCACCTATTTTTAAAAAGGAAGAAGAAAAAGCAGGTGGTAAATCTAAACAAGAAGAAAAATTTGTAATTAGAGAAACTGAAAAACCTTTTTCTATGACGGAAAATGACGGTTTAAAAAGTCCAGGTGAAATTTTTGAAAAACGTTGGAAGAAAGAAGCTGTAAAAGGTGGTTATGTAAGAACCATGTCCGATCAGTTTTTAGGAGAACATAATGTAGATACAAAATTTGTAAATATTGTATGTAGAGACCACCAATATCCAGATGGCGACCGTGTTCAAATTTTACTTAATGGAGTTATAGTAAGAAATAGTTTAACACTTACTAGTAGTTATAGAAGAGTAGAGGTAAACCTAGTAGATGGTAAAAACACAGTTGATATTATTGCTCTAAATCAAGGGGAATCTGGTCCAAATACTGCAGAATTCGTAGTTTACGATGATAAAGGTAATGTCATTTCTTCTAAAGAATGGAATCTTCTAACTGGCGTAAAAGCCATTATTGTTTTTAATAATGAAAAGACAGTAATAAAAGAAAAAACTTCTGAAGAAGCCAAAGCAGAAACCGCTTCCAACAATTAATTTATAGTTTTTTAGCAATCTTTATATTTATCATGTAATGCTTTACCATTTGTAATTTGCGGTACAATCTTATCTAATCGTCTTAATTTTGTTTCTTCTCGTTTTGCATCTTTAATATAATCATTGTACTCGCGCTGTTTTGATATAGAAATTGTCTTAAACATTTTTTTTAATTCGGTATTTGCATTGAGTACTGCTTTCAATTCTTTTACAATAATTAATGGTTTTGCTTTGCGTTGTGGCATTAACGCTCTCCCTAATCGTTGATTTTCTATGGCTTCTTTTACATAGGTTAAAACCGCAGCTTTATTAATTGTGTCTTCAGATTTAAAACGCATTTGCCTCATGGCTTTAGTTTTTTCTTCTTGAGTATTATAGAGTAAATGATGCTCATCCTTTAAAAAGACACCTTGATGAAACCAAATACAAAAATGATGTTTAAAGGCTCCAAGGCCCAAAACATTTTTGCCATTTAAACAATAGGTTGGCATGCTCCATTTTATGGTTTCTTCTAACTCTGTACTATTGATAATATTTCGTAGAAGAGAAATTTCTTTAGAGAAGTGTGAGTTGACTTCTATGTATTCTTCAACTGAGGTAATTTTTCCCATTTATAGAAGCGTTTGGTTTAGGTGTTTTAATTATTTTTAGACATATGATCTAAGACTAAGTTAATAAAAGTAAACGAACCAGCAGAAAACATATAAATTGTAAAGATCATTTATCTAAAACGCTAAGTAAAAATCAGACCAATTATTAGTCTGAATATAACGTACATAAATAAAACCTTTTGATTTGGTTTTACTTTAAACCTTAAATTATAATAAGTAGGTTAGGCAATGATGAAGTTGCTAGAAATCACTTTCTTCAGCCATTTTTACAACGCCAACAGTTAAGATTAAATTAGCGAATCTACGTTGTTCACCTGTTTGAATTATTAACGTTGTAGAAGGTTCTCTAATTTTGTCGTAGAATGCCCAACGCTCCATTTCTTCCCATGTTACTTCACCTAATAAATTTTTATAAGCATCATGAATTTCTGCATTTGCTTCAGCAGGCTTTTCCATAACTATGGCTCCTTGAAAAGGACAAACTTCTAAAAGACCTTCTAAAACAGTCAATGCATCTAAAAGTCCGGGACGAAAATTGAGGTGTACGGTTGTGGAGTTAGGACCTGTCATGGCACCAACGGGTAAATTGCCATCTGCAATAACAACTTGTGCAAAATGACCAGAACGCGCAAGCGCTTCCATAATTGTTGGGTGTATTACCGAAGTCTTTAGCATAAATTTATGTTTTAAATAAAACACCAGATACTAAATAGTGTCTGGTGCATTATGTTTAATAATTATTAGCATATCTATTGGTATTCAATTTAATGCCAATTAAAAAGAAATTACATATTATATACACCACCATTGATGTCTAATGTGGCACCAGTAATAAAGCCATCGTATTCAGAGGCCAAATATAAAACGGCTCTTGCTACATCATCTGCATTACCTGCGCGTTGAATAGGAATACCAGCCGTTGTTGCAGCTGCAGATTCTTTTGTAGTATGTGTATTGTGAAAAGATGTCCCAAGAATAAGACCTGGAGCCACAGCGTTAACTCGTGTGCCTTGAGGGCCTAATTCTGAAGAGAGTGCTCTTGTTAATGTTAAGATTGCTCCTTTACTTGTAGAATATGCTAATGATCCTGGATGTCCACCTTTGCGTCCGGCTAATGATGCTAAATTTACAATACTACTGCTATCATTTTTGCCTAAATATGGAGCTGCTGCTCGTGTTACAAACATCATAGACGTAAGGTTAATGTCCATTACCTTGTGCCAGAATTCTGCTTCCATTTCGCTCAACATTCTACGTGCTACTAGTGAACCAGCATTATTTATTAAGATATCTAGACTCCCAAATGCTTCTATAGTTTTTTCAACTAAAGCATTTGCGTCAGCTTCTTTTGTTAAGTCACCACTTATAGCTACTGCTTTTTGTCCTTTACTAATAGCATAAGCTGTTAATTCGTTAGCGGTATCAGCACTAGAAAAATAATGTATAGCAACATTGGCTCCACTATCAATAAAATGTTTGGTTATAGATTCACCAATTCCTTGAGCTCCAGCAGTTATAAGAACGTTTTTTCCAGTTAATTTAGTGTTGTTTTTCATGTTATTCTTTTATTAATAGAGTAGATAAAGTATCATCACCACATGCGTTAGAGACGAAATAGTTTTGTTTTAACAAATATAATATAATAAGGCGCGTAATTAAATATTGTAGTGCATGTCTTAAAGAAAAAACAACAAACATTAAACACTTTATATCTGTAACTAACGGTGGCTGTGCTATTTTAGTTAAGCTTTAAAACCCTTGGATATTTAAAATTATCACTAGTTTTAATATTTATTTTATGCTGATCGTAGTATCTTTTCTATTTTACGTCCTTTAGCCAATTCGTCTACCAATTTATCTAAATATCGTACTTCTCGTGTTAATTTTGTGTTTATATTTTCTATCCTATAACCGCAGATAACTCCAGTAATGAGATGTGCATTTGGATTTAAATTTGCTTTTTCAAAGAAGGTTTTAAAGGTAGCTTTATCTTCAATAAGTTTTTGAAGCTTAGCTTCGTCAAATCCAGTTAACCACGTAATGACTTGGTGTAACTCTGTTTTAGTTCTGCCTTTTTTTTCAACTTTAGTAATGTAGTGAGGATAAACTGAAGCGAATGTTAGTTTAGCTACACGTGCATCGTGTTCTGGAGTAGTACTCATATTTTTTATTGATTAAAGAATAATAACTTTAAAATTAAACATAAAAAATAAGCAGTAAACTAAATGACATAGTTTACTGCTTATATTGTAATTTATTATGCTGAGTTTATAAACTGAATCTATTTTTTTTCAGCCGTTAATTCAGCAATTTTACAAATGACTTCTACTGCTTTTTGCATACTTTCTACTGGTACATATTCGTAACGACCATGAAAATTATGACCTCCAGCAAAAATATTAGGACAAGGTAAACCCATATAAGATAGTTGAGAACCATCTGTTCCTCCTCTTATAGCTTTAATTAATGGAGTTATACCAACAGCTTTCATAGCTTCTTCTGCAATGTCTACAATATGCATTACAGGTTCCACTTTTTCTTTCATGTTGAAGTATTGATCCTTTAACTCAAGCTTAAACACTTCACTTTCATATTTTGTGTTTAAATCCTCAACAATTTTTTGCATTAAAGCTTTACGAGCTTCAAACTTGTCTTTGTCGTGGTCTCTAATTATATACTGAAGTACGGTTTCATCTACAACACCTTCAATATTATGTAAATGGAAAAAGCCTTCGTAACCTTCTGTATGTTCTGGTGTTTCTAATCGTGGCAAAACATTAATAAATTCTGAAGCATAGTACATAGAATTTACCATTTTTCCTTTAGCATAACCAGGATGTACAATTTTTCCTTTTACAGTAATTTTTGCTCCAGCAGCATTAAAGTTTTCATACTCTAATTCTCCAACTTGGCTACCATCCATTGTGTAAGCCCAGTCTGCATCAAATTTTTTAACATCAAATTTGTGAGCTCCTCTGCCAATTTCTTCGTCTGGAGTAAAACCAATTCTTATGGTTCCATGTTTTATTTCAGGATGGTTAATAAGATATTCCATTGCAGTAACAATTTCGGTGATTCCGGCTTTGTCATCTGCTCCCAATAGAGTAGTACCATCGGTTGTAATTAAAGTTTGACCTTTATACATTAGTAAATCTTCAAAATAATCTGGAGATAAAACAATGTTTTCATCTGCATTTAATACAATGTCTTTGCCATCATAATCTTTTACAATTTGAGGTTTAACATTAGCTCCTGTGAAATCTGGAGACGTATCAAAATGAGAAATAAAACCAATAGTTGGTACCTTATGGTCTACGTTGCTTGGCAAGGTTGCCATGATATAGGCATTATTATCAATAGTAACATCACTTAAACCAATTTCCTTTAACTCGTCAACTAATTTATTAGCCAAATCCCATTGCTTTTTTGTGCTCGGAGTAGTTTCAGAATTTGGGTCAGATTCTGTATCTATCGTTACATAGCCAATAAAGCGCTCAATAATATTTTGCATGAAATTGTTTTTAATAAATTATTAAAGTTTAAAAGTAATAACAGGTAGTTTACTATGGTTAACGATATCTTCAGAAAGGCTACCACCAAAGAAATGACTTAATCCTTTTCTACCATGTGTAATCATAGCGACAGCATTAGCTTTTTGCTTTATAGCATAACTTAAAACACCATCTTCTACACTATGGTCTGCAATACGAGCAATGTTAATTTCAGTTTGTTTTAAATGTGATAATTCTAAAAACGTTTCAATTTTTTCATCAATTTCATCAGTACTTAAAAAACCTAAATTTGGCAGATTGATATGAAGTAAAGTCACTTTCTTACTTAATTTTTGTAAAGTTTCTAGTGCATTTTTTACAGCAGGAATACTTTCTTCAATAAAATCTGTGGCTAAAACTATGTTATTAAAGTCTACAGTATCTGGTTTAGATTTTACGACTAAAACAGGAGTTTCACTATATCTAACAACTTTTTCAGTATTAGAACCTGTAAAAATACCATCATGTTCGCTATGTCCACGAGAACCAATTACAATAAGGTCTGCATCTAATTCTTTTGCCGCTTTAGATACTTCTTTTAATACTTTATGATGTTTAATTACTGGAGTTACATCAATACCTTCTAAATAAGGTTGGTCTAAAAAGCTTTCGAACTTTTTATTAGCAACCATTAGCATAAATGCAGTTTCTTCACTTTTTTGAGAACTAGAGGTTGTATATATAGATTCAGACAATTCTAACATATGCATAACAACTAACTCAGCATTGTGTAGCTTAGCTAAATCTGCAGCTGTTTCTAGAGCATATTCTGAATGTTTTGAAAAATCGACAGGAATTATAATTTTTTTCATAATAATTTATTTTTAGTTACGACTTCAAAGTTAATCAAATTACAAAGTATTAAAAATGATAATGAACAGTTTCTGATAAAATTAATACTTCTTTAATACAGAAGAGATGTGTATTTTTGCATTGCTAAATCTGTGCCATGTATAAAGCTATCATTAGACCCATTTTATTTCTCTTCGACCCAGAAAAAGTACATTATTTTACCTTTTCTTTAATTCGGAATTTATCAGTTATTCCGGGCGTTAAAAGTCTATTTAAATCTTTATATGTTATAAATGATAAAAGACTTGAACGAGAGTTGTTTGGTTTAAAATTTAAAAACCCTGTAGGTTTAGCAGCGGGTTTTGATAAAAATGCGGTGTTGTATAATGACTTAGCAAATTTTGGTTTTGGTTTTATAGAAATAGGAACTATAACACCTAAGGCTCAAGAAGGTAACCCAAAACAACGTTTGTTTAGATTAAAAGCGGATAAAGGTATTATTAACCGAATGGGTTTTAATAATGAAGGTTTAGAAGCTGCCATTACACAACTTAAAAAGAATAAAGGGCAATTAATTATTGGCGGAAACATTGGTAAAAACACACAAACACTTCCTGAAGATTATACTAAGGATTATCTAGTATGTTTTAATGCCTTGCATCCTTATGTAGATTATTTTGTACTGAACGTAAGTTGTCCTAATGTAGGAAGTCATGCTAAATTAAACGATAAAAATTATTTATTAGAGTTAATTTCTAGCGTTCAAAAAGCCAATACTACATTTAATAAACAAAAACCTATTCTGCTTAAAATCGCTCCAGATTTAAATGATGTGCAGTTAGATGAAATAATAGAACTCATTGCTGAGACTAACCTCGATGGTGTTATTGCTAGCAATACATCTATTGACAGAAGGGGTTTAAAAACAAGCGATGCACGACTTACAGAAATAGGCAATGGAGGTTTAAGCGGACAACCAATTAAGGAGAAGTCTACTAAAGTAATTCAATATTTGGCTGATAAAAGCAATAAAGCATTCCCAATTATTGGAGTAGGAGGTATTCATTCTGCAGAAGACGCTTTAGAAAAGATTGCAGCAGGTGCTGATTTAGTACAGGTATATACAGGTTTTATTTATGAAGGTCCATCTTTAATAAAACGCATAAATAAGGCGTTGTTGAAGTAATGTATGAGTAAGCATTTGTGTAATTTGAAAACTTTAATCCATTGATTTGAATTACGACATCCTCATATCATTCGCATTAGCAACATCAGTTTTGGCAATTTCGCCAGGACCAGATAATATTTATGTTTTAGTACAAAGTATTAGCAACGGAAAATCTTATGGATTGGCAACCGTTTGCGGATTAATTACAGGTTGTATAGTGCACACCACCTTGCTAGCTTTTGGAGTTTCAGCAATTATTAGTGCTAATGAAAATTTATACTTTGGTATAAAACTTTTAGGTGCTTTTTATCTTCTCTTTCTTGCCTATAAAGTATATAAATCTGATGCTAATATTAGTTTAAATTCAGATGTTCTTCCTAAGAAAAGTTTGAAGCAATTATTTGTTCAAGGTTTTTTCATGAATGTTCTTAACCCAAAAGTTGCTATTTTCTTTTTGGCATTCTTTCCGGGCTTTTTGTTTAGTAACACCATGAATACTGTAATTCAGTTTTATATTTTAGGAGGCATTTTTATGTTTGTGTCTTTTATTATTTTTTCTACTCTAGCGTTACTTGCCGGAAACATAAAAACATATACGTTAAAACATAAGAACTCTGGGTTGGTTTTAAAATGGCTTCAAATTGTAGTTTTTATTGGGATTGCGATTTTCATATTACTTTAAAGTTTGAAATCGATTGAGTAACTCTTATATTTGAACCAATGAATAAAGCCGTTAAAATTATAGAATGTCCAAGAGATGCTATGCAAGGCATTAAGGATTTTATACCTACTGCAAAGAAGGTGCAATACATTCAATCTTTACTTCGTGTTGGTTTTGATACTATTGATTTTGGAAGTTTTGTATCACCAAAAGCGATTCCACAAATGGTTGATACGGCAGAAGTTTTAGCGCAGCTCGATTTAAGTAAAACCGAAAGTAAATTACTTGCTATTATAGCCAATACAAGAGGAGCTAGTGATGCCTCTGTGCACAAAGAAATCGATTATTTAGGTTTTCCATTTTCAATTTCAGAAAACTTTCAAATGCGTAATACGCATAAAACGATAGCACAATCTGTAGTTACTCTATCTGAAATACTAGAGATTGCAGACAAAAACAGTAAAGAAGTTGTAGTTTATATTTCTATGGGATTCGGTAATCCTTATGGAGATCCTTGGAATGTAGATATTGTAGGTGAGTGGACAGAACGTTTATCTAAAATGGGAGTGAAGATATTGTCGCTAAGCGATACTATTGGTAGTTCGGATCCCGAAAATATTGATTACTTATTTTCTAATTTAATTCCTTCGTACTCAAATATCGAATTTGGTGCACATTTACATACCACACCAACCACATGGTTTGAAAAAATTGACGCAGCCTACAAAGCAGGTTGCCGACGTTTTGATGGAGCTATTCAAGGTTTTGGTGGTTGCCCAATGGCAAAGGATGATCTTACTGGCAATATGCCAACGGAAAAAATGTTGTCTTACTTTACGCAGAAAAAAGCACATAATCTTAATGCTATGTGTTTTGAGAGCTCTTATAATGAAGCGACTAAGATTTTTACTGAATATCATTAGTCGTAAATTCTTAGGTGTAATTCTTTCTTTTCTAATTCTATACTTTAAATGATTAAAGACTTAAAATTCTTTGGTTTAAATCATATTTTACTATAAAGTTTATTTAAAATTAATCTAAATAAACTTTGTGTAATTACTATTCTGTTTTAAATTTGCAGCTTAAAATGAAAAATAATTCATATCAAGTCTAAATAAGAATACTAATGAAGAAAATTACCCTTAGTCTTACCCTTTTAATTGCATCCTTTACATATGCGCAAACGGTACCAGATTCATTGTCTACTAATCCTCAAACGCAACAAAATGCAGCGCAGCGTATTTTATCAGGAAATATCAATACTGGTGTTACAGTTGGTGGTTATGGAGAGATTACATACAACCAACCAGAAGGTGATAATGGAGAATTAGATGTACAACGTTTAGTATTACTTTTTGGTTATAAGTTTAACGACCGTGTACAATTTGTTACAGAAATTGAATTAGAACATGTAGAAGAAGTTTTTGTAGAGCAAGCCTTTGTACAATATAGTTTAACTGATAATGTAAACCTTAGAGGTGGGTTAATGTTAGTACCTATGGGAATAACGAATGAGTATCATGAGCCAACAACTTTTAATGGAGTTGAAAGACCAAGTATAGATAAGAGTATTGTGCCAACCACTTGGAGAGAGATTGGTTTTGGTGTTGCAGGTCGTGTAGATAATGTTTCATTACGTTATCAAGCTTATATTTTTAATGGCTTTAAATCTGTAAATGGTTCTAAGGTTTTAGGAGGAGCAAATGGATTAAGAAATGGAAGACAAAAAGGAATTCAATCTACAGTAGACTCACCAAACTTTGCTGCTAAACTAGATTATTATGGCTTACCAGGTTTGCGCTTAGGATTGTCTGGATATTTTGGGAGAACACAAGCCGAAGATGAAATTGAAGATATTAATGGTACTAGTGTTGGTATTTCTATGATTGGCTTAGATGCACGTTATGCTTACAAACGTTTTACAGCAAGAGGTCAATTTATACATGCCAGTATTTCAGATACCGAAGATTATAATACACTTAATAGTGCCGATTTAGGTAGTGCATTACAAGGTTGGTATGTTGAAGGTGCTTATAATTTATTACCACAAAACAAGGAACAACAATTATTTGCATTTGCACGCTATTCTGATTACGATACACATGCTTCTGTTGAAGGTGCGTTAGTAAAAAATGATGCTTACGACAGAGATGAATGGACATTTGGTTTAAGCTATAAAATTGCACCAGGAGCTGTTGTAAAAGCAGATTATCAATTTTTTAATGATGCAACAGATGAAGATAGTCCTAACCAATTAAATATTGGCTTAGGAGTTTGGTTCTAATTAAAACAATTTAATACTATTGCAATATGAAATTAAGTAGCATTATCATTTTAGTACTATCTATTCTTGCTTTTGGATTGCCTAAAAACATTCAAAAGAAAGTAGATTCTGAAATAAAGAAAACGTACTCTGTAGAATCATTTTCTTTCGATGCTAAAATAATAGCTTCTAATGTTGCAAAAGAATTACCTTCAAAATTTGGTGCTGATAATTTTTTCGAAATTAAAAAAGACACTAAACTTTTAGGATATGCATACGTGTCTAAAGCACCAAGTAAAACAGATCAGTTTGATTACTTGGTGCTGTTAGATATTAACTTAGTTATTGTTAAAACGAAAGTCTTAATTTATCGTGAAGATTACGGAGGAGAAATAGGAAGTAAACGTTGGTTAAAACAGTTTATTGGTAAAACCAAGGACGATGAGTTTAGATATGGTGATAATATCGATGCCATTTCTGGAGCAACTATTTCAGTAAGATCTATGACAAAAGCTATGGATGATTTAATGAAGTCCTTAAAAATATTAAGCGCTAAAGATCTCATATAATGATAGTAAATGGCCTCATTGAAACATTTCCAAAGGAATTAAAGCTGCTTATTGCAGCTTTTGTTATTGTATTAAGTGTTGGTTTTTACACCGGACTTTTGTTTGTCGGTGAAACATCTTCAGCACGTCCAAATGGAATAGAAGAACAATACTTAGGGAATGAAGACGATGAAGAAGCTGATGTAATGAGATTTAAAAAAAGTGAACAAGAAATGCTCACTTTAGTTCATGGACATATTTTATCAATGTCAATTATTTTCTTTCTTACAGGCTTAATTTTGGTGACTACAAGACTTAATTATAAGTTAAAAATCTTCTTATTAATAGAGCCTTTTGTTTCTGTAATCTTAACCTTTGGTGGACTTTACCTATTGTGGAAAGGCATGCTTTGGGTAAAGTATGTGGTTATGGTTTCTGGTTTATTAATGACCTTGTGTTATACACTTGCTATTGTTGTAATTCTGAAACAATTGCTAAAATCACCAGCACATTATAAAAAATGATGAAATTAATTATTAGTGTAATAATGGTAGATGATTAAATCATATATATTTTACATAGTAGTATAAAAAAAGTCCTTATTTTTCAATAAGGACTTTTTTAATCAAATTTAGATTATTTTATAAATTACTGATTAGTTGTCACTTACTAATAATTCATACTGAAATTGAGGGTAACCTCTTTCACCTGTTTCACTTTCAACAGCAGTAAATCTTAATTTGTAGTAGTTGTTATCCGTATCTTTTACGATATAATAACGATCTTCTCTTACCGAAGTTTCACCTGTCAAATAATCTACACTTCTCCAACCGCTACCGACTACAGTACGATCATTATATATAAAATTAGTTTCATTAATATCAGCTAAGGTGAAATTGGTATAGCTTGGAGTAGCATCATCTTCAATAGTTATTTGATATAAACCAACACCACTAAGTGTGTTATGTAATGTGTAATCAGAATAAGTTAATCCAGCAGCTATAGTACCTTGTAAACCGTAATAAGAAAATACACCACCAAAATCAATATCCCAATTTGAAGATTTTGGTTCTACGCTAACAATTTGACCATCTGTTAAACTTACAGCAGTAAGGTTGTAGTTACTATCTTTAGTTACCGTGATTTCAGAATAATCAACAGTATTGCTCAGTAGAGCGTATTGAATAGTATAACTACTTCCGTCGGTTAAAACTCTTACCTTCATAAAACCTCTTGGGTCTCCAGTAGTATTTAGCGTACCATTGTTTGTTGCTGGTATGTCGTTTCCTAAATTTACAATGTAAACATTATTGTTACCATCTGTAGTAGAAATTTCATCGAACGCAGTGCCTGTTAATTCACCTTCTTTACTATCAGTAAAAGAAATACCAGCACTTAAATCACCGTATTGATAATAACCAATCGGAAGCCCTTGCATTAACTCAGCAACAGTGGAAACAGTTACTGTGGTTGGCGTAAAAGTTTGGTCTAACGCATTTAACGTTACAGGTGATGTTAATGTCGTTGTTTCAGAAACTGTTGTAATGTCATTGATACCTTCTAATTCTACAGCAGAGACCAATAATGTGCTATTTAGATAAACTCTATTTTGAGAGCCGTTATATACAGCAATTTCCCATGAATCGCGACGAGATGAGATTTGTGTACCAGTACTTAAATCTACATACACGCGATTAGCCTGATTAAACCCTCCAACTTCAGGGTCTATAATACCACCAGAGGAAGGAGCAGTAACAGGTGTTGACGTACCATCATCATCTTTGCTACAACCTGTAAAAAGTGCAGTACTTATAAATAATACCAATGTTAAAAATTTGTTTGTCATAATATTTAGTGTTAAAAATTTAAGTTATATGTTAATTTTAAAAAATAAGATCGGCCGTTACCGATAAGTCGAGATGTAGATGTTGAACCCGTATGGCTTCCTGCTGAAGTTGAGGAGTTGATATTTACAACATCAAAAATATTTCTAGCGCCAAGTGTGGCTTCTATATTAGATGTAATCTTATTTCGGATGGAAGCGTTTAACCAAGTAAAAGATTCGGTTACACCAACAAATGGTTCTCCATCACTATTACTAAAAAGCCCTTCGGTTTCACCTGTATATTTTAATTGGGCTGAAATTGTAGTAAGCCATTTAGGTATCTTGTAAGCCAACGACGTTTGTAGATTAAGACTCCATAAATAATCCTCATTACCAGATCCAGAGGCTTGAATGTCATTTTTAACTCCGAGATATGTACCTCCAATACCAATATTCCAGTTTTTGTAAATAAAACTGTTATCTAATGTAAACCCTAGTCTTGAACTATAATCTATATTGTCTTGTGTAAATAACGTTCTTCCATCTTCGTCTTCAGTCGTAATGCTGGTAATAGCGTCTTTTAAGTAGATATGAAAAAAGTTAAAGTTGGTATTTAAATAGCCTTCTTTAGCAATTTTAAAGTTATCTTTTAAGTTAACAAAAACCGAAATACCATCTTCAGGTTGCAAGTCTTCGTTTCCTTGTACGTTGTGATTGGCATCTACAAAATAGAAGAAAAGTTCTTCAAAATTAGGAGCTCTATAAGCTGAGCCTACTACAGCTTTTAATTTTAATTTTTCTGAAAAGTCATAGTTAGAGGATAAGGACCATATGACATGATTATTAAATTGCGAACTATGAGTGAATCGAGCTCCTGGGTTTATTGATAATTTAGTTGTTGGTTGAAACTCAGTAATACCGAATAATTCATAATTAGTAATTGTATTTTCTACGACGTTATTAGAATAAGCACCAGAAGCATTAGCATCAAAACCAGTTTGATTAGTAAACTCGTACCCAAGCTGCAAATCAAAAAAACGAGATTGCGACACGATATTATTTACAAAGGCTTTAGAGTACCAAACTTCACTCGATTGGCTTAAAGCATCCGTTTCTACAGATTGATTTTGTTGTTCAAAAATGTTATAAACAAACTCTTTATAATTTCGTTTTTGATTTTGATAGGAAAATGAAAAATTATACTTGGTTTCTCCTTTTAGTGGACCAGAAACATTGATGTTATTAACCCATCTATCCGTTTTATAATTTTCATCTAATGCAGTTGGATTGAGCGTACCGTTTTGATATCTACCGTTTACAATGTGATTATATATGTCTAAATCTTCATTAAAGTATTGCAATTTATAAAACACATTGTGTTTACCTAAGTCTAAACTTACATTAGCCGAGGCCGTAATTTGTTCTTTAGGATTCCATTCTGTACCACGTAAGCTATCATTTACAACAATATTATCTTGAATATTAACATAGTTCTGCCCCTTATAGCCATTATAGTATCCAGCAAAATTATTTCGAGAGACACCAAAGGCGTAAGATAATTTTTCATTGACTTGGTTGGTTGCCCTAAAATTTTGAATATGTCTGCCTTCATCGAAAAACTCAAATTCATCTCCAACAGTTTCTTCTTGTAAGGACAATTGTAATTGCCAACCCTGATCTTTTAATCCTCGTTTAGTAATTACATTAATAACTCCAGCTACAGCATTATCACCATATAATACTCCCATTGAGCCTTCTACAATTTCTACACGTTCAATATCATCGATGTTTATTTGTGAAATGTCTATATTATTTCCTAGGCCATTATCACTAACAATAGGAATACCATCGACTAGAATTTTTACATACTGACCGTCCAGACCAAATAGACTAACGGTTGAGCGTCCTGATGAAGCATCTGGAGTCACCGTAATATTTAAGCTATTAAATAAGATATCTGCTAAATTAGATCCAGCGACATTATCAATATCAGCCCTTTTTATAGTACTTACTGTAAATAATTTTTTACTTACAGAAGTCACATTGCTTTCACCAACGACAACGACTTCTTTTAGTTTTTCAGTTTTAGTACTGTCTCTTTCTTTTTCTTGAGCATTTAAAAAGCAGCTTAAAAAAAGTAAAAAATAAAATGGATTTTTATTTTTAATTAGACTCATTCTATATAAATTTGCCGCAAATATATAATCTTATTTTAATTCATTCTAAATAAGAATAAGGTTTTTTAATTTTTTTTTAACCACAACAGTAAACTTTTAAATATGAAAAGAGTAGTACCAGTTTTAGTTATTGTATTAGCATTTACATTAAGCAGTAATGCACAAAAAAAGAAAACTCTAGATCAAGAAGCCATTAAAGCCATGTGTGGTTGTTTTGAAGTAACGTTCAATTTTACAGAGACGTTTAACTATAGTAGCGATTCACTTTATAGACCTTCTGAAACTAAAGTTGATAAAGGTTTAGAGTATGCATTTGCTATTGTAGATGAGGATGATAAAATCTCAATTCAACATTTATTACAAGTTGGGAGACCAGATAGTCCGATGATTATTAAACACTGGAGACAAGATTGGTTATTTCAAAATCAAGAGTTTTACATGTATAATGGCGATAATAATTGGACCTTTGAAAAAAAATCTAAGGATGATGTAAAAGGGCAGTGGACACAAAAAGTTTTTCAGGTAGATGATAGTCCTCGTTATGAAGGTTCTGGTACTTGGGTGCATGTCGATGGTAAAAATTACTGGGAAAACACAACAACAGCACCATTACCAAGACGCGAATACACCAAACGCAGCGATTATAATATTACATTAAGAGGTAACCGTCACGAGATAACAAACTATGGTTGGGTACACGATCAAGATAATGAGAAAGTGTTACGAGAAATAGGAAAAGAAGACGTTATTATTGCCAAGGAAAAAGGGTATAATACCTATAAAAAAGTGGATGATAGTAGATGTCAAGCTTCAAAAGACTGGTGGAAAGCACAACAAGATAAATGGGCTTTGGTAAGAACAAAATGGGATGCAGTTTATGGCAGAAATAAAGATTTAACCTTGGCTGAAAAAGTGGATAATAAAGTGTTGTTCAAATACTTATTAGATGACGAAATAACAGCTAAAAAAGACATTAATCGTATTATAGAATCATTTGTAAAATAAATAAGTTTAAAATAAATCATCATATATGAAAATAATTAAATCAACATTATTCATACTTTTTGTAGCAATGTCATTATCCACTTTTGCTCAGAATAAGAATATTTTTTTAGATCGTGAGTTTTGGAAAACCCAGCCAACGGTAGAAATTATAAAAGAGAAAATAAATAAAGGCAATAATCCTGCTGAAGCCAATGGAAATAATTTTGATGGAGTCGTTTACGCAACGTTACAAGATGCACCTTTAGAAACCATTACTTATTTAATTTCTCAAAAAGGAAATGACGTCAATAAATTAACGCACGATGGTAGAACCTATGCGTTTTGGGCTGCTTTTAAAGGTAATGACGAATTGGTGAAATACCTTTTAGAGCATGGAGCAAAAACCAATATAACAGACGATAAAGGGAATTCTATAATCAATTTCGCAGCTGGTTCTGGTCAACAAAATACTAAAGTATATGATCTCGTTATCAAATATGGAGCAGACATACAGAAGGACTTAAATCCAGATGGAGCCAACGCTTTATTATTAGCAGCACCAAATGATCCAGATTTTAAATTGGTATCCTATTTTCAGTCTAAAGGATTAGATATTAATAGTGTTGATAGTGAAGGGAATGGTATTTTTAATTACGTTACCAAAAAAGGTCAAATAGAATCGTTAAATGCCTTATTGAAACAAGGAATTAAAGGCACTGATCAAGCATTTATATTTGCGGCAAATGGGGCAAGAGGTGCAGCTAATGGTATTGAGGTTTATAAGTACTTAGAAAGTGTAGGTTTAAATCCAAATGTATATGATAAAGAAGGGGTATCACCATTACATATTTTAGCTGCAAGAAGTAAAGATGAAGAAGTTATCGATTTCCTAATAGCTAAAGGTTTAGTGGTGAGTACTAAAGATCATAAAGGCAATAATGCATTAATGCATGCGGCTTCAAAAAATAGCGTAGAGATTGTTAAGCTTTTAGCTGAAAATTTAAAAACCTATAATGATACTAATAAGAAAGGGCAGTCGGCTTTAACGCTCGCTGTAGGCGGAAATACTTCAGATGTTGTAGAATTCTTAATCAATAAAGGCTCTAAAACTACTATTGTAGATAATGAAGGAAATAATTTAATTTATTATTTAATTGATTCGTATTCAACGAGAAATAAGGAAGTGTTTTCTAAAAAAATGGCATTATTAAAAGCGAATAAGGTCAATTTAGCTCAAGTGCAAAAAAATGGAAATAATTGGTTTCATTTAGCAGCTGAAAAAAATAGTCTTGATTTATTAAAATTGGCATTAAATATGAATCAAGATATCAATGCAAAAAATAGTGAAGGTAATACTGCTTTACATTTAGCTGCATTAAAAGCTAACGATGATTCTGTTCTTAAGTTTCTTATAGAAAATGGGGCAAAGAAAGATATCGTTACGGATTTTGAAGAATCTGCTTATGATTTAGCACAAGAAAATGAGTTGTTAAAGAAAAACAATGTTTCAATAGAATTTTTAAAGTAATAGAATTTTTAAGATGAAGAATATACGCATTACAGCATTACTATTTATTGTAGTTTTTAGTTTAGTATCATTTACTAATTTTACAGAATCAGCAAAATATAAGTGCATGATTCAAATGACAAATTATACAGGTGAAGGAGCCTATATTGTTATTTCATTACTAAGTCCTGAAGGTGACTATGTAGAAACCTTAAACGTTATTGGCGACGATGATGAATGGTATAATACCGTAGAGTCTTGGTGGGACTTTTACGGCAAAAAACGTAATGATATTGATGCTATTACAGGAGCCACAGTGAGTGGAGGAGAGCGTACCATTAATGTCATTGAAATTGATAACGACAAATTAGATAAAGGTTACAAGTTAAGATTTGAAACCGCTGTTGAAGATCAAGACTATTACGAAAGTGATGTGGAATTTGAATTAACTTCAGAGACCATAAAATCTAAAGTAGAAGGAAAAGGATTTATCCGTTACATCCGAATGATGCCTCAATAAAACAGATACTATGACCATTTCCATCTGGAGATACAGTCATCTAGTATTGGCTGTCATATCTTCTTTATTCATTTTAATAGCATCGGTAACAGGTGCTATTTTAGCGTTTGAACCCATTACAAATCAGTTGCAACCGTATGCTGTTTCTGGGGCAAACGATAGGTCTCTTGCTGAAACCTTAAATGTGTTACAACAAGAATATGATGAGGTATTTACACTCGAAGTCGATAAAAATGATTTCGTAAGTGCCTCAGTCATTACCAAAGAAGGAGACAGTGAAACCTTTTATATCAATCCCATTACAGGCGAAAAATTAAATGATATTATTAAGAAAGCACCTATTTATGAATTCGCAACTAACCTTCATCGTTCGCTGTTCCTAAAAACAACAGGTCGTGTTTTAATAGGAGTCGTATCCTTTTTGCTATTTCTGATTTCAGTAACAGGAATTCAACTAATATTAAAACGTCAAGGTGGTATCAAACGTTTCTTTTCTAAAGTGGTTAGAGAAAACTTTGATCAATATTACCATGTTGTTATAGGACGATATGCTTTAATTCCTATTGTAATTATTACACTGACTGGTGTATTTCTATCGCTTGAAAAATTTGATTTACTTCCAGATTCAAAAATCTCACACAATTATCCTGAGCAAGATGCTGTTGAAAACAAATTAGACATCTTAGAGTTTCAAACGTTTCAAAACATAAAACTTGAAGATGTAAGTTATGTTGAGTTTCCGTTTTCTGATGATATTGAAGATTATTTCACCGTTAAATTATCGGATAAGGAAATTTTAGTCAATCAATATACAGGAGCTATCGTCAGCAACCAGAAAACCTCGCTTGTAGTATTAGCGTCTTATTGGAGCTTAATTTTACATACAGGTCAAGGGACTATCCTTTGGTCAATAGTATTGTTATTAGCGAGTTTGGCTATTTTGTTTTTTATGTATTCTGGCTTTTCTATGACGTTAAAACGACGAAAAGAAACCTCGATAATTAAGAATAAATTTAAAAAAGATGAGGCAGACTATATCATTTTAGTGGGTTCTGAAACTGGCAATACCTTTAATTCTGCCAAGCTATTTTATGACGCTTTAATCGCAGAAGGTCATTCGGTTTTTATTACAGCTTTAAACGCGTATTCAGAATATAAAAATGCGAAATATATCACTGTTTTTGCATCGACTTATGGCGAAGGTGAAGCACCAACAAGTGCTTCAAATTTTGAAAAAGTATTTCGAAAAGTGCAGCAGAAGCAAACGATGAAGTATGCAATTGTTGGTTTTGGATCGCTTATGTATCCTGACTATTGTAAATATGCCATTGAAGTGGATGAGATGTTTCAAAAGCAAGACAATTTTGAGGAACACCTTCCGCTTTTCAAAATTAATAATCAATCCTTTGAAGCTTATAAAATATGGATTAAGCAATGGAATGAGCATACAAATCACGATTTAAAGATTAAGTTTCAAAAACCTCAAATCAATTTAAAAAAATTAAAGGAGTTTAAGGTTATTAATAAATCAGAGCCTAATAATGACGATTCATTTTTAGTGCAATTGCGACCACAAAAAAAAGTAAAATTTGAGTCTGGTGATTTGTTGTCTTTATATCCTGAAGCCGATTTTGTTGAACGCCAATATTCTATTGGTAAAATAGAAAATGACATTATTTTAAGCATCAAAAAACACGAATTTGGGGTCTGTTCTAATTATTTTAACAACTTAAAAGTCAATGAAATCGTTAAAGCGCAAGTTAAACGAAACTTAGATTTTCATTTTCCAACCGATGTAAAAGAAGTGGTAATGATAGCCAACGGTACCGGAATTGCACCGTTTTTAGGAATGATTAATGAGAATCATATTAAAACAAAGAACCATTTATTTTGGGGAGGACGCACACAAGATTCTCTAAATATTTACGAAAACATTATCGATTCGGCATTTAGTAAGAAAAACTTATCTAGTTTTCATATTGCCTATTCACAAGAGCAGAAAGATAAAATTTACGTTCAAGATTTAATTTTAGAGCATCAAGACTTATTAAGCCGTGTTTTAAATACAGGTGGAGTGGTAATGATTTGTGGTTCTGTAGCCATGCAAAATCGCGTTTTAGAGGTATTGCATACCATCACTACAACACACTTAGACAAACCGTTAAGTGCATTTGAAAACAACGATCAGCTTAAAATGGATTGTTATTGATTATTAATAGATTGTTAAGTGTTGCAAATAGCCTTTAAATATCTTATAATTTGTCAATATAAATTGTACTTTTGCGTGCAATTAAATTTTAATTGCCATGACAGCACACGAAAATAAAATTGTTGGAGAAGGTCTTACTTACGATGACGTACTCTTAGTTCCAGCATTTTCCGAAGTTCTTCCTCGCGAAGTCAATATTCAAACTAAATTTACGAGAAACATAACCATTAACATTCCTGTGATTTCTGCAGCAATGGATACGGTTACCGAAAGTAAAATGGCGATTGCCATGGCGCAAGAAGGTGGAATAGGTGTGTTGCATAAAAACATGACGATTGACCAACAAGCTGATAAAGTGCGTAAAGTAAAACGTGCTGAAAGCGGCATGATTATAGATCCTGTGACTTTACCGTTAACAGCAACCGTTTTTGATGCGAAGTCTAATATGGCAGAGCATGGTATTGGAGGAATTCCTATCGTTGATGATAACGGCATATTAAAAGGCATCGTTACCAACAGAGATTTACGTTTTGAGCACGAAAGCAAAAAAGCGATCGTTGACGTTATGACTAAAGAAAATTTAGTGACTGCCGCTGTTGGAACATCTTTAAAAGATGCTGAAAAAATTCTTCAACAAAATAAAATTGAAAAATTACTTATTGTTGATGACAATTATAAACTTAAAGGCTTAATTACCTTTAGAGATATCACTAAGGTGACGCAAAAGCCTAACGCCAATAAAGATTCTTTCGGACGTTTACGTGTAGCAGCAGCTATTGGAGTTACAGAAGATGCTGTAGAACGCGCTTCGGCTTTAGTAAAAGCAGGTGTTGATGCGGTGATTATAGATACTGCTCATGGTCATACCAAAGGTGTGGTTTTAGTTTTAAAAGAGATTAAAAAGAAATTTCCAAAACTAGAGGTTATTGTTGGTAACATCGCTACAGGTGAAGCCGCAAAATATTTAGTAGAAGCTGGAGCTGATGCAGTGAAAGTTGGTATTGGACCAGGTTCAATTTGTACCACTAGAGTAGTGGCAGGAGTTGGTTTTCCTCAGTTTTCTGCAGTTTTAGAAGTGGCTGCGGCTATTAA
This sequence comes from Winogradskyella eximia, assembly GCF_003386165.1. Taxonomy (GTDB): domain Bacteria; phylum Bacteroidota; class Bacteroidia; order Flavobacteriales; family Flavobacteriaceae; genus Winogradskyella; species Winogradskyella eximia. The sequence continues at coordinate 510,345 of NZ_QRDV01000002.1, read as the reverse complement.
AGGTTCAGGAGTTCCTGTGATTGCTGATGGTGGAATTCGTTATACAGGAGATATTCCTAAAGCGATTGCCGCTGGTGCAGATACCGTAATGTTAGGATCGCTTTTAGCAGGAACAAAAGAAAGTCCAGGAGAAACGATTATTTATGAAGGACGTAAGTTTAAGTCTTATCGAGGCATGGGTTCTGTAGAAGCCATGAAACAAGGAAGTAAAGACCGTTATTTCCAGGATGTAGAAGACGATATTAAAAAATTAGTTCCTGAAGGTATTGTTGGTCGTGTGCCATATAAAGGTGAGTTGGTAGAAAGTATTCATCAGTTTATTGGTGGACTTAGAGCAGGAATGGGCTATTGTGGTGCTAAAGATATTGCCACTTTAAAAGAAACCGGACGTTTTGTGAAAATCACAAGTTCTGGTATTAATGAAAGTCATCCACATGATGTTACTATTACTAAGGAAGCACCAAATTATTCTAGATAAGTAAATACTGTTTAGAAGAAGTTTATTATAAAAATAGAAAAACAGCATCATTACGATGCTGTTTTTTTTATTAAGGGTTATTCTATAATAGTTTAAAGCTATTAGAACTTGCATGAATTAGTACATGAATCAGCATCTCACTATGAACTAAATTCATTCTAAAAGAGGCATTTAGTTCATAGAAAACACCAGTATGGCTATATTGATTATTTATAATACCTGCATCACTTTAAGAAGCAGCATCCATCTCAGCTTTCACTCTATTAACAATAACCATAGCTTTCTCTAACTCATCGTTATGGACATAAAGATCTTGAAACCCTTGATTCATTGAGGCATAGCCAGCTAAACGTTGCGATTCACCTTCGTCTTTAATAATAGGAACGATACCAACATGTTCTAATTCTTCTTTAACACGTGAAACTAAAATAAAATTACCGTAATAAACTTTTGTATATTCTGTAGTGCTCATAATTGTATGTTTTAATTGATATAGAAAAGTTACGAAATTTTATCGATATTATTTACTAAATAATTCATAATTTTATTTGTATTGACTATGGTTATTTATGTTTTCATAGTTTTTAGCTATCAAAAAATAAATTAAAAAAATGCGTAACTTAAGCCTAAAGTGCATTAATGCATAAATTTATAAAAAATTAAACTACATAAAAATTGTAATATATGGAAAAGAATCCTCATGCAAACGACGCTCCCCAAGGCAAAAATTTTGATATTAATGAAAGCGCAGCTAAATGTCCTTATTTAAGCGGTACAGTTAAACACACTGCTGGAGGTGGTGTTGAAAATAGAGATTGGTGGCCAAATGAATTAAAACTAAATATTTTACGTCAAAATGCAACGAAGTCTAATCCTATGGGAGACGATTTTGATTATGCTGAAGCGTTTAACAGTTTAGATTTTAAAGCCCTTAAAAAAGATGTCACGGATTTAATGACGGACTCACAAGATTGGTGGCCTGCAGATTACGGACATTACGGAGGTTTAATGATACGTATGGCTTGGCATAGTGCAGGAACGTACAGAGTAGGTGATGGTAGAGGTGGTGCAGGAGCTGGAAACCAACGTTTTGCTCCTATAAATAGTTGGCCAGATAATGGTAACCTAGATAAAGCCCGATTGTTATTATGGCCTATCAAACAAAAATATGGTAATAAAATCTCTTGGGCAGATTTAATGATTCTTGCAGGAAACTGTGCTTTAGAATCAATGGGTTTTCCAACATTTGGTTATGCAGGTGGACGAGAAGATGTTTGGGAACCAGAACAAGATATATATTGGGGAAGTGAAACGGTTTGGGGAGAAAATGAAGACCGTTATGAAGATGGTGATTTAGAAGATCCTTTAGCTGCTGTAATGATGGGATGGATTTATGTGAATCCAGAAGGACCAAACGGAAATCCTGATCCAATGGGTTCTGCAAAAGATGTTAGACAGACTTTTGCAAGAATGGCAATGAACGATGAAGAAACTGTAGCGCTTGTTGCAGGTGGTCATACCTTTGGTAAAGCCCATGGAGCAGCAGATCCTAATGTATATGTTGGTAAAGAACCACATGGAGCACCAATTGAAGAAATGAGTACAGGCTGGAAAAATTCATTCGGTACAGGTGTTTTAGATGATACTATTACTAGTGGAATAGAAGGTGCATGGACACCAAATCCTATTCAATGGGATGCAGATTATTTTGACGTGTTACTAAATTACGACTGGGAATTAACTAAAAGTCCGGCAGGAGCACACCAATGGAAACCAACCGCAGCATCACATGCTAAAAGAGCTCCAAAAGCAGGAGACCCAAATGGCAGACAAGATTTAATGATGACTACTGCAGATATTGCGCTCAAAGTAGATCCTATTTATTTAGAAATTTCTAAACGCTTTCATGCAGACCATAAAGCTTTTGAAGATGCTTTTGCACGTGCATGGTACAAATTAACGCACAGAGATATGGGACCAATTTCACGTTATTTAGGTCCTGAAATTCCTAAAGAAGAATTATTATGGCAAGATCCTGTGCCAACAGTAGATTACTCTTTAAGTGATGCTGAGGTGTCTGTATTAAAAGGTATGATAGTAGATTCAGGATTAACAATTTCTCAAATGGTGACGACAGCTTGGGCGTCAGCATCTACATTTAGAGGTTCTGATAAAAGAGGTGGAGCCAATGGAGCACGTGTGCGTTTAGAACCACAACGCAGCTGGGAAGTAAATAATCCTGCTGAATTAAATAAAGTATTAGCCGTTTTAGAAGGTATTAAAAACCAATTTAAAGGTGCTATTTCTATAGCAGATTTAATTGTTTTAGCAGGAAATGTTGGAGTAGAACAAGCGGCTAAAAATGCTGGTTATAATGTTGTACTTAGTTTTGCTGACGGTAGAGGAGATGCTACACAAGAGCAAACCGATATTGAAGCTTTCGATTATTTAGAACCTTTAGCTGATGGTTTTAGAAATTACATCAAGTCAGATTTAAAAATTGCCGCTGAAGATTTATTAGTCGATCGTGCGAATTTATTAACCTTGTCTGTACCTGAAATGACCGTTTTAGTTGGTGGTTTACGTGTGTTAGGTGCTAACTATGATGGTTCTAACTATGGTGTGTTTACAGATACGGTTGGCAGTCTAACTAATGATTTCTTTAAAAATATTCTAGATTTTACATACACATGGAAAGCAACATCTGAAGATGATCGTTATTTTGAAGGTCGTAACCGTAAAACTGGTGAGGTAAAGTTTAAAGGTACACGTGCCGATTTAATTTTTGGGTCTAATACAGAATTAAGAGCTATAGCTGAAGTGTATGGCGCCAACGATGGGCAAGAACGCTTTGTTAGAGATTTTGTTGCTGCATGGACTAAAGTGATGAACTTAGATCGTTTTGATTTAAAATAATTAAATGAATTAAGAAGAATAAAGAGGAGTGGGCTTAAAAACTCATTCCTTTTTCTTTTAAAAAAGTAAGAAGATGAAAGATATAGATGTGTTTTTCGAGGCGATTCGTTCTGGTGATAAAGACAGATTAGAAGCCTTAATACATATAAATCCCAAATTAATTAGCGAAAAAGATGCTCGTGGATTTACTCCGCTCATTTTAGCAACTTATTTTGATAACGAAGTGGCAACACAACTGCTTATAGATCATAAGGCAGATCTTAATGCAAAAGACGCTTCAGGTAATACGGCTTTAATTGGTGTAAGTTTTAAAGGCAATATTGCCATAGCAACGACCTTATTAGAATACGGAGCAGATCTAAATGCCGTAAATAATAGTGGCATAACGGCATTAACGTTTGCTGCACAATACAATAAAATTGATATTGTAAAATTACTATTAGACTATAAAGCAGATACTAGTATTAAAGATGCTGATGGTAAAACCGCTTTAGACCATGCAAAAGACAAGAAATTTACTGAGCTTATTGCACTTTTAAGCTCGTAGAAAGCGATACTAAAAATAAAAACTGAGTTTAAAATTGGCGTGTTAGGGCTTTTTTTACACTCAGTTTTTTTTAGATTCAATTTGTTGTGTTCGAAATACTTCTTGTCTTTTATGAGTGTTTTCGGGATGTTTAACACTAATTATAACTTAATTTACCATGCTATAAGGTTACTATAACACTATTATAAGTATGCTATAACCACGCTATAACCTATTTTTTGTGTTTCTTTTTTTATAGAAGTGATCCATGCTAAAATGATTATACAGGTTTTTACATAAATTCTGATGTAATTATACCCCTTTTTCTTCCTTAAAATTTAAGTGCCAACTCCTAATGTTTCTTCCTGTTTTGCTGTTCCCATACGCTTGTTTTAGTGTATCCTTATTTTAGGTTAAGCTATTATATTTATTTTTGTATATTGCTGTATTGTAAGTGTTTAACTTAAATTGAGGCGTTATGGCACAACAGACCGGAATTATCCCTTTAGTAGGAACCTTGAATGGTATTAATTTTTATTATTTGAATGGGAAACCGATTGCACGACGCGCGGGTGGTGGGTTTAATGGTAAAGCGATAAAGACTAAGGCTAGTATGCAGCGCGTGCGAGAGAACGCCAATGAGTTTGGGCATTGTTCTGCGGTGAATAAAGCGTTTAGATCTGCTTTGGTTCCGTTTTATAAAGGTTATACTTTTACGCATTTTCATAGTCGATTGATGGGTTTGTTTACACGTTTAAAGGCTTTGGATACAACACATAAACGTGGGGAACGCTGTGTTGCTTCTGGGATAGAGCAGGAGCAAGGTCTTCAATTATTACAACAGTTTAACTATACACCAGCGTGCCTTGTACGGCAGGTTTTACCTTTTGAGTTTGGTGTTTCTAACACTGATTTGGCTTTGAGTATTGCTGATTTTGATATTGAAAAGGTGGGCTTTGTAGAAGGTGCTACTCATATTGCGTTGATGTTTGGTGTGTTGGATTTTGATTTTAACAGCTTGGTTTACGAGATGCATATGGCTACAACTTTGGTTTTAGATCGTTTTTATGCTGGTGCTACGGTGACTTTAGAACCCAATACTTTGCCTAGTGGACTTGGTACTACGCTATGTGTGCTTGGTGTGCGGTTTTACCAAGAGGTTGATGGAGCTTTGTATGTTTTAAATGCTAAAGATAGTGTTGGTATTGCGGTTTTGAAATGTTTGTAGTTGCGGTTTAGATGTGCCTTAAAAACTGTCTAAGGTGTTATTTTTGGCCTTTAGTATTTGTACGTGTACAAGAATTAGCCATACACTATATGCGTTGTTGCCCCTCGTTTTTTATGGTTCAGAATCAAAATGAGGCTGCAATTTCTTTCAAAATTATAGTTTTGACATACTCAGTCAATTTATTGAAAGGCTTGGTCAATTGAGGAGTGTTTATTCTTTTTAATTTTGTATCATAATCAACTTAATCTCTGTAAAACCTTTAAAACAAATCATTATGATTAACAATAAGAATATTATTAAAGTATTGGTATTAGGCGTTTTATTACTCCTATGTAATGTTGTTGTAGGTTGTGGTGAAAAGGCTAACCATGACAAAAAAACTACTGAAGACATCGCCAAAATCTCTATTGATGAAGAACGCATAGCATCACATCATCATGCAGACGACACGGAACCACACACGCATAATCATTCTTCCCAATCTGATACTAGTAAACGCATCATGAATCCAGATTCTATAGAAGAATTGTGGATTTTTCCAGAACGTAAAGACCATCTAGGTTCGGGAGGTATGCTTCAAATTTATATGGATGCTGAAAGTCACCCTAATGCGTCTTCAGGTTTTGCAAAATATGAATTAGGAGTCGGTGGAGCGCTCCCTGAACATAAGCATAATAAAACGGAAGAAATTGCTTATTTTATTTCTGGTGAGGGGATTGTTATCAGTTACGAGAACGCTAAGCGTATAGAGACTGTTGTTAAGGAAGGCTACGTATGGTATACGGCACCAGGGGAATGGCATTCATTTAAAAACACAGGAGATACCCCTTTAAAATTGGTTTTCGCAACGATACCAAATGCTAAACATGGCTTGTTGAATTTCTTTAAAAAAGTAAGTGCATCACCTGGAAAAGCATCTACAGCACTAAGTGCAGAAGAATTTGCAACACTTGCATTAGAAAATGATATGATCTTAAAGCCTGCAAAAATTGATTAGCATTTTAGTTTTACTTTGAATTGGTGGTATCACGCCTGTTATTTATCAATACTCAATTTTACAATGTTCAAAAAACGGAGCTTAATATTTGATATTCTGATTCTTATACGATGATTCTGCTTTAAAATTGTAACTTTAAGCTATCTATATGATTCAAAAACTATGGGAAACGGTTACGATACAGCAAAAAGCAATCCTACATTCAAGAAAATTGAAGTGTCTTCACTTATGTTTTCGGAATATCGATGTATGGAGGAAAAATCGATTTTCACCGCATGGTCTCATCTCAACTACTTTATTTATATATTAGAAGGTAAAAAGAAATGGCGAACATTAGAACATAGCTATATGGCTCATGCTAATGAGGTGCTTTTTGTAAAAAAAGGTGCTAACGTTATTCATAAGTTTTTTGATTCCGATTTTTGTGCCATGGTCATTTTTATTCCGGATGATTATATAAAAGATTTTATTTCCCAAAAACCAGATATAGGCAGCAGTCTAAAAACCAAGATCCCTAGTGATAGTGTGATCCCTCTAAATTTAGATCGGACATTAAATACCTATTTTACATCTATGGTGGAGTACTTTTTTAATCAGGAAAAGCCTTCAAAATATTTGATGGAAATTAAATTTCAGGAATTATTAGTCAATATTTTATCACTTTCATCTAATCCCAAAATTGGGAGTTACTTTAAGCAGATTTCGCAAGATGTAAAGCCCTCTATTCAAAATATCATGGAGGCTAATTTTATATATAATCTATCACTAGATGAGTTTGCCAGACTATCTCATCGCAGCTTAAGTACTTTTAATCGTGATTTTTATAATGTTTACGACACTTCTCCCGGAAAATGGCTGACTAAAAAGCGCCTTCTTCATGCTAAAACATTATTAGAGCATACGCAGCAAAAAATATATGAAGTGGCTTTTGATTGTGGTTTTGAAAGTCCAGCACATTTCACAAGAGTTTTTAAGACTGAACATGGTATTACTCCTTTAAAATTTCAAAAAGCACAACTGTCCGTTTAATAACCGTATAACAATAGGTCTAACTTCTAATTATGGAAATGCATAAAACTAAAGCAACAAAAGCCTCTTCCCAATCCTGGTTGTCTCTTATAGACGCGTTAGGCGAACAATTGGCAGCAAACGGCATTACCCATGACCAGAACGCTACATTTGTGGCCGATAATTATGCCTTGTTAAAAACAAATGGCTATTTAACGGCCATGATTCCTAAAGCCTTGGGTGGAGGTGGAGTGACCTTTAAGGAGATGTGCGACATATTGGTGAAAATTGCCCATTATTGCCCATCTACGGCATTGGCACTTTCTATGCATCAACATCTTCTTGCTGCGAATATTTGGAAATATACACACCATGGCACTGGAGGTTCATTTCTAAAAGACGTGGTTGAGAACAATCTGGTCTTGGTGAGTACAGGTGCACGTGATTGGCTTGATTCTAATGGCACTATGATAAAAACGGATACAGGCTATTTGGTTTCGGGTCGGAAGCAATTTGCTAGCCAATCTTCACAAGGAGATGTTTTGGTGACCAGCATGCCTTATCATGATCCAGAAGAAGGTTGGCAGGTTATCCACTTTACAATTGCTATGACTTCTGAAGGCATTGCGTTATTAGATGATTGGTATACGCTTGGTATGCGTGGAACTGGTTCGCAGACGGTTACCCTTGACAATGTGTTTGTTCCTAATGCTGCTATTGTAATGAAAAGATTGAAAGGCGAATTTCCAATGTTTTGGAATGCTGTGCTTACCGTTGCATTACCATTGACTATGGCACCTTATGTTGGCATTGCTGAGAAAGCCATGACGCTTACGCTTGACACGTTAAAAGTAAAACAACGTAAATCACCTCATATTACTACTATGCTAGGAGATATGAACAATAGCCTTACCTTGGCTAAGGTGCTTCATAACGATATGATTGCCATCACCAATAATTTAGATTTTCAGCCTGAAGCTAAAATGGGTGTTGATATATTGACTAGAAAGACATTGGTTGCTAATGCCTGCAAGGACACGGTGGCTAAAGCTATGGGCATTGTAGGTGGACAAAGTTTTTATAGAAAGCATCACCTTGAACGACTCTTCCGTGATGTACAAGCTGCAAGTTTTCATACATTGCCCGAAAAGGAGCAGCAGCATTTTACTGGAGACTTTTTATTGAAATTGTAACATCTTAGATGTGTTTTTGTGTGATTTGCTTCGCCAGTTTTTCTCAACCTAATATTTTAACACGTTATTTGTTTTTTAAGGTTATCAATCCTTTTTTCTTAATTCGATCGTTTTTCTTTTTTAAAAAGAATCTAATCAATTTATTGTTCCCAAAAATCCCCAATCTTTTTTTCAACTGTAAATCGGCATAATTGTCTGGTACAACATCTTTCGCTAAAACTTTAAAGTACAGATTTGCTAATGCTTTATTTTCTGATGAAAAAGAGGATATGTCATCAGGTAAACGAAGTTTAATTTGATAACGCACATCAGTATCTTTATTTTTTAAGAACTCTTCTAGCAATAATTTTCTTCTTGCTATGCGTAATGTTTTTAATACAACTTTACATTTAGAAACTTCAGATGCAGTCATTTCATAATGCGTTTCTTTATCTCTATCGTAATCACTGTAATAATGACCATTCCATTTAAGGTGATACCCTTTAGTTTCACAAGGACCATCACCTTTACTCACGCTTACAAGTGGTGATCTTGCCCAATAATAAGCTTTGCAAACACCTATTTTTGTTTCATTATTTCCATTTTGAAAGTGTAGGTTTAAGGATTCAAATACGCGTTCAAAACCAAAAACTCTTAAACACGGTTCAATAAAATATCTATTAGCACTTGGATTTGTTTCATGGATTGCCGCTTCAATAAATGGTTGAAATAGTTGCTCTGGAATAATGTCTAATTTTGAAAATAGATTTACAACAAACCATTTTTTCTCATTATGCTTTAAAAATGCTTTGAAAGTATCCATGTCTTGTTTTGACCAGATGTATTTTGAATTACGAATGTCGTTTACAATGTCATAAAATTTGGATGTATTTTGAGTTTGAATGTCTTCATCTTCACTAGTTAAACTCCATATATTATAAATTTTATTTAGTGTCATTTCTTCTGTGTTGCAAAGTGCTTGGTTAAACACCTAATTTAGCAAATAAAAACCGAATTCATCCAAGCATAGCCAACTAGCAACACAACACTGCGCTAGTTGTTATTTCTGGACACCTAGAGAACCATTGGGAGAAGGGTAAAGGGCATAGGTAAAATCTGGATGGATATTAGGCTCATCGCGATGTGAAACAAACAAAATACTGGTCTCACTTTCTTTTGCTATTTTGTTTATTAACGCAGAAATAAGTGCTGTGCCTTCATCATCGACATTAATTAAGGGCTCATCTAAGATTAATAAAGGAGGATGCTTAATCATTGCTCTGGCTATTAATATTAAACGTTGAACGGCTGGTGATAATTTAAGAAATGCCGTGTTTTTTTGGTGACTTAAATTTAAAACGTACATCCACTGTGCAGCCGTATGTATTTGTGCCGTAGTTGGTGATTGATATAAGCCAACACTATCAAAAAAGCCCGAAATAATCATTTGCTCTACGGTATAGCTTCGTTTAAATAAGTCTAACATTGAAGGGCTTATGTATCCAATTTTCTGTTTTATTTCCCAAACACTTTCACCACTGCCTTTTTTATTACCAAAGAGATATACCTCTTGGCCATAGGCTTTGGTATTGTTTCCATAAATCATAGATAGTAAGGTCGTTTTACCAGAGCCATTAGGACCTATTAAATGCCAGAATTCCTTTTTTTTAATGGTCCAGTTGATATCTTTTAGAATGCAACGATCCTCATAACTCACCTGTATATTCTTAAGCTCTACGAGCACTTCTGGCATATTGGAGTAGGCTGTTATTGCAGGTGGAATGTCTTTATTAAAAACAAATTCCTTTTTATTAAAATGATAGTCTGCAATGGGTACTACGGTTTTAAGCTCCGCTTTTTCAAAAGTAATGGCATGGGTGATTACGGGTAAGAGATCATCTTTTCTGTTGAAAATAAATACAATAGGCCTGTCTTTAGACAAGGCTATTAATTGCTGTTTCAATTGAGACACAGACGCTTTGTCTAAGGTTTCATAAGGATTGTTTAATACTATAAAATCTGGATTTTGTTGCAGTAAATAAGCCAATAATGCTTTTTTTTGCTCACCAGTAGATAATGTTCTAAGGCTTCTGTTTTTTCCCGATGTTAACTCAAAATTATCGTGTTTTTCTTCTTCTTGGATATAGGTTTCTAAAATAGAATTTGAAAACAACACCCCTTTTTTGCCTTCTAATCCTGGTAATTTATACGAGCCATTAAGTAAGTGCGATAACCAATGCTTTTGTGGTGAATGTGCAGTGTCTTCAATGGCGTAATGCTGATGTAATGGTGTCATGTGTTCTTTAATTGGGAAGTATAGTTGTACGCTTTCTTATGGTTTTAGTGGTTGTTCCTTTTATTCTCTATTCATTTGTTGAAATGCGCTTATCTCTGCAATAGCTTGAAAAACATCGTCTTGATCCGATCTTTTCTTCCAACCTTTTTGTGATAGTTCAGCTCTTACTTCACTTTCTAATTTTCCCATATCAAAAAGATAAATTGTGTATTCGAGAACCTCTTCTGGAATTTTTTCAATTATAAAATTGGCTGTAGTTCCTGCAATTTTTGCAATCGCTAAAAAGTAAGGAAACACTATTTGAAACAGCCAACTTAAAGTAAGTCCAATCCATCCTGTATTTAAATCTTTTAGAGTTAAGCCATGCTCCAATTGCATTTTTATAAATTCGAAAAAGCCAATTCCAGGAATATTGTTTTCTGAAATCATCCATTTGTACGCAGTAAACTGACTGGTAATAAACATTATAATTAACATGCCACCAACCATAAACTGAATTGATTTAAATTCAACGTAATTAGTTTTCTTTAAAACTTCTCCAAATAAATATCCGATGCCAATGCCAATACAGAGTTCATAAATGCCAATAATATAGATGAAATAAACAGATAAAAATGCAACAAAATATCCAAATAGAATCGCGATAATGAGACCACCAATTATTGATAACGTTACATTAGGTTTTGGAAATTCTTTGGGTTTTGGTAATTCTGTTGGAATTTCATAATCAGCCCAACTGTCTTGTTGCTCTAGTTCTGTTTCTAATTCTACAAGTTTTCCACTTTCATTATATTCAGTGGCTAATTTTTTAAAAAGGAGAATAAATAAACCTGTTCTTTTTGAATTTCTACCGAAATCAGTAAAATTTCCACCTTTAACAGTTTTGCTATGAACTTCTATTCTCCCAGAAACCTTTTTTGTAATGGTTATTTTCTCGGTCAGTTTATTCCAGTTGGCTTTTATTTTAGCTTCAACGGAATTTTTATCTTTAAAAACAACAGGCCATTCTAATATTTTAAAAACCTCAATGGTTAACGGAATTATTTGACTCTCTTTAATGTCTGTTTTAAAAGATTCAGAACATTCAGGTTTGTATTTAAAACTGTATTTTCTTTTTATTGTCGCTTGTAGGTTTTCTAATTCTGCGTTCATTTTGGGATTACTGGCAATTTGTTTGTGTATGGTTTGCTTTGCTTGTGTGCTGCGCTTGGGTGTGGCTTGGTTACGGACGTAATTTAGTAAATACAAATTGAATATGAAATTCGAGAGGATTTTCGTAAGTAGGCTAGAATTAGCAATGGATTATATACGGTGTTGACAGAAGTTACTTATTGTTCATTTATATGATATTTTATTTCGAAAATAAGAATTTTATTCTCTCCATTTATTTCCATTTCATTTATTATTTCGTCTCTAATTATTATTTTATCTAGTAGGTAATTTATAACAACTAAGTTTTGGTATTCTTCCTTTGTAATAGCTTTAGCAAGTTCAATAGAAAAACCGTTTTTTAATAATGTAATAATTCTTTTGTCAGAACTTCCGTATTTAACTTGTTCATAAAAGTCAATATCAATAAGTTTTAATTCAGCAAGTATATCTATATACTTTAAAAGATTAAACTCTACAAAATCTTGCTCTTCTTTTATTCTAATAATTGCAATGTTTATTCTATCAATATTATCCCTTTTTCTTAAATCTATATAAAGAGGTTGATGGTCTGTGAAATTTCTTTTGTCTGTACCCCATTTTGTTCCAACATAAATCAATAAGTTTTCTCCTCTCAGTGAACTCCAATAACTTATAAAACTGCCTATCATTTCTTTATAAGAAGCACTTGAACTCCTCCAATTTAAAATCATAGCATAGAATCTTCTTGCAGCAGGATATTTTAAACGATTAATATTATTATCAGTAATATTAATTTCATTGAAAAATATAGAATATATAGCTTCGATTAATTGATTACTATCTTTAATTATAGGAAATAAAGTAGATTTGTAATTAGCAAGATTCATTATTAATCTTGGTTCTGATAGCTTGATATCAAAATCAAAAATATTGTTTTTAAAACACAATTTTGCAATCTCAGATTGGACATAATTTACATCTTCTAAATCTGTTGAATTAGGTTCAATGTTTTCTAAATATTCTAAAGACTTATTGAGATTGTCTTTTTGAGATTCGTTTAATGTATCCTTATCTTTTAATAATAAATTATTTACTTCATCATTTATTTTTATCTCGGTACGTGCTCTTGTAGTTATGAAATTTTCAATATTTGCTCTTTTATTTTCGAATTTACTTTTGATTACATAAACTTTAGGCTCAAGCAGTTTTAAATTACCATTTTCAGTACTAAATATTTCACTAAATCTATTTACACGACCAATTAAATTTTTAAATTGAGAAGTGGATAAATTTTTACGTCCTTTTTTAGTAGAAAGCAAGAATATTTTTTCGGCAGGAATATTTACTCCTTCTAATAGAGTAGAGCTTGTAATTACAAATTCCAGGTTACTATTTTCACTAAAAATTTTCTCAACATAAAGGCGAATTATTTCAGGCATTCCTCCGTGATGATAAACTATACCTTTTTTAATACATTTTATTAAATTATAGTCAGGATGAATAAAGTCTGATATTGTGGCTACAATTTCATTATTTATTATTTCGCTATTAGTATTATTATTGGCAAGTTCAACTGAAAATTCTTCTATATGTTTTGGACGATTTAGATATATTATATTTTTACTTGATTTCTCACCATTTAACAAATCAATTGTATTATTATAATAAGTCGAAGTATTTATAAATTTATTTGAAAATTGCTCGTAAATTTTTAATTCACCAGATGTTTCATATAGATCACAAATTAGATATTTTTCAGTCTTTATAAATTCTTCAGTATTTTGAGATGTAATTTCATAATTTATTTGATTTACTTTTAAATTATCTGGATTTGATATGAAAGGTGAGAAGAAATTGAGGATTATATTATCATTTCTCTTTTTTAATATTATTATTGTTTGTGCCAAAAGAATAGACCTACCATCGTCTTCTTTATCACCAAATAAATTATGAGCTTCATCTATAAGTACAATATCTAATTTTAAAGAAGGATTTTTTTGTAATAAGCGTAAAAGCCGTTCTTGAGTCAAAACTGCAACAAAATCTCTTTCACTTCCTTTGTACATTTCTGGGTGAGTAATAATTCTTTGAAGATTATTTTCACTTGAATTTTTTAATAGTCTTTTTTTGGTCTGTGCTAGAAGAGCTTTACTTGGTACAATAACACAAACCTTTTTATCTAAATTAGAGAAAACTTTGGTTACTATAATTTCTGATTTCCCATAAGAAGTAGGTGCTACAAGGACAAAATTTGAGTTATTCTCTGTAGAGAACTCAATTAATTTTTTTTGTCCATTTGATATATAATAATTCTTTTCTCTGAAATTTTCTTGAAATGCAGAAAAAAAGAGATTGAAGAAATGATTGTGTAAATCATCATTAGAATATTTTGATTCAACTAACTTCGATATAGGAATATACCCTTTGTTAATCGCAAAATCATATAAAGGTTTATAATCTGAATATTTATTTGAATAAGTTACAATGATTTTGTATCCAAGTTTTTGTAAATCTAAATCTCCAAAATTTGAAAATATAATAGCATTTTTTAATAAATGAAAAATTTCTGTATTATTTAAATTTTCTCCAAGTTGTAGTTTTATGTAACTTTTTTGAAAGTAAGTCGAAGGTTCGCTTTTTAAAACTTTTCTATATTCTTTTAGCGATATTTCTTTTACACTATTCATATTGCACTAGTAATTTCACTACTTAGGAAATTTGAAACTGTTTCAAAGGCATTTTTTTGAATTGAAATAATTATAACATCTTCAAATATATCTTCAATTTTGGTTGTATTTAAGAAATTAGAAACACTAGCTTCTTCAATTTCATCAATAAGATTATGGTATAAAACAGAAATTAGAATTACATTCTTTTTTTGGATTGGATTTAATTTAGGTGAATCATCAGAAAGTAATTTTTTTAATTCTAATTTTCCTTCATCTTCTTTAATCATTGCAGAAACATCATAAAGAGCACTTTCCCAAAGGGAATTTCGATTTTCATCAATCATTGCTGCAATTCCTGTTTTTGCTCTATTTTGTAATATAAGATTATAAGAAGTTGAATTGTCTGTTCCAGATTCACTTTTCCCGGATTTGACTTCCGAATACCATAATTTATCTTGATCAAGGTGACAATAAATAATATCGAATCCTTTTTTTATACTTTTTTCTTCTTTGTTTTTTAGAATTGATAATGATGTTAAATTATTATCCTCATTATTAAGTAAAATATGTGCTAATAACTCACCAATCATTCCTTTTTTAGTCTCAATTGACTTTGGCGTGAAACGTTCTAAAAAAGATTCTAATGTGTGTTTATAAGAATAATATTCAGGTAAACTATCTGCTTCAGAGAAACCACTCCAAATACCTTGTAATTGCTGTCTAATAATTTGTTTGAATTCGTCAGAGAAAAAATCAATATAATAAATTGAGTAATTTTCATTTTCGATTTTTCTAACTCCTGATATTGGCATTTGTTTTTGTGGTTTGTTATTTAGTTACAGTTTTCTCATTTCTGCTAACGTGTTTGTGTATGATTTCGTTGCGTGTTTTAAGCACTAAAGTTAGCAAATAAATCACAGATAGAAAGTCCGCGAGGACTTTCGTAAGTATGCTATAACTAGCAATGAATTATACACGGTGTTGTAAGCAGTTTTTTTACATCGCTGTAACGGAATTTGCTAATCTTTTTTCATTTCCAATTAGAGTTGTATAATAACGTTGTTCAATCCCATATAATAATTGTTTAAGATTTTCTTCTGTTCCAATAGTAAAGCATTCTTCGTCATCTGAAAATTCTAATTCATTGCAATATTCTTTAATATAACCATATATTGAATTTCTTTGTGCTGGATTGAAATTATTAAAAGTATCCATCGCCATCGCTATTCTTTTTCTATTTGCTTTTTTAACTTTTGTAGCATCATAATCATCTACAAGATTTATAAAGTCATTTTCCAAAAAAGTTTCTGTAT
This sequence comes from Winogradskyella eximia, assembly GCF_003386165.1. Lineage (GTDB taxonomy): Bacteria > Bacteroidota > Bacteroidia > Flavobacteriales > Flavobacteriaceae > Winogradskyella > Winogradskyella eximia. The sequence continues at coordinate 494,611 of NZ_QRDV01000002.1, read as the reverse complement.
CAGCTTGCGTTGCCTCTCGGTAAAGTTCTCCAATACCTGTAAAAATCGTTGTGATGGAAGTCAATTTTTTGAAATATAATATGTCATCAGTTTTATCATAAATTGCATCAGCTATATCCTTAATTACGATAATAGGATTTTCTGAATGTAATTCTGGTTCGTTATTTAATGGAAACCATTTTCTATTTATGGTTTGACTTTTCGATAATTTTTGAAAAAAGTAATAACGGTCATTTTGATAGGAACATAGATAGCTTAAACTTGAATAATCTGCATTAACGATTTGGTTATATTCTGCTGAATTAAAATCGTTTGTAAGAAAGTCTATTATATATTCTGTTTCAGATAATTCGCCAATTGCAAACCACTCATCATCTTCTAATTTATAATCGGTATCATACTCGTGAGGATTGTCTAAATCATCAGGTAGCTCGAATACATTTTCATCAGACATTATTTTAACAAATTGTCCGTTTTGTCTTGATTTTTTGGCAAGTAAATGATTCATAATTATTTAGTTAAATCTATAAATGTAAAATTATTAATTCTTCTTAACTGTTCAAATTCTGTGTTCTTTGGGTCTTTTAAAACTCTACGAGTAATGATGAAAATTTTTATTTCATTCGTGGTTGTCAAATAATAGAAATGATACTTAAATATTAAAAAAAGCGGATTGAAATATAATGTTTGAGATAAAAAAGTAAAAACAAACAGAATTGCAAATACAAAGATTAATGTGTCAATATATGGTATGCTTAGTGCAACAAAAAAGTATCCTAAATAACTTGGTAAAAAAGCATTATTAGCTTGTTCAATACTTTTTATAGTTCCCATAGAAATATTGTCTTTGCTTAAATATCTCGCAATTATAAGGCTTAAAAAAGTCAATAAAATTGGAATTAGAAAATACAAAACATAGGAAATGTAATTTGGAAGTCCTAAAAGGTAGCAATTCAAATTGTTAATGAGAACTTCTTCTTTTACCAGATAAACAACAATAATCAATGAGGTAGCGTTGAAAGTCAATAAGAGCCTATAAATAAAATTCATTCTTTATGTTTATTGGTTTGGTTAAATTGCTTACAACTCGTCATATAATAACTTTTATGACTCATATCCCCTAAATATACCAAGTTAATCCTAACATTTATACATTAAAGAGCTATCACAAACATAATCGTTATTTATAAGTCAATCAATACGTAGAACTACGTATATTTTTTAAATACAAAAGCGAAGCTACAACCTTCTGTTTTAGATTCATTACGGTAAACCGTAGCCGTAAACTATAAAAAACAAAACCGTATAACACCTAAAAACCACCTTGCTTTCGCAATGTGGTTTTATGATTAAACTATAGTATACTCTTTGTTGCTTTACTGCGCTTTCCAGTCCGTTTTTAAGTAGGTCAGTGCTTCTTCTAAAGCTTGTTTTGATGGTTTAGGATTAAAGTTGAGTTCTTTTTTAGATTTACTAATGTCATAGTCTTGTTTTAGTCCATAAAACATATCTAAATAATGCCGTTGCAATAAGGGTTCTTTTCCTGTGAGTTTACTGCTGAATTCCATGAGGCCAGCAACCGTGTACAATAGGCATTTGGGTACTTTTTTAGGGGTTTTTAGGTTTAATTCTGGATACAGATTTGCCGCTATGTTTACACTGTCTTGTAATGTGGTGTGTGTTGGGTTAGAGAGAATATAGCGTTCTTGGTCTTTGCCTTTTAGCATGGCTTGGTATGCGCCAAAAGCCACATCTTTTACATCTATCCAGTTTAAGGTGACATTGGTGTCTACAGGGATTTCGCCTTTTAAAATTTGATACACTAAGTTGTTAGAATAACTGAGTTTGTGGGCATGGCTGCCAATCATTGCCGATGGTAAAATGAGAACGGTTCTGATGTTGTATTTTCTACCTAAGGCTAAAGCCAGTTGATCTGAATCGTTTTTAGAATTGTAATACCAATTTCTTCGGTCTGTATTATAACCGTTATTTACGTTAGCAGGCAAGGTGTTAAAGTCTAATGCTGCTACAGAACTTACATAGACGATGTTTTTAATGCCACATGCTTTGGCGATATCGAACACATTTTGTGTGCCTTTTAGGTTGTTGTCGTAAATCTCCGTTTTTGGATCTTTTGCCCACATGCTAAAGTTGGCGGCTACGGCATAGATGTGCGTGACGTCTTTACATGCTTTTCTTAGGGTTGCTTTGTCTAGAAGATCTGCTTGTACCACCTCAACATTTAAACCTTTAAAAGGTGCGGTGTTATTTAAATCTCTAACGGTAGTTCTTACGTTTTGGTTTTTGGATAGTAACAAACGGATTAGATTGTTTGCTAAATGGCCATTGCCACCTGTTACTAAGGCTAAGTCTTTGCTCATAACTATTGTTTTATTGTTTGAGCAAAGGTCTGCCGTAATGCCGTGTTGAAAAATAACAAATGTTAGATAGTGATCTGTTTTCTAATCCGGCTTAAGGATTGTGGTTCCATACCTAAGAAGGAAGCGATATTGTCTATAGAGACGTTTAGGGCTAGTTTAGGCTGTTGTGTTATAAATTTTAGATAGCGTTCTTTAGCTGTTAATACTTGGAAATCTTTAACGCGTTCTATTTTGCAATTGAGATGCTCGTTGGTGACCGTTTTTATAAAGTCGCTCCAAAATGTCGATTGCGCTTGAATTAACTCGAAATCTGGTTTAGAGATTTTAAGTAGTTTACAATCGGTAATGGTTTCGTAATAGTCTGGAGCAGGAGTTTCAGTCATAAAACTCTCTAGGGAGGTGAAAAAGTCGTGTTCGGCTACTAAATGTTGCACTACAATTTTACCATCTACATTTTCATAGCCTTTTACAATGCCTTCACTTAGAAAATACACATAGCGTTCTGTTTTTCCGGCTTCTAAGAGTAGGGTGTTGGCTGGTACATTTTGGGAGGTAAAATAGGTTTCCACTAAACTGCTATCGGTTTGCGATAGGGCACATCGCGATTGGATATAGTTGTGTAAGTTTTTCATGGGTATGATTTAAATAGTGTTTGTGTATGGTTAAGCACCTAATTTAGCAAATATATCACAGATAGCATGTTCCGCAGGAATGCTAGTAAGTTGGCAGTGCACTACCCAATTAATTATACATGGTTTTACCTGCTGGCTTTTTTTCTAAATCCATAGTATCCACAAATTAGAGCGAATAATATAATCACACCATTAATTATCTAAAATGTCTATTCATATTCTCTTTTAATTAGTAATTCATAACTTGGTGCAGGCACATTTGTTATAAATCGCAACATTTATTTTATAAGGATTAATTGAGTCCATCTTATTATACGGTGTTGGGCATAGTGTTTTAACGTATTGCTTCGTCAACCAATTTGCTATCTACAAACTGCTCAAAACTGATAATCTTACCATTGTTTAGTTTCCAGATATGGGCAACCCGTGCTTCAAAATACTTGTTCGTTTTTTTATAGGTGCCCGAATATGTGCCATAAGCAACTACTTTGTCTTTGTTTGCTATATAATCTTCGGGTGAAAATTTATAATCAATCCACTCGCTACCTAAGCGTTGAAAAACATTTTCGGTCACACTTTCTAAACCAACATAAGTTCCTGCATAAGGGAAACCTTTGGCTTCTGTCCAACTGATATTTTCAGCAACATGTTTGGCCAAGTTCTTACCGTTTTCTTCTGAAGTTTTACCTTCATATGTACTTTTTATGATTTCTAAATTTGTCATAGTTTGCTGTTTAAACGAACAACTTGACACTACTAAAAGCAATGTCAAGTTGATAATTGTTATAGGTTTTACCATTTCATTTCTCCTGTGTTCACTTTTGCTCCTAGCACTAACGCTGTTTCAAAAGTTAAATTCGGATATTTTGATTTTATTGTTGCTATTAATTCTTCTGAAGTAGTATTGCTTTTTAAAGCTTCTTCATAAAATTGAATGTAATTTTTAGTGTGGTTTACAGCATCAATAGTAAAATCTGAATTTGTATTTGCGTGTGCAGGAATTACTATTTCAGGTTTTAAATCACTGATGGTATTTAGGATTGATACCCAGTTATTACGTGCTTCTGTTGTTTGTGCATCTGCCATCCATACATTAAATGTTGTGCCAAACACATTAATTCCGCCTAAAGCTGTTTTAATTGATGGAATCCATACAAAGGTTCTTTTTGGGAAATCGTCTAATCCAATGATTTCTAGTTTTTCGTCTTCTAACTCAATATAATTTTCTTTTAGAACTTGAGGTAAAATAACGTTAAACGTAATTTTATCACCTAATCTTTCGCCCCAAACTTCTAATTTCTTTTGAGCTGTCGCTTTTATATGTTCTATTGTTGCAGGCGATGCATAAGCCGTAACCTCAGGAAAATATTTCTTGAATACTTCTAATCCGAAATAAAAATCAGGGTCACCATGAGACACATAAATAGTCGTTAAGGTTTTACCTGAGTTTTTGATTTCTTGAGCAACTTGTTCTGCCTCTGCTAATGTAAATTGTGCATCTATTAATACGGCATCGTTTTTACCAGATATAATTACTGATGCTACGCCAAAACTGTTTTCTGATGCGTTGTAAACTTGAAGTTTAAATTTGTTTGTTTCTATTGTTTTAAAACTTTGTGCTTGTGCGTTCATTTTGAATAAAATTAAAATTGTGAATAATGCTGTTGAAATAATTGATTTCATTTTGTTTGTATTTAATGATGGTACAAAGATGCGATCATTACCTACTTCAAAACATTGAACAAGTTCAATAAATGAATTTTTAATTATTTTTTACTAGCTATTTTTCGTCTAATTTTACTCAAAAACTCGTGGCTTATACCCAAGTAAGCGGCAATCTGTAGGTTGGTTAACCGTTGAAAGAGGTTGGGATATTTTTCAATAAAGTCTATATAACGTCGGTCTGCTGTTTTACTTAAATTATCTATGATTCTTCGTTGTAAGGCGATATGTGTTTTTTGAGTCATGACTCTAAACAGTTTCTCTATTTTAGGTATATTGTTATAAGCAAACTCTTTATCTTTTTTTGAAATTAATAATACTTCACTATCCTCTAATGCTTGAATATAAAGTTGTGATGGCGTTTCATTGGTAAAACTGTCGATATCAGTAATCCACCAATTTTCCTGTGCAAAATAGAGTACTTGTTCAAAGCCATTACTATCTATATGATATACTCTAAAAAGCCCTTTAGTAACAAAGCCCTCAAACTTGCAAATTTCACCTTCTTGCATGAGGAAATGTTTTTTTCTAACTTCTTTTTGGTTAAATAAGCTGCAAAAACTTTCTAGCTCTTTTTTTGAAAGTGTAATATGGTTTAATATATTTTGTGTTAGTAATTCTGTCATATTCGAAGGATTTCAATATTACGCCCAACGTTTAGTCTTTAGTATAAGAGTAGTAGCGGATTTATCTGCACTTACATCTCAATAAGCAATATAGTTAAATAAAAGCAATAACGGTTCAAGTTTACACCAGAACCGCTATTGCTTTTATACATTGTTGTATGCCGTTTTTATTCAGCTCACGTAATTTATAAAGCCAGTAATTTCACATTAATTTTTGGCAAGTATAGGTGCTTTTTTTCTTCGTCCCCAAGCAATAAAAAGTGCAAGTCCTAGTAAAATCACATTCATTCCTATTGCAGAGAACTCTCCTCTAGAGGCATGAAATCCACCGGCTAATACCATAACCAAGGCTAAGCCAAGAGCTGCCAATACCGTTAAATTAGGTTTCCATCTGAAAATTGAAGGGATTAATAATCCTAAACCACCCAATAGTTCACTAACTCCTATAAATTTAACCAATGCAAGCGGTGTATTTGCTACCCATGGAAGCGCTTCTGTAAGTGCTTCAACCGGTTGTGTAGCTTTCATTAATCCAGCCATGATAAACATTACGGCTAATAATCCTTGTGCAATCCATAATGCTATATTAATTGCTTTGTTGCTTTTTTGATTTGTCATTATACTTTAAATTTTATTTATAGAACAAAATTCATAGTTTTTGAAAGCCTATGCATTGATGTACATCAAGAAATACTATTGGATTATTTTTTTTTAGAAAGTTCATTTCTGATACGACTCAAGGCTTCAGGTGTAATTCCTAAATAAGAAGCTACCATTTTTAGCGGAACTCTTTGAATAATGTTTGGATACGTTTTAGTAAAATGCTCATACCTTTTTTTTGCATTTGAACTCATTAACATTATAATTCTATTTTGCATAGTATCTAAACGTCTTAATAAGGCAGTTAGGTCTGGACCTTCCTTTAGTAATTCTTCTTTTGTAGCGACATTTATAATGGTGTCTTCAAGAGCATCTATAAATAATTGACAAGGTGTATTGGGTTCACAACTGTCAGCAACTAACCAATTTTCAGGACCAAACATATATATATGTTCTTTCCCTTTATCATCAATTATATAGCTTCTTAACAAACCACTTTCAACAAGAAAAACCTTGGAACTTATATCACCTATTCGTTGTAATACAGCTCCTTTTTTTACGTTTATTTTTTTCAATTTTCAAGTCTTATTAAGGTTTGTTTAAATGGCAAACGTGTTTGTATATGGTTTGTTGCGTGGTTTAGCACGTAATTTAGTAAATAAAAACCGAATAGAAAATCCGCGAGGATTTTCGTAAGTAGGCTAGAACTAGCAATAAATTATATACGGTGTTGTACACCGTTATTTTTTAAATAATTCTTCAATCAATGAGTGGTTTCCATTCACAAAATGCTCCAAGTATTTCAAGGATTTTTCTAAACTAAAACCCCAAATATCGTCAACAACCATTTTTTCTTTTTCTCCTAATAATCCAAATAAAATTTTTACTTTTTTTGGTCTATTATACCACAGAGAGAATTCAAGATTTTCGTTCTTATCATAATTAGCAGTTAAACAGAAACTTTTTCCGTTTTGAATGCAGTTAAAATCAAGAGAAGGACTGTAATGAATATTTTCTGGGTTCAATGAATCTGAAAATTTCAGCTTTTCAATCCAAGGATAATTTTTAGCTATTTCTATAACTTCATTTCCCGATATTGGACTATTTCTATATTCAATATTTTCTTTTTCAGGATGGCAAATAGAATATTTATATGTCATTTATTTTCGATTCGGTTTAATGGTGTACAACTCGTTTTACAGTAACTTTTATTACTCATATCCCGAAAATAGAGCAAGATATAGTAGCTTTTTATATTCTAGCAACGAAGTTAAGTGTATTTCGTTAAAAATCTATATGAAAAGTTACGTACTGGTTTTCTCAGATAAAAGCCAAGTTGCAATCCTCTAATGTATATAGGTTATAGCTAACTCATAGGAATTGAAACGGTATTAAAAGCAAAAACCACCTTGCTTTTGCAACGTGGTTTTAAAAAGGGGTAATTCTCTTTTTCAATTATTTATCAATAGACCCTAACACACGTTTCATAAATCCGTTAACGGCTTCTTTTTTAGGTGTGCCTTCTTTTATCATTTTATTCACTTCAATAGCACCATACATATTAGAGATTAGTTCTCCAATAACGTCTAATTCTTCATCTTTAAGAGATGGTACTTCGGTTAAGGCTTCAAGTGTTTCTATAGTTTCAATGATGTAATCTTCGTCATTGTCTTCTATAAACTGCGTTAAGTGTTTTATTACAGGTAGTTTCATTGCTAATGATTTTTTGTCTTTTTTGAGTGTAGTGGAAGGGTTTAAGGTTTCGACTGTGCTCAACCAGATATTTATGGGTTATGCCACGTCGTCAACAAGTTCTTTTAATACATCGAACTTATTTGTTTGTACTTGGCTTTTAAATTCACCATTCTTAAAGGTTGCAAAGGTTGGTAAATTATCAACGGTTGCTAATTTTCTACTTTCAGGAAATTTTTCAGCATCAGCAATCACAAAAGTAGCTCCTTCGTGTTCTGTAGAAAGTTTCTTAAACTTAGGTTTCATGATTCTACAATTGCCACACCATGTCGCTGAATATTGTACGATCACTGTATCGTTACTATTGATGATCTCTTGCAGATTATCTTGTTCTAATTCTTGTATCATAGTTTTTGTTTTATACGTCATTGCGAACAACGTGAAGCAATCTCTATCTTAATATACAGATTGCCACACTTTGCTCGCAATGACATAAATTTTAAACTTTTAGATTAATGAGTTGCTAAATAAGCAGCAGTCCCTTTAGCGTTAGCTTGCATGGCATCTTTACCTTCTTCCCAGTTTGCAGGACAAACTTCACCTTTTTCTTGTACATGAGTTAACGCATCAATAATTCTCAAGTATTCGTTAACGTTTCTACCTAAAGGCATGTTGTTAACACTTTCGTGTTGGATGGTTCCTTCTTCGTCAATGATGTATGTTGCTCTGTAGGTTACATTATCACCTTCCACCGTTACTAAACCAGTTTCTTCATCAAATTGCTCATTGAAAATATCTAAGATCCCTAAAGCTGAAGCAAGGTTACGGTTAGAATCTGCTAAAATTGGATATGTTACGCCTTCAATGCCACCATTATCTTTAGAAGTGCTTAACCATGCAAAGTGTACTTCGGCAGTATCACAAGACGCACCAATTACAATCGTGTTTCTTTTTTCGAATTCACCTAAAGCCGCTTGAAAAGCATGTAATTCTGTTGGACATACAAAAGTGAAATCTTTTGGGTACCAGAATAATACTACTTTTTTGTTATTGTTTTTCGCTTCTTCTAGAACGTTCACTTTAAAAGTGTCGCCCATATCGTTCATTGCGTTTACGTTTAAATCTGGAAATTGTCTTCCTACTAATGCCATGTTTATTATAGTTTTAAAATTGATTATTAATTTTCGACCACAAAGATACTTAGCATTACTTAATTTATACGTTAAGCAAATTTTAATTTTTTATAAAGCGATAGATTTTGACTATGACTATTTTTATTTTCAATAAATAAAAACTATTTAGCTTTTAGCATCTTAATTTTAAGATTTAAAGCAGCAAATAATAAGGTGGTAAATGGGCTCAGCCAGTTAAAAATTGCATACATAAAGTATTCACCAACACCCACACCTAAAACACCACTTTGGTAAGCACCACAGGTGTTCCAAGGAATAAGTACGGAGGTTACAGTACCAGCATCTTCGAGCGTACGACTTAAATTTTCTGGTGCTAAGCCTTTATCTTCATAGGCTTGTTTGAACATTTTTCCGGGAATCACAATCGCCAAATATTGATCTGATGCAATAACATTTAAACCTAAACAACTCACTACTGTACTGGCAAACAATCCGAACACCGAAGACGCTATAGAAAGTAATGCTGTTGTAATGCGCGATAAGGCTCCAATAGCATCCATAATGCCACCAAAAACCATAGCACACATAATTAAATAGATGGTCCAAAGCATGCCTTGCATTCCGCCAGAGCTAAACAGTTTTTTTAACCTTTTAATGGTAATCAATTTATCTAAGTTATCTGCTTTGCTTTCAATGATGGCAGGCTCATTATATTCCGTAGCGAAGAAATTCTTTAGGTTTTCAACGGTATAAATTCCTTTTAAATCATTGTCATTAAATAGGTTTTCTAATCTGTTTTTATCATTATTAATTCTTTCTATATCTGATTCAGATAAAGCAGCCATATATTCATCATCTGAAATAGTGATATTTGTATCGGTTAAAACTGAATTGACAATAGTATTAAATGACGAATCTGAAATAGAGCTAATTAATTTGGGTTGAAAAACAAAAGCGAATATTATAGCTAATAGCACTCCTGAAACAAGTGCAACCAATGGTTTCGTTTTGAATAATATTAGAGCAACTACGGCAACAGGCACCATAAATAGCCATGGTGAGATATTGAAATAGTGATCGATTGTTCCTAAAATAAATTCCGTATCTGAACTTCCGGTTGGATCAATATTTGCGCTAATAATTCCAAATACAATTAATGTTATAATAATTGTAGGCACAGTGGTAATGGCCATGTATTTAATATGTGTAAACAAATCGGTGCCAGCCATAGCAGGTGCTAAATTGGTGGTATCACTTAAAGGCGACATTTTATCTCCAAAATAAGCACCAGAAATTACAGCTCCAGCAATCATCCCTGGATTTATACCCAAAGCGGTACCAATACCCACTAATGCAATACCAACGGTTGCAGAGGTGGTCCAAGAACTCCCTGTGGCAATAGAAATTACAGCAGCAATGACAACGGAAGCTGGTAAGAATATTTCGGGACTTAAAACTTGTAAACCGTAATAGACCATCGCAGGAATCACTCCACTCACTAACCATGTGCCAGCTAAGGCTCCGACTAAAAATAGAATCATAATAGGTACAAAAACACTTCTGAGGTTTTCCCAAACCTCTTTGAGCATGATTTTGATATTCACTTTATTAAAAAAGCCAACGATAGCCGCAATGCCACCACCTAATAATAAAATAATTTGATTGGTATAGCCTCCAAACCACTCTTGATCTTCAACAAAAAAGATGTTGTAAGCTAACATTGCCATTAAAATAACAACAGGTATAAGTGCTTCAAAAAAACTAAGTTCTTTATTGTCTATAATTACTTGATCTTCTATTTTAATCTCACTTAGGTCGTCGTTTTCTTGCATTTTAGTCCGTTTAGTTCTGTAATGTTACGATTTTGTTAAGCCATTTGCAAATAGAATACGAATCAGAGAATATGACATAAAAAAAACGGTTAGACGCTTGTAGTAACATAAGCATCTAACCGTTAAATATATAGGTGTCATTATGGCTTAAAGAATATCTAATTCTTTCATGCAAGTTTTCATCATGTCGTACGTACGTTCAATGTCTGCATCTAAACCAATAGAAAAACGAATTAAACCATCGCTTAAGCCCATTTCTTCTTGTTCCTCTTCAGGAATTTCAGAAGAAGTAGAACTACCTGGTGCGCTAAATAAGGTTTTGTAAAAGCCTAAACTTACTGCTAAATAACCTAAGTTACGTTCTTGCATTAGTTCCATTAAAGCATTGGCTTTATCTAACGAGCCTACATCAACAGTCATCATACCTCCAAAACCGTATTTTTCATTCATCATAGATTTAAATAAGGTATGTGATGGGTGAGAAGCTAAACCTGGATATACCGTTTTTAATCCGTCGTTTTCAAATTTTTCTGCTAAATAAGTAGCATTATAACTGTGTTGCATCATTCTAATGTGCAATGTTCTTAAATTCTTTAATACAGAAGCCGAACGCATACTGTCCATTGTAGAACCTAATAACATGGCAGCTCCACTGTTTACGTTTCTTAAGTCGTCTATTAATTCTTGAGTCCCACAAACCACACCTCCAACAGTATCTGAAGAGCCATTGATGAATTTGGTTAAACTATGAATAACAACATCTGCACCTAAGTTTATTGGTGAAATTGATAATGGAGAAAATGTATTATCTACCACTAATTTAATGTTGTGCTTCTTTGCTAATTTGGCTAAACTTTTAATGTCAGCAACTTCTAATAATGGGTTACTCACCGTTTCACAAAACAGTACTTTTGTTTTTGGAGTAATGGCAGCTTCTACAGCCTCTAGTTTAGTGATATCAACAAAAGAGGTGTTAATACCTAAACGTGGAGTAAAGTTTTTTAAGAAGGCATACGTGCCTCCATAAATGGTTCTGCTACTTACTACATGTTCGCCAGCATCACAAAGTTGTAATAAAACAGGTGTAATAGCTCCCATACCTGAAGCGGTAACCGTTGCTGTTTCTGTACCTTCCATAGCGGCTAACGCTTCACCTAAATATAAGTTAGATGGAGAGGAATGACGCGAGTATAAATAACAACCGTCTGCATTACCTTCAAAAGTATCGAACATGGTTTTTGCTGATAAGAAGGTATAGGTAGATGAATCTGAAATGGATGGATTAACACCACCGAATTCACCAAAGTATTGTAAGTCTTGTATATTATTTGCAGGTTTAAAAGCCATAATAAAAATTGATTTTTTAAGATTAGTTATTTCAAATCTCGACATTTTTAGATGATTAATCAATAGTTGAGCATATATATAGAATAATAATCTATGATTGTTGATTTTGCTAGTTTTATTATAGTTAAATTTGAATATTGTACAATTATTTCAGAAAAAATAACAATTATGATTTTTGATGCCATAGATAGTAAACTACTTCACTTGCTACAAACGGATAGTAAGCAAACCAACAAAGCGTTGTCCCTTCAATTAAATTTATCGGTGACTGCGGTTTATGAACGTATTAGAAAACTAGAGAAAACGGGTATTGTAAAACAATATGTTGCACTAGTAGATAAGACGAAGGTGAAAAAGGATTTTGTGGCGTTTTGCCATATTAAACTGGTGCAGCATACGCAAGATTATGTGGTAAAGTTTGAGCGCGAAGTTATACAACTCAATGAGGTGTTAGAATGCTATCATCTAAGTGGTGACTATGATTATTTGGTTAAAGTTTTAGTGAAAGACATGAAGGCTTTTAGGGAGTTTATGGTTGAAAAACTAACTAAAATAGACCATATTGGTAGTACACACAGTATGTTTATGATTAATGAAGTGAAGCATACTACGGCCATCTCATTTCAATAATTGATATTTTTTTTTAATTTTATGATATGAAGTATACTGAAATTAAAGATTTATACAAATTTATATTTCAATCTTACGACAAACCGTTTTTAAGAGAGCACATACAGAAATTTATGGAGCTAGATGAGTATCTGCCCTATAGTTCAACATTTTTTTGTGTGACCAATACTCAAGAATTAACGTTTGAATTTGTAAGTAAAAATTATACCACCTGTTTAGGGCTTGATCCTAATGAGTTGAAGGTGCATGGTATGCGGTATTTTTGGCGTAGAATTCACCCAGATGATATTGATGCTTGGTTAGGAGCGCTTAATAATTTAATGGAGTTTACACTGAGTGAGATTCCAGAAGACAAAAGAAAAGATGCTAATTACACATGGAATTTTCGAATAAAAAATGGAGATGATGTGTATGTGAATATTATTCAGAATACCACTCCGTTGGTTTTTGATTCGGAAAACAAACCCATAATAGGTTTAGCACATTACACCGTTTTAGATCCAAATATTAAAATGGATATTACAGCCTCTGCAAAACTGCTCAATTCTAAAAATGAATACGAAACCATCTATTTTAATAACTTTTCTCAAAAATTATTACATGATGGTATTAGTAATAGAGAGCGCGATGTCATTAGGTTACTTTTGTTAAACCGAACCAGTAAAGAAATTTCAGAAAAACTAGAAATAAGCTCTCATACCGTGGATACGCATAGACGAAATATCTTAAAAAAGTTTAAGATTTCTTCAACGGGAGAGCTCGTTGGGATGTTAAAATTGAATCAACATTGGCTGTAAAAAGCCTCAGTACTCAAATTGAGTATTGTAAGATGATCTAATAATATGCATTTTTGAAGTGCTATTAGGCATCTTAGGGTAAAATATGTCCATTCTTATAGATTATGTAATAATTTAAAAGTTTGGACTATTTTTTTTGTTTTAAATAATTGTAAAAATTATCTTCAAAAATTATTGAGGCAACCATTCTTAATATTTTTACGTCTATACTATATATAGGTCATTATTTAAAAATCAATCAATTCTTTCAATTATAAAAATTAAGCTAATATGAGTCATAAACTACTATCTATTTTTTGTGTTATACTTTTAATAACATCTTGTGCCAGTGTAGAAAAGCATAACGAACAAATTACAAAACTGCATGCAGTAGAAGATTTACATGAAGATATAGATAAGGTTTACGAGCAATTACAACGAAACCATCCACATTTATATCAATTTACATCCAAGGACGTTTTAGATTTTAAGTTCGATAGTTTAAAAACAGCCATAAATGAGCCTATGGATAGTCGTACATTTTATAAGCAATTGGCAAAAGTTACCAAGTACGTTGGTCAAGGTCATATGTCGTTGTCTCCGCCAAGCATAAAGTTTAATAGAAAAGAAAGAAAAGCGTTAAGAGGAGCAAAATTTGATATTAATAATTTAGATTTTGAATATTTAGAGGGTAAATTATTTATAGCAAATGCAAGAGGAAAAGATTCTGTTTTAATTAATGCTGAAGTTTTAAAGGTAGAAGATGAAGACACCCAAGATTTAATTAAAAAATACAAAGGCTTGATAGCTTCAGATGGTTATAATACGACGTTTCATCAAAGGCTAGCAGGTAATCGTTTTATGGGTTATTATGCACTTGATAAAGGCCGTTTTGATAGTATAAGTTTAACCTTTAGAAATGCAGATTCAACTTTTGTAAAACAATACAAGCGCATCTTAAAAAAGGATTTACCTGATTTGAAAAAAGATTCATTACAGTCAGACTCCACTAAATTAAAAGATAAGAAAAACATAAAACTGACAAAAGCAGAACGAAAGGCTAAAAAGCTAGAGCGTAAAGCCAAAAACAAACACAATGAAAAATATGGTTTTATATCTGATAAAAATGAATACACTAGGAATCTTGATTTTGTAGGCAAAGACAGTTCGGTAGCTTTATTAAAAATTAGAGGGTTTTCTAGATATGATTATGAAGATTTTTATGATGACAGTTTTAAGATTATTGATTCGCTTAAATCTGAAGCATTGATTATAGATTTACGAAATAATTTTGGAGGACGATTAAATGAAATTGCCTATTTGTATAGTTATCTCACCGATAAAAATTTCAATATGATAAATCCTAGTGAGGTGAATACGAGGTTTCCAATGATAAAAAGTTTTATGAGCAACACAACACCAACTGGTGTTAAGATTTTAGGTAGTTTGGTTGTGCCAGTATTTGCAACTTTAGATGTTTTAAAATCAACTAAGAAAGACGGTCAATTATATTATAGATTTAAATCGTCTAAGGAGCAAGAACCTAAGCTTTTGAATTTTAAAGGTAAAATTTATGTGCTCATTAACGGAAACTCATTTTCGGCATCGTCTGTATTATCTACGCAATTAAAAGGGAACCAACGTGCTACTTTTGTTGGTGAAGAAACAGGTGGAGCTTATAACGGTACCGTTGCAGGCTATTACAAAACTTACGAAATGCCAAACACAAAGGTGCGTGCGAGAATAGGACTAGCACATCTTGATGCACCATTTAAAGTAACACCAGATGGTTATGGTGTAACACCAGATATAGAAATTATACCAACGTATAAGGATCGATTAAATAATATTGACCCAGAATTGGAGTGGGTTTTAGAAGATTTAGAGCAAAATAAGTAAATATGGGACGAAGTACTTCAATAATTTTCCCTAAAAATTATTATCAAATAGTTCTTACCATAGAGAGCGAGATGTTACACGACATTTGGTTTTGAATCACTTAAGTAAAACTATTGCCATTACACTAGGGGTTTGTCCAAATACTGTTGATACACACAGAAGAAATATATTATAAATTTGAAAATTTCGTCTAAAGGAGCACTAGTTAGAATGTTGAAGACGAATCAATATTGGTTGTAAATGAGATAAATACTCAAATTGAGTATTGTATTTTAATTTGTTTAGCATCAACTTTGTGTTGCTATTAATTAATTCTTAGGATATTAAGAAAAAGTGTTTGCTTAAGAATTGTCATTGATTCTGGTGGACACTTTTTTTTACGCAATATACACAGAAGCTTAATGTGTTAGAACTTCGTTTTATACAGTTTACCGAAAAACAGGTATAATAATCTTCTTTTTTTAATAGAGATGTTGCGTATATATATGATTATTAATAGTTTGTTATGCTATTAATTAACACCTCTCTATTTTGAAACCGTATTCCGTTCTCTCAATTCTCACTTTATATTTATTATTTACCTTAACGCTAAATGCTCAAATAGCTTTTGTAGAAGATACTACTGTGCCATTTACAGATGTAAGATATGTTGAATCTGAATTCGCAGATGTAGATAATGATGGCGACCAAGATGTATTAATTACAGGTACAAATAATGCAGGTATTAGAGTGGCAGAATTGTATATAAATGATGGATTTGGAAATTTTTCTTTAGTAACAGGAACACCATTTCTTGGCGTTACTCAAGCTTCTGTTAATTTTGCTGATGTGGATAATGACAATGATTTAGATGTTTTAATTGTTGGATTTAGTGTTCTAAACTCGCCTAGAGCAAGTCTTTATATTAATGATGGATTAGGTAATTTCACATTAGCCGTAGGAACTCCTTTTGTAGGTACATCTAGAGGTGCAGCTGATTTTGCTGATATTGATAGTGATGGTGATTTAGACGTAATAGTTACTGGTTATATTTTAGCAAATAACCCAATAAATGCGCCACGACTTTATGTTAATGATGGATTAGGCAATTTTAGTTTAGTAACAGGCACCAATTTTGCTATAGTCGATTATGGTGATTGCAAATTTAAAGATGTCGATGGAGATAATGATGAAGATTTAATAATAATAGGCTCGGTTACATCGACTTCGAGAATTGCATATATCTATTCCAATGATGGTTTAGGAAATTTTAGTTTAGTTTTATCTACAGCACAATTGGCTGGTGTTCAATATGGTGCAGTTGACTTTGCAGATGTAGATGGAGATTCGGATTATGATGTGGTTGTAACGGGAAATACAGGAGGTGACTTAACCTCTAATGTTTACTTAAATGATGGATTAGGTGCATATACATTATCTCCTTCAAGTATTAATATTACAGGTATAGATAGAGGTGGCGTCGCTTTTGGTGATGTCAATAACGATGGAAATCCGGATATAATGATTAATGGTCGTGCAATAGGTGGAAATATTGCAAAATTATACAGAGCCGACTGTTATGGTAATTATACTGAGGTTATAGGAATGCCATTTCAAGGTTTAGAATATGGAGATATTGATTTTGCAGATGTAGATGGAGACGGAGACTTAGACGTATTAATTTCAGGTACTGATTCCATAAATGCACCTGTTACAAAATTATATCTTAACGAGTCTATACCTGAAACCAATAATCCAGATGCCTTCATCACCACATGGGAAACCACTGCACCTAACGAGTCCATTACTATACCAACTACAGGAGCAGGCTATAATTACGATGTAGATTGGGGAGATGGGAATATAACCACCGGAGAAACTGGTGATGCTATACATAGTTATGTAACGGCAGGCACTTATGAAGTGACTATCTCAGGCACATTTCCAAGAATCTATTTTGGAGGGAGCACTGCTGTTAACAGAGCAAAAATTAAAGCTATTGATCAATGGGGATGTAATCCATGGATCACTATGAATAGTGCTTTTTCTGGGTGTACAGATTTAGTTGTAAATGCAACCGATACACCAAACCTTATAAATGTTACCTCATTAGAATCAATGTTTTCAGGAGCAACGTCTTTAGGTGGTGGAACAGGAAATTGGGATTGGAATACTGGTAATATAACTACAATGAGTTCCATGTTTAATGGTGCCACTCTTTTTAATCAAGATATTAGTAGTTGGGATGTTTCTAATGTAACATTAATGAGTCATATGTTTTATGAAGCATCTTCTTTTAATCAAGATATTGGAAGCTGGAATGTGTCTAACGTAACTACTATGACAGGTTTGTTTTACAGAGCTACTGTTTTTAACCAAGATATTGGGAGTTGGAATGTGGGTAATGTTACCCAAATGGGATCTGTGTTTAGGGAAGCATTTGCGTTTAACCAAGACATTGGTTCATGGGATACTTCTAGTGTTTTTCATTCTGTTGGGATGTTTATGAATGCCACTTCTTTTAACCAAAATATTAACGGTTGGGATGTGTCTAATATCCTAAACTTCAGTAATATGTTTGAAAGCGCCATTGCATTTAATCAGGACCTTAGTAATTGGTATCCAGCTAGCGCAATTCGATTTACTCGGATGTTTGCAAATACTACTTTTAACCAAGATATTGGTAATTGGGATACCAGTAGTGTGCAGTTTTTATCTGGTATGTTTTTTAATGCAACTTCGTTCGATCAAGATTTAGGTAATTGGGATGTGTCTAATGTTACTACTGCAGCTAGCATGTTTTCGGGTGTAACCCTTTCAATTGCAAATTATGATAGTTTATTGATAGGTTGGGATGCTCAAAATTTAAATTCTAATGTTGGTTTTAGTGGAGGAAATAGCCTGTATTGTGCGGGTGAAGCTGCACGAGCCAATATGATAGCTACGGATTTTTGGAATATTAGTGATGGAGGTTCAGCAACACCAACTATCGATGTTTTATCAGCCCAAAATGTTTCAGGAAATTTTACATTTCCTATTATTACAGGTACCAATCTTTCGGGCGGTGAAGCCTACTATACAGGTAGTAATGGAACTGGAACAATGTACACTGCAGGTGATGTTATTAACTATGCTGACTTTGCGTCGTATCCCATTACACTTTATATTTACGATAGTCCTTATTCAGGTTGTGAAGCTGAAGAAAATTTTGACTTAACTATAACTGACGGCTGTGAGTTTATTACCACTTGGGAAACAATAGTAGTAAATCAAACCATAACCATTCCAACAGCTACAACAGGAGAAATATACAATTACAATGTAGATTGGGGAGATGGAAATACTACAGTTGGTGCAACAGCCGCAGTTTCACATGTGTATGCAACTGTAGGAACTCATCAAATAACTATTACTGGCCTTTTTCCTCGTATTAGGTATAGTGGTGTTAATAGCCCAACAGCTATTGTTTCTATCGATCAATGGGGATGTAATCCATGGACAAGTATGTCGTATGCTTTTGCTGGTTGTTCTAGTTTAGTAATAAATGCCACGGATACTCCAAATTTGTCAAATCTTACTGATACTAGCCATATGTTTAGTGGAGCAACTAGTTTAGGTGGCGGAACTGGTAACTGGAACTGGGATACTAGTAATTTAATAGACATGCAGGTTATGTTTGGGTATACTACTAACTTTAATAAAGACATAAGTAGTTGGGATACGAGTAATGTGCAAATAATGAATCATGTATTTACTTTTTCTGGATTCAATAATACTTTAAATACTTGGGACACTAGCAGTGTAACTGCAATGTCTTCTATGTTTTCTTATACGCCAAATTTTAATCAGCCACTAAATAATTGGGATACATCAAGTGTAATTACTATGGTTTCGATGTTCAGTGACGCCACATCATTTAATCAAGATATTGGAAGTTGGAATACTAGTAGTGTTACATCTTTAAGCTCAATGTTTAATGATGCCACTGTGTTTAACCAAGATTTGGGTAATTGGGATACTAGTAGTGTAACTGATCTAGGTAGCATGTTTCGTAATGCTGTTAGTTTTAACCAGAATATAGGTAGCTGGGATGTAGAAAATGTTACTTATGCTGTTAATATGTTTAACGGCGTACCGATGTCTATTGCAAATTATGATAGCTTATTAATAGGTTGGAATGCTCAAAATTTAAACCCCAATGTTAATTTTAGTGGTAACCTACTTAAATATTGTGCTGGAGAATCTGCCAGAGCTAATATGATGGCTGTCCATACATGGGGGATTAATGATGCTGGTCAAGCAGGTGCTACTGTGATAGATTTACCAGACACAACTGCTACATCATTATATGTTTTACCTGTCATCACAGGAACAAATCTTTCTGGAACACAAGCATATTATACGGGTTCTGGTGGTACAGGAACAATGTATAATACGGGTGATATAATACAGTTTTCAGATTTTCCTTCCTATCCAATAACATTATATATTTATGATGGTCTGCCGGCTAGTTGTACATCGGAAGAAAGTTTTCAATTAACCATAGATAGTGGCTGTGAGTTTATTACCACTTGGGAAACACCTGCAGCAAATCAAATTATTACCATTCCCACAGACAATATAAATGGCGAAATTTATAATTATAATATCGATTGGGGAGATGGAAATACCACCGTTGGTGCAACGGGAGATGCTAGTCATACTTATCTAGCCGCTGGTACTTACCAAATTACAATAACAGGTCTTTTTCCACGTATCTATTTTCATGGGACAAATTTGAGTAATCAATATAATATCAAATCTATTGATCAATGGGGCTGTAACGCATGGGAAACTATGGGCTACGCTTTTTCAGGATGTCGATTTTTAGTGGTTAATGCAACAGATGTTCCAAACTTATCTAATGTTACTGATACATCTTACATGTTTTATCAAGCTAAGGATTTGGGTGATGGCACAGGTAATTGGAACTGGGATACAAGCACAATTACTGATATGAGCTTAATGTTTTCAGGTGCTAATACATTTAATAAAGATATAGGAGGTTGGGACACTAGTAATGTAATGGATATGCATAATATGTTTCAGCAAGCTTGGAATTTTAATCAAAATATTAATGGTTGGAATACCGCTATGGTTACTGATATGGGAGCCATGTTTTCAGAAGCAAGTGACTTTAATCAACCTTTAAACAATTGGGATACTTCCAGTGTCACTAATTTTGGTAGTATGTTCGATAGAGCGTTAGTCTTTAATCAAGATATTGGAAATTGGAATACAAGTCAAGCAAATAATTTCTCTAATATGTTTGGTGGTGCTATAGTCTTTAATCAAGATATTGGAGCATGGAACACCAGTAATGCTACCCATATGACTGATATGTTTTACAGTGCTGTTGAATTTGATCAAGATTTAGGGAATTGGAATGTTGAGAACGTACTTTACGCTAATGGTATGTTTAATTTAGCTACATTATCTATTACAAATTATGATAGTTTACTAATTGGTTGGAATGCTCAAAATTTACAGCCAGATGTTTGGTTTCATGGAGGTTTTAGTCAATATTGTGCGGGTGAAGTATCAAGAACAAACATGATTACCAGTGATAATTGGTATATACAAGATGGCGGTTTTGCAGGACCAACAGTTGATGATTTAGTAGATCAAAACGTGTCTGGTAGTTTTACATTTCCAGCTATTACAGGAACAAGTCTTTCAGGAAATGAGGCATACTATACTGGGCCAAATGGAACCGGCACAATGTACAATGCAGGAGATGTTATTAACTATATAGATTTTGCTACGTATCCTATTACACTTTATATATATGATAGTGTTAATGATGGTTGTGAATCCCAAGAAGATTTCGAATTAACCATTACAATTCCACCTCCATGTACCTCTTTAGATACCCCTTTAAACGGTTCGGTTGATGTATTAATAGGAACAAATTTAACGTGGAATCTGGTTTCAGAAGCTACAGGTTACCTACTAACTGTTGGGACAACCTCTGGAGGAACAGAAATCCTAAACGGAGTAGATGTTGGTAATGTATTGACTTATGATTTACCTGCAGATTTACCAGAGCATACTATAATTTATGTATCAATAATTCCATACAATGCCGATGGTGATGCCACAGGTTGTACAGAAGAAAGTTTTACAACAGAAGACCTATTGTTTCCTCCCAATTGTACGAGTTTAAGTTCGCCAATTACAGGCTCGGTCAATATCCCAGTGGATACTGATTTAACATGGGCAGCAGTTACAGAAGCTACAGGTTACATCTTAACGGTTGGTACAAGTTCAGGAGGAACTGATATCCTAAACGCTGTAGATGTCGGCAATGTATTGACTTATGATTTACCTGCAGATTTACCAGAGCATACTACAATTTATGTATCAATAATTCCATATAATACAGATG
>NZ_QRDV01000002.1:471121-472835 GCF_003386165.1 Winogradskyella eximia | reverse complement strand
TGTAGATGTCGGCAATGTATTGACTTATGATTTACCTGCAGATTTACCAGAGCATACTACAATTTATGTATCAATAATTCCATATAATACAGATGGTGATGCTATAGGTTGTACAGAAGAAAGTTTTACTACAGAAGATCTTTTGTTTCCACCCAATTGTACCAGTTTAAGTTCGCCTACTTCGGGCTCAGTTGATATTTCTGTGAATACTGATTTATCTTGGGCTGCAGTTTCAGAAGCGACAGGTTATACCTTAACGGTTGGTACAAGTTCAGGAGGAACTGATATCCTAAACGTTGTAGATGTCGGCAATGTATTGACTTATGATTTACCTGCAGATTTACCAGAGCATACTACAATTTATGTATCAATAATTCCATATAATGCCGATGGTGATGCTATAGGTTGTACAGAAGAAAGTTTTACTACAGAAGATCTTTTGTTTCCACCCAATTGTACCAGTTTAAGTTCGCCTACTTCGGGCTCGGTCAATATTCCAGTGGATACTGATTTAACATGGACAGCAGTTACAGAAGCTACAGGTTATACCTTAACGGTTGGCACCAGTTCTGGAAGTACAGATATTATAAATGCTTTAGATGTTGGTAATGTATTGACTTATGATTTACCTGCAGATTTACCAGACAATACTATAATTTATGTGTCAATAATTCCATACAATGCCGATGGTGATGCTACAGGATGTACAGAAGAAAGTTTTACAACAGAAGACCTATTGTTTCCTCCAAATTGTACGAGTTTAAGTTCACCAATTACAGGCTCGGTCAATATTCCAGTGGATACTGATTTAACATGGACAGCAGTTACAGAAGCTACAGGTTACATCTTAACGGTTGGTACAAGTTCAGGAGGAACTGATATCCTAAACGCTGTAGATGTCGGCAATGTATTGACCTATGATTTACCATCGGATTTACCAGACAATACTCAAATATTTGTTACTGTTATACCTTATAATATTGATGGTGAAGCTGCAGGCTGTGCTGAAGAGAGTTTTGTTACAGCGTTAATTCTACCAGAATGTACAACATTAATAAGTCCGTTGGCTGGTGATATAGATGTTTCTGTTACTACAAATTTTAATTGGAACTCAGTTATAAATGCCACTGGATACAGAATAAATTTAGGAACTAACACTATCTTCTTCGGTGAGTTTGATGTCGGAAATTCTTTAACTTATGATCTACCTTTTGACTTACCTCCAAATACTGAAATATTTGTTAGGATTATTCCTTATAATTCAAATGGTGATGCTATTAATGGTTGTACACATGAAAGTTTTTTTACAGGAGACCTTCCTTTTAACTTAGATTGTACTAATTTAAATTCCCCATTATCTGGAACAACAAACGTTTCTGTTAGTACAGATATAAGCTGGAATGCTGTTTCAGATGCAATAGGTTATACACTGACTGTAGGTTCCGAATCAGGAGGTTCTGATATTATAAACGGATTAGATGTTGGTAATGTATTGACTTACGATTTACCAGCAGATTTACCAGAGGATTCTACAATTTATGTATCAATAATTCCATACAGTGCCGATGGTGATGCCACAGGTTGTACAGAAGAGAGTTTTACAACTGAAGACCTTCTAGTTCTACCAAACTGTACCACTCTAAATTCACCAAGTTCTGGTTCTACTAATGTATTGGTAAATACCGATTTATTTTGGAATGCTGTATCTAATGCT
>NZ_QRDV01000002.1:0-471025 GCF_003386165.1 Winogradskyella eximia | reverse complement strand
CTAGTTCTACCAAACTGTACCACTCTAAATTCACCAAGTTCTGGTTCTACTAATGTATTGGTAAATACCGATTTATTTTGGAATGCTGTATCTAATGCTACAGGATATATTTTAACCGTTGGCACAAGTTCTGGCGGTAACGATATAGTAAACAGTTTGGATATGGGCAATGTATTAACTTATAATTTACCAGCAGATTTACCAGAGGATTCTACAATTTACGTTTCAATAATTCCATACAGTGCCGATGGTGATGCCACAGGTTGTACAGAAGAGAGTTTTACAACTGAAGACCTTTTAGTTCTACCAAACTGTACCACTCTAAATTCACCAAGTTCTGGTTCTACTAATGTATTGGTAAATACCGATTTATTTTGGAATGCTGAATCTAATGCTACAGGATATATTTTAACCGTTGGCACAAGTTCTGGCGGTAACGATATAGTAAACAGTTTGGATATGGGCAATGTATTAACTTATAATTTACCGGCAGATTTGCCAGAGGACAATACAATATACGTATCAATAATCCCATATAATTCCGATGGTAATGCTATAGGTTGTTCAGAAGAAAGTTTTACAACAGAATCATACAAAGAGGTTGTTCCTCAGTTTTTTACACCTAATGATGATGGAGTAAATGATTTTTGGATTGTCCCTAATGAGTTTAACAATGTTTCAGAAGTTATAATTTTTAATCGTTATGGGAAAACAATGAATAAAATGGATAATTCTTCAACAGGTTGGAGCTGGAGTGGTAATTATAATGGAAAACTTTTACCAAGTAGCGATTATTGGTATTCAATTTTATATAAAGATGGGAAAATTTTAAGAGGTCATTTTAGTTTGGTAAGATAAAATGAAATATAACTTTTTATAATAGAGACTCACGATTAAGTCTTTTTAAGAAAATTTGATTCTAGCCGAGTCTGAGCATTAAAACTAAAGTGTCTTTTTATTAAAATGGTGGAGAATATTTAAAGAATAAAGTTACACATACTTCAATATATAATAACATTATGAAATCTATAAGTTATAATTAAGATCCAAAATCCCAATCTTAGATTAATAAATCTATTATGATTAAAAACATAAATCATAAATTCAAGGTCATAGCCGTTTGCCTTCCCGCAAAACATTTGTACTTTTGTTTGTATTAAATCTAATTAGATAAAAAATATCTTTATGAAATCATACGATGTAGCAGTAATAGGTTCTGGACCTGGTGGATATGTAGCAGCAATACGTTGCGCACAATTAGGCATGAAAACTGCGATTATTGAAAAGTATTCTACACTTGGCGGCACTTGCTTAAACGTAGGTTGTATTCCTAGTAAAGCTTTATTAAGTTCTTCTCATCATTATGAAGAAGCTACAAAACATTTTGAAGAGCACGGAATCGAAATTCCAGGTGACATTAAAGTGAATTTAGAAAAAATGATTGGTCGTAAGCAAGCTGTTGTAGACCAAACAACAGGTGGAATTGATTTCTTAATGAAGAAAAATAAGATTGATGTTTTTGAAGGCTTAGGGTCTTTTGTAGATGCGACTCATATAAAAATAGAAGGTAAAGATGCTCAAGAGATTGAAGCAAAAAAGATCATTATCGCCACAGGATCTAAACCTTCAACATTACCTTTTATCACTTTAGATAAAGAACGCGTCATTACATCAACGGAAGCTTTAAAATTAAAAGAAATTCCAAAACACTTAATCATTATTGGTGGTGGTGTTATTGGTTTAGAGCTTGGACAAGTATATCGTCGTTTAGGAGCTGAGGTGACTGTTATTGAATATATGGACAGAATCTTACCAACTATGGATGCTGGTTTGTCTAAAGAATTAAATAAAGTATTTAAGAAAGCCAAATGCAAAATGATGTTGTCTCACAAAGTACAGTCTGTTGAGCGTAAAGGTGATGAGGTTATTGTAAAAGCAGAAAACAAAAAAGGCGAAGTTGTAGAATTTAAAGGTGACTATTGCTTAGTATCCGTTGGTCGTAAACCTTATACTGCTGGTTTAAACGCAGAAGCTGCAGGTGTAAAATTAAACGATAGAGGACAGGTTGAAGTGAACGAGCACTTACAAACAAATGTATCTAACATTTATGCGATTGGTGATGTTATAAAAGGAGCCATGTTAGCGCATAAAGCTGAAGAAGAAGGTGTTTTTGTAGCAGAAACTATGGCAGGACAAAAACCACATATTGATTATAACTTAATTCCAGGTGTGGTTTACACATGGCCAGAAGTAGCTGCTGTTGGTAAAACAGAAGAAGAATTAAAAGCAGATAATGTAGAATACAAAGTAGGTCAGTTTCCTTTTAGAGCTTTAGGAAGAGCTAGAGCAAGTGGTGATATTGATGGATTTGTAAAAATCTTAGCTGATAAAAAGACAGATGAAGTTTTAGGTGTACATATGATTGGTGCACGTTGTGCCGATTTAATTGCAGAAGCCGTAACCGCTATGGAATTTAGAGCATCTGCAGAAGATATTTCTCGCATGTCTCATGCACACCCAACATTTGCAGAAGCCGTAAAAGAAGCCGCTTTAGCAGCAACGGACGATAGAGCATTACACGTTTAGACCATTAAAATATGATAATAGAACCAAAAACTAGAGGATTTATATGTTTAACGTCACACCCAACAGGTTGTGAAAAAAATGTATTAAATCAGATTGAATATATTAAATCTAAACCAACCAAAAATGGTCCTAAAAATGTACTTGTTATAGGTGCATCAACAGGCTTTGGTTTAGCATCAAGAATTACAAGTGCATACGGATCTAAGGCATCTACTATTGGAGTGTTTTTTGAAAAACCACCGACAGAAGGTCGTCCAGCGTCACCAGGTTGGTATAATAGTGCCGCTTTTGAGACGCAAGCTCATAAAGATGGTTTATATGCTAAGAGTATCAATGGTGATGCATTTTCTCATGAAATTAAAGCGCAAACTTTAAAATTAATAAAAGAAGATCTAGGTAAAATTGACATGTTAATTTATAGCTTAGCTTCACCAGTAAGAACGCATCCAGATACAGGTGAGCGTTTTAAATCTGTTCTTAAGCCAATTGGAGATACCTTTACAAATAACACGGTAGATTTTCATACAGGTGTTGTTAAAGAAATTTCAATAGAACCAAGTTCTGGGGATGATATTGAGAATACAATTGCTGTAATGGGTGGAGAAGATTGGCAAATGTGGATTGATCTTTTAAAATCTGAAAATGTATTATCTGAAGATTTTAAAACCATTGCTTACTCTTATATTGGCCCTTCATTAACAGAAGCCGTTTATAGAAAAGGAACCATTGGTAGGGCTAAAGATCATTTAGAAGCTACTGCTTTTAAGATTACAGACGCTTTAAAAGATATCAACGGAAAAGGTTATGTTTCTGTGAATAAAGCGTTGGTAACACAAGCTAGTTCAGCAATTCCGGTAATTCCATTATACATTTCATTATTATATAAAGTGATGAAAGAAGAAGGGATTCACGAAGGTTGTATTGAGCAAATAGAGCGTTTATTTAACGAACGTTTATATGCAGAAGATTTGCAATTAGATGAGCAAGGACGAATTCGTGTTGACGATTGGGAAATGCGCGATGATATCCAAGCTAAAGTTTTAGAGCTTTGGAAAGAAGCGACTACTGAAACTTTACCAAGTATTGGTGATTTAGAAGGATACAAAAAAGATTTCTTTAACCTTTTTGGTTTCAATGTTGAAGGCGTTGATTATGATAAAGATGTTAACGAAATGGTTGCTATTCCAGGATTACAGGAGTAATTAACTGTTTGTAAATAAGTAATATGATAAAGCGAAAATCTATTTAGGTTTTCGCTTTATTTTTTATAACTGCTAATTTATAATTCCTTAATTAAATCTTCAATTCGCATACGTTTACTATAATCATATTCATTGACATCCTTAACAAAGCAATACGCACTAATCTCACCAGATTTTACTTTTTCTGCTAATTCTTCAACTTTAAAAGGACCATATTCTTTTGATTGTTCAATATAATAGAATTCGTGATCGTAAATAATGGTGCTGACTTTCTTTCTATACTTTTCCTTCAAAAACGCATTAATATCCTCTATAGAGTTTAACTCGTCTTCGTAATCGGTAGTGTTGATATATAGTGCAAATTCTTCTTTGTCTTTATTATTAAGTACCAAAATATCATCATCCTTAAAATAAGCTTCTACAGTAATTAAACCGTCTTCGGTTTCAATAGAAAAGTTGTTTTGGATATCTATATTCCATGAGGTCTCTATAACATTGTCCTTTCTAGATATTTCGAGAATATTATCTTCTTTAAAGATGTAAATAGATTTTTTCTTAGAAATGCCATTCACCAAAACCCATCGCTGATTTATAAAATGCGAATCGTGATGATGTTCATAGCTAAAAGGTTTTAAATTTGGAATAGTTCTGTGTAGATAATCATTCATTTAGCAGGTTTTCAAAAGAATAGCATTTGCTATACAACGTTAAGATTTGGGTGTTTATTTTCTTAAACCTGAGTTTGATATAATATTTGTTTCAGTTTGAATGAATTTTTATTCAATTCGCAGATATATTTTTGAAGGACTAACTTGTTAATTTAAAAAAATCATATCAAGAATTGGGAAAAATTCATCAAATCCTGCGGAAAACCTAAAAAAAATGCAATCTATTCGTATAAAATTATTGAAATATCTCGATATTACTTTATATTTTATACTTCAAATCTCACCTTTTTTTAGGGTTCTGGAAATTAATTCTTATATCGAACTCAGGTTTAAAGTTAAAAATTTTCTAGACGTTTCAAAACTTCTTTCTTATAACTTCGACTAATGGAAAGCGCTTTTCGATTAACTGTAAGATGTTCGTTTGTAAACGATTGAATTTTGGCAATACAGACGATATAAGACCTATGAATTCTTAAAAATTGCGTTTTTGGTAATTTTGCTTCAATAGACGTAATGGTTTCTCTAGTGGTTATGGTTTCATCTTGAAGATGGATTTTTATATAATCGCTATAGCTTTCAACATATATAATGGCATTAAAATCTACTTTTAGCATGCGTCTGTCTGAGCGTACAAATATAAAGTCGTTAGATTCTGTGGTGGTTAAAGTCGTATCAATAGTAGTAGACGCGACTTCAAAAAAACGATTTATAGCTTGTAATAAACGCTCAAAAGCAATGGGTTTTAAAAGGTAATCTACGGCTTGTAAATCAAAGCCTTCTACAGCATAATCTCTGTAGGCTGTGGTAAAAATAATCTTGATGTCTTTGTTTATGGCTTTGGCAAATGATATTCCTGAAATCTCAGGCATATTAATGTCTAAAAAGATTAAGTCTACTTTGTTATTGCTAATAAAATTAAAGGCTTCAATGGCATTTTTGCATTGTGCTATAACTTCAATAGTTTCAATTTGCGCCACATGAGATGCAATAATTTCTCTAGCGATAGCTTCATCGTCAACTATAATGCATGTAATAGATTTAGGCATCTGTTAATTTAGATTTTAGATTTAACGATAGTAAAACTTCAAAATCATTGGTGCTGTTATTAATTTCTAGCTGATGCTGGTTGGGATACAAAAAATCTAACCGTTTTTTTATGTTTTCTAAACCAATACCTTCTTTAATACTTAAATCTTTAACAGAACTATTTTTAATTTTGAATGTAATGTTTTCAGCATTTGCCTTTATATAAATAGAAATATCTAAACTGCCATTTCTAATTTTTCCGTGTTTAAAACTGTTTTCAACAAATGGAATTAATAACATTGGTGCCATCTCAATATTATCTAAACTTATGTTTTTGGAGAATTGTACATTTAAAGTATCGCTAAAACGCATTTGCTCTAGACTGATATAGTCTTCAATATGATTTATTTCATCCTTTAAATTCACAAAAGGTTTGTCGGCTTGATACAGTAAGTAATCCAATAAGTTAGATAGTTTTAATATCATTTTTGGAGTTTCATCAGCTTTCTTTAAAGCAAAACCGTACATGGTATTTAGTGTGTTAAATAAAAAGTGTGGATGAATCTGCATTTTTAAATACTTCAGCTCTTGTTCTTTTAATTTAAGTTGTGTTTCAAGAATTTTGGTTTCGAGGGTCTTAGTCTTTTGGGATGCTTTTATGTTTAACTTCATAAGTTTAAAAGCACTCACAATAAAGGTTACAAGATAGATGCCTGTCTTTACAAATAGGATGTTTCTTGTTAGTGGATTCATGTCATTATATTCGAAATTAGAAATATAAATCAAACTAAAAAAGATAGAAACCATCACCAAATAGGCCGAAATAATCAGTGTATAAATACTGTAAAGAACAAATAGGAAATAGCGCTTTGTTACAAGGTAATCTGGGATTAATTTGTAAATAGATACATACGTTGTGGCTATAGTAATTGGCATTAAAAACAATGAGAATACAAGCGTATCGTTAAAATTATTACTGCCCACACCAAAAAAATAGGTGTAGAATAGGAGTACTGCACACCAAAATAGAAGGTGGAGTAGTCCTTGTCCTATTTTTTTTAATATGAATTCCTTTTTAAGCATTGGCAATATTCTTAATACAATAATACTGCATTTTTGTAGTGTATAAGGAGTTTATAGACGAATGACGGATTTAGTGATGGATTTAGCAATAGGTTTAATCGCAAGTTAAAACGGTTATTCGTCGCAATTATAATTATTGAGTGTGTATATCATTTAAGTTTGGCCTATGTTTAATTTAAAATCATCAATCATGAACGAACAGTTAGTTTTAAATCATTTAATAGTATCAAATCCATTTGTAGATCGGTTTAACGAAGGCGGACCATTTTTTATGTCCTTAATTTTAATCTGTCTTTTATTATCTGTGTTTCTTTTGGTAAAAGGTTTTAT
Source organism: Winogradskyella eximia (assembly GCF_003386165.1). Taxonomy (GTDB): domain Bacteria; phylum Bacteroidota; class Bacteroidia; order Flavobacteriales; family Flavobacteriaceae; genus Winogradskyella; species Winogradskyella eximia. Next base: position 464,130 of record NZ_QRDV01000002.1, on the reverse strand, counting down.
CGCCTTAAAAAAGACTAGAGAACAATCTGAAAAAATGCTGAAACTAACTGTAGATTCTAGTTTATTAGGTTTAGTATTAGGATTTTTAGGTTCTGTTATTGGCTTAATAACAGCTTTTGATTCTATAGAAGCTTTTGGAGATCCTGATCCAGCAATTTTTGCAGGTGGACTAAAAGTGTCATTATTAACAGCAACCTTTGGTTTGTTTTCATTTGTTATTGCTAGAATAGGCATTTTAATATTGCGATGGAATTTAAAAGAAGAAAAGAAAGACTAATCTTACATTAATAATTATTTGTAAAAAGCGAACTTAATAAAGTTCGCTTTTTTTATTTGTAGTGTTTTTATTCTGTAATTTTGTAAAAATTGATTTATGGAAGAATTAACGCTAACAACGCCAGCACTTTTATTCTCAGCAATTTCGTTAATAATGCTTGCTTATACAAACCGATTTTTAGCTTATGCAGCTATAATTAGAAATTTAAGCGAAAAATATATACAACATCAAGATTCGTCTATTTTAAGGCAAATTAATAACTTAAAATTGAGAGTGAAGTTGACAAGGTATATGCAAATCGCAGGTATAAGTAGTTTGTTGTTGTGTGTGTTAACCATGTTTTTAATTTATATAAAATTACATGTTATAGCTGTTTGGGCTTTTGGATTTGGGCTTATTTTATTGATTGTTTCATTACTGTTTTTAATCTGGGAAATTCAAATATCAGCAAAAGCATTACAGCATCATTTAGGTGATATTGAAGATCATTTAAAAAAGTAGGAATTTTATTTAAAAATAATGTGACCTATTAAATAATAGAGTGTCTTAATACCAATAACCAATTAATAATAGACTAAAAAAATATCTTGACTAAAGACGCTATTCATAACCTAACCGATGAAGCGCTTGTAGAAGCTATCGTAAAAACTAACGACACTATGTTGTTCGAGGTGCTGTACGATAGATATGCGAGCATGGTCTATAACAAATGTTATGGATTTGCCAATGGTGTGGATGAAGCGAAAGATTTAACCCAAGATGTTTTTTTGAGAGTCTTTGTTAAATTGGCTAGTTTTAAAGGGAAATCAAAATTTTCTACATGGTTATATGCATTTACTTATAATCATTGTGTAAATTATGTCACTAGAAATACAGCGAAGAAATTTGAAAAGAAATCTGTAAGTTCTGAAAATTTTGACATTGAGAATATAGGTGAAGATATTGATTCTACTGTTGAGTTTGAAAGCATGAGGGTAGAGCAATTAAAGAAAGTGATGGAGTTGATTTCACCAGACGAAAAAATGATTTTATTATTAAAATATCAAGACAATTTATCAATAAAGGAATTAGCTGAAGCTTTAGATATTGGAGAAAGCGCAGTTAAAATGCGATTAAAAAGAGCAAAAGAAAAACTTGTACAGAAGTACACAAATTATACGAAAGATGGAGAATCCATTTAAACAAATAGACCAGCCTTTAAAGGAAGTTCCGGCGGAATTGAAAAGCAAAGTTATGCATGACATTGCTATGGCTAAGCTATTTATGGAGTTAGCGGAGCTATTTTCGTATAATCTAGGTTATATAATTGACAGTGTAACTAGTAAAAGAAAGAAATAAACTAATATTTATAAAACCCTAAAATAAACCTTATTATAAATGGAAGATTCTAAAGAATTTATAACAGATATTTTGTCGTCATCTTGGCCAATATTATTAAAAATTGTGTTTGGTTTTATTGGTATAATTGTCGCGTTATATCTCATTAAAGTGATAGTCAAAATAATCATAAAGCTTTTAAATTTAGCTAAAATTTATAAGTTAGACGCTAAGCTCAACGACATAGAAATAATAGAGGGAAAAAAATTAAAAATTGATTCAATTAAAATTATTTCAACCTTTATAAAGTATATTCTATATGTTCTTTTAATAATGGTAGCCTCTGAGACATTAGGCTTAGAGATTATATCTAATCAAATCAGTGATTTAATTTCTTATGCACCCAAGTTAATTTCTGCTGTATTAGTATTTGTTTTTGGTTTGCTCTTTGCAAATTTTGTAAAGAATGGTTTAAAATCATTATTTGAATCCATGGACATGTCTGGTGGAAAAGCCATCAGCCAAGTTGTGTTTTTCTTGTTATTGACATTTATTTCTGTTACAGCGTTAAATCAAGCAGGAATAGATACAGAGATTATTAGTAATAATATTAATATGATTATTGCTGCTTTTTTACTAGCATTCGCAATTGCGTTTGGTTTAGGTGCAAGGGAAGTAGTAGGTAAATTATTGAATACGTTTTATGCTCGTAAGATTTATGAAGTCGGACAAAAGATTGTTTTTAATGATGAAACATATACAGTAGAAGCTGTACAAAGTATTTCAGTGATACTAAAAAATTCAAAAGGAAAACTTATTGTTCCTATTAAAGATATAGTAGAAAATCAAGTACAACTGCAGGATTAACTATAAGGTTAGGGTTATAGATTTTATGTTATCATAAGGTATAATCCTGCAAGTACTTGACTAAATAGAACCCTTTTCATTAATTTGATTAGGGTTTTTGTTTATTAAATAGTGATGTAACGTTATTTATGTTTTTTTAAAGATAAAAAAATAAAACAATAAATTGTATTTACGTAAATAACGTATCTCTTTTAAATTGAGCGTATACGCTCATTTCGCTTTGTTAATTACAGGATTACATTGTAATTAACCTAATTCCTTTACTTTTTATTTCGACGGTTATAATTCTTATCTCCTCGCGTTTTTGGCTTTTTGTATTTTGCCGCAATTTTAAATTTATAAGATCCTCCTAAATTTTCTTTAGAGTTCTTTTCAGATTTTTCATGAAAAGCAGGTCCTGGAGCATCTTCATCACGCTTTTTTATAGGATTATTACGTTCTCTTATTTGTGGACGTTCCTCTTCAATAAGTTCCGTAGAAATTTCAACACTTTCAGGAATAGCTAGTGTTTCAATTTTCATTTGCATTAATTCCTCAATGCGTTCTAGTCCTTCTTTTTCAGCTTCAGTAGACATTAAAATAGAATGACCTTCTTTTTCAGCACGACCAGTTCTACCAATTCTATGCATATAATTTTCAGGATAATCTGGTGTGTCAAAGTTGATGACATGAGATACTCCTTCAATATCTAAACCTCTCGCCATAACATCTGTGGCAACTAATAATCGGTTTTCACCTTCTCTAAACTGCTCAATACTACGTAATCTGTAATTCTGAGTTTTATTAGAGTGAATAACGCAAGATTCGTTTGGGAATATCTCTTCTAACTGATCAAAAAGTCGATCAGCCATGCGTTTATAAGCGACGAAAATTAAAACTTTTGAAAATTCATCTGTATCTCTAAGTAAATGCTCTAACAAATTTACTTTAGTGTAAAAATTAGGAACATCGTAACGTTCTTGTTTAATGTTTTCTAAAGGAGTACCAGAAACCGCAATAGATATTTTTGCAGGACTGGTAAAGAAATCGGTAATCAACTCATCGACATCTAAAGTCATGGTCGCAGAAAACATAATGTTTTGGCGACGTGGAGGTAGAATATCAAAAATATTCATCAATTGATGTCTAAAACCTAAATCTAGCATCACATCGACTTCATCAATCACTAATTTCTGAATAGATTTTAATTGCAACACTCTACTTACAGCTAAATCGTATAAACGACCAGGTGTCGCTACAATAATATCTTGACCTTGTGCAACGGCTTGTTTCTGTGTATTAATATTGGTACCACCATAAACACCTAATACACGGTTGTTGATGTATTTAGAGAATTTTTCAATCTCGCTTACCACTTGTACCACTAGTTCTCTAGTTGGTACTAAAACCAGAACTCTAGGATTATCTTGTTGCGAATATTTAAGGTTTCTTAATATTGGCAGCATATAGGCTAGAGTTTTACCTGTACCTGTTTGCGCAATACCAACCACATCTTTACCAGAAGCCACCACATTAAATGATTCTTCTTGAATGGGAGTAGGTGTTGTAAAACCTAAATCGTCTAAGGCGTTATATAAAGGTGTGTTTAAATTTAATTCTTGAAAAGTCACGTTGCAAAGTTTTGCTGCAAAGCTACTATTTTATTGCTCAACTTACACTAAATGGCTTTGTTCTATTTCAATACTATAAGAAGCATTAAAAACTGAACCTGCTTTAAGGCTTAAAATCCCTTCTTTAGTTTCTATGTTTTGGTCTGTAGTTTCATTATCAGCAATACCTAACCAAGGTTCAATACAAACATAAGGAGCATTAGGTTTTGCCCAAATGCCAAGTTGTTTAAAATCTTTAAAGCTTAATGTTAAGACTTTTCCTTTGGTTTTATGGGTTAAACTTACTACTCTCGATGTTAGATTTTTAAAAATCAAAGCATCTTCGTTAAACAAATCTGGACGTAAATTTATTTTGTTGCCTTCTTTAAATACAGGTTTTGTTTCGTTGGTTAACAAACCATTATCCATATTCAATACATAAGAAGGGCTATTTTCTGAGTGTTCAAATTCTAGATAATAATCTGTGTAATCTTCATCTTTAGAAAGCGGACAGTTAAAAGCAGGATGACCACCTAAAGAAAAGAACAGCGTTTTCTCGTCTGAATTTGTTATAGTATGATTAATCGTTAAGGTGTTACCAGAAAACGTATAAGTTATTTCAAATTCAAACAAAAAAGGATAATACTTATATAATTCATCATCAGATACTAATGAAAACGTTATGCTGGTATCGGTTTGGTTTTTAATGGTGAAATTATTGTTATGTCTAGCAAAACCATGCTTTGGCATATGGTATGATTTGTTATTGTAGATGTAGCTATCATCTTTCATGCAACCAATAATAGGAAACAAGTTTGGAGCATGACTTCCCCAGAATTTAGGGTCTGCTTGCCACATAAATTCGGTTTTATTTTTTACAGAAGTGATGTTACACAATTCCGCACCTTTAGGTTTTATATTGATTTTTAAGAGGTCGTTATGTAAAGTATGCATGCTTAATTATTTTTTTTGAAATATACAATTCTTAAGTTAGTATTGAAATAGCTTTGAAGTCAAATTTATTTCCTACCACGTTTAAATTTCGGTAAATTGCAGCAATTATTTTTCTATTGAGAACAACACAAAATCATCAGCCAAAAAATATTGAGACCTTTAAGCAAAACCTATTGCTTTGGAGCCAACAATTTGATGATGTTGTATGGTTAGATTCTAACAATCATAAAGACCAATACAGTAATTATGATGCGGTTTTAGCTGTAGATGCTTTCACAACCATACGTACAGATTTTTTTGATGCGTTTGAACGTTTAAAAGAATATCAGACTTCAGTTAAAGATTGGATTTTTGGTTATTTAACCTACGATCTAAAAAACACCACAGAACGACTCAAGTCCGAAAATTTTGATGGTTTAGATTTTCCTGATTTGTATTTCTTTCAGCCAAAAAAGCTCTTTTTATTTAAAGACAATCAAGTTGAAATTCAGTATTTAAAAATGGTAGATGATGAGATAGAAGATGATCTATTGTCTATTAATTCTTGTGTCTCTCCGAGTGCAGTCGAGACGTCTCAGAATCCTATCAAAATAAAACTAAGAATACACAAGGACGAATACTTCGAGAAAGTCACAAAGATGTTAAATCACATACACAGAGGTGATATTTATGAAGCTAATTTTTGTCAAGAATTTTATGCTGAAGACAGCGAAATAAATCCGATTGAAACCTTTAAGAAATTGAATGAAATTTCGAAACCACCTTTTGCTAGCTTCTTAAAGTTTGAAGATAAATACATGATGTCTGCATCGCCAGAACGCTATATAAAAAAGAACGAAACGACTGTGATATCTCAGCCTATAAAAGGCACAGCAAAACGTTCTAAGAATAAAACTGAAGATTTAAAACTCATTGAAGATTTATTAAAAGACCCAAAAGAGCGCAGTGAAAACGTAATGATTGTAGATTTGGTAAGAAATGATTTATCGCACACGGCAACAAAAGGAAGCGTAGAAGTGAAGGAGCTGTGTAAAGTGTATTCGTTTTTACAGGTGCATCAAATGATTTCAACGGTTCAGTCTAAAGTAGCACCAGAAACCAATGCGGTAGATATTATAAAATCGACATTTCCGATGGGTAGTATGACAGGTGTGCCTAAAATTTCAGCTATGACAATTATTGAAAACCTCGAAGAAACAAAACGCGGTTTATATTCTGGCACAGTGGGTTATTTTACACCAAAGGGAGATTTCGATTTTAATGTGATTATTAGGAGTATTCTCTACAACGCAACTAAAAAATACATTTCCTATTCTGTTGGAGGTGCCATCACCTCAAAAAGTGATCCTCTCAAAGAATACGAGGAATGTTTAATTAAAGCAAAAGCCATGCGCGAAGCCTTAGAAAATTAAATAAGCTCACTAATACACGCAACCTTTCTACAAGTTTTACATCTTTAGATAAAACCAGCAATGAAAAAGAATTTAAAATTTCTTCTGTTAGCACCTTTTTTAATGGCAATACTTTGTGAGTCTGACGATGACCAGTGTAGAAGCATTTCGCCAGAATTTTGGTTAGATGTTGAAAACATCTCGGATAATTACAACACAGACGAAATAATTTGGATAAGTGCTGAAGCAAATTCAGAGTTATTATTGGGTTGTCCTGGTGAAGATATGAGGCAAGTACTTAGGGATGGATTATTTGTCCTAAAACTGACCAATGAATTAGAGAATCTAAATGCACTTGTTGTGCAAGATTACGACGTAATTTATGAATTCGGCTCAGCATATGATGGCAGCTATTGTTCAGAATACGTTTCTTATGTGCCAGAATATTTAGATAACGAATTAGTTTACAAATTCAGAATAGGTATTTCAATTAATCAACCAGGTGATTACTGTCTTGCTATGGTAAGAAACAATTACTTTAACTTTGAGCAAGAAAATAATTTTGAAATATTCGAGCCATATAACACTCTCGATAACAATGTTAAGTTTAATCGTTGTGGAAATACCTATATAAGATATGGTTACTTAGATCGTTACTTTTTGAGTATAAATCCGTAAAATTATTTACTCAATATGTCTTCTAAAGGTGCGCTTAACCTTATCAAAAATCGCTTCAACACGTTTTTGTTCTATCTTTTTAATCTTTGCTATAGATTCAAAATCTAATTTCCCAAAAATGTATAAATCCATAATGTTAGATACATTAAATGGTAACCAGTTGTAAAGCTTATCGAATACTTTTGGTGATTGTTTTGTAGATAAATCCTCAACTTCAAAAGCAGTCAAAATCGATGTTTCTTTATCTGAGTATAATTGTAAAGTTTCATTATCATTTTGGTGATAAGAGATGTCGTTGAGCTCTGTGTTTAAAATAAAATCAAAGTCGCCATCAACAGTATAGTCTTCACTAAGCTTAGATAGTTCTTTTTTAAGTAGAGCATCTGTGCTAATTGTTTCTTTATGGTAGGCTTCGTTTTTAAACAGCAGATTCATGTAGTTATCTACTATTTTAAACAGTTCGAGTTTTACCGCTAATGGTTCTGCATCAACGTCAAAATCATTATCATAAAGTAGAATAATGCTTTCGTCAATAATGCCGTTAGATGAAAACATATTTTTTGGTAAAATACCTGTAGTTTCAGCGATATAAATTCTATGTTTTACATAAGGATGTAAATGTGGTATTGCAGAGAGTACCTTTTTTTCAAAGGTATTACGTGCTATTTCTGAGGTTAATTTTTCTGTTACGCTCATGACCTAATAATTTTAAATTCTTTTAAAGTTAATTAAAAAGAAAACACATCGATATGATAAATGTCATTTTAACATCAGAGCATATCGTCTAGAAATCGTAAAACTTTGAGTATATGTGCTTCTAAAGGAATAAATAAATTCTATACCTTTGAGATGTGCAAAAAGACTTTAATATTCACATAAATAAAAACCTTTCTATTTTAAAAGAGGGTAAGCTACTCATTGCTATTTCAGGTGGAATAGATAGTGTGGCTTTGGCACATTTATGTCAGAATTCCAATTTGAGTTTTTCGCTAGCACATTGTAATTTCAATCTAAGAGCAGAGGAAAGTAATAAGGATGAAGCATTTGTAGAGGAATTGGCTGAAGATTTAGATGTAGAAGTATTCATTCAGAATTTTGATACAGAAGCCTATGCGACAGAGCACAAAAGGTCTATACAAATGGCTGCGCGCGAACTGCGTTACGATTGGTTTAAAGAATTGGCAGAACAGTTAAAATTCGACTATATTTTAACAGCTCATCATGCTGATGACAATTTGGAAACCTTTCTTATTAACTTTACAAGAGGAACAGGATTGAACGGTTTAACCGGAATTCCGATGATTAATGATAATATAGTAAGACCATTATTACCGTTTTCTAGAAGCCAGATTGAAGATTACGTTAAAGAGAATCAGATTTCTTGGAGAGAAGATGCTAGCAATGCATCTCGCAAATATCTAAGAAATAAATTACGACATGAAGTTGTGCCTATTTTAAAGGAAATCAACCCGCAATTATTAGATAGTTTTCAGAATACTGTCCACAATCTGAACGATACCGCTTTTATTGTAGAGGATCGTTTAAAAGCTTTTGCAGAACGTGCTATCATTTCTAGGGATAGTTTTGGGACAACTTATAAAGTATCGGAATTTAAAAACACAAGCCATCCAAAGGCTTATTTATTTGAGATTTTTAAGAATTACGGATTTACAGAATGGAATGATATTGTGGATTTATTGGATGCGCAATCTGGTAAGTTAATAAAATCGAATTCGCATCGTTTAATAAAGCATCGCGAGTATATAATTTTAACGGATTTGAATGATTCAGAACGAAGCGAAGAATCTCTATTCGTCAATGGAGATATTAAAGATATTGAAACACCAATAGGTAAGCTTTCTTTTACTAATGTTGAAGGCCTTTTTGATGTTTCAAAAAACACAATTTTCGTTGATAAAGACGTATTGAAATTTCCACTAGAATTCAGATTGTGGAAAGAAGGAGACACCTTTCAGCCTATAGGTATGACAGGGAAAAAGAAAGTGAGTAAATACCTAAAAGATGAAAAAGCCTCATTAGTAGAGAAGGAAAATACTTGGGTTTTAACTTCAGATAATAAAGTGATTTGGGTCGTTGGTAAGCGTGCAGACGACCGTTTTAAAGTTACTAAAGCAACAAAGAGCACACTTAAAGTTAGTATTAAGTAATACGCGTCTATTTATCTTAAAATAAGTTAATTAAGTGTTTTTGTTTGATAGTAATATAACATAATAAATTTTAGCAGTTTGAAATTAAAAGGAAACATCGTAGACATTGAGAATCGTAAAATTTTCAAGGGAGAAATTACTATTAAAAATGGTAAAATAGAATCTATCATAGAAAAGGATTGTGAAGAAAATCATTTCATTTTACCAGGTTTTGTAGATGCACATATTCATATTGAAAGCTCAATGTTGGTGCCAAGTGAATTTGCAAAGATTGCAGTAAATCACGGAACCGTTTCTACCGTTTCTGACCCACACGAAATCGCCAATGTACTTGGTGTAAAAGGCGTGGAGTTTATGATTGAAAACGGAAAGAAAACCCCTTTTAAATTTAATTTCGGAGCACCTTCTTGTGTGCCAGCTACGAGTTTTGAATCTGCAGGCGCAGTGATTGATTCTAATGATATTAAAACCTTAATGGCGAATCCTGATATTAAGTATTTGGCTGAAATGATGAATTATCCTGGAGTCATTTATAATGATGCCGAAGTGCTTAAGAAAATTGAATGGGCAAAACATTACAATAAACCGGTTGATGGCCATGCGCCAGGATTGCGAGGCGAGGATTTAACCAAATATATTTCTGCAGGTATTTCTACAGACCATGAGTGTTTTACGTTTGAAGAAGGTTTAGAGAAACTCCAAAAAGGCATGAAGGTGATTATCCGTGAGGGTAGTGCTGCTAAAAACTTTAATGCACTCATCGATTTACTAGATGAGCATTACGAAAACATGATGTTTTGTAGTGATGACAAGCATCCAGATGATTTATTATTAGGACATATAAATGAAGTTTGTGCAAGAGCGGTTGCTAAAGATAATGATGTCTTTAAAGTATTACAAGCCGTTTGTGTAAATCCTGTAAAGCACTACAATTTAGAGGTAGGCTTATTGAATGTTGGTGATGATGCAGATTGTATTGTTGTAGAAGATTTAAAAGATTTTAAAACGCTTCAAACGTATATTAATGGAGAATTGGTTTTCGATAATGGCGTGTCAAAAATAAAACATGTTGAATTTGAAAATTTAAACAATTTCAACACAGATAAAAAACAAGTTTCAGATTTTAGATTCGAATCAAATTCAAAACAAATTAGAGTAATCGAATGTTTGGATGGTGAATTAGTAACTAATGAAATTATTGAAGATTCAACGATTGAGGATGGAAATCTAGTGTCTAATATAGAAACAGATGTATTAAAAATGGTGGTTGTTAATCGTTATCAAAATGATACACCAGCTATTACATTTATTAAAAACTATGGACTAAAAGAAGGCGCCATTGCGAGTTCAGTTGGTCACGATTCTCATAATATTATTGCTGTTGGTGTTTCAGATGAAGCCATTTGTAAAGCTGTGAACTTATTAATAGAAAATGAAGGTGGTATTTGCGCGGTTTCAGGTTCAGAAGAAAAAGTAGTAGCGCTTCCTGTGGCTGGTATTATGAGTGATAAAAGCGCTGATGTTATAGGAAAACAGTATTCTGAATTAGACAAAATGGCGAAGCAATTAGGAAGCAAACTTCATGCACCATATATGAGTTTGTCTTTTATGGCCTTGTTAGTGATTCCTGCTTTAAAATTAAGTGATAAAGGGCTTTTTGATGGTGGTAAATTTGAGTTTACTTCTGTTGAAGTCTCTTAAAATCCAATTCTATCCTGTAAGGTTTCTAAAACCTGACTGGTGTGATATTCAAAATTAACTACCTTAGAACCATTAAATTCAACCCATATGATATTCCAAAGAATTACGCTTTTTCTATTAATTTTTATAACACTTTCAAGTTGTAAACCCACAGAAACATCTTCTATTAAAGAGGTTTCGGAAGTTGCAGTTGAGTCAGCTTACAATCCACATGACCATTACACAAAGAAAGAGGTGGTAATAGCGATGCGCGACGGAATAAAGTTGCATACCACTATTTATTCACCAAAAGATACCTCTAAAACGTACCCAATGTTAATGATGCGTACGCCATACAGTTGTAGGCCTTATGGAGAGGATGAATTCAAGTCTAAAATAGGGCCAAATAAATACCTTATGGAAGAAGGTAATATTATGGTGTATCAAGATGTGCGTGGACGTTGGAATAGTGAAGGGGTTTATGATAATATGCGTGCTTATATTCCGAATAAAACAGGAACTCAAACTGATGAAGCAAGTGATACTTACGATACTATTGAATGGTTAGTAAATAATGTTGAAAACAACAATGGTAATGTTGGGACTTATGGCATTTCATATCCTGGGTTTTACGCCACATATTCTTTGTTAGATTCCCATCCAGCACTAAAAGCAGTGTCACCACAAGCTTGTATAGGAGATTTCTTTTTTGATGATTTTATTCATAATGGTGCGTTTTTATTGAGTTATTGGAGGGCGACTTCGGTTTTTGGTTACATGAAAGATCAGCCAACTAAAGTATCGTGGTACACATTCCCGGATATTGGCACCGAAGATCAACATCAGTTTTTCTTAGACCACATGCCATTAGGTAAACTGAATAAATTCTACGACAGCACTAATGTGTTTATGGAACAAATAAAAACCCATGTTACTTATGATGAGTTCTGGAAGAGCAGAGGGATTATTCAACATTTAAAAGATATCAAGCCTGCGACGATGATTGTTGGTGGTTTGTTTGATGCTGAAGATTTATATGGTCCTTTCAATACGTATAAAAGCATTGAAAAGAATAGCGATAATTACAATACGGTTGTTTTTGGACCTTGGAGTCATGGTGATTGGGCCAGAAGCAAAGACAGACAAGTGGTTGGGAATATCTATTTTGGGGATAGCATTTCAGATCATTTTCAGAAAAATATTGAAACTAAATTCTTTAATCATTTCCTTAAAGGAGAGGTAGATGGCGAAACTAATTTACCTGAAGCACAATTATTTAATACAGGAACCAAAGAATGGCAATCGTTTGACGTTTGGCCACCAAAAAATACAACGAAGGAAAGTTATTACATGCAGCCTTATGAGCGTTTAACGCAACAACCTAATAAAATCTATGGAGCATCAGAATTTATAAGCGATCCTAAAAAACCTGTGCCATACACGGAAGATATTAAGGTTGGTTTTACGCCACGTAAATTTATGACAGACGATCAGCGTTTTGCTTCAAGACGACCAGATGTATTAACTTTTGAAACGGAAATCTTAGAAGGTGATGTTACCTTAGCTGGTGATATCTTAACCAAGTTATATGTGTCAACCACAGGAACAGCAGCCGATTGGATTGTAAAAGTGATTGATGTGTTTCCTGCAGATACTAAAATCACAGAGGATGTTCAAGATCATTTAAAGCTAAGTAATTATCATATGATGGTGCGCAGTGAAGTCTTAAGAGGACGTTTTAGAAATAGTATGTCAGAGCCAGAACCTTTTGTGCCGAATGAAAAGACAAAAGTGAATTTGAAGTTGCAAGATGTGTTTCATACCTTTAAAAAAGGACATAAGATTCAGGTGCAAGTTCAAAGCACATTTTTTCCTTATATAGATGCGAATCCGCAAACGTATGTCGATAATATATTTGAAGCCAAGGAAGCGGATTTTCAAAAGCAAACGCATAAGGTCTTTAATGATTCGTCTATAGAGTTTACTGTGCTTAAATAATATAACAATTACATTGCAGTGGTCACTTCGCACTTCGAGTGATTTCGAAGCATGAGGAATTGTATAGATAAGTTTTTTTAGAGTAATCCTTTAAAAAGTTCTCGATACATCCCGACTGAAAAGTCGGAACACTCGAACTGACGTTAATCTATAAATAGGAAATATTACAAGAATGCCAATATTAGAATCAACCTACAAACCGCCATTCTGGGCTAAGAAAAGCTTTGTGTCAACCGTTTTTTCTGGGTTAGCTCGAAAAGTTGATGGAGTAAACCAAACTAGAGAGCGTATTATATTGCCAGATACGGACTTTCTAGATTTAGATTGGAGTTATGCGGAACAAAAATCGAATAAGATCATTATTCTCTTACATGGATTAGAAGGTAGTGCGCAACGACCCTATATAACAGGAACAGCAAAACATTTTAATGACAATGGCATCGATGCCGTTGGTGTTAATTTTAGAGGTTGTAGTGGTGAGCCTAATCTTTTATTTCGTAGTTATCATTCTGGTGCCACAGAAGATTTAGATGCTGTGGTGCAGCATGTGCTGTCAAAAGGAATTTATGATGAGATCTATATTAAAGGCATAAGTTTAGGTGCTAATATGGTTTTGAAATATGTGGGTGAAGGAAGGGAGCTTCCAACGGAACTAAAGTCGGTTATTGCAGTGTCTACGCCTTGTGATTTAAAAGGCTCTTGTGGTGAATTATTAAGTTTGAAAAATAAACATTACGCGATTCGATTCTTAGCACATTTAAAAGATAAGTTGAAGCCGAAACTAGGTCAATTCCCTAATAATATATCAGTTGCGGATTTTGATTCAATTAAAACTTTAATAGACTTTGATGACGTTTATACGTCAAAAGCACATGGTTTTAAAGACGCTTTAGATTATTATGCGAAGGCAAGTTGCTTACAATTCTTACCAAATATTAAAGTACCATCTTTAATTATCAATTCACTTAATGATTCTTTTTTGTCTGCGGAATGTTATCCTGTAAAAGAAGCCAAACATAATCCAAGTCTCTCTTTAGAAATGCCAAAATATGGAGGGCATGTTGGGTTTATTGGGAAGGGGAATGTGTATTATAATGAACAGCGTGCTTTGGAGTTTGTTAGTAAGAAAGAAAATAGTTAATTTACGGATTATAGATTTAGAGATATGAAACAGTTTTACACTACAGTTATTTTAGTTTTTAGTTTACAATTTTGTTATGGACAGATTGAGTTTGAAGAAAACGTTGTTTTTGATGGAAGAAGTGATAACTATTATTCTGAAGGTCCTCAATCAGCTTACTCAGTAGATATTGATGGTGATGGTGATAATGATATTGTTTCTGGTGGAGGAGCTTGGATCACTTGGTTAGAAAATCTTGATGGCTTAGGGACTTTTGGTGAAGCACAATTGGTATCTTCTAGTTCAGCTAACGCAATTAGCCCTCAATCAGTGTATGCTATTGATATAGATAATGATGGTGATATTGATGTGCTTTCTGCATCATCAGGTGACGATAAAATAGCTTGGTATGAAAATATAGATGGACAAGGTACTTTTGGGAATCAACAAGTGATAACAATAAATGCAGATGGCGCAAGTTCTGTTTTTGCATCAGATTTAGATGGCGATGGAGATATAGACGTGATATCTGCCTCTATTTTTGATGATAAAATAGCTTGGTATGAAAATATGGATGGTCAAGGAAGTTTTGGTCCGCAAAATGTAATTTCTACAAACACTGATGAGGCAATGTCAGTTTATTCTAGTGATATAGATGGTGATGGAGATATGGATATATTGTCAGCATCTAGGAATGACAATAAAATAGCTTGGTATGAAAATATAGATGGTCTAGCTACCTTTGGTACACAACAGATAATTACGTCAAATGCGGAAGGTGCATTAGCTGTTAGATCTTCGGATGTTGATGGAGATGGAGATCTTGATGTGTTTTCTGCTTCTTTAGATGATAATAAGATTGCTTGGTATGAAAATATGGATGGGCAAGGTGCTTTTGGAATTCAACAAATAATTTCAACAAATGCTGATCAAGTAAGGGATGTTTCAGTTTCTGACATTGATGGAGACGGAGATATGGATGTAATCTCTACTGACTCTGGAGATAACACAATTTCATGGTATGAAAATATTGATGGACTAGGAAGTTTTAGTGCACAACAAATTATTAGTAAAATAGTAAAACAAGCTTCTTCTGTATTAGCAAGCGATTTAGATAATGATGGAGATTTGGATGTAATTTCAGCATCATATCTCGATAGTAAAATAGCTTGGTATGAAAATATAGATTCTCAAGGTTCATTCGGAATACAAAATATACTTACACCAAGAGTTACTGCTAATGATGTATTTAGTATAGATGTTGATAATGATGGAGATTTAGATATAGTTACATCTTCTGGAAATGATGGAAGAATTTCGTGGTTTGAAAATACTGATGGACAAGGTGGTTTTAAGACTCAACATGATATTACAGTGAGTGCTTCATTTTCTCTATTAAGTAGATTTGATTTTGTGACAGACTTAAATAATGATGGTTATGTAGATTTTGTTTCCGTTTCAGATAACACAAAATTAATTTGGTATATAAATGTAAATGGTTCCGGAATTTTTACAGAACAAATAATTAATGAACTTACAGTAGCATTACCTGGATATGGTTATACTTCAGTTGATGTTTCTGATTTAGATAATGATGGTGATTTAGATTTAATATGTGCTATTTCCGGTACAGCAAGAGTTGTATGGTATGAAAATATAGATGGGCAAGGTACTTTTGGTGGAGAACAAATTATATCAATGGAGAATAGTTCTTGGGATTTGTTTTTAGAAGATTTAGATTTAGATGGTGATAAAGATATCGTTATGAGTATTAATGGTATTAATGATAGAATAGTTTGGTATGAAAACATGGATGGTCAAGGTGCTTTTGGTTCAGAAGTGATTATTACTACAGAAGTAGATAATTGTAGATCCGTCTTTGTTGAAGATTTAGATGGTGATGGAGATATGGATATATTGTCAGCTTCTATCAATGACAATAAAATAGCTTGGTATGAAAATATAGATGGGCAAGGTGCTTTTGGGAATCAGCAAATTATATCAACCATTGCGGATAGAGCAAAGTCTGTTATTGCTGCAGATTTGGATCAAGACGGAGATACAGACGTCATATCTACTTCGGTTTTTGATCATAAACTAGCTTGGTATGAAAATGTAGATGGACAAGGTAGTTTCGGTGTTCAGCAAATAGTTAGCACTTCCAATCTTTTTCCTGATGCAGTTTTTGCTGCGGATTTTAATAATGATGGAAAATTAGATTTAGTTACAACTTCATCAAATTTAGAAGGAAAGTTAGTTTGGTATAAGAACCTTAGTGTTGCCTCTAATGAAATTAGTGGTATTGTTAGATTAGATATAGATATGGATGGTTGTAGTGTATCAGATGAACCAATTAGTAATGTTTTAATGATTACAGATAATGGTTCTGATAGTTTTGCTACATTTTCCTTAGATAACGGTATTTATCAACTTTTTACAAATGAAGGAATATTCTCAACAGAAATATCATCTCAATTGCCAAATTACTATGTTTCCAACCCAACATCGCAAATCTCTAATTTTACAGGAGTTGGTAATACGGATAATGTTGATTTTTGCATAGAGCCAATTACCATAATTAATGACTTAAATATTTCAATATACCCTACTATTGACGAGCCAAGACCGGGCTTCAATACCACCTACCAAATAGTATACAACAATATGGGCACAACGCAATTAAGTGGTTCTGTAGCTTATGAGTTTGATGATTCAAAACTAAACTTCTTAAGTGCGAGTGAAGCCATAACGTCACAAACAACAAACACTTTAAACTTCGATTTTACAGACCTAAATCCTTTTGAAACTAGAACCATAGATTTAGAATTCAATGTATTTGCGCCACCAACCACAAACATAGATGATGAGCTTGTGGCAACGGCAACCATAAACCCAGTTTCAGGAGACGAAACAGAAGAAGACAATGTGTTTACTTTAGAGCAAACGGTAATTGGTTCTTACGATCCAAACGACATCACAGTTTTAGAAGGAGACCAAATCTTTATTGATGAAGCAAATAAATATTTACACTATTTAATCCGTTTTCAAAACACAGGTACAGCAAGTGCTATTAATGTAAGAGTAGATCATGTATTGGATTCTAAACTAGATTGGACAACCATGCAATTAGAAAGCTTAAGTCATACAGGTCGTGTAGAAATTACAAATGAAACTGATGTGAGTTTTATATTCAATAATATCAATCTAGCAGACAGTACAAATGATGAGCCTAATTCTCATGGTTTTATAGCTTACAAAATAAAACCAAAAAATGATGTAGAAGTTGGGGACATCATAAGTGGAACAGCAGATATATTCTTCGATTTTAATCCTGCCATAATAACAAATACAGTAAGTACGGAAATTGTAGAATCTTTAAGTGTAGATCAGTTTAATGCACAAGCTATTCAGGTATTTCCAAATCCTGTAAAAAATCAATTAGAAATTACATCTGGTCAAATCATTGATCATCTTACAATCGTAGATATTAATGGTAGAATCTTGAAAGAAATTAAGCTATCTAATTTAGAATACAGTTTAGATGTTTCAAGTTTGGCTAAAGGTGTCTATTTTATGGAAATCTACTCAGGGAACTCAAGCTCCACAAAAAAGTTTATAAAAAACTAACTACAATAAGTTTTAAAATTCTATGCCTTTTGTCTTATCGCAAAAGGCTTTTTTTATTTAATACCAATCTTAGTAATGCAATAAAACTTTCAAACCATGAAATCTTTTCTTAAATTTAAGAATCCTTAAAGTCCTAGCTAATAGCGAATAGATTTTAAAATAAAATAAATATGAAGAAAGTCAACGCTATTAATAACATCGCATTACATTATGCCAGATTACCTCAGTATCCATATGGTACATCTGGTAAGCCGTATGATTTCTATATTGAAGATTCGTTTTTAAAACTGCTAGAAACTGCATTTAAAGATGTTTTTATGCATTGTCCATTAGGAAAGCCGGATATTATTACAAGTGCTGGTACATTAGTAGGGAAAGCTGGAGAACATGGTTACGGAAAGGCTTTTGATCTCGATGCGATATTCTGGAAAGATCATCAGCTTATTACAAATAATTATATTCACCAAAAAGAATTGTATTTGGGAATTGAATCTTTTTTGCGAAAGCATTTTGGGTTGGTGCTCAATTACCATTATCCTAATCATACAGATCATTGGCATGTAGATTCTAGTGTTTCTGTAGATTACAATGAGTCTTCAAAGTCCGAAACCTTTTACCTTCAAATGGTGTTAAAAGATATTTATCAAAAGCCCGTGGTTATTGATGGTATTTCAGGACCTCAAACAAGACGATTTACAAAAGAAGTCTTCGGTCGCTTAAAAATTGACACACCAATTACAACAAAGAAAAATTATCTTAAGTTTCTTGATATTACTGGTAAGATAGCTTTTAAATTAAGTGAAGAACAACAAAACCCATTGCAATTGCTAGAAAATCTAGAGGTCGTTATCAATCGATTACCAGTTAATGACAAGCATCAAGTAAATGAGGCCTTAAATGCATTTTTGGTTCATCACACAACTTCAACTTGGATTAATAGTATTCAGCCACATCAAGATATAGAAAACATAATAGATACTGTTATTACTTAAACCAAACACTATGATAAAACGCTTTAAATCATTTCAAATTTTAAAGATTAAAAGGACTTCAATACTTAGGCCGTCTTTATATATTGCTGTATTAACTTTATTTTTAATGTCTTGTGAAAGCATAAAAACAGCTGTATTTGATCAGTATGCTTATCAAGAAGCAATTTCAATTAAAGTGGAAAGCCTGAATTTAATGGACGAAGCTGTTGCGAGTTATTCAGAACATGAAGATGACGTGCAGACGTTGTTGTTAGATCTTCAGAAAATTTTAGAATATGAAAAGAATAAACCAAACAACGAAGTTAGTTTTGCGATGTGGCAAGTTGTAACAGATAAAGAACGAAATCTTTTAGCCGGATTTTTAGAAAGATGGAAAGTAGATAGTCAATTGTCTAAAGTTTTTATTGGTGAAGCAAAAGGTCAAGTTACTGAGGCTTTAGATCTTATTATCAAGTATGAAGCTAATAAAAATAAAACCAACGAAACAAATATTCTTAACTTCTTAAGCACTAATTAACTATGGATATTGAAGAACTAATAAAA
Organism: Winogradskyella eximia; assembly: GCF_003386165.1. Taxonomy (GTDB): domain Bacteria; phylum Bacteroidota; class Bacteroidia; order Flavobacteriales; family Flavobacteriaceae; genus Winogradskyella; species Winogradskyella eximia. The sequence goes on along the minus strand of NZ_QRDV01000002.1, from coordinate 444,929 downwards.
TTGTTAAAAGAAGAATTACTCTTAGTTTTAGGAGAAAGTTATGGTGATTATAAAAAAGAAACTAAAGCAGATGTTGAAGCGTTTTTAACTTTATCTAAAGTGAAATTAGAGCGATGGACTAACTTATTACAGTCCGGAGAATTAACTGTTGAAGATTATGAATGGCTTTTGGTGAGTCAAAAAGATTTATTAATTCTTAATGCCTTGCACCAAGCAGGCGTTTCAAAATTAAGATTAGGTCATTTAAAGAATAAAATTATTAAAACTATTGTGAATACGGTGATTACGGTTGTGATTTAAGAGGTAAAATCAAGCTAAATTAACATTTCAATTTTTTTATAAACGATTTATCTCTATTTTTAAGAAAATAACAATTCATGCTCAAAAAAGTTTTTGCTAGTGCTGTTTTCGGTGTTGAAGCTTCCAATATAACCGTTGAGGTAAATGTAGATAAAGGTGTTGGCTATCACTTAGTCGGTCTTCCAGATAATGCCATCAAAGAAAGTAATTATCGTATTGCAGCTGCACTTCAAAATAATGGCTATAGAATTCCTGGTAAAAAGATTACTATAAACATGGCTCCTGCTGATTTACGAAAAGAAGGTTCGGCTTACGATTTAACCTTGGCTATTGGTATCTTAGCTGCGTCAGATCAAATTAAAGCAGAAAACTTAGAGGATTATCTCATTATGGGAGAATTGTCTTTAGATGGAAGCTTACAGCCATTTAAAGGCGCTTTGCCAATTGCTGTAAAAGCTAGAGAAGAAGGCTTTAAAGGTTTTATACTTCCTATCCAGAATGCAAAGGAAGCAGCTATCGTTGATGACTTAAAGGTGTTTGGAGTAGAAAATATAATGCAGGTCATAAATCATTTTGATAAAGGGGAACCTTTAGAGCAAACGATTATAAATACAAGAGAAGAGTTTTATAAAAATCTCGATTTTCCTGAATTTGATTTTGCAGATGTTAAAGGCCAAGAGAGTATAAAGCGTTGTATGGAAATTGCAGCCGCTGGAGGTCATAATATTATATTAATTGGTCCGCCAGGTTCTGGTAAAACCATGTTAGCAAAGCGTTTGCCAAGTATTTTGCCACCTATGACCTTGCACGAAGCTTTAGAAACCACCAAAATACATTCAGTTGTTGGCAGAGTAAAAGCACATACAGGTTTAATGGCGCAACGACCGTTTAGAAGTCCGCATCATACAATAAGCAATGTAGCTTTAGTAGGAGGCGGAAGTTATCCGCAACCAGGCGAAATATCTTTATCACATAATGGTGTGTTATTTTTAGATGAATTACCAGAATTTAAACGTGAAGTTTTAGAAGTAATGCGTCAGCCTTTAGAAGATAGAGAAGTGACCATTTCTAGAGCGAAGTTTACGGTAACCTATCCATCGTCTTTTATGTTGGTGGCAAGTATGAATCCAAGTCCAAGTGGTTACTTTAACGATCCAGATTCTCCAATAACATCATCACCAGCAGAAATGCAACGTTATATGGGTAAGATTTCTGGACCTTTATTAGATCGTATAGATATTCATATTGAAGTCACTCCTGTACCTTTTGAAAAATTGGCAGATGAACGTAGTGGAGAATCTTCAGTAGAGATAAGAAAACGTGTCACAAAAGCTAGAGAAAACCAAACCGAACGTTTTAAGGATTTGGAAAATATACATTACAATGCTCAGATGAATACTAAGCAAATTCGTAAGTATTGTAAATTAGATGAAGCGTCAATGTTGCTTTTAAAGTCCGCTATGGAGCGTTTAAATTTATCTGCTAGAGCTTATGATAGAATTCTGAAAGTATCACGAACAATAGCTGATTTGGAAGGGTCTAATGATGTTTTGGGTGCTCACATTAGTGAAGCGATTCAGTATCGTAGTTTAGACAGGGAAGGTTGGTTAGGATAATTTTTTTTAGAAAACACTGCAACCTTTTGCGTTTTTTTCATCTTATTAATAAACAATAATCATGAAAAGCAAAATTTTACCCTTAGTACTAGTTGCAATAATGTGTTTGCAACTCACAAATTGTAATACTGATGACGTTAGTAATGAACTCCTCGATCCTGTTGCAGTTACGGTTCCTGTAATAAAGTCTAAATCTGAAATTAGAAATTCAATTCAAGTTAAAGCCGCTCAGCCAACGAATTCGGATGGTAAAATATATGTTTATAACGATTTGCTGTTTTATATAGCTCAAAATTCTGGAATACATATATTCAATAATCAAAATCCAGAAAACCCTCAAAATATAATATTCATACAATTAGAAGGTGTACATGATATTTCTGTAAAAAATGATATTCTGTATGCTGATAATTTTATGGATTTAGTGGTGTTTGATATTAGTAATGTTTCAGATATTGAATTAGTTAATGTAGAAGAGGATATGTTATTGTATTATGCAACATTCCCAGAGGATTCTTTGTATTATCAGTCTAATATTTATACTTCAAATGAAGATGAATTTGTTGCTGAATACACCACAATTTATATGGAAAGAACCGAAGTGGAGAACAATCCAGAGATGTTTTGGAATTCTTTTTCAATCTTTGAAAGTGATGTCTTGGCTCTCGATGCAGGCATAAATATAGGTACTGGTGGATCTTATGCTAAGTTTCAGATTTATAACAATGCATTATATACTCTAGATGATTATAAGTTAAACACATTTAATATTACAGATTATAATTCCATATCTAAAGTCTCGGAGACATGGCTTGGTGGCTGGTTTGGTGGTGAACTTGAAACTACTTTTATTTTAAAGGAATATATGTTTATCGGTGCAACTAATGGTATGCATATTGTTGGTTTGCAAGATGAGTTCAATCCCATTTATACATCGTCATTTACACATTCTACAGGTTGTGATCCTGTTGTAGTCGAAGGAAATACGGCATATATCACTGTAAGAGGAGGTAATACTTGTGGTGCCATTGAAGATCAGGTTAATATAATTGATGTTACAGATATTAACACTCCTGTAGAATATTCTACCTACTTTTTGTCTAGTCCATACGGTTTAGGAATTAAAAACCACATATTATATGTTTGTAATGATAGCGGAATAAATGTTTTTGATGCTCAAAATCCAAATGAAATTGTCTTACAAAACACTATTGAGACGACCTCAAAAGATGTGATTCCTTTATCCTCTCATTTAATTGCTGTGGGAGAAAATGTAATTCATCAATATAATTATACCGATAATTTTGGATTGGAACTTATAAGTACACTTCAATTTTAAAAAGCTAGAAACACAAGGTTTTTAATCATATCCTTTGTGAGTTTAAATGTTAACGATTGGTTTTAAGTGCGAATCGCAATAAATTCAATTGTTAATAGAAACCTATAGATTAGTCTTAATTTGGATAAAGAACTACGAATACTCATACAAAAATGTGTAGAGAATGATAGGGAAGGGCAGCGTGAATTATACACGCTGCTTTCTCCTGCATTGTATGGTATTTGTTTAAAGTATATGAAGAATAAAACTGAGGCAGATGATGTGTTTCAAGATGCTTTTATAATTCTGTTTCAAAAGATTGGTCAATATAAATTCGAAGGAAGTTTTGAGGGGTGGGCAAAGCGCATTTTTGTAAATGAAGCCTTAGAGGTTTTACGAAAAAAACAACGTCGATTACACGTGGCGATGGAAAGCTCTAATCTAAACAGTTGTATCGAAGATGAAATCAGTGAGTCTGATCTTGTTGTCTCACATAGTAGGTTATTAATGCATATACAGCAATTACCTGATAACTATAGAATGGTTTTTAATCTGTATGTTTTTGAGGGTTATAGTCATAAAGCTATAGCAGATAGGTTGAAAATAGCAGCCGGAACGTCAAAATCATTATTAAGCAGAGCTAAAAGTGTATTGCGGACAAAAATTAATGAAGAATTAAACGAAAAAGTGTCATGAAGAAGGATGATATTGAAAACATATATAGCGAATTAGAAGCCTTTTCTAAAGCACCACCTGAAGAGTTATGGGACAATATTGAGGCTAGGCTTCATCCTAAAAAAAAGAAAAGGAGAGTATTTTTTATTTGGGGTTCTGCTGCTGCAATATTAGTAATGTGTCTTGGTTACGTATTTACAAATTCGTTAGAGCATAGTGGTAAGCCTGCGATTGAAGTTTCGGATATTGAACAGCCTAAAAGCGAAAATATTATTGAAGGGTTAGAAGAGAGAGATAACAAGGTGGTTAATGGAGTAAAAGTCATTAATGAAGACACGTTAGTTGAAGGCGAAAAAGTTATAAAAGAATCATTGAATCATTTAGCGAATCAGAAACAGTCTATAGATAGAAGTAAAAGTTTAAACACTAATGAAAATCAAAAAGACGTCGTAAATAATAATAAAAAATTAGAGCAAAAAGAAGAGCGGAAAAAAGATATTTATGGAAAAAAGGGAAGCTACGAAAATGAAGCTTCTGATGCCAATAGGTATGCTCAAACTGTTTTAAAAGAAAACGTTACTGATAAACAAGAGAACAACGCGAACATTAAAGAGGTTTCTGGTTTTATAAGAAAAAATAAAAGTGTAACTAATTCTAGTGAGGAAAAGTTAGTTGCAAGTATTGATTCTATTGCTAAGGTTAAAGATGATTCATTACTAGATTTGTCTGAAGAACTTGTGGCTGAAAATAAAAATGATAGCATAATAACGACTAAAGTAGCTGGTTTAAAATGGTCAGTAGAAGTTTTGGGAGGATTGGCGAATACGGCATCTGAGTCATCAATTCAAAATACGTCTGTAAATACAACGTCTCAAAATAACTTTGTGTACACCTTAAAGGTTGGGTATGCACTTTCAGATCGGCTTGTTGTGAAATCTGGTATTGGTAAGAATGTATTGGGCCAAGAAATAAATAATATCATATATACAGGTGCAGATACATCGCTTTCTGTTGGTGATTCTCAAAACATTGTGAACAACCAAAATATACTGTTTTTGGTATCTGAGGAGTCTATTAATGATGTTTCTTCTTTTGTTGAGTTTACTAATGAAGGCACTTTGCAACAACAGTTTGATTATATTCAAGTGCCATTAGAGTTTTCGTATAATGTTTTAAGAGCTCAAAAATTTGATATATCATTGGGTGTTGGTGGGAATGTAAACTTTTTAACCAATAATAGAGCGTATCTAGACGATGAAGAAATAGGGGAAAGTGTTGGTGCTAATGCTAAAATTTTTGGTGCTACAATGAATTCTAATATTTCATATAGTTTAGCAAAAAAGACGATTCTGTTTTTCGAACCGAGTTATAATTACTTTGAAAAACCAATAGATAATGATAATCAGGCTTTTAAAAACACCCAATTAAGAGTGTTGTTAGGGTTGCGATATAAGTTTTAGGTAATATTCAATTTTCGATAAGAGTGGCAGATGGAGTTTATTAATTAGTTAGAATCGTATGGCGATGTATTAAAAAGTTCTGTTGAAGTATAATTATATTGTATTTTTACTAGACTTGTAAACATACATTTATGATTAAATACTATTTTGTTTTTGCTTTATCTATAGTTTTTTTGAGTTGTAATACATCTCATAAAAAAAAGAATACGTTAAAAGAAGCGACTAAAATTGAGGTTGTGGAATCGCCAGTTTTAAACCTAGAACAAGCCAACCGATTAGCACAATTACCTCTGCACTGTATGAATACGGAATACCCTAATAAATTAGGGCAAATCATTGGTAGCGAAGCTGATTTAAAAACACCAAAAGAATTACATCCTGCATTTTATGGTTGTTTCGATTGGCATTCTGCAGTTCATGGTCATTGGAGTTTGGTATCGCTTTTAAAGCAGTTTCCAGATCTAGAGAATCGTGAAGAGATTCAAGAAAAACTACTTTTTAATATTTCTAAGGAAAATATAGAACAAGAACTACTTTATTTTGAAGGGCACAATAAGTCATTCGAACGCACTTATGGTTGGGCTTGGTTGTTAAAACTAGCAGAAGAATTGCATACATGGAATCATCCTATTGCAAAGGAGTTAGAAAATAATCTTCAGCCATTAACTGATTTAATCATTAGTAAGTATACCAAGTTTTTACCAAAGTTAAATTATCCAATTAGAGTAGGTGAGCATCCTAATACGGCATTTGGATTAAGCTTTGCTTACGATTATGCAGTAGAAGTTAATCATGAAGAATTAAAAGCACTAATCGAGAAAAGAGCTAAGGATTTTTATTTAGAAGATCAAGATTGTCCTTTAAGTTGGGAGCCAAGTGGTTTCGATTTTCTGTCACCTTGTTTGGAAGAAGCTGCTTTAATGAAGCGCGTTTTAGAAGTTGAAGATTTTAAAGTTTGGTTAAATGATTTTTTGCCAGAACTAAATGATGAAAATTTTGATTGGTCTGTTGGTGAAGTTTCTGATAGAACAGATGGTAAATTAGTGCATTTAGATGGTGTTAATTTTTCGCGAGCTTGGAGTTTAAATTATATAGCCAAAGATTTACCAGACTATAAACATCTTCAAAATTTAGCCAACAAGCATATCAATTATTCATTACCAAGTATTGTTGGTGATAGTTATGAAGGTGGTCATTGGTTAGGTAGTTTTGCAATTTATGCTTTGAATTCTATTGAAGAATGATTTTAAAATTCTTTAAAAATATTGGCCCAGGACCTTTAGTGGCGGCTGCATTTATAGGTCCAGGAACAGTGACACTTTGCACTTTAGCTGGTGTTAATTTTGGATACACTCTACTTTGGGCAATGGTGTTGTCTATTGTTGCTACAATTGTGCTACAAGAAATGGCGGCAAGATTAGGGATTGTGTCTCAAAAAGGATTGTCAGAGGTTATAAGATCAGAAATAAAACATCCTTTAGTAAGAGGTTTTGCAATTCTTTTAATATTGAGTGCAATTGTTATAGGAAATGCAGCTTACGAGGCAGGAAACATTAGTGGTGGAGCTTTAGGTATGCAAACTTTGTTTGGGAATCCGTTCTTAGAATTAGGAAGTTTTAAACTCAATATCATGAGTTTGATAATTGGTTTAGTCGCTTTTGTTTTGTTATACGTTGGGAATTATAAAGTTTTAGAAAAAGCACTAATATTTTTAGTGGTATTGATGAGTTTGACATTTTTAACTACAGCAATAATTACAAAACCAAATCTCATAGAAATTTTTAAAAGCATAGTGGTTCCTAAGTTTCCAGAAGGTAGTATTTTAACTATTATCGGATTGGTAGGTACTACTGTGGTTCCGTATAATTTGTTTTTACATGCTTCACTAGCTAAAACAAAATGGAAAGATAATAGTGATTTGGCTTTTGCAAGAAAAGACACCATTGTAGCTGTGGTTTTAGGTGGAATTGTCTCCATGTGTATTATCATTTCTGCATCTGCGATTCCATCTCAAGATATATCTAACGCATCAGATTTGGCTAAAGGATTAGAACCATTGTTTGGTGTGTATGCAAAATACTTTTTGGCTATTGGTTTGTTTGCGGCAGGTATTACCAGTGCTATTACAGCTCCTTTGGCTGCTGCTTTTGTAGCGAGTGGTTGTTTGGGATGGTCGACAAATTTAAAGTCGGTAAAGTTTAGAGCAGTTTGGATGTTTATTCTAGGTCTAGGTATTGTGTTTTCAACTATTGGATTCAAGTCTATTGAAATTATAAAATTTGCTCAAATTGCCAATGGCTTGTTATTGCCTATTATTGCTGGGTTTTTATTATGGATAATGAATAAGTCGTCCGTTTTAGGAACTTATAAAAATTCAAAACTTCAGAATGTTTTAGGATTTGTGATTCTAGTGATTACGATCTTCTTAGGTGTAAAAGGAATTCTAAGTGTGTTTAAAATCATTTAAGATGAACAATGTAATAAGTATAGACCTCAATGCGGATGTTGGTGAAGGAATCGGAAATGAATCTGGTTTAATGCCATACTTATCATCTTGCAATATTGCTTGTGGTGGACATGCTGGTGATTTAAAAACTATGACAACTGTGGTTAAGCTGGCTAAGTTAAATAATGTGAAAATAGGTGCTCATCCTTCGTTTCCTGATAAATTGAATTTTGGACGAGACGTTACGGAGCTCTCAGATGCAGATCTGTATTTGAGTATTAAACAACAAGTAAGTGATTTGCAAAACGTATTAGTTAGTGAAAATGCTCAATTGCATCATATAAAACCGCATGGTGCATTATATAATTTAGCCGCTAAAGACAAAAAAACAGCGCGAGTTATTATTGAAGTTATAAAAAGTATCGCTGATCCTATAAAATTGTATGCGCCTTTTAATTCTGTAATTGCCAAAATAGCTAAAGAGGAACATATAGAAGTTAAATATGAGGCGTTTGCAGATAGAAATTATAACAATGATTTATCGTTAGTTTCAAGGAAAAATACAGGTGCTGTTTTACATGAAAAAGAAGCTGTTTTATATCATGTTTTGAGTATGATAAAACATCAAAAAGTAAAGTCTTTAAGTGGAGTAGAAGTGGCAATAAAAGCATCAACAATTTGCGTGCATGGTGATACTCAAAATGCATTTGAAATTTTAAAGTATTTGTCAAATAATTTGAAGATGAATAGTATTCAAATTCAATAAGAAATTATGAGTTGTCAACTTCGGTTTTTACAGTATAATGAATGTTCTATTTTGGTAGAGTGGCCAGCCATTATTGATGAAAATATGCTTCAAGATATTCTTAGGTTTAAAAATATTATTAAAAATAATTGTGTTAAAGAGAATATTGAAGTAATAACTGCATATAATTCAATTTTAATTGTTTACAGTTATACTATTGATAATATCAATAGTGTCTTTTTGAGCTTAAGAGCATTGTATGAAAGTCAAAACAATGAACAGTTAATTGATTCGAGAATTTTTAAAATCCCTGTATGTTATGACGCTGAATTTGCTGTTGATATTGAAAACTTTTCTAAAGAAATAAAGCTCTCAAAATCTGAAATTATAAAGCGACATTCCGAGGCGTTTTATACTGTTTTTTTTACCGGATTTTTACCTGGTTTTTTATACTTAGGTGGTTTGAATTCTACCCTACATTTAAACCGAAAAATTACACCAAGCCTAAACGTAAAAAAAGGGTCAGTTGGCATAGGAGGAAAACAGACTGGAATCTATCCACAAGACAGTCCTGGAGGTTGGCATATAATCGGTAATTCACCCATTGAATTATTTAACTCAAAGCAAAATCCACCTTGTTTTATAAAAGCAGGAGATAAAGTAAAATTTTATCCTATCACTAAATCTGAATATTTAAAGATTCAAAATAAAGTTTTGCTTTCAACTTTTAATTCAAAAAAACTTATAGTTAATGATTAAGGTTTTAAAGGCAGGATTTTATTCTACCATACAAGATTTAGGGCGTTTTGGACAACGTAGTTTTGGTGTGCCTGTTTCTGGAGCAATGGATTCGTATTCTAGTGCGTTTGCAAACGCGCTTTTAGGAAATGATAAACAAGATGCTGTTATAGAAATGACTATGACTGGTGCTGAATTACAATTTACAAATCCTACTACGATTGCTATAACTGGAGCAAATATGCATCCTGAATTAAACGGAAAATCAATTGAGATGTTTAAGTCTATTAAGATTGAACCAAATGATATCTTAACTTTTAGTAGATTATTAGAAGGTTTTAGAACTTATATTGCGGTAAAAGGTGGTTTTTTAACTGAAACGGTCTTAGGTAGCAGAAGTATGATAAAAGGTGTTACGAAGGCTATTAAAATTGAAAAAGGTGATGTTATTGCAATTGCAGATTATGTACATTTAGAAAATTCAAAAAATGCAAAATTAAACTTCAAGCCTAAAATTTTATCAAATACTGTATTGGAAGTAATGATAGGTCCAGAATTCTATAAATTATCACAAGCTCAACAAGATGCTTTGTTTGAGCAAGAGTTTCACGTTTCAAGGTACAATAATCGTATGGCTTATCAGCTTAAGCCTTTATTTCAGAATAATCTAGAACCTATTTTAACAGCTCCTGTATTGCCAGGAACTGTGCAACTTACACCATTAGGACAACTTATTGTTTTAATGCGAGATTGCCAAACTACAGGTGGTTATCCGAGAATATTACAATTAACAGAAAATGCTATAAATATGTTAAGTCAAAAAAATACATCTAACAGTTTAAAAATCAGACTAAAAGGTTGAGTTTGTAAGAAAACGTTTAATAAAAATTTTATATGTTAAATAAAATCGATACTTTAGAACAGCTATTAACTAAATTCAATCAACCATGAAAAAATTTGGATTACTCATTCTAGGAATCATTCTAGGAGCACTTGCGATGTATTTTTATTGTTCTAAAGATGTAAATATGATGGAAGAACCACCTACAATTAAACCGCCTTCTGGTATTATTACACCAGCTCAAATTACAGCACTGACCCAAGCTTTTAATCCAAGACATAAGCTAATTAGTGATTCAATATTTAAGAATGCTAAAACTCAAGATAATAGATCTTCTTGGTATAAATTAGAAGATATTGAAGATTATATAAAATACGCTAAGCAACAAGCCGCTGAAAACAATCAAACTATGGATGGTTTACGTTTGTATTTGGGTGCGTATCCAAATAATGGTGATGAACCAGGCTTAACGACCTTACTTTTTGTGCCAACAGGTTTTGATAATACCTCTGAAGGGAGTTTCTTTTCATTGCAAGGAAAAAGTGGTGATTTGGATAACTCTGATGGGTTAAATGGTGGTGGTAATGGTAAACCACCTTCAGCTAATTATCCGCAATAAATATAATTTTCTTGGACGAATTCTTAAAAAATAATTATTCGCTATTGACGTATGGCGTTGAGTTAATGGCCGCTATTATTGGACTAATAGTTTATAAGAAGTTTAAAAATAGCCACGCAAAATATTTTATTTGGTTTATTTGTGCCATTCCATTAATTGAATTTATTGGAGGTTATCCATGGCATTTCGAGGATTTGGGATTATTTCATTTAATTGAAGGAACCGTTTTTGAAAGAAATTATTGGTGGTTTACTATTTTTTGGACAATGGGTAGTGCTTTGTTTTACTCTTGGTATTTAGAAAAAGTCATAACCAATAAGATGTATTCAATACTGTTACGTGTTTCTAGATATGTGTTTTTTGTGATTTCAATACTAGTAATCGTTACAAATATTGATGAGTTCTTTATTTATAGTTCGAGCCCGATTGTACTGGGAGGTACAGTATTGATAATCTTATCTTGTTTTTTATATTTTTTAGAAATTTTAACCAGTGATAAGATCTTGGATTTTTACAGATCCATTAATTTTTATATCAGTGCAACTTTATTTATTTGGTTTCTAATTACAAGCACTATCCTTTTTTTTGATAAGTATTTTAATGATATGGACTGGAATTTTGTTTTATTACAATGGCAAGTTTTCTTGATTTCTAACATTTTCATGTACTCAATTTTTACATTTGCATTATTATGGTCCAAACCAGAGAAAAATTAGTTAGTACTGAAGCCGAAAGGTATCTTTTAATATACATGATTGCGGTTTTGTTAATAGTAACAGCCTTAGTGATTGTGTTCTTTGTTGTTTTTCAAAAACGAAAAAATAAAATTCTTATTGAAAAGTTTAACCAGAAGCAAAAGTTTGAGGAAGAGTTGTCTAAAACTCAACAGGAAATACAAGAAGAAACCTTAAAACATATTGGTAGAGAATTGCATGATAATATTGGTCAAATGCTCGTAATGTCAACAATGCAAATGAATGCAGCAGTTAAAGTTGTGAGTGATGACGTAAAAATTAAAGTTAGTAACGCAGCAGAAACTTTAAAAAGTACGCTAGATGAAGTGAGAGCTTTATCAAAATCTTTAAATAGCGATGTTATTTTTAATTTAGGTTTTGAAGCTACAGTAAAAAACGAAATAGAACGTATTAATAAAACCGGATTAATTCACTCTAGCCTTTTTATTAATGGAGATAAAGTGAATTTTGAAAACAAGAAAAACGAAATTATTTTATTTAGAATCCTTCAAGAGTTTTTCTCTAATACTCTAAAATACGCTGAAGCAGAAAACTTAAATGTTACATTAAATTATCTAGAAGATCATATGAAAATCATTGTAGAAGATGATGGTAATGGCTTTGATAAAGATATAGCAGAGAAAGGCTCGGGTTTAATTAATATGGAAAAACGAGCAGAACTAGTAAAAGCAAGTTTTAATTTAGACTCAAAACCTGAAAATGGGACAACCCTAACAATTGTTTGTCCTTATAAATCAAACGATATAGAATTTAATTTTTAAAGCCTAGTTAGTTTATATATTACAAGCATCCCAAAGCGCATCATTTGGTAATGGAGCAGTAATAAACACTTCTTCTTTTTTTACAGGATGAATAAAACGTAATGTTCTGGCATGTAAACTAATGCTTGCATCTTTATTACTGCGATCAAACCCGTACTTTAAATCACCTTTAATAGGACAGCCTATAGATGATAGTTGCACTCTAATTTGATGATGTCTACCTGTTTCTAAATCAATTTCTAAAAGATAAAAATTATCTAAAGTTTGTTTTAATTGATAATGAAGTATCGCCTTTTTACTGCCATCAACTTCTTTAGCATAAGCTGTTGATTTATTGTTTTTTGGGTTCTTTTTTAACCAATGTACAAGTTTGTCTTCAGTTTTTGGTGGCTGATTTTTAACCAAAGTCCAATATGTTTTTTTTGCTGTCTTTTCTGCAAATAATTTATTTAATCTTGGTAAGGCTTTACTGGTTTTTGCAAACATTACTATACCTGTGGTTGGTCTATCTAAACGATGTACTACACCTAAATAAACATTGCCTTCCTTATTGTATTTATCTTTTAAATAAGATTTAACCACTTCGCTCAAAGGCTTGTCACCAGTTTTATCTCCTTGTACAATGTCTCCAGCGCGCTTATTGACTATGATGATGTGATTATCTTCATGTAAAACTTGAAGATTATTTTTATTAGAAAGAATTTTTTCTGATCTATTAGCCACGTGTACCTAAATAATTATTTTTCTTACTAATACTGCTCATCAGCATTAGGGAAATCTTCAGATTTCACGTCGTCTACATATTGAGAAATTGCTTTTGTCATATCTTCATAAAGATTCATGTAACGACGTAAAAAGCGAGGATTAAATTCATGCGTCATGCCCAACATATCATGTAAAACTAATACTTGTCCGTCAACACCATCTCCAGCACCAATACCAATTACAGGAATAGAAACACTTTCTGCAACTTCTCTAGCTAAAGCAGCTGGTATTTTTTCTACAACAATAGCAAAACAACCTGCTTTTTCTAGCATTAAAGCATCAGACTTTAATTGTTCAGCTTCTTGTTCTTCTTTTGCTCTAACGGTATAAGTTCCAAATTTGTATATAGATTGCGGTGTAAGTCCTAAATGTCCCATTACCGGAATACCAGCATGTAAAATACGTTTTATAGATTCTTTTACTTCTTTTCCGCCTTCCATTTTTACAGCATGGCCTCCAGATTCTTTCATTATTCTAATAGCGGAGCGTAAGGCTTCTTTTGGGTCACTTTGATAACTTCCAAATGGCAAATCGACTACAACTAAAGATCTGTCTATAGCTCTAACTACAGAAGACGCATGATAAATCATTTGGTCTAAAGTGATTGGTAAAGTAGTTTCGTGTCCGGCCATAACGTTACTTGCAGAATCACCAACTAAAATAACATCAATACCAGCTCCATCTACAATTTTTGCCATGGTATAGTCATAAGCTGTTAGCATTGATATTTTTTCACCTTTAGACTTCATATCTACTAAAGTCTTAACTGTTATTCGTTTATATTCTTTTTTTGCTGTTGACATCTTGTTTTTATTAGTTGTTTGTAAAAGTAAAGAGATTTGTTAAATTATTGATTAATCCACCACGGAATTATAAGGTAACAAATCTCTGTTTTTAGTATAAGTAAAAATTAAAACAGTTTAATTTAATAATGTGTAGAGTTATTTTCATTTGTGGAATAGGCGAGATTAACAATCTGTTAAGTTTACACCAACTGCCAGACCACCTTCAGAAGTTTCTTTATATTTAGAACTCATGTCTTTTGCGGTTTCCCACATGGTTTGTACAACTTTATCTAGAGGGACTTTTACGTTTTTAGGGTCTGTTTCTAGAGCTAATTCCGCAGCATTAATGGCTTTAATCGCTCCCATAGAATTACGTTCTATACAAGGAATCTGAACTAAACCACCAATTGGGTCACATGTAAGACCTAAGTGATGCTCCATAGCTATTTCTGCAGCTACCAAAACTTGTTCTGGAGTTCCTCCTAGTAATTCGGTTAATGCACCAGCTGCCATTGCAGAAGAGACTCCAATTTCTGCTTGACAGCCTCCCATTGCAGCAGAAATGGTGGCGCCTTTTTTAAAGATACTTCCGATTTCGCCTGCAACCGCCAAGAATTTTTTGATATGATTAAAATCTGCATCATGGTTTTCAATTACCAAATAATACATCAGTACAGCAGGAATAACGCCAGCACTTCCATTAGTTGGTGCAGTAACAACTCTACCTAATGAGGCATTAACTTCATTAACAGCTAAGGCAAAACAGCTCACCCACTTTAAGATTTGTCTAAATTTAACTTCTGTTTTACGAATCGTTTCTAGCCATTCTTGTGGATTATCATATTTATGATCACCAATTAAATTTTTATGCATGTCGTATGCACGTCGTCTTACATTGAGTCCTCCAGGTAAATTACCTTCAGTGTGGCAGCCAACATACATGCATTCTAACATGGTGTCCCAAATGCGCTTTAATTCAAAATCTATTGAAGCTTCTTCTCTAATTGATTTTTCATTTTCTAAAACCACTCCAGAAATAGGTAGCTGTAATTGATTACAAAATTTCAAGAGTTCTTCTCCATAAGACACAGGATAAGGAAAAGTACAATAGAATATAATTTTATTAGCTTTAGATAGCTTTCGTTCTTCTTGTACCACAAATCCACCACCAATAGAGTAGTAGGTAGATTTGTAGTTTCTGCCATTAATTAATGCAGAAAAAACCATTCCGTTAGAATGAAAAGGAAGAAATTTACGGTTAAAAACGATATTTGTTTTAAAATCAAAGGGTATTAATTTTTCATTATTAAACATTAAAACATTAGTTGTTTTAACGTCATCGATAATAGTATTAATACTTTCAATAGGCATGCGTTCTGGATCTGCTCCTGTTAAACCTAATACAACTGCAAAATCTGTAGCATGTCCTTTACCAGTTAGGGAAAGAGAACCATAAAGATCAACGGTTATTTTTTCAACTTTATCAAAACGTTTTTTGTCTTTTAATTCTTTTATCCAACGTTCAGCAGCTCTCCAAGGTCCTAGAGTATGCGAGCTTGAAGGTCCGACGCCAATTTTAAGCATATCGAAAATAGAGATACATTCCATCTAATTATACAATTTTAAGATGCACAAATATACAGTTTGTTTGAATGAAGCACTTAAAAAAAAACAGCCTTGATTAAAAATCAAAGCTGTCAGTTAATTTATTATATCGTTAAAATTATCTTTGCTCAAATTCTTCAATTCCATACATGCTCATAACTGTTTCTATATCTGAATAATCTGCACGATTATAATTTGTTGTAGGAATAACAATAATTCTGAATCTTTGATTTTGAGTCCAAACAGAATCTAAAATATCTAAATTAGATCCGTCTAAGAATAATTGGACATCAAATTGTGTGAAATCAAAATTATACACCAAATCATTGCCATCTTCAAAGATTACAGTTTGAGGCATTTGTCTCCAAACCTGTGTTCCATCATCTAATGTCTCCCATAAAATGTAAACCAAGACAACTTCGTCAGGGTAGACGTCGAAACCGAAAGCAACATTTGCATCATAATTTGGAGAATTAAAACTTCTTGTAACTTCAAAAGCTGGTGCTGTTTCTCCGTTGAATCCATTTAGTCCAGGAGGTCCTTGATCACCTTCACAAGCGGTTAGTAATATGGTAAGTGCAAATAAAAAATAGGTTATTTTTTTCATAGTATTTTATTTTTTATGAAAAATACTAAAATATAATTATTCAGTATCATTAGGAATGTTTTTTAACTAAAAATGGATTTAATTAATAAAAAAACACCTTCAAAATGAAGGTGTTTAGTTTTGAAATATAGTTTTGAGTTTCTTATTTAATTATAAGCTTAAAGCTTTCTCCATTTTTTGTTTTCAAGATATAAGTACCAGCAGTTAAACTCGGTAATTGAAAATCCATTGTATTTTCTTTAGACACTATTTCACGACCTTGAAGATCAAATAATGACACAGAAACCGTTTGATTAAAATATACCGTTTGGTTAGATTTTGAAGGATTAGGATACATTTTTAAACCTTCAGATTGTAAAGTGAATTCTTCTGTGCTTAAGGTTGTAGCATTTAGCGCATAGAAACTTAATGTAGAACTTACTTCATTAGCCATAATCACTAAACCAGTGTCATTTGGACTATTTTCTGGAGTGACATAAATAATACCTTCTGGCCCTAAATCGCCACCTTCATCTTCACCTAAATCTCTATTGTTTATGTATTTTTCAAAAACAGGATTGTTTGGATCTGTAATGTTGTATGTCATAAAACCACCAACACGTTCTAAGGTTATAAACGCATATACTTGACCATCAATTTCTGTAATAGTGACACCTTCTGGCTCTGGACCTTTATTATCGCTTCTGTTTTTAAAATTGTTATTGCTGTTACTTGCATTAAATAAACCGCTATAAGTGGATTCATTAGCCGTGATGTGCTCAAAATCATCTCCACTGTCAAAAACTAAAGCTCCTGTTGTGGCATTCCAAATACTAAAAGAACGCGATCCTAAAACGTGTATCTCATCAAAATCACCATCATTGTCAGTATCTCCTGTTGCATTAGTCACTGTTAAGCGACCTAAGTTACTATCTAGTTTTAAAAATTCTGCGTTAGGAAAAACCGTCGGATCTAGGTTTAAATCGCTTACACGTTCTTCTTCCTCAAATGTATCATATTCTCTAGCATCACCTTCATTGGCAGTTACTAAATACGTTATTCCGCCAACTTCGTAAGACGCCATAGCATCTGGCATATACATTCCTTTTACTGGCCAATTCGCTAAGAAAATAAAGTCTGTATCATCTGAAGCATCCAATGTATTGCCTGCTAAAGCATGATCTTTTAAACCTAAAGGTAAAATAGATGTAATTGTATTTGTTATTAAATCTATAACTCCAATAGCATTGTTTTCTTGAAGCGTTACATAAGCTGTTTGTGAATCACTTGAGAATGAAATGTATTCTGGTTCTAAGTCTTGAGACACGGAAGCATTTGGGCCAAAAACTCTAACACCTGCAGCTTGTAATGAAGCTAATTGACTATCAAAACTATTAAAGTTGATACTTGTAACATCTGTTTGAGAAATGTTTCCTAAGCCAGCTGTAACATCTATAACAGAAATACTGCCCTCAGGATCTTCAGAGTAATCATCATTTGGTTGTCCTTCGTTAGCGACTAAAAGTTTTGTGCCATCAGGAGTGAATCCAACCATATCAGGAAGATTTCCAGCAGTTACTGTTGATAAAATAGTCCCATCAATATCGCAAAATACAACAACGCCATCTTCTAAAGGTCCTTTTGAAATGCCTAGAGCAACCATATTATTCATATAAGCCACACTCGTTGGATCACCATAAGTAGATAAATCGATAGCACTGATTGTAGAAATGGCATTGATATCAGAAAAATCTATTATTTCTAATTTTTGACCAGTTGAATTTAAAACAAATAAACGTTCAGAAACTGGATCATGAGCTACAATTTCTGCAGAACCAGCTCCATCAACTAAATAACTAGAAAGATATGTTATGTCTAAAACATCAGTTGCCGAAGGTGTTGCTGTATCATTATCAATAATATAAATGCCTGTAGTTTCATAAGTACCTAAAGTTCCGTTGACAGGATTTGAAAGACTTAATATGAAAAGCTCATCCATTTCTATAACAGCATCATCTACAATAGGAATCGTAATTGTAATAGCCTCTGTAGAATTGGCAGGAAAGTCTATGGTTTGGTTTGTAAAAGTGAAATCATCAGTTTCTGTAGCTGTTAATAATTCTGTAACTAAATTTACATCAACTGAAACGATGTTAGTTGTTGCTGCAGATAATTCTATTGAAAGCTCAAGGCTTGTTCCGTCTTCGTTTATCACAAAATTACTTTCAGAAAAACTAATTTGTGGTGTAATGTTAGTTATAGGTGAATAACTTCCTGGTGAAGCAAAAACATTTTCACCAATGGATTGACCTGCTAGGTTAGTCGCAGGTGTCCAATTAGTTCCTTCGTTAAAATCTCCTTCAGGATTTAATAATTCTAAAGAAGGACCATCACCATCAGCAGACGTTGGCCAAGGTGCATCATCACTATATTCTACTTGCGATATAACAATACCTTCAGAATTTTTAATTTCTAATAATTCACCACCATTACCTAAAGCGTTAGAAATAGCCTGTGGCATATCTAAAAATGACACTCCGTAAAATGCATCGGCAGAAGCTTTGTCAGTAGCTATTAAAACAATACTTTCTGAAGCTAATGTCATTTCAGGAAATATGAAACTAAAATTTCCTTCATCATTAACGGTTATGCCTCCTAAATTAATTGAATTAGCACTGTTATTATAGATTTCTAGAAACTCTAAAGCATCAGAATCATCTGAAGGTGCATTATACATTATTTCAGTAATGATTAATCCTGTTGTTAAGTCATTATAAAATAGATTGTCACTCACGTAAGCAACAATTTGGATGTTGTTAGAAGAATCTTCTAGATTATTAACAGAAAGTGTATAAGCTGTTCCTTCTGTAAAACCTGAATGTGTAATGGTAGCTGTTAAAGTGTTATTATCATAAATAACAGAATTCACTGTTAAAGCCGGACTAAAAACATAATTGTTTAAAGTTTCTGCACTTGCTTGAGTTATGGTTTCAGTAAAAGTAACTTCTACTGAGTTTTGTCCTATTGCAATTGTATTAGCAACACTTGGTGGATTTGTATCTGTTGTAGAAATAGAAAAAGCTGTTGTGTCAAATGGAACATCAGGCGCTATAGTATCAATACTTTGATCTCCACTTTCATCTTGGATGTCATAATTAGTCATGTCATTTAAAGCGACTAAATAGCCATTAGGAGTAAAACCAGTTCTTATTCCTTTATAAGCAGCAATATCAGTTCCGCTAGGATAAGTTATAGCAGTAGTACCTTCAGTAAGACCTGTGCCAGTTAATCCAGTTCCAGCTCCATCATCATAAGCAGAAGATGCATTTGCCACAGCCGCAATAAATGTAGTTGGTGTATCAATATCAGTTCCATGATAAGCGAATATAGCTTCTGCTGAAGCAGAAAGTCCACCAGGAGAACCAACAATAGTACCATGAGAGATACTTGGAGTTGCACTAATGGCATAGAATGTAATAATGCTTCCAGCTGAAATTACGGATGCTCCAGACTGCCATTGGTAATTAGCTTCCCCAGAATTAAATTCAGTTCCTGTCCATTCCTTGTCAGAAAAATAAATAGTTGTGTTTGCAGGAATGTCTACAAAAGTTACCATGGCAAAGTCATCATCTCCATCTGCATTAAAAGCAATGAAGGCCATATCTCCAGTATTTAGCTGAGCACTGCAAATACACGTAAAAAGCATAAAGAATAATTGTAAAAAATGTTTCATAATTTTTGGTTGTTTTAGTTCCTGTGAAATTATCAACCAAAAGTTTCTTAATGATGTACTCAATATTATAAAAGGGTGAAGAAATTTTTAAGAATGTTAAGTGTGGGTTTAGCTAATGTTGTGGATGGAACAAATCTCATAACAATTTATTAAAGTGACATCATGTCATATTTTTTGTCATGGCATAATCATTGACTATTACTAATCGAGTTTAAAAAATAAATAATAACACGATACTTTCCGTGAAAGCGGAAAACAAATAACAAATATAATTATGAGTAAGATTATTGGAATTGATTTAGGAACAACAAACTCTTGCGTTTCTGTAATGGAAGGTAATGAGCCAGTTGTAATCCCAAACGCTGAAGGTAAGAGAACAACACCTTCAGTTATCGCTTTCGTAGAAGGTGGTGAAATTAAAGTTGGAGATCCAGCAAAAAGACAAGCAGTGACTAACCCAACAAAAACAGTTTATTCTATTAAACGTTTTATGGGTAATAAGTATTCTGAGTCTAAGAAAGAAGCAGAGCGTGTACCGTATAAAGTGGTAAAAGGTGACAACGATACTCCAAGAGTAGATATCGATGGTCGTTTATATACGCCTCAAGAATTATCAGCAATGATTCTTCAAAAAATGAAGAAAACGGCTGAAGATTATTTAGGACAAGATGTGTCTGAAGCTGTAATTACAGTACCAGCATATTTTAATGATGCACAACGTCAGGCTACAAAAGAAGCAGGTGAGATTGCAGGTTTAAAAGTTCGAAGAATTATCAACGAACCAACAGCTGCAGCATTAGCTTATGGAATGGATAAAAAAGGTACAGACCAAAAAATCGTAGTATTTGATTTTGGTGGAGGTACACATGATGTATCTATCCTTGAATTAGGAGATGGTGTTTTTGAAGTATTATCTACAGATGGTGATACACATTTAGGTGGTGATGATGTTGATCAACGTATTATCGATTGGTTAGCTGAAGAGTTTATCGCTGACGAAAACATGGATTTGCGTAAAGACCCAATGGCTTTACAACGTTTAAAGGAAGCTGCTGAAAAAGCGAAGATTGAATTATCATCTTCTGCACAAACAGAAATCAACTTACCATACGTTACGGCTACAGCTAGTGGACCAAAACACTTGGTACGTACATTAACACGTTCTAAATTTGAGCAGTTAATTGACGATTTAATTAAGCGTACAATAGAGCCTTGTGCTTCTGCATTAAAAGCAGCAGGTTTATCTAAGAGCGATATTGACGAAGTAATTTTAGTAGGTGGTTCTACACGTATTCCTGCAGTACAAGCAGCTGTTGAGTCTTTCTTCGGAAAAGCACCAAGTAAAGGAGTAAATCCTGATGAAGTTGTTTCTTTAGGAGCAGGTATTCAAGGTGGTGTATTAACCGGTGATGTAAAAGACGTTCTTTTATTAGATGTTACTCCATTATCTCTTGGTATTGAAACTATGGGTAATGTAATGACAAAGTTGATTGAAGCAAATACAACGATTCCTACTAAGAAATCGCAAGTATTCTCAACAGCAGCAGACAATCAGCCATCAGTAGAGATTCACGTATTACAAGGTGAGCGTCCAATGGCACCAGATAACAAAACAATAGGTCGTTTCCACTTAGACGGAATTCCACCAGCAAGACGAGGAACACCTCAGATTGAAGTAACGTTTGATATTGATGCTAATGGTATCATTAAAGTATCTGCAACGGATAAAGCAACAAACAAAACTCAAGATATCAGAATTGAAGCATCATCTGGATTAACTGAAGAGGAAATCAAAAAGATGAAAGCTGAAGCTGAAGCTAATGCAGAAGCAGATGCTAAAGCAAAAGAAACGGCTGATAAATTGAATGAGGCAGATGCTATGATTTTCCAAACTGAAAGTCAACTGAAAGAATTTGGTGAAAAATTATCTGATGATAAGAAAGCGCCAATTGAAGCAGCACTTGAAGAATTGAAAAAAGCATACGAATCAAAAGATATCGCAACTATTACTCCAGCTTTAGAGAAAATTAATGAAGCTTGGAAAGTAGCAAGCGAAGAAATGTACAAAGCACAAGCAGAAGGTGGTGCTGCTGGTCCTGAAGCAGGAGCAGAGCAACCAGCTGACGAGTCTAGCGATGTAGAAGATGTTGACTTCGAAGAAGTGAAGTAAGCAGAGAACCAATCTCGATAGTTTCTATTGAGATTGTGTGAATCGCTTATTCCGAAATTGTTTCGGAATCTCTCATTGAGTACAAAGCTTGTAGTTGGAAGTTTGAAGAAACTGAAGACTAAATAATATGTAAAAAACGCAATCATTAATTTGGTTGCGTTTTTTTATTTGCATTTTTTTCAAACTTTTTTTAATTCTCATCCAACCCTTTTAGTTTTAAAAGCGTTTTTATTAATAGAAGCGAAAACTTAATTGAGCTTTAAACACTATTAATAATTATTTAAAAAACATGGATTATGAAAAAAGTAAACTACATTATTATTTTAGTCTTAATTTTAAGTAGCAATTTAATTATTGCTCAGGAGGAGAATGTGGAAACCTCAAAATTTACTTTCGGATTTTCATTAAGTGAACAATTGGTTGCTAAAGATTCTGGAGAAAACTTTGAAGTGTCTTTGGGTTATGCTATCAGTAATGATATGAGCATATATTTGTCAGCTGCAAATGCAACTATGAGAAGTAAAGCATTGGATAAAAACTATAAATTAGATAAATATGCCATTCAGGTCACTTATGATTTTGCTAAATCAGAAAGCACCAAACTCGAATCCATATTTGGATTTTCATATATTAATTTTGATAAAAAAATTCTTGAAGACGATAACAATGGACTAGGTATAGATTTAGGTATTCAAACCACTTTTAACTTAAAAAGTAGATTTAATTATGGTTTAAGAATTGTGTCTACATTTAGTAGTTTTTCGCCAGGTGGTATATTGAATGCAGGTATAATATTTAGATATAGAATTTAATATGATTAAGGTGTTGCCTATGGGCAAATCCGCCTTTAAATAATAATTAGACGAGAAAAAAATATAAATAACGAGCATTAAACAATGTCAAAACTAGTATCTATAAATCAAAACGTTAGTGAGCTGGTTGGATTAGCACAAAAATCCAATCAAAAAGCTCAACTAGCACTTTATGATACTTTTTCGGGAAAGATGCTTGGTGTTTGTAGGCAATACATTAAAGATTTGCAATTTGCAGAAGATGTTATGATTACATCATTTCATAAAGCATTTCAAAATATTAATAAATATGAACCTTATGGTAGTTTTGAAGGTTGGCTAAGACGGATTATGGTACGCGAATGTATTTCGTATTTAAGGATTCAGAAGAATAAATTTAATGTGGTAGAGATTGGAGATTACTATTTTACACAGCCAGTTTCAACAACGGATAATTCAACTTCCGAAATCATACAAAATGCAGTAGACCAACTTCCTATTGGTTGTAAAACCATCTTTAACCTTTATGTAATTGAAGGCTATAAGCATCGCGAAATTTCAGAACTATTAAATGTAAGTATAGGTACTTCAAAATCGCAGTTAGCACATGCTAAAAAGCTTTTAAAAAGTAGTCTTGCTAATTTAAATAATACAGAGAATGGAACCCAATAATATAGAAAAGTTAATTCAGGATAATTTTAAAGACAGAAGTATAGAGCCATCTGCGCAAGCTAGAGAACGCTTAATTGTGGCTTTAAACACTAAACCAAAAAAGAAGAAAAAACTTTGGATAAATTACGCTGTAGCTGCGTCTTTGATTTTAGGATTATTATTTGTTGGTGGAAAAATATTATTTAATGGCGGAGTTGTAGAACAACCTATTGAAATCAGTTTTGAGAAGGAATTACCTAAAATTCAGCAAGAGAAAACAACAGATCTAGTAAATCAAAATAATGTTATAGGAGTAGAAGAGCAGCAGGATTTTAAACAAGAAACTCAAACTATAAAACAGTCTAAAGTCGTTTCAAATTCTAAAGAAAAAGTCTCTAAAAATGAAATTGTAAAACAAGAGCTTAAAATTAATAAGGAAGATGAATTGCAGATAGAAAATCCTACCGTTATTATTGAAAAAAATCTTGTAAAAGTAAAAGAAACTGAAGGTATTGCAGAAGTAAAGTCGTCTAATCAATTTCAATACATAACAGCAGAGCAACTTTTAGAGTCAGCAAGGAAGGATAGTAGTTTGAATTTAATTCAGAATAAAAAACAGTTATCAGATTCTTATTTGGATTCTGATCAACTTTTACTTGAAATGGAAAAGGAATTATTCGACGAAAAAAACAAAAGCATTTTTAAGAAAGCAGGTAAGCAGCTTAAGCAACTAAACGAAGCTGTTGCCAACAGAAATTACGAACACAATAATTAATCACTTAAAACTATTTTATTATGAAGCAGACAATTTTAATATTTGCCATGTTATGTTGTGCGCCATATTTAATGGCACAGACCAATACTTTTGAAGAAAAAGCAGCAATTATAGCTTCAAGAATTGATTCTATTACAACTTCAGAAAAAAGTACCTTAAAAAAAGAGCTGAAGAAGATTGATAAGAAGGTTGAAAAAAATGAGATGACTTCAGAAGCAGCTGAAATAGAAAAAAGGAAACTAGCAAGTTACCATGCAAAGCGGATTAATGATGCTGTTTTTATTGAAGAACAAAAGCTACAAGCGTTAATTAAAAATAAAGTTAGTGGTAAATTGGATATTAATGACGAAGAAAACGAACGTAATAGATCATTGATAACCGTTTTTGAAGACGAAAATTTTTATAAGGATTCCATTAGTGGTTTAGAAGTAGAAAAACGGTTCACTACCCAATTTGTGTTTGCTTTAGGGATGAACACCATTTTAAATGGTGGTGATTATTATGGAAAAGGGTTTAAAGTGAATCCTTTAGGTTATGGTGAATTAGGTTTTACTTTTAAATATAGACTTAAAGAACAAACCAACCTTTGGAATTTAAAATTTGGAATATCAATGATGACAGATGATATAAGACCTAAGGAAGATAATGATATATTGGTGACTAATGGAGACCAAACGACGCTTGAAGATATTGGTTTTGATTTAAAAAAATCGAGACTTAATAATTTATCATTTGCAATTCCGGTACATTTAGAATTAGACTTTTCAAAGCCGCAATACCATAAGAAAACAGAGCAAACTTATTTGCGTTCTCAGCGTGGCTTTAGATTAGGTCTTGGTGGGTTTTTCTCTGTAAGAACTCATACATCTCAATTTATTAAATATAAAGCGGACGGTAAAGATATAAAGCGAACAGAAATACATGATTTTAATATGAATCGTTTTAATTTTGGACCAAGTTTTTATGTAGGTTATAGAGATGTGAGTCTTTATGCTAAATATGATGTAAATCCAGTATTTGAGAATAATCCAGAAGATATAAATACACTTTCAATTGGCTTAAGGTTAGATCTTAATTAGAATATAAATCTAATATTAAAGTTTGTAAAATAAACGCAATCACTTGAGAAATGCTTAAGTTGATTGCGTTTTTATTGAATTATGGATGTTCGGTTTTTATGTTAATATTTCAATTTTATTATTGTGGTTTTTATAACAATTATAATGAGGAATGTGTTTAACTGATAACATCAATTTTGGATATTATTAATAGAAGTTTCGTACTTTCGAAGTCTAATATATAAGCATGTCTTTTTCATATCTTAAACCCACTTTATATACGCCAAAACGATTAGCCGTAAAGCTTAATGCAAAAGGCGAGCAGTTTGTTGTAAAAGGGCATCCTTGGGTGTTTTCTAACAGTATTGTAAAAATAAACGACGATGCCAATACTGGTGATTTGGCTATTATTTTTAGTAAGAATAAGAATAAAGTTGTAGGCTTAGGACTTTATGATGCGGAATCTCCAATTAGAATTAAGATCATTCATAATGCGGAAACAAAAGTTGAGATTAATTCAGCATTTTTTCATCATAAAATAGAAGTCGCTTTAGAGAAGCGGTCAGAATTACTTCAAACCAATACCAACAGTTACCGTTTATTATTTGGCGAGAATGATGGTTTCCCAGGGTTTATAGCAGATGTTTATGACAACGTATTAGTTGTAAAATTATATTCGGAAATTTGGTTACCATATTTAGAACCTATTTTAGAGAGTTTACAGCAAATTTCGAATGCTAAAACGGTTGTAATGCGTTTAAGCAGGAATTTACAAAACAGTAAAAATCATAATTTTAAAGATGGTGAAGTTATCTTTGGTACTCTTGAAAATCAAGTTGTTGAGTTTGTAGAGCATGATGTGAAATTTTCGGCAAATGTGATTAAAGGCCATAAAACTGGTTATTTTTTAGATCATAGAGCGAATAGAAGACGTGTGGGCATTTTAAGTAAGGGTAAATCTGTATTAGATGTGTTTTCTTATGCTGGAGGATTTTCTGTACACGCATTGGCTAATGGTGCAACCGAAGTCACGAGTTTGGATATTAGTAAACAAGCCTTAGATATGGCTCGCGAAAACGGAAAACTTAATGCGTATTCTGGTCAACACAAAACCATCTCTGGTGATGCTTTTGAAGAAATGAAAGGCCTCATAAAGAAAGGAAAAACCTACGATGTTGTGGTTATTGATCCGCCAAGTTTTGCTAAGCAACAATCTGAAATTGACCTAGCGAAAAAGAAATATGCACAATTAGCTGAGCTAGGTGAGCAGCTTACTTCAAAAAATGGACTTTTAGTTTTAGCATCTTGCTCATCGAGAGTATTAGCAGAAGATTTCTTTGATTTAAATGAACGTGTTTTAAACGCACAATCTCGACTTTTTGAAACTGAGCTTAAAACCAAACACGATAGTGATCATCCTATTGCATTTGCTGAAGGTGCTTATTTAAAATGTGGTTATTATCGTTTTTTGGAATAAGTAAACCAACCATAAACTGTAGTTTGTATCATTATGAATTTCAGTATTTACGAGATTTAAATCCCATTGTTAGTAATTCAACGATTATTTATGCAATTGAAAGAAAATTGACTTAGACATAAAATGTTTCTCAATGTTAAATTTATATTCGTATTTAAATTTAACAAAATTTAACATGAAAAAACTTAGTTTATTATTTTTATTATGCATTTCAATTGCAGTATTATCTTGTTCTTCAGATGATAGTGATTCAACTCCAGAAATAAGTGAAGAAGCAGTATTAGGAACTTGGATTGGTGTCGATGTTAACTACACAAGTACTTCAACAATTAATTTAGGAGGCGAATCTTTTGTTACTACTACAGTTGGTGAAGGTTACGATGTAGATTACACGATTACATTTAATGAAAACCCTCAAACGTTTTTAAGCGAAGGTTCATATAGTGCAGAATTAACAGTAACCTCATTTGGGCAAACACAAGTGCAAAATGTAGAAAATTATGAGTTTGGGATAAATGGTGAATGGAGTTTAGTTGGTAATCAATTATCTATTACAAATGATGAAGGTGAAGATGCTATATACACTATAGAATTTTTATCAAATGGATTGATTCAACTAACAGCTTTGGTTGAGGATACAATTATTCAAAACGGTATAGAAACGGATATAGTGGCGAATACAATTACAACATACGAAAGACAATAGATGTAAAAAATATTTTTGTATAATATAGAAAGCCTAGTTAAAACTAGGCTTTCTTATTTAAAAAGAATGTATTCCTCTAAAAATAATGATAGGAATGAACGAGTATTCTCTGAATTTTATAACGAATCGTTATGAGATTATCACGTATTGTGACCTGACAATGATTATTTATTTTAACTCGTTTTCTGTAGCTTCTTATTCTTTTCTTTAAGAATTGCTAATTGCTTTTCTATAAATGTAATAGCTTGTTCTGTTTTGTAACTAGATTTAGAAGTAAATTCTTCCATATCTTTTTTAAATTTTTCTTTGCCAGAAGCTACTGCCTTAGTTAGGTCATCTTTGACTTCTGCTAAATCGCTAGACAATTGGTCTTTTATATCCTTGCCTTCTTTTTTAAATTTATCCCTTGTTTCACTTCCTTTTTCTGGTGCTAACAAAACACCTGCTGCTGCTCCTAATAATACTCCTAATACTACGGCTCCTTTATTTATCATAACTTTTTTCTTTTAATTAAACGTGTTTATTTATAGGTCTAAAAATAGACTACTTTGTTACAAACAATTTTAGTGCCAAGTGTTTAGAGTGATAATAAAGACCTAAAACTTTAGTCTTTCTTGTAGATTATTTGACTTTAGTATTAAATTCACCAAAATGCCAAAGTATGCCAGAAGGGTCATGTAAGAAGAATTCGTTTCCCCAATCATTATAAACAATTTCGGAACATCTTACATGGTCATATTTCTCAGTTATACCACTATTTTTAAGCTTTTGTAAATGATGTTGAACATTATCAACTTCTAGAAAAACCATAGTATTATCTATCCAATCTTTTGCGTAATAGTCTTGTAAATAAAAGGCGAATTCTCCTGTTTTAAATGCAGACATATTATGAGAAATAACAAATTCTTCAAATCCTAAATCTTTATAAAATTCTCTTGAAAGATTGTAATCTTTTGAACCTATGAATGGTCTTATGGATTTTGGTTTTAGTGTCATATATCTTATATTATAGAATAATTAGTGGTCGTTAAATTTTAGAAATCTAAAACCTATAAATAGCTCTCGGATAATCAGACATTCTAATGCCTTCCTTTTGCAATTCGGCTAACGCATTTTTGGCTATCCATTGGGCAGATTTACTTTCAAATTCTAGAAGTTTATTAGCGACTTCTATGGCTTTATGATTGAGGTCTATATTTCGTTTTCCTATGTTTCTTAACGCCCAATTTACGGCTTTTTTCACATAGAGCCTCTCGTCATGGGCTTCGCGTTTTATAATTGAGAAAAATTGTTCAAATAAGTTGTTATCTGAAGTTTTATCTGCCATACAATACGATGCTAAAGTGGCAAATGCTGCTCTTTTTTCAAACTCTGGTTCTCTTTGTGACCATTCTAATATTTTTGCAAGAGCAAAGTTACTTTTTGAAAACAAACCCATACAAAAGCTGTCACATATTTCCCAATTCTCAAAGGTCTTTACCCATTTTTCCATGAGCTCCTCTGTAACATCTTTGGGGTTAAATAGTTTACTACATAATAAGCGCGCTTCGTAAATTTCACTATCAAAAAGCTGTAAAGCGAGTGTATTGTCTACACCTATTTCTTTAGCCATTACTTTTAAATCTTTATGATAAATGCCTAACGAATTATTTGAGATAATGCCAAACTTCTTCGCTTTAAAAGCTACTTTATCCTTGTCTTCTAGGTCATAAAGCGCTTCTATAATTTCTTTGCAGGTCATTTAGTCAATTTTATTTCTCAAGTGGTTGTTATAAAGATTTCAAAATCTCCTTTTTCTTCAATAAATACGCTTTCTCTAAGGTATTAGTTACAGTATTTAAAGCCAAATCAATTTGTAATAAAGCTTCATCAAAATTATCGGTTTCGGCATAATAATCCGCTTTAGCCGCATAATATAAATACGCGCGTTGCTCTAAATCTTCTGGTTTTAGTTGTTTCAAATACATATTTGCTATTTTATAATCCTTAGTCTGCATTGAAATAACTGCCATGGTTAGCAAGTGCGATGCCATAGGTTGTAAAGTATACAAGGCTTTGTACCACTGTAAAATTTTGTTCCAATTGGTGTCTTCAAATCTTTTAGCTTTTAAGTGTTCGGCAGCAATCGCAGCTTCATAATGGTAGCATGAAAACTCTTTTGTTTCAACGGCTTTATACATCATGGAATTCCCAAGTTGTATTAATGGAAAATGCCATAAGCTTCTATCTTGTTGTTTTAAATCTAGTACTTCGTTATTTAGGTTTGTTTTGGCTTCTAATCTTGCCGAATGAAAACACATCAAAGCAAAAAGCGCATAACATTCTGGTAATTGAGTTTGTAGATGGTTGAGCAATAATTTACATAAACGTAAAGCTTCACCACATAAATCTTCTCTAATTAATTGGTCTTTACTGTTAGAGTGAAAACCTTCATTAAAAATAAGATATAACACTTCTAATACGGTATCTAAGCGTTCTTGTAAGTCTTTGCCTTGCGGAATATTGAATTGTAAATTGGCTGATTTAATCGCTTTGCGAGCACGTAATAATCGTTTTTTAATTGTTTCTTCTTTGGTGAGTAATGCGGAAGCAATTTCTTTAATACTGAATCCAGAAACGGTTTTTAAAGCAAATGAAATGCGGTCTCTAGGATCTAATTTAGGATGGCAAGCCGTAAATATCATTCTGAGCTGTGCATCTTCTATTTCTGCATCTAAAAACAACTCATTAATAGCAATAGAATCAGTGCCTTGCGTAATATGTAGACTGTTATTTTTTTGAGCTTTTAAGGTTCTAAAAATATCTAGAACTCTATTCTTAGCGGCCTTTGTTAACCACGCTTCAGGATATTCTGGCTGTTCTTTTCTCCAAGACAAGCTCGCTTTTATAAAGGTATCTTGAACGGCATCTTCAATAATATCGAGATGCTGTAGTCCAAATATTCGTGTTAAAACAGAGACCATCTTTCCACTGTGATGGCGAAAAAGATGGTCTATTAGTTTTGGTTCCATTAACGGTTATTGATCGAATACCATAATTTCACGAATTTCTACTGTGTTTCCTAAATCATAATCAGGAAAATCCTTTGCAATCTCTTGAACTGCATCAAAATCCTTAGCTTTTATCAAATAAAATCCACCGACTATTTCTTTGACTTCCGCAGAAGTTAAGTCGGTAACAGTTCTGTCTTTACCAGTAATACGTCTAATTTGTGGTGTTAAGGCTTCACCCCCTTTTAAAATACCTGCTTGTTCCATTTTGGCTCCCCAAGCAAACCATTTTTCCATTCGGCTTTGTAACTCTTCTGGAGACATGCCTAAATCAACATACTCTTTACCAACGAAAATCATCATAAAATCTTTCATAATTTTTAAAATTTAATAGTTATATCCTTATGACGTTTACCAAAAGATAAAAGAGGACAATTATTACATAAAAATTTGAAATAAATATATAGACTTTTTTCTAAAGTAGTATAATATTAATTAAAAGGTAAGGTATTTGGCGTGTAGTAATATTGAAATTCTACAACTTCACCTGTCTCTAAAGTATCGCGACCTATAAGATAATAGCTTTCTCCAACATGGTTACTAAAATATGATTTCGCTGCATGAAATGTAATTACATCACCTGGTTGATATTGTTTTACAGACTTCACATCTTCATCGTTATAATTAGAATCATCATTAACCTCTAAACTGTAATGACTAAAACGTAAGTTGTCTTTATGCCAACGAAGCGTACTAACAGTTTTTAGTTGATGTGGTTTGTTTAAAAAAGACACGTAAGGTTCTTCATTTGAAATGTCTTTTTTAGATTCATACAAAATGAAAGCAAGTACGACGGTAATAAAAAGAAAACCTAAAACACCAATGGTAATAACACCATACTTAATGGTCTTTGAAGTTATAGCCATTAATTAACCAAATTATCTACAATAGCTTTTACAGGAAGAATTTCTTTAGTATGCTCAATACTTGGGCCTGCAACCCAAACCGTTTTATAAGTGGCTTTTTTAGCAGCATTTTCGGTAGCTCTCATTCCTATTGAAAAACGAATCATTTTTACCCATTTTTTAAGGCTTTTATTCTTATTCAAGAGATTTTCTAGCCATGTCGCCTTTGTTCCTATTTTCTGAACATAAGGTGTATTAATTACTGTACATGGAGTACCAGAAATTCGCTCCGTCATTATAATATCTTTTTCACCATAATCTACGCAAGCTTGTTTATATTCGTCTGTAACTCCAGCTTCAATAGAAGCAATAAACGGACTTCCAACTGAAACTCCTTCAGCTCCATAACTCAACATTTTATCAATATCCGCTTTACAGCCAACACCTCCTGCTGATATTACAGGTATGGTTAATGCTTTGCTTAATTGGTTGGTTAATGCTTCAGGAGATAAATTTCCTCTATGTCCACCAGCTTCATTATTTACGGCAATTGCAGCATCTGCTCCTAGTTGTTCAACTTTTTTGGCAAACCTTAAATCGGTAACATCACAGAAGACCTTAATACCAACGGCATGTGCTTGGAAAATGGTTTCTTCCGGACTTCCTAAAGAGGTGATAATAAAATCACAGCCTTCTTGGCAAATAACTTCTAATTGGGCTTTATATTTAACGTTAGACTTGTTTACAATTAAGTTAAAACCAAAAGAACCCCCTTCAACTTTATTAGCTTTCAGTTCTTTTATCGCTGCTCTTAATTCGTCTAAAGTTCTGTAATTAAGTGCAGGAATACAACCAGCAATTCCCGCTTTCATTGCTTCTGTTACCATAGCAACATTAGAGACCAAGAACATTGGTGCTTGAATTATTGGGTATTTGATGTGAAGTAGTGCGGTTAGTTTGGTAGTCATAATTCTTTTAGTTTTCAATTACAAATATAATGAATTTTGTTATGCGTGCATAATAGTTTTATGAAACTAAATTATTTATGAAGTCTACGTTAACTACATGTTTTCCATTAAAAGATGTAATAGAAATTTTATCTCCAAACAAATCCTTAGCTTTTTCGGATTCTAATTGCATTCTATTTTCGTCTAAATATTCATCTTCCGTACCATAAACCAATTTTACTTTTGTGTCTTTAGCTAAATACGCAAAATCTTTGGGTATTAATTCTTTTGGTATGCCACCAGAATGGATTACAATTTGATTGCATTGTAATTGTCGTTTGGCTAAATATCGTAAAGCGACACTAACTCCTTGTGAATATCCAAAAACTATGAAATTGATTTCTGCAGGAATATTTTCGGCTTCTAAAACGGCATCAAAATAGTTAACAATATTTTCTGTTCCAGCAGCTGTATTATCTCTAGTTAACCAATTGGCTCCAACATGCATTCTAGGTTGTATGTAATATTTACTTGGCGCTTGTGGTGCAATGATGTAATTCTCTTCGGGATTTAAGTGTTTAAAATACCTCAAAAAATAACGACTCATATAACCCATTCCGTGGCAAACCAACCAAACCGTTTTTGTTTGATTAGTAAGTGTGTTTAATGTAGAGTAGGAGTTGCTGGTTTTATAAGTAATTTCTTTCTCTTGTGAATTCATTATTCTTTGTGGTTTCTTTATCTTTGTTTTCAAGATTAAAAATACAGTATTCTATGCAATTATCTAAAGAAGACATGTTAGCAAAAGCTAATTCAGCAAGTAAAAATACATTAATGGAAACGTTAAGTATTGAAATTGTGGATTTTGGCGATGATTTTTTAGTGGCAAGAATGCCAGTAACTCCAAAAGTACATCAACCAGATGGTGTTTTGCATGGTGGAGCAACAGCAGCTTTAGCAGAAAGTGTAGGTAGTTTTGCGTCACATATTTTTATAGATACCGAAAAATTCTTTATTCGTGGTTTAGAGATTACAGCAAATCATGTAAAAAGTATAAGTGAAGGTTTTGTTTATGCAAAAGCTACGTTTTTACATAAAGGACGTACCACACAATTGCTAGACATTAGAGTGACAGATGAATCAAATAATTTAATTTCTATTTGTAGATTATCTACGATTTCACTTCCAAAAAAGAAATAAAATGAGTTCTAGTTCTTTTTTTGAAGCGATAGAGCAACAATATGCACTAAATTTACCTTTTGTGGTGTATAGCAGGCCAATTAACTCTGTGATTAAATGTTGGTTACAACAAGATGATGAACTTTATAAAACAGAAACGTTTACAGAAAGCGGTTTTGTATTCGCTCCTTTTAATCTCGAAGAAAAAAGCATACTGTTTCCTAAAGAATTTTGTTCTTATTCCGAAATAAATATAGATGCATTAGATATTGAGATTATAGAATCGACTCAAAATATTCCTAATGAAAATGATAAACTTCAACATATAGAATTAGTTTCAAAAGGAATAGACAACATTAAAACTAAAGATTTAAAAAAAGTAGTTTTATCGCGATGTGTAACGAAATCCCTTCAAAATAGTAATCCAATAACGATTTTTAAAAGACTTTTTAACGCCTATAAAAATGCGATGGTTTACTGTTGGTTTCATCCAAAAGTTGGTTTATGGATTGGTGCCACACCAGAATTGTTATTTAAAGTAGAAGGAAAGCGATTAACTACAATTTCATTAGCAGGAACGCAAGCTTTTAAGGAAAATGAAACGGTAAATTGGACAACAAAAGAAGTTGAAGAGCAACAGATTGTTACCGATTATATTACAAAAGAAATTACTCCTTTTACAAAAATGATAAACGTTTCTGATGTTGATACCGTAAGAGCAGGAAACCTATTACATCTTAAAACCAGAATTATTAGTGTGATAAAAGATAAAGCCAAATTGAAATCTATAATTGATGCTTTGCATCCAACACCTGCAGTTTGCGGTTTTCCAAAAGTTGATGCAAAAGATTTTATTCTTCAGCATGAAAATTATAATCGCGAATTCTATACTGGCTTCTTAGGCGAATTAAACTTAAAACAAAACACTACAAGAAATACAAACAGACGTAATGTTGAGAACAATGCGTATGCTGTAGTGAAAACGCAATCTAATTTCTATGTGAATTTACGTTGCATGCAACTAAAAGCATCTTCAGCACATATTTATGTAGGTGGAGGCATCACAAAAGATTCTAACCCAGAAAAAGAATGGGAAGAAACAGTTAATAAAGCTGAAACGATGTTAAAAGTAATTTAATTGAAATCGTATGAGTCTAATTCAAAAATAACAAAACCGCTGTCAGTTTTAATTTGTCCTACTTCGTGATTCCACATTAGTAACGTTTCGTTAATAACACTCGTTGACGTTTTCTTGTAAACATCGCAAACAAATGTTCCTGCAGGTACAGTAATTACAGCATCAATTTCTATGACCTCAGTAGTAGAAACCGTTCCATCATTTTTTGTATAAGTGAAAACATCACCTAATTCTGCATTTATTTTATAAACTCTGTTGTAACCATCGTTGTCAGCAGCATCATTTGCATCTGTCCATAAATAACCGTCTTCTTGTTTCCAGTTGTTTGAAATATTTCCATTTGGTGTGGTTATTAGTACTTCCATACCAGAATTTCCACAACCTATAAGTTCATTTTCTACTTGACCAGCATCAAAACCGAATTGAGTAGCATTCATAGTCCATTTGTTGCCTTCTACCATAAAAGGAATATCGAAATCACAAGCATTTTGAGATCCGTTAGAATCATCATCTGATGAACAAGAGAATAATAAAACTATTGCTAAAAGTGGAAATAAGATTTTTTTCATGAGAAAAGTATTACGGTTTATGAGATGCAAATAAAGGTATAATTTTTTAATTACATTAATATAACTCTTATTTTTGCTTTATGAACTACTCAAAAATACCCTTATCGCAAACTGTAACGACCTTATGTAAAACGCATAATATAAAGCATATTGTTATTTCTCCAGGTAGTAGAAATGCACCATTAACTATTGGTTTTACGCACGATGATTTTTTTAATTGTTACAGTATTGTAGATGAACGTTGTGCAGCATTTTTTGCTTTAGGCATAGCGCAACAATTACAAGAACCCGTAGCTGTAGTTTGTACATCTGGTAGTGCATTGTTAAATTATTATCCTGCCATTGCAGAAGCTTATTACAGTCATATACCCTTGGTGGTTTTATCTGCAGATAGACCAAAACATTTAATTGATGTAGGAGATGGACAAACCATAAAACAACAAAATATTTATGGTGAGCATATTTTGTACAGTGCCAACTTAAAACTCGATTTAAGGAAAACAGAGAATCAAAAACCTGAAGAAGAATTACCTATCATTAAAAGTATAGAAAATAAGCTTGAACGTTTTTTAGGGCTACAAAAAGACATACAGACCTATAATGAATCTGAAATCCATGATGCATTAACGATTTCTAAATTGAAATTTGGACCTGTGCATATTAATATTCCATTTGACGAACCTTTATATGAAACGGTAAATGAATTAGTCATAAACCCAAAGCCTTTTAAAATTGAAACACGACAAGAAAAAGTTGATGATTTTGAAATTAAGAGTTTAGTTGATGTTTGGCAGAGTGCAAAGCGAAAAATGATTTTAGTTGGTGTTTTACAACCTAATTCTATAGAGGAAAAGTGGCTACAAGAAATTGCTGATGATGATAGTATTATTGTCTTTACAGAAACAACGTCTAACTTGCATCATCCAGATTTTTTCCCAGGAATTGATAAAATGATTGCACCTTTGAATGAAGAGGATTTTAAGGCTCTTCAACCAGACATATTGCTAACATTTGGTGGTTTGGTGGTTTCAAAAAAAATAAAAGTATTTTTAAGAACTTATAAACCAGAACATCATTGGCATGTTGGATTATTTAAGGCTAATGATACTTTTTTCTGTTTAGATAAGCATTTAAAATTGCGACCTAATACGTTTTTAGCTGCTTTTTTACCTCAAGTAACGCATCATACAAAAAGTAATTATAAATTAACTTGGCTTACTGTACGCCAGAAAAGACGAAAAATGCACGAGCTGTATTTAGATGATCTTCCTTTTTCTGATTTTACAGTTTTTAACTCGGTTTTAAAAAGTTTACCAAAACAAAGCGTATTGCAAGTAGGTAATAGTTCTGCTATTCGCTATACACAATTATTTCATGTGTCTAAAAGTGTTTCTGTTTTTTGTAATAGAGGTACAAGTGGCATTGATGGAAGTACAAGCACAGCGATAGGAGCTTCAATTGCAACTGAGCAAAGAACAACTTTTATTACAGGAGATTTAAGCTTCTTTTACGATAGTAATGCACTCTGGAATAACTATATTCCTAAAACGTTTAGAATTATAGTTATTAATAATGAAGGTGGTGGCATTTTTAGAATCTTACCAGGACATAAGGACACCAATAATTTTGATACTTTTTTTGAAACCAAGCATCATTTATCTGCAAAGCAACTCTGTGAAATGTACGGTTTTAAATATAAAGTGGCTAAAGACCAAAATGAAACAATTACGCAATTAAATGAATTTTATAAGGTTTCTAAACAACCTGTTTTGTTAGAAATTTTTACTCCTTCAAAAATTAATGATAAGATACTTTTAGAATATTTCAAGTTTATAAAATAAACGATGTGAAAATCATGGTAATATGTGACTTTTTCACTTTTTGTGTTTCTAAAAAATAGTTACCTTTATGAAAACTAATTTATTAACTTAAAACATATATTAACATGAGTAAAAGAGATGATTTAATTGTAAAGTACGCAGCAGATCTAAAAGATAAGTGTGGTGTTACTGCAGACATGGATTTATTAACTAAAGTAACTATAGGTTTAGGTCCTTCAATTTATAATGCAGATTCTTCTACAGTATCTGGTTCTGACGCAAAAGAATTGGCTACAGTTAAGAATAACTTTTTAATTAAGAAATTAGGATTAACAGATAGTCCTGATTTAGATAAAGCAATTGATGCTGTTATTGAAAAATACGGTAGATCTAACAGAACTAAGTATAGAGTAGTTGTTTATTATTTATTAGCAAAACACTTCAAAAAAGAAGGTATTTACTCATAAATAAGTATAAATATTATAAAAAAAACGCTGTAATTATTTAATTACAGCGTTTTTTTATGTGTTTAATTTTATGATTTAAATCTTAAGCCAATTCTAAAGCGACCTCAATCATACTTTTAAAAGTGGTTTCTCGATCTTTACTTGTTGTACTTTCTCCAGTAACTAAAGAGTCTGAAATTGTGAGTATAGCTAAAGCATTTACATTGTGTTTGGCAGCAACGGTATATAAACCTGCAGCTTCCATTTCTACGCATAGCACACCAAATTTAGACCACTTTTTATAGGCTTCTTTATTATCTTCATAAAATTCATCAGAAGATAGAACGTTACCAGCTTTAATAGGAATGTTTTTTTGTTTAGCAGCTTCTACGGCTTTCATAAATAATTCAAAATTTGCAGTTGGAGCATAATCTGCACCACCAAATCTCAATTCATTAACACCAGAAGTAGAAGAAGCAGCCATGGCTAACACCACATCTCTTAATTTTACATTTTCTTGATAAGAGCCAGCACTACCAACCCTAATAAGGTTTTTCACACCATATTCTGTAATAAGTTCGTTGGCATAAATGGAGATGCTAGGAACTCCCATGCCAGTTCCCATTGTAGAAATCCGCTTGCCTTTATAAGTCCCAGTATAACCA
This sequence comes from Winogradskyella eximia, assembly GCF_003386165.1. Taxonomy (GTDB): domain Bacteria; phylum Bacteroidota; class Bacteroidia; order Flavobacteriales; family Flavobacteriaceae; genus Winogradskyella; species Winogradskyella eximia. Next base: position 406,894 of record NZ_QRDV01000002.1, on the reverse strand, counting down.
AACATGCCTCTTACTTTATTAAAGCATATTGGATTTTCAAAAAATGTTTCAGCTATCCATTTTGCTCTTAATGGATCACCTGGAAGTAAAATAGTTTCTGCGATTTCGCCTTTCTTGGCTTCAATATGTACACTCATAGTACAAAGTTAAACAAAGAAGTGATTTAAACTTTTTATTGTGCTGCAAATTTTTACTTTATATCTTTATTTTAAGTTTTTGCTTTGCATCAAGAATAAAACTTTAGTGTAAAGCAAATTCAAAAAGTTTCTTTGAGATAAAAAAACTAATTTGTTAAAGCAACAGAACAATGAGTTAAATCACTTCTATGTAATTTATTTAGTACTGAGCATTAGATAATTGATTGTTCATCATGGCAACACCAGCTGAAGCTCCAATTCTATCTGCACCAACTTCTATGTATTTTAGAGCTGTTTCTACATCTCTAATACCACCAGAAGCTTTTACTTTTAGTTGATTTCTAACCGTTTTTCTCATGATTTTAATAGCAGTTAACGTCGCACCACTTTTAGAGAATCCTGTAGAGGTTTTTACAAAATCAGCTTTAGCATCAATACAGATCTCACAAGCTTTTACAATTTCGTTTTTAGAAAGTTCACTTATTTCTAGTATGACTTTGAGAGTGGTAAGACCAATTGCACGTTTTACAGCACTAATATCTTTTAATACTGCTAGGTGGTTTTTACTTTTTAAACGTCCAATATTCATTACCATATCAATTTCTGTAGCACCTTGATCAATGGCATTTTTGGCTTCAAATACTTTAGCTTCTGTAGACATGGCTCCTAATGGAAATCCAACTACGGCACAGACTTTAATGTTAGATCTTCCTAAAGCTTGTTTAGCAAGATAAACATTACTACTGTTAACGCAAACAGAGTAAAAATTATATTTTAAAGCTTCTTCGCAAAGTTTTAGTATATCGGATTCAGTTGCCGATGCACTTAGTAAGGTATGGTCTATGTAGCGGTTTAATTCCATTTTTTTATGTTAGGGGTTTTTAGGCAATAAAATTCTATTGTAATTCTCTACAAGTAGAGGGATTACTCACAAGTTAATAAATGTCCTTAAGTTTCGTTGGAATTAAATAGCTCGACAAAATTAATGATTTATCCGTTAAAAAGTATATAAAATTCGAAATTTTATGATGCATTTCATCGAATAATTGTATTTGAGCTTATAAATAATTGTAGTTCAGAAAATTATTTTCTTGTGTTTTTCGGTTTAACATTAAGTTTTAACCTATGACTTTTGTCAGTCTTTAACTTTTTTATGAATTATAAATTTGTCGAAATTTAAAAACAAATCTCATGAAAAATTTATTATTATTTATTTTATTAATTGGTTTTACTTTCAGTATTAATGCACAAGAAGACACGTCTTCAGCAGATTATAGCAAATGGCAGGCTCGTTTTAGAGTTATTTCTGTAATACCATCTCCTGGTGATGATATTAGTGGAGCTGATGTTGATATTAGTACGGCTTTTGTTCCGGAATTAGACTTTACATATTTCTTTACTAAGAATATTGCTGCAGAATTAATTTTAGCAACTACAAAACATGATGTTGAATTAGAAAATGGAGCAGATTTAGGACACGTGTGGTTATTACCTCCAACTTTAAATTTACAATATCATTTTTATGCAGGAGATTTTAAACCTTATGTTGGTGCAGGTGTAAACTATACTTTCTTTTATGGTGAAGATGAAGGAGATGTTGCTGGTATGGATTATGAAAATACATTTGGATTTTCTTTACAAGCTGGTATAGATTATAACTTAACTGATAAGTGGTTCTTAAACTTTGATATTAAAAAACTGTTCTTATCAACAGATGTTGATGTTGATACAGGTGAAGGTGTATTACCAGTAGAGGTAGATATTAATCCATTAGTGATTGGATTAGGTGTAGGTATGAAATTTTAAAAGAATAAAACTTTAAATAAACAAAAAATGAGCTCAATATTTGAGCTCATTTTTTTTGTTTTATATATTATGCTAAGTTTATATCTAAATTTTAGATAGTATTAGATTATTCCATAATGGCACTAACGGTATAACCAGCTTCTCTAAGTAGGTTAATAACTCCAAATTCTCCTGCTAAATGACCTGCGCCAACACCAAAAAAAGTAGGTTGCTCAATTGCATATTCACTAATTTTAGGGATCCAGTTTTTATTTCTATTTATTAATAACTTGTCTTGATGCTTATTTACAGAAGAAGATTCGTCATCATTCATCATTGCAATCAATGCCTCTATATTTTCATCTTTATAGATGTCTAACATTTCTTTAAACGTTTCTCTATCTTTTTGTAAATTATCTTTTGCTGTTTTTAATAAGTCAGCAACTTGGTCTTCATAAGGAATATCGTCAAAAACTTTCATCTGGTCCTCAATAGTTTCTAAACCATTAATGTCCTCTTTTTGCTCAGTAGCCACAGCCATAAGCTCTTGCTCAAAAGATTGCATTGGACAGTCTAACATTTTTGGATAAAGCATGGCAATTAAGAAAAAAGGCTTAATGTTTTCTACCATTTTTAGAGGCATACCAACTTCATTTGTTATTAATGAGTCTATAATGGCATAATCTTCTTTAGAGACTAAATCGCTAATTTTTTTACCGTCTTTCATGTACATGCCTCCCATCATTTTGGTTTGCATTGATGGATCGTCCATATCTATTTCTAAAACCACTTGAGATGTTTCATCTAGTGCTTTCTTTACATCGTCTTCTATGGTGGCATCACAAGTAATATGAATGGTTCCAAAAATGTAAGATGGTTTTTCTAAACCATTTCCTTCAATTTTCCAAAGTGTTGAATTTTCTAATTTTTGCGCATTTATAGATATAACACTGAATATTGAAAGTAGTACTGTAGTGATTAAATTTTTCATTCTTATGTTTTATTGATTACAATACATTAGACATAAAACTTTAAAATTAGTTACAGATTAATTAGAATAAAATACATATTCCTAATTCTCTGTTTATATTTAGGCTTCAAATAGAACAAGAATGACGAAAAAGATAGAAACAAATGTAGAATACGATTTAATTTGTGTTGGTGGTGGAATAATGAGTGCCACCTTAGCGTTAATCTCTAAAATTTTACAACCAGAATTAAAAGTACTTATTGTTGAAAGATTAGATACTGTTGCACAAGAAAGTTCTGCAGCATGGAATAATGCAGGCACAGGGCATTCAGCTTTATGTGAATTAAATTATTGTCCACAAGAGGAAAATGGTTCGGTATCTATAAAAAAAGCCATTGAAATTTGTAAGCAGTTTGAAGTTTCAAAACAGTTTTGGTCGTTTTTAGTTGAAGAAGGACTCATTGATAATCCTGAAGATTTTATTAAAAATGTACCTCATCATAGTTGGGTGACAGGTAAAGAGAATTCAGATTATTTAGAAGCTCGTTTTAAAGCGTTTAAAGAACACTATTTGTTCGATTCTATAGAGTTTACTAGAGATATTGATAAAATGAAATCTTGGTTTCCATTAATAGCTGAAGAAAGATCTAGTGAAGAAGAAATGGCAGCATCTCGCATTGAAAGAGGCGCAGAAGTGAATTATGGAAATCTTACAAAACAACTTTTTCATATTCTAGAAACTAAATATAATACACCAGTTCACTGCAATATGGAAGTGCAAGATGTCGATCCAAGTCCTGATATTGATTGGACAGTTGAATTAAAAGATTTAAAAACAAAAGAGGAACATCATATAGAGTCTAAACATGTTTTTATTGGAGCAGGAGGTGCAAGTTTATTATTGCTTCAAAAAGTTGAAATAGAGGAGAAGGAAGGTTATGGCGGATTTCCGGTAAGTGGTGAATGGTTAGTTTGTAGAAATGAAGCTATTATTAAGCAACATAACGCAAAAGTTTATAGCAAAGCAGGACCAAATGATCCACCAATGTCTACACCACATTTAGATACAAGATATATAGATGGTAAGCGTGAGTTGTTATTTGGTCCTTTCGCAGGTTTTAGTCCTAAATTTTTAAAAGAAGGTTCTAATTTCGATTTATTAAAATCTATTCAATTCGATAACTTATCACCAATGCTTGGTGCTTTTTGGCATAATTTGCCATTAACCAAATATTTGGTAGAGCAGGTGAGTATGAACCATGATGATCGTATGGATGAATTGAGAAAGTTTTACAAAAATGCCAAAAGTGAAGATTGGGTATTGCTTGTGGCTGGTCAACGTGTTCAAATTATTAAAAAAGATGAATATGAAGGCGGAAAACTTCAATTTGGAACAGAAGTCGTGAGTAGTAAAAACGGCAGTATTACGTGTCTTTTAGGTGCTTCACCAGGTGCTTCTACAGCAACTCATGTAATGATGAGTGTTTTAGAAAAAGCATTTCCTGAGATTCTTATTTCAGAAAAAGGAAAACAATTATTGCGTAAAATGTTACCAATGTACAATACTGAATTAACCAAAGAATTGTTTGAAGTTCAACTTGAAAAATCCAAGAAAGCATTAAAGTTATAACGGTATAATTATAAAAAGGAAGAGCAACACTCCTTTCAAGCGCTTGAAATTTGTGTTGCTCTTAACCAACCAATCATTATATAGACTGTTTCTACCCTAAAGTGTTACAGTCTTCTTTATAATTCTTCTGTTACTAAATCCCCTTGATTTCTAAAGACTAACTGTCCATCGAATTCATCAAGTAAAATGATACTGTCTGTCGTTACTTTTCCTGCTAATATTTCTTTACTTAGCTGGTTTAATACATCTTTTTGTATCACTCGTTTTACAGGTCTTGCACCATATTCAGGATTATATCCTTTATCTGCCAAATAACCTACAGCTTCAGGTGTAGCATCAAATGTAATACCTTGTTTTGCAATCATTTTAGTGATGCTTTTAAGTTGTAAACCTACAATATCAACAATATTTTGTTTAGATAATGGTGTAAACATAATAGTGTCATCAATTCGGTTTAAGAACTCTGGTCTTACGGTTTGTTTTAATAATGCTAAAACCTCTATTCTTGCAGCTTCAATGGCTGAAGGAATATCCTTAGTCGCTTCAAAACGGTCTTGAATAATATCACTTCCCATATTTGAAGTCATAATTATAATGGTGTTTTTAAAGTCAGCAACTCTACCTTTATTATCTGTTAAACGACCTTCATCTAATACTTGTAATAAAATATTAAAAGTATCTGGATGCGCTTTTTCAATTTCATCTAACAAGACAACAGAATAAGGTTTACGTCGCACAGCTTCTGTTAACTGTCCACCTTCATCATATCCAACGTATCCTGGAGGCGCACCAACCAATCGGCTTACGGCATGACGTTCTTGATATTCACTCATATCAATACGAGTCATAGAATTTTCGTCATCAAAAAGGTATTCAGCTAAAGCTTTTGCTAATTCCGTTTTACCAACACCAGTTGTTCCTAAAAATAAGAAGGTCCCAATTGGTTTTTGCGGATTTTGTAGTCCAGCTCTCGAGCGACGTACAGCATCACTAACCGCCTCAATAGCTTCTTCTTGTCCGACAACACGTTTGTGTAATTCGTCTTCCAGTTTTAGTAATTTTTCACGATCACTTTGAAGCATTTTAGTTACAGGTATTCCTGTCCATTTAGCAACAACATCTGCAATATCCTCATAGGTTACTTCTTCTTTTATTAGCGATGTATCTTGTTGCTCTGCTAATTCTTTTTGAAATTTTTCAAGTTTTTCTGTAGCGTCTTTAATTTTTCCGTATCTGATTTCGGCTACTTTTCCATAATCACCATCACGTTCTGCACGTTCAGCTTCAATTTTAAAGTTTTCAATTTCTTCTTTTATATTCTGAACGTTATCAACCACTTCTTTTTCAGACATCCATTTGGCATTCAGCTCATTTCGTTCTTCTTTAAGATTAGCTAAATCAGCCTTTAAAGCTTTTAATTTAGTTTCATCTTTTTCACGTTTAATAGCTTCATGTTCAATTTCTAGCTGCATTATTTTACGGTCTAAAACATCTAATTCTTCTGGTTTAGAATTGATTTCCATTCGTAATTTAGAAGCAGCCTCATCCATTAAGTCAATCGCTTTATCCGGAAGGAAACGATTGGTGATATAACGTTGTGATAATTCCACAGCACCTATAATGGCTTCATCTTTAATTTGAACCTTGTGATGCGCTTCATACTTTTCTTTAATACCACGAAGAATAGAAATGGCACTTTCGGTATCTGGCTCATCTACCTTTACCATTTGAAAACGACGCTCTAAAGCTTTGTCTTGCTCAAAGTATTTTTGATACTCATCTAAGGTAGTTGCACCAATAGCTCTTAATTCGCCACGTGCTAAAGCAGGTTTTAGAATGTTTGCAGCATCCATTGCACCTTGTCCACCACCAGCACCTACAAGTGTATGAATCTCGTCGATAAATAATACGATATCGCCATCGCTTTCTGTAACCTCTTTGATTACGGCTTTAAGTCGCTCTTCAAATTCACCTTTAAATTTTGCACCTGCAATTAAAGAACCCATATCTAAAGCAAAAATTTGCTTGTCTTTTAAGTTCTCAGGAATATCTCCATCTATAATTCTGTGTGCTAAACCTTCAGCAATAGCTGTTTTACCTGTTCCAGGTTCACCAACTAAAATCGGATTGTTTTTTGTTCTACGAGATAAAATTTGAAGGATTCTTCTAATTTCTTCATCTCTACCAATCACAGGATCTAATTTGCCATCTCGTGCTAATTGATTTAAGTTTTTAGCATACTTATTAAGTGAGTTATAAGTTTCTTCTTGACTTTGAGATGTTACTCTGTCACCTTTTCTTAATTCTTCAATCGACGCATTTAAACCTTTTTCAGTAACACCTTGATCTTTTAAGATTTGAGCGATTTTACTTTTAGATTTAAAAATAGCTAAAACTAAATGTTCAATAGAAACATAGTCATCATTCATTTTTTTAGCGATGATTGATGCTTCGTTTAACGTTTTACTAGCATCACGAGAGAGCATAATATCTCCTCCAGATACTTTAGGAAAACTTTCGAGTTCTTTGTCTAATATTTGTTGTAGCATTGGAATATTAACATTCAACTTTTTAAGTAGAAATGGTAATACGTTTTCATCAACATTAAAGAGCGCTTTAAAAATGTGCTCGTTTTCTATTTGTTGATGACCAAAACCTTGAGCAAGCTGCTGAGCTTGCTGTATCGCTTCTTGCGATTTAATGGTATAGTTATTAAAATTCATCTTTTATTGTTTTTATAATTAATTTGAAACGTTAATTGTCCTCAAATCAACCTTGTGTTATTGTTGTGTTTGACTATCTTTAGGCAATTATCTTACCAATTTAAAAACGTAAGAAATAAACGACAAAATGTCTGTTTTAAAGCTTTTGTTAATGACGTTTTGTCTTGTGTAAGATTACGAATTTGTTTCGACTTAAGGAATGACGTAGGTCAGTTAGGTGTTTTGTTTACATGTTAATTAAACGACAAGAACTGACGATAGACCATTTAAAAATGTAATATGTTTAAAAAATTATTCGGTTCCTCAGAGCCAAAAGAAGAAAAAGTATTGCCTTGGCAACCATTAAGCGATGTATCGCAATTAAGTACTATTGAAGAAAGATCTAAAACCAAAACGCAGCTTATATTTAAGCACTCTACACGTTGTGGTATTAGTAGTATGGTAATGAAACAGTTTGTGTCTGCATATGATTTAGATAGTAATGCAGATTTGTATTATTTAGATTTGTTAAATTATAGAGATGTGTCTAATGAAGTTGGCTATAAATTTCAAGTGATGCATCAGTCACCTCAGCTGTTAGTGATAAAAAATGGAGTAGTGGTGGCACATGCTAGTCATGGAGGTATTAATGAGATGAATTTAGAACGATTTGAATAGATTCTATCTAGAATTCATAAAACAATGAATGAATTATAGCTTAATTAGATAAAGAGTCTAAATAAATATAGTTACAATCTTTCAATACGCTTATATGCTTTTCAAAAAATTGAAGACAGTATTAATTGAATAGAAAAGAATTATTAAGAAAAATGTCTTGGTTTATAGGTGTTGAAAACCATATAAATTGATAATTCTGTGGCTAATAGCATTTCTTTTTAATACTAATAACCACAGAAATTCTTTAATATTTTATAATAATCTTTTTATTAAATGTGCCTGTTTGAGTTTCAGCTTTTATAATATAGGTGCCTTCTGAAATATTATTAACTGGTATTTTAATCTCATTAGACATAATTAAATTAGTAGCATTCCAAGATGCTATAGTTTGACCTGCAACATTGATTAAATACAATTGAGTAATATCTATTGAGGGAGGTGTTTTAATATAAATCTCATCTGTATCTAAAAGGAATTTTACGTTTACGTTTTCAAACTCATTTTTAATTGTTGACAATGTTTCATCTTCTTGAAAAACTAAATAGAATCTGTTACTATAGTTACCAGGTTCTAAATTGGTTTGAAAATTTTGATTATTAATACTGATGTAGTTTTGTTCTAAGGCATCATAAATAAAAACAGGACGGTTATCGCTGAAATTCTCAAGGGAATTAAGTCTAATTTCTATGTTTCCGCCATTGCTTACATTAATATCTAAGGGATAAGATTTTGTTGCATCAAAACTACCAACTCCTTGTATGATATATTTTTCGCCTTCAATATTAAAAGACATATCATTAGGAAAAGAATCTGTATTTAGACCATCATAACCATAATCAACACCATCGGTAGCATTAGTGTTGTCCATAAAACCAATAACTAATTGACGTGTTGCGTTATCTGGAGTAATAAAATCTAATCTAATAAATTGATTGTTATCCTCATTTTGACTAGTGTCTAAATCTTCAGAAGGAGTATTACTACTTCTTAAGAAAAATGAATTCAAGTCAGATTCTTTAGCAAACACACGTTGGTTATTGTTAAAGGTTATCATTCCGCCAGTACCATTTCCTGTAACAAAGAATCCTTGTGCAACAGGCACATAGCGACCAGGTATTTTGTTGGAGTTACCTTGTCCGTTAATTTCAGGTGAAGATACAGCAGGAACACCATGAGTTAAATTTCGTGCGGCATAACCACCTTCGTAAGCTGATAAATTGTGAGAATTGTTTGATGCTGCATGTTCCCAAAAATAGAGTGTACCATCTAATAAAACACCACTATTATCATTTATAAAGGCCACAGCATCTATAGCAGAAGGGTAAGGGTTTCCTATCAATGCTTGAAAATTACCAGAAACAGGCGACGTAATGGTTCCATTATTAGGTTGACCTACAAAAGTATAATTTTGGTTAGCACTAGCGCTACCACTACCTTTCATAGAGTAGCCAAGACCAATTGGGATATTATAATTTTCATTAATTGCATTCCAGTCTGCATAAGAATTGTCTAAATAATTTTCATATAGATATAACCATCTTTTACTTATTGATATTGGAGTTGTTAATGGATTAGCATTATAGTTAGCGGTCCAGTTTAATGGTTGTGGATTTATTGCTGTTGTGCCATCGTACATGACATTTGCAATTATAAAAGTTGTACCATTATCACTTACGGGTGATGACCAATAATTATAGTTAAAAAGATTTGAAGAGCCTTGTTGGTCTCTTTCTAAATTTCCAGATCCAGTATAATCTACAATACTTCCTGTAGGTTGCAGAAGTTGAGATTCATCTTCAAGATCTAAAATACCATCAATTTTAAGATATTTATTTACTCTTAAGGCTAGGTTATTTGTAATAGACAATTTATTATTATCCACTCTTAAACCAGATAAGGTAATAGAAGTTGCTCGGTTAACTAAAACATTATGTTGTGTTATAACAATATTCCATGTTTGTGCAAGGCCATTAATACTATTAACAGTAGAATTAGGTATTTGTTGCACAGAACCATTTAGCCAAGTGTTTTGAGAATCCCAATTGGTATTATTTGCTGAAATGTATGGTATTGGTGCAGATTCAGTTTGCACTGAAGTCATGTTATTCAATTTTCCATCTACAGGAGAAGATGTGGCAATATCTTGAATTCGTCCATTTGCAATATTTGCCTGAGTACCATCATTCATTTGGTAATAACCAATTAAGTTATTCCATTGCAAGCCACCACTGATTTCTATAGGTATAACTACTCCAGATACCGCATCAATTCCACTGACTTCTATTTCCTGATTCATCATTTCACGAATCTGCTCTTGCGTCAATGTAGTGTTCCAAAAACGTACTTCATCTATACCTCCTTCAAAATAATTAACTGGCTTACTATTAGCTTTATCCATTGCTCCAATAAGACTTTTACTATTGTTAATAATTGGAGATGCTCCAGAATTATTTGTTGTAATTAAAAAACCATCAATATACATAGCATAAGTATTAGTGCCATTAAAGGTAATGGCAACATGATACCATTTAGACGTATTGATAACTTGAGTGGCAGCCATACTTTGATTATTCCAACGGAAATAAAGTCTATTATTTATTACGCTCAAATCATAACCAGAATTTAAGAGGTCACTATTGCGTTTAGAAATTATTGTTTTTGTACCACTAACATTGTCTAACTTAATCCACGCTTCAATACTAAAAGGCGTATTGTTTAGCAAGTAATTATCTTCAAAATTGATATAATCATCAGAACCATCAAAAACAAGATTATTACCACAATCAGCAAAAGTTATGATGGTGGTATCTGTTGTATTACCACAAGGAGAGGTGTTTATGGCTTCCCATTGGAGTGTGTATGTTTCACCACTTTCTCCTGTGAATGTTGAATTATAGGAAGAGGCATCGGAAAATTGATAGGTATTTGCTAACTGACCTGAAGTTACAGTCCACTGCCCAACAACATTATTTGCATTTAAAGTCACAGTAGTATTAGAGCAACTAATTGATGAATTATTAATATCTGCACCAGCATTAGCATTAAAATTTTCGGTGATTTCAAACGTAATTGTGTCGCTAGCTGCAGTACAAGTTGAAGCGGGAGTATTAGATGTAAACGTTAAATTAATAGTTCCAATTTCATTAGCACCAAAATTATATGTTGCAGTGGTTCCATTTGCTGAAATTCCAGTAAAATTACCAATTCCAGATGTGCTCCAAGTTCCAGAAGTAGCACTACCTAATAAGGTTGAATTTAATGAAATACTACCATTTGCAGAACATACTGGAGAAACTATATTTTGAATAGTAACAGCCGGAGCTTCATTTATTGTAATAGTGCCACTTGATGATTTTTGATTACAACTAGAATCTGTTGTTATGGTATAATTAAAAGTACCAAACTCAGTAGGTATACCACTTATTGTGAATTTTAAACCATCAAATGAAGTTGTTAATCCTGCAGGTAATGCAGGTGTACTAGTGATGGTTGGTGCATTCAGTCCTCCACCTACATCGTAGGTGATGTCTTGAATAGGTGTATTTTGGCAAATTATTTGATTATCTGTTCCTGTAGGTGATGTTAAAGAAATAAAAGTGGATAAAGTAGCAAATGATACATCATCAATACCAAAATTGTTACCTTGAGGTGAAGTGTTAATATTTATAATTTCCACGATTGCTGATGTTTCAGTTCCAGAATTCCAAACATCATAGATGCGTTCCCAATCATTGCCTTTAACTAAATCTAGAGTTGGACCTACAAGGATTCCGTTTATTCTAAATCTTAAATCACTTGGGTTGAGTGATGTATTTGCAGTATCAGAAAGGTCTATTCCCCAAAAAGAGTAGTAATATTCTATTCCAGGTTCCACAGGGATTTCTTGTCGCCAAACAACTAATGGTGTACTGCCTCCATTTACGGCAAGAAACTGAGCCTCAGCATCACCAGTATGATCATTTACACTTCTAAATATAGTGTTTAATGGCCCAGAATCAGTAGTAACTGTTATCATATTTTGATTAAGAACAGGATTTACTACATAGCGATAGCCATTTGTAAAAGGAGATACATAATCTTCATCATAATCAAAACCTAATGCATTTAAATTGTCAAAAATATCAGGACCAAAATCACCATCGGTAGTAGCTGCTATCTCCGAAAAGTTACCATTAAAAATACGTTCTTGAGCCACTCTAATAGTACCAGAATCAGTACAACCATTTGCTGAAGTGCCATTGACCTGATAGAAACCAGCATTATCAACATAAATTGTACTTCCAGTTTGTGTAGGTGTTGTTTGCCATTCCCAAGTGCTTACGGGAGTCGTAGAACTAGCAACTAACTGTACCATATTGCTTTCGTCTTGTGCGGTAGAAAGGTCATCCGTAGGGCAATAATTAACACCAATAGTTATATTTGGTGATTCTAATACGTTTACTGTAACAACATCTGTTTCAGTACAACCATTACTATTATGAGCTGTTACAGTGTATTCTGTACTTTGAGTTGGGTTTACTGATATGGTGCTATTAGAACTAGAAGGAGTATCTGATCCAATAGGTAGACCTGAATTAATACCAGTATTACTAGACCAAGAATAAGTAAAGGAATCTGGTAAATTTGACGCTCTTACCTGAACGTTATCTATTAGAATATTGGGATTAAGACTAGGGTCTTGTCCTACAGAACTAGTATACCCATCAGTAGCTCCAATAATAAATTCTAATTGGTTAGGATTGTTAGCTAATGTAGGCATGGCATAAACTACTTCTTGCCATTGAGTTCCTGAAATTGTATTATTGATTAAAACTTTATCAATAAAGATCAAATTACCTGTTCCATTTACTCTATAATAAAGGTATACATATTTATCTGTACCTATTTCTGTTGCTCTTTTTGTTTGAAAGTACAGTGAAAAATTTTGGTAAGTAGATAAATTGGCTCCTCCAATAGTAAACCTCCAATAACCTTCGTTTCCCCATTGATTGTCTAATTGACTCAAAGCATTTCCTGCTATAATCTCAGGAGAATATGCTGAACCTTGTGTTGCTGTTCCTGAACCGTTTCTATAATACATATTCACATGAGTGATATCACAATTAACACCTGGAACTTCCTGACCATCTAAAGAGGCATAATTACTTCCTGAGTTAAAGTTGTAATTAACAATAACTTCATTGTTGATTCCAGCTCCTTGAACATTTGCGGTTAGTATACTAGATTCTCCGTTACATATTAAATTTTCTGATGCCGTTACAGAACTTATTAGAGGGTTTACCAAAATTTCAACTTGATTTGTAGCTGTAATACAACCATTAGCATCAGTATATATAAATTTCACCAAACCAGGAGCTATTCCCGTAATTTCCCCTGAATTTGTTACAGTAGCTCTTGAATTATTTGTACTGCTCCAAGTACCTCCAGAATTAGGAGATAAGTTACTTGTTTCACTAACACAAATACTAGAAGGTGCTGTTACAGCAGTGCTATTATTAATAGTAATAGTTAAATTAGAGCTACAGCCGTTAGAATCGGTATAAGTAAAAGTAGCATCTCCGGGAGATATTGCTGTAACAACACCAAAATTATCAACTGTTGCAAGTGCAGTATTACTTACCCAACCAGAAGTTGCAGGTGACAAATTAGAATTATTTCCAAGACAAAGTGATGAAGGTCCAGAAACCAAAGGCGATGGGTTTACATTTATTGTAATACTATTACTTTGTTTAGGTATGTTGCATGATGATAAACTAGACTGCATTTGTACATACACTACATCATTATCATTTAATGGAGTAAATGGAACAAAATTTGGACTATTATTACCTTGGGAGACATTATTTATAAACCAATTATACACAGGATTTGTTCCTCCATTTAAAGGGGTCGCTGTAAATTGTCCATTTTCTCCTTGGCATATAGTGTTATTGTTTGCAGAAATACTCACAGAGGCATTATCTGCAGGATCAGTAACCGTAACAGTTGCTGTACAAGTTGATAAATTGTTAGAAGTGTCTCTTACAAATAGCGTTACGGTATTTACGCCTAAATCTAAACAGGTGAATGAAGCATTGTCTAATGTCATTGAAGAAATACCACAGTTATCAAAAGAGCCGTTATCAATATCTGCAGGCGAAATAGTTACATTACCAGATGCATTTAATGGAATGGTTATGTTTTGACAAATTGCTATAGGATTTGAAGTGTCATCATAATAGTAAATTTGGGTTGCCGTTGTGGAATTCCCATGTCCATCATTAAATGTCCAATTTATCGTTGTACTTCCGTCTTCAATATAAGTTAAGCTATCAGAAGTTATACCAGTAATTATTCCTGCACAGCTATCAGTTGTTGTTGGTGCAGTTAATGTTCCGTCGCAACCAATAGTTACAGCAGAAAGTGTTGGAGTCACTGGATTTGTTGTGTCATCGTAATTGTAAACTTGAGTTGCGGATGTAAAATTACCGTTTCCATGATTAAATGTCCAAGTAATAATTGTACTGCCACCTTCAACAAAAGATAATGTATCAGAAGTTGTGCCTACAAGAGATCCTGCACAAGCATCCGTAATTGTTGGGGTAGTTAATGTTCCGTTACAGTCAACAGTAACAGGCGAAAGCGTATGTGACAGAGAGGTAACCGACACAATTGTTGTGCATGTACTATTTTGTCCAAGAGAATCTTCAGCTGTCAAGGTAACTGTTACTGGAGTTCCAATGTCTGAACAATCAAATGTATTAATATCAATGCTTAAAGTAGGTGTGTCAAAATCATCGAAAGATCCGTTGTCAATATCAGCTGCTGTTATGGTTGCATTACCTGTTGCATCAAGTTCTACAGTTAAGGTTCCAAAGCAGTTAGCGCTTGGAGGTGTGTCTGCAGTAAAAGTAGTTGTAAAGTTTGCTCCATTATTATTTACATAATGAGGGTTAGGTGCTGCAACACTATTTTTTGTATAATCTGCAGATGTATAGACTTCTAATGTATGATTTCCAGAAGCTAATCCGTTTAATAAATTAATATTTTCAGTATCAGTGATCCACTCTTCATCTTGCGAACTTACACCACATACAGTTCCTGGAGAATAAGAAATATTAGTTCCTAAATTGATAGATGAAAATGAAGGAATAGCCGGTCTATTTCCTGTAGGGTATATTGTATAATATAGCCAACCCGAAGTAATATTATCTGTTGAAGCACATTTCCAAACCGTATTTTGACCTCCGTTTAAAAGTAAAGTTCCAACAGTAGTTCCTATTGTTCCTAAAGTAGCGTTCGTAAAATCAGTGATTAAAAGATCATCATTAGCTTCACTTGGATAATGTAAATCCAATGAGGTATTTCCAGAACCATTATCGAGTATTACATAACTATGAATAAAACCTGAATTTTGCCCATAAAATAGGGTAGGTAATATAATGATTAAGACGCTGATTACTAATTTAGCAAAAGTGTTTTTCATTTGAAACTTGGGTGTTGTTAAATCAATCCTTTTGTTAAGGAAAAAATATTTTGAAAAAAATATATATGAGAGGGATTACGAAATTAAATAGAAAGAAGCTCTTTGGTAAATAAAGTCGACAAAATGCATATAAAAACTTTTATCTAAATAGTTGATGATTATCTGTTTATATGCTATTTGAGAGCATATCTAATAGCCATGTATGATATTGGGCGATTATTATGAATTATAACCGAAATACTATTAAATTTTAATAAGATATTTATCAAATACATCAATTCTATGAGAATATTATATATAATTATTTTCTTATTCAGTATTCGTTGATTTTAATGAATTATCTCTTAATTCTATTTTCTAGTTGATTTAGAATTTTAGCAAATACTGTTTAAAACAAAAAATCTCTTTAAGTAGAACTCAAAGAGATTTATTATATACTATAAATTCGTTTTTTATTCTTTAAGGATTTTGATGATTTTTTCGCCTGTATTACTTTTAATATTCACAAAATACACTCCGCTTGAAAATGTACTTAAATCTATTTCGGTAGATAGATTATCAACTGATTTAGATAATAATTGTTTCCCTAGAATAGAGCTAACTTCAATAGTTGTAATTATAGATGAGTTATTAATTTGAAGCACATCTTTAACAGGATTTGGATAAACCGTTAAATTGCTAAAATCAGATTCATTAACTCCTAAAGTTTGAACGAATGTTGTAGTCCAAGTGTTAGTAATAATAGCAGGATTAAAATCGAAATAAATCTCAGCTGTATTTGGTATGACATCTCCGATTGCATAATCTGGAAACGGCTTAACTTTAAAAGTTATAAAGCCATGGCCAACTTGCGAATCTTCAACATCTTCTGAAGGTGGTAAGTCTATAGCAAAGAAATTCCATTCTACATTTTTACCTACGCGTTCTAAGCTATATTGATGACTTGCATCTACCATTTTCAGTGTAGATTCATCTAATTGATCATCTAAAATGTCTTCAACTTTTATGTTAATGGCATTTGCAGTTCCTGTGTTTTCAAAACGAATGGTATACGTTAAATAATCGTCTGTTGAGAATGACGAGAAGAGAATCTCTTCACCATGC
This sequence comes from Winogradskyella eximia, assembly GCF_003386165.1. GTDB lineage: Bacteria > Bacteroidota > Bacteroidia > Flavobacteriales > Flavobacteriaceae > Winogradskyella > Winogradskyella eximia. Next base: position 390,423 of record NZ_QRDV01000002.1, on the reverse strand, counting down.
TTTTCTGTAACATCATTAGGATCGTATGAACCAACAATAGTTTGAGTTAAACTAGAGGTATTGTTTAAAGGGACAATATCTCCAGCGAGTAATTCAATATCTACTGTATTTGTAACTAATTGTCCTAAACTAACCGTTGGCAAAGTTGGTACTTGCATTTTTACCCAAAGACGTTTGGTTTGATATGGTTGTAAATTGTTAAATGTATAGCTAAAACCAGTAGCAGTAGTAGTATATGAAGCTGGATTATAATTATACCAATAATTAGACACCTCATGTACACTCAGTAAATTAAGAGCATTATCTATAGTAAAATCTATAGTACCAGATGTTACGGTTTCATTAGAATTGTTGGTATAACTGATATAATTCCAATATTGAAAACCTGGCATTGGTGGTCTCCAAGACGCTGAAATTTCAGTAGCTAAATCGTCATAAGCTGTTACTGTAATAGGGAAATCGTAAGTGGTGATGCCAGAACCTACAGGAACTGTAATACTAGAATAACTTACTGCCGTTGTATTATTGGCTGCATAATCAGGATCTACTGTATATGAAAGTTCATAAGTTGTTGTTGGATTAGATTCATATAAATAATGAGGAGATACATATAGATTGTTAATGATTCCATCGTTATTTATTTCATAGTCAAACTGACCTAATGGAAAATTAATTTCGCCAGTTTCTTGTGTTCCGTTGCCATTAGTATCAACAAAAGCATTTAGTTCTATACCATCGGATTGTTGTAAATCTATAATTTGACTTGGGTCATACAGATAAGCTCGAACTTCATAACCATAATAAGTACCAAAAAATGTTGCTCCTTCTAGGTCACCACCATAATAACCAGAATTAATATTATTCTGAGTTATAATATGTAATGCTGTAAAAGTTGTATTATCTGTTTGTCCTGCACCTAAACTAGTTAATGGACCACCAACAATATTTATACCTTGATAATCTCCATCAATATCTGTAATTGAATCATTTCCGTTGTTGGTTACTGTAAATTCATATTCAATAGTATCACCAACACTTACAAAACCATCACCATTAAAATCAACATATTGAGTTGTGTGAGTAACCTCTAAAGGAGATTCAACTCTAACTATAATACTCGCTGTATCACAATTATTTGGGGTGGCAGACTCACAGATTTCATAATTTATAGAGTAATAACCCATTGGTACGCTAGAAGGAATCGTTAAAACACCCGAATTACTCAAGGTAATACCTACTAAATTTGTATCAAGTAATGTAACATTTAAATCTCCAGGAATAACAGGTAAACCTTCAAAAGTATCATTGTCTAAAACCTGAAATGTAGCACCAACTTCGAGCACTGAAGTGATGTCATCGCGTTGTGCATTTAGATGGTAGTTATCTAAAATAAAGCCTTCTAAAGTATAATTGGTATTATAAGTGTTTCCTGAAGTTACAAGTGCATTAACAAAAATGTTTTCATCGTCTTCGTCTAGTTGGTCTAAAGTAGTTGGATAACTGTATTCTTCATAATAATTAGAGTACTGGCCAGCAGGAATTGTAACAAGTATGGTTGAAGTTGTATAATCGGAATTATCTGCGGTTCCATTAGTTGTTGTAATTTCAATTTCTGTATCAATAGGGCTAGGATGTGTTAATCTTGGTCTAAATTTAAGATCGAAACCTTCTTCAGCAACTAAACTATCTCCAGATTGTCCGTTAGGGTTATTATCATCATACACAGTTTGTAAACTAAAATCAGGTAAGCCATCATTATCTATAATGTTAAAAGTTCCAGTTTCAGAGGTATTTGTTGTATTACCAGAAGTTACTGTTGCTGTATAATTCACAGATTCTTCTGGTTCATCTAACGTGTCATCTGTTGTATAAATTCTAAAATTAGTTGAGGTATATCCAGCTTCTATAGTTTTGGTTTGGGAAAGATTTGTGTAATCTGAATTGTCCGCTGTTCCGTTTGATGTGTTTAATTGTATTATAACGTCTGAGTTATAAGCTCTGTCTAATCTAGCGTAAACGTAAGCCGAACCACCTTCATTGGCCTGAAAAGAACTTATAGTAAAAGTAGGAGTTGTGTCATTATCTCTTATGGTTACTGTAATATTTAAGTTGCTATTTGTAGTGTTACCCGAAGTAATAGTTGCAGTAATCGTATAAGTTTCATCGGCTTCGGTGATGTTGTCATCTTGTGTGTAAATAGGAAATGATGCATTGGTTTGACCTTCTGGAATTGTAATACTAGTAGTGGTTGCAATATAATCTGAAGCATCAGCTGTGCCAGCAGAAGTAGTAATGTCTATTGTTACATCTGAACTGTAATAATTACTTAAATAAACCCAATACGTATTATAACCCTGACCTTCAACTAAACTAGGAGAAGTATTTACATTTACAGTTGGTGTAGTATCATTATCCCATAACGTTATGCTTCTATAGACATCTGTATTTACAGTATTACCTGAGGTTACCGTAGCTTCAATAGTAAAATATTCATTAAGTTCTATAGTTGAATCATTACTTGTTGGTATGGTAAGTTGATTACTACTAAGCTGTCCTGCAGGAATTGTAACCGTTGTAGATAAAGGTGTATAGTCACTTGCATCTGCTGTATTTGCAATTGTAGCGACATCAATAATCACGTCAGTAGTTGTTGCACTGTACATACTTACAGTAAATGTATAGGTATTGCCCTCAATTACACTATAACCATTTCCACCATTGCTGGTAACATAGACTGTTGGATTTTGAGAAAAACAAAACATTGAATAGAAAGCAAGTAGAATAAGAAGTGTAATTTTTTTCATAATGATTGGTTTTGTTTTTATAAGATGTACTTTCTTACAAAGGGTTGCGTTAAAAAATGACTTTTTTTAATTTAACTAAATAATGAGTTCTATAATTAAAACAGCTACAAACAAAAAACTCCTACCTAAGGTAAGAGTTTTCTTTTTATATATTGTTTATAACTAACTTCTTCTAATGTTATAAGAACCTATTATGTCTTTTAACTTCAATTTTAAATCTTCTCCAGTGTCATATACCATTTGTTCATCACTAGGAAAACGAAGTTGCCTTTGGTTTAAAAGATTAATATCGTCTCTTACTAATGCTCTTTTATCTCCTCTATAAGTACCAAAAATATTCTCGAAAACAAATCCACTATCTATAGAAAATGCATCAATCACTTGGTTTTGCTTTAAATCTGTGTAAATAATATCGGCAACTACTTGTGCAGATTTAGTTTGTAAAACTTCAGTAAATTTAGCTTTAACGGTAATGATTTTATCAATCTTAATATCATTACCTAAACTGTCCTTTTTTACGTTTCCGTTTCTATCTAATTGGTATTTCCAACCATCAACGATTTGTTTTTGTCTTAATATTTGACGCTCATTAATACGCTCTGGTGAAACGTTTATTTGCTTTAATTGTAATTGCATCGCAAAATCATAATCTATAGAGTTGTTAGCATTTGCATGGTAAGTTGTCCAAAATTGATTCAAGCCATAGGTATTAAAGTCAACCAATTCAGCTTCTAATTGTTGTGGAATTATTTGATGTGTTTGGTTTTGTATAGACACATGCACGTAATCCATTCCTGCTTCATGAGCTTCTGCTATTAAGCTTCTATTTTCTTCAAAATTTGGATTAATTTGTTCAATATAACTGAATATTCCATGAGCCTTTCTAGCATTAAATTTATCTCCAGAATCCAGAAGTGTAATACCTTGACCAATTAAATACTCAGATGTTTTATATCTGTAATCTACAATTTCAGAACTATAATCATTAAACTCTAATTGTAATTCTTTGCCATTTATTTTTAAAGGTAACACACGTTTAATTGCATTTTGTCTTTCCTCTAAATCTAAATATATATTATAGATGGTTTTATATTGCTCAGGATTTCCGTCTTTTTTAAGATGCGCAACATTATTTAAGTCTTCCTCTAAAACTTTATAGTATGCATCCTCAAGCATCACAATATAGTCTTGCTTACGATTTTTATCTTTATTGTTTTCGAGTTTTCTTAATGCTTCAGAAATGGCTTCATCGTAATTACCATGGCTTATTGCGGTTTCAATTTGTTTTTTTGCACTACAAGATATTAGTACTGAAACAAGGACTGTTAAGAGTAGAAATTTTTTCATAATGTTAGGCTTTTATTGGTTATATAATAGTAAATCCAATTATGATGCCAAACTTTAAAACTAGCTCCACTTCGAGTGATTTTGGAGTATGAGAAAATATATCCAGAAGCATTTGTAAACCTATTGTTTGCGATGCAATATTGCCAAATACAATTTCACTAAAACTTATGAATTGGGAATATTTTAATGTAATTCAATTAAACAGACGTTAAAGATTTTCGTTTCTTTGTAAACCAATTAAAAGTCTCATGTTTCATACAGAAAACGGTTGTTTTCATTCTATAGAATTGCATTCGGAAATACTTCCAGAGCAATTTACATTTCCATTTTATTACACACCACATCCACTATGTGTTAATGCAGCAGATGAGGTAAAGACTTATCTTATTAATCAAACAGATTTTGAACATAATTTTGGTTTAGATAAAAGTAAAACGACTTTAAAAATTGGAAAGATGTTTGGTGTAATGATTGTTGAAAATTCAGAAGGACAATTAGGTTACATCACAGGATTTTCAGGTAAATTAGCAGAGAGCAATCATTTAAAAGGGTTTGTGCCTCCAATTTATGATACGTTGAATAAAGATGGATTTTACAAACAAAATGAAGCATATTTAAATGATTTAACTACTAAAATTGAAGCTTTAGAAAAGAATCCGAAATTAGAAAAAGCTGAAATAAATTTAAAAGAAACAAGATTAAATAGTATTAAAAAGCTTGAAGAATTTAAAAAGCATGCTAAAGCCGAAAAACAAAAACGACAACAACGTAGAGTAGAAGCAGAGCAAAATCTTAATGACTCAGAAAAAAATATACTTTTTGAAAGTTTAAAGCAGCAAAGTATTCAGAGTAATATTGATTTAAAATATTTAAAGTTGAATCTTGAAGCTGAGGTTGAATTAGCTGAAAAGAATTTAGCAGCATTAGTAAAACCTATTGAAGCTTTAAAATTAGAAAGGAAAACACTTTCAGCACGTTTGCAAAAAGAAATTCATGAGCATTATCGATTTTTAAATGCAAGAGGAGAAACTAAAGATTTAATTGAGATTTTTAAAAGTACAGATTTAGGAAAACCACCTGCAGCAGCAGGCGAATGTGCAGCTCCTAAATTATTTCAGTATGCTTATCAGAATAAACTAAAGCCTATTGCAATGGCAGAGTTTTATTGGGGAATTTCACCAACAGCAGAAGTTAGAAAGCATGGACAATTCTATCCATCTTGTCGCAGTAGATGTGAACCAATTTTAGGCCATATGATGCAAGGTTTAAATGTTGAACCAAATCCTATAGAATTAGCAGGTGTTTTTAAAGGTGAATTAGAGATCATTTACGAGGACGATTTTCTTTTAGTCCTTAATAAACCTCACGAGTTTTTATCAGTTCCAGGAAAAACGATTAAAGATTCGGTTTTAACCAGAATGCAAACTTATTTACCAAATGCAACAGGTCCTTTATTATTGCATCGTTTAGATATGTCAACGTCTGGCTTGTTGTTGGTTGCAAAAAATGAGAGAACGCACAAAAAACTTCAAAAACAATTTATAGAACGTAAAGTTAAAAAGCGTTATGTGGCTTTATTAGATGGAATTATTGAAACAAAAGAAGGAACAATTGATTTACCATTACGAGTGGATTTAAATAATAGACCAAGACAATTGGTGTGTTATGAACATGGTAAAAAAGCCATTACAAAATATGAAGTTGTTGAGGTTAAAGATAATATAACAAGAATTTATTTCTATCCTATTTCAGGAAGAACACATCAATTGCGAGTGCATGCTGCTCATTACAAAGGTTTAAACGTGCCAATCGTTGGTGATGATTTATACGGAACTGTTTCAAATAGATTACATCTTCATGCTGAAACTTTGAGTTTTGAGCATCCTGCTAAAAAAGAGTGGGTGAGTTTTAGTTGTGAAGCACCATTCTGAGCAGGTCGTCTTAGGTCTTCACTTTAAGTCTAAGCAAAAAAAAGACCAAATTATTTAAACTTTGGTCTTTACTTATATTTTTAAATATCTGCTTATTTCTTTTTCTTCTTAGAATCAAATACAGGTAATAATTGAGTTTTAACCTGTCCGAAACCAATTCTAATGTCATCATTTTGGCAATAGCCTCTCATAATAACGGTATCATTATCGTTGATAAATTTACGTTCAGTGCCATCTTTTAATTTTAAGGGTTTAGTACCTTTCCAACTTAATTCTAACATTGAGCCATAAGAATCTGGTGTAGGTCCAGAAATCGTTCCACTTCCCATTACATCTCCAGAATTTACAGGGCATCCATTAACCGTATGATGAGCTAATTGTTGTGCCATATTCCAATACATATACTTAAAGTTAGATTTAGAAACCGTTGTTTCTTTTCCGCCTTTTGGTTGAATACCAACTTCTAAATTAATATCAAAACTCTTTTTACCTTTGGTTTGTAAGTAATCTAGAGGCTTCGGAGTTTGTTTAGGACTTTCAGTTCTAAATGGTTCTAACGCATCTAAAGTTACAATCCAAGGAGACATAGATGAGGCAAAGTTTTTACCTAAAAATGGCCCTAAAGGTACATATTCCCATTTTTGTATATCACGAGCAGACCAATCATTAAATAAAACCAAACCAAAGATGTATTCTTCAGTTTCTTCAATAGGAATTGGTTCTCCTAGATCATTAGCATCTGTAGTAATAAAAGCCATTTCTAATTCAAAATCCACCAATTTCGATGGTCCAAAAACAGGTTTGTCTGCTCCTTCTGGTAATGTTTGTCCTTGTGGACGATGAATCGGAATTCCTGAAGGTATAATAGAAGAACTACGTCCATGATAACCCACTGGCATATGTACCCAATTAGGCATTAACGCATTATCTGGATCTCTAAACATAGTACCAACATTTGTGGCATGTTCTTTACTAGCATAAAAATCTGTATAATCACCAACTTGAATAGGTAATTGCATTTCAATTTCATCTAGACGAAACAAAATGGTTTCTTTATGTGGATTGTTATTTTTTAAAGTTTCATTTTCAACATCAAAAATCTCAGCGATTCTGTTTCTAACTAAACGCCACGTTTTTCTTCCATCTGCAATGAAATCATTTAAAGTATCTTGTAAAAAAATATCGTCAGTTAAAGGTATACCTTCAAAATAACCTAATTGATGTAAAGCGCCAAGATCAATAGCAGTATCACCAATACGCGTTCCTATAGTAATAATGTCGTCTCTGGTTAAGAAAACACCGAAAGGAATATTTTGAATAGGGAAGTCTGAAGTTTTACCGACATGTAGCCATGAGGTACGATCTGTATTATTTGCTGATAATGGCATATTGTTATTGTTGATTAAATGTTCATTAATTATACTCAAACCTACACATTTTTTAATATTTAAACTAATGTATTCACTATTTTTGTATCGATTTAACAAACACTTTATTTATGCAACGCGACGAACAAATTTTTGAACTTATACAAGCTGAAAGAGAACGCCAGACAGATGGTATAGAATTAATTGCCTCAGAGAATTTTGTTAGCGACCAAGTTATGGAAGCTGCAGGCTCTGTATTAACCAATAAATACGCAGAAGGCTATCCTGGTAAACGTTACTATGGTGGTTGTGAAGTAGTTGATGAGGTTGAAAACATTGCTATAGAGCGTGCTAAAACTTTATTTGGTGCTGCTTATGCCAATGTACAACCGCATTCAGGTAGTCAGGCAAATACAGCCGTTTTTCATGCGTGTTTAAAACCTGGTGATACTATTTTAGGTTTTGATTTATCTCATGGTGGACACTTAACTCATGGTTCTCCTGTTAATTTTTCGGGTAAATTATATCGTCCTACATTTTATGGAGTAAAGAAAGATACAGGTCGTATTGATTATGATATGTTAGCTGACCAAGCTAAAAAAGAACAGCCAAAATTAATAATTGCTGGTGCTTCAGCATATTCAAGAGATATAGATTTTGCTAAGTTTAGAGAAGTTGCAGATAGTGTAGGTGCTGTTTTATTAGCAGATATTTCGCATCCTGCAGGTTTAATTGCTAAAGGTATTTTAAACGATCCAATGCCACATTGCCACGTGGTTACTACAACTACTCATAAAACTTTGAGAGGTCCTAGAGGTGGAATGATTATGATGGGTGAAAATATTGATAACCCATTTGGTATTACTTTAAAGAATGGTAAACTACGTAAAATGTCAGGTCTTTTAGATTCTGGTGTTTTTCCAGGAAATCAAGGTGGACCATTAGAACATATCATTGCTGCTAAAGCAATAGCTTTTGGTGAAGCACTAACTGATGAGTTCTTACATTATATGTTACAAGTAAAACATAACGCAGATGCTATGGCTCAAGCTTTTGTTGCTAAAGATTATAATTTAATTTCTGGAGGAACAGATAACCACATGATGCTTATTGATCTAAGAAATAAAAATATTACAGGTAAAGATGCTGAAAATGCTCTTGTAAAAGCAGATATTACCGTAAATAAAAACATGGTACCTTTTGATACAGAATCTCCTTTTGTAACGTCTGGTATTAGAGTTGGCACACCTGCAATTACAACACGTGGTTTAAAAGAAAGTGACATGTCTTATGTTGTTGATTTGATTGATGAAGTATTAACAAATCACGAAAACGAAACTGTTTTAGCTGGTGTTGCAGAAAAAGTAAATGCTTTAATGGGAGGACGTGCTTTATTTAATTAGGAAACAATACATTAATATTTTTTTTAAAAAGTCTTTCATTAATTTGAAGGACTTTTTTTTATGTTTAATTATAATTAAAATGTTAACATTAAAAAGTTATTTAATGACATATATCATATTATACAATAGGTCTTTTGTTCTAAGTTTACAAGTATAAAAAACACTAAAATGGAGAATAAATATAATACATGGTTTCACCCATATAAACCGGCAACAAAATATAAAAAGAAGGTTGCATATTTTAGCATGGAGTACGGTATTGATCAGTCTTTCAATATATATTCTGGAGGTCTTGGATTTTTAGCAGGCTCACATATGAGATCTGCTTTTGAGTTAAAACAAAACATGATTGGTATTGGCATGCTTTGGAAATATGGCTATTACGATCAAGCAAGAAATGAAGACCAAACCTTAAGGACAGAATTTAATGAAAAACATTTTGATTTTCTTGAAGATACAGGCATAGAAGTAGAAGTAAAACTTCATGATAACCCACATGTTAAGGTTAGAGCATATGTTTTAAAACCTGAAATTTTTGGAACTGTACCCATGTATTTTTTGAGTACAGATGTTGAAGGAAATGACCATTTGTCTAGAACCATTACCAATCATTTATATGATAATAATCCAGTAACACGTATTTCTCAAAGTATTATTTTAGGTATTGGAGGTGCTAAAGTTGTAGAAGCTTTAGGAGGTGCAGATACGTATCACTTAAACGAAGGTCATGCACTGCCAGCTTTTTACTATTTAAGAGATTTAGGGGTTAAGAAAAGCCAGATGGTGTTTACAACACATACACCAGAAAAAGCCGGTAACGAAGAGCGTGATGCTAGACATTTAAACAGATGTGGCTTTTTTGGACGATCACTTTCTGAACAAGAACTTCAGAAAGAGATGGTTAATGATGGTATGATAAACTATACAATTTCTGCATTACGGATGGCGAAAATAGCAAATGGAGTTTCAAAATTGCATGCTAAAGTAGCCACTGATATGTGGAAGGATTATGAAGGTGTAAGTAAAATTATACCAATTACTAATGCACAAAATCAGAAGTTTTGGCAAGATGCAAGTATTAAAAAGGCATGGTCTAAAAAACAGGTAAAAGCATATAAAACTAGAAAAACAGCTTTAAAGAAAGACTTATTTGAAGAGGTTTATAAACAAACAGGTAAAACGTTTGATCCTAAAGTATTAACTTTTGTATGGGCAAGACGCTTTGCAGGTTATAAAAGAGCAGATTTACTTTTACATGATTTAGAACGCTTTAAAAGATTAATTTCTAATAAAAAATATCCTGTACAAATTATTTGGGCAGGAAAACCATATCCTTTTGATTACTATGCGATTGATGTGTTTAATCATTTAGTTAACCATTCTAAAAGCGAAAACAATTTAGCGGTATTAATTGGCTATGAAATAGATTTGTCTAAGAGACTAAAATGTGGATCTGATGTTTGGTTAAATACTCCACGAATTACGAGGGAAGCTTCAGGAACTAGTGGAATGACTGCAGCAATGAATGGCTCTGTAAATGTTTCTACCAATGATGGTTGGATTCCTGAGTTTGCCAAAGATGGTAAAAACAGTTTTGTATTACCAGCACTAGATCATACGCTACCGGTTTGGGATCAGGATAATATAGATGCTAATAATTTGTATGAAATTTTAGAAGATAAAGTGATTCCAACGTACTATGATGAACCTAAAAAATGGCAAGACATCGTTTTTAATGGTATAGATGGTGTAATTCCTGAATTTACTAGTCAGAGAATGGCAGATGAATATTATCAGAAGTTGTTTTAATCAGTTTTTAATCCATAAAAATAAAAAGCCTTTCAAGTTTGAAAGGCTTTTTATTTTATCTAAACTTATAATTTAATCTTCAAAAATTATAAAATTATAGGCTCCTGCATCAATAGAACTAGATCTTAAAAATCCAAGAATATCTCTTGGTGCTTCAGCGACTCCAAAAGTATTTCCTATGCCTTTAGCTCCAGAATCGTCACCAATTCGCATTAAATTTTCAAACGGACTTTTAAATTTTGGATCTTCATTAAATACATTGTTATTGTAAAATGTGGTATCATCAAAATCATAATTACCAGTGCCTGAAAGACTACTATTATTGAATCTTAATAAGCAATTATTAAATTTATAGTTGAAAACACTGCCTTCATTTTCTAATAAAAACTCAGGATTATCATTTCCATAAATAATACAGTTGTTAAAGTTGGCTTCGGTTAAATCATTAGTGAAAATTGTATTGTTTTCGTCAACAATGAAATCATTTATGAGTAGGGCAGGGAATTGTCTAAAACTACTGTCCCAGTAATTAGCAATTGTACAATGTGTAAAGTTGTATTTACCTCCATAAGTACCAGCAAAAGAAGATTGTCCACAATTATTTATTACAAGGTTTTTAGCATTTATTGAAGTTGCAGTACCTCTAATTCCGAAACTACTAAAATTAAATATTTTTGAATTAGTAATGGTTAATTTATCGTTTGGAGCATCTTGATTACCGTCTGCTACAATACCTATTGTTCCATTTTTTATGGTGGCATAATTAATAGTATTGTTTTCACTTCCGTTAAATAACCAAATAGTTCCCCATTGTCCAGGAATATCTGAATATAATGGTTCTAGGCGATCACCTTCTATAATAACTTCATTTGCAAGTGTTTCTTGGTCTGGACTAAGAGTACCATTAATATTTAGAGATCCACCATCGGTAACAATAATACCAGAATCTGCATGAAAATGAACACGTGTACCAGCTTCCATGGTTAAAGTTTTACCAGCACCAACGCCTGCATAGCCATAAATTACATAAGGTTTTTCATTGGTAAAAGTGAGTTCGCTATCTAGTAGATATCTACCTTGTAATGTAGTTTCATCTGGTGTGCCATCACCATCCACATCAAATGTTAAGGTTTCAATGATATACTCAACAACAACATCATCCTCAATAATAGGTGTTCTATTAGGATAAATAAAAACAGCATCTTTTACTAAGGTGACCACATCAATATCTTGTTGTTTTGAACCAGAGTCGAATAGAATACGATCCGTATATAAAAATTGATTTTCTATTGTGCCCTGTGTAGCAATATCTACAGTAGTTTCAATAAAAATATATAAACTATCGTTGGCTAATATTTCTACATCTTCAAAGAATTTACCAATTTGGTTTTCATTGTCTAAACCGGTAGAACCATCAACATTCATTCTGTAAAGTGAACTTTCACCATTTTCAAATTGAATAGTTGGGATTACAATATCTTCATCACTACGATTATATACTTTTAAGTTATAGGTACTCGAACCAATTGTTGAAAAAACGGTGTCTAAATAAATAGTGTCTCTTGCAAATTCTAGTTGTCCTTTACTTGGTGTAAATTTAAAATCGTTACGACAAGAGCTCCAAAATATCAAGATTCCAAAACACAGTAAAAATGATAGCAATCGCTTCATAAGTGATAAATATAATTAAGGCTTAAAAATATAACTTTTGAAGTTAGGATTTATTATAGTTGGGTATAAATTAGTTGAAGTTTGCTATTCCTTTGATAATGGCTTTTCTCCATATTGCTCTAAGAGAATTAAAAATAGCTGACTGTTTAAAACTAATTCTTCGAGCAATTGCATTTTGTTTTCGTCTTTTAGCAGTTTTGAGCTTATTTGTTTTGCTTCACAAAAATCATAAAATAGATATTTTTTATCGCTAGGGATTTTTAGATTTTCTGTTATTAATTGCTCATTAAAAAATGAGCTTTTATTAAACAAAGAATCCATTTGAGTATAAGAAATTGGATGATAATTTGGCTTTTTAGGTTTGTCTTTGGCGAAGAGTTTTACCACTGCACCAATAAGGTATACAAAATCTACTCCATAGGTTGCACCTGCTGGTTTGTATAAATGTGGATTGTTTTTTATGTCTTCTTTAAGTATATTTTGAAGTTCTACATTATAGGTTTCTTCTTTAAAGACGGGTTGCTCAGGTTCTGCTTTAACTTCTACTTCATCAAGTTCGGTTAATATTTCTTTAAGCTCAAAAACTGCAACACCATTTAAATGAAAATCTTTTAGAACGATAGTTTTGTTATGATAGAATATGGATTGAAACGAAATACTATCATTTACTTTAGCTTCTATACTAAAGTTACCATCCTCGTTGGTTACTGTAACTCGGTTTTGAGTTTTATTAAAGACATTTATGTTTTTTATAGGAGCTTTAGCATCATATACTTTTCCGTTTAAGGTTTGAGCATATGGTACAATTGGTAGGCATAATAGAATGATGAGAACAGTAAATAGACGCATGGTGTAGTTGATTGATGGGTTAAAGAAAAGGCATTAATCTGAAAATCAACTCAATGTTAAAAAAACTTTAACCTAAAAAAATGTTAATTAAATAACGTTGCTATTTCTGGAGTAATGCGCGTTGGTCGCTGGGTTTTATTGTCTATTAAGCACCATTTTGCTTTAGATTTCACAACTAACTTGTTGGTTTCTGCATTTATAATTTCTACGTGCCTTGTGGTAGATACACCTTCTACTTTAGGAACATACGTTTTTATAAGTAATTTGTCTCCAAGCAATGCCTGGTTTTTATACTCAATAAAATGATTTACCAAAAACCAAGAGTAGGTATCTAAAATATCTTTAGTTACATAAGTTAACCAATGTTCTTTGGCAATATCTTGAACCCATTGCACGTAACACACATTATTTACATGGTTAAGATCATCAATATCTTCTTTAGAAACGGTAATAGTTTTTTCAAATATATTCATCTTCAATTTTTGATGCTTAAAGATATTATTTCTTCATAAACATCCTTTTAATTCCGTAAAAGAATTTACCAAAGGAGGTTCTTTCTTGCTCTCCTTTTTTTATTACTTCTCTTTTTACTAAACGCTTAGCTTTTCGTTTTTTTCTTTTACAGTCGTTATTTCTTTGGTATTTGTATGAAACAAATCCAACTGAGGTATAATCATCAAAACAACTATCGTCTTTTAAAGCCACCTTCAATTCATACTTTGATTTTAGTATAATCTTTTGAGTTTCCATTCCTATGTAACTTAACTCTAGAGTTTCTCCTATTTTTCCTTTAATTGCGAAATTACCATCAAAATCTGTTTGTACACTGCGAGATGTTCCTTTTACAATTATAGAAGCTCCTGGTAGTGGGAGGTTATCAATGGCTGTTATAACTGTACCGAAATATATATGTTCATTTATAATAGAAGTAGCTACTTTACCTTTTACCATTGGTCTTATTATGGTATCTGTTTTTATGGGTTCACCTTGAGCAAATACATCTTGATTTCCGAGTGCCAGAAAAGCAAATAGGCCAGAGGCAGCCAAAGACAAATAGTTGTTTTTGGCTTTTCTGCTCATAACAATTTCTCTATCTAGTTGTTGCGTTTTAAAGCGTCCACAGAGGTTTCCATTAGTTTCTAATGATTTAATAATTTGCTCATCGGTTTGTTTTGTGAAGTCAATAACAGTTTTATTACAAGCGACACAATGACGACCTTGATTTTTTGGTGTCATTTTGTTCCAATCCTCATGGCAAGGTTCAGCAATGTTTATTGTAACAGATTTTCTCATGGTTAGTTTGATTTATAAATCAAAGAACCAAAAGTTATAGGTTTAATAAAATGAAGAATGAGTGATTAGTGCTTTTCGGTGAGTAAAGCTTATTGTTTCTTTATTTTAACTTCAAAAAGTTTGTCCCAATTTTTTCCTGTTACAAAAATAGTTTCACGTACTGGATTGTAAGCAATACCATTTAATACATCTAATTCAGGATGTTGTTTTACTAATTTTGTTAATGGTCTAAAATCAATAACACCTTCAACACCACCAGTTTCAGGATTTATAATAAGCACACCATTACGCTGATATCTATTGGCATAAATTTTACCATCTATCCACTCTAATTCATTTATACTTGGTATTTTCCCTTTTTCGGTATAAACTTGTATGTGGCCTTGTTCTTCTAAAGTTTCAGGATTTAAAAGAAAAATTTTCTCAGTACCATCAGATTTAAACAGTGTTTTTCCATCATTACAAATTCCCCAACCTTCTTTACTTGTTCCGTAATTAAAAGTGCTTAATTTTTCAAAAGTATTTACATCGTAAATAAAACCGCGTTTAGCTTGCCACGTTAATTGATAGATTTTATCATTTAAAATGGTTAAACCTTCACCAAAATATTGATCTTCTAAGTCTAAGTTTTTCAAAACTTCACCAGTTTCAAAATTTACTTTTCTAAGTTTAGATTCTTTCTTTTGACCTGTACTTTCATATAATTCGCCATTATAGAACTCTAGACCTTGAGTGTAAGATGTAATATCATGAGGAAATGTATTTACTATTTCATAAGTATATATAGAAGGAATAATATTATTAAAGACCTGAATGGTTTTAGAAATAGTTTCTGTCTTTTCTCCAACAGTTACTTGTGCTGTTATGCTTTTTTCGCCTAATAATGTATTATTAAGAATGATGGTACTTTCTACAGGCTTATTGTTAATTTGATAGCTAACATTAGTGATATCTAATTTTTCAGGATTATTAATAGATAATTTTAATGTATCGCCTAACATTAGAGATTTTTTAGGCGTATTTATAGAAAGGCTAGATTGTTTAGAAGAATTTTTATCTCCACAATTAGTTAAAAATAGACTTAAAGTTAAGAGAATGAAATATTTAGAAAGTTGCATATGTTCGGTTTGAATTTTTAGCAAGTTATTAAATAAAATTCAGTTTAAAAATCATTGCGAAAGTAATTAAAGATTGTATCTTTGCAGCTGGCAAGTCCTACACAACCAGCTCCTGTTGAATCCTCCAGGGCGGGAACGCAGCAAAGGTAAATGGTCGTAGCGGTGTGATGTAGGTAGCTTGCCTTTTTTTGTACCCAAAAGTCTCCTAAAAATTTGTATTTTGTTACTTATAATTTTTCAACATTATGTCTAAAGTTGTATTAATAACAGGTGGATCTTCAGGAATAGGGAAATCTGTAGGTGAGTTTCTTCAAACCAAAGGATTTAAAGTCTACGGAACAAGTAGAAATCCTGATAATTATCCTCATAGTAAGTTTCCTATTGTAGCCTTAGATGTTACTAAGCCTGAAACTATTTCAAAATGTATTTTTGATATTTTAACGCAAGAAGCTAGAATTGATGTGCTGCTTAATAATGCTGGAGCAGGAATTACTGGTCCTATTGAAGAAATTCCTGATACAGAAATAAAACGTAATTTTGAAACCAATTTTTTCGGTCCAATAAATGTGATTAAAGCAGTTTTGCCAACTATGAGAAAGCAAAATTCGGGTTTAATTATTAATGTTACTTCTATTGCTGGTTATATGGGTTTACCATACAGAGGAGTTTATAGCGCAAGTAAAGGAGCTCTAGAACTTATTACTGAAGCTTTTAGAATGGAGCTAAAAGGGTTTAATATTAATATGACCAATGTGGCTCCTGGCGATTTTGCTACCAATATTGCAGCAGGTCGTTATCATGCACCAGTTTTAGAAAACTCACCATATAAAGCAACGTACGGAAATACGTTGAGTATGATGGATGAACATGTAGATAGTGGAAGTGACCCAAAACAAATGGCAGAAGCTATTTATAAAATCATAGAAACAAAGAATCCCAAAGTACATTATAAAGTTGGTGCATTTATGCAGAAATTTTCTATTGTATTAAAACGAATACTTCCAGATACGGTTTATGAAAAGTTGCTTATGAATCATTATAAGTTGTAGAACGTGGTTTGTACGAACTATTGTTAATATATTCTGAAAAATCATTTCTATAAATGAGGCTTAAAGTTGTAAATTCGCAGCAATTAAAAACACAACAATTCAAAAATATTTTACATGAAATTTTTTATCGATACAGCAAACCTAGAGCAAATTAAAGAAGCTCAAGATATGGGTATTTTAGATGGTGTTACTACAAACCCATCGTTAATGGCTAAAGAAGGCATTACTGGTACAAATAATATTTTAAAGCATTATGTTGACATTTGCAATATTGTAGATGGAGACGTTTCTGCAGAAGTTATCTCTACGGATTTTGATGGCATGGTGAGAGAAGGTGAGGCATTAGCTGAACTGCACGAGCAAATTGTGATTAAATTACCAATGATTAAAGATGGTATTAAGGCATGTAAATATTTTTCGGATAGAGGAATTAAAACCAATGTTACTTTAGTATTTTCTCCAGGTCAAGCATTATTGGCTGCAAAAGCTGGTGCAACTTATGTATCTCCTTTTATTGGTCGTTTAGATGATATTTCTACAGATGGATTAAACCTTATTGCAGAGATTCGTCATATCTATGATAATTATGGATTTGAAACTCAGATATTAGCAGCTTCTGTACGTCATACAATGCACGTAATTGATTGTGCTAAATTAGGATCGGATGTTATGACAGGTCCTTTAAGTTCTATCACAGGCTTATTAAAACACCCTTTAACAGATATAGGATTAGAAAAATTCTTAGCAGATTATAAGAAAGGAAATTAATTAACTTTCACAAAATTTTTAAAGAGCATCTTGTTTAACAATAAGATGCTTTTTTTGTAGTAACTCTTCAAGTGTTTCGTTAAACTCAGAATTAAAAATGTTAGCGTTTGGATGTAAAATAATACCATGCTCATCTACAATAATAGCTTTGTTTAAATAGTTTACAGCTAATGTTTTACGAGCTTGTTTAGAGTTTTTAAATCTAAACTCATTGATAGTTGGGAAATTGTAATTATTAACAATATTTTTCCAAAATTCATCATGATTATCGTTTACATTAATTGAAATAAAATCCATTTGTGGGAATTTAGATTTCAATTTATCTACCATATAATGGCTGTTTCTATACTGTGATTTAGAGTTAGAAGACCAAAAATAAATTATGGTAGGCTTTGTGATAATAGAGGTAATTGAATGTTCAGTATCGTTATAATTAACAATCGAAAGATTAGGTAAAGGGTTGCCTTGTCTTAATAGCTTTAAATTAGATACCAAATCCTTCATGTAAGCCTTATCCTCATCGTTAGTGCTTTTGGTTAAATAATAATCCAAATACTTTTTAGCTTCTAACTCAGTGTGATTATGGCTAATAAAATCTATTGCTTTATGCTTTAGTAGATTATTCTTAATAGTTGTATCTGTAATAATACTATCAATTAAATCTAGTTTAGACATATTATACTCTATAGCATGTCTATTAAACTTACTATGAAAATCATTTTGTTTGTAATAAGAATGTGTCGCTAAATTTTCAATATGAGAAGATAGAAATCTGTTGTAAGCAAAGAAACGACTTAAGTAGTTAGCGTTATAATCTATATTTTTTCTGTGTTCAAAAAAGTCTTCGGGTAAATCTTTAATATGAATGAGTTTATTATTTCCAAAATAAGCAAACGGATAAATCTCTTTATCTGCATACGCATTGTAATTAATATTGGCTTCAATTATAGATTTAAAGAATTCAGATTCTTCATTTTGAAGTAAGAATTCATGAAGCTTATTTAATTGAGTATTTCGTCTTTTTTCAATAAAAGAATTAAAAGCTTCAGGTTCCATTTTAGAATACTTAACTAACTGTTTAGCTTCTTTTTCGTTAGATAAATAAGTTTTAATAAGGTAATTGTTCTTTTTTGCTCCATCACCTGTAAATACCAAAGACTCATCAAAATCGTAAGTATTTAATCTAAACATAATACTATCATTAGCTTCTAATAATAGCATTTGGTATTCACCACCATGTGTTATTGAATATAAACCAGGTTTAAAATTATCTATTTTGTGAATAAATCGATTATCAGCATCTAAAGTTATAGAATCTAACACTTTACCATTAGTGTTGTAAATTATAACACGGTTATTTTTAGGGTTAATAATTTCACCACCTAGGTATGCATGTTCGCTGTTATTACCACCTTTAAAATGACATCCAAAAACAGTAGTTAGCAAAGTAATAGCAAGTACTATACGTGGTGTTAAAATAGACATATTATAAAAATTATTTGAACAAAAGTATAGGTTGATAAGCGCAACTCTTGTTAATACCTCGTTAAATCTTATTTAAGAACTTATAAATTTCGTCTAAGAGGTCTAATTTTAGGTTATTAGGACTATTTGAAGGTACTTAGTCAATATGAATTTGTTGATTTCATTAGTATAATCCTTAAAAACAGATTAAAATTAATTTTATTTAAATTTTAAGATTCAAAACGCAGTTGTATAGCAGATTTTACGTTTAATTTTCTACTTTTGCACTCTCAAAAAAATGCCTTAATTATGGTTTAGGGCTAAATAATAAAGTTTTAAGATATGTTATCAGTTTCTAATCTTTCGGTTCAATTCGGAAAACGCATACTTTTTGATGAAGTAAGCACAACGTTTAATAATGGTAATTGCTACGGAATTATTGGTGCCAATGGTGCCGGAAAATCGACATTTTTAAAAATCATTGCAGGTAAAATGGATCCAACTTCTGGAAGTGTTCATTTAGAGCCTGGCAAAAGAATGTCTGTGTTAGAGCAAAATCACAATTTACATGATGAAGACACTGTTTTAGAAACCATATTAAAAGGAAATAAACCTTTATATAAGTTAAAGACAGAAATTGATGCATTATATGCAGATTATACTGATGCAAATGCCGAAAAGATAGGTGAGCTTCAAGTGCAGTTTGAAGAAATGAATGGTTGGAATGCTGATAGTGATGCTGCTGCCATGTTATCTAACTTAGGAATAAAGGAAGATTATCATTACAGCTTAATGAAAGACTTAGATGGTAAACAAAAAGTCCGTGTTTTATTAGCGCAAGCATTATTTGGAAATCCAGATTTGTTAATCATGGATGAGCCAACTAACGACTTGGATTATGAAACTATTTCTTGGTTAGAAAATTTCTTAGCAAATTATGATAACTGTGTGATTGTTGTATCTCACGATAGACACTTTTTAGATTCAGTTTGTACACATATTTCTGATATCGATTTTGGTAAGATTAACCATTTCTCTGGTAACTATACCTTTTGGTATGAGTCGTCTCAATTAGCAGCAAGACAACATGCACAGCAAAATAAAAAGGCTGAAGAAAAGAAGAAAGAATTAGAAGATTTTATTCGTCGTTTCTCTGCTAACGTTGCTAAGTCTAAACAGGCAACAAGTAGAAAGAAGATGATTGAAAAGCTAAATATTTCAGACATCAAACGTTCAAGTCGTCGTTATCCTGCTATTATTTTTGAGCGTGATCGCGAAGCTGGAGACCAGATTTTAAATGTTGAAGGATTATCTGCTAGTGTAGAAAATGAAGTTTTATTTAAAGATATTGATATCAATTTAAATAAAGGTGATAAGGTAGTTGTTTACTCTAAAGATTCTAGAGCTACGAGTGCATTTTATCAAATTTTGAATGGTAAAGAAGAGGCAGATGCAGGTAAATTTGATTGGGGAGTTACAACAACACAGTCCTATTTACCATTAGACAACAGTGAATTCTTTAATAATAAATTAACCTTGGTAGATTGGTTGCGTCAATGGGCAACAACAGAAGAAGAACGCGAAGAAGTACATATTAGAGGATTCCTTGGAAAGATGATTTTTAGTGGTGAAGAGGCTTTAAAAACATCAGATGTCTTATCTGGTGGTGAAAAAGTGCGTTGTATGTTAAGCCGAATGATGATGATAAGAGCTAATGTATTAATGTTAGAT
The DNA here is from genome assembly GCF_003386165.1 of Winogradskyella eximia. Taxonomy (GTDB): domain Bacteria; phylum Bacteroidota; class Bacteroidia; order Flavobacteriales; family Flavobacteriaceae; genus Winogradskyella; species Winogradskyella eximia. Next base: position 369,819 of record NZ_QRDV01000002.1, on the reverse strand, counting down.
GAACCAACCAACCACTTAGATTTAGAAAGTATTACAGCATTTAATAATTCTTTAAAGAACTTTAAGGGGACTGTTATGCTAACCACTCACGATCATGAGTTTGCTCAAACTGTTGGTAACCGAATTATTGAATTAACACCAAATGGTGTTATAGATCGTTACATGACGTTTGATGAATATATGAGCGATAAGAAAATAAAAGAGCAACGCGATAAAATGTACGAAGTTGCCACATAAAAGCGCTTTTATTATTTAGTAATTTTAAGTTGTTGCGTAGGAGAGGGCTTCACTCTACTAATATTTTGGATGAAAGTAATTTTAGAATATAAACGAAGAAGAAGACTCATTGTGTTTTAATGTTTCAATTAAACCAAACAGCATAACCTTCTCTTCTTAGTTCTAAAGCAATTTGCTCTTCGGCTTTTAATGCTTCTGCTCTTGTGAAAAATGGGTCAATGTGATTGAAAAGACTAGGACGTAAATAAGTACCATATTTCTCTACAATATTTGAAGAGATTTTATATCCTTTTTTATTCCGATGTCCTGTTTTATGTTGGATAAAACGTTCCTTAGGTGTTTTACTCGTCATGCCAACATACAAACATTCTAATACACCATTAAACTGTGGGTTTGCATTTCTAAATTTTGTGTTTTCGGTAAACACACGTTTAGAAAGTTCTATGACGTAAATGGTGTAGAGGGTTTTTGGCATGGTTTTATTATAATTTCAATAAAAATATTGAACATATAAATCAAAAAGTACAATACTAAAAATACTGAATTTCTGTTCAATAGAACAAATAAAACTAAACTTCGATTTTTTCTAATTTAAAAAGTTCTTTTTCCTTTTTAGAATAAGATTTTATCATTGAAACGGTAACTATAGCTAAAGGTATTCCTATTAGTGATAAAACAATATCTCCTAAAGTAGCATTTATAAAATTTTGAACTGTCTCTTCTTTAAAAGCACTTTTAAAAAGAAAGCTCCCAACATAGTTTGAAATTATCCATAAAGCCCACCAAATACCAATTGTAACTGTGGAAACTTTTTTTTGTTCAGAGGTTTTTGAATTAATAAGTTGCGTTGATTTGGACTCCATCTCTTTCATTATTTGATAGGGACGGTACAATGAAATTATAGGAACAAACCAACTACCAGCAGCCCAACCTTCTGAATTGTCACAATTTGTTCTAATATTTAAATTATAATAGGCTCTTCTAAACCATTGTATAAATGTAACAGCAGATATAATAAAAACAACAAGATATAAGTAAGCTACTAATATTTCTCTCAAGTCATTTGATTCGAGCATTTCGTCTGTTACAAATTCATTATTTTGAAAGTCAATTAGTAAATTGTATTGTAAATAAGACGAAAAAATTGCAATGATGTCAATTGCCATTACAGCCCAAATAAAAATTTCAGCAAGTTTTGCTCTTTTTTGGTTAGGTTTAATAGCATTAATTTTATTATCTACTCCTGAAACAACAGAATTATCAAGTTGAAAATCTCTACAAGTACTTTCGAAATCTAATTTTTTTCCTTTTATATTACAGATATCCTCTTTGTAGTTACTACCTCTTTTTCTGTTTAGGCATTTTTTGCAATCTTCAAATTGTTGTTCTGTCATAATTAATTAGCTAAGAAATATTTTGCTCAATATATCTGATAATAAGTGAGAATCTATTATATAAATTCTATTTCAATAAAAACGCTTTTAAATCTTCATAAGAACTTACTTCAATAGACACTTTTTCTTTATCCATTACAGCTTCAATTTGCGAAGGTAAAGGCAAAGTTTTCTCAATAACGTCTTCAACCACATCTAAAAACTTTGTAGGATGTGCTGTTTCTAAAAACACAACATGTGCATCATTGTTTTCTAAATATTTTTTAGCACCTAAATAACCAACAGCACCATGCGGATCAGCAACATAATTGAATTCTTTGTATAATTCTAATAATGCAGTTTTAGTTGTTTCATCTGTAAAACTGTAAGATGATAAATTAGCTTTTAATGTATCAAAGTCATTATTATGTAATTCTTGGATGCGTATAAAGTTACTTGGGTTACCAACATCCATAGCGTTACTAATAGTTTGTACCGATGGTTTTGGGTCGTAAGACTGTGTGGCCATATAATTTACAACGGTATCATTAGCGTTATTTGAAGCTATAAAATGCTTTACAGGTAATCCTAATTTTTGAGCCACCATACCAGCACAAATATTTCCAAAGTTTCCACTTGGTACAGAGAACGCAATGTCTTTATGCTTAGGTTTTAATTGTTTGTATGTAAATAAAAAGTAGAAGAGTTGTGGCAACCAACGTGCAATATTTATTGAATTTGCAGATGTTAATTGCATTTTACTAGTCAACTCCTCATCCATAAAGGCACGTTTTACCATGTCTTGGCAGTCATCAAAAACGCCATCAACTTCTAAGGCTGTAATATTTTGACCTAAAGTTGTTAATTGCTTTTCTTGTATGTCGCTTACTTTACCACTTGGGTAAAGAATCACAACATTAACACCTTTAACACCTAAAAAACCATTGGCAACAGCGCCTCCTGTATCTCCAGACGTTGCTACTAAAACAGTGACATCATTAGTATTAGTTTTATTAAAATAGCCTAAACATCTTGCCATAAAACGAGCACCAACATCTTTGAAAGCCATGGTTGGTCCGTGAAACAACTCAAGTGTAGAAATATTTTCATTTATTTCAACTACAGGAAAATCGAAATTCAACGTTTCTTCAACAATTGTTTTTAAAACGTCCTCAGGAATCTCAGGTACAATGAACTGCTTAATCGCTTCAAAAGCAATTTCTGTGTTTGATTTATCCTCAATAGTTTCAAAAAAGGAAGCCTCTAAAGGTGTAATTGATTCAGGGAAATATAAACCTTTATCTGGCGCAAGTCCTCGGACTACAGCATCTGCGAAGGTTGTATTTGGTGCTTTTCTATTTAGTGAGTAATAATTCATTATAATATTTTTATACCTTGGGTATTAATTTTAGAAACGTAAGTTTCAAATTGTATGTTAGATTTTGAGTATACATTCTGCATGGCTAACTGAACAGCTTTGGCAGTGGCTTCACTTTTACTCAACGCGAAAATTGAAGGGCCAGAACCAGAAATAGCGCAACCTAAAGCTCCAGCTTCTAAAACTGTTGATTTTACGTCATCAAAATGTGGAATGAGTTGTTTTCTGTAAGGCTCTATAACCACATCGTTTAAAGATTCTTTTATTAAATCGTAATCCGATGTGTGCAAAGCATGAACCAGGCTTCCAACATTTGCCCATTGTGTAATGGCATTACTTAATGGAATTTCTTTTGGAAGAATTGCTCTAGATTCCGATGTTTTAATTTCTATTTGTGGATGGATTAATGTCGCAAATAAATCGGAAGGTGTTGGTAATTCCAACACTTTTAAAGGACACGCACTTTTTACTAATGTAAAACCACCAAAAATAGCAGGCGCCAAGTTATCTGCGTGTTCGCATTTGCTAGCTAAAGCTTCACCTTTCATGGCGAAATTTGTAAGTTCAGTTTTATTTAATGGATTTCCTAATAAGGCGTTCATTCCAAAAACACTTCCTGCTGCACTTGCAGAACTGCTACCAATACCACTTCCTGGTTTTATTTTTTTGTAAATTTCAATTTCGAATCCACAGTCTGGTTGTAAAGCGTTGTACATGGCTAATGCCGAAACACCAGCTACGTTTTTTTCTGGTTCAAATGGTAAATCGTAACCTTCAATTTTTGTAATTTTAATGCCTTTTGCTTCTGTTTTTCTTATCACCATTTCATCTCCAATGGTATCTAAACAAAAACCAAGGACATCAAATCCACAGGCCACATTAGCAACTGTTGCAGGCGAAAATATTTTGATTTCGTTTTTCATGCTTAATTATTAGCGATTCTTATAATGTCTGCAAATAAACCAGAAGCCGTAACATCTGCACCAGCACCAGCACCTTTAATAATCATAGGTTGTTCAGGATAACGTTGTGTGTAAAACATAACGATATTATCTTTTCCTTTTAGATTATAAAATGGATGGCCTTCTGGTATTTCTTTTAGTCCAACCTTTGCTTTTCCGTCGTTAAACTCGGCAACAAATTTTAGTTGACAATTTTTATCTTCAGCCGATTTAAACAAGCTTTGGTAATAAGCTTCGTCAGTTTTTAATGTTTCAAAGAAATCATCCACAGATACTGCTTTCATGGCTGCATCGGTTAGGAAATTGTCAGTTTCTAAGTCTGATAATTCAATCGCATGACCACTTTCTCTAGCTAAAATTAAAACTTTACGAGCTACATCAATTCCGCTCAAATCAATACGAGGATCTGGTTCTGTATAACCTTCTTCTTGTGCTTGTTTTACAACGTCGTAAAATGTTGTTTCTGAATTAAAGTTGTTGAATATAAAGTTTAAGCTTCCGGATAAAACGGCTTGGATTGTATTTACTTTATCACCAGAAGTTATTAAATGACTTAAGGTGTCAATAACAGGCAAACCTGCGCCAACATTGGTTTCAAATAAGAATGATGTGTTGTATTGTCTGGATAATTGTTTTAATTCATTGTAATATTCAATATTACCAGAGCACGCAATTTTATTACAAGCAACAACAGCTATACTTTCTTTTAAATATTTGCCATAACTATTAGCTACGGCATCATTTGCTGTGATATCAACAAAAATGGAGTTTCTTAAATTTAGATTTTTTGCATGCTGAAAAAAGCCATCTAAACTTGCTTTTTCGCCATTTTCAAGCTGTGTTTTCCAATTCTTTAGATTGATGCCTTCATCATTAACAATCATGTGTCTAGAATTTGATAATCCAGCAATTCTTAAATTGATTTTAAAGTTCTCTTTAACGTAAGCTTTTTGTTGTTTTATCTGTTCAATCAGTCGTTCGCCAACATTACCAACTCCAGTTATAAATAGATTAATTTGCTTGGTTTTAATTTCAAAAAATTGTTCGTGTAAACTATTTAATGCTTTTTTTACATCGTTTTTATGAATTACAGCCGAAATATTACGCTCTGAGGCACCTTGAGCAATGGCTCTAATGTTTACGTTATTTTTACCAAGTGTACTAAACATTTTTCCGCTTATACCTTGATGGTTTTTCATTTTATCACCAACAACAGCAATGATTGATAAGTCGGTTTCTACAACAATTGGATCTATTTTTTGAAGTGCAATTTCATATTCAAAAATTTTATCTATGGCTTCCTTAGCGCGTTGTGCATCTATATCAGCGATACCAAAACATATAGAATGCTCAGAAGACGATTGGGTAATAAGTATGATATTAATTTTTTCTTGAGCAAGAGTTTCAAATAGACGCTTACTAAACCCTGGAATCCCAACCATGCCATTACCTTGTAAGGTAAGAAGCGCAATATGATCTATGTTGCTTAAACCTTTTACGGGTGAATCTGATGTTGATTTTGCATTCTGGGTAATTGTGGTGCCTAATGCCTCTGGATCTAAAGTGTTCTTTATTACAATAGGAATTTGCTTTTTAAGCACAGGCATTACTGTTGGTGGATATAAAACTTTTGCGCCAAAGTGCGATAGCTCTACAGCTTCCTGATAAGATAACTCTATAATTGGTGCAGCTTGTTTTACTAATTTAGGATTGGTTGTAAACATTCCGCTGACATCAGTCCAAATTTGTAATTCGTCTGCATCCATTGCTGCCGCAATAATAGCAGCTGTATAATCTGAACCACCACGACCTAAGGTTGTAATCTCTCCATGTATAGATTTAGAAACAAAACCAGGTAACAAAACGATAGCATTTGTATTAGACTCAAAAAACTTCTGGATATTGCCATTTGTAATTTCAAAGTTTACGATGGCATTATTGAAGTTAGAATCTGTTACAATTAATTCTTGAGAATTTTTTAAAGCTGCATCTAATTTTCTAGATTGTAATGTGTAATAGATTATAGTGGATGATAAGGCCTCACCAAAACTTAAGAGCTTATCTTTTGTCTTTGGCGATAGCTCATTAATGAGGTAAATACCATTTAACAGACTTTTTAAGTCGTTTAATTTATCTGTAATTATTTCTTGAAGGTTGTCTTGTTGTTTTTGTAATAATTTATCCTCCTCAGGATTTAAAAATAAACCATCAATAACAGAATTATGAATTGACCATATAACATCATATTTCTGGAGGTAATCCAAATCTTTATTGCATGCTAAATTTGCTGCTTCTAATAATTTATCTGTAATGCCACCAACCGCAGAAACCACTACAGCAATATTAGTGTCTTTACATTGTTGGTCTAAAATGGAAATGACTTTATTTATGTTTTCGGCTGTACCAACTGAGGTGCCTCCAAACTTGAGAATTTTCATATTTTACGTAATTTAAGAGAATAAAATGTCTAAATAGACAAAAAGGGACGGAGAGCATATTATAAATTACCCCAAAGGGTAATAATTGTTGAAATGAAAAACATAGAAATCCACATGCTCTTAGCATTAACTATTTTATGTGATGATATTTTAAGATTTGTTTTCATTACATACCAAAAGTATTATTTTTATAACAATAAAAAAACTAATCGTTTCTTTTTAGGGAATTAGTAAAAAAGGGCTAATCTTTATAAAAAAAATGAAAGATAACTAACAAATAGGACCCGTTAATCAATTATTCATATCTGCTTTTTTTAATATATTAAGCAAACGTAATTATATGAATATGAAATCTAGTTATTATTAAATAATTTAGAACAGGAATGAGATTCGAAATTTTATTAATAATTAAATTCGAATGGCATTAAACCTAAAAAAAGATATAAATAAAAACACATGAAATTATTTTCAAAAGAACAAATTTACGAAGGTGATAAATTAACTACAGAGCTACAAAAAATATCATCTACAGACTTAATGGAGCGTGCAGGTATTCAGATATTTAATTGGATACATATGCGCATGCAAGGAGCTCAAGTGCCAATTCATATATTTTGTGGTATTGGTAATAATGGAGGTGATGGTTTGGTACTAGCAAGACATTTAATTACTCATGGCTATAATGTGGAGACTTATATTGTTAATTGTAGTGATAAGCGTAGTAAGGATTTTTTAATTAATTACGATCGCATTAAAAATGTCACCAAAAATTGGCCTAAAATGTTAAGTTGTAAAAACGATTTTGAAGATATAGTAATTGGTGCTGATGATATTATTGTAGATGCTGTTTTTGGTATAGGTTTAAATCGTTCACCAAATGCTTGGGTACAAAAGTTGTTTCAAAAATTTAGTGCATCAAAAGCATTTACGTTGTCTATAGATATTCCGTCTGGCTTGTATACAGACAAGGTTGTAGAAGATGAAAAAGCAGTAGTTCATGCGAATTACACATTAAGTTTTCAATCTCCAAAATTAGTCTTCTTTTTACCAGAAACTGCTAAGTATACCGTTCAGTGGGAAGCATTAGATATTAATATTGATCGCGATTATTTAATGAAAACAGAAACGGAGGTAGAATTAATTTCTAAACACGAAGTTTTACCAATTTATAAACCTAGAGAAAAATTCTCGCACAAAGGAAGTTTTGGCCATGTGTTAATTATTGGAGGAAGTTATGGTAAAATTGGAGCTGTTAATTTAGCCAGTAGAGCAGCATTGAGCTCTGGCGCAGGTTTAGTTACTGCTTATAGTCCTAAATGTGGTTATCATAGTTTGCAAACAGCGATTCCTGAAGTTATGGTGATCACAGATGATGATGAAACACACATTACTAATATAAATTATGATATAGAACCAACAGTTATTGGCATTGGAGTAGGGTTAGGGCTTTCTGCAAGGACGGCAAAAACTTTTGAAGCATTTTTAAAGCGCAATACAACACCTTTGGTTATTGATGCTGATGGATTAAACTTACTGTCTAAAAAGAAAACTTTATTAAAGCTATTGCCCGAGAAAACCATTTTAACTCCACATCCAAAAGAATTAGAGCGGTTAATTGGTAAATGGTATGATGATTTTGAAAAACTAAAAAAAGTAAAAGCTTTTTCAAAAAAGTATGATGTTATTGTGCTTATAAAAGGAGCAAACTCCATTACAGTTTATAATGAAAAATTATATGTAAATACAACAGGTAATCCAGGTATGGCTACAGCTGGAAGTGGAGATGTCTTAACAGGTGTTATTTCTGGTTTACTTGCACAAGCCTATGATCCACTCGCAGCTACTATTTTTGGCGTCTATCTTCATGGAAAGTCTGCAGATATTTCTTTAGAGGATTATGGTTATCAAAGTTTAATTGCTAGCCATATTATTGAAACAATGGGCGAAGCTTATATAGATTTGTTTAAACAACCAGAACAACCTAAAGTAGAAGAGCAAGCGCAACAGCCGCAAGAACAAAGTAATAAATAGATACAAAAAAAGCCTGTCTCATTATTGAAACAGGCTTTTTTTATTTTAAAAGAAAGAAGATTATATTCCTAACTCTTTAAACAATTCTACTAAAGCAGGATTTGATGGTCTAGGTGCATCTGCACTTACAATGTTACCATCAGGATCTACAAGGATAAATCTTGGAATCCCGTTGATTTTATAGTTTCTAACAAACTCTGAATTAAATCCATTATCTGCCATTAACTGTATGCCGCCTAATTCTTTATCTGCAACCATTTTTTTCCAACCTTCATATGCAGCAGCCTTGTCACCTTTATAGCCTCTTCCTTCATCAACAGAAATACTAACAAACTCAATATTTTTGCCTTTAAACTGTTCTTCTACTTTTTTAAGTGAAGGTATTTCTCTAATACAAGGACCACACCAAGTTGCCCAAATATCAAAATAAACATACTTCCCTTTAAAATCTGAAAGTGACATATCTCCACCTGCATAATTTTCATAATCTACAAAATTAGGAGATGGTGATCCTTTAGGAAAAGCGTCTTGTGTAGCAAATTTAGAACCCATAAATTGATTCAATTGCTGAACCGTTTTCTCAATATTTTGATCCATTATTGAAACACGAGTAGAATCAACATCAGTATATTTATTTTTAATGTCTTCGTAAGCCGATTTATAACCTTCAATAGCTTTATCTACATCTTCTTTAGTTCCTGTTGCAATTAAGCTTTCTGTAAAATGATCTTTAGATATTAAGAATGATTTTAATGAAAAATTGTTAATATCAGAATCATCACCTTTAAAAGTCATAGAATCTATGAACGAATTATAATCGGTTTCAAAAGAAGACGTATTATCATTTTTTAAATAAATCTGACCATATTCCTTACCATGTTGAAAGTTATAATCTCCTTCAACAACTTTTAATGTGTCTTTAAAGGTACCATCATCATTAATGGTAATTGTTTTTTCGTAATTCTTGCCTTGAAAGATTTTAAGTGTTTTACTTGCGTCTGGGTTTTCAATCTTTCCAGAAAGCGTTACATAATCTTTAGGTTCTCCTTTACAAGCAAATAAAGTGGCTGCAATGCAAAGTATCAATAATCTTTTCATAATAAGTCATTTTTTTCGAATGCAAAAATAAACATAATAAGCCAATTATAAAGACGGAATGAATTATTAACAAATCCTTGTATACTGCAAAATTATTCTCAATTTTGAATAATAAATAAATTTACTAATGGATAACTATCACATCATCTCTTCAGACGCTTTAGATATTGTAACAATTTATAATATTTTTTATAAAAATAAAAAGTTAAAGCTATCTGAAGACTCTATAAATAACATAAAGAAATGTAAAGCTTATTTAGATAATAAATTAGCTAATAATAAAAAACCAATGTATGGTATAAATACAGGTTTTGGCTCATTATATAATGTTAAAATTTCAGATTCAGATTTAAGTCAATTGCAAGAAAATTTAGTAATGTCTCATGCTTGTGGAACTGGTGAGCGCGTGCCAGAATCTATAGTGAAAGTGATGTTACTTTTAAAGATTCAGTCCCTAAGTTATGGACATAGTGGAGTGCAATTAGCTACTGTAGAAAGGTTAATAGAATTTTTTAATAACGACATTTTTCCTTTTGTATTTACTCAGGGCTCTTTAGGCGCATCTGGTGATTTAGCACCTTTAGCACACTTGGCTTTACCATTATTAGGAAAAGGAAAAGTAGTACATAACAATAAAGAATACGAAGCATCAACACTTTTAAAAGAGTTTAATTGGGAGCCGATTACATTAGAAGCGAAAGAAGGCTTGGCCTTATTAAACGGTACACAGTTTATGAGCGCTTATGGTGTTTATTTGTTATTAATGTCTCATAAAACGTCGTATTTAGCAGATATTATAGCGAGTATATCTCTAGATGCATTTGACGGTCGTTTAGATCCTTTTCATGATTTAGTACATGCGGTAAGACCACATCCTGGACAGCGTAAAGTAGCTAGACGCTTTAATGAGTTTTTAAAAGGCAGTGAATTAATTACTAGAGAAAAAGAACATGTGCAAGATCCCTATTCTTTTCGTTGTATTCCGCAGGTTCATGGAGCAACTAAGGATACCCTAGATTTTGTTGAAAAAGTAATTTTAACTGAAATTAATTCAGTTACCGATAATCCTAATATTTTTCCGGATGAAGATTTAATTATTTCTGGTGGAAATTTCCATGGACAACCACTCGCATTAGCATTAGATTATTTGAAGATTGCTATGGCCGAAATTGGTAATATATCTGAGCGCCGTGTTTTTCAGTTGGTTTCTGGCTTAAGAGGTTTACCTGCATTTTTAGTGGATAATCCAGGACTTAATTCTGGTTTTATGATTCCGCAATATACAGCGGCAAGTATTGTGAGTGCAAACAAGCAAATGGCAACTCCTGCTAGTATAGATAGTATTGTATCTAGTAACGGACAAGAAGATCACGTAAGTATGGGAGCAAATGCAGCAACACAAGCTTATACTTTAGTTAAAAATGTAGAGCGTGTTATTGCTATAGAACTTATGAATGCTTCGCAAGCTTTAGAATTTAGAAGACCATTAAAGACATCTCCTTTGTTAGAGTCTTTTTTAGAGCAATACCGAAAAGTGGTACCTTTTATTAAGGTAGATGAAGTTTTACACGATTCTATTGAAGCTTCAATTCAATTTTTAAAAGATGTAGATATTGAAATTGAAGAATTATTTTTGAATAGTTACAACTTAAAATAGCAGTAAAAAACTTTAACTTTTGCTAACGAGTTTATCTGCCCAATTAAAAGCATCATCTAGATTAGTAAAAATTTCAAAAGGCTTTTTAAGAAATAGCTTTTCGATTTGAGCATTTTTTTTCGCTTTATAATCGTATGATACTACAGCAAAACCAATCAAATTTTTGGTTTTAACCGTTCTTGTGTAAATATTGGGATTTACAGAGTAAGAATTTATCCTGTAAGAGATGTAAACAAAAGGCTGATCCGTGTAATATTCTTCTGCTATTTTGATAAGGGCTTCGTTTTGAGATTTATCAACATGAACACCTTCTTTTATAATAGTGACCATATAATTTTTGTAAAATTTTAATGTACAGAAGTCTATGTCAATAATTTTTGTCATAAAATATATGCCTTAGGGTGTCTTCTAAAATACAAAAAACTCCTTTAATTATAAAGGAGTTTTTTTTATATATTTTAATTCTATATTTAAGATTCTGTTGTTTTACTAGACGATTTAATCTTAATACTTAGAGCATCATTCTTTTCATCTAAGTCCATGGTAATGGTGTCGCCTTCTTGAATTTTGGAGTTAATAATCTCTTCAGCAAGGGCATCTTCAACATATTTCTGAATAGCTCTATTTAATGGTCTTGCACCATATTGCTTATCAAATCCTTTGTCAGCAATATAGTCTTTAGCTTTATCCGTAAGTTTCAGCGTGTAACCTAAGTCTTTTATTCTGTCAATTAACTTCACCAATTCAATATCGATGATTTTGCCGATATCTTCTTTCTCTAAAGCATTAAATACAATAACATCATCAATTCTGTTTAAGAATTCTGGCGCAAAAGCTTTTTTAAGCGCATTTTCTATAACACCTTTTGCGTGATCTGATTCTTGCGCTAATGCTGCTGACGTTCCAAAACCAACACCAGATCCAAAATCTTTTAATTTTCTGGCACCAATGTTAGATGTCATAATTATAATGGTGTTTCTAAAATCAATTTTACGACCTAAACTGTCTGTTAAATAACCATCATCTAATACTTGTAATAACATATTAAAGACATCTGGATGGGCTTTTTCTATTTCATCTAATAGTACAACAGCATAAGGCTTACGTCTTATTTTTTCAGTTAGTTGTCCACCTTCTTCATAACCAACGTATCCTGGAGGTGCACCTACTAAACGAGAGATGGCGAATTTTTCCATGTATTCACTCATGTCAATACGTACTAAGGCATCATCGCTATCAAACAACTCACGAGCTAATACTTTAGCTAATTGCGTTTTACCAACTCCTGTTTGACCTAAGAAAATAAATGAACCAATTGGCTTATTAGGATCTTTAAGTCCAGCTCTATTTCTCTGAATGGCTTTTACAACCTTCGCAACGGCTTGGTCTTGACCAATCACTTTACCTTTTATTAATTCTGGTAATTTAGATAGTTTGTTGATTTCCGTTTGAGCTATTTTATTAACAGGAATACCTGTCATCATAGACACTACATCTGCCACATTATCTTCCGTTACAACTTCTTTATGTTGTTTCGTTTCTTCTTCCCATTTTTCTTGGGCTGTTGCTAATTCTTTTTCTAATCGTTTTTCATCATCTCTAAGCTTTGCAGCTTCTTCATACTTTTGTTTTTTAACAACACTATTTTTAGTTTCTTTAACTTCTTCAAGTTTCTTTTCTAATTCTAGAATCTTTTTAGGAACATCAATGTTTGTAATGTGTACACGAGAACCAGCTTCATCTAGAGCGTCAATAGCTTTGTCTGGAAGAAAACGTTCCGTCATATAACGATTGGTTAATTTTACACACGCTTCAATAGCTTCATCTGTGTAATCAACATTATGGTGTTCCTCGTATTTACCTTTAATATTGTTTAATATTTCAATAGTTTCTTCTACAGAAGTTGGTTCTACGATAACTTTTTGAAAACGACGTTCTAATGCACCATCTTTTTCAATATATTGTCTGTATTCATCTAATGTAGTTGCACCAACACATTGTATTTCGCCTCTTGCTAAAGCAGGTTTAAACATATTTGAAGCATCTAAACTTCCTGTTGCTCCACCAGCACCTACAATGGTATGAATTTCATCAATAAAAAGAATAATATCATCATTCTTTTCAAGTTCATTCATAACGGCTTTCATACGTTCTTCAAACTGACCTCTATATTTGGTTCCTGCAACTAAGCTTGCTAAATCTAAAGTGACTACACGCTTATTGAATAAGGTACGAGACACTTTACGTTTTACAATACGCAAAGCTAGTCCTTCTGCAATAGCAGATTTACCAACTCCTGGTTCACCTATTAATAAAGGGTTGTTTTTCTTTCTTCGACTTAAAATTTGAGATACACGTTGTATTTCTTTTTCACGTCCTACAACCGGATCTAATTTACCTTCTTCTGCAAGTACAGTTAAGTCCCTTCCAAAATTATCTAAAACTGGTGTTTTGGACTTTTTGTTCGATTTGCTTGTTTGTCCACCAAATGGATTCTGCTTAGCATCTTCTTGTTCATTCATATCATCATCTTCAGAGAACGACTCTGCTTTTGGGGTTTCTAAATAATCATCTTCGCTAGTTGCCATAGATTTAAATTCTTCTTTTACGTTATCATAATCCACTTTAAGCTTGTTTAAAAGCTTAGTTGTAGGATCATTTTCATTCCTTAAAATGCACAATAATAAATGTGCTGTATTAATTGACGAGCTCTGAAACAATTTTGCTTCTAAAAACGTTGTTTTTAATGCACGCTCAGCTTGTCTAGTTAAGTGTAAGTTCTTTTTTTCGTTAGATGTTGTAACGATATTTGGGTTAGCAGGACTTAATATCTCTACTTTACGCCTTAAGTGATTTAGATCTACATCTAAGGCACTTAAAATATCTATCGCTTTGCCATTGCCATCTCTTAAAAGACCAAGCATTAAATGCTCAGTACCAATAAAGTCATGACCTAAACGCAAAGCTTCTTCTTTGCTATAAGCAATTACATCTTTAACTCTTGGGGAAAAATTATCATCCATACTATATTCCTTTCTGCTTTAAAAATAATAAAAACATATTGACTATAAGGCAAAAACTGTACCTAAACCAAATGAATTTTAAAATGAGTCATAAATAATTTGAATTATATAATTCTTCTATAAAATAGGAGATTCAAGTATAGCCTTGGCTAAGGTTTTGATTTCTACTAAAATACAAGTCTAATAAAAACGAATTAAATGATTAATTTTAACGTTTTTTAGTATTCAAAATATGTTACAAACGAAGAGACTAAAAAAGCATTTTATATCAAAGAAAATATAGAGATACTTATTAACTAAAAAGATATCAAATATTGTTAATAAAAAATACTAAAAACGATAATGAATTTGGCTATAAACAGTAGTATTTTGGTTATATTAGCACGTTATGAAAATTCACAAAAAAACTAATTAATTTTATATATGGCAGAAGGAGAAAAACTCATTCCAATTAACATTGAAGATGAAATGAAATCGGCTTACATTGATTATTCAATGTCAGTCATTGTGTCACGTGCGTTACCAGATGTAAGAGATGGTTTAAAACCAGTTCATAGACGTGTACTTTACGGTATGCATGAACTTGGTATTAGAGCAAATAGTGCACATAAAAAGTCAGCAAGAATTGTAGGTGAAGTTTTAGGAAAGTATCATCCACATGGAGATACCTCAGTTTATGACGCAATGGTACGTATGGCTCAAGAATGGAGTTTACGTTACATGTTAGTCGATGGACAGGGTAACTTTGGGTCTGTAGATGGTGATAGTCCTGCGGCAATGCGTTATACAGAAGCAAGAATGCGTAAGATATCTGAAGACATGTTGGCAGATATCGATAAAGAAACAGTAGATCATAAATTAAATTTTGATGATACGTTAGAGGAACCAACCGTTCTTCCAACACGTATTCCTGGGCTCTTAGTAAATGGAGCATCTGGTATTGCTGTTGGTATGGCTACTAACATGCCTCCGCATAATTTAACTGAAGTTGTTAATGGTACCATTGCATATATTGACAATAATGATATAGAGATTGATGAATTAATTCAACATATAAAAGCACCAGATTTTCCAACTGGAGGTACTATCTATGGTTATGATGGTGTAAAGGAAGCTTTTCATACTGGTCGTGGGCGTATTGTTATGCGTGGAAAAGCGATAATCGAAGAAGTACAAGGTAGAGAATGTATCATTGTAACTGAGATTCCTTACCAAGTTAACAAAGCAGACATGATTAAGAAGACTGCTGATTTAGTTAACGAAAAGAAAATGGATGGTATTGCTTCTATTCGTGATGAATCGGATAGAAATGGTATGCGTATCGTGTACGTTTTAAAGCGTGATGCGATTCCTAACATTGTCCTTAATAAATTATATAAGTATTCTTCTTTACAGACATCTTTTAGCGTTAATAATATTGCGTTAGTAAATGGACGTCCTCAATTATTAAACTTAAAGGAATTAATTCATTATTTCGTAGAGCATAGACATGATGTTGTTGTTAGACGTACTACGTATGAATTACGAAAAGCAGAAGAACGTGCTCATATATTAGAAGGTTTAATTATTGCATCAGATAATATTGATGAAGTGATTAAAATTATTCGTGCATCATCTAATGCAGATGAAGCTCGTAATAATTTAATTGAACGTTTTAAACTGTCAGAAATTCAGGCGAAAGCGATTGTTGAGATGCGTTTACGTCAGTTAACAGGTCTAGAACAAGACAAATTGCGTGCTGAGTACGAAGAAATAATGAAGACAATTATAGATCTTAAAGATATCCTAGACAAGAAAGAACGTCGTATGGATATTATTAAAGGAGAGCTTGAAGTTGTTAGAGATAAATATGGTGATGACCGTCGTTCTGTTATAGAATATGCTGGTGGAGACTTGAGTATTGAGGATATGATACCAGATGCACAAGTGGTGATTACAATTTCTCATGCTGGTTATATTAAACGTACATCGCTTACAGAATATAAGACTCAGAATAGAGGAGGAGTTGGGCAGAAAGCTTCAACAACTCGTAATGAAGATTTCTTAGAGCATTTATTTGTTGGTACTAACCATCAATATATGTTATTCTTTACACAAAAAGGAAAATGTTTCTGGATGCGTGTTTATGAAATCCCAGAAGGATCTAAAACTTCAAAAGGTAGAGCCATTCAGAATTTAATAAATATTGAGCAAGATGATAAAGTGATGGCTTTCATTTGTACTCAAGATCTAAAAGATGAAGATTATATTAATAGTCACTATGTAATAATGGCGACTAAACAAGGTCAGGTTAAGAAAACATCTTTAGAGCAATATTCTCGTCCAAGATCTAATGGTATTAATGCTATTACTATTAAAGAAGATGATGTTTTATTAGAAGCAAAGTTAACAACAGGTGAAAGCCAAGTAATGTTGGCTTTAAAATCTGGTAAAGCCATTCGTTTTGAAGAAGCTAAGACAAGACCAATGGGTAGAAATGCCTCAGGTGTACGTGGAATTAGACTTCAAGATGAAAAAACTGATGAAGTTATAGGAATGATTGCTGTTGATGATATGGAAAGTAACATTCTTGTTGTTTCTGAAAATGGATATGGAAAACGTTCTAGCTTAGAAGATTATAGAATTACAAATAGAGGAGGAAAAGGTGTAAAAACTATTTCTATCACTGAAAAGACTGGTAATTTAGTATCAATTAAAAATGTAACAGATGAAGATGATTTAATGATCATCAATAAATCTGGTATTGCAATTCGTATGGCAGTAGCAGATTTACGTGTAATGGGACGAGCAACTCAAGGGGTGAAACTAATTAACCTTAAAGGAAACGATTCTATTGCAGCTGTAGCTAAAGTTATGAAAGATGAGGAGGAGGATATAGAAGATATAGAAGAAGAAGTAATTGAGTCGGAATTATCTGACGATCAAGATTCTAATGAAGATGGCACGGCTATTGATAATAATGAAACTGAAAACTAAAATTAACAACAAATTATTTATTACAAGATGAAAAAATTAATGACATTAGTGCTACTCTTGGCAATTACGTCAATGTCTTTTGCGCAAAAAAACGAGATAAAGGCAATTGAGAAAGCACTCAAAAATTCAAATTTTGCGGATGCTAAATCAGCAGCTTCTGCTGCGGAAGCTTTAATTGGAAGTATGGACGATAAGTCTAAAGCTAAGTTTTATTTATTAAAAGCACAAGCGTTATATGCAAATGGTACTGGTACAAATGCTAATATTGATGAAGCTATTTCAAGTTTAGACAATTTAAAAGCATTAGAATCTAAAATGGGTAAGTTAAAATATACTCAAGAGGCTAATACAATGACTACGGGAATGATGAATACATTCTTAACAAAAGCCAATGACGCATTTACTAATAAAAACTATAAAGTAGCTGCAAAGGGATTTGAGAAAGTTTATAAAATGTCTCCTAAAGATACATTGTATTTGTATTATGCAGCTTCTGCAGCCGTAACTTCTCAAGATTATGATACTGCTTTAGATTATTACATTCAACTTAAAAATTTAGGTTATGATGGTTCGGAAATGAATTATTACGCTACAAATGTTCAGACAAATGTTGAAGAAAGTTTTGGAGATAAAACATCTAGAGATTTATCTGTAAAAGCAAAAATGCATTCTAATCCTAGAGATGATAGAAGCGAGTCAAAGGCGGCTGAAATTGTAAAAAATATTGCTTTGATTTATGTATCTCAAGGAGATAATGAAAAAGCTTTAGGAGCTATGGCAGATGCTAGAGCAGAAAACCCAGAAGATATAGGTTTATTATTATCTGAAGCAAACGTATACTTAAAAATGGGTAATAGAGTTAAGTTTAAAGAGTTGATGGAAGAAGCAACACAAAAAGATCCTAATAATGCAGAGTTACAGTACAACTTGGGTGTATTAGCCGCAGAAGGTGGTAATCCAGAAGCTGCTATTAAGTATTATGAAAAAGCGATAGCAATTAATCCAACTTATGTTGATGCTTATAATAATATAGCTGTTGTGATGTTAGAAGGTGAAGCAAAAATCGTTGAAGAAATGAATAGTTTAGGTACTAGTTCTGCTGATAACAGAAAGTATGATGAATTAAAAGAAAAACGTTCACAATTATACTATGATGCTATTCCATTTTTAGAAAAAGCATTAGATTTAAAAAAGACTAATGTTAACGCAGCAAAAACTTTAATGAATATTTATAGCGCATTAGGTGAAACAGATAAGTTTAAAATGATGAGAGCTAAAGTTGAAGAATTAGAAGCTTCAGCAGCAGGTGGTAATTAAACCATAGTTTAAGATTGTATAAAAAAAAGCGACTGAAAAGTCGCTTTTTTTTATACAATCTTTTTTATAACTCTTAATTTGTGTGTATGAGTATTTGTATCAATATTATATATACCACTATGATCTAAACGATCTATTCTAACCTTTCCATGTGCATGAATAATGTAATTGTCTTCCATTATAATACCTACATGTGTAATGTTACCTTCTGCATTATCAAAAAAAGCTAAATCACCTGGTTCACTTTCTTCAATAAAACTTAGCGCCTCTCCTTGTTTTGCTTGTTCAGATGCGTCTCTAAATATTTTATAACCATTAAGTTTATAAACCATTTGAGTGAAACCAGAACAGTCAATTCCGAAAGGGGTTTTTCCTCCCCATAGATAAGGGGCATTTAAAAATAAAAATGATGATTTAACAATGTTTTCTTTCGCGCATTTATCAGTTAAAGCAATACCATCAAAATGATGTTGAAGTAAGTTTAATCCATTTAAGTCTGAGCCAACAGGAATAGGGTAGAGTTGATTAGAAGAATCAGCCACAAATTCAATTAAATCCTTAGATAAATTAATGTGAGATTTATCCAATTCATTGTAGTTAGAATTTTCGATTTCTAAATATTGCTTATTATCAATCCAGCCTTCATAATTATCGAAAGCAAATCGAATACGGCTCCATTTTTTACGCTGTTCTAACACTTTAAAAAAATCACCATACAAAGCTTGCGTTACCATTTCACTGGTATCGCTAGGTTCTAAACGTATGGGTACAATTCCAAGATTGCAAATGCCGTATTGCATAGGGTTTGGTTAAGCGCGTTCTAATACCATTGCAGAAGCACCACCACCACCATTACAAATCGCAGCAGCTCCATATTTAGCGTTATTTTGCTTTAATACGTTAAGTAATGTGACTAAAATTCTTACTCCAGAACATCCAAGCGGATGACCTAAAGAAACAGCACCACCATTAACATTTACATTACTATCGTTTAATCCTAGAATTTTCATGTTTGCTAAACCAACAATAGAAAAAGCTTCATTAAATTCAAAAAACTCAATATCTTTTATATCCATATTTGCTTTTGATAACGCTTTAGGTAATGCTTTAGCTGGTGCCGTTGTAAACCAATTTGGCTCATGTGCAGCATCAGCATATCCTTTTATAATTGCAATTGGTTTAAGACCTAATTCATTTGCTTTTTCTCTGCTCATTAATACCATTGCAGCAGCTCCGTCATTAATTGTTGAAGCATTTGCAGCTGTTACAGTTCCATCTTTAGTAAAAGCAGGACGCAATGATGGAATTTTATCCATTCTTACGTTAGTATATTCTTCATCTTTATCAACGATAACTGGTTCTCCTCGACGTTGAGGCACTTCAACAGGAATTACTTCATCATTAAATTTACCAGCATCCCAAGCCGCTTTTGAACGTTCGTAAGACTGAATAGCAAAAGCATCTTGATCTTCTCTTGAAAATTCATATTCAGTAGCACATGCATCTGCACAAACTCCCATAGCATTTTGGTCATAAGCATCAACTAATCCATCTTTTTGCATACCATCTTCCAAAGTTGCAGGACCGAACTTAGTAGCTGTTCTAGCATGATAATAATGCGGAATTAAACTCATATTTTCCATACCACCAGCAACAACAATGTCAGCATCACCTAGTTGTATGGCTTGAGCAGCTTGCATTACAGCTTTCATTCCAGAAGCACAAACTTTGTTTACGGTAGAGCAAGGTACTGTATTCGGTATTCCAGCATAAATAGCTGCTTGCCTTGCAGGTGCTTGACCTGTACCAGCTTGCACAACATTTCCCATTATAACTTCATCTACTAATTCAGGTTTTAAATTAATTTTATTTAAAGCTCCTTTAATTGCCGCAGCTCCTAATCGAGGTGCTGGTACTGTAGATAAGCTTCCTAAAAAACTTCCTATTGGTGTTCTAACTGCTGAAAC
The DNA here is from genome assembly GCF_003386165.1 of Winogradskyella eximia. Lineage (GTDB taxonomy): Bacteria > Bacteroidota > Bacteroidia > Flavobacteriales > Flavobacteriaceae > Winogradskyella > Winogradskyella eximia. Next base: position 349,362 of record NZ_QRDV01000002.1, on the reverse strand, counting down.
GATAACGACGTCCTTATTCATTGTGATTATGTTTGATATTATACTGCGAAATTAAACATTTTTTAAGAGATTTTAGAATGTATTAATGATATTAGCATTCTAAAATTTTAATATTTATTACATTTGATTGTATATGAATGTATTCCTCAACAAATGGTATAAGAATCATGCGCTAGTCTATAAGATATTATTATTCTTATTGACTACACTTTTCATTGTTTATCTTTTTCCTAAAACAGGTAAGTTTAAATATTCTTTTGAAAAGGGAAAACCATGGCAATCTGAAAATTTATACGCTCCGTTTAATTTTGCGATTAAGAAATCTCAAGATGAAATAGCTAAAGAAAGACGTGAAATAGAACATCAAAGTCCTTTATATTTTGAAGTCAATCAAGGGACTGAAGCAATTGTTTTGTCTGATTATTCTACAAGGTTTCATCAAGTATTTAAAGATTCGAGCTCCATTAAAATTGAAAATTCTATTTTATACAAACAGGGAGAGTCATTATTAAATAAGTTATACAGCTCCGGAATCTTAGATTTAGATTATAGTTATGATAAAGATAGACCTGTAATATTAACGACCTCTAATACAATAATAAAAGAGATAGAATATGGTAACTTATACGAATTAAGTCAATGGAGACAACTTGTTGAGAAAGACTTAGGAAACACATTATCTGTAGATTTTAAAAAGCGAATGTTGTCGATTTTTTTCGATGTTATAAAGCCGAATGTTCAACTTAATAAAAGTTTAAGTGAAAAAGCACTTGAAGAAGAACTATCTCGTATTTCATTAACGAGAGGACGTATTGAAAAAGAACAACTTATAGTTTCTAAAGGTCAGGTTGTTGAAGATAATCAGTACGATATTTTAAGTTCTTTAAAATCCGAATACGAATCACAAGTATGGAACTCCGCCAATTACAATTGGGTACTTATAGCATATACATTGCTTGTAGCCTTAGCGCTTTTAATGTTATTACTATTTTTAAGAAAGTATAGAATCGAAGTTTTCTTAAATAATACAAAGGTAACTTTCATATTTTTCAATATTGCATTGATGGTCTTTTTAAGCACCTTGGTAATAAATTTTAACTCTCAATATATATATGTTGTTCCATTATGTATATTACCATTGGTGTTAAAAGCCTTTTTTGATGCTAGACTCGGGTTGTTTACACATGTGCTTACGGTTTTACTTTTGGGTTTTATTGTGCCTAATAGTTATGAGTATATGTTTCTTCAAATTATTGCAGGAATGGTGACGATTTTAACGGTTTCTGAATTATATAAAAGAGCAAATCTTTTTATCTCAGTCGGTCAAATAACATTTATTTATATCATAGCTTACTTTGCCTTTTTTGTAATTCATGAAGGGCAGTTAACAGGATTAAAATGGGAAACCTTTGGGTTGTTTGTGCTTTGTGGTTTAGCGACACTATTTGTTCAACCATTAATTTATATATATGAGAAAATATTTGGTTTGGTTTCTGATGTATCTTTATTAGAGCTTTCTGATACCAATACAAAATTATTAAAAGAATTATCCAATAGGGCTCCTGGTACATTTCATCATTCTTTAAACGTTGCTAATTTAGCAGAAGCTTCGGCAAATGAAATAGGTGCTAACGCTATGTTGATTAGAGTAGGAGCTTTATATCATGATATTGGCAAGATGGATAATCCAACTTATTTCACCGAAAATCAAAGTACAGGTATAAATCCGCATGATGAACTTTCATCAAAAGAATCTGCTAAAATTATAATTGATCACACTATTAGAGGTATAGAGATTGCTAAAAAACATAATTTACCAGATAGAGTCATCGATTTTATTAGAACCCATCATGGAACTAGTTTGGTGTATTATTTTTACATGAAGGAAAAAGCAGAAAATGAAAATGTTGACCCAAGCGATTTTACATATCCTGGCCCTAAACCTTTCAGCAAAGAGACTGCTATATTAATGATGTGCGATAGTGTTGAGGCTGCCTCAAAAAGTTTAAAAGAACCGACTAGTACAAAAATTAATGATTTTGTTGAAAACATCATTAATAAGCAAATGGAGAGTGGTCAGTTTTTAAATGCAGATATCACGTTTAAAGAAATTCAATCTATAAAGAAAGTACTTAAACATAAATTAGCTAATATTTATCATCTTAGAATTGAATATCCTGAATAAAAAGAAGATGATATTATAGATTTTACAGACGCTCTAATTATGTTATATTACTAGAGCGTTTTATAATTTAGGGAATGGAGTTATTCATTTTTAAACACAAAAAAACCTCAACATAAATGTTAAGGCTTTTTGTGATCGCACTAGGATTCGAACCTAGGACCGCCTGCTTAGAAGGCAGGTGCTCTATCCAGCTGAGCTATGCGACCATCTTAAAGAGTAAAACTCTAAAAAATTCAATAAAAGTCGGGGTGGCAGGATTCGAACCTGCGGCCTCCACGTCCCAAACGTGGCGCGATAACCGGGCTACGCTACACCCCGAATTGATTATCTTTAAAATTACTTACAGTCGCATAAGCTGTAGTAAATTTGCGGAGAGACAGGGATTCGAACCCTGGGTCAGTGTTTCCACCGACGACGATTTAGCAAACCGCTCCTTTCGGCCACTCAGGCACCTCTCCAATATTTATAAGAACATTCCTTTAAATGCGGATGCAAATGTAACGCAACATTTTAAAGAACGCAACATTTTTTTTGAGTTTTTTCAAAAAAAAACTTCAATATTTTATATCATATATTTAAGTGTATATTTATCAGGTAAATAAAGGCTAGTTAATCATTTTATAAGTTTAAAAATAATTTAAAAAACAAATTCTAATTTGAAATATGGCTAATTATAAAAACGATAGAGGTTTTACTGATTTTGTTCATAAAAGGTTGGCACTTCCCTTAATTTATAAGCAATTAGGATGGCAAGAAGTTAAATTAAGAGAAGATTATGCTAAATATATAGATATGATGGATGGAATAGACTATGTGTTTAGAGATGGTGATGAAATTATGAGTGTACAAGAGCGGTTTAGAGATGAACAATATAAAAGTTATTCAGATTTTACAATTAGATACCGGCGAGATGATAATAAATTTAAGTCAAGACACGAGTCTGAATATTATAAAATGAAAGCCCATTACTTTACCTACGGTATTATTGATAGTACTAAAATTGAAGTAAAAAAGGCTAAAGGATTTATAAAATATGCTATAATAGATTTAAAAAAGGTGTATCAAAAAATCGATTCTAAAGCTATTTTTATTTCTGATAACAAAAAGAATACGTGTGAGATAGTTGATGGAAATAGAATTCAATGTCCTGTGAAATATAATACAGATGGGTCATCTTCCTTTTTTCCTATTGATATTTCTTATTTAGTGAAACTTTGGGGAAATGAAATGATAGTTGCTCAAAACGGTTTTTTGTAATTAATTCATTTTTGAGCAAACTAAAATAATTTTTTCTTCATTTATATTTATTGTAAAGAATAAATATATGTCTCCGCCATCTTTAATTTTAAGTTTTTTTCTAATTTCACTCACAGACAGCGGAAAATTTCTAGTTGTAACATTAGCCTTGCTTATTTTTTCTTTGGAAAAAGCCTTTTTGTTGTAGGTTAAAACCTTTATAATTTTAAAATGTCTGCCTGGGAAATCTACTATTATTTCAGATGTATATAAGTGAGAATGCTTGTGTAATTTATTAATATTTAAAATATCGCTAATAGAATTAAAACCACCAGATTTTAAAACTGCAGAATTCGGTTCGTACAAATAGGTGAGTGGTTTACTATAATTTGCAATAGCGTTAAATTCTTCATTGAATATAAATTTAAAATGTTGAGCGTTATTCTTTTTTAAATTGATGGATTTTACTTCAACTTTACCTTTATAATCACGCTCTAAAATCCATAGTAATTCCTTTACTTCATTATTAACGGCTACGATATGGATTTGTTTAACATTATTTAAATCAGAAAGTGTTGCTGTTAAATCTAATAAAGGCGACGTTTTAATCATCACATTTTTTGCATGTTTAAGCAATAAATCTTGATGCGTTTTAATATTAGGCTCACAGTCTGCTAATAAAAACACTTTTTGCTTTAAATCATCACGACGTGAAGGATCTATATAAATCCAATCGAAAGATTGGTTTAAACGCTTTAAAACGTCTATTCCATTATCATTTACGTTGTTGATGTTTGAAATTTGTAAAGCTTCAAAATTATGAAGAACTATTTCTGAAAGTTCTGTGTTAATCTCACAGTGAATTACATTTTTTAATTGTTTTGAAAAGTAAAACGTATCAACGCCAAATCCTCCTGTAAGATCAATTATATTATTTCCAGAAACTAAATTAGATTTATATTTTGCAGTAGTTTCAGAAGAAGTTTGTTCTATATTTAACTTATTAGGGAAGTATATGTTTTTTGTATTATACCACGTTGGTAGTTTCTTTTCGCAGCGTTTTTTAGCTTCAATTTGTTCTATTATTAACTTTGAATCAACATGTTTAAAAGGCACTCCTTTTAATAATAATTCTGCAGCATCTGAGCTTAGATTATTATTTATAAATTCTTGTATTTCAGTATGTAGTATATCTTTATTCAAATTAATACTACAGTCCTTTAGTTAATTTTTGAACCATGTTATATTCCGATAAGAATTCTTTCAAAATAACTTTTATGGCTGTATAAGTAGGTATTGCTACAATCATACCCACAACACCAAATAAAATGCCTGAGATGATAATAACTAGAAAAATTTCTAAAGGATGTGATTTTACACTTTTTGAAAATATATAAGGCTGACTAAAGAAATTGTCTACCAATTGCGCAAATATAAAACCAATCATTACATAAGTTGTTTTTGGTAAAATAACCTCGCTAAAACTTTCTCCTAAATTACTAGACATGCTTAATAAGAGTATTAAAAAACCGCTAACTAAAGGCCCAACATAAGGCACTAGATTAAGAAGTGCACATAGGAATGCAATAACAATAGCGTTATCAATGCCAAAAATCAATAATACAATGGTGTAAATTATAAAAAGAATTAAAATTTGAAATATGAGTCCTACAAAATAGCGCGACAATAGATCTTTTATAGTGGTGATTGAGCGTTTAGAGCGTTCTTCTTTACCTTTTGGAATAAATGTCATTAAACCTTCTTCAAATAGTTTACTATCCTTTAAAAAGAAAAAAGAAATGAATAAAACTGAAAATAAACCAACACTAAAGCTACCTAAACCACTTATAAAACTATTAAAAAAGTCAGGTATTATTGCAAAATCTAGTTTTGAAAGTAAATGAGAATCTTCGATTGATTGTTCAATGTCAATGTTGTTGAATTGAAAATAGGTAATGATTTGATCGTAAAGATTTTCAATATTTACTTGTAGTTGATCAATATTTAATAATGCTAAATTTTGACCTTGTTCTATAATTAATGGAATAAAAAGTCCTATAAGTCCAACTAAAAGGCTTAGAAGAATAATCATAGTGGTAACAACGGCCAATGTATTATTAAATTTTAATCGTTTTCTTAAAAACAGTATAATAGGTCTTCCGATTAATGAAATAACTACAGCAATAGCGATATAGATAATTACCGATTGAATTTTAAAAAGAAAAAACAAAACAATCACAACAGCTAGGATAATCCCTAGTGCTCTTAAAATACCGTTGGCAATTGTTTTTGAATTCATGTGATAAATATAGTTAAAGATGTTGAGATAAAATATACAGATTTAATCTGCATTAAGCTGCTTTGTGATTTCGTAAAGCGCAATTCCGGTAGCTTGAACTACATTCATACTACTGTTGTTTCCGTACATATTAATATGAATAATTGCATCAGCTTGATTTAAAATAGTATCCGATATTCCAAAGTTTTCATCTCCTAAGATTAATGCAATTGGTTGATTGGTTTGCAATTTAAATTCAGATAATGATTGGCTTTTTTCTGTGATTTCTAAAGCGATTAAATAAAATCCACTTGCTTTTAAAATTTCTATTCTTGATTCAATATCTTCTTCTACACTGTGATTAACGTACTTTTCTGTAGAGCGCGATGTTTTTGTCATTCGTTTACCTAATGGAATATCTGAACCACAAAATATAAGTTGTTCAATACCAAAGGCATCTGCAATTCTAAACAAACTTCCAATATTTGGCGCATTTGTAACATTATCACAAATTACTGTAATAGAATGTTTTTGTTTCTTAAAACTGGAATTGTAGTGAGTGAGTTGCAATAATAGGTTATTAATGTTAGTGGAACTTATCAGATTTACAGGTTGCAGATAAATGTGTTGGATAACATCCAAAACAACCACATTCGTAATGATAACTATCAACGCCAACTTTATAAGTATGACTGTTTATTGTTTCCATAGATTGAGTTGTAAAAGCCAAGACTAATAATAGAGCGACAATTTTATATTTAAGTGAGAACTTTTTCATGTTGTTTTGGTCTTTAATTTTCAAAAGCATATTTAACAATATTAGCTCCCATTTTAAGTGCTTTTTCTCTAACATCTTCAGGATCGTTATGCACTTCTTGGTCTTCCCAACCATCACCTAAATCACTTTCAAATGTAAAAAGTAATACCAATCTACTTTCATAGAAAATACCAAAAGCTTGAGGTGCTTTACCATCGTGTTCATGGATTTTTGGTAAACCATTAGCGAATTCATAAGCTGAACTGAATATTTTATGATCTTTAGGAATTTCAATCAAATCATTATTAGGAAACACTTTCTTTAACTCTTTAGTAATGTATGGTTCCATTCCGTAATTGTCATCTATATGCAGAAATCCGCCAGAGATAAGATAGTTTCTTAAGTTTTCTGCATCATCATCACTGAAGAATACATTTCCATGACCCGTCATGTGTAAAAAGGGAAACTGAAAAATGTCAGTACTACCAGCTTCAACGGTTTGTATATTTTCGTTAATATTAGTGTCTATATTATCATTACAATATTTTACTAAATTTGGTAAAGCTGTTGGATTACTATACCAATCACCACCACCTTTATATTTTAGAATGGCTACGTCTTGCGAAAACAAGAACAAAGAAAATAAAGAAAAGAAAATAGAGCTATATACTTTCATTAAAGTTCATTTAAAAATGCTACAGAATGGCAAGCTGCAATGGCAGCAGTTTCTGTTCTTAAGCGTGTCTCTCCCAAAGTTACAGGAATAAAGTGACGTTGCAAGGCCATTTCGATTTCTTTAACGCTAAAGTCTCCTTCTGGACCAATTAAAATAGTACAATCGGTTTTTTGTTCTAATTGAGACTTTAAAGATTTTTTATCGGTTTCTTCACAATGCGCAATAAAAGTTTGGTCTGTGAAATCTTGATTTATAAAATCTTTAAAAGCTATTGGTGAATTTAATTTTGGCAAATAACATTGTAACGATTGTTTCATCGCAGATTGGATTATTTTTTCAAAACGCTCAATCTTAACTATTTTTCTTTCGCTATGATCACATATTATTGGCGTAATGGTTTCTATACCAATTTCAGTTGCTTTTTCTAAAAACCACTCGTATCTATCATTCATTTTAGTTGGTGCAACAGCTAAATGTAGATTGTAATTTCTTTTGGTTTGTAAACTTTTAGAGATTATGGAAACTACACAGTTCTTCTGTGCAGCCATTGTAATTTCAGCAGTAAATAACCAGCCCTGTCCATTAGTAATATGTAATATATCTCCAATTGTTTTACGTAAAACTTTAGAAATATGTCTACTTTCATCTTTATCGAAAGTAAAGCTAACATCGTTTTCAGAAATATTTGCGTTGTAGAATAATTGCATTACTCAATGTTTTCAGAAAATTTTAAAACAACAATTTCTTCAATTGGAGTTTTATTTTCTGTTTTTACAGCTAGGTAATATTTTTTATTTTCTATATCGTCAATAGAAAATATATCATCAATAGCATGGTTTTCATTAAAAGCAACTTCATCAAAAGCAGCAGACATTTCACCTGCTTTAATCCAACCTGTATCGCCTCCTTTTTTTGCTGTACGACCAGTTGAATAATGTTTCGCTAAGTCTTTAAATCTGTAGCCTTCTTTGTATTGAGCTAACACTTTGTCGCGTTTTTCAATAGCTTCTTCAACAGTTGTTTTTGAAGCATCAATAACAATAATATTGAATTTTATGTAATCTACTTCAGCTTTATCTATAACTTTATAATAGGTTTTTTTAAAATCGGTTCTAATTACTTTTTTTCCTCCTTTAGACAAATTAAAAAGATCATTAGCCAATCTGGTTTTGTGCTTTTCTTTATTAAATGTAAAAAGTTTGCCTTGTTTTGGTTTATTCTCTTTTAAAAATGAGGTAGCTTCATCAGATGTGGAAATAGAATCTAATTGTTGTTCTAAGGCCATTTGAGAAAAGCCAAATAATGGAATAAAAAGTAGAAGAGTAAATAAATGTTTCATAATTAAATTGGTTTAGATTTTGGGGTTATGCAAAAGAACTAAATTTTAAGACACAATAGAAGTTAAGGGTTAAAAGGATGTTAACAGATGTTTTAACAATTTTGTTTATTGGTGTAATTATGATTTAAAAGTATAGTGATGAGAACTTAATAAATATAATTGAATTGTAGATAGCAATAGAATTTTGTTGGGAGCATCAACAGAGTTATATTTTAGCTCTATATTTTTAATCGTGCAGTGGCCATGACATCAAAATCTGAAAAATCCTTTTCTAAATATTTCAAATAACCAACAATAGCAATCATTGCAGCATTATCTGTGGTGTATTCAAATTTTGGAATATAACTCGTCCAGCCAAATTTGCTTTCAGCATCTTTTAAAGCTTTTCTAATTCCAGAATTAGCAGAAACGCCTCCTCCAATGGCAATATGATTTATGCCTGTTTGCTTAACGGCTAATTTTAATTTCGCCATTAAAATCCCGATTATAGTATATTGAATTGAAGCACAAATATCATTGAGATTTTCTTCTATAAAATTAGGGTTTGCTTTGACTTCGCGCTGTACAAAATAGAGAATATTAGTTTTTAATCCAGAAAAGCTAAAATTCAATCCATCTACTTTTGGTTTAGTAAATTGATAAGCTTTTGGATTTCCAAGTTGTGCTCTTCTATCAATTTCAGGACCAGCAGGATAACCTAAACCTAAAACTTTACCGCTCTTATCATAGGCTTCGCCAACGGCATCATCAATGGTTTCTCCTAAAACTTCCATTTCAAAATAACTTTTCACTTTTACAATCTGAGTATGTCCACCAGAAATGGTCATGGCTAAAAAAGGAAAGGGAGGTTTTTTATGGTCTTTTTCATCAATAAAATGTGCCAAAATATGTGCTTGCATATGGTTAACATCAATCAATGGAATATCTAAACCGTATGCTAAGGATTTTGCAAAAGATGTCCCAACTAATAAAGAACCCATTAATCCTGGTCCTCGTGTAAAAGCAACAGCACTTAATTGTTCTTTTTTAATGCCTGCTTTTTCAATAGCTTGGTGTACAACAGGAACAATGTTTTGTTGGTGTGCTCTCGATGCCAATTCTGGAACAACTCCTCCGTACTCAGAATGAATTTTTTGGTCTGCAACAACATTACTTAAAATACGGTCGTTACAAAGTATAGCAGCAGAAGTGTCATCGCAAGACGACTCAATTCCTAGGATATAAATATTTTCTTTTTCCATAGTCGATATTAGGCACAATAATTGTTAATTTTACCAATTAAAGCAAAACACAATGCTTAACAGCGTATTGTGGGCGCAAAGGTAATAAGAAATCACACATTAAAATCTATAAATTCTATCAAACGGATACTTAAAATATTAGGTAAAATTGTAGCAATTATATTGCTCCTTTTTTTCATTTTGTTTTTAGTACTCTCAATTCCTGCAGTACAAACCAAGTTAGGTAAATATGTTACTGATACTGTTAACAAGGATTTTAAGACAAACATTAATGTTGCTCGAGTAGGTTTACAACTTAATGGTGATGTAGAGTTAAAAGGAATTTTAATTAGAGATTATAAAAAGGATACACTGATTAGTGTAGGAGAATTAAACAGTTCTATCATTAGTTTTAATAATCTTTTAAACAGTAAGTTGAATTTTGGAGACATAGATCTTCAGAATGTGATTTTTAATCATAAAACATATAAAGGAGAGAAAGATTCAAACTTAGATATTTTTGTTGCAAAGTTCGATGATGATAACCCAAGAGTTGGACCAAGTGAATTTTTGTTTTCCTCGAGCGATGTTTCTATTCAAAATGGCATTTTTAGGTTAATTGACGAAAATTTAGAAACACCTAAAATTTTTGAATTTACAGAACTCAATGCAAATACAACCGATTTCTTAATTAATGGTCCTGAGGTTAGATGTAGAATAAATAAATTAGGTTTTAGAGATAGTAGAGGCATTGCTGTTAAAAATTTAATGGCAAATTTTGAGTACACCCTAGACCATATGAATTTTGGTGACTTAAACATTAAAACTGAACTTTCTGAACTTAAAGGAGAACTAAGGTTTAATTACAACCGTGAAGATTTTGCTCATTTTACAGACAAAGTAAATGTTGAAGCAAGCTTTAAGGATTCTGACATCTCTTTAACAGAGTTAAACGTGTTTTTTGATGAATTTGGAACTGACCAACATGCCCAATTAAACGCAGATTTATCTGGTACTTTAAATAATCTAGTAGCTACAAATCTTAATGTTAGTACTACTAGAAACACAAGAATTGTTGGAGATATTACATTCAAAAATTTATTTAGTAGAGCAGACGACAGTTTTGCATTAGAAGGCAAGTTTCAAAATCTAGCTTCAAATTACTATGACTTAACCGCTTTAATGCCAAGATTGTTAGGTAATTCTATACCAAGTGTAATTTCTAAAGTTGGTAATTTTAAAATAAAAGGCACCTCTTATATTACAGCAAAAAAAGTAGAAGCAAAAATTGATATCGATACTGATTTAGGGTTTATTAAATCGGATTTAAAACTTACAAACATTGACAATATAGATAATGCGGATTATGTTGGAAACATTGTTTTAGATGAATTTAATATAGGTGCACTACTTAACGACCCACTAATTAAAAATACATCTTTAAATTTAGATGTAAATGGAAAAGGGTTTACTATAGATAATTTAAGCACAGATGTGAAAGGAGATATTTTTGTTTTAGATTATAACGGTTATACTTACAGAGATATTTCGCTTTCTGGTGATCTTGGAAATAAAATTTTTAATGGTGTTGTAAAAGCTGAAGACCTTAATTTACAACTCGATTTTAATGGTTTAGTAGATTTTTCTGAAGATATAAAAGCATTCGATTTTAAAGCACAAGTAGGCTACGCTAATCTTAATAAATTAAATTTTGTAACAAGAGATAGTATTTCTGAATTTAGAGGCTTGGTAACAATGACGGCTAAAGGATCTACTTTAGATAATGCCACTGGAGATATAAATATCCAAAATACAACTTATAAAAATCAAGATGGTAGTTATAATTTTCAGGATTTTGATATTGTATCTTCTTTTAACGAAAACGAACGTACCATTTCTATAAATTCTCCAGACATTATAGATGGAAAAATTACAGGTCAATTTAAAACTAAAGATATTCTTGGTTTGGTAGAAAACTCTGTTGGTAGTATTTATACCAATTATGTGCCCAATAAAGTTGAAGCAAATCAATATATTAATTTTAGATTCAATATTTATTCTAAAATTGCAGCGGTTTTTTTTAAGGATTTAACCATCGGGAAAAACACCTTTATTGAAGGCCGTATTGAAACTGACGAAAAAGGATTTGAGCTTACATTTAATTCTCCCGAGATTAAATTTCAAGATTATTTTGCCAACAATATTAATGTAACTATTGATAACAGCAATCCTTTATATAATACATATATTGAAATTGATAGTTTAAGTGCTGGTATTTATAATGCTTCACAATTCAGTCTTATTAATGTAACAAAACGCGATACATTATTAATTAAATCGGAATTTAAAGGAGGAACAAATAATATAGATGATTTTAATCTAAATCTTTTTTATACCATCGATGAAACCAATCAATCGGTTGTTGGTTTTAGAAAATCTGATGTAAAGTTTAAAGGTTATGATTGGTTGTTGAATGCTAAAAAAGACACTTTAAATAAAATTAGATTTGATAGAAAATTTAAGAACTTCGATATATTTCCTATAAAAATAACACAAGGAGATGAAGAAATATTGGTTTCTGGTAGCGTAAAAGATTCTATTAATAAAGATTTTAATGTCGATTTTAAAGATGTACAACTCGTTAAAATCACACCGCGTATAGACAGTTTAGCTCTAAAAGGTATTGTAAATGGAAAACTAGATGTGGTGCAAAACAATGGTGTTTACTTACCAAAATCTAATGTAGAAATTAGTGGGCTTTTTGTAAATGATTATGATTTAGGTAATCTTAAGGCTAAGGTTGAAGGCAACAATTCCTTAACCAATTACAATGTAGATGTTACTCTAGTTAATGACAATCTAAAATCTTTAGATGCAAAAGGAACTATTGATGTGGGACAGAATGATCCAAAAATAGATGTAGATGTTGTTTTTGAAGAATTTTTATTAGATCCCTTAAATCCATTGGGCGAAGGTGTTATTAATAATATTAGAGGCCTAGTCTCTGGTTATGCTAATGTCACAGGAAGCTTAAGAAAGCCAGCGATTTATGGAGAGTTATTATTAGATAGAGCAGGTTTAGCTATTCCTTATCTAAATGTCGATTACGGTTTTGATTTTGACTCTAAAGTGTCACTTAGAGGTCAGCAATTTATATTTAATGATGTCTCAATGACAGATTCTAAATACTTCTCTAAAGGTAATCTTAATGGTTTTATTGCTCATGATAATTTTTCGGATTGGAAACTTGGTTTAGTACTAACAACAGACAGACTGTTAGTTTTAAATACGGAAGAATCTGAAGACGAACTCTATTATGGTACAGGATTTATTTCAGGATCGGCTGAAATTAAAGGGCCAACAGATCAATTAGTCATAGAAGTAAATGATGGAAGAACAGAAGCCGGAACCGAGTTTTTTATTCCTTTAAACGATTCTGAAAGTTTTGGTGATAACTCATTTATTCAATTTTTAAGTCCAGAGGAAAAACAAGCGCGAATAAATGGAATAATTACAGAACAAATTGAGGTAAAAGGTTTAGTGTTAGATTTCGATTTAGATGTTAATGAAAATGCTGTTATAGAAATTGTAATAGATAAAGAAGCTGGTAGTACAATTAAAGGTAGAGGTAGAGGTGGTTTAAATTTCTTAATTAACACCAATGGAGCTTTTAATATGTGGGGAGATTTTGTGGTATATGAAGGAACTTACAATTTTAAGTATGAAGGTTTAGTTGAAAAGAAATTTAAAGTAGAACGCGGTGGAAGTATTGTATGGGAAGGTGATCCTTTGAGAGCGGAATTAAATCTAAAAGCGGTATATGAAGGTAGTGCTAACCCTTCCGTTTTATTAGATAATCCTATTAGCCAAAGTATAGATGTAGAAGTAGAAATTCATTTAACAGGTCAATTAGAACAACCAGATCCTCAATTCGATTTTAGGTTTCCTGGAGTTAGTTCTACCGTAAAATCTGAGTTAGATTACAGATTATCTTCAAAAGAAGAACGCGACAATCAGGCGTTAATTTTTTTAGCAACCGGTGGATTTTCAAATGGAGTAAGAGGTGCTAATTTTACGGGTACTATTTCAGAACGACTTACAGGTATTGTGAATAACCTTTTTGGTTCAAGCAACGGTAATCTAGATGTCGGTTTAAATTTTGAATTAGGACAAGACACACCAGAGTTACAAACCAATAATAAAGTAGGTGTTACACTTCAAACTAAAATAAGTGATAAAATCTTAGTTAATGGTAAGGTAGGTGTACCATTTGGTAGTGCAAGTCAAACGGTTATAAGTGGAGACGTACAAATAGATTTATTGCTAAATGAAGATGGTACATTAAGAGCTAAAGTTTTTAATAGAGAAAATAGTATTAGAAATTTTGGTGAAGAAATTGGCTTCACACAAGGTGTCGGTTTATCATATAATGTAGAGTTTGATTCTTTTAAGGAGTTGATTCAAATTATCTTTTCAGGAAAGAATAGAAAAGACAATGAAATTGACAAAACAAAAGAAAAAAAGGACAATAAAGACAATGATTTGATGCCAGATTACATGACTGTGAAAGAAAAAAAGACAAAAACAAGGTCTTAAAATCTTAAATTCTACATATTTATTAAAATACTTATTAACGAAAACGTTTGAATTGATTTATTAGGGATTATTTATGACAATAGTCACTTTTTTGTATGTATTGTTTCTTAATTTTACTGTAAAATAAATAAAAAGAATGCTACATACAATTAAAAAAATAGGTGTTTTAACATCTGGAGGTGATGCTCCAGGAATGAATGCTGCAATAAGATCTGTAGTTAGAACTTGTGCTTTTCATGATATTAAATGCTACGGTATTTATAGAGGTTATGAGGGAATGATTGACGGAGATTTTGTTGAAATGGATGCACGAAGCGTTAAAGGTATCATTAATAAAGGTGGTACGATGTTAAAATCAGCTCGTTCAAAAGACTTTAGAACAAAAGAAGGTAGAGCAAAAGCATATGAACAATTAAGAAAAGCAGGTATTGATGCTTTTGTAGTTATTGGTGGAGACGGTAGTTTTACTGGTGCTATGATTTTTAATAAAGAATACAATTTTCCAGTAATGGGAATTCCTGGTACCATAGATAACGATATTTTTGGTACAACGCATACGCTTGGTTACGATACAGCTTTAAATACAGTTGTAGAAGTAATAGATAAAATTAGAGATACGGCAAGTTCACACAACCGATTATTTTTTATTGAAGTTATGGGACGTGATGTTGGACATATCGCATTAAATGTTGGAATTGGTGCTGGAGCTGAAGAAATATTAATTCCTGAAGAAGATTTAGGTTTAGATCGTTTATTAGAATCTTTAAGACGTAGTAAACAATCTGGTAAATCATCTAGTATAGTTATTGTTGCAGAAGGTGATAAAATAGGTAAAAGTGTCTTTGAACTTAAAGATTATGTTGAAGAGAACATGTCTGAATACGAAGTGCGAGTTTCTGTTTTAGGGCATATGCAACGTGGTGGTGCACCATCTTGTTTCGATCGTGTTTTAGCTAGTAGAATGGGTGTAAAAGCTGTAGAGAGTTTAATTACTGGAAAAAGTAGTTATATGGTTGGAATGAAAAATGATGTTATGGATTTAACACCATTTGACCAAGCAGTAAAAGGTAAATCAAAAATAAACAAGGAACTTTTAAGAGTTTCTGATATCATGTCAATTTAATATATTAAACTAAAATAAAAAGAGAGTAATGGCAAATTTAAAATTAGGAATCAACGGATTCGGTAGAATAGGTAGAATAGTATTTAGAGCAACAGTAAAACGTCATGACGTAGATGTTGTAGCTATCAACGATTTATTAGATGTTGAGCATTTAGCATATTTATTAAAGTATGATTCAGTTCACGGAAGATTTGATGGAACTGTTGAAGTAAAGGATGGTCATTTAGTAGTAGATGGTAAAACAATCCGTGTTACTGCAGAAAGAGATCCAAAAAACTTAAAGTGGGATGAAGCAGGAGCAACTGTTGTTGCAGAATGTACAGGTATTTTTACATCTTTAGAAACGGCTCAATATCATATTGATGGTGGTGCTAAGAAAGTAGTAATTTCTGCACCAAGTAAAGACGCACCAATGTTTGTAATGGGTGTAAATGACAGTAAATTAACTGCTAGTGATACCATTGTATCTAATGCATCTTGTACAACAAACTGTTTAGCACCTATTGCTAAGGTTATAGAAGATAACTTCGGAATTGAAGAAGCGTTAATGACAACAATTCACGCAGCGACTTCTACTCAGTTTACGGTAGATGCACCTTCTCGTAAAAATTACCGTTTAGGTCGTTCTGCTCTTAACAACATTATTCCTTCTTCTACAGGTGCTGCAAAAGCAGTAGGTAAAGTAATTCCTGAATTAGATGGATTATTAACTGGTATGGCGTTTAGAGTACCAACGGTAGATGTTTCTGTGGTAGACTTAACAGTTAAAACTAAAAAAGATACAACCTTAGCAGATATCAAAGCAGCAATGAAAAAAGCTTCTGAAGGATCTATGAAAGGTGTTTTAGGTTATACTGAAGATGCTGTAGTTTCTCAAGATTTTGTTAGTGAAGAGAGAACTAGTGTTTTTGATGCAGACGCTTCAATTGAATTAAATTCAACATTCTTTAAGTTAATCTCTTGGTATGACAATGAATTTGGATACTCAAACAAATTGGTTGATTTAGCTCAAAAGGTAAATAGCTTATAATATAATAGTAATTCTAAAATTCCGTAGGGTTATGAATTGGTCATATCCTACGGAATTTTTAATTTTTAGACATTATGATTTTAATAACAGATGGAGGTTCCACAAAATGCGATTGGATAGCTATTAATTCCGATGGTATTCAAGCTGTGGATAAAATTAGAACTAAAGGTTTAAATCCTGCGATTGTGCCAGAGAAAAAACTGAATAAAATCATTCGTAAGAGCAAAGAATTAATGGAGATTGCAGATCAAGTGACTCATATTCATTTTTACGGAGCTGGCTGTGGTACTGAAAAACCAAGATTACTATTAAAATCAATTTTAGAATATTATTTTAAGAATGCTATTGTTGAAGTTAGAGAAGATACTTATGCTGCAGTTAGAGCATGTATTAATACTAATGATGAAGCAGCTGTAGTTTGTATTCTAGGTACAGGTTCTAACTGTAGTTATTACGATGGTAAAGATTTACACCAACGCGTGTCTAGTCTTGGTTATATTTTAATGGATGATGCCAGTGGAAATTATTTTGGAAAACAATTAATAAGAGATTATTTCTTTAAGAAAATGCCAGATACAATTAGTGTGGCGTTTGCTCATAAGCATAATTTAGATGCGGATTTTATTAAGTACAATTTATATAAACAATCTAATCCTAGTGCCTATTTGGCGGATCATGCAGAGTTTATGTTTATAAATAAAGATTCAGAATATATCAGTAATATTATAACTAAAGGTATTCGTTTGTTTACAGAAAATATGATTCTTCAATATAAAGAAGAGTTAAAAGAAGGAGTGCCTGTTCATTTTGCTGGTTCTATTGCCTATTTTGGTCAAGAAGAAATTAAGCAAGTTGCCAAAGAATATGGCTTTAAAGTCGGTAATTTTGTAAGACGTCCAATAGAAGGTTTAGTAAATTATCACGTTAAAAATCTTTAATATGGAAATAGCTATCATAGCTCACGATGGAAAAAAGGCAGAAATGGTTCAGTTTTTAAATGAGCACAGGGACATTTTACATCATAAAAATATCAATTTAGTTTCTACAGGTACAACAGGAGACAAAGTGTCTAAAGCAGGTTTTAAAGTTAATGCTTTGTTGTCTGGTCCTTTAGGAGGCGATGCTCAAATAGCAGCGCGAGTAGCAGAAGGGCAATGTAATATGGTCTTGTTTTTTAGAGATCCATTAGATCGCCATCCGCATGAGCCAGATATTTTAATGTTAATGCGATTATGTGATGTACACAATGTACCCTTGGCTACAAATCCTGCAACAGCAGATTTATTAATGAAGTCTTTATGAATTTTTTAATAACCTGTTAATAAAACTAGGCAAGGCTGTTGTAAAACTTATATTTTGGTTATATCTTTGTACCAATAAACGTAAATGACACAAGAATTATGTTCGAATTTGATCAATATTTAGGATTTTTAGCATTTTTAACTATATTAACTATAGGCTTTTGGTTAATGATTTTTCTTTTAACCTTTGTGATTCCTTATTGGGTATTTGGTTCAGCATTTGAGCGTTTAAAAGAAATTAAAGAAGAAAAGAAAGCTAAACGTCAAGGTTTAACGCTAGATTAATAATCTATATTATATAAAAAAAAAGAGCGCAATTTGCGCTCTTTTTTTATATGCTAATTTTGTTGAGTTAAAAACACTATTAGGTTTAATTATTGATTATATATATGTCTGTTCTACCATCCTTTAAACTCTTTTTGTGCCTTTTGTGTTGTGCTTCAAAAGATAATTTTGTTGTTCCTTTGCAAATACCGTAGGAGTAATGGTATTGTAGTAATTGTTTATCAAATTCAGACATTTGCTTATTTTCGGAATAGCAATTTGAAAAATAACTATTACATCCCAATTCGTGACTTCTTTTAAACCAGCCTAATGACCCAAAAAACAAGTCTTTTATTTTTTCTTGAGCTAATTTATTTGAAAACATGCGTTTTCTAATAATTCGCATGTAACCTTTATAAATTTGACTTTTTTTATTCCAATAAATACTATAATCCGATTTCCTATATTTTTCTAATTTTTGGCTAAATTGAAAATCGTCATCGTAATAAATAAAATAATTTGCTTCATTTATATTTTTCACTCTAGAGATATTTAATGAATCAACAGCTCCTTCTATCTCTTTGGTAAAAGACATTATATTTTTTATGACTTTTTTATCCATGCCTTCCGAAAAATAAATCTTTATAGGCGTTTTCCAATACTTCATTGTTTTTGTATCAGCTGAATCTTTGTGATACAGCTGAAAAGCAACCTTCTTGTACTCTTCTAAAAATGTAGAGTCTTTATATTCATAACGAACAGGAATGCCTTCTAAGTCTGGGTGGCTTAGGACCTCTATTAAAGTATCCTTTCCAATAATAATGTTACCCAAAGAGTCACTAGCTTCAAATTTTCTTTTAAAATTTTCTTTTGAAACATAAATTTTTTTATTTTTAAATTTAGGATCTTGGGAAAAACCAAAAACGAATAAAAAACTAAATAATAGAAATAAAACTTTAGAGTGCTTATTCATTTTTACAAATTGATTTAGATGTTTGAACGAGTTCATCTATTTTAAATGCAGAAACAAGTTGATCATATATTTTAAAATAATGCATTTTTATTAACTCAAAGTCTTCAATAGATATAGTTTCGCTGTTTATATATTGAGAGCTTACTAAACTTGTTTCTGAGAATGATTTATTGATAATGAATGATCCTAAACTCAAAAAAAATACCTGTTTAAGTTTTGGAAGTAGTAATGATTTATCATCTAGGTTATCTAAATCAATTTGCATAGTACCTGCATAAAATTTTCTTGTTTTATCTGTTAACATAGAATAACTTATTTTACTTAGAGGATGAGTTTCATCGTATTTGTTATCTCTAATCGTTAAATTAGGAATTATTGTATTTGATACTTTAATTACATAGTTTGAGTCTTCTATGTTTTTAACAAAATCTATTTTTAAGTTATTAATAGTATTTAATGGGTTATAAAATTTTATGAACTTCGTTCTCACATTCCTAGGAATAGAAGGGGCAAAATAAACTTTAATATCACTATTCCACTGATTAGATTTTTGAAGCTTGTCATCATTCCATTCATAATAAAACACCGCTTTTTTATATTTTTTTACAAGAGAATCATTAGTATAGCAGCTGCAAAACAATTTTAATTCAGCTTCTGTAAGTTCATTTTTTAGATTTACTAGAGTATCATTATCTGTTATAAAATAGTCTTTAATAATTTCTCTTTCATTTTTATCAAGTTTCTTAATAGATATGAAGTCTTTTTTTTTGTTGAGACCTAAATCTACACCAGTTTGAGCTATAGTATTAATTGTAAAAGATAAAACTATAAGCAAAATCAAAAATTTGAACATAATAAAATTATTAGATTATCTGTTAATTTAAACTTGTAAAACTCCCATATTAAAAGGCTTTTCAATAGGAGCGTGGTTAGCCGCTTCAATTCCCATAGAAATCCAAGTTCTAGTATCTAAAGGATCAATTACGGCATCAGTCCAAATACGAGATGCAGCGTAATAAGGAGATACTTGGTTGTCGTATCTATCTTTTATTTTATTGAATAACTCTTCTTCTTTCTCTTTTGTAATGGTTTCACCTTTCTTTTTAAGCGAAGCCGTTTCAATTTGTGCCAAAACTTTTGCAGCAGAATTCCCACTCATCACAGCAAGTTCTGCACTTGGCCAAGCCGCAATTAATCTTGGGTCATAAGCTTTTCCGCACATGGCATAGTTTCCGGCTCCATAACTATTTCCTAATATGATTGTAAATTTTGGTACTACAGAATTACTAACTGCATTTACCATTTTTGCTCCATCTTTAATAATTCCCGAGTGTTCTGATTTACTACCTACCATAAATCCTGTCACATCTTGAAGAAAAACTAAAGGAATTTTTTTCTGATTACAATTAGCAATAAAACGAGTAGCCTTATCTGCAGAGTCATTATAAATAACACCACCAAATTGCATTTCACCTAGTTTGTTTTTAACTAATTTTCGCTGATTTGCAACAATACCAACTGCCCAACCTTCAATTCTGGCGTAAGCTGTTATGATTGTTTTGCCATAATCTTCTTTATATTCATCAAATTCAGAATTATCAACCAAGCGCTTTATGATTTCTTTCATATCATATTGATCAGCGCGACTTTTTGGAAGAATACCATAGATGTCATCCGGATTCTCTTTAGGTTTTTTAGATTCAGCTCTATTATAACCTGCTTTGTCAAAATCACCGATTTTATCAACGATATTTTTTATTTTATCTAAAGCATCCTTATCGTCTTTTGCTTTGTAATCTGTAACTCCAGAAATTTCACAATGTGTAGTTGCTCCGCCTAAAGTTTCATTATCTATAGTTTCGCCTATAGCAGCTTTTACTAAATAGCTACCTGCTAAGAAAATACTTCCTGTTTTATCAACAATCAGAGCCTCATCACTCATAATAGGTAGATAAGCACCTCCAGCCACACAACTTCCCATAACTGCAGCAATTTGGGTAATACCCATACTACTCATAACTGCGTTATTTCTAAAAATACGACCAAAATGTTCTTTATCTGGGAAAATTTCATCTTGCATTGGTAGAAAAACTCCAGCGCTATCCACCAAGTAAATGATTGGTAAACGGTTTTCTATGGCAATTTCCTGAGCGCGTAAGTTCTTTTTTCCTGTAATAGGAAACCAAGCGCCTGCTTTAACGGTGGCATCATTGGCAACAACAATACATTGTTTTCCTTTTATGTAACCCATTTTTACAACTACACCTCCAGACGGACAGCCTCCATATTGCTCATACATACCTTCACCTGCAAAGGCACCAATTTCAATCGATTTAGCTTTGGGATCTAATAAATAATTGACACGCTCACGTGCAGTCATTTTACCTTTAGCTTTATGTTTCTCAATGCTTTTTTCTCCACCACCGAGTTTAACTTTTACTAAACGTTTTTTAAGATCGGAAAGAAGAAGCTTATTATGGTCTTCGTTTTTGTTGAATTTAATATCCATATGTGTTGCCCAAAATAGTGGGTGTTGTATTTGTTAAAACTTCGTTTTTGTTTTGCACGAATTTACAAAACGAAAAGATGTTTGGAAAGTGAATGGTTTGTAAAATAATATTACATGGAATTATTTTCCTTGGAAACTAATTAATTTTATTGTAGTTTTGTATCACTAAAACAAATAAAATATGAAAACGAATAAAATTATCTATTACGCAGCTACCGGTTTATTAACATTGTTAATGTTATTTTCTGTTAGTATGTACTTTTTTAAACATGATGATATTGTAATTGCATTTACAAATTTTGGATATCCAGCCTATATAATTTATCCGTATGCTATACTAAAATTATTAGGATTGATTGTGCTTTGGGTTCCAGGATTAAAAACGTTAAAAGAATGGGCTTACTCAGGCTTTTTCTTTGCTTTCATTCTGGCCTTTTTTGCACATTATATGATTGGTGATGGTGAACAAATGGCAGCAGTAGTAGCATTTATTTTGCTATTAGTATCTTACACTTTTTATAAAAAAATCAATTAAACCTAAACATTAAAAAAATGAAAAACATCATAGCATTTGCCGGAAGTAATAGCAGTACTTCAATTAATAAGCAGTTAGCCACTTATGCATCTCAGTTAGTAAATAATGTTAGTACAACGGTATTAGATTTAAATGATTTTGAAATGCCAATTTATAGTTCAGATAGAGAGCAAACTCAAGGTTTTCCTGAGCAAGCTGTAGAGTTTGTTAATCATTTAAAGGAAGCAGATGGTTTTATAATCTCTTTAGCGGAACATAACGGAGCGTACACTTCGGCATTTAAAAACATATTTGATTGGGCTTCTAGAGTAGAACAAAAAACATTTTTAAACAAACCATTATTACTTATGGCAACATCTCCAGGAGCTAGAGGTGGAGCATCTGTTTTAGAATTGGCTTCTGATCGTTTTCCTAGACACGATGCCAACATTACAGGGCAATTTTCGTTACCGTCTTTTTACGATAATTTTTCTGAAGGTAAAATTACGAATGACACCTTAAATACCGAATTGTTGAATAAAGTGAAACTTTTTAAAGACAGTTTATAATCATGGAATTAAAACACGAAACATCAAAAAAAAGCACTAGATTTTATTTGCTAGATGACGAAAAAGAAATTGGTGAAATCGCGTATGCACATGTTAATGACGGTCGCATCGATATTCATCATACAGAGATTGATCCTAATTATAGAGGTCAAAATCTTGGTCAGCAATTAATAGATGCAATAGCTGATTACGCAAGGGAAAACAACTTTAAAGCAACAGCAAGTTGTCCTTATGTAGCCAAAGTATTTGGTAAGACAACACAATATGATGACATTAAAGTATAAATAGAATTACTAAGACTATTAACACATGGGAGATTTATCGAAAGATATTAATTCAAAATTCGAAAACTTTAGAGTAAAGGCACTTCTAAATATTATTTATACAGCCAATTGGATAACGAGTAGTCAAAGTGAATCTTTTAAAAACTTTGGAATCTCACAGCAGCAGTACAATATTTTAAGAATTTTAAGAGGTGCTAAAGAACCTTTGAAAGTTCAGACCATTAAGGATAGAATGTTAGAACGTTCACCTAATGCCACACGATTAATGGATAAACTTTGTGCTAAAGATTTAATTAAACGTTTGCCATCAGAATACGATAGGCGTGTGGTTAAAATTGAAATCACACAGCAAGGTTTGGATTTGTTAAACACCATTCCGAATGATATGAATAAAGAATTAATTAAAAACTTAAGTGAAGAGGAAGCGGAGCAATTAAGCAATTTATTGGATAAAATGCGCTAATAGAATTAAATAAAAGGAAATTATCATGAAAAAAGTACTACATAAAGCAGACAGTAGAGGATTTGCCAATCATGGATGGTTACAAGCTAATCACTCCTTTAGTTTTGCAAGTTGGAATAATCCTGAACGCGTACATTTTGGAGCATTAAGGGTTTTAAATGACGATATTATAGCACCAAAAATGGGATTTGGAACACATCCTCATGATAATATGGAGATTATAACCATACCATTAAAAGGTGTTTTAAAGCATCGTGATAATATGAATGATGATTGGCAATCTGTACTTCCAGGCGAAGTACAAGTGATGTCAGCAGGAACAGGCGTTCAACATTCTGAAATTAATGGATCGGTTGATGAGCATTTAAGTTTATTTCAAATTTGGATAATTCCACAAAAACGACATGTAGAGCCTCGTTATGATCAAAAAACATTTAAGCCTGAAGATCGAAAAGGACAGCTTCAAACGTTAGTGACGTCTTTTGAAGATATAGACTCAGAAAGCCTAAAAATTCATCAAGACGCTAAACTTTCTAGAATTGATTTATCAGAAGGTGATACATTTACATATCAACTAAAAGGGAAAAATCATGGTGTTTATATGATGCTGATTTCTGGCAATGCTGAAGTTGAAAGCGATGTTTTAGAAGGTAGAGATGCCATTGGAATTTCAGAAACGGATAGCTTCAATATAACTACTAAAACGGATAGCGAATTATTATTTATAGAAGTTCCTATGATTAATTTTTAGTTTTTGATACAATTTACATCAGAAGCATCACAAATAGTGATGCTTTTTTTATTTAAAATGCGATATTTGTAGTTAACTAACTATAAAACTAAGATTGAATATGGCAATGAATAAAAATACAGTATTAGCTTGGGCTACATGGATTATGGTATTTGTCGGATGTGGATTAATTGCACTTGGCGCATTTAGATATGATGATGTCGCAGGTTGGGGCTTTGCTGCTGTTGGTGGTGGATTTTTCTGTATTGCATGGGTTTTTAATGCATTAAAAGGAAGAGTATAAGTCGGTTATTGGTCTTTAGAATTAGGCTATAACGGATTAAAATTAAAATTGTAAATCAAAAATCGTAAATAATAATGTCTGACGATAAAAAAGTAATTTTCGCAATGTCTGGTCTTACTAAGACCTTTCCTGGAGCAAATACTCCGGTGTTAAAAAATATATATTTAAGTTTCTTTTATGGAGCCAAGATTGGTATTCTTGGACTTAACGGTTCTGGTAAATCTACTTTATTGAAGATTATAGCTGGAGTTGATAAGAATTACCAAGGAGATGTAGTTTTTCAACCTGGTTATACGGTTGGCTACTTAGAGCAAGAACCACAATTAGATGACGATAAAACCGTTATGGAAATTGTAAGAGAAGGTGCTGCTGAAACTGTAGCTATTCTTGATGAATACAACAGTATTAATGATCAGTTTGGTTTAGAAGAGGTGTATAGCAATCCAGATAAAATGGAAAAGCTTATGAACCGCCAAGCAGAATTACAAGATCAAATTGATGCAGCTAATGCTTGGGAATTAGATACCAAGTTAGAAATAGCAATGGATGCGCTAAGAACTCCAGATGGTGATAAGAAAATTGGAGTGCTTTCTGGTGGTGAACGTCGTCGTGTAGCGCTATGTCGTTTGTTATTACAAGAACCTGATGTATTGTTATTAGATGAGCCAACCAACCACTTAGATGCAGAATCTGTACATTGGTTAGAGCATCATTTAGCACAGTATAAAGGGACTGTTATTGCTGTAACGCACGATAGATATTTCTTAGATAATGTAGCAGGTTGGATTTTAGAACTCGATAGAGGTGAAGGGATTCCATGGAAAGGAAATTACTCATCTTGGTTAGATCAGAAATCAAAACGAATGGCTCAAGAAAGTAAAACAGCGTCTAAACGTCAAAAGACTTTAGAACGTGAGCTAGATTGGGTACGTCAAGGAGCTAAAGGTCGTCAAACTAAGCAAAAAGCACGTTTGAAGAACTATGATAAATTAATGAGTCAAGATCAAAAACAACTTGACGAAAAATTAGAAATCTATATTCCTAATGGACCACGTTTAGGAACCAATGTTATTGAAGCTGTTGGTGTTGCTAAGGGTTACGATGATAAATTACTTTATGATAATCTAAATTTCAATTTACCTCAAGCAGGTATAGTTGGTGTTATTGGACCAAATGGTGCAGGTAAAACAACCATTTT
The DNA here is from genome assembly GCF_003386165.1 of Winogradskyella eximia. GTDB lineage: Bacteria > Bacteroidota > Bacteroidia > Flavobacteriales > Flavobacteriaceae > Winogradskyella > Winogradskyella eximia. Next base: position 323,813 of record NZ_QRDV01000002.1, on the reverse strand, counting down.
TAGAATGATTATGGGTGAGGAAACTCCAGATAAAGGAGAATTCAAAGTTGGTGAAACAGCGAAGATTGCTTACGTCGATCAAAAGCATTCTAATATTGACCCAGAGAAAACGATTTGGCAAAACTTTAGTGATGAGCAAGAGTTGGTAATGATGGGAGGAAAGGAAGTAAATTCTAGAGCCTATTTAAGCCGTTTTAACTTCTCTGGTGGTGAACAAAATAAAAAGGTAAAACTACTTTCTGGTGGTGAACGTAACCGTTTACACTTAGCTATGACGTTAAAAGAAGAAGGTAATGTATTACTTTTAGATGAGCCTACTAATGATTTAGATGTTAATACTTTGCGAGCATTAGAAGAAGGTTTAGAAAACTTTGCAGGTTGTGCAGTAGTTATTAGTCACGATAGATGGTTCTTAGATAGAATATGTACACATATTTTAGCTTTTGAAGGAGATTCTCAAGTCTATTTCTTTGAAGGAGGCTTTAGTGAATACGAAGAAAATAAGAAGAAACGTTTGGGTGGAGATTTAATGCCAAAACGAATTAAGTATAGAAAGTTAGTAAGATAAATTACAGACTATCAAAACAAAAAAAAGCCAGTAATTAGCTGGCTTTTTTTTATTTGTTATTATAAAGATGGTTGTTATTAATAAAATAATTGTTTTCTATTTCTAAGTTTTCGAGTACTTTGAAATTAGCATTAAAATTCTCTATTTCTTTATTGATAGATGCATCATGTTCATGTGCGTATAAATCAGGTTTACTATAAATAATATATATACCAAAAATAATGAAGAAGGGAATTAATAATAAATAGGTCATATAAGCTGATTTAGTTATCTCCATAAAGATGTCCACTTGGAATATCTTCATTAGATTCTTCATAGTCGTTATATGCATTCGTTTGCATTAATTTCTTATTCTCAGCTTTCAATTTATACATCTTTACAATAGCTATTAAGATGAAAACAAGAAATACAGACGCTACAGCGATTAAAATCATTGTGAGTTGTGTCGTCGTCACAATTAAAGCTATGGAAAGCAGGACTTTAAACATAATTAATGGCTTTAGAATTGGGTTCTAGAACGCTAATATAGAAAAAATCTTAATGTTAAATGCTTAATTTTAAAATATTTACAATTTTTAATCAACAATTTCTTCGATTAACAGTTTGTTTAATCGGATGAAGCACAGTGTTTTTAAGGTAAATATGGCTTTTATGAACTTATCAACAATAGATTTATTTTAGATATTTCTATTTATACCATTTTAACGAGACAACTTCAATCTCCTTATCACCTTCATTAACTAATGTTTTAAATTTTTTAATATCACTGAGACCTTCAGTTCCTCTGTAATGGTAAGGGTAAACAGTTTTTGGTTTAAAGTCTAAAACAGCACTGGCAGCACTTTCAACAGGCATAGTATAAGGTAAATTCATACAAACAAATGCTTTATCAATATTTTTAAGGTTTCGCAGTTCTGGAATATCTTCAGTATCACCTGAAATATAAATACGTTCATCATTTATAGTAAGAACATAACCATTACCTCTTCCTTTTGAGTGATACTTTAAAGCGTCTTCTCTTAAATTATACATAGGTATAGCTTCAATAGTTATACCATTATATTCAAAGTTATCATCATTCTTTAAGGTTACAATATTGTGCTGAGTAAGGTTTGCTGGTAATTTTTCTACTACCGCCAATGGAGCAATAAGAGTTGCGTTAGTAAGATCTATAGCTTCTAATGTCTCTAAACTTAAATGATCTCCGTGAATATCAGTTATTAAGATTAAACTTGGCTTTTTTATGTCTTTAAAAGATTCTAAAACACCTGTTGGATCAACATATATAGTTTCGTTTTCTGTTTCTAAAACAAATGTAGCATGAGATATAGGTATAATGTTTAAACACGATTGATTTGGTTCATCAACAGTTTCAGTTTCAAGAACAACGGTATTTTCTTTTTGAGTTTCATTTTTACAACTCAAACTTGTTGTCGTAATTACTAGTAATAAGATGTTTATTAGTGATTTCATATTCTTAATTTTTTTTATAAAAGTATCGATTATGCATTTAATTTTATTAGTGTGTAACATTTTTATAACATTAACTACATATAATTAGCGAGTAAAGTTTTTATAGTCTTAAAAAATTACCGAAATTGTTAACCTTAAACTGTTCAACTTAATAATACGATACAATATGTCTGATGATTTTGATTTATTAGAAACAAATTCCAACGAAAAAACAGCGAAAGTCGATGTGAATTGGGGAAAAGCCATAGACCAAATGAAGTCTAAATTGGCACAGGAAGATGATCCTGAAAGTCGTCAGAAAATATTAAATGCAACATTAGATAATGTTGTTGATATGGCGGAAAAAGATAGAACCACTTTATTAGATGCTATTAAAGACTTAACGGATTACCAAGATGAAGTTGGGATTATGTTCGAAGGTTTTTCAGCCTTAAATGCTTCAGAACAAAAAATCATTGATGATTCAATAAAACGTTTAGAGCGCGCAAAAGTTGAGTTAGAAGATGCAAATGCAAAGCCAGATACATTTTGGAACAATCTTTTCGGTAGAAAAGGAAAAATAAAAACCGCAGAACAAGAGCTTAAAGAAGCTCAAAAAGTGCGTGATGCTGCAGATAATAAAGCAAAAGCGATGTTTCAGCAACGTATTGAAACTGCAGATGTACAAACCTTATTAAATGAATTGTCATTTAAGAGTCAAGCAGCAGTAAAACGTTTAAAAGACAGAGAGATTGAAATTAAAGAAGTAGAAGAAAGTCTTAAAACAGCTATTGTAGAAGCATCTAACAATCATACAAAAGCACTTCAGAAGAAAAAAGAAGTAGAGGATAAGCTCGAAACTGAATATGCTTTATTAAAACAAGCACGTCAAGCTTTAGAAGAAGTTGCCGATAAACAATCAGAAGAATACTCTAAGGCTCTAGGTGCTGTAACAACATTAGAGCAAAAAGTAGAAGAATTAGAAGGACTTAAAAATGCGTATACTACACTAGCCGCTTCAAAAGATAGTTTTGTTCACAAACATAATCTTACTATTAAAGTTTTAACGTCGTTACGTAGCAACTTACAAACGCATCGTGCAAAATTAAAGTCAGATACAGACGAGCGTCTTAAATATTACGATGGTTACGTTGTGGCTTTAAAAGCACGTACAGATCAAGAGTTTGCAGCCATTTTAGAACATTTAGGAGTTAAAACAGATGAGCATATTGGTGAAACTTTAGCATCAATGCATACAGCAAGTGCTAAAGCACGTCAAGAAATGATGGACAACATTCCTGTTCACGAAAAAGTAATGCAAGGTGTTTACGGAAGTTATGCTGAAGCTTTACAAGAAATTAGAGAAAAGGATAAGTCTATTCAAAAGAATTTCGCAGATCGTTACGGAATTGATATGAAAGAAATTTTTGAAGATTATTACGCAGCAGATGCAAATGCAACATCTGGTGATGGAGGAGGAGAGCCAGCAGGCGAACCAAAGCCAGAAGCTGGTGATGATGACCTTTTAGGATAATTTAATGATGGCGTTACCTACTTTTGTTTTAAGGACAAAAGTAGGTCAGGCTTTCCACTATATCTTTTTTTAGAAAAAGAAAAAAGGATGCCGTTTCAATCCTTAACGTAAAAAAAAACAATTTTTACTTATTTTCATTTAGTTATAGCTAAGTGTTTCAATGGAAGACTTTTTAAGAACAATAAAATTAATTGATACTTTCTCTACTACTTTGAATGTGTCTAGGTCCAAGTTTACTTCAGCTTTGCGTAATAATGTTGATGAAGCAGATATTGATGGATTGCTTTCCGGTGCATTTGAAGCATTTTCCTCAAGCGATAATATATTTACAGGTTCTGTTAATCAGAATGGCTTTAAGATAAGAAAAAGAAAACGTGCTTTTGAAAGTACTTTTATAAAAGCAACGGCAGAAGGTAAGCTTATTGAAAAAGGAGGTGCATTGGAAATTGATGTCCAAATTAATACTTCTAATAACCATATGATTTTGTTTTTTGGAGTTTTGACGATATTCTTTTTTATGGCTTTTAGTTTGTTAATAATTCGAGCTTTTTTTTTAGATAATGAATTTTCAACAATAATAAAAATAGTCCCAATTGTAGGTATTTTTATTCTCGCCCTATTTATGTTTGGAATTCCGTATTTAATTATGAAAAATGGCGTACAACATATAAAACAAGATTTAGAAAGAGAATTTCATTTTATCATAAGTAAATCTAATACTCTAAAATGATAGTTACACCATTAGATTCCGCAATATTAGATTCCAAAGAACAATATGTGTTTTATCACAAAATGATAGATTTCACATTAAAGGAACTTATATATGCTGTTCAAGAAAAACAAATTTTAAACCAACAAGAAGTCTTGCTGTTTAAGCAATACAGTGATTTGCTATTATATTCAATCGAGGCAATGCGTGTAAAATACATGTATGACGACGAGGAAAATATGAAAGTTGATTTAACCGATTCTGGTTTTCCAAACTATTTAGAATTTAGATATTTATTTAACGATTTAGAATTACGTGAAGAATACCTAGGAAAACTTACCAATACAGATGTCCTAAAAGAAGAATTTTTAGACACATTAATGCGAAAAAAAGAGCCTATCCCTAAACGTAAACTCTTTCAAGCAGCTTCAATTGTTTATTATACATCAGCTAAAAAAGAATATATTTTCAATCGTTTTGTACAAGGTAAAATATTACCAGCACCAGAAGGCTCTGAAGAAGAATACTTAGTTAGTTGGAGTTTCTATGATGTGTCTCATAACAGACCATACATTTGTTACATGTATTTTGATTATGATGGTAAAAATGTAGAAGATTATAAAGATGAAATTTATTCTATCCTTAAAAATGCAGCTGATCGCGATATGAATTTAGATACCATGGCTTACGCTATAGATAAACGATTACCAAAAGTATTTCCAAAACGTATAAGACGAGTAGACTTAGGACCTTTACATAATGTTTTTGCAAAGGACGAGAATAAAGTAACACATACCATATTACAAAGTATCGCAAACAAAGAGATTCCTTTAGAGTCTTATGCAATTTCTTTTAAAATAGATGAATTGAAATCTGGTAGTGAATTTAAAGAAGGTAGCTTTTTTAGTAAACAAACGTTTCAACGTTGGGATGCTATTTTTAGACAACGTTACGTTTTTGCACCACATAGAATTATTCAATTACTATATAATAAAACACCAGAGATTATGAATAAATTGGCTTTGGCGCCAATTCAAATCTCTGAATTAAAAATGGATAAATAATGGTTTAGTAGACTGTATACTAAAGACTAAATTAACGCAACAATAAGTCCGATAGCGTAAAAACTGAAGACTGCATACTGAAGACAAAAAATAAATGGAACACAACTCAACTTTCCCTATAAAACAAAATGAACTAGATATGCTTCGAGATGAAGCAACTACATATTTAAAATCTATTCAATGGGAGCAAAGTCAACGCGCAAAAAACAAAGATAACGACGCAAAAGATGAATCTATCTTATTGTATTTATCTCGAGCAAATAACGGAAGCAACGTTAATGTAACTTCAGTTTCAAAAACTATTTTGGCTTTAAAGAAACGTTTGTTGCCAGAATCTGTAGCACTTCCTATTTATTTAAATCAGACGTTGTTTGCTGTTCAAGAAGGATTAACACTTGGTATTTGGATTAAAGATAGCTTTTACGATGCGTCAGGTTTGTCTACGTTAAGCGAAAATAAATCGGCATTAGATAGTTCTGGTAGGCGTGAGTACGAAAGTAAAATGCACACATCAACGGCATTTATGTTGTTTTCTGCAGCTTATAAAATTCTTCATGATTTAAAACCACATGCTTCTGATGATTTATCTGTGATGAAGCAGAAGTTTGCAGGTATTCCGGAAGTGTCTTTACTGACACCTTTAAAGGGAATTTCTTGTCAATTATTTTATTATGATAAGTATTTAGGTCATCCTGATATTATAAAATCCGATAAAGATGTTATCGATTTTACGGTAGTTTATTTTGAAGCTTTAATAGATGAAATTCAACTTAGAAAAAGTAGTTTAGAATACACAGAAACTATTGTTGATAGAACTTACAAACTCGAAAATTCAGAGTTTGCCATTTCTGGTTGGGATAATGCTTTCTCTGGTACAGCAAAAAGTATTGAATTTAACAAAATTCAGTTTGAACAAATTGTAGGAAACAGAGATGCCAAGCATTTTGCACGTCGTTTAACGGAACGTTTACTAAGTTATGATATAGAAGCTAAGAAAAACCCATTCCAAGAACTAGGAGGATTTATGCCTGTTTTTATGGGGTACGGAATTCCTGGTACAGGAAAAAGTATGTTGATTGCAGCTATTGCAACACGGTTAAAAGAACATTCAGATAATTTAGATATTCCGTTTTTATTCCACCCAATGCCAGATACGTTGATTAGTACATTTCAAGGTGGTTCTGCAGAAAAAATGGTAGAGTGGATGAAGCCTTTGCAAGATCCAACAAAATTAATTTTTGCACCAATTGATGATGCAGAAAATAATTTACAAGAACGATCAGCTCAAGGTGTTTCTGCAGGTGTAAAAGAAGTGATTGGTGTATTTTTAAGATATACAGAAGGTGCTTATGCTGTAAATTACGGTAACAGTTCTATTGGCTTATTTACCAATTTACCAGAAATGTTGGATAAGGCTGTAATTTCTAGAGTACAAGGAAGATTTAAAATTGATGGAGCACGTACTGAGCACGATTTTGTTGATCAAGATTACATTTGGTGGAAGAAGTTACAAGACACAATGCCTGATTTTGTGAACATGAATGATCCTGAGGTATATAAATATTTATCGGATCAAGGATTGGCCAACAGTATGGGAGAAATTCTTAATGCTATAGAAAAACCTTCTGAAGCAAGAGTTCATGATACGTTTGATAAAGTTGAAAAACTGCATCAGAATACTGACCACATGTTTTATGCAGCTTTATATAAAGAGATTCAGAAAATATTTCCGTTTTTCTCTTCAAGAGATGTTAGAAACATTCAATCTGCAATTTCATTACGACTTACGGATTTTGATTTAGAACAAGACTGGTTTGAAAACCCTGAAACCTATTTTAAAAAGGATTACGAAACTAAATTCAACATGCTTCAAGAATTAATGAAGTCTAATATGAAAGGTTTAAACTTTTCAGATATTAGAAGACAAGAAGTAATTAGATATTTAGATAACGTAGCAACCATTGCAGATACAGATTTTAAACGTAAAGTAGATGCTAGAGTAAATCAAATGAATATTGATACTAAGGCTCGCGAGCAGTTTGGGAATAAAAATTAATAATGGAAGACGACGTAAATAATGAAGTAAAGTTAGATAATTCGTCTAACAAACCTGTTAATAGTTGGTTACAGAGACTAAAGGATGAAAGCTGGGAAGCTGAGTTATTGGTGTCTGCAATAGCTATTTTTGGTACATTTCAATTATTTGATGTTGTAGAATGGGCAACAAATAAGTTTATTAATGTATTAAACCCTAGTCAATATTTAGTGGGTTATGCAATTGTTTTTCTTGGGCTATTTGCCATTAGCATTTTGGCATCCATGTTTGTAATTCATTTTATTCTTCGTGCGTATTGGATTGGGTTGGTGGGTTTAAATTCTGTTTTTCCAGATTATAGTATAGAAGACAGTGCTTATTCAAAAATATATACTGAGAAAATTCTGTCTATTCTTCCAAAATTAGAAGATTCCATAAAAAAGGTAGATGCATTATGTAGTGTTATTTTTTCTGCAGCATTTACGTTTTTATCAATGTATTTATATATGGCACTTTTTGCTTATGTGTATTTAATGATTTTTAATTTGTTGTCTAGTTATGTACCAACTTTAATTCTTTTAATTCCATTAGGTTTATTTATCGTAGCGATGTTATCTCAAATGGTAATTGGTATAGTTGCTAATTTGAAAAAAAATAAGGAAAAAGAAAACCTTCAGCTTTTATATTTCAAAGCTGTTAAATATGGTTCACTTATAATGATAGGACCTTTGTATAGGTCTATTCTTCAGATTACAATGATATTTGGTTCAAATTTTAAAAAGAATAAATCTCTAGCTTTTTTAATGATGTCTTTTTTAATTGTTGGGATGCCTTTGGCTGTTATTCAAATGAATAAAACTAACATTCCTTACTTAATTAAAAACGGACTTTCTGTTGAGTCAGATGCATTAAAAGTTAATCCTAATTATTACCAGTCTGAAAATTCTAATAGCACGTTTCTCTTAGCACCACAAATAGAATCAGATATAATAAAGTCTGAAGTAGTTAAAATATTTATACCCATTTTTGATAATGAAAAGAAAATGAGTGAGGAAACGTGTGATGCTTATATAGAAGATACCAACAAATCTAGGGTTGAACAGCGAAAGGAGCGTAGGTTGAATGCTCTAAACTGTTATCAGAAATACAATACGGTTTATTTAGATGATGGAAAAAAAGAGATTGACTTTTTAAAATATACGCACCCAATAACTAAACAATTTGGTATTATTGGCTATATGCCATTAAGCAATCAAAAGTTAGGAATGCATACTATAACTGTTAAGAAAGAATTTAGCCAAGATAATATAAGCACTTGGTCAATTCCATTTTATTATACACAAAACAATTAGATCTATCTAAAGGATAAATCATTATGAATAGTAATCTAAAAAGCATAAAAAAAACGACCCTCTCAAAAGAATGGGCAACATTAGATAGAATTGATTATGAATATCAATTTAAGAATGGTGATTGGAAATCTGTCTCTAGAGAATGTTATAATAGAGGTAATGGTGCAGCAATATTGTTGTACAATGCAAAAAAAGGCACTGTAATATTAACAAAACAATTCAGAATGCCAATTTATGAGAATACTAAAAGTGAAGCAATGTCCATTGAGGCTTGTGCTGGTGCTATTGATAATAATGATAACCCTTTAGAAACTATTATAAGAGAAACAGAAGAAGAAGTTGGTTACAAAATAAGTAATGCCAAACAAGTACTTACAGCATACACATCACCAGGAGCTTTAACTGAAAAAATGTATTTATTTGTTGCGGAATATAGTGATGCAATGCAAGTTAATGATGGAGGAGGATTAGAAAGTGAAAATGAAGAAATTGAAGTTTTAGAGCTTACGTTTTCTAAAGCTATAGAAATGATAAAAACAGAAGAGATTATTGATGCTAAAACGATTATGTTGTTGCAATATGCTCAAATCAATAATTTGATTGAATTATAATGAATAAACTAAAACAAGCCAACTTATACAGAAGCGAACTTATTTCTATCAGTGGAAAACTAGTTGAGCGTTACAACAAATGCTTAAAAACGCTTGGTTTTACAGAAACAAAACTAACATCATTTTATATTGATGGCATTGGTTGGAGCCCTGAGGTTGCGGAAGAAATGGAAAATATGCATTACCTAAATCATGGTGATGCTAATCCAAATGGTATAATCATATCACCTTTACAAAAGGGAAAACCTGTGTATTTGCCTTTTCATTCTTTTGATAAAGAAATGATGCAACATGTCTTTAGAACGCATGGTCAAAAAATTAATGATATCACAAGAGATTCTGCCATTTGCATAGATTTTGACCAGAATATTGATGTGTTTTATGAGCCATTAGACGTTTTAAAATATGATAGTATCAATATTAAATTCAGGCTTATTGATAATCTAGAACAGGTTCAGAAAGATCAATTAAAATTAGTTGATAAGTTTAAAACTGATAATAACTTTATAGACGAAGCAATACATCAGCAATTACTAGATTCGGCTAAAACTTATGGCGACTTACGAGAAAGAGATTTAAGCTTACATCCTTTACATTTTTCAACAGACTCGTTTTACACTAGGGCTTTTGGTGGTGTTTACTTGCTAAGAGATTTTATAAAACTTATTATTGTTTTTGAAGATTTGGAAGCTTATAAAGAAGCGATTAAAGATACCATACACGATGTTTTAATTTACCACATCGCACAACCAGAGCTAGTTGAGAAACTAAAGGATCACATTATTATTGAGTGCGATTTAGAATATATTGTAAAAACACCAAATTACGAACGTATTAAGAAATATGTACTTGCTCAATTTTTAAAAGATACAGCGCATCCTATTAAAGACATATTAAATGATAGTGTGTTGTTTAAAAGTTATTTGAATAAAATTGATATCAAGGAAAGAAAGCAAGTAATGAGTGTTGAGTTATATCTCGAAAAACTTGAGCGTAGCAATGCATATAAGATTGAAGATATAGTTGATCAATCGTTCTATTTTGCTTTGCATCAGCCACATTCGTCTTTGTCTTCAAATCATCGTGATTTAATTCATAAATTACTTATTAATATTGCACCAAAGGATGTTTTATTCCTGTATTGGTACGATAAAGAGCAGTTTTATAAGAATTATGAAACTTGGGATGATTCATTTAAAGATTGGGTAATTGAAAGAATCCGTAACAATATTTAATATAATTAGACTAATTTTATAAGAAACCAAAACATAGATTATGATGTCACTCGAAATAATAGTTTTTATTGCTTCAATACTTTTTGGAATTGTATTGTATTGGCGTGAATCTAAAAGCAACAAAGTATATCGTTTTTTCAATAAGATATTTTATTCTAAAGAGTTACAGATGTCTGATAGCAGCGCTAAAGGGTTTCTATATCAACAATCTTTTTTGATGCGTTTGGTATATATTGGAGTGCTTTTTTTAGTCGGAATTGTTGTTGTTAGATTTATAATTCCTATTGATTTGGCTACCTTATCATTATTCGCTTCAAGTATTTTCGGAACTTTATTAGGAACGTATTTGGCTAATTTTGTGTTTAAATCATCAGAAGTTATTGACGAAAAAAGCGATTCACTTTTAGATGCTGTTAAAGATACCGTGGAAAAAGGAAAGGATTTTATTCAAGATTTAGAATCAAAAGATGCTAAGGTTGAAACGGAAGTGAAACAAGAAATGAATTCTAAGCCTGAAGCTGAAAAACAAAGTGCACGTGACCGATTGAAAGATAAGGGTCTAATGTAGATGTAATGCGTTATGAAGTTAAAGTGCTTCATAACACCTAATCTAATTAATTATAAAACAACAGATTGCTAGAGTTGAAACAAATAGTCAGCTTCGCAATGACAAATTGATATCATGATAAAATCATACTGGAATAAAGGAGGAAAGCAAAAAGGAATCACAATTTTTGTGATATTGCTGTTATTAGTGTTATTGTTCTTTTTTAGAGACGATTATCAACCTGTTTTATTATTTATACGTAAGTATATATTCGTCATTTTAGTCAGTGCACTCATTTTGTTTTTTGGACTAAGAAAATTCAGAAAATCAGCAAATGTAGGTAGTCGCTTAGGAATTTTAGCCTTGCTCATTATCTTTTTTGGATTGTTATATGTTGTAGGATGGCATTATAAAATGTATGATTATATGAAAACGTATAATGTTTTCAATAGTTTAAATAAAGTTGAAATTAATGAACTACCATTAACCCGTAACGAACGTATTCAGCCTTTGCGTAACGTCTTTTCAATGGCAAACGAAAGTGTTGGTGAAACCAAAGATGTATCCTTACCACATTTAGTAAGAGTTGATGGTCAGAATAAATGGACCATGGCCATTCAGCCAAGTGAGAAGTATGTGATGCAACAGATAAACGATAATACAGAAGAAGTATTCGCGGTAAGTAGTACAACACCTTTTCCAAGATTTTCTAATGAAAACCGTATTCCTGTTACATTTTCAATAGGTGAATCTTTAAAATTTAGTAGAAACACATACAATGCTGTTGTGCAACGTTTTAATCCTTGGATGCTTTTTAATTACGAGCCAAGTGATACGTTTTACATGAAAAATGATGACGATAAATGGGTAGAAGTAGTGAGTTTAATTAAGTGGAAAGGCTTCTTTTTTCCTTACCCATCTTTTGGAGGTGTAATGATTATTGATAGTGGAGAACACGATATGAATGATTATTTAGAACGTATTACCATTGGTAAAGGCACTTTTGTGAGTCCAGATGAGATTAAAAATCATCCATTCTTAATGAAGCAAAATACCTTATCTGAAAAAGTTTCACAGCTTGAAGCTGAATCTCTAAAATTTTTAGGTGGATTTAGTGATCCATTACCTTGGAACATGGAAACAGCTGTTAAAATTCCGATGATGCCCAAAGACCAAAACCAACAACCTTATGTTACCGATTTTGATTTTTCAGGTTCAAATTCTAATGCTTATAGTGGTTTGTACCATTGGTTTGGTTTAGAGCCAGTAGGTAATGAGCGTACAAGTTTAAGTTATAGTGTTTTTGTACCAGCTGATGGGACGGATAAATTGTATTACTACGATCATGCTACAAAAAAGCAAGGTTATGCAGGTGTTTCCGCTATGCCTTTAAAAGTAAAAGAATCTCGTAAAGAATACGATTGGAATGCGAGTACACCTGTTGAATTTAGACCTTATATAAAAAATATAGCTGGTAGAAAACGTATGTTTTTCTTGGGCACAATATCATCTATTAGTTCTACGGATGCACAACAGTTTGATGGCTCAGCAACACCAGATTTAGTGTTAATTGATAGCGAGTATAGAGATGTGATTTGGATAGATGTAAAACATCCAAGTACTTGGGATGAAGAAGTGTATAATCAATTAAACGAAGCCTGGAGAGCAAGTGAAGGTATTGGTTATTATTTCAAAGAGCAACCAAAAGACGAAGACATTTTAGAACGTGAAATGGATTCTTTAATGACGATTCCAAAGGTTGAAGATAATACAACAGAGGTAATTGATAAATTACAACGTCAGATTGATTCTTTGAAGGCTGTTAATGGTCTTTAATTCTTTGACTATTTTATAATTTTTTATGACCTGTTAGTTTTTATAGCCTAACAGGTTTTTGTTATTATTATAATCTGAATATTTATAAATCTAATTGAAACAAAAAATAAAACATAATAAATTTAGTTTCTACGAAAAACAACGCTTAACAGAAGAAAAGTTAGAGTTTGATTTTGAATCTGTTCATTGTGAAGACATAGGATTATATATTATTGGTAAATACCCAAGATTACAGTTTGGTAATTTTAATTTTTCTGAAGGCTTAGATTGGAGAAATAATGCTGAAGCGACTATAAGATTAACTATTCTAAATTTAATTAATAATGGTGTTATTGAAGTGGTTAAGGTTTTAGATTCTAAGACATATTTTTTTAAATTATTTAAAAGTTATCATCCAAACTATTACTTCAAAATTATTGATTTACAAGTTGATAAGGATTGGTTTTCTGTTATGGTTTATAAAACTATAAATGAAGTAAATCGAACTGATTATCCTGATTTGTATGATTATATTGATAAAATAATCGGAAAAATAATAAATAATCAAGCCAACTATAATAATCCTTCTAAAGCATTTCTGATTCAAATTTTAAGGATTTACACTAAGAAATTTAAATGGATTGAATTAATTAAAACTAAAAAGTTACTGGGATTAATTGATGATTTTAATCTAAAAGTTGAAGACATTTATATTCCGCGAATAAGCATGCAACATAAATCTCTTACAGATATTGAGAATAATTTGTTACGCCAAAACAAGGATTACAAAGTTTTTTATAAAGCATTAAATACTAAAATTTCTTATTGTTTTAGTAAAAGAAATAATGATAATTAATTAAAGTTCTAACAACATCTTTATATCAGAACGTAAATAAGGAGAATCTTTTTCTAGTTCTAATTCTACAAATCCATATTTACGATATAAGTAAATGGCATTTTCTAATTTTCTGCTTGAGTAGAGTAGTAGTCCATCTAGTTTTTTAGATTTACCAAAATCAATACAATGATGTAATAATTGTTGTCCAATTTTTTGACCGCGTTCTTCAGGTAAAACGGCCATTTTAGTTAATTCTAAAATTCCAGATTTCTCAGTAGGCATTAATGCAGCAGTACCAATGACTTTATTATTTTTTAATACAAAGAAAATAAATCCACCTTTATTAATAATGTATTTATCTGGTTGGCTTAAAACCTCTTCATCATAATCCTCAACATAAAAAAAGGTCTTTAACCATTCAATATTGAGCTTGTAGAAGTCTTGTGCGTATTGTTTGTTAAAATCAATAATCTCAATTTCCATTTGCTCTAATAAAATCAGTAATCAAATACGTAATTAATTTTCCAACTTTAGTTTCTGTCTTTTTAGTAGGTGCAGCTTCGCAAATATGTAAATAAGTGGCATTTTCATGAGACCCGAAGAAATTAACAAATTGTCGAGCTTTTTTTACGCTAAATCCGCTAGGAGTCATTGCACTACTTGGTATATTTTTAATAGCATCACAGTCTATTTCTATTCCAAATTTTTTGTTGGCAACATGATCTAATGCTATTTTTATTTCAGATTTAAAATCGAGTTCATTTCTAACTTCAATACCTTCGTATGTATTGTATTTGAGATTTTTAATCTTTTTAAGAGTATTGAATAATTTATTGGAAGTATAATTTTCGTGTAATCCAAAAATGAAATAATTTTTCAGAAAACCTTCTGCAAAAGCATAACTGAATCCGTTGCCACTATGTCTGCCTTCTTCAGATCTAAAATCTGAATGTGCATCAAAATTGACCACATTTATTCTTTCGTTAGTCGCTAAAGCGCAACCTTTAATATTTCCGTAAGCATTATTATGTCCTCCACCAATTACAATAGGTATTTTACCTGCTTTTACAATTGAGGTAACTATATTGGTGACATCTTTATCTATGATCTCTACAAATTTTCTAACTTTATTAAGTTCCTTTTTCTTGGATGTATCTAACGCTAATAATATTTCACGTTGTTCAGCATACTCTAAATGGCCTAGTATTAAAACGCGTTTGGCCTTAGTAAAACTATTACTTTGTATATTTAATAAAACTTTTAAGGTGGCTTTCCAAGCTTTATAAGTGCCTGTTTGTCCGAGATTTGCGTAAACGCCTATATCTTCTTTTATACCAAAAATAACATAGTCAACATCTAAATTAACAATATCATCGTATATGTTAGTGAGGTTAGGTATTAACTGAATATGTTCTCCAAATTTTGTTTCACCTTTGCGTTTCTTTAAAAGATGTTGTTTGTCTTTTTCTGTAAATAAAATAAGATGTTGCATATGGAAAAAAAATAATTATAATAATTAGAATAAAAGTACAGTTTTATTTAATTACTTTGATCTCAAATTAACAATTAAAAAACAACAATTAAACAATTCTTAAAACCAAATAATTTATGGAAGGTTCACAAAAATCAAATACAGGATTTAAAGTTGGCTTAGTTATACTAGCCGTTTTATTTTTAGGTACAGCATTTTACACATCTAAACTTTATAGTGAAAAGCAAGAGAATGAAAAATTATTAGTGAATGAGAAGCAACAAGTAATGAATGATCTAAGCAATATGGCGAAAGATTATGACGAAGCTATTGCGGAAAGTGAAGTAAAAAATCTTGAAATAATTGCAGCAAGAGAACGTATTCAAGGCTTAATGGATTCTTTAAAAGTATCTCAAAACAGTGTAAGTAGCTTATGGAGATACAAAAAGAAGTATTTAGCTTTACAAGAGGAAATGGATGTTTTATTAACTGAAAATGATCGTTTAAAAGTTGAAAATCAATATTTAGCAACGTCTTTAGATAGTACAAACGTACAATTGGCAGAGCGTACAATGTTTACAGATTCTCTTTTAGTACAAAACTCAGAATTAGCAGGTGTTGTAAGAGATGCAGCAGCATTACAAACCGTAGGTTTAGTAGGAATGGGTGTTATTGAAAGAAGAAGTGGAAAACAAATTCCAACCGAACGTGCAACTAGAAGCGATAAACTTAAAATTTGTTTTACGGTAGCTAAAAATACACTTACTGAAGCTGGTGATAAAGAATTATATGTACAAGTAATTGATCCTAAAAACAATGTACTAGGTTCTAACGACCAAGTAGAATTTGAAGGTGAAGTTTTAAACTACAGCTTAATAAGTCGTTTTAACTACGAAAACAGAAACTTAAATATTTGCGAATACATCAATGAATTGGAAGATTCTAAGTTCGAAAAAGGACGTTATAAAGTCAATGTATTTAATGACAAATCATTGATTTCTTCTTCAGAATTTACAATGAAATAGTATTTACTGAAATCATTAATAAAAAAAATCCAGAAGTTAGCTTCTGGATTTTTTTATGGTATAAATTTAGATGACTTGTAATTTTGTTATTAACTGTTAGTCTAAAATTTGACCATTAATGATAACTTGTTCTACCGGATTGTGAGCAAAAGCATATGGTATTTCACTATAATGATTCATTGGTTTTGTAATAATGAGATTCGCTTTTTTTCCTCGTGTTATACTTCCGTACATATTACTTATTCCCATGGCATATGCACCATTAACAGTGGCTGCATTTATAGCTTCCTCTGGAGTCATTTTTAGTTTTACGCAAGCAGCACTTACTACAAAATTCATATTTCCACTAGGTGAGGAGCCAGGATTATAATCTGTAGCTATAGCTAACGGTAAGCCAGCATCAATAAGTTTTCTGGCTGGTGTATAAGGAATGCTTAAAAAATAAGAGCAACCAGGTAGTGCAACAGGTATAGTATCTGTACCTTTTAATGCTTCTACATCTGCATCATTTAATTCTTCTATATGATCTACAGATAGTGCATTATATTTTACGCCAAGGGCTATGCCACCTAAAATATTAAATTGATTAACATGAATTTTTGGTCGTAAATTGTATGCTTCTCCAGCTTTTAAAATGGCTTCTGTATCTTTAATATCAAAGTAGCCCTTCTCACAAAAAACATCAACGTAATTTGTGATATTTAATTCAGCTGCTTTAGGAATTAATTCTTCTGTGATATATTTTATATAATCTTGTTTTTTAGATTTGAATTCTGAAGGAATAGCATGAGCAGCTAATAATGTCGGAATTATTTTTGCTAAGCTTTCTTGTTTCATGCGTTTAATAACCCGAAGCATTTTTAATTCGGCTTCAACTGTTAAACCATAGCCTGTTTTTATTTCTACAGCTCCAGTGCCCATTTTAATAAGTTCGTTTAATCGCTTTATAGATTGCTCATATAACTCATCTTCGGAAGTCTCCTGAAGTTTTTTGGCAGAATTTAAAATACCACCACCTTTATTCGCTATGTCTTCATAAGATAAGCCATTAATTCTATCTACAAATTCAGACGTTCTATTACCTGCATAAACCACATGTGTATGAGAATCGCACCACGAAGGCAGTACAATTTTACCTTTGGCATTAATTGTTGTTTCAGGATTAAATCCTTCACAATCTTTCATCTCTCCATATTCTATTATGGTATCATTTTCTATATATAAATATGCGTTTTCAATTATAGGCAGTTTTTTCATGTCACTACCTTTTAAAATCGTAGTGTTAGTGTCATGTACTTGAAGAAGTTGTTTAATATTTATGATTAGTGTAGACATAATTGTTGCTGTTTTTGTAAAGATTGCTATTTTTTTGAACAAAAAAAAACGCTAGTAGAAGTTTTACTAGCGTTTTAAAAAATTTAATCCTCAATCTATTCTTTTACAAATTTTGAAGAGGTGTTATTATTAATCTTAATGGTGTAAATTCCATTACTTAATTGTGAAACGTTTAGTGTTTCACCTACATTAATTGTTTGTTCTAAGACTTGCTTCCCTAAAACATCAAATACTGATACATCTATATTTTCATTGATATTTTCAAAGTTTAAAACATCTTTTGTTGGGTTTGGGTAAATTGTAACAGTTGGCAGGTCAGAATTATTAATACCTAATGCGTTTAGTCTGTTTTCAATCCAATCTACAGTATCTGATTGGTTACCAACAACAGCAATATCGATATCGGAATCACCATCAAAATCTGCTACAGCGACATCTAACATTTGATTGCCATTATCGATTATTAATTGATTTGTTGTGCTTGGTGAGGCATTCGCTGCCCCTTTAAACCATATAATAGCATCATCAGCATTGCCATAATCTGTTACTATAACATCATTTAATCCGTCTTCGTCCATATCGGCTATAATCATAGCAGAAGGATTCGATATGATAGTTGAGTTAGAGATAATTGTTCCTGTAGATGTTCCATTTACGGCTTTATTAAACCATTCAACATCACCATAATAATCCAACTTAACTGCGTCCATATTTCCATCGTTATTAACATCAGCAAATGCTACGGCAAATAAATAAGCGTTGCCAGTATCAACGGATTCTGTGTCTTTAATCCAAGAAACCGTAGAACTAGGGTCAGGATCTGTTCCGTCATATTGATTATAATAAATTTCTATATTACCGGCAAAAAAACCGACTAATACATCTAAATCACCATCAGCATCAAAATCAGCAATGTCTACGTAGTAAGGATAATTTGTAGTACCATTTTCTACATCAGATTCTGCTGTAAAATTACCAGAACCATCACCAGAATACCATTGTGTTCTATTGTTATTATAGGAAGGAGCAACCAAGTCAATATGTCCATCATTATTGATATCGCCAGCAACTACTTGTCCTGGACCACCAATGGCACTATCAACAGCAACTTCAGTATAGCTATAGGAGCCGTCCATAGTGGTGGCACTGAGATAATAAACTAATTTATTCTGGTTAACAGACGTTGCTATGATATCCATCGCACCATCTTCATTAACGTCAGCTAAAGTTAATCCATCTACCCATTGTATGGTTGATGAAACAGTGATTTCAGTTGAAAAATTGCCGTTCCCATCATTCAAATAGCATTTAATATAATCTTGGATAGGAGTACCGCTATTGTAATTATAGGTCGCCATTACAATATCCATATATCCATCACCATTAATATCGCCTGTTTCAATTTCGTATGGTTCATCTCCAGTGTCAGGATCAACATTACTTAAAACCCAGTCTTGAGCGTAATTTAGATTGCAGCTTACTGCAAAAATTAAAAATACTAGTAGTTTTTGTTTCATAATCGTTATAGTTTAGTGGTGCTAATATACTAAAAAATCGACGAAACATGTATTTCGTCGATTTTTTTAATCGTTTTGACGTTATTTTAAGGTGCCTACCATGTTTTCTGGTTTTACCCATTCATCATAATCTTCAGCAGATACATAACCAAGATTTACAGCTTCTTCTTTTAAAGTTGTACCATTTTTGTGTGCAGTGTTTGCAATTTCAGCTGCTTTGTAATAGCCAATTTTAGTATTTAAAGCAGTTACTAACATTAATGAGTTGTTTAGTAATTGCTTAATCACTTGGTGGTTTGGTTCAATACCTCTTACACAATGTTCTTCAAAGCTTACGCAAGCATCACCAATTAATTGAGCCGACTGTAAAATGTTAGACGCCATCATTGGTTTAAAAACGTTAAGCTCATAGTGTCCTTGTGTGCCACCAACAGAAATAGCAACATCGTTACCCATCACTTGTGCACAAACCATAGTTAAAGCTTCACATTGAGTTGGATTTACTTTTCCTGGCATAATTGAACTTCCTGGTTCATTTGCTGGTATGATAATTTCTCCAATACCAGAACGAGGACCAGATGCCATCATTCTAATATCATTTGCAATTTTATTTAAAGAAACAGCTAATTGTTTTAATGCACCATGTGTTTCTACAATAGCATCATGTGCTGCCAAAGCTTCAAATTTGTTTTCAGCAGTTATAAAAGGTAAATCTGTGAATTCTGCAATGTACTTAGCAACTAAAACATCATAGCCTTCTGGTGTGTTCATTCCTGTACCAACAGCTGTTCCGCCTAAAGCCAATTCACTTAAATGATGAAGTGTATGTTGTAAAGCTTTTAATCCGTGATCTAATTGAGAAACATATCCAGAAAATTCTTGACCTAATGTTAAAGGTGTGGCATCCATTAAATGCGTTCTACCTATTTTAACAACCGTTTTAAATTCTATTGATTTTTTGTGTAATGTGTTACGCAGTTGAATAATTCCAGGTATAGTAGTCTCAGCCACCTTTTTGTAAGCGGCAATATGCATACCAGTTGGAAACGTATCGTTAGATGATTGCGATTTGTTAACATCATCATTTGGTTGAATGGTTTTTTCACCTTCTCCAATTACTTTACCAACAATTTGGTGTGCTCTATTAGCAACAACTTCATTAACATTCATGTTACTTTGCGTGCCAGAACCTGTTTGCCAAATCACTAACGGAAATTGATCGTCATGCTTACCTTCTAAAATTTCGTCACAAACTTTAGCTATTAAATCTCGTTTTTCTTTAGATAATACCTCTAATTCACAATTGGCATAAGCAGCCGCTTTCTTTAAATATGCAAAACCATATACAATTTCTAATGGCATGGATGCAGAAGGTCCAATTTTAAAGTTATTACGAGAGCGTTCTGTTTGAGCTCCCCAAAGTTTGTCGGCAGGTACTTTAACCTCACCCATTGTATCTTTTTCTATTCTGTAATTCATGAGTACTGTATTTAATGTTATACAAATTTAACGGTTTTGTAAGGTTTTATGGATATTATATATGGTTTTATTTGAACAGGTATTGGTTAAAATAGTTGATAAGTTTTTAGTGATTATTTTCAAAATTATTTTAAAAATAATGTTTTATGGATTTAGCAATTTTTAACTGTGTTTTATGACTTATTAATAAAAAAGTATAAAAACAATTATGGCAGGTGAATTATATTCATTTTAAATTACGATATTTAAAAAGTACTTATGTTGTATTTTGATTAACTATTTAGTTCTCAACCACTATGCAATAAATTATTAGTACAAATAGTGTATTTTTGCCGACTTAAATATTTGAATTAACTAACTATAAATTAAACCATTGAAATAACTAGTCTAGTAATTAAATAATTATTAATGCTGTTTCATTGACCTTTAAAAATAAGATACAAAACACATGAAAGAAGAACACTTTAAATGGTATTCACCAACTTTAAGTAAAGATATTGAAATGCTTGTCTTTGGGCATACTGGTTATCCTGTAATTCTATTTCCTACAACCATGGGAAAACATAATGAATGTAGAGATATGAAACTTGTTGAATCTGTAAGATGGTTTGTAGAGCAAGGTTTAGTTCAAATATATTGTCCAGATAGTATTAATGAATTAAGCTGGTACAACAAGAATATCCATCCTGCAGATCGTGCTAAAAATCATGTGTGGTACGATGAATTTATTATGAACGAAATCGTAAATAAAGTTTGTAGTGAAAAAGGCACTAATAAAGTCGCAGTTGCAGGCCCGAGTTTTGGTGGTTACCAAGCCGCTAATTTTGCATTTAGACATCCAGAACGTGTAAGCCATATGTTTAGTATGAGTGGATCGTTTGACATTAAATCTTTTGTGGATGGTCATTACGATGACAATGTGTTTTTTAATAATCCTGTAGATTTTTTACCAGGAGCTAATCATCCAGAATTGTGGAATATGAAAATAATTCTCGGAGTAGGTGAGTGGGATATTTGTTTAGATGCCAACAAAAAATTAGCTGGTATATTAACAGAAAAAAACATACCTTTCTGGTACGATGAACATAAATGGGCTAAGCATGATTGGCCTTTATGGAATAAAATGTTTCCACATTATTTATCAAAGCTATAAACTAACTATACTAATTAATCCATTTTAAACATGAGAAAAATAGGCATTTTATTCGGTCAAGAAAATACGTTCCCTTGGGCATTTATTGATAGAGTTAACGAAAAAATAAAAGAGCAAGGTATTAAAGATATGGTTGCAGAAGCAGTATCAATAGATACAGTAGAGCAAGCAAAATCTGATGAGTATGCTGTAATTATAGACAGAATATCTCAAGACGTTCCGTTTTATAGAGCATATTTAAAAAATGCAGCTATTACAGGAACAGCAGTAATAAACAATCCATTTTGGTGGAGTGCAGACGAAAAGTTTTTTAATAATGCCTTAGCCGAATCTATTGGTGTACCAGTGCCTAAAACCTTTATTTTACCATCTTCTCATCGTCCTGCAGATACAGACGAAAACTCATTTAGAAACATGAAATTCCCTTTTGATTGGGAAAAAATGTTTAATACTATTGGTTTTCCTGCATATATGAAACCTCATGATGGTGGAGGTTGGAAAAGTGTTTATCGTGTAGAAAGTCCAGAAGATTTATGGGCAAAACATGGTGAGACTGAGAATTTAGTGATGATGTTACAGGAAGAGATTAACTTTACTGAATATTTTAGATGTTATGCTTTAGGAACTGATCAGATTCATATTATGCAATATGAACCTAGAAATCCTCACCATTTGCGTTATGTTATTGATGGACCTCCAGTTGATAAGAAATTATTAGATTTAGTTGAAGAATACTGTATTAAATTAAACAGAGCTTTAGGTTACGATTTTAATACGGTTGAATTTGCAGTGAGAGACGGTATCCCTTATGCTATTGATTTTTGTAATCCTGCTCCAGATGCAGATATTAATTCTGTAGGACAAGAAAACTTTGATTGGATTGTTGAGAATGCTGCTGATATGGCGATTGCAAAAGCAAAAAAATACAAAAAAGGACAAATGAACCTTACTTGGGGAAGTTTTGTGAAAGATCAGATTGAAACTCCTAAAGCACCTAAGAAGACAGCTCCCGTAAAAAAGGCTGTTAAAAAAGCACCAGTTAAAAAAACTGCAGCTAAAAAGGCTACAAAAACAAATACTAAAGCTAAAAAAGCATCACCAAAAGCTGTAGTGAGTGAGACTGCAACTGCGCCTAAGCCGGTAGTTAAAAAAGTTGCACCAAAGAAAAAAACAGCAACTAAAGTAGCTAAAAAGAAAGCACCAGCTAAAAAAGCGGCAACTAAGACTAAAACTGCCAAAAAATAGAATTTCACATAAACCTGATTATTTTTAATAGTCAGGTTTAATTTAACCCTCATATTATATGAAGTTCACATTAGGTATTGAAGAAGAGTATCAAATTATTGATCCTGTTACTCGCGAATTAATTTCTCACGATCAGCAAATTGTTTCTGAAGCAGCTAAAATTTTAAACGACCAAGTTAAAGCAGAAATGCATCAAGCTGTGGTAGAAGTTGGTACTAATATTTGTCAAGATGTTACGGATGCAAGGGAACAAATTTCACATTTACGAAAATCAATATCTGATATTTCTAATGATCTAGGGTTTAAAATTGGTGCTGCTGGTACGCATCCATTTTCAAAATGGGAACATCAGCTCATTACACCAAACCCACGTTACGATGAGATTATAACTGAGCTGCAAGATACAGCACGTTCTAATTTAATTTTTGGGTTGCACGTACATGTTGGTATGGAAGATAAAGAAATGGCAATTCATTTGGTAAATGCTATGCGTTATTTTTTGCCACATTTATATGCCTTATCTACTAACTCCCCGTTTTGGGAAGGGAGAAACACAGGCTTTAAATCGTTTAGATCTAAGGTGTTTGATAAATTCCCTAGAACAGGCATACCAGGTATTTTTGAGAACTATGCGCATTACGAACATTACGTTAAGCTTTTAGTAAAAACCAATTGTATCGACAATCCTAAGAAAATTTGGTGGGATATTAGAGTGCATCCATTTTTTCCAACTTTAGAAGTTAGAATTTGTGACGTACCGTTAACAGTTAATGAAACTATTTGTATTACAGCAATTATTCAAGCATTAGTAGCTAAATTATATGATTTAAGAACGCATAATCTTAATTTTATGAATTATCATCGTGCTTTAATAAATGAAAATAAGTGGAGAGCAAGTCGTTATGGTTTAGAAGGAAAAATGATTGATTTTGGTAAAGAGGCTGAAGTTGATACTAAACTATTAATGTTAGAACTTTTAGATTTTATTGATGATGTTGTGGATGATTTAGGATCGAGAAAAGAAATCGAATACATCCATGAGATGATTAAGAATGGGACAGGAGCAGATAGACAATTAGCAATATTTAAAGAAACAAATGACCTTACTAAGGTTGTAGATTATATAACAGAACAAACTATTTTAGGATTATAAATAGACCTACTTATTACAATGAAAACTAATAAATTAAAGTTAGCAATTTTAGATATGAATAATGACGAACCCAACCAAGGGTTACGTTGTATTAAAGAAATTGTTAGTACGTTTAATGATGATATTGATTTCCAAATCTTCAATGTTAGAGCTAAACTAGAAATTCCAGATACATCCTTTGATATTTATATTTCAAGTGGAGGACCAGGAAGTCCATTAGATGATGGAGAATGGAGAGCACCTTATTTAAAATTAATGCAATCGCTTTGGGATTTTAATAAAACATCTCAATATCCTAAGAAATCGGTATTCTTTATTTGTTATTCTTTTCAGGTGATTTGCGATTATTTTCAACTAGGAGAATTAAAACCAAGACGTAGCACATCTTTTGGAATTTTAAGAGTTCACAAAACAAAGAAAGGACATAATGATCTTATTTTTGAAGGTTTAAATGATCCATTTTATGCAGTAGATTCAAGAGATTGGCAACTTATTCAACCTAAATTAACCGTGTTTAAAAAGCAAGGAGCTTCAATTTTAAGTTTAGAAAAAATTAGAACTCATGTGGAATTAGAACGTGCTATAATGGCGGTTCGTTTCTCTGATGAGTTTGTAGGAACACAATTTCATCCTGAAGCAGAGCCCGTAAGTATGGAAGCTTATTTTGGTTTAGAAGAAAATAAAAAGAAAGTTGTTGATAGTTTTGGAATAGAAAAATACAATCAAATGATGGATCGTATTGATGATCCAGAAAAGATAGAGCTTACTTACAATACTATTTTACCTAAGTTTATAAAGAATGCTATTGTTCAAATTAAAGAACCTTTAATGTCATAAATTACAATGATAAAGACTATAAGAGACGCCTATAACACCAATTTTTCAGAAGATAAATATAATGTCTTTTTGAAAGATATTGATTCGTCTTTTAATTATAAGGTGAAATTTAAAATTGCTGAAACACCTGTGTTTTTGCCTAAAGCTTTAAAAGAGAAACTGATTGAAGCTTGCAACGATATTATGCTTGTTATTAATAAGCCTAATTTTAAGCAATTAACTGATGGCGCTTTTTTTGACGCTAATACTATTGTACCTAATGAAGATGAACACTCAAAGTTTATTCAATTAGATTTTGGTATTTGCAAAGAAGAAGATGGTAATTTAACACCAAAGTTAATTGAACTTCAGGGTTTTCCATCTTTATATTATTTTCAGGAATTGTTAGGACGAAAATATCGTGAGCATTTTGGAAATGTTATTCCAAACGGTTTTTCTCAGCATTTAAATGGCATGACGTCTAATGATTATTTAGCTGCATTGCAACAAGAAATTGTTGGAGGTACCAATCCTAAAAACGTCATTTTATTAGAAATTGAACCAGAACAACAGGCAACAGCTATAGATTTTTATGCTACAGCAGCCAAATTAGGTATAAAAGTACTTTGTATTACCGATTTAAAGAAAAGAGGTAAAACACTATTTTATTTAGATGAAAACCAAAATGAAGTTAACGTTTTAAAAATTTACAATCGTATTATTTTTGACGAATTACATCAACGTACAGATCTTAAAACAGAATTTAGCTTTCAAGATGAAGTAGATGTAGAGTGGATTGGTCATCCTAATTGGTTTTATAGAATTAGTAAATACACCATGCCGTTATTAAAAGGAGACTATGTACCAAAATCATACTACTTAGATAAGTTAGAACGTATTCCTGAAGATTTAGAGAACTACGTTTTAAAACCGTTGTATTCGTTTGCAGGAGCAGGAGTTCAGATTCATGTAACACAAGAAATGATAGAGAATATCACCAATAAATCTAATTATCTTTTACAAGAAAAAGTAGACTATGCTCCGGTTATAGAAACGATGGATGTGCCAGCAAAATGCGAAATTAGAATGATGATGCTTCATAATTCTAAAACCAACAAAACCGAAATTGTTAGTAATCTTATGCGCTTGAGTAAAGGTGAAATGGTTGGTGTTAAATACAACAAGGATAAAACTTGGGTAGGAGGTAGCACTGGTTTTTTTGAAGAATAAGATTTTATAGTTTAAGTAATTTTCTTTTTAATTATAGCTCTTCCCACCAATTTGTGTAAGCGTTAATAGCGTCTTTTACCATTATTTCTTCACCAATTCTAGGTGTTATAACTTCAAGATTTAACTCTTCTGCTTTTTTGGTAACACGTTTAATTGGATCTGTCCATTCGTGCAACGCTAATTTAAATCCTGCCCAATGAATTGGCATTATCTTTTTTGCTTGTACATCAATACCTGCTTGTGCTGTTTCTTCTGGCATCATGTGAATGTCCGACCACATGTCGTTGTATTGTCCGCATTCCATAAGTGCTAAATCAAAAGGACCATATTTCTCACCTATTTCCTTAAAATGTGTGGCATAACCACTATCACCACTAAAATAAATGTTTTCGGTTTTAGATTGAATAACCCAAGAACTCCACAAGGTACTTTGACTATTGTTTAATTTTCTACCCGAAAAATGTTGCGCTGGTGTACAAACTAGTTTTAAACCCTCTAACTGTGTGCCTTGCCACCAATCCAATTCCGTAATTTTATTTGCAGGAATATCCCAAGCCTTTAAGTGCGTACTAATACCTAATGGTACATAAAAATGATTTGTTTTGTCTTTAATCTTTAAAACAGATTCATAATCTAAATGATCATAATGGTCATGTGAAAAAATCACGGCATCTATGTTTGGTAATTTTTCAATTTCTAAAGGAAACTCTTCATTAAAACGGTTACCACCAAGAAGTGGAAGTGGAGCTGCTACTTTACCAAACATTGGATCAATTAAAATAGTTTTACCATCAATTTGTAATAAAAAAGAAGAATGACCAAACCATATCATTCTAGCATCTCCTTGGTAATCTGCTATGTTAGTTGAATCAATTTTATTGGCTTTTAAATCTGCTTTAGGTCTTCCGTTAGGTACTGTTGTGGTAAAAAAAGTATAAGCTAGTTGAGCTGTTTCTGAAAAGCTTAAATCTTTAGGAACAGGATTTGTGTTGTTAAACTTTCCGTTTTTAAATTGTTCAGATTTTTGATAAATTAATTTTTGTTGTTTTGAAACATCTCCTCCAAAACTTGGATAGAAATTTGTGAATGCAAAGAATGTAACAATTAAAAAAGCAATTATTATAAGTGCAATAATCATTATTCGTTTTAATATTTTTTTTATCATTCTTATTACCCGAAATAAGTTGTTACTCCGACTTATCAGGTGCAGGTAAACTAGCATGAAACTCTTTACCAATACGTTCTGTATAATGATCTAATAATTCTAAAACACGTTCACTAGAATCAGAAACTACAATTAAACCAATATGCCAAGCTTTATGCATTTTCCAAACGATTTCTTCATCAGTAAAGCTAGATGTGTCAGGATGTTCAAAGCGGCTTAAAGACACCACAATACCTGCATATTTATTATTAATTTTTGGCAGTTTATATTTTTCTTTTCTAAGATTTGAAGCTTCAATTCTTGCCCATTCTCCCCAAAGATTAACACCAGATGCAGCTTCTACCATTTCGGCTAAATTAGCTCCACCAACTCGAGAAGAGGTTTCTAAAAAGAATAATTCTCCAGTAGCTTTAGATTGAATAAATTCTGTATGAGACGCACCAAATTGCATTCCGAAGGCTTTCATTACTGAAGCATTCATTTTTTGTAAGCCTTTTTCAACTTTAGAACCTATTTTAGAACTGGCAGATCTAAATATGCCTCCTCCGTGAGCCACTTCAAAAGGTGTGTCCAAATATTTACTTACTCTAGCAAAAACGACCTTTCCATCAACATTTAAACCATCTACATGATAAACATCTCCAGGAGCAAATTTCTCAACCAAATAATTATCGCGTTCATCACCAAGTTCGTTAACAACGTGCCATAATTCGTCTTTACTATGTATTTTTTTTATTCCTGTCGCTGAAGCTTCCATTCTAGGTTTAATTAACCATGGTGGACTTACACGATCAGCATACGCGTTAATTGTATCGTTATTAAATAAATCGGTGAATTCTGGGACGTTAACACCTTCTTCTAGAGCTTTCATTCGCATAGCGAGTTTATCTCTAAAATAATGTGCTGTAGTTCTTCCCATGCCAGGCATTCTAAAATGCTCTCGGAGTAGTGCTACTTTTTCAACATCAAAATCATCTAAGGCTACAAAACGATCAAATTTTATAGTTCTAAACTTGTAGGCAATGCCTTTAGCAACATCGTTTTGGTTCCATTCTTCAATATAAAATGTATCATCTATTGATTCCCATGGCCAAGGTTCTTTATCTAATTTCTTTTTAGTTAATAAATAGATATTATGTCCTTCAGCTTTTACACTTTTTAGAAAATCTTCACCTTTAAAATAGGTAGATACACAAAGGAAATTTAACGGTTGTTTGGACATATTTTTTGAGTTAGAATCAAGATCGCTTAGCTTATTATAGCAGAACTACAATTTGATTGGTTTATAAATTAAAACGAACAAACAATTTACAAAACTGAGAATTATTTCGAAGCTTTTTTCTTAATAAATTCTGTAATTAATTGAATCCCATAACCCGAAGCACTTTTCATCTTTGCATATGGGGAAGCTCCAAAAGAGACTCCAGCAATATCTAAATGCATCCAGTTTTTATGATCTTCAGTAAAAAACTCTAAAAATTGAGCTGCATTGGAAGCACCAGTTAAAGGTGTGCCACTAAAATTTCTTATATCTGCAATATCGCTATGTAAAACACTTTTGTACTCTTCGAACATAGGTAATTGCCAAACGCGTTCATGCACCTTATAACCAATATCAGACATAGTGCTTGCCATTTCTGTGTTGTGTGTAAACATTCCGGCAGCTTCATAGCCTAGAGTTCTTACAACACTTCCTGTTAAAGTGGCTAAATCAATAAGGTATTCTGGTTTTATGTTTTTAACGGCATAACTTAAGCCGTCTGCCAAAACTAAACGACCTTCTGCATCGGTATCAATAATTTCAATGGTTTTACCAGAGTAGGAGTTAATAACATCTCCTGGTCTGTAACTTTCAGCATCAACTGCATTTTCTGCAGAACATACAATACCAACAATATTAATGTTAAGTTTTAACTTAGAGACTAATTCTACGACACCTAAAACTACAGCAGCTCCTCCCATATCACTTTTCATGTAGTGCAGATTGGTTGAAGGCTTAATAGATAATCCACCAGAATCGAAGGTAATCCCTTTACCTACAAGAGCAATATCTACTTTTTTGTTGGTTTTTGGTGTGTATTCTGTGATGATAACAACAGGTTTATTTACGCTACCTTTTCCAACGGAAAGCACAGCATCAAAACCTTGTTTTTTTAATTCTTTATGTTTTAAAACGGTACATTTATAATCCGATTTTTTTGCTGATTGCTCTGCCCAATCTCCTAAAAATTCTGGAGTTTTAATATTTGGTGGAGCATCAACTAATGCTTTTATTTTATTAATGGTTTCACCAGTATAGTGTCCTTCTTCTAAAACTTTTTTAAGAGGTTCAGTTGATATAAATGCGACAGAAGTCTTGTTAGTTTTTTCCTTTTCTGATTTAAATTCTCCTATAGCATATTGTGCCATTTCTAAGCCAATAACGGCTTTTTTTATCTCATTTTCATTTAAATCTTCAGCAAAAACCTGAATAGATTTATCCCAATATTTTTGAGTTTCAAAGGCTAATTTTTGAAATGTATTTTCTAGTTGAGCACTGTTTTTTTCTTCTCCTAAACCAATGAGGTATATTCTGTTACCTCCCTTACCATAAAGTAATTGATAAGTAGAAAAGCTGCCGTCAAAATCTGGGTTTTTAATAGGTAGTAATTGCTGTATAGCATCAAGATTATCTTTTCTACATGGTAGAATAAAATCTTTTGAAGTGTCTAATGTTTTTACGTGTTTGTAAGTCATAACTATGAATTAAAATAGAGCCATTTTACGGCTTTTGGAAATTCTTCGCGCCAATGTGCTTCTGAATGATTTCCGTGTTCATTAATAGAAAAATTGAAATCAATATTATAACCTTTGATCATTTTTTCTTGAATAATGTTTCCTAATCTATGTGCGTTTGGCAAATGCTCTGCACTTTCTTGTCCACCAGAATATAAATAGATTTTTGATTTTTCTAATGGTTGAAATGTTTTGGTGCTTTTAAAAATCTTGTTTGAAATCCATAGGCTTGGTGAAAAAATCATCATTTTTCCAAATACACCAGGATTTTTTAAACCAGCATGAAGACTAATTAATCCTCCCATTGAACTACCACCAATACCTGTGTTTTCAAAATCAGTCAATGTTCTGTAATGACTATTGATATAAGGAATCAATTTTTCAATCATAAACTGAATGTAAAAATTACCTTTTCCTTCTCCAAATCTTGGATGAAAATAGGGTAGATATTCATTGATGCGCTCTTCGTTTCCGTGATCTACAGCAATAATTATAACGTCTCCAAAACCTTCTTGTTTTAGTTGCGCCATTGATTTATCAATAGCCCAATCTCCAAAAGGAGCAGCAGGATTAAATAAATTCTGACCATCTTGTAAATATAGTACAGGATAGCGTTTATCGGTTACATAATAATCGTTTGGTAATAACGCAGAGATTTTACGCGTGGCATTAAGATGTGGTATTTCGTAGGCTTCTTCTAGAACTTCTATAATAGGTTCGAACTCCGTCACTGTCATAAATTTTAAATTAGGTAATGAACTTAACTTAATATATTTTATCTCTTTTTGGGTTAAAATCAAAAACTCAAGAAAAGTTCAAAAGCGAATGTACTATTTTATGCTATTATTTAACCTAAAAATTGAAACAGATGTTCACAATGTTTTAAGTATAGGTTAAATTTTGAGATTAATTTCAAATACTTCTAAGAGCGATATTGCGGTAATGCATAGTTGTTTTTAGCAATACCAAATTATATTTATCTATATTATTATAGAGTAAAATGGTTATTGTCCCACAATTTTACCATCTACCATAGTTAGTTTTCTATCCGCCATATTGGCTAATTCTTGGTTGTGAGTTACAAGAACAAATGTTTGATTAAACTCGTCTCTTAATTTAAAAAACAAGTTATGTAATTGGTCTGCAGATTCACTATCTAAATTTCCAGAGGGTTCATCTGCAAAAATAATATTCGGATTGTTTATTAAAGCTCTAGCGACAGCAACACGTTGTTGCTCTCCACCAGACATACTATTGGGTTTATGATGAATGCGATCTTTTAAACCTAAATAATCTAATAATTCAATAGCTCGCTTTTCTGCATCGGCTTTTGGTGTGTTATTTATAAATGCAGGAATGCACACATTTTCTAATGCTGTAAACTCAGGCAACAACTGATGAAATTGAAAAATAAAACCAATATTTTTATTTCTGAATTTAGCTAAAGCTTTATCATTTAAAGATTTTATGGATTGATCGTTTATAATTAATTCTGTATCTGAATTATAATCGGGTTTATCCAAAGTGCCAAGTATTTGAAGCAATGTGGTTTTACCAGCACCAGAAGCACCAACAATTGAAATCACTTCACCTTCTAAAATGGTTAAATCAACACCTTTTAAGACTTCAAGATCTTTATAGGCTTTCTTAATTTGCTTAGCGGAAATAACAGTTTTATTCATACAATGTGAAAGTAATACTTAATCCCTAATTCTACAAAACTAAGATTCAGATTTATTAGGGTTGAAAACAGATTTAATGCCATTAAAGTCAATAAAATATTGAAGTCTCACTGAGAAACTGTGCTGCATGGGTTGATCAAATAAACTATCAACACTTTGCGAATAATTATATTCAGCAAAACTGTCTAAATTAAACAATTGATTTCTGTATAAAGCCGTTAAAAAACTTCCTGGAGCAAATTGCCAAGAGTAGCTTAAATCTATATTCCAAGTACTAAAATTAATATCCGGATCGTTGTCAATAGTCTCTAAGGTATAACCAGAATCTGTAGTTAATCTCCCTGAATCTAATAAGGTAAATAATTCATTATCGTATTTTACAGTGTCCCAATAATGTCTAAAACTTAGTGCTAAAGAGTTGTATGGATTAAAAGCGTAATTAGCAGAAATACTATTAGTTACAATCTGTCTGTTGCGTTCTCCAAAAATGGATTGATCATCTGCTTTTGTTGAAAAACCACGTCCGCCATTAGTGAAATCATAATAGAATTGGTATATCAGCAATAATTTATCATTAAGTCTTACACGCGGTTCAACTTCAATATCATAATTAAATAAATCTCTGCCTTTTTCGAATAATGCTCCAATATTGGCTCTTAAATCTAAAGCAAATTTTCTATTATAATTCGATGAAATCCAACCTCCTGTGCTTACATAATTTTCATAAATAAATGGTCGGCCATCACGAGATTCAAAGTAGTCGTTTTGCTCGCCTGGTTCTATATTCAATCTAAAACCAAAACCATCTAATTTTTTAGTAGTAGCTTGGTATGTAGCTCCAAAATTAGATTGAGAATAAACATTAGGTTTTACTAATCTGTTATAATTAAAAAAGGCATTTATACGATAGTTATTTAAATTTCCACTTGGTTCAAAGGTTTGGTACGAAATATCAGAACTAAAAGCGTTGTAATTATTTCTCAGTAATAATCCTAAATCATTGATGTTAAATTTAGTATCAGCAAAACTATGTTCTAAACTATAGCGTAAATTACCATGAATCTTAGCAAGTTTCAAATAACTACTAAAACCAGTTTCACTATTTGTGTTCTGGTAATTTACATTACTCATTCTTAGATCTGTTGCAACATTATAGGTGTTACGTTTATTAATGATATTTGCTACTACTGCTGTAGCATTAGCATCTCTAAAATTACCTTCTCTAAGCACATTAGTATTAATTAAACTTACTGAAGAATTGCCATTAAATTGTTGGTCTACCACTAAGATATTGTAATTAGCAAATGGTTCTACTGTAGTTTTACGTTTTTCGTTAGTTAGTGTGTTTTTTATTGTCGCTGTTGTCTTTTCTGTAATGGCATTAAAAAAGCCTATACCTAAGCCGTTTTTTGTTCTACCAGAAACTTTTACAGCATTTAAGACTTTAACTTCGTTAGGTATGTTTGCTTCTTCATTGTCGTTAAGACTATGTCTTCCGCTTGGTTTGTTTCCGATACGTCTAGAGAAGAACAAATCTCCTTTAGAAAACAAATCGACTCCTTCTGTAAAAAATTGGCGTTGTTCTGAGAAGGTTTGTTCAAAAGGACCAAGGTTTAAAACGACATTATCAAATCCTGCTTGACTAAAATCAGGAACTAGAGTAGCATCCAAAGTAAAATTATCTGTAAGTCCGTATTTAACATCCATTCCAAATCTTAAATCGGTATCTGTATCTCCTTCAAAATTGTTGACTATCCCTGTTGTAAAAGGGTAGAGGTTTAATCTGTTAGGTGGTTTAATATCTTTAAGGCCTTTAATTTCTGCATGATATAATCCAGAATAACCTTGAGTTGGGTCAATTGGGTTCCAAGTGTATCGCGATCTAGATCGTCTAAATTCTCTATGAAACTGAGCTCCCCAAGTTGGCTCCTCTTGGTCTGCGAAACGTAAGGTACGATATGGAATCTTCATTTCTACAATCCAACCATCGTCCATAATTTTTACAGCACTGTCCCAAACGGCATTCCAACCAAAATCCTCTCCAATAGTTGGGTTTTCAATGGCATCAGCTTGCTGACCAGAACTAAAAACATAAAAAGAGGTGTCGTTTTGGGCGTCGTTATTTGGGTTTAATACTAAAATGAAATAATCTGTCTGACCAAAGTTATCTCTATTGGTCAATTGTTTCATTATTTTAGAAGGATCGTCATACAGATAAGCAGCAACATAAATAGCCTTATCATCGTAGGTCATTTTTACTTCTGTACGTTCTTCACTCAATGCTGATTTACCAATTTCAGGTCTATTAGAAACGAAGCCAGTGGCAATTTCAGAATTCTGCCAAATAGCATCATCTAAAATGCCATCTATTTTAGGCGCCTGTTCTGTACGTTGAATATTTAATGATTTTTTATTTTGAGCAATACTGGTCACAGCAAAGCATAACATGGCAAGCAAAAGAATTAAAGAACGAGCGTTCATAATTGGTTTGGGTCGTTTAAAATAGGGTGTAGATGTAGTTATTTAGCGGTGGCTACATCTGATTTTGTACAAAATTAAGTTGTCATGTCAGGCAAAACTCTTAATTAAACGTTAAAAAATAATGTATCGTTTGCTATTATTAAGTTGAATATGAGCATGAGAGTACCATTTTATTTGGAATAATTATTGCTCTATATAAATTAGTAATTAATACACTATATGAATAAATACAAAAAATTAGGAATTGGTATTCTTTTTGACGCCCTAGGTTTAGTCTCATTTATAATTCCCGGAATCGGTGAATTTTCAGATATTGTTTGGGCACCAGTTTCAGCTTGGCTAATGACCAAGTTATATACAGGAAAGGCAGGTAAAGTAGCTGGAGTAATCACTTTAGTTGAAGAAGCTTTACCAGGTTTTGATGTGATACCAACATTTACCTTAATGTGGCTTTACACTTATGTTTTTAGCTCTAAAACAGAAATTAAAGAGGCATAGGTATATATAAATAAATGTCGCATTGAGCGCATTCGAAATTGTGCGTTTTAGGCTTTCTACTGCGCTCAAATAGACATTTTTAGTTATTAATAAATAGTGTTACAATGTATAAGTAACACCAATATTTACGTTACGTCCCATATTGAAAATTCCATCGGATTTTAAACGCGATAAATGATGTACATATTCTGTATCTAATAAATTAGTTGCAGAAAGTGATACATTCATATCGTTATTAAACATTTTGAAAGTGCCGCCAACACCGAGACTTAATAAATTATAAGCATCTGAAGTGGTTTCAAACGTATTCACATTATTTTGTGCAAATGTTGAACGTAATTTTACAAAAGCATTAATGTTCTTAATCGTTTCAGAATTAAACTCCACACGTAATGTATTGGTTAAAGAATTTGCAGGAATCATAGGTAAATAATCATCATTATCTAATTGGCCTGTTACAGTCTCAAAGCTACTTTCTAAATGCAGCCAGTGAATAGGATGTGGGTGAAAGTGTAACCCAAATTCACCTCCATATAAAAACGCATTTTCTTGTTCATATAAAAAGACAGGGTCGCCATTAATGAGTTCTCCATTTGGATTTAAGAAAATATAATTATTCACTTTATTATAAAACGCATTGGCGAACAATTCAATATGCTCATTTTTATATTCTAAGGCTAAATCTACCTGAAAATTTTGTTCATTTGTTAAGTTCTCATTTCCAATTTCATAACGGTTAGTGCCTTCATGAGTACCATCTGAGGCTAGTTCTGCAAGATTTGGTGCTCTAAATCCTGTGGCTAAATTTAATCTTGTAGTTACATTTTTTAAAATATTGGTTTTAAAACCTAACGCGCCATTAAAGGAATTATAAGTTTTATCAAAATTATTATCAATATCAATGGATCTAAAATCGTAACGTGCACCTAATTGTATATCAATTGTTTCAAAATGTATATGAGAAGTTGCTAAAACTCCAAAATCGTTGGTAGTTGCATCTGGTATTAAACTTTCTTCACCATGATTAGAATTAGTTTGGTTCATACCTTGCACACCAACAATAGTTTCAAATTTACCAATAGTTGGTAAATTGTATTTAACATCGTAGTTAAAGGTTTTTAGTTTCATGTTTAAAGCAGCTTCCAATTCTTCGTGTTCATCGTGCTCCTCATCTTCATGACCGTCTTCATCTTCATCATGATGATGTTCTTCTTCAAATTCTTTCCTATTATTATAGATAAAACCTAAAGTAACATCTAAACTAGAATTGTCAAAAAACAAAGTAGATTTTGAACTAAAAATATGATTGTCAATATTTTGATATGGTAATAACGGTGTTTTTGCAGTAGATTGAATTCCTATCTCTTCTGGTAAACCTAGCTTGGCGTTATTTAAATTATAACGAAATTCGGTTTTAAATTTTGAAGCTTGATAGCCAAAGCCAGCTTTAAAATCTTGTTCTCTGTAACGTGTATTCGTCACATGATAATCTTTTGTGTCGTAATCTGAATGTTCTGTTAAACTTCCTCTAAATAAAAACTTGAATCCGTTGCTAGACGCTTTGTAACCAGCATTTGTGCTATACCCTTTTGTATTAGTAAAATAATTAACAGAAGCATCAGCAGACGACGTTTCCATATTAGCAAAACGCTCTGGATTGAGATATAAAACACCACCTAAAGCATCGCTACCATAGAGTAGGGAAGCGGGACCTTTAATGACTTCAACACTCTCAATACCAGCGTCATTAATACCAAGACCATGTTCGCTACCAAATTGCTGATTTTCTAATCTAACTCCTTGTGTGTATACCAATACTCGGTTTGAGCTTAGCCCTCTAATTACTGGTTTGCCAATACTGTTTCCTGTGCTTACACTTTCTACACCTGCTATTGAGGTAATGCCTCCTGCAAGCGTAAGAGCACCAGATGCTTTTAATTCGGTCATCTTTTTCTGTTCTACTTTCATTACGTTTTCACTTTGTAGTTTGTGAAAAGGTGTAGAGATGATCACTTCTTCCATCTCCATGGCAGATTCAGATAATAAGAACGTTAAGGTCTCTTTAGAAGGAACAGTTATACTTAAAGATTGAGTTTGAAATCCGATGTAAGAAATAACAATTTTATAAGTTCCTTTTGAAAGCTCTAATGAGAATTCTCCTTTATCATTAGTCGTTGTTCCTGTTTCTAGTTCTGGTAAATATATAGTAGCGTAAGGTATTGCTGTTTGAGTTGTTTTGTCTAAAACTTTACCCTTAATTTTGTTTTGAGCATAGGTGTTTAAACACAGTATGCTGAATACGATGAATAGTAATCGATTCATAAATAAATGATTTAATAATTAATAAAAATGAAATTTTAATTTCTAAAATATTAAATCATTTGAGGAGGTCCTCGAAGTGCTGTTTGAAGTCTCTGGAAATCACTAACAAATTCGTATTGTGACTTTGAAATTTTGAAGTTATTTACAATCGAAATAATTTCGAAGGGTTGCAATGGCTTATAGTATTGCGTTGTTAATTTAAATTTATAAAAATCACAATCTAAATCAGACTCATGAAAGTGAGTTTGGTGATCGTTGTCTTTGTCACAAACCTCATGCTTATGATGATTAAATGCATGCGTTAATTTTACTGCAGAAGGTAATAATACGGCAAGAGCAAGTACAATTGCTGTAATATTAAATACTGATGTAATAATTAATTTTAAATTCAATCTAAAAACCGTTTAAGTCCAAATCTTCTAAGCATTTTCTTTTCAAATTTCCAGAAAAATTTGAATTGCCCAAAAAGCCATCCAAAGGATACTAAAAGAATCTGATAGAAAACGAGACCAATAATAATATATAAAACCCAATAAAGCATAGGATTTAAGTTTTCTTTAGTAATTCCGATGAGTTTTATTATAGGTCTACCTACAATTAAAGAAGATGAACCTGTAATTGCAAAAACCATGAATACACGGATCATTTCCCATTTGTAGTCTAGAATCCATTTCTTTTCTAGCTTTTTGAATATTATTAGAATGAATTTTAATAAAAGGAAAAAAACTAAAAGTGAAGCGACTATAGTTAAAGTTAATCCATAATTCTTTAAAAAAGCATTCGAGATTTTAAAAGCAGAATAACCTAATATAAGTAGACCAAAAAAGGGAAATAACAACTGCCAATTGTGTTGTATTTCCCATTGTTTTTTAAATTTTTCCATAGCATTAATTTCGTTTTGCAAAATTAATGAAATTAGATTTACTTATAGCTTAAATCCTCGGTGCAAAAGAAGACAATCGTTGTTTGTGTTTTATTTGAAAATATACAAAGTAGTTATATAATTTGTAATTCACTTCATAACCATAATCTGTTCTAGTATCATAATCTATACGAACCTCATAAAGATTTGGGTCGTAAGTTAATGGCTGCAGGTTCCGTTGATTCCAGGTTTGAACCATTAGTGCATTTCTAGATTCTAACCATTGTTGAGAATAATAGCCTTCTGGTCTAGCAGTACTGGCTAGCCATGCGTTAAAACCAGGTTCTATAATTATGATTTCATAATCATTTTCGTCACTATCAATTATAACAGTATCATTTTCAACTAAACTGTTGGTGTTATCATTATTGATAGTTGGTGTGTTATTGTAAGATTTACAACTTACAATAACTATGAGTACAATAATAAATGGGATAATCTTTTTCATAAGTATTAAAGGTATTAAAAAAAATGTGTGAGTGTTTAAAATTTTACTTCGATTTAACATTACAAAGCAACGTGATTAATGAAAGAAATACAATTGTGAATGTGTAAACACGGTGTTTCAATGCGTGACACTACCTTTTCTTGAAGGGAAATATTAAAGCATAAAAAAAAGCAGCTCGTTAGAACTGCTTTTGTATATATGGGTAGAGAATTTTACTTTCCAAATAAACCTCCTAAAAGACCACCAAGTCCTCCAGAGCTTTTGCTTCCGCCTAAAACCATACCAGCTACATCATCAATAACACTACCGTCACCATCTGCATCTAATATTTTTTCTAAGAAACTTTGTTCGTTTGCTGTATCGTTACCTCCAAGTAAACCTCCTAAAAGACCAGTGATACCACTTTGAGAATTTACATTGTTTTGGCTAGCTTGCTTACCTAGAACTCCCATTAAAATTGGAGCAGCAACTTGTAAGATACTTGCAACAGAGCTAGAATCTAAACCTGCTTTTTGTCCAATAACTTGCTCAACACCTTGTTGTTTGTTACCTAAAACATGACTAAGAATCTTTGAACCATCGTTTTTAACTTCTTCATCAACTCCACCACCAAATAGGCCACCTAGGTTATCTAAAATACTTCCATTATGTTTACCGCTTAATGCTCCCATTAGGCCTTGTGCACCTTCTGGAGTAGAAGCGTTACGTTCCATAGCTTTCATAAGTACAGGTAACGCCATTGTTAATACGCTACTTGTTTTATTTTGATCTGTTCCTGTAGATCCAGATACACCGCTAATAATTGTTTTTCCTAAGTCACTGTTTAATAAGTCTAAAATTCCTGCCATTTTGTAATAAGTTAATTGTTGTTAATATAAAATTGTTTGTTAAGGTACAAAAAAAGTCCCACGTTAGTAGGACTCATAATATTTGAATTGGTCACATTTTTATTTTAACCTAGTATAGAAATGATTTGTTCAGCCAGTTCTGTACCAATTCTATCTTGTGCTTCATTAGTAGCAGCACCAGTATGTGGAGTCAATGATAGAGCAGGATTCATTAATAACTGAATTTCTGGTTGTGGTTCTTTTTCAAACACATCTAATGCAGCTCTAGATACTTTACCACTTTCAATAGCTTTTACAAGTGCAACTTCGTTTACAACTCCGCCACGTGCAGCATTAGCGATAATAACACCATCTTTCATTTGGTTAAATTCAGCTTCATCAATCACGTAATCTTTTTGTGCTGGCACATGCAACGTTAAAAAGTCTGATTGCTTTAGTACTTCTTCTTTAGAAATGGTTTTAATTTCAAAATTCACTTTTTGACCATCAAAGAAATCTAATTGTAAATCTGCTTTTTCTAAAAACGGATCAAATGCAACAACTTTCATTCCTGCACCTAAAGCAACTTTAGCTGTGGCTTGACCAATACGACCAAATCCAAGAACACCAAGTGTTTTTCCTTTAAGTTCAGTTCCTTTAGCGTATGCTTTCTTTAAGTTTTTAAATTTTGAATCTCCTTCTAAAGGCATATCACGATTAGAGTTATGTAAGTAACGTGCTAATCCGTAAAAATGTCCAAACACTAATTCAGCAACAGAATGCGATGATGCAGCCGGAGTGTTAATAACGCTTAAACCTTTACTGCGTGCATAATCGACATCGATATTATCCATACCAACGCCACCACGACCAATTATTTTTAGGCTAGGGCAGTTGTCTATTAAATCTTTTCTTACGGTTGTTGCACTTCTTACTAAAAGAACATCAATATTTTTATCGTTTATGTAATTTTCTAATTGTTCTTGGGCTACTGTTGTTGTTAATACTTCGTAACCAGCAGCTTCTAATGCATTAATTCCACTTTGAGAAACTCCGTCGTTTGCTAATACTTTCATTTAAAAACTTGTTTTTTATTTCCGTAAAAAAGGAAATATCTTAATTTATTAATTTTTATACTTTTTTGAGTCACTTAATGTGTGGACTCCAAATTGTTTTATGCTTTACTTTCTAATTCACTCATAACTTCAACCAAAGCTTTTACGCTATCTAAAGACAATGCATTATACATTGAAGCTCTATAGCCACCAACACTTCTATGTCCATTAATACCACTAATACCAGCTTCTAAACACATGGCATCGAAGGTTTCTTTAAGGTTTTCATTTTCTAAAGTGAAAGTTGCATTCATCATTGAACGGTCTTCTTTTACTGCGTAACCTTTAAATAATGGGTTGAGATCTATTTCAGAATAAATTAAACGCGATTTTTTATCATTTGCTTCTTCAATAGCTTTTACACCACCAAGATTTTTTAACCATTCTAAGGTTAACATTGAAGTGTATACTGCAAAAACAGGCGGAGTATTAAACATACTACCCTTACTGATGTGCGTTTTATAATCCATCATTGATGGAATTTTACGAGATACTTTTCCTAAAATATCTTCTTTTATAATCACTAAAGTGGTACCAGCTGGTCCCATATTTTTTTGTGCTCCAGCATAGATTAAATCAAATTGTGAATAATCTATATGACGAGAAAAAATATCACTACTCATGTCACAAACCATAGGGATTGGAGACTTTGGGAAATTTTTCATCTGTGTTCCAAAAATGGTGTTGTTTGAAGTGCAATGAAAATAATCGTAATCTTCAGGAATATCGTAACCTTTAGGAATATAATTGTAGTTCGCATTTTTAGAAGATGCTACCTCATATATATCATCGTAAATTTTAGCTTCTTTGATGGCTTTATCTGCCCAAGTACCAGAGTTTAAATAGCCTGCTCTTTTTTCTAATAAGTTAAGAGCTACCATTAAAAATTGAGTACTTGCACCACCTTGAAGAAATAGCGCTTTATAACCTTTTCCTTCTAAGCCTAATAATTCTAATGCTAAAGAACGCGCATTCTCCATAACATCAACAAATGATTTGCTACGATGCGATATTTCTAAAATTGACAATCCATTATCAAAATTTAAAACTGCTTCTGAAGCTTTTTCCATTACCGATTTTGGTAATACACTTGGGCCTGCACTGAAATTATGTTTTATCATTAAAATTGTATTTTAATTTCCTTTTATCTATTCGTTTGTGATATTAGGAAAAGTTTGTTATTATTCTTTTATAGAGCTACAAAGGTGCTAATTTCTGATGTATAATTAATTATGAATTTCGTAAAATTTACCCTATATTTTTAATAAGAACTCAATAGTGTCTAAATTATCGGCATAATCAGATAGTTGTGGATTCTGTGTTTCACCAAAGGCTATGTCGCTATCTGTAAGCTTATTAGAAACAATACATTGTATTTTATCTTTATCGGCAATTAGTTTATCTTTTATTTCGTGGATATCATTATAATACTCATAAAATAATGTAGCGATAGGCGAGGCATAACTCTCATCTTCTTTAATCATTAAAAAGCCATTTTCTAACATTTCAAATTCACTCATTAAGTAAACAGCTTTGTTATAATCGTAATTGTTAGCATATTTTGATTCATTTATAATAGGATGCCACTTGTATACGGCATTAAAAAATGCATCGAAATTATAATTTTTAGGAATAAATATTTTAGAAACATTTCTACAACCTAAACCATAATACCTAAAAATATCATCGGATAAGGCTTCTAATTGTTCAGAGGTTTCGTTTCCGGTTAAAACGGCTACAGAATTTCTGTTTTTTCTAATTATTGAAGGTTTGTTTTTAAAATAATATTCAAAATAGCGCGCTGTATTATCGCTTCCTGTAGCGATAACAGCATCAAAATTTTCGAGTTTTTCTTCTGTAAATGTAATTCTGCCCTTAAAACTAGGTTCAATAACTTCTAAATATTTCGCTAAAAAAGGGAGTAGGTGTTTATCGTTAGATGATTGTTTTACTAAAACATTATGTCCGGAAATTAGCACAGATAAAAAATCATGAAAACCAACCAAAGGTATATTACCTGCCATTATTATGGCAACTGTTTTTGGGTTTTTACTATTAAAGTTGTACTTACTAGTCCAGCTGTTAATTTTACTGTCAGTTAGTTCTTTAGACCAAGAATTTAAAGTATAAACAATGTTGCTTTCAGTAAACCATCCATTATGTTCTTTAGCGAGTTTTATTTGATGTTTAAAGCCATCAAAAAACAAATCGTTTTGTAAAACATGTTCTTGTTTAGCGAATGGAATTGTTGCAAATTGGTTAATAAATTTACCTAATTCTACAAAAGCATTGCTTATGTAATTTTTGTTACTCATTATTATTTGTATAACAGCCTTTTTGGCTTTATTTTTGCAATTGCAAAATTACGGAAAGTAAAAAGAAAAGATAGAATACTATGGCAATTATAATAACAGACGAATGTATAAATTGTGGAGCGTGTGAGCCAGAATGTCCAAATACAGCTATATATGAAGGTGCTGACGATTGGCGTTATTCTGACGGTACAAGCTTATCTGGTAAAATAGTGCTAACTGATGGTAAAGAAGTTGATGCAGATGAAACGCAAGAACCTATAAGTGACGAAGTGTATTACATTTCTCCAGACAAATGTACAGAGTGTATGGGCTTTCATGAAGAGCCTCAATGTGCTGCTGTTTGTCCTGTGGATTGTTGTGTGCCAGATGAAGACCATGTAGAAACTGAAGAGCAATTATTAGCAAAACAACGTTTTATGCATCCAGACGGTCATTAAATAGTCGTTTGCAATATATAATATCAATCCTGAGTCTTTGGCTCAGGATTTTTTTGTTTCCAACTTCTTTTGCTTACTTTTTGCAATCCTCTAATCCCCATTTATCTAAACTTCTTAAAATAGCTTCCAAAGATTTGCCTCTAGGACTTAATCTGTATTCTACTTTAGGAGGTACTACTGGGAAAACAGTTCTGGTAATCAGTCCGTCTTTTTCTAATTCTCTAACTGTTTGTGTAAACATTTTGTTAGAAATACCTAAAATTTTCTTTTGCAAGACGCCAGAACGTAAACCTCCTTCTAATAGATGAAATAAAATTAGGGGTTTCCATTTTGTTCCTATTAAACTCATGGTATAATTTAATGGGCAAATAATATTTTTATTCAAAATAGTGTATTTATAATATTGGTAATCATTATTTTACTCTTTTTGGTTACTATACTACTTTTTAGTAAGTTATTGCCAAAAGGGTAAATATATGTTAATTTTGTAGTTCAAAATATAAAACATGAAATCGAAAAAAAATTATCCAAAATCATTTTCTCATATAGGAATAACCGTTCCAAATATAACCGAAGCCGTAAAATTCTATTCTGAAGTTATGGGATGGTACATTATTATGGAGCCTTCTTTAGTAAAAAAGGTAACTGAAACTGCTATTGGCCAAATGTGTATAGATGTGTTTGGTAACGACTGGGAAACTTTTGAAATTGCACATATGTCTACCTCAGACGGCATTGGTATTGAGTTGTTTTCGTTTCCAAATGGCTTAAAAGAAGCGCCAGAATTCAATCCTTTTAATACAGGTCTTTTTCATTTTTGTGTACAAGATCCAGATATTGAAGGTTTGACGCAAAAAATCGTTGAATATGGAGGGAAGCAACGTATGCCTATTCGTGAATATTACCC
The DNA here is from genome assembly GCF_003386165.1 of Winogradskyella eximia. Lineage (GTDB taxonomy): Bacteria > Bacteroidota > Bacteroidia > Flavobacteriales > Flavobacteriaceae > Winogradskyella > Winogradskyella eximia. The sequence goes on along the minus strand of NZ_QRDV01000002.1, from coordinate 279,735 downwards.
AGACGACAAACCCTATAAAATGGTGTATGTTCAGGATCCTTTTGGAATTGTGTTTGAAATTTATACACATAGTTACGAGTTAACGTACTCTTCTGGAGCTTATGCTAAATAAAGAATAATGTTATTAAGAACATTGGGAATAGCTTGAAGATTTTTTGTGATTAATTATTTATGGCGCATTGTTGTGGTATTATATTTAGAAGAACTAATTTCGCTGCGGAGCTTAATTGAGCTTTAACACAGATTAACTGAAAAAATATTACCTAAGACATGGAACAAGCAGAATTTTTAGAAAAAAATATATTTATAGATCTAGAAAACATGAATGATGGATTTGCAGATACGTCTATTCATTGTTTTTCTGAAGCGGATTTTAACACCGTTCTTAAAAAGTCCGAACACTTTGGTCTTAGTCTTTATACAATTGAAGCATGGTTTGAAGGAGCGGCATTTGATACGACCTCTCATGAAGCTTATAAGAAGAAAGCTACTGATCCAAAATGGTACACAAAAGCATTTTCAGACTTAAAAAAACGTCAAGAAGGATTAGTTTATTCTGCAACTTATAAAGTTTCTAAAAAATTATTAGAGCGAAATTAAAAGCTTAATAAATCAACTCTTATATTAAATAAAAATCCTGAGTCATAGACTTGGGATTTTATTTGTAAATTTATTAGTAGAAATTTAACTTAAGCTTAAAAATCTTGAGAACAGCTAATAAAGCTTAATATTATTATATATTTTTAATTATATGACATATCAAGATGTTTTTACGGTGTTCTGGGAACAAGTAAAAGAAAGTATAAAAGAAGGAACCTTTGCAAAGCTAACGATGGCAAAAACCATAGGTAAACCTGAATTAAAAAACATATTTATTAGACCAATTTATGCTGATGAAGACTTTAAGGTTCTACTTAAATACAGTTTTAGACCTAGAGAAGTAGAGGATATAGAAGAAGAGCTGTCTCTAGATGAGTCATTGACGATTGTAAAATCACATTTAAAAACCCATTTTTTATCAGTTTTATTATTTTCTACAGTAAAGGATGTTACTTTTAAAGTAAATAAGAAAGGATTAGGTAGTATTACCGAGACGTATCCGACATTTAAAAATGTAACACAAGCTTAGATTTTATTAAGTTCATTTTATTTAATAGAAATTATTCAAATAGACCTATTATATAAAAGAGATGTAGGACGAAATTCATTTAAGAATCATTTCAAAAAAATATAATTCAACTATTCCACTAATTAACTACATTTGCACTCGCAAAAAATAGATTCTCGTTATTACGGGAATAAAAAATATATTTTCAATGAAAGCCGGAATTGTAGGATTACCAAACGTAGGAAAATCAACCTTATTTAACTGTTTATCTAACGCTAAAGCGCAAAGTGCTAACTTTCCGTTTTGTACAATAGAGCCTAATATTGGTGTGGTAAATGTACCAGATCCAAGGTTAGAGAAATTAGAAGAATTGGTAAATCCAGAACGTGTATTACCAGCAACGGTTGAGATTGTTGATATTGCAGGTTTAGTAAAAGGTGCTTCTAAAGGTGAAGGTTTAGGAAATCAGTTCTTAGCCAACATTAGGGAAACTGATGCTATTTTACACGTTTTGCGTTGTTTTGATAACGAAAACATTGTTCATGTTGATGGTTCTGTAGATCCTATTAGAGATAAGGAAACTATTGATATGGAGTTGCAGTTAAAAGATTTAGAAACTGCAGATAAGAAGTTAGAAAAAGTGAAGCGTGCTGCTAAAACAGGAAATAAAGAAGCGCAAAAAGAAGAAGCTGTTCTTTTAAAGATAAAAGAAAACTTAGAAGCAGGTATTTCAGTTAGAGCATTAGAGTTTTCTGAAGAAGATTACGAAGATTACGTAAAGCCCTCTCAGTTTATTACGGACAAACCAGTAATGTATGTTTGTAATGTAGATGAAGGTGCTGCAACTACTGATAATGCTTATGTTGACAAAGTAAGAGAAGCAGTGAAAGACGAAAACGCAGAGGTTTTAGTTTTAGCTGTTGGTACAGAAGCTGATATTAATGAATTAGACGATTATGAAGAACGTCAAATGTTTTTGGCTGATATTGGTTTAGACGAACCTGGATCTGCAAAATTAATTCGTTCTGCATACAAACTTTTAAAACAACAAACCTATTTTACAGCAGGTGTAAAAGAAGTAAGAGCCTGGACAGTAAATGTTGGAGCAACAGGACCACAAGCGGCTGGTGTTATTCATACTGATTTTGAAAAAGGATTTATTAGAGCAGAGGTTATTGCTTATAATGATTTTGTAGAATACGGAAGTGAAGCTAAAGTAAAAGAAGCAGGTAAAATGCGAGTAGAAGGTAAGAATTACATTGTTAAAGATGGTGATGTAATGCACTTTTTGTTTAATGTGTAACTTGCATAAATGATAAACGATATAAAAAGAATAAGCTTTAAACAGATTTTATTTTTTTTGGTGTGTGTTTTGGTAGTTGAATTTTTACTACTAAAACACACACCTTTTTTTTGGGATGCTGTTAGTAAATCTGGTCGTGCCAGTTGGATTTATGCTCATGGTCTTTCGGAATTTATTGTGCCAACTGAACTTAATTCTGGTCATCCACCATTATGGGTCGGTTTATTGGCTGTTTTTTGGACTATATTTAATAAGGCTCTTTGGTCTTCAAGATTATTATTGCTGCTAGTTAACATAGGTGTTGTGTGGCAAATTATTGTACTGTGTAAAAATAATTTTTTAAAAACAGTTTCTGCTTTAGCTGTTTTTTTAGTCTGCTTAGAGCCTACTTTTTTAGCTCAAACAACAAATTTAAACAACGATATGCTATTGTTGTTTTTTACTTTATTAGCCTTAAATTCTCTTATTAAATCAAAATCAGTACTATTTACATTAGCATCAACAGGTTTGTTGTTTACCAACCTTAGAGGAATTTATATTGTAATTGCCATTGCTATAATTCATGTCATATATGCGAGATTCAAATTAATTGAAATTAAAAAGTCCATCTATTTTGGTTATCTATTTGCTGTGTTAACTTTTGCTGTGTTTTGCTATTTTCAATATGAAAAATTAGGATGGTTTATAATCAGTCAAAATGAAAACTATAATGAGCATAGGCAATCTGTAGGTTTAAAACAAATACTAACTAACATTGTTGTTTACGTTAAAATTTTTCTAGAATATGGACGGTTTATAATAGCCATATTTCTATTGCCATTACTCTTTAAATATCTAAAAGATAAAACAAGAAATGATGTTAGAATAGATAGAATGATTGTTGCCTTTTTTGTATTTGTATTGGTTTACTTTTTAGGGATGGTGCCATTTTCTAATCCATTTGGAGATCGGTATTTTATGATATGCTACCTATTAGCTATTGTATTGCTTGTTAATTTAATAGAGTATTATAATGTTCGTAAAAAAATAGTAATTTATACGCTGATAGTCTTCATGTTTGTTATAGGTCATTTTTGGATTTATCCGGCAACACTATCGCAATCTTGGGATAGCTCGTTAGCTTATTTAAATATTTATAATGTGGAAGAGCAAATGGAACATTATATAAATTCTAGAGGCATTAAACCTTCTGATATTGGAACACGAATTAATCTTAATAGCCGTGATTATTCAGAATTTAAGATGTTAGCAGAAACGGATCGTTATGCTCAATTTAATATAGAGACCAATAAATTTATATTGCTTTCAAATATTGAAAACCAGACTAAAGATGAAGAGTTAAATTACGTAATAACACATTGGAAGTTGGTTAAAACTTATTCTCAGTTAGGTGTTTTTATGTCTTTATATCAAAAGGAGTAGTCTAAATGATGGTTTTATAAAGTTTTTCGCATTATTCTATTTTTTGTTGATATTAAACCTATGCTTATCAAAAAAAACTAGAGGAATTAGCCGTGAGAAGACTAAATTATCAAGTTTTAAGATTATCTATTCAAAACATCAATGTTCTCAACATAGTAATGCATTATTGTTAATTACTTTACGTCAACCTTATTTCATGTTTTAAGGTATAGTCTTATATTAGCATTTCATCTAAATTTTACCAACTTTTATGTCAGAACAGTCTAATTATACTGAAGATAATATACGCTCACTCGATTGGAAAGAACACATCCGTATGCGACCAGGTATGTATATCGGGAAATTAGGAGATGGTTCTTCACCAGATGATGGTATTTATATTCTTCTAAAAGAGGTTTTAGACAACTCTATAGATGAGTATGTAATGGGCGCAGGTAAAACCATTGAGATTTCTGTGCAAGGCGAACGCGTTATAGTTAGAGATTATGGACGTGGAATTCCATTAGGAAAAGTGGTAGATGTTGTGTCTAAGATGAATACAGGTGGAAAGTACGATTCTAAAGCTTTTAAGAAATCAGTTGGTTTAAATGGTGTAGGTACTAAGGCTGTAAATGCACTGTCTTCATATTTTAGGGTAGAATCAACTAGAGATGGAAGATCTGCTTCTGCCGAATTTGAACAAGGAAATCTTACCAACCAAGATTTATTAGACGATACATCAAGAAGAAAAGGGACTAAGGTTTCGTTTATTCCAGATGAAATTATCTTTAAAAAATATAAGTATAGAAACGAGTATATCGTTAAAATGCTTAAAAATTATGTATACTTAAATCCAGGTTTAACCATAGTTTTTAATGGCGAAAAATATTTTAGTGAAAATGGCTTAAAGGATTTATTATCTGAAAATATAAATGAATCAGATATGCTGTATCCTATTATTCATCTTAAAGGTGATGATATAGAAATCGCTTTAACACATAGTAAAACGCAGTATAGTGAAGAATATCATTCATTTGTTAATGGTCAAAACACCACACAAGGTGGAACGCATTTAGCTGCCTTTAGAGAGTCTTTAGTAAAAACCATTAGAGAGTTTTATGGTAAAAGCTATGAAGCTTCGGATATTAGAAAGTCTGTAGTGTCTGCGATTGCTATTAAAGTGATGGAGCCTGTTTTTGAGAGTCAGACCAAAACCAAATTAGGTTCAACTGATATGGGAGGCGAATTGCCTACGGTTAGAACTTATATTAATGATTTTGTAAAGAAATATTTAGACAACTTTTTACATAAGAATCCAGATTCTGCTGAGAAAATTCAGCGTAAAATTCTTCAAGCTGAGCGAGAGCGTAAAGAATTATCTGGTATTAGAAAATTAGCAAAAGATAGAGCTAAGAAAGCGAGTCTTCATAATAAAAAGTTACGAGATTGTCGTGTGCATTTTGGTGATATAAAAAATGAACGCTATTTAGATACCACTTTGTTTATTACTGAGGGAGATTCGGCTTCTGGTAGTATTACAAAGTCTCGTGATGTCAACACTCAAGCGGTTTTTAGCTTAAAAGGAAAGCCCTTAAACTGTTATGGATTAAGTAAGAAGATTGTTTATGAAAATGAAGAATTCAATTTACTGCAGGCCGCTTTAAACATTGAAGAATCACTGGAAGATTTACGTTATAACAACGTTGTAATTGCAACAGATGCCGATGTCGATGGTATGCACATTCGTTTATTATTAATAACATTCTTCTTGCAATTTTTTCCAGAAGTGATAAAAGATGGTCATCTGTATATATTACAAACGCCATTGTTTAGAGTTAGAAACAAGAAGGAAACTATTTATTGTTATTCTGAAGAAGAACGAAGAAATGCCATGGAGAAATTGAAGCCAAAACCAGAAATTACTCGATTTAAAGGTTTAGGGGAAATTTCGCCAGATGAGTTTGTGCATTTTATAGGTGAAGATATTCGTTTAGATCCTGTAATGTTAGATAAGGATATGTCTATTGAAGAATTATTATCTTTCTATATGGGAAAAAACACACCTACACGTCAAGAATTTATAATTGACAATCTAAAAGTTGAATTAGATGTTGTTGAAGATACATTATGAGAACAGATAATCGAAACGTAAAAAACACCATAATTTCAATCTATTTTGTATTGGTAGTTGCTGCAGGTTTGTTAGCTACCGTTTTTAACTCTATTAACTTATTTGAAGGGAGTTCGTTGTTTGTTTTAGTGGGTTTGATTTTAGCAGTTATTATTGTTCATTTCTTAGCTAGGTATTTTGAATATGATAGTGATGGCTCTAAAATTGTGATTACTAATAGTGGATTAATCTTAACGGATTTTATTAACTACAGAGAAAACAAAGTAGAAATTTCTAAGCACAAATTAATGGGTTTTAAAATTCATAATTATTTGTTTTATAGGGTTTTGGTGGTTGCGATAGAAAACAGTGATGGTTCGTTTATTAAAGAACGTTTTAATATTACACTTTTAAAACGAAAAAAATTGAAGTACGTAAAACAATCATTACGCAAAATTTTAAAACAAAACATAAAGCATAAAGAAGGATAGATGTCAGAAGAACATGAAGAGTTGTTAAATGAAGATAATGGTAGCCAAGAAACGATTACAAAGGTTACCGGAATGTACAAAGAGTGGTTTCTAGATTATGCATCTTATGTAATCTTAGAGCGTGCTGTACCTGCTATTGAAGACGGTTTTAAACCAGTGCAGCGTCGTATAATGCATTCTATGAAAGATTTAGATGATGGACGTTACAATAAGGTAGCAAACATTGTTGGTCATACCATGCAATATCATCCGCATGGTGACGCAAGTATTGCAGATGCCATGGTGCAAATTGGACAGAAAGATTTGTTAATTGATACTCAAGGGAACTGGGGAAACATATTAACAGGTGATAGGGCAGCAGCATCTCGTTACATTGAAGCTCGTTTATCTAAGTTTGCTTTAGATGTTGTTTATAATCCTAAGATTACAGAATGGCAAGCATCTTATGATGGTAGACGTAAAGAACCAATAAATTTACCAGTAATGTTTCCTTTGCTTCTTGCACAAGGAGGAGAAGGTATTGCAGTAGGTTTATCTACAAAAATATTGCCTCATAATTTTATAGAACTTATTGATGCATCTGTAAAACATCTTAAAGGCAAACGATTCACTATTTTACCAGATTTTCCCACTGCCGGAATTGCAGATTTCACAAACTATAATGATGGTTTAAGAGGTGGAAAAGTTAGAGTTAGAGCACAAATTTCTCAGCGAGATAAGAATACTCTCGTCATTACAGAGATTCCTTTTGGTACTACAACATCTTCGCTTATAGATTCTATTCTTAAAGCGAATGATAAAGGTAAAATTAAGATTAAGAAAATTGAAGATAATACAGCTGCAGAAGTAGAAATCTTAATTCATTTACCTTCTGGTTTGTCGCCAGATAAGACAATAGATGCATTGTATGCTTTTACGAGTTGTGAAACGTCAATTTCTCCATTGGGTTGTGTTATTGAAGATAACAAGCCGTATTTTGTAGGTGTTACTGAAATGTTGCGTCGCTCAACTGATAATACAGTTCAACTTCTTAAGAGTGAATTAGAAATAAGGCTTGGTGAGTTTCAAGAGCAATGGCATTTTGCGTCATTAGAGCGTATTTTTATTGAAAAAAGAATCTATCGTGATATTGAGGAAGAGGAAACTTGGGATGGAGTTATTAGCGCTATAGATAAAGGACTTCAACCGCATATTAAACATTTAAAACGTGCTATTACAGTTGAAGATATTACACGTTTAACAGAAATTAGAATTAAGCGTATTTCTAAATTTGATATCGATAAAGCACAGCAAAAGATTGATGCTTTAGAAGATCAAATCGCTGAAGTAAAACATCACTTAGCTAATCTAATCGATTATGCTATAGCATATTTTGAAAGATTGAAAAAAGAATATGGTGAAGGAAAAGAGCGTAAGACCGAAATAAGAGTCTTTGAGGATGTTGATGCTACTAAGGTTGTCATTCGAAATACAAAGCTTTATGTTAATAGAGAAGAAGGTTTCATTGGCACTGCGTTAAAACGAGACGAATATGTTTGTGATTGTAGTGATATCGATGATATTATTGTGTTTACCAACGATGGCGTTATGATGGTGACAAAGGTAGATTCTAAAACTTTTATTGGTAAGAATATCATCCATGTAGCTGTCTTTAAGAAAAAAGACAAACGTACAGTCTACAATATGATTTATCGCGATGGTAAAGGCGGACCGTCTTACGTAAAACGATTTGCAGTAACTAGTATAACCAGAGATCGTGAATATGATTTAACTAATGGAAGTAAAGGTTCTGCGCTTTGGTATTTTTCTGCTAATCCAAATGGAGAAGCTGAAGTAGTTACTATTTTGTTACGTCAAGTAGGTGGAATTAAGAAATTGAAATGGGATTTAGATTTTGCAGATGTGCTAATTAAAGGAAGAGCATCTAAAGGTAATCGCGTAACAAAACATGCTATTAAACGTGTTGAATTAAAAGAAAGAGGTGTATCTACTCTTAAGCCACGTAAAATTTGGTTCGATGATACGGTTCAGCGATTAAATGTTGATGAAAGAGGAGAGTTGATTGGAGAATTTAGAGGAGAGGATAGATTGCTTATAATAAATCAATCTGGAATGGTTAAATGCATCATCCCAGAATTATCGACTCATTTTGATAGTGATATGATTGTTTTGGAAAAATGGATTCCTAAAAAACCAATTTCTGCTATATATTATGATGGTGAAAAAGAACGATATTATGTTAAGCGTTTTTTAATAGAGCAAGAAGGGAAAGAGGAGTCTTTTATTTCTGATCATGCAGATTCACAATTGGAGATTGTTTCTACGGATTGGAGACCTGTGGCAGATGTAGAATTTACCAAAGAACGTAGTAAAGAGCGCAAGCCAAATCTAGAAGTTAATCTTGAAGAATTTATTTCAGTGAAAGGAATTAATGCTCTTGGTAATCAGTTGACTAAGGATAAGATAAATCAAATTAATTTATTGGACCCATTGCCTTATGAAGAACCAGAAGAAGTGCATGCAGATGAGTTAGAAGTTGTTGATGAGGAAACCATTAACACTTCGGAAACTAGTTCTGAAAACATTAAAAATGAATCTGAGCCAAAGACAATAGTTAAAAAAGATGATGTTGATGATCAGGATTTAGATATTGATGATAAAGGGCAGGTGACGCTATTTTAAATTTTATTGGATTTATATTTATCTAATAAAAATATAGAAAAAGCTTCTGCTCCAGTTTTAGACATATGAGTTTTGTCTTTCCAATAGGAATTGTCTTTATTGTCTTTATATAGATTTGTGAAATCCCAATAGGTTAAGCCTAAATCTTGCATTATTTCTCCAAGCTTTTTATTGTCTGTACTGCAAGTGTCATTGTACATAGGTGAGGTTACAAACAAAAAGGTTTTATTCGGTGATTTTTCTGTAAACGTTTTAATGGATTTTAAATATCTTAAAGCTAAAGGATTAATTTTAGGATTATCCACGCATTCATCATTTTGATTGTCTTTGGACAATACTAAGTCTCTCATTGTTTCCTGATCTGAATTTACGATAAGTGGATCGTAGCCATTATGAGTTTTGTAATCATAACTAGGTTTAAAATAATTTTTTAAAATACCTATGGCATTTCCATTGTAATTCATGCTATAAAAAACGCGTTGTAATTGAGATAGCTCACCAGATTCATTTAAGGCATCAGTGATTTTATCATCTCTCTGGTATTTGGTTTTTAAACCTCTAATATCAGATCCGTCATAATTTGCATCAATGAAATTTTTAGTGTCAATATGTACTAGTATAAGTTGCTTTTTCTCTTCATTTAAAGTGTTAATGAGTGTACTATTATAAGCAATCCCTACACCATCAATTCCCATATTGAATCCATTATCACTAAACAATTCAACATCAATATGTCTGTTAGCTCTAGAATTTCCAAACACTAAAAAGTCAGTATTATCCTTTAATGATAAAAAATGATTGAGCTTGCCAATAGCTTGACCTGTCATTACTTTATCACTAATTTTGTTTAAACCAAAGAAAACTAGCTTATCTAGTCCATAACTAATTAATAGTGTTAAGACGACGATTTTTAAAAGCTTTTTAATTATTTCTGAATTCATAATCTAAAATTGAAAATAAATAAAGTTCTCAGCTGTAGAATAGAACAGACAAAGCATTAATATTATAATTGATACAATAATTGAAAGTTTAACCGAACTGAAGCGTGTGCCATACTCTTCTAAAGAAACATCTGATCTAAATATTTTTAAATCAATTAAAAAACCTATTAAAAGTAATAAAACAGCATTTACAAAGGCATTAATATTACCAATAAAAAGAGGGCCATAATCAAAGCTAAATATTTCAGTTATTATTGTTGATGCTGAATGAAAATCTGGTGCTCTAAAGAATATCCAGGCAACAAGGACAACAACAAAAGTATAGATGTAGCCAAAAGCATTAAATGTTTTTATATTTAGTGCTGAAAATGTATATTTTTCTAAACTCAAGAAAAGGCCATGAATGCCTCCCCAAATTACAAAATTCCAAGAACTACCATGCCATAAGCCACCAATTAGCATTGTTAATAGTAAATTTCTGTATGTAATAATAATGCCTTTTCTATTTCCACCTAAAGAAATGTATAAGTAATCTCTTAACCAAAATGAGAGCGACATGTGCCATCTTCTCCAAAATTCAGTAAGTGTTCTTGAGAAATATGGAAAATTAAAATTTCTATTAAATTTAAATCCAAAAAGCTTTGCGCTACCAATAGCAATATCTGAGTAGCCAGAAAAATCAAAATAAATTTGAAAAGCATAGAAAATAGTAGCAACCAATAATGTGGAGCTGTTGTGTATTTCGTAATTACTATAAACAGAATCTACATAAATCCCTAAATTGTCTGCAATAGCAACTTTTCTAAATAAGCCAATAAAAATTTGAAAAATACCAGTCTTTATTAGTGTAATATTAAGATTACGCTTTCTTTCTATTTGTGGTATTAAGTTAGAGGCTCTCTCAATTGGACCAGCAACTAGTTGAGGAAATAAACTAACAAAAGTAAAAAAGCCAACAATATCTCTGCTTGCCTTTATTTGATTGCGATATATATCTATACTATAGCTTAGTGTTTGAAAAGTATAAAAGCTGATACCAACAGGTAGGATTATATTTAACGTTAAATCGTTAACTTCCCAGCCTATGTTAGACATTGTGCTCGCAAACGAATCGGCGAAAAAGTTGTAATATTTAAAAACACCTAGTAATCCTAAATTAGAAAAAAGACTAACTAGTAACCAGTGTTTTTTGTTTTTATCTCCTATGGCATCTTCAATCTTTTGTCCAACAAAGTAATCTAAAAAAGAACTAAATATAATTAGTGACAAAAATCTATAATCCCACCAGCCATAGAATATGTAGCTAGATATAAGCAATAAGATATTCTGCTTTTTGTAGCTATTCTTAAGCAACCAATAGATAATAAAGACTACAGGTAAAAAAATGAGGTATTCTAGTGAGTTAAATAGCATTAACTTAGTGTTTTATAGATTTGGGTCTGTTTTAAAAACATGTTAATTTCGTCGAAATATAGTGATTCCAAATTGGCATATCCAAATAAGTGGTGTAAATTTAGTTAAGCGGAATAAAAACAACGTTCTATAGCTATAATACTAGAGAATCTATGATTTTTTATTTTTAACGGTTTTGAAATTAATAAATTCGACAAAAATCGAAAAGGCAATAGCAAAATATAAGTAGCCTTTAGGAATCGCTCCAACGGTTTTACCGAATAGTTCCGTTTCAGATAAATGTGCAGCTTCTGTGATAAGCATAAAGCCTATAAGAATTAAAAAGGCTAATCCTAAAATTTGAACACTTGGATGAGTGTCAATAAATTTTCTAATTGGATTTGCGAAGCCTATCATTATACCAATTGATATTATTACAGCAATAATCATTAGGATAAGCGTGTAATTATGATTTGGATGTAAGCCATTAGTCATACCTACAGCTGTAAGTATTGAGTCTATTGAAAAAATAAAATCAATGACCATTATTTGCACAACGGCATTACTTAATGATTTAATTGGTTTCGATTTTACTTGGTCTTCATCATGAGAAGGGTTTTCTACTTTTTCTCTAATTTCAGAAGTGCTTTTGTAAATTAAAAACAAGCCACCAGCAAATAATATTATTGCTTGCCAACTAATACCAACCGATAACCAACTCGTTTTAATAGAATAGAAAGGTTCACTAAGCCCAACTAAAAAAGACACAAAGAATAATAAGATTATACGCTGAACCATAGCAAGAAGCAACCCGACATTAGTCGCTTTACCTCTTTGGTGTTCTGGTAATTTATTTGCAGCAATAGAAATAAATACAATATTATCTATGCCAAGTATAATCTCTAAAAACGTTAAGGTTAATAATGCCATAATAGCATCGGAAGTCAGCAGAAAATCTAGCATAAGGCTAATTTATTTTAGTTGCCACACCTTTTTCAACATTTAAAGGTTTGTTTGGTCTTTTTGCAGCAAGTTTATATTCAAAAGTATAAGAGTTTTCTGAGGTGGATAGGATTTTCATATGAATAGCATCCTTCTCTGAATTACTTGTAGGATGTAGCTTTTTCAGTATGAATTCGCAATCATTAATCCAGCGCACTGAAGAAGAATCTGCAATACCATTATGATAATCTATATTGTAGTTTTCTGTTCTTTTAAATTTACTCGTTTGCTCAACACCATCAATAGTATAAGAGAACTCAAACGTACCCGTTTTAAAATCTGAACATTCTCTTTCAATAGAATAGCAGCTTGTTAATAATATTAATAGTAGTAGTACGGATAAGACTTTCATTTTAATCTTTTTACAAAGATAATAAATAGCCTAATAAAAATTACGGATGGTAACTCTTAAAAGTGCCGTCTTTATAAAAAATAACAATTTTTTCAATTTCAGAATCAGAACTAGGAATGGAGTCTGTTTTTGGAATGGAAGTTTGTGGTTTGGAAATTGACTTGGATGGAATAGAAACTGGAGCTTCTGATATTTTAGATGTGTTTGGGAAATCCCCTTTGCCATTCATTAGCCAATATAATTCTACTTCAGGATAGGAGTGAAGTACCTTCATTACAAAGTCTAAACTTGGCTTATTTCTGCCAGATAAAATATGAGAAATACTAGAGCGCTGTACACCAATTTTTTCAGCAAAACTAGAAGCTGTTTCGCTGTAAAAGTCTATCACTTTTTGTAGTCTTTCTGTAAATTCAGGGGAGTTTATCATTGTAAACTATGAGTTTAAATATATAACGTTACAAATGTAACAAATAGTATTGATATAGGTGTTACATATTTTATATATGACTCGTATTCATTAAACTTTTAGTTTGGTTAATTGGCTTAATTAGCTGATAAATAATATTTTATGAGCTTAAATTAATTTGTGGTATTTTTCTAGACTTAATAATACTGATTAGCTTAGGTTGGAGAATGCTATTTGTTTACTATTGTAACATATTTGCAAAATACAGTTGTTTACAATTGTAAAAAATCAAATGATTACATTTGTAACATCAAAATTATAATATGAATTTAGAGCTTTTGAATGCTGTATTTGCATCAGTAAAAACACCCGAATTACTTGGTCGTTATATCACCAATTCTCACATTGAAAAATGCTTCAATAAATTTCCTGAATCTATAATTTCCAGGATCGGAATATCGGTAGAAGAGCGACCAATTTATAGTTTAAAATTTGGTAATGGTCCAATCAAAATATTACTATGGTCTCAAATGCATGGTAACGAATCTACATCGACAAAAGCTCTTTTTGATTGTTTTAATTTATTTAAAAACGGTAGTAAGATCACAGAGCACATTCTTAATAAATGCACTTTGGTAGTTATTCCTATATTAAATCCTGATGGAGCGGAAAGATATACACGTATAAATGCTAACCTTATAGACTTAAATAGGGATGCGCAAGATTTATCTCAACCAGAAAGTAAGGTGTTAAGAGAAGTGTATAATAATTTTAAACCTGATTTTTGTTTTAATCTTCACGGGCAGCGAACTATTTTTAGTGCCGGAGAAACTAATAATGTGGCGACACTGTCGTTTTTGTCACCTGCTCAAGACAAAGAGCGATTACTAACTCCCAATAGAAAAGTGGCAATGGCCATTATTGGAGAATTAAATGCAATGTTACAGAATGAAATTCCTAATAATATAGGTCGATATGATGATGGGTTTAATCTGAATTGTGTTGGTGATACCTTTCAGAATTTTGGAGTACCAACGTTATTATATGAAGCTGGTCATTTTGCTAATGACTATGATAGGGAAGAAGTAAGGCGTTTAATGTTTATTGCTATTTTAAAAGGTCTCGATTCAATTAGTAAAGGTGTAACTGAAGTGAATTATAAAGCTTATTTTGATATTCCTGAAAACGAAAAGTGTTTTTATGATATAATTATAAGGAATGCAAAGCTAAATGAATCGGATAGTAATTTAGTGGATATTGCTATTCAGTACGATGAAGTTTTGATTGATGGTGAAATACAATTTACACCTAAAATTTCTGAAATTTCTAAATCAAATTCAAAGTTTGGCCATAAAGAAATAAATGCGAATGGTCGTATTTTGCAAATGACAGAAAATTCCGTGTTAAATTTAGGTAACGAAATCGATTTCGTAATGCTGAATAATGAAAGAATCTCACTAAAACCGTAAAATAATTCATTTATAATACATAATCGTTAAATTAAATGTCTTATTTTTGCGTTTACCTTAAAGATTATATAATTATGGCAAAGTTTAAATTAGACGAAGTAGATCATCAAATCCTTGATATGCTTATTGATAATACACGTATTCCTTTTACTGATATAGCAAAGAAATTATTGATTTCTGCAGGTACAGTTCATGTTCGTGTAAAGAAAATGGAAGAAGCAGGTATTATTATGGGATCTTCATTAACATTAGATTATCAAAAACTTGATTATTCATTCATCGCTTATGTTGGTGTTTATCTTCAAAATACGTCACAGACAAAATTTGTTTTAGAGCGTATTTATAATATTCCTTATGTAACAGTTGCTCATATTACAACTGGTAAATTTAATATCTTCTGTAAGATTAGAGCTAAAGATACTATGCACGCTAAGGATATTATCTTTTTGTTAGATGATATTGAAGGTGTTTATAGAACAGAAACTATGATTTCTCTAGAGGAAAGCTTAAATGACAAAAAACGATTAATGCATACCATTTTTAATGAATTGTAATTAATTTATTATACGATACACAAAAGCCCTTACTTTAATTGATAAGGGCTTTTTTAATTTATAAACTATGATTTCTACCAATCTAAATTCTAATGAATTCCACCCTTACTATAAGTTATATATTGATAATGCTACTGATTTAAATATCATTGAAAGTTTAAAGCAAAATTTAGATTCAGTAGTGTCTTTTTATAACGGTATTACTGAAGAAAAGCATGATTATTCTTATGCGGAAGGTAAATGGACTATAAAAGATGTTTTACTTCATATTATTGATACAGAGCGCATTTTTACTTATAGAGCCTTACGTATTGCAAGGCTAGATAAAACCCCTTTACCTGGTTATGAGCAAGACGATTTTGCAATAACCGCTAAAGCAACCAAGCGCTCTTTAGAGAGTATACTTGACGAATACAAAGCGGTAAGGCATGCATCAATTGCATTGTTTAATAGTTTTGATGCTGAGACTTTAGAGCAAATAGGTGAGGCAAGTGGTTCTCCAATCTCTGTAAGAGCTATAGGTTATATTTTAACAGGTCATGAGAATCATCACAACCAAGTGATAAAAGAACGATACCTTTAGTTTGCGTAATAATCAAAAGCTTCTGCGATAAGTGCGTCACTAACAATACAATCAGTTTTTGGTTGTCCGATAGCCTCAAGAAGTACAAATTTTACGATGCCATGGCTATTTTTCTTGTCGTATTGTAATAAATCTATGATGTGTTTTTGATCATTTTTATTTATTTCAACTTTTGAAAACGTTTTTAAAATACCTTCCGATATTATTTCTAATTCTTGGGTACTTAATCCACAAACCTTAGTAGATAAATACGTTTCTAATAGCATGCCAATAGCAACAGCTTCTCCATGTAATAAAGGTGTTTTGTCTGCATTTTCTAAAAAATAACTTTCTATGGCATGGCCTAAAGTATGTCCAAAATTCAATATTTTTCTAAGGCCTTGTTCTTTAGGATCAGATGTAACAACCTTATTTTTAATAACAATGGACTCATAAATTAGTTGGTCTAAATCTGAAAGATCTAAGTTTTCAAGGTGTGTTAACGTGTTCCAATACGCTTTATCGTAAATTAAACCATGTTTTAACATTTCGGCAAATCCAGAAACCATTTCGTTTTGCGGAAGTGTATCTAAAAAGGAGGTATCTACACCAACTATTTCACCTTCATTTATAATACCAATTTGGTTTTTTAGGGATCCTAAGTCGACTCCTGTTTTTCCACCAACAGAAGCATCTACCATAGCTAATAATGACGTTGGAATATTAATGTAAGTAATGCCTCGCATATATGTGCTTGCAACAAAACCACCTAAATCCGTGACAACTCCACCTCCTAAGTTTATTAATACACTTTTTCTGTCCGCATTATATTCAGACAATGCTTCCCATACACCTGTACAAATATCTATGGTTTTATGGTCTTCTCCATTAGGCATTTCCATAACTTCAATGTTAATGTCACCAGATTCTAGGCGTTCTAAAAATTTAGGTAAACAATAATCATGTGTATTGGTATCTACTAATATAAATATCTTGGAAGGTTTATTCGTTTTTATATAGTTATTTAACTCTGTATATACTTCTGAATTAAAAAATACTGTAGCGTTATTTGTTGAAATTGACTTCATGATAGATCTTCTCTAAATTTTAATGTGAAAATACTTCCTTTTTTTAAAAAAAAGTAAAGCTAATAATAAATATATTTGTAGATATATTATTTAGCTAATGATTAATCACTCTCTTTTTGAAAACACAGATACAGCTTTTACATTAAAGTCAGACTCTGAACTAGAACGTGCCTATTTTTTGTTTAAAATGATTTCTTCTGAACCTTTGGTTCGCATAGGAACTGCAGCAACTAATTTTGCGTTAAAAGCCCATTTACCTGTCGAAAAACTAATTCGCGCTACTGTTTTTGATCATTTTTGTGGAGGAGTAAATGAAGACGATTGTCTGTCTGTTATAGATAAATTATATACAGAACGGGTTTGTTCTGTTTTAGATTATTCTGTAGAGGGGAAATCTGTGGAAAATCAGTTTGATAATGCATTAGAGAAAATATTAAAAATCATTAATTTCTGTGACGAAAGAGAGGCGATGCCTATAGTGGTGTTTAAGCCAACAGGGTTTGGTCGTTTTTTATTGTATCAGAAAAAGACTGAAGGTGTTGAATTAACGGAAGAAGAAGAAGCTGAGTGGAATAGGATAGTAGTTCGTTTTGATACGGTTTGCAAACTTGCAAAAGAAAAAGATGTAGAGGTATTAATTGATGCTGAAGAGAGTTGGATGCAAACTGCAGCCGATGATTTGGTAGAAGAGATGATGCAGCGTTATAATAAGGATGTTACAGTAGTTTATAACACGCTACAATTGTATAGATGGGATCGTTTAGATTACTTAAAACAATTACACCAGCGCGCAAAGGCTAATGGTTTTAAAATTGGCATGAAGATAGTTAGGGGAGCGTACATGGAAAAAGAACGAGAAAGAGCGCTAGATAAAGGATACGATTCGCCAATTTGTGAAAATAAAAAAGCAACCGATGATAATTTTAATGAAACACTAAGTTATATTCTTAATAATTTAAAAGAAATTTCTGTATTTATAGGTACGCATAATGAAGCTAGTTGCTATTTAGCTTTAGAATTAATGGAGACTCTTAATATCTCAAAACAAGATAATAATGTGTGGTTTGGACAATTATATGGCATGAGTGATCATATTAGTTTTAACTTGGCTGCAGAAGGTTATAACGTAGCTAAATATATTCCTTTTGGTCCTGTGAAAGATGTTATGCCTTATTTAATAAGAAGAGCAGAAGAGAATACATCTGTAGCTGGACAAACTAGTAGAGAGTTATCACTTTTAAAAGCGGAAAGAAAAAGACGTAAACTTTGATTAAATAATTACGATATTTTAAAGTAAAATAAGAAAGCCACTACTTCAGTAGTGGCTTTCTTATTAGTAGTATAAATTATGATTTACCAAACTGATACCATTTTTTCTTTTTTAAAGGATTGTTTCCGTAACCATAGCCATAACCATAGCCACCATATCCTTTTTTGCCAACTTTAATACCGTTTAATAACATGGTCATGTTAGGTAATCGTTGTTCCTTATGCAATGGCTCTGCAACATGTTTTAATAATCGTTTATCTATTTTATCCACACTTACTACATATACAAATATGTCTGCTAAATGTGAAATAAGTAAAGTGTCGCTAACTATACCTACAGCAGAAGTATCTGCAATAATGTAATCGTATTTAGTATCAAAATGATTAAACAACTCTTCAACTCTATCATTCATCAATAATTCTGAAGGATTTGGTGGAATTGTACCAGATGAAATTATGTCTAAGAACTTATTATCTTTATGTTTAATGACCACATCTTCAGGCTTTAAAGATGTATCAGCTATATAGTCTGAAAGCCCTTGTTGTTGGCTTTCAAGTCCTAAATAATCTAAAATCTTAGGAACTCTAATATCTGTTTCAACTAAAAGAACGGATTTGCCCGCATAGGCAATTGAGGATGCTAGATTAGTACTCGTATGAGATTTCCCTTCTTGTGGTATGGTTGATGTTATGAATATTTTTTTAGAACGTCCTTTAATGTTTCGAAGCATAAAATCTATATTAGATTTTACAATTCTAAACGCTTCTGCTTTAGGCGAATAATCAACTTTTTTAACTAATTGTTGTTTTTTTGAACTTTTTGGAATATCCCCTAAATACGGAATATTTAATATGGACATTAAATCCTCTTTTCTATAAAGCTTAGTATTGAGTAGATCTGCAATATAAATAAAGGCAATAGGTACTCCCATACCAAATATTAAAGAAGCGATATATACAATCATAGTATTTGGAGCTATAGGCTTGTGGGAAGAATATGCTCTATCTACGATTTTAGCGGTAGGAGCATACATTCCTAATCTAATAGCAGATTCTTCTTTTTTCTCCAATAGATAGAGGAAAAGAGATTCTTTAATGTCTTGCTGTCTTTTTATATCTTTAAATTGTCGCTCTTTTGTAGGAGCGGAGTACAGTCTTCCTTGTATTCTCGAATTTTCTCTATTTAGGTTACTTAAAGTTAATTGAGATGTCGCTTTAATATTTTTTAAAGAATTTTGAAGATTCCTTTTTAACGATGCAATTTGATTATTCAATTGAATAACTGTAGGGTTCTTTTCTGTTGAGTTTTTTAGAAGTCTATCACGTTCAGCAACTAATTCATTATGGCTTTTTATAACTTGCGATGTATTTGAATCGCCAATACCTATATCTGCAGGTAATAAATCACTTGTTTTATTCTCACTAGAGATTTCTTCTTCTAAATAAGAAATCATTTGAATACTATTTGCAGTAGAAGATATTTGTGATTGAATATGTTGACCAGTTTGGAGGTTGAGATCTGCCTGAGAACTTAAAGCAGTAAGATTATTTTTTTGTTGTAATTCCTCAGCGGTAAAGTCAACCTTTTCCAATTCAGACGAGACTTGCAATAGTCTATTGTTTATAAAATCTGAAGTAGACTTAACTACAGCTTCCTTGTCTAATAATACATCTTTATTATATTCTTCAATGAGTTGATTTAAAATATCTGCGGCTTTGTATGAATTACTATCTTTTAAATCTAATTTAATGACACTAGAGCCTGTCTCTGTAGATACTTTTATTTTCTGTTGATAGCTATTTACAATATTGCGAACTGAAGAAATTGATATTTTTAAATTACTACCTATTATTGGCGCGTGTTCACCAACGTTTGGAATTAATACAATATCACCAAATCCTGTTTTAATTCTAGATCCAAAATCATAGGACTTGCCTTTTTGTTCATCTCTATCTATAAGAGATTTACCTTCATTTTTAAAAGCTAAAAATTGAGTAGGGGATTTTACTTTTATATATAATGTAGTATCAAGATTATATAAAACAGAATCATTAGCAAAAAAACTTAGCTTTACGGGTGGGTTATTATAGATTTCACGTTCTTTTATACTTCCTTCCGCGAAACATCTAATATTAAGTTTTAATTCTTTTACTACATTCTCGATTAAAGTTCTAGACTGAATGGTTTCAATTTCATCTTTAATTTTATTAGTACCATCAGAAAACAAACCTTTACCTGAGGATTCTCCATTAGTTTCTAATTTTTGAGATTGTTTTTCATCCCTTATTTTTATTGTTGCACTAGCGCTATATTGATATGTTGTATAGCGTAAATACGTATAGCCAAGAAAAAGGGCTACAGCGCAGCAAAAAAGTAATAGTTTCCAGTGTGACAGAAATAAATCTACACTTTGTCTAATTTCATTAGGGCTTGAAACAGGTTTAGATTCCATAAAAGATTTTAATTGATACTATTTTATTAAGAATACCGCTAATATTGTAGTTAGTGTACCTATTGCAGAGATTAATACTCCATTATTTTGGTTATATGTAGAAGACCTAATTTTTGCGTTGTTTGGTTCTACGTAAATTATGTCATTCTGTTGTAAATAATAGAGGTGAGAATTTACTGTATTTATAGATGTCAAATCAATATTAGCAAATTTCTTCTTTCCATCTACTTCTCTTATTAATTTAACATTCTTACGTTTACCAAATATAGTTAAATCATTGGCATAACCAAGGGCCTCAATAAGCGTAACTCTTTCGTCTTGCATAGTAAAAGTTCCAGGATTACTAACTTCACCAATTACTGTAATGGTAAAATTCACCAATCTAACATTTACAATAGGTTCGTTTGCCATTTCTTTAATACGATCAACTAGTAATGCAGTTAAATCTGTGCGTGTTAAACCTTCAACTTTTATGGTTCCTAAAACTGGAAATTCAATATTACCATTATAATCTACTAAGTAGGTTTGCTGTTGTAAAGTACCTTGAGCACTTCTTAAATCACTTGTATTGTTTGATACCGTTGGTAAATTAAAAGGTCTTACAGTATCTGGATCTAAAGCAGAAACGTTGATAGTTAAAATATCATCTGGTTTATAGATTAATTGTGTTGGCTCAGACGTAAGTTGCCCTTCTTCTAAAGGTTCATCCTGAAAATAAACAATGCTCTTTCTAGATGCACAAGAAGTAGCGGTGATTATTGCTAAAATCGATATAATAAGAATACGTGTTTTCATTTGAGTCAATTTATAGGTTTCCTAAAAATGGGTTATTTTTTTATGTCTAATACTTCATAAGTAGAATTATTAGAAATATATTCTGGTATTAAAAATTTAATCGAAGATACTATTTCTAAAGGCTGTGTTAAAGAATTAATAGTGGTAAGTTTATTAATTTGATTTTCTACACTAACAATATCAACATGTCTTGATTTTGCAATCATTATTTTTTCATGGTAAGTTTTCTTTGTGTTTTCACCATCAGCTAGTAATTCTTCATATATTTTTTCACCTGGCCTTAATCCCGTGATTTTTATATCAATATCTTCAGGATAGCGCAAACCAGAAAGAATAATCATATTGGTTGCTAAGTTAAATATCTTAATAGGTTCTCCCATGTCAAAGACAAAAATCTCACCACCATTACCCATCGCTGCAGCTTCTAAAACAAGCTGACAAGCTTCTGGTATTGTCATAAAATAGCGTGTAATGTCTTTGTGAGTTACGGTTAACGGTCCACCTTTTTCAATTTGCTTTTTAAATAAAGGTATTACAGAACCATTTGATCCTAAAACATTTCCAAATCTTGTGGTAATAAACTTTGTGTGACCTTTACCTTTAAGACATGTAGCGTAAAGCTCTGCAATTCGTTTTGTAGCACCCATAACATTTGTTGGGTTTACTGCTTTATCTGTTGAGATTAAAACAAACTTATCTACACTGTGTTTTACAGCAATATCTGCTACGTTTTTAGTCCCACCAATATTAACACTAACCGCTTCAAAAGGATTGTTCTCCATTAAAGGTACATGCTTATATGCGGCAGCATGAAAAACAATTTTAGGCTTATATTGATTAAATATTTGGTCTATTCGGGTTCTATTACGGACATCGGCAACAATGGCTTCAATATTCTCTAAGCCTTGTTGTCTAAATTCTTGTTGAATATCATAAAGTGCTGATTCTGCATTATCTACTAGAATTAACTTTTTGTAATTGTAGAGGCTAACTTTTCTACAGATTTCACTTCCAATTGAACCAGCTGCACCAGTAATTAGTATGACTTTATTATCATACTGTTCTTCTAAATCCGGATTTTTTATACTTATTGGATCTCTTCCTAAAAGGTCTTCAATCTTAACTTCTTTTATTTGGCCAACGCTTAAGTCTCCATCAATCCAACTTTGAACAGGAGGAACAATCTTAACTTTTAGTCCCAGCGAAAAAAGATTCCCTGTAATTTGTAGTAAACGAGAAGGGTCTATATTTTGAATTGAAATAATAACATCTTCAACTTTATTCTTTTCAATGAATTCCTTGTCGATGGCTTCAATATTATAAACTTTTAATAGGTTTATTTTTTTTCCTATTTTTCTTTCGTCATCATCAACAAAACCAACAACTTCAACACCGTTTTTAGTGTCATTTTGAATGGCATCATAAGTAAGCATACCAGAATTACCTGCTCCAAAAATTAAGACATTAGAAATTGATTGAAAATCTTGAGTAATATGAATATAAAGTGATTTTATAAACAATTTCGCTCCAATCAAAAATAAGATGTTAAGTAATAAATGGATATATATAATTGAACCCGATATATCAAAAATATTCCCTTCTTCAAAAAACTCTCTACTTACAAAAGTACAGCAGATGAGTATTGTAGCTAAAATATTTGCTCCTATAATGAGATTAACAATATCTTTAAAACCTGTAAACCTAACAACTCCTTTGTAAGAGCCAACAGAGATAAGACTAATTGCTGCTATAATAGCTACATAAGGTATTTGTTTAAAAAGTGTTGCAAAGTCAAACTCAATTGTAAAATTAAACCGAATTAAATAGGCCATGAAAAATGTAGCAACTATTATAGCTATATCAAATAGGAGCACAAGCCATTTTGATGCATATTTTTCCGATATTTTATTTAGAAATTGAATTAACATGTTACAAAATACGTATTTATTGCAGAAACTACTCTATCTAATTCAGCATCAGTTAAATTTGATCCACTAGGCAAGCATAAACCTTTTTCAAATAATTCGTCTGAAACTCCATTAAGATAACTTGGAGAATCTTTAAATACCGGTTGTTGATGCATTGGTTTCCATAATGGTCTAGACTCAATATTCTCTTTTTCTAAAGCCAGTCTTAAGCCTTCTCTAGTGCTTTCTGAATCTAAAAGAATACAACTTAACCATCGATTAGAAAAGTAACCTTCTGGCTCTTTTAAAAATGTAATTTTATCATTCTCTTTAAAACTATTTACATAAAATTCATGGTTAGAACGACGCTTGGCTACATGGCTATCTAATATGGTCATTTGTCCACGACCTATACCAGCAACAATGTTAGACATTCTATAATTATAACCAATTTGAGAGTGTAAATAGTGAGGTGCATTATCCCTTGCTTGTGTAGCTAGAAATACTGCTTTTTGTTTATTTTCTAAAGTCTTAGATACTAAAGCACCACCACCAGATGTGGTTATTATCTTATTACCATTAAATGATAATATTGAAAATTCACCAAATGTGCCGCAGTTTTTGCCTTTATATGTGCTTCCTAACGATTCTGCACTATCTTCTACTACAGGAATGTTGTATTTTGAAGCAATATCATTAATTTCAGTAACCTTGTAAGGCATACCGTATAAATGAACGGCAATAATCGCTTTAGGTTTATTTCCTTTTTCTATTCTATCTTTAATAGCTATTTCTAATTGAATAGGGCACATGTTCCATGTGTCTCTTTCACTATCTACAAAAACAGGTGTAGCACCTTGATATACTATAGGATTTGCAGATGCAGAAAACGTTTTACTTTGGCAGATGACTTCATCACCATGACTAACACCTAGTAATATTAGGCTCAGATGTAGTGCGGACGTACCAGAAGCTAATGCAGCCACATGGCAGTCTTCTTTTAAATAAGATTTTAAATCGTTTTCAAAGTTGTTAACGTTTGGTCCTAGTGGAGCTACCCAATTAGTATCAAATGCTTCTTTTACGTAAGATTGTTCATTACCACTCATGTGTGGTGATGAGAGCCATATTTTTTCATTCATAGGTTAATGCTTTAAGTTAGTACCTAAAGGTTATAATTTAAAGGTGTTTGGGACCCGTTAATTAATTGCATTACAGATGGCTAATATAAGTCCTAATAATTTAAACCATGAAACAAAAATAATAATTTACGACAAACTGTAAAAATTACACGATATATAAGAATTTTACTATTCTTAAGTGTATAAAAATCAGATGAAAAGCATCGATATAACTTAAGGTTTTTAAGTAATTACACTTAAATTAACTAGATTATGCGGTTGATGACTAATTTTAAGTCCTTCTTTTATAAATTAGAACATTGTCTTTACTTATCTTATTATATGAAAATACTCCTAGGTGAAATTTAAGTTCTGAGTTTTAAATGAAGTTAAATTGTACTCTAATTAAATTTTTAAGATCGATATTTAGGGAAGAAGTCGGTCTCATTTTTAGATTGAGATAACTGATCGTAAACCATCTGATTAACAATGTATTTCCAAACTTTAAAAGTTCTAAAATCTTTTGAAAAAGAGGCTTTAAATTCAAATAATGAATCGTGCTCGCTTCCTAATCCACCTCCTAAATTAAAAACTTTATAACCTTGTTCTGTGGCTTGTAGTCTCATTTCATCTAAGAATAGTTTTGAAGGTTTTAATCTTAAATGTTCTGTACGTGTACCAGATAAGTGATATTGGACTATGTTTTTGGTTTTAACAAACATAGAACCCGCAACAAATTCGTTAGACTCTAAATGTTTAACTAATAGGATATCTGTATCAAAATCAGTAATATTCATGAAGTTAAGGAAATACTCTTTACTGAAGAAATAACTTTCTTTAGCATCAAGACGTTTCATGTTTTCATAGTAAATATCTACAAATTCTAGAATTTCTTCTTCGGTTTCAGCTTTAACTACTTCGCACTGTTTTCTTAGCTTATTAATTTGGTTTTTATTAGATTTTCCATAAGCCATGCGAGATTGCTCAATTGGTAAAGACACATCAATATTAACAACATCACCTAAACTAACTGTATCACCTAAATTCTCTAATATTTTATCTTGTTGGATGTAAGGATGTAATCGGCTAAATACAGACACAATATTCTTTGCTTCTAAATAAGTATTAAAAGCGGCCTTAAAATCATCAAAATTATATGTTTCTGTGTCTACATTACTAAGCGGACCTGCATATCCGTAAACTGATGTAAGATCATAATATTCTGTATTTGGTATTTGACGAAGTAATAAAGGTAAAACTATGATTGCTTTTTCTTTCTTATAAGTCAACAATACAGGTGTTTCATCTTCATTTTTAGAAATGTTATGATAATCGTAAGTGTGGTAAAAATCGTAGTCTTCTATTTGTTTTAAAATAGAATTCCATTCTGCTTTATCCTTAATTTCTATCATTTTTTAATAAACTTTATAAAATATAGTTATCAGTCTTGAGTAGTTTTTGTTCCTGTAAACATTGGCATATCTAAAGTTTCAGAACTGTTAATGTCACTTTTTTTAATGACTTTATAAAATGTTAGCCAAAGTATTTTTAAATCTAAAAAAAATGACTGATTATCAACATAATATACGTCGTATTCAAATTTCTGTTCCCATGTAATCGTATTGCGGCCATTAATTTGAGCCCATCCTGTAATACCTGGCATTACCTCATGTCTTCTGTTTTGTTCTTTATTATAGTGCTCTAAGTATTCAGGAAGTAGTGGGCGAGGACCAATTAAACTCATATCTCCTTTTAAAATATTTAGTAATTGTGGAATTTCATCTAACGAGTATTTTCTACAAATATCTCCTGTTTTTGTTACACGCTCTAATGCTGGAAGTAATTCACCATTAGCATCGGTTTTATCTGTCATGGTTTTTAACTTAATAATTGTAAAAAGTTTACCATGTTTACCTGTTCTGCGTTGATAAAAAAACGGTTTACCATTATTAGATATACTTAATATAATAATGAGTACCAAAAATATTGGAGAAATTAGAATTAAACCTATTAATGCGGCCGTAAAATCTAATAAGCGTTTTAAGAGATTTCTATATAGCTTCATATTATAATTACATTTTAAGCTCTCGCTTTATTAAAGTGATTAAATCATTGTTAATAATATCAACATCAAATCGTTCTTCAGCATATTTTCTACTGTTTATTCCCATTTCCTTGATTTTTTCAGGGTTAGTAATAAAGAATTCCATGGGCTTTACTAAAGCATCAAGATTTTGAGGTTCTATTAAAAAACCATTTATTCCTTCTTTTACAGATTCCCTACAACCTACGGAGTCTGTTGTAATAATAGGGTTTCCACTTGCACAAGCTTCAAGTGTAGTTCTTGGTAATCCTTCTCTATAATAACTTGGGAGAACAAATATGTCTCTTTCTTTTAAATGATCTGGTATATTATTTTGAGGTCCATGAAAAACAATTATCCCTTTCTCATGTAACTCATTAATTTCATCAATACTAATTGCAGAAGGTGATGTTTCTGGTATGCCAATTAAATGAAATTCTGTTTTAGGATATTTAGCTTTTAAAATTCTAGCAGCATCCATATACAAAGCAATACCTTTTTCTTTTATTAACCTTGCAACCAAAAGAAAACTGACTTTGTCTGTTGCATCTTTTTCTTTAAATGAAAACTGTTTAAGGTTTACACCAGAGCCACTTACAAAATCAACTTTTTGTTGTTTTGATATTACTTTTCTATCTAAAAATAATTGATAATCGTCTTTATTTTGAAAAACAATTACCTTGTTCTTACGAATTGATAATTTATATAAATTCTCATTAAAGCGCTGTAAAAGTCTAGCTTTTGCTGTTAAACCAGTAAATGCATAACCCAAACCTGTGATTAACGAAATCACTGGAACGTTACACATATTTGCAGCCATTGAGCCATAGATAACAGGTTTTACTGTGTATGGAAAAACAAGATCTATTTTATGGTCTTTCATTAAAGATTTTAACTCTAATATAGATTTAAAATCCTTGAAGGGATTTAGTCCTGTACGTTGTAAATTAAACTCTAAAGGTGTTGCGCCTAGGGCTTTAATTTCTTCATAGAAGTTTTCAGTATAGCCTGGTGCTGCGGTAAATACCTCAAAACCATTATCAACCAAACTTTTAATAAAATCACCTCTAAATCTAATGAGAGAGCCATCATAAGATGCTATAAGTAAAATTCTTTTTTTCTCCATTTTGATTTAGTTTTGTTTAAGGAAATTAAATTTGTACCATTTCTGGAAACAGTAGTAAGACCATACTCTAAATGTACTATCCTTTTTACTGTCTAAATGATCTTGAACCAATTTAGTAATTACCTCAATATTAAATATGCCTTGAGATTTTAATAATTCAGGCTCTATATAGCTTTCTATTTCTTTTCTAAGGCTTTGTCTTAACCAATCTCCTGTTGGTGAGCCAAATCCACTTTTACTTTTTTCTAAGAACTCTGCTGGAAATTGATCCCTAAACGCTTCTTTAAGAATGTGTTTTTTGTTCCACCCTTTCATTAAATAATCTTCAGGTAAGGTGTTTGCAAACTCCCATAGCTCTTTATTTAGAAAAGGAGCTCTACACTCTAAAGACGTCATCATACTTGTTCTGTCTACTTTTGCTAACATGCCTCCTTCTAGACTTAATATTTTATCTACCAATCTAAAATCAGTTAAAGATGTAATTTTTTGTTTGCCCAAAACATCTTTATATTCTTGAAAAATATTAGAATCATAAAAATCAGGAGACATAATCTCTTCGAGCTGAGAGCTAGTGTTTGCTAAAGAAATAATATCCCAATAAAAATCACCTTCGTAATCAATAGCATTTAATAATTTATTAATCTGAAATTTTTTACCTCTTGTGTCGTCCTTATTAATCAGGTATTTATTACTTAAACCAGCAATCGTTTTATGTATGCCTTTAGGTACAACTCCAGTATATCTGTTGTTCATTTTACCTATGTAGTACTTGTTGTAGCCACCAAAAACTTCATCACCACCATCACCAGTTAATGCCACTGTAACATGCTCTCTAGTTTTTTCTGAAAGCAAATGTGTTGGAAGTGCAGCTGTATCTGAAAAGGGTTCATCAAAATTGACTAAAATTTCATGAATGTTGTTTTTAAGATCGTCTTCATCAATAATAAATTCATGATGATTACTATTTACCATATCTGCAACCACTCTAGATTTATCAGTCTCATCATAAGACGCTTTTTTAAATCCAATAGAAAATGTATCTATTTTTTTATCTGTAGATTGTGCTAAACAAAGTGAAATAATAGAAGAGTCAACACCTCCAGATAAAAAAGTTCCTAAACCAACATCTGCAATAGATCTGCTGTCTACACTTTTATAGACTAAATCCTTCGTTTTAGCTTTAGCGTCTTCAAAAGAAATATTGATAGCTTTTGGTTTAGGCTCTGCATTAATTTTGTGAATTGTGGTATTGTTTGTTGCTAAATCATATTCTATATAATGATTGGCTTGTAACTTGTATATATTATCGTAAATGGTGTGTGGAGCAGGAATGTAAGTTAGTCTGAAATAAAGATTCAATCCTTTTTTTGAAATATTTGGAGTAAAATCAATAGTCTTGATAATTGATTTTAATTCTGAAGCCCAAATAAATTCTTTATCGGTATGTGTGTAATACAATGGTTTTTCTCCAAAGAAATCACGAGCGATAAATAGCTTATTTATGTTTTTATCATAAATACTAAAACCATACATACCATCTAACCACTGAAAAGATTCAACGCCATATTTTTCGTAGGCTTTTAAAATCACTTCAGTATCACTAGAGGTATTAAAAGTTACACCTTCAGCTAATAATTTTGCTTTTAATATTTTGTAATTATAAATTTCCCCATTAAAAACGATAACAATTTGTTTATCGTCTGAAAATATAGGTTGCTTACCTGAAGACAAATCAATAATAGATAATCTTCGCATTCCCATACCAACAGTAAATTGATCATTTTCTTCTGCAAATAAACCATCTTGATCTGGTCCTCTATGAATAATTAAATTATTCATATTATTAAGAACAGTCAAGATATCTTCCTTATTTCTATAGGTTTTGGCTATAATGCCGTTAATTCCACACATACTTTAATTCGTTTTGTCTAATTAGCTATGGTTGTGCTATTTATTAGATCTATATATTTTTTTAAAATGGTATCTTTTTCGAAGTCTTTAATCCGACTTTTACTGTTTGTTTTACACGTTTCGGCGTAATTGCTGTTTTCTACAAAATAGCTAATCCCTTTCGCCATTAGGTCGGTATTTTTAATTGGCACTAAGATGCCATAATCGGTAATCATTATGTCCTCTTTCACCGTTTTTAATTCCATTATTTCACTAGGTCCAGATTGACAATTGGTACTTAATATTGGTAAATCACAAGCCATTGCTTCTAATAATACGTTTGGAAATCCTTCATGATTTGAGCCAAATATAAATAAATCTGCTGATTTTAAATATTGATAAGG
Organism: Winogradskyella eximia; assembly: GCF_003386165.1. Lineage (GTDB taxonomy): Bacteria > Bacteroidota > Bacteroidia > Flavobacteriales > Flavobacteriaceae > Winogradskyella > Winogradskyella eximia. The sequence continues at coordinate 249,826 of NZ_QRDV01000002.1, read as the reverse complement.
GTTTGGACTAAAGCCCATTAAGAAAACTTGTTCTTTTAATCCTAGTTCTTCAATAAGTTTTTCTAAATGCTCATGTAAATCGCCAACTCCAAAAATATATAAATGCAATATAGGATTTTGTAGTTGATGAATAGCTCTTATAAGCATTTCATGATTCTTTCCTATATCTAAACGACCAAGTGTTATGATGTTGTATTTTTCAGAATCAAAAAATGATAAATTTGACTCTGTATTTTCTATTTTACCTAAATCAATAGGGTTATGAATTACTTTCATTTTTTCTGAAGGTACTTCAAAATTGTCAACCAAGTCACCAGCATTGCCGTAAGAATTAGAAATCACTAAATCAGACTTTTTATAAAGTGATTTAATTAAGGTTTTATTAAAACTTGACTGAAAGCCTTTATAACTGTATTGTAGGCTAGGGAAGGCCCTCTCGTTAGTAATCACCTTAAACTTATACGATGTTAGTTTACTAGCGATGACATTAATAAAAGAAGGTCTTGTTAAAAAGCTTAAGCTATGTGTTAATTTTAGTTCTTTTACTAGTTTGGCATATTTATAAGCTAAAACAGGTATTTTTAATGCTTTCTTAATGCCGCTTTCGCTAGGATCTGATTTTTCTATGTAATGAATCTTTGTGCTTTTTGGCACATTGTACTTTATTGTTGGATTCATTAAAATTAAATGAACATCAATATTATTGCTTACACAATATGATACAAGATATGAAACCACACGTTCTGCGCCTCCTCCAGATAATGAATAAATTAAAATACCAAGTCTCATTTTAGTTATGTATAATATTTTCAAACAAGTCTTCGTATTGTTTAAGAATAACGTTTTTATTAAATTTTTTAACGACGGAAGCTCTTACATGTTCAGGATTCCATTCTTTAAAATTGTTTAGTTTTTCTAAAAACTCTTCTTCATTTTCAACTAAAAAACCATTGATATTGTTTTCTACTATTTCTTTGGTACCACCTGGTGCATTAAATGCAATTACTGGTGTACCAACAACACAACTTTCTAATAAAGCATTAGGAAATCCTTCAACAAAAGAACCTTGTAAAAATAAATCGTGTTTTGAAATGTACTCATTTACCTCATTAGTAAATGGCACATGCTCAATACTGTCATAGATACCTAGCTCTTTTGCCTTTAGTAAAATGGCGTCTTTTAATCCACCACTTCCTACAATAGTATAATTAAAGGGGTGGTTAAATTTTGAAAGGATATCTAAAAGTCTTAAATGTCCTTTAACTTCAGTTAATCTACCTACGGTAATAAATTTTCTAACTTCTGTAAAAGGTTGTAAAGGCTTTACATCTGGTAGATTAGAAATTGGATTATTAATGACATGAATATGATCCTCTGGAATATTGAAGTTAGTTATCATGTCTTCAGCCATATCATGTGACTGGCAAATTAAGGCATCTAAATTTTTAAATCCATTTGGTAACAATCTAAAAGGAGACCATTGTCTTATCTTCTTTTCATTACTTCGTTTACTTAATACCGTAGCTTCTCTACCAATAAATTTAGTTTTCTTAAAAAAAGGCGAAAGCATTGACATCGCTGTATTAACATGCGAAATAGAGCTTACTACAATTTTTGGTTTGTTTTTTTTAATAAGACTAACAATAGAAGGTAAAGCGGTTAAAATTCGAGGTTTATTTAGGTAAATAACTTCAACATTGCTAACGTCGTACACTGAGTCTTTTTCAAAACCAGCAATGACTAACTGTGGTTGAAACTTCTTTTTATCAATGTTTTGAGATACAAATGAAATCACCCTTTCTGCACCACCTGCACTAAGTGATGGAAGAATAAACATTATTTTTATTTTGGGTTGATTGCTCATTTATATTAATTGAAATCTAAATTATAGATTATTCTATTTTAATAAAGCATTAGAAATTTGCTTTGCCACTTGTTCATGGCCGTAACAAGTCCAGTGGCTATCGTGATCAAATACCCATTTTTTATCATCTTTGCTAGAGTCTAAAACAATTATATTAAAGCCAAGATTTTTACATTGTTCAATAATTTCGGTATTACTATTAGGGTGAAATACAAAGACTTTATCTTTAGTGGAATAGTTATCTTTTATATAATTAATTAAATTAAATACTTCAGACTTTGATTTTAATATATCGTTATTCTCTTCAATAGCTTCACTAACTGTAGGTGCTTCTGCATTTTCTGATTGATTATTTAAAGGAAATCGAGTATAGAAATAGTAAAGTAATTTCCAATTATATAAAATCTTTTTAAATAAAGGTGCTTTCATTTTACCGTAAGCAATTGTTCCATTTTTAAGATTAACTTGCGTTATATCTTGTAAAGGTTGAATGTCTCTAATACTTTCATAAAAATCATTATTGTTTACGTAAACTAGTGTTTTTACTGGTTTTAAAGAATCTAAGTTTTTACTAATTTCCATAGCTTCAATAAGTGACACACCAGAACGACCGGCTTCCATGAAATTATACATTTTCATGTTTTTCTTTAAGAATGCTGATTGGTGACATTCATTGGGATTCATAAAATTTTCAATATATGAATCTCCAATTATCATGATAAGATTATCATAACTATTTGGTAATTCTCCTGGCCAACCTAATTTATTAATGCCCCATTTATGATCACCACCTTTCCAGTAACCTTCTTGGTTGGGGTAATATTTTTGTATCCCATTCTCGTCAATAACTCTTTGGGGAATATCAGACATTGTGTGTGTCACTCTAACAACAGTTTCTCCAACTATTAAAGCTAGAAGAAAAAATATTATTATATTTTTTAAGAATTTCTTCATGATTTAGAATTGAAAGTAAATAAATTGTTGTTCTTCTCCAGTAAAAGCAAACATTAATACAATTAGTAGTAGGTAAAATCCCCAACGTACAGGTCTATTTATAAAATCTACTTTTTCAATAGCATATTCTCCGCTTCTTCCTAACCATTCTGTAATGATGAAAAAGAATACTAAACCTAAAATGGTACTCGGGAAAATTTCTACCCAAGAAAATAGAGATCCTGAAAAGATACCTTTTAAATAAGAAAATGCATGTGTAACGTTATCTGCTCTAAAAAACACCCAAGCTATTAATGTTAATAAAAAGGTAAATCCCATCTGACCAAGCTCTTTTATACTTGGTAAATATTTTCCTTCAGCAACTAAGTTTGTGTTAACTCTATTTTTATTAGCTAATAATAACGGTAAAAAGTATAGAGCGTTTAGAGCTCCCCAGATTACAAAGGTCCAATTTGCTCCATGCCAAAAACCACTAACAATGAAGATGATAAATGTATTTCTGACCTTCATACTTGTGCCGCCTCTGCTTCCTCCTAATGGAATATAAAGGTAATCTCTAAACCATGTAGAAAGTGATATATGCCAACGTCTCCAGAACTCTGCGATATCTCTAGAGAAGTAAGGGAACGCAAAGTTTCTTTTTAAGTTAAAGCCAAATAATCTTGAAATACCAATAGCAATATCAGAATATCCTGAGAAATCTCCATAAATCTGAAATGCAAAGAAAAAAGCACCTAGTAGCAGTGTACTTCCATTATACTCTGTATGGTTATTAAATATTATGTTAGCATATTTAGCACAATTATCTGCAATTACTATTTTTTTAAATAATCCCCAAAGTACTTGTCTTAAACCATCGACCGCGTTCCTATAATCAAATTTTCGTTCAACTGAAAACTGAGGTAATAGGTTGGTCGCTCTTTCAATTGGACCAGCGACTAATTGCGGAAAAAAGCTAACAAAAGCCATGAAGCCTACAAAATCTTTAGTTGGTTCTAGCTTTCTGTTGTAAACATCTATAGTATAACTTAATGTTTGAAACGTATAAAAGCTAATTCCTACTGGTAATATAATATTAAGTGTATTTATACTGAATTCTGAGCCAAAAAACGTGAAGGAATTAATTAAGCTATCTACAAAGAAATTATAATATTTAAAAAAACCTAAGAAGCCAAGATTAACACAGATACTAATCCAAAGTAATGTTTTTCTAGTAGAGGGTTTCTCGTTTTTACCAAGCGCTATTCCTATAGAATAGTCAACTAAAGAGCTAAATAATATGAGTGACAGAAATCTCCAATCCCACCAGCCATAAAAAACGTAACTCGCAGCGGCAACAAGAAGATTTTGGGTTTTAATATTTTTACCACCAATGAGCCAATAAAGCGCAAAAACAATAGGTAGAAATATGAAAAATTCTATTGAATTAAAAAACATATATGGTTAAAATTTGGGTCATCATTATAATTGACTATAAATCCGAAATGTAAAGATGTCACAAGTGTGTAAAAGTATCAAAATTATTCTTTGAATGGACATTATATACTACTATCTGCAAGAAATTGCAAAAAGAGAAGATGAATTATTCTTCTATTTCTTGATTTAGAATGGGTTCGAGTATTTTTTTCCATTGATTGTAGCCGGAAGCAGTTAGGTGAATTCCATCTAATGAATATTGACTTTTTAGAGTGTAATTGTCTGAAAATGATTCATTAAGATTAATGAATGAAATGTCATTAGTTAAGCAAATACTTTCAAGATTTATGTTTACTTCATTGATTAATGAATTGAGTTTTTTATAATCTTTTTGAGTATCTGAAGTGTATAGAATTGAGCAAATAATGGGTTTAATATTATTGGTTTTTAATTCCTTAATTATAGTATCTATGTTTAACACTATAGTTTCTGTTTCTATGCCTTTTAATATATCATTAATACCTCCCATTACAACACAAACTTTAGGATTAACCCTATAGACATCATCTAATCTATTAAGCATACCTAAAGTAATATCATTACCAATTCCTCGATTAGCAATGTCATTTCTATTGAGTAGTTCATTCCAATCTACACGATAAGTGATTGAATTTCCTAACATAACTATATTCGCTTGTTTAGTGTAGAATTTATATAATTTTGTGTTGTGCTGATACTCCCAAGTATTTTGAAAATTATTTTCCGCCAAACTTTTAGGCTTTAGTTTATTGAGTAAACTATAGTAGAGTCCTCCTTTATAAATAACAAATAGCAACGTAATTAAAAGAATGATATTGATTAACATGCTATATTTAAGTTTCATTGGGAGTGTGTTTTAAAAACAAACTTAATAAAAAGAATATGTAAATTAAACCAATTCCCTTTCCTTATCATCAATTAGATAAGCCATATAAACAAAAAGAGCCATTAAATAAGTTTGATTAATAACACTCTGCAAGCTTAACATAAATATACACATCACTAACAATAATGGTAGAACAAAATAACGAATATCTGGTGCACTTCGTAACGTTTCTAAAAAGTAACGACCTAGCATAAATAAGAAAAAGAGTAGCGTAAAAATTCCCGCATCAGCCCAAACACCAACAATAGTATTATGGGCATGCTGTGAAATAGCAAAGTCTACACCATTACCAAGTATAGGGTTTTCAAAAACGTAATCATTTATAAGTTTCATGACTAATTCATTTCTTCCAGAATCATCAACCTCACTAGTATTAAAAGTAACAATATTAACTATGTTATTTATTTTATCTCTTTGTTGGCCAACCAAGTTTAAGTTTGCTGTTATTGTATTTAAGTTCGCTAAAGCTAAATATACAAAAGGAAGTAAGGAAACACCAACGATTAATTTAACCCCAGTAAAAAACTTGTGATTTAACATTACTAAACAAATAATGAAAACCATAAATCCTGTATTAGAAAATGTTAATAGCAATCCATAAACCATTACAGCAAGAATTATAAGCTTAAATAGTTTAAAAAATTTCTTTTGAGGATTATACAATTTAAATACTAAAATAAATGATATTATCGCTGCCAAAGCCGTGTTATTAGCATCCGCATAAACACCTCCTGAACGGTCAATTTTATATATGTATATTCCGCCATGGTCTAAATCAAAATTTATATTATATAGATGAATACTTAGAATACCTGATAAAACAAAAGCAATAACGGCTACATTTCTAAATACCTTTCTGTTCTCAGGAATACTTAGATAAACGTAAAATGCTAATACATAGAATAGAGGAATAATACTTACTAAAATATTAGCAGGATTGAAATGAATAGCGCTCGCCAAAATTGCGAACACAAAATACATGAGATAAAAAATAATCCATAAACGAGCTGTTTTAGACAATGGACCTCTGTCTTTTATGCATAAAGCAATACCCAGCAATAACAACCCCAAATTTCCATAAGCTATTATTTGAGCTAGAGCAATCGATACTAATCGTGTAACAAAAACTTGTAGATTAAAAACAGTTAGTACAAATGGTAGCAAAAAGCAGATATGAATAACGAGGCTCTTCTTCATTATTTTAGAATATTTTCAAAAATATTTAAATAATTATTATAAACAGCATCCATTTTATATCTATCTAAAGAATTAACGGCTTCACTTGTTAATTTAATTCTTAGCTCTGGATTATTTATTAGTTTATCTAAACCATCAGCCATTGCATTAAAGTTTTGGTCTTCTATAAGAATACCGTTCTTATCAGGGTTTATAATATCTGAAGGACCCGTAACACAATCGAAAGCAATACAGGCTGTTCCTCTCGCAAAAGCTTCGAGTATTACCATAGGTAATCCTTCTGTTCTGGAGGATAGCACGTAAATCTCAGATTCTGTCATAATTTCTGATACTTTTGTAGAATAACCTTCAAAAATAACTTGATCCTCTATTTGATGCTCTTTTGCTAGCTCTTTTAGAAATTTTGTACCTTCATCACCACCACCAACAAGCTTTAATTTCCAATCTTTATTTTTCTTTAAAACAGGAGAAATTAACATAATTAGGTTGTCAAAACCTTTATGATGATATCTATTTAAATCTCCAACGGCTAATATTATTTTCTTTCTATTCCTTTCGATTTCATTATATATATCAAACGTACATGGATTAGGCATTACATACACATTAACACCTTTGCTTTTATAATGTTGCTCATCAAATTTTGTAAGTACAGTTAGAGCATCAGATTTACGATACATATACTTTCTGGCTAATTTGCCTATAAAATCTGTTTCTCTTAAATGATTATTGTGTTCAGCGGAAACCACTTTAATACCTCTAAGTTTTCCTATGAGTGCACCAATGAAATTAGTTTGAGTCATAAAGGGCATTAGAATATCTGGTCTATTTTTTTTCTCAGAATAGAACTTATACAAGTTTATGATGCTTCTTATGGTATGATTTTTTATTTTACCATCATGTAATCTAATACGCTTAACCGATGAATTAGCCGAGAAGACTTCTGGTTCATTAAATGTAATAATGGTAACATCATGTCCTTTTTTATCAAAATGATTGGCCAATAAGATTAGTACACGTTCTGCACCACCAGCAACTAAAGAGCTTACTACAAAATCTATTTTCATTACCTAATCTTTTTATATTGTTTGTAAGTATAGCTGAAATAAAACACACTACCCAACATCAATACTATTGTTGTACTCATTACTAGTCCGTAAACCTCGTAATATTTCATTAGAATAATGTTCAAAATAATATTTATCGCTAAGTTTACTAATGAAACCCATGCCATAAATTTATTTTTATTAATGCTGGTTAAAAACTTAACCATAATTAATGTACACAGATTAAAAGGTACACTAATTAATAAAATTTGCTGAATTCTAGAAACCTTTAAAGTATCTTGATGAGTAAATTCTCCTCTTTCTAACCAAAGTTCTACAAACCAATCAGACATAAAAATACCGATTGCAATAACAACAAGTCCTGCTCCAAGAATAATTTTTAATGTTTTAAAAAGTTGATGATATGCAGATTTTAAATCTTCATTTACTAAACGCGAAAAGTGAGGAAGTATGACACTACCAATAGCCATAATTACAATTGTAACACCGAAAGCTGGGATGCTGTTTCCATACCTTAATGCAGAAATTGATCCTGCAACTAGTGAACCCACAAAGAATTGATCGATATAATTATTCATTGCAGAGAGAAAACTCGACGATATTTTTGGTGGTAACTGTTTAATCATCAGTCTAGAGTTGTCATTCATCACAGGTTTACTGATTTCAAAGTCATTAAATTTTATAGAAAAGAATAATAGATAAATAAAACCAACAATACTACCTGCTAAAGTTCCATAAGCCAATACCATTTGTCCAAAATCATCTATTAGAAATATTAAAAAGAAAATCATTGTAAGCAAAGAAAATAATTCAGCTAAAGTTGATACTAAAAAACGGTTAGCCACCTCTAATAAACCACCTAGCATTGAAGACATTCCCCAAAGAAATAAGGCTGGTAAAACAAAATTTAATTGTTTTTTTACAAGTATGTAATAAGATGCTTCTTTTCCTGGGTAAACAAGCTCTAAAATTATATCTATAGAAAAATAAGCTATTAAAACAGAAATTAATGAAATGATTATAGTTATAATAAAAATTATGGATTGAAAACTACCTTTATTACCCTCGTTTTTTAATTCTGTAATATAATTAGGAATGAAAATGTTTTTAAGCGAATTTATAAAGACACTTTGTATAAATGTTGGTACTAAAATCGCAATCATAAAAGTATCTAAAGCTTCACCTAATCCAAAACTACCAGCAATAATAGTTTCTTTATAAAAAGCAATGGCTTTAATAACGACACCAATTACTGCAACGGTAACCATGCTCTTTATGAGTGGGTTGCGTAATGAGGTGTTAACCTTATCAAATATATCTTTTAGTTTAAATGATGGCATTTTTGTAGAGTTACTTGCGCTAAAATTTAGTTTTAAGCTTTAAAAGAAGAGGGCTTGCTTTTAGCTTGTTTCTCATAAAGGTTCCTAATGGTTTTTCTATTTTTTTACTAATTAAATACGAAGCAACAAGCATTATTGCTATTACTAGAATTAACAACATCCATTTATTTACGGTATTTCCGAAATTATTAAAAATAATATAACCAATATTTTGATGTAATAAATAAAGAGGATAGGTTAGTACTCCAAGCGACATAAAAACACGCTTATTTAAAAATTGTAGTTTCCCTGTACTTATTAAAAATGTTGATATGAAAAAAATAGTAATCAATAATATAACTACCTCATTAGAAAATCCGTAACCATATTCCTCATTTCTAAAATTAACAGTTAAAATCGCATATCGCAAAGAAACACCATAAGCAATAATTACAGGAATAATATTCTTTATTATATTTTTTTCTGATTTCATTAAGAAAAAGAACATGCCTGCAACAAAGTAAGGATTCCAACGTGCAAATGTTACATAATAGATGACTTGAAGAAATTTTGGTGCGCCTGCAAACGGAATTATTAATTGTAGTATTGAGATAGCTAATAATAAATAGCCTAAGAATTTGATATACTTAAGCTTTTTGAAAAATAATATTATTCCTACAAGAATATAAAACTTTAATTCTATTACGAGAGACCAATAAACACCATCTACATGTTCTACGCCAAAAAAGCCGTTAAACATAGTTAAGTTAAATAACACTTGATTTAATGTAATATTAAAAACAGATCCACCAAATAGTGCTATTACAATAGCTGATATAACTACACAGAACCAAAATGCAGGATATAATCTTGTAAATCTTGAAATACAAAAATCTATTAAATTAGAATTTCTAACGGACATTAAAATTACAAAACCACTAATGATAAAAAATAAATCAACACCTAAATAACCATATTTAGAAAAGCTTTCTAATGGTTTAAATTCTAAAATAGAAAGACCATCCTTAGCGTAACCTCTAAAGCAATAATGATAAAATACAACGTATAGTGCAGCTATAAAACGAATTAAATCAAGATGATATAATCGATCTGATTTTGCTTTGGTTGCAATACTCATAATATGTAGGTTAAAATTTATTGTGGCAAATATGACTAAAAGGAATTAATCTGCACTCTTTTTAAGTTGATTGGAAATTAATTTCGTTAAAACAATGGTTTCCTATTTAATATAGCAACTCAAATTATATTAAAATTTAGAAAAACCGATTTCTCTTTATTTTAATATCGCTGATATAAAGTTGTTCTGCAGAATTAAAAGAATGTGTACAATTAATAGATTTGCTCCAGTCTGGTTTAATAGCAGCAATTATAGTTTCTTTAAAATCATTATTACTTAAAGTAGTAATTTCAGATATATTTAATCCATATCCATAATGATTGGAACAATTTTGAGAAGGTCTATAAAGTTTGTTTTTGGCTTTAAATAGCTTTCCTGCTGGTCTTGCTGTTTTAATATCAGAAACTATAGGGTTTAATGGGTGTGGCACCCACTCATCTGCAAATAATGAATTAGAAGAGAATAAATTAAGTTCTACATGTTTAGATTCACCTTTGTGTTTTTTTATGTTAGTGAACATCCAATAAGTATCATCTTCTTTATATATTGTGGTATCTACTGCAACAACATCTTTCATTATTACTTTTTCCAATTCCCATTTTAAAGGAAAATTAGTGGCTTTATATAATTGAATATCATTATTTCCACTTGTTTCTGGTATCATATAAAAATTCCCATTATCCTGAAAAACAAAAGGATAAGAGAGGTGATAATCTTTAACTAATATGGTTTGTGGTTTTGTGTAATTTCCTTCATCATCTATTTCCATAACAGCTAAATGACCAAGTTTATTTTTGTAAATTAATTCTTCAATAAATAGATAGGTGATGTCATTGTGTTTAATTAAAAAGGGATCTGCCCAAAAACGATCTTTCGGTGGTAATATTTTAGTATACTTTTTTAAATCGTAAGGATTTTCATTGTTTTTATTATTAAAAAAAATTAATGCCCACTGATCAAATTGAAACTTACTTTTTATTACTTGAAAAGCTTTCTTTAAATATAATGACGTGCCAAAACCTAAAATCTCAATATTTGATGGAGGTAAGAAAGGTATAGTTATTGGTTTATCGCTATAAATAGAAGCGTTAGAATTTAGTTTTTTATCAAATAATTCTATATAGGTAGACAAAAGTTTAAGATTTCTTTTCACTAAAGAATGAGATTGCCATAAAATATCATTTAGATTTCTTTTGTAGCTTAATCTATCTGTACAAGAAAATGTTTGATCTATAGTCTTAGGAAATTGCATTCCTGTGTTTATATATCTAAGAACACTAGTCATTTCAGGCTCTTTGTTTAACATCTCCCAAATACCATAAGGACGTTTGTTAATAGTTTCTAAATTACAATGATTTAAAAACCAAACTCCATATTTGGTTACATCTGCCAAGTCTGTTGGAGTACTATTATCAGTAAGGTTAATTATAACATCTAAATCGTAATCTTCAAGTTCACCAAAATTGCAACCCTGTGTAATCTTAAATAGAGGCATGTCTCTCAATAAATCTGATGTAATTGTTTCTTTTAAAGCATTAGGTGTCGGATTGAAAAACTTAGAATCAATTTTAAAAAAAATTTTCAATAAAAATGGTATTTTTTTATTGGAATTTCTATTCGTATTATCGTCAGCTTTGACGTTTATGTTCAATACTATTTCTGAAAAAGGAGAACTAATCAATTCGTCAATAATAGTTTTTTGCCAAGCAAAAGAGTGGACGTTTGTGATTAAAGCAATTCGTAATTTTTTCATAAAAAGAAAATTGAGAAATATTTAGGTAAATCAATTATAGTATAATAATTGCAAAAAAAACATTTTTAGCGTTAATGAACTAATTTGTACTGATAATAATAGACTCTAAATCTACCAATCTAATTAATCTTAGTAAAAATTAGTATTTATAACATAATACACTACTAACCTTTAAGTTAATAATATAACATAATTAAAAAAATCTGAGTTTAAGTTTGTTAATAACTCTGTATAACTAAAGAAATCACTTTGCTATTTGTTTACTATCATCATTATTTTTGTAAAAAAATCCGACAAAGTGTTAAATGTTTAACTGATATGGTCTAAACTCTTTGCATCACCGTATATGATTAAAGATTAAAATCATAACAATGATGTGTGTTTTTCCTTACATTTATTTACTTTTTAACGAAAAAATTAACAATTAATTGCGTTTCGTCGAATATTTAAGCGCTTAAACACATTATGATTTTATTATTTTCTAAATTGCAAAACCTACTTAAAATTATAATGTCCCAAAAATTTATGAGAACTAGCATACAACCCCTAAAAACAATTGGCTATAAATTAATACTTATTTTACTCCTTTTTTCTTCTACATTAAATGCGCAACAATTAGCGTTTCCAACAGCAAAAGGAGCAGGTGCATATACTATTGGTGGGCGTGGAGGTCAAGTTATACATGTAACAACCTTAGATTGGAATGCGCCAGGGGGTTTAAAAGAAGCCATACAGACACCTGGTCCTCGAATCATTGTATTTGATGTGAGTGGTGAAATAGACGCTACAAGTCAGTGGGATTACACACCAATTATAAGTGGATCAAATTATGACAATATAACAATAGCAGGACAATCGGCTCCAGCTGGAGGGATTACTATTTTAACATCTGAATTTATGTTTCAGAACGTTAGTAATGTTATAATCAGATATGTTCGTTTCAGAAGTAATCCATCAAGTATTCAAGACGCTTTTTGGTTTACTGGAGGAAGTAATATTATTGTGGATCACTGTACTTTTAGTCATGGTGGTGACGAATCTGGAAGTTTAGCTTCAAGTAGCGGAACAATGGGTAATATTACAATGCAAAATTGTTTTTTTCAAGATAGTAAAACAGGAACAATATTAGGAGTAGATAACGAAGATGGTGATTTTACATTCGTTAATAATGTATTTAGTAACATTTCACATAGATTTCCAAACCCTAAAGGGGATGGTCAGTACGATATTATAAATAATATAGTTTACAATTGGAAATATAGACTTGTACGTATTTCAGGAGGTGGAACATATAATGTTGTTAATAACTATTACAAAACTGCAGTAAATGGAATAAGACTTCCTGGTTGGTTTGGTGATGAATACATCTCTTCTAGATTTCTACAAAAAGTACAGACAACTTCTCACGATAATCCTTTAATTTATGCTGCTGGTAGTTTAGTAACAGGACAAAGAGAAACACCTTTATCTGATGATAGAGATATGTGGTCAGTTTTTGCAGGATCACATTTAACTGAGAATATACAAGTACCAGATCAGTATTTTACAAATACGCCCTTTGCATTAGTAGGTCAAAATTTTGCAATAAAGCCAGCTAATCAAGTTTATATTGATTTGCTAAATGATGTAGGTGCAGATAAAACACTAAATGCAAATGGATCTATTTATCCTTACCGCGATGATAAAGATGCAAGCGATATTTTAATGATTCAGAATGACACTTATGAAGGTAGTTATTATGATAGTAAGACTTCAATACCTTATCCAACGGTTCCTCAAAATACAAGACCATCAGGTTTTGATAGTAATAATGATGGAATGCCAGACGTATGGAAAACAGCAAGAGGTTTTGCCGCAGATGAAGATTTATCTAATTATGCTTGGCCAAGCGGGTATATTGGTGTAGAAGAATATTTAAATGAAATTGATCTTAATGGAATTGAGATAATTGAAGCTACTGGAGTAGAAGTAACCCCAGAAATTGCAACAGTAAATATGCCAAACACAATTAGTTTAACTGCAACAATATTTCCAGAAGATGCAACAAACAAAAATGGTACATGGAGTAGTAGTGATGAAACAATTGCTACAGTAAATTCAGGTGGTGTAGTTACACCCGTTTCTGAAGGAGTAGTAACGATAACTTTTACATCAATGGATGGTGGATTTACAGATACTACAGAATTAACAGTTACAAATATTGTTATCTCATTAGAATCTTTATTAATTACACCCGAAACTTCGATTCTAGAACTCGGCGAAAGTGTTCAATTAACAACAGAGTTTTTCCCTTCTAATACTTCAGACATTACGGGGATCTGGTCAAGTAGTGATGAATCAATTGCTATTGTAAATGAAAACGGTTTAGTTTCTGCAATTGCTGAAGGTGAAGTAGAAATAATATTTACTGCAAATGATGGTGGTATTACTAATAATTCAATCATTACCGTAGTAGATGAGTTTTATGGAACTTATGTTCTTTATAATGCAGAAACAGATTTGGTTATTCAAAATATAGAATCAGATGCAACGATTAATCTAGAAGAAGAAGGTGATAGAATAAATTTTAGATGTATTCCAGAAGGTGGTGATGATAGTACAGAAGTTGAAAGTGTAGGTGTTACGTGGACTGGACCAACTAATGGAAGCTGGATTGAGAGTGATGCTATTTATGCAGGACTTCCAAATGGACATGTTGGTTTAAATTTCGAACCTTACTTAGTTGAAGAAGGCACCTATAACTTTACAGTAACTTATTACAGTGCAAATGGAGGTTTAGGAAGTATTGTTGCTATTGATGATTTTTCTCTAAACTTTTTTTTTGATTTACTACCTGTGGCAGATGCAGGTTTAGATCAAAACATTTGTGAAGGAGAAACAACGATATTGGAGGCCGCAGGAGGATCGAATTTTTTATGGGATAATGGTGAAACTACTTCAACTATAGAGGTTAATCCTACAGAAACAACAACCTATACTGTAACTGTCTCTGATGATGAAGGAAACTCAGACGAGGATAGTGTTACAGTTACTGTGGGTTTATTACCATTGGCAGAAGCTGGTGAAGATCAAATTATTTGTGAGGGAGAATTTGCTACTTTAACAGCAACTGGAGGAACATCATATCTATGGAGTACAGGAGATACAACTGCATCTATTGAAGTTAGTCCTGAATTAGAAACCACATATATAGTAGAAGTAATTTCTAATAATTGCTCTAGTACAGATGAAGTGACCGTTTTTGTTAACGATGCACCTAATATTTCTATTACAGAAGATTTAGTAATTGTAGAAGGTGAAACAACAACCTTAACTGCAAGTGGAGGAGATAATTACGAATGGGATACTGGTGAAACAACAGAGTCTATTACAGTAACACCAGACGTTACAACAACTTATTCTGTTAGTTCTCTTGGTGCAAATGGCTGTATATCTACTGTGAATGTTACAGTTACTGTAGTGCCGGAGGTTATTGCCAATGCAGGAGATGATATAACTATTTGTAATGGGGAAACCATTACACTGTCTGCTTCAGGTGGCTCAACGTATTTGTGGGATAATGGTGAAGATGTTTCGGATCTTGTTGTTAGTCCAGAAACAACAACAACTTATACTGTTACAGTTGAAGATGATTTTGGTTTTACAGATACAGATACAGTTACAGTTTTTGTAAATGAAATTCCAAGTATTACAGCCAATGAAGACGTGTTTGTTATGTTCGGAAATTCTGTAACGCTAACAGCTAGCGGTGGAGTTTCTTATTTATGGAGTACAGGTGAAACAACAGCAGAAATAACAGTAAGTCCAGAAGTAAATACAACATATTCAGTAACTGGATATTCTGAAAATGGTTGTCAAAATACTATTGAAATACTAGTAACTGTAGTGGATGTTTTAAGTGCTAATGCAGGCGAAGATGTTTCAATATGCCTAGGAGAAAGTATTACTTTAAATGCATCAGGTGGAGTAATTTATACATGGAACACCGGAAATTCAGGTTCATCTCCAACGTTTACACCTTTAGAAACGATAACATATACAGTTACAGTTGAAGATGGGTTTGGAAATTCTGATTCGGATGAAGTGACCGTAACTGTTAACCCTATACCAATAGCTAATGCTGGTGAGGATCAAATAATTTGTAATGGAGAATCTGTTGTTTTAACAGCAGAAGGTGGAGATTCATATTTGTGGAGCACGGGAGATACTACTGCATCTATTACAGTAAACCCTAACGAAGACACAAATTATAGTGTTGAAGTAACTACTAATAACTGTTCGTCTACTGACGATGTTATGGTTACTGTGTTACCAACACCTGAAATTATTATAAGTGAGGATACTGTTATCATTACAGGTAACTCCACTACACTTGAAGTTTCAGGAGGAGATTCGTATTTATGGAATACTGGTGAAACCACAGATACTTTAGTAGTAAATCCAATTGAAACAACAACATATACCGTTACTGCTTTTATGGAAAATGGTTGTGAAAGCACTTCTGAAGTTATTGTTACGGTAATTCCAGAAGTAGTTGCAGAAGCAGGTGACGATGTTGCTATTTGTAGTGGCGAAAATATTGTTTTAAATGCTTCAGGAGGTTTAACATACCTTTGGGATACTGGAGATACAAGTAGTACTATAACTGTTAGTCCAACTGAAACAATAACATATACTGTTACTGTAACTGATGATTATGGTAATTCTGACTCTGATAATGTTACAGTTACAGTAAATGAATTACCAAATTTAACGGTTAGTGAAAACGTTATTATTTATGAAGGTGAGAGTACAAATTTAATTGCTGATGGAGCGGACACATATCTATGGAGTACTGAAGAAAATTCTAGCTCTATTAACGTTAGTCCTTTAGAAACAACAACCTATTCTGTTACAGGTTTTTCAGGTAATGGTTGTTCAACTACATTACAAGTGGTAGTTACTGTAATACCAGAAGTTATAGCAAACGCCGGCAATGATGTTACAATTTGCCAAGGTGAATACGTGATTTTAAGCGCAACTGGAGGTTCTAACTTTTTATGGAGCACAGGACAAAATAGTGCATCAATAACCATAAATCCAACGGAAACAACAACCTTTACAGTGACAGTTAGTGATGATTACGGAAATTCTGATACTGATAGTGTTACTGTTGTAGTTAATGATTTACCAAGTCTTAACTTGAATGAAGAAATTACAATCTTAGAGGGTGAAAGTGCTAACTTAGTAGTAAGTGGAGCTAATACTTACCTTTGGGATACAGGAGAAACAACAGCATCAATTTCTGTGAGTCCTACAGAATCAACAATATACAGCGTTACTGGTTTTTCAAGTAATGGTTGTCAAATTACAGAAGAAATATTGGTTGTTGTAGCATCAATTGTAGTTGCTGATGCAGGTAATAATGTGGTAATTTGTAATAGCCAAAATGTTACCTTAACTGCTTCTGGTAGCTCTTATTTTTCTTGGAGTACAGGAGAAACAACAGCTTCAATTGTTGTAAGTCCAACAGAAACCACAACGTATACAGTAGTTGTAAGTGATGATTATGGAAATATTGATTCAGATCATGTTACTATTACTGTACCTGATTTAACAAATGTAAGTGTTAGTGATAATATTACAATTATTGAGGGGGAGGCTACCACATTAACAGCTAGTGGAGCAAATGTCTTTCTATGGAGTACTGGTGAAAATTCTAGTTCTATCTCAGTAAGTCCAAGTGAGACCACAACATATACTGTTGTTGGCTCTTCATATAATTGTGAAAGTGAAGAATTACAAGTAACTGTTACGGTAATACCTGAGGTTGTGGCTAATGCAGGCAACAATCTTACAATATGTAATGGAGAAAGTGTAACTTTAAATGCATCAGGAGGTGCTAATTATTTATGGAGTACAGGGGATACTTCGGCTTCAATTATTATAAATCCAACTGAAACAACAATATATACAGTTACAGTATTTGATAATTATGGAAATTCTGATTCCGATAGTGTTACAGTCACTGTAGATAATGTTCCTGTTATTACCTTAAGTGAGGATATTACAATAATAGAAGGAGAAAGTGCAACATTAATAGCAAGTGGAGCTAATGCATATTTATGGAGTACTAGTCAGGATTCTAGTACAATTACTGTAAGTCCTACAGAAACTATGACATATACAGCAATAGGATATTCTTCTATTAATAGTTGTGAGAGTGAAGAAGCTCAAGTCACAGTTACAGTGATCCCAAGTTTAATAGCTAATGCTGGTAATGACGTTTCAATATGTAATGGAGAAAGTGTAACTTTAAATGCAACAGGAGGTTCTAATTATTTATGGAGTACAGGAGAAACTTCAGCTTCATTTACTATAAACCCAGCTGAAACTACAGTATATACAGTTACAGTATCTGATAATTATGGAAATTCTGATTCCGATAGTGTTACAGTCACTGTAGATAATGTTCCTGTTATTACCTTAAGTGAGGATATTACAATAATTGAAGGAGAAAGTTCAATATTAACAGCAAGTGGAGCAAATGCATATTTATGGAGTACAGGTCAGGATTCTAGTACAATTACTGTAAGTCCTACAGTAACTACAACCTATACAGCAGTTGGCTATTCTTCTTTAAATAGTTGTGAAAGTGAAGAGGTTCAAGTCACAGTTACAGTGATCCCAAGTTTAATAGCTAATGCTGGTAATGACGTTTCAATATGTAATGGAGAAAGTATTATCTTGAATGCTTCTGGAGGTTCTAATTATATTTGGAACACAGGACAATCCGGTGAATCAATTTCAGTGAATCCAACAGAAACTACGACATATACAGTTACAGTATCTGATAATTTTGGAAATTCAGATACTGATAGTGTTACTGTCACTGTAAATGAATTACCTAATTTGAATGTAAGTGAGAATATTACAATAATTGAAGGAGAAAGTGCTAATTTATTAGTAAGTGGTGCTGAAACATATTTATGGAGTACTGGAGAAACAGAAGATTCAATTACTGTAAGCCCACTAGAAACGACAACTTTTGTTGTTACAGGTACAAGTAATACTTGTAGCGTTCAAGAAGAAATAACAGTTACGGTGATACCATTATTTATAGCATCTGCTGGTTCTGATGCATTTGTTTGTGATAATACTACTTATGAGGTTATATTAACAGCAAATGAAGGTGATAGTTATTTATGGAGTACAGGAGAAACGACACAGAGTATTATAGTCAGTCCATTATCAACAACATCATATACAGTAACTGTTATAAATGGTGAACAAGAAGATTCTGATGATGTTATGGTTTATGTTGACCTTAGTCCAATTGTAAATATTCTTAATGGAGAAAGTATTGAAATTTTAAATGGTGATTTTGTGACTTTATCTGCTACTGGAGCAAATAGTTATGAATGGAATAATGGAGCAACACAACCAAATATAGCAGTTAGTCCTTCTGTTACTACCACATACGAAGTAAAAGGTTATATAGGTGATTGCTATGATGAAAAGCAAATCGTTGTAAATGTTTTACAACCAGTTATAGCAGATGCAGGTGAGGATGTACTAATTTGTTTAAATGAAGTAACAACTTTAACTGCTACAGGTGGAGATGAATATATTTGGAGTACTGGTGAAACTACGCAGTCAATCGAAGTTTCACCTTCAGAAACTACAGATTATACGGTTACTGTTTTTAATGCTTTAGATTTTGCAGAAGCTTCGATACAAGTAGAAGTAGATACTAATTGTACAGATCAAGTAAATAATCCTTCTGGAATAGTTAAAGATTTTGATTTCAATGTTTATCCAAATCCAGCAACAGATATTATTAATGTGAAGTTTTCTGGAGTATTAGCTGTTTCTGATGTACATATATATGATGTAACCGGTAAGTTAATACAACGTACTCAAATATCTAATGAAAACGTAAGTACTAGCGCAACTATACAAATAGATATTAGTTTACTTCAGTCTGGTGTTTATTTTGTAAAGTTCATTGGTGAAGAAACTGATGTTACTAAAAAGATAATTGTTAACTAATAAATAGTTTTAAAATAAAAAAAGCACTAAAATCTTAAATTTTAGTGCTTTTTTTATTTTAAAACTTATTCAAAGCTTACTGACCAATCGAGGAGTATTCAAATCCAATTTTAGTCATTTCTTCTTTATTAAGTATATTTCTACCATCAAAAATAAAAGCTGGCTTTTTCATTTGATTATAGATTTTTTTCCAGTCATAAGTTTTAAATTCATCCCATTCTGTCATGATCGCCACAGCATGAGCATCATTTGTAACTTCATAAGGATCATTGAAAGACTGAACCAATTCCATGTTTTCTTCTTCAGTTCTAGTATTTAAATAATTAAGGTCAGCTTGCACTTTTTTACCATTTACTTTTGGATCGTAAACCGCAATATTTGCTTGTTCGTTTAATAAATGATCTGCAACATAAATAGCTGCTGACTCTCTTGTGTCATTAGTATCTTTCTTAAAAGCCCAACCTAACATCGCAATTTTCTTACCAGAGACCGTGTTGTATAATGTACTTATTAAATGATCAGAAAAACGTCTTTTTTGATGATCGTTTAATATGATTACTTGCTCCCAATAATCAGCTACAGCTTGAAGATTATAACTTCTAGCAATATAAACAAGATTCAATATATCTTTCTGAAAACATGAACCTCCAAAGCCAATAGATGCATTTAAGAATTTTGGTCCAATTCTAGAATCCATTCCGATAGCTTTGGCTACTTCGTTTACATTTGCTTCGGTATGTTCGCACAATTCAGAAATAGCATTAATTGAAGAAATACGTTGAGCTAAAAAAGCATTAGCAGTTAGCTTAGATAATTCTGATGACCAAACATTAGTTCTTAAAATTCTATCTTGAGAAACCCAACTACCATATACATTAGCTAAACTTTCTATTGCTTCTTCAGATTCACCTCCAATTAAAACACGATCTGGATTCAATAAATCTTGAACGGCAGTTCCTTCAGCTAAAAATTCCGGATTAGATAAAATACTAAAATTTACATCACTTCCTGTATTGTGTAAAATACTTTTGATAGCTTGTGCTGTTCTTACAGGTAATGTAGATTTTTCTACAACAATCTTATCTGTAGTGGCTACTTCAGCAATATTTCTAGCACATAATTCAACGTATTTTAAATCGGCTGCCATTCCCTTACCTTTTCCGTAAGTTTTAGTTGGTGTATTTACCGAAATAAAAATCATCTCAGATTCTTTAATAGTTTCATCTATCTCAGTAGAAAAGAATAAATTTTTCCCTCGAGTTTCTTCAACTATTTCTGCTAAGCCAGGTTCGTAAATTGGCAATTTAGATAGGTCTTTGTCATTCCATGCAGCAATACGTTCTGCATTTATATCTACAATTGTAACTTTTATGTGTGGATTCTTTTTTGCAATTACAGCCATTGTAGGTCCACCTACATAACCTGCACCAATACAACAGATTTTTGTTATTTTCATTTTTAAATTTATTTAGATTTGAGTCAAATATTATAAATGATCACAAATTTGATAGTATTAATTTTATTTAGGCAATATATTATACCAATAACCTTTTTTTACGATAAATATCAATTTAACCACAAAAATAGGAACTTTCGTTCAAAATCTATTTAATTATAATAGTTTTTAAACCAATCTATGAAAGATTTTACTCCTTGCTTTATTGAGGTATTAGGTCTATAATCATAATCTTTAATTAACTCGTCTACATCTGCCCAAGTTCGTTCTACGTCTCCTGGTTGCATTTCCATCATATTCTTAGTTGAAACCTTATCTAAGTTAACTTCTATTTCTTTT
Organism: Winogradskyella eximia; assembly: GCF_003386165.1. Classification (GTDB taxonomy): domain Bacteria; phylum Bacteroidota; class Bacteroidia; order Flavobacteriales; family Flavobacteriaceae; genus Winogradskyella; species Winogradskyella eximia. The sequence continues at coordinate 228,367 of NZ_QRDV01000002.1, read as the reverse complement.
ATAAAGTCTAATAGTTTTACAGAATTATTATTACCAATATTATAAACCTTATATAGGTTATTAGATTCAATTCTCTGTGTTGCTGGTTTTTCAATAATTCTAACAACACCTTCTACAATATCATCTATATAAGTAAAGTCGCGCTCCATGTTACCATGGTTAAATACTTTTATTGGTCTGTTATTTACAATAGCATCTGTAAATAGAAACATTGCCATATCTGGTCTTCCCCATGGTCCATAAACAGTAAAGAACCTTAATCCAGTAGTCGGTATTTTAAATAAATGGCTATAAGTATGTGCCATAAGTTCGTTACTCTTTTTGGTAGCAGCATATAAACTAATAGGATGATCTACATTATCATCTGTAGAAAATGGTATTTTCTTATTCATTCCATAAACACTTGAGCTACTGGCATAAACCAAATGTTTAATATCGTTGTTTCTACAGCATTCTAATATGTTTAAAAATCCAACTAAATTAGAATCTACATAAGTTTCAGGGTTCTCTAAGCTGTATCGTACACCTGCTTGGGCTGCAAGGTTACAAACTATATCAAATTTTTCTGTCTTAAATAATTCTGGAAGTGCTTGTCGATCTTCAAGATTCATTCTTATAAAAGTAAAATCTTCAGACTTACTTTTACAAAGACTATTGAACTTAGAAGCTTCAGTTTTATCAATACCCAATTCGTTAAGTCTATCAAATTTTAAATTTACATCATAGTAATCATTAATATTATCTAATCCAACCACTACATGACCTTTGGATAATAATACTTTTGAGACATAAAATCCAATAAATCCTGCTGCTCCAGTTACTAATACTTTCATAATAATTTAATTTTACTTTTTTTGAAGTGAGTTCAAATATTAAAATTTAGATTGAAACTTCTAAATTATACTCTAAACAATTTCAATATATTAGATGTTTGTATATTTAATATCGAGGAGTGTCGCTACAGATTCACAATTTTTAATCTTTAGTTCCATATCTCGCTCTTTATAGCTATTTTCTATATAATAAATTTTACATGAGTCTTTGTGTGTTTCACTTTTAGAAAAATCAACACTTCCATATTTTACCAAATTAACTATAGTACTCGAATCTATTGTGTGTTCTGAAAGAAATAATGCTGCCGCATTAGAATATTCAATAGGTTTAGAGCTGATGTTTTTAGTGGTTCTAGCATTTGGGCCATAATCACAGGAAGCATCTTTTCCATTTAAAAAAAACATAAGAAGTATTAAACCAATACCAAAACCACCTAAATAGTAGCCTAAACGTTGCGTAAATTTCATATTTATTTCCCACTAAAGCAGGAATTTATTTTTAGTTAAACTTTATTGAATAATTAGAGACTAAAACAAGTTCTGTATTAGAAAATTAACAAATTGGCATCACTATAATCTAAACCAAACCATTCGGCAACAGATTTGTTAGTTAAAATACCGTGGTAAAAATACAACCCATTTTTTAAACCTCTATCAAAACGAAGGGCATTTTCTATTCCTCCGTATTCTCCAATTTCTAATAGGTAAGGAGTAAAGATATTACTAATGGAAACTGATGCTGTTCTTGAGTAGCGTGCCGGAATATTAGGGACGCAATAATGAATAACTCCATTATATTCAAAAGTAGGCTTATCGTGCGTTGTAACTTCACTAGTTTCAAAGCAGCCACCCATATCTATACTAACATCAATGACTACAGAACCTGATTTCATATTATTTAACATGCTTTCTGTAACAACAATTGGAGCACGATAAGTTCCTCTTACCGCTCCAATAGCTACATCACATCGCTTTAGTGCTTTTAATAGATTTTTGGGTTGCATGGTAGACGTATATATAGTTCTACCTAAATTGTTTTGAAGTCTTCTTAATTTGGTGATAGAACTATCAAAAACTTTAACATTAGCTCCCAAGCCAATTGCAGAACGTGCGGCAAATTCTCCAACGGTACCTGCTCCCAAAATAACAACTTCTGTTGGTGGTACTCCGTTAATATTGCCCATCATTAGACCATTTCCACCATTGACGTTAGATAATAACTCTGATGCTATTAATATGGACGCTGTACCTGCTATTTCACTGAGAGAACTTACTGCAGGATATGCGCCATCATCATCTTTAATATACTCAAAGGCTAATGCAGTGATACGTTTTTTGGCTAAAGCTTCAAAATAAGATTTGCTTTGTGTTTTTATCTGAAGAGCAGAAATAAGAAGGGTTTGTGGATTAATAAGCTTAATCTCATCTAAAGAAGGTGGCTCAACTTTAAGAATAATAGGGCAGGAGTACACTTTTGCTGTATCCTTTGTAACTTCTGCACCAGCTTCACTATAATCTTTATCTTTAAAATTGGCTCCATTGCCAGCACCAGATTCAAATAAAACACGATGTCCATTGGCTGTTAATGCTGATACAGCATCAGGCGTAAGACAAACTCTTCGTTCTTGAAAATGAGCTTCTTTTGGAATTCCAATAAAGAGTTCCCCTTTCTGCTTTAAAATTTCTAAGGTTTCTTCTTGAGGTAATAATTGGGCTTTGGTAAATGGAGATAGAGATAGACTCATTGAAGTTATTGACTTTAGTTTACCCTTGCAATATAACGATTATGGCTATATTAATATAACTTCAATTTACTAATAAATATTAAATGTTTGAATAGAATATTAAAAATACTGCTTTATTCTTCCCCAAACACCTTTAGGTTTAATCATAAACTCTGCTTCAAGTTCTTCAAGGCTTTTATCAGAAGTATTAATTTTGTTAAACATTTTAGCTCTGATTAAATAGATTGATGGAACAATAACAACCAAAATGGGAAGTAATACAACAAATGTTCCTTCATCAATTTTTCCTGCCTCTGCATTCCAAGTAATAACAGCTTGAAACGCAAACATTATAATAGGAACTAAAATTGCGTGATACCACCAGTGTTTGCATGTGAAAAACCAAATGATTAATAATATTAAGGGAATGATTTTACTGGTATAAACCCACATAGCAAATTGTGCTTCTTCCCAAGCGCCACTTTCATAGGTAAACAAAAAAGTGTTCCACACTTTAACGGTTGGAACACTTTCATGTAAAGAATATAAAAGAGGAGTAGATACTATTATAGTGGCAATTATAGAGCCAACTATAGCGCTTCTACTTAATCTTTTATTAGCCGTTTTTGATAAGCTTTCTTTTCTTAACTTCAATTTTGTTTGTAGTTTGTCCATCTAAGTCAATAATGTTAGTAGCCTGTACAGTAAATAACATTCCTCCGAAGATAGCAATTGCTAGTACTAGATTTTTTTTGTTTTTCATAATTTAAGGGATTTAATTAATTAATTACATCAAAAGTAAGGTCATTATCAAATGCTTACAAATAAGAAGTAGTTAAAATCCGATAAATTTAGAAGATTCTATTACGGTTTTTCCGCAATACTATCATAATCTTGTAGGAATATTAATAAAATTTTTTACAAAATTTTACAGTTTCATGGCTGTATTTTTGGTTAAATGTTTGGTGTTTATAGTTAATTTGAGGGATCTTTTATTGTCTTCTAGGTCTGTAATGGTAATGGCTTGATGATTTTCGGGAATCAAGTCTTCTATCCGTTCTGGCCATTCCATAAATAACCAATGGTTGTTGTTCAGGTAATCTTCTATTCCAAAGTTGTAAGCTTCATCAATAGATTCTATTCTATAAAAATCAAAATGATACACTTTATCATTTGGTATATTATACTCATTTACAATAGAGAATGTTGGGCTTGTGGCTGTATCATCACTTTGCATGGCATTTAGTAATGCGTTAATGAAGGTTGTTTTACCTGCACCCATGCTGCCATTAAACAGAATGGTTTTAGAGACTAAATGTTCTAATACACTGGCGGCTGTAGCTTCAATATCTTTTAAATGGTATGTAAACTCTATAGTTTTCACTCTAGTTTTAGTAAATTAATGCTACAATAATATGAAATACATTTCAGATATCCTAGGAAATAACGTATTTCATCGGTTATTTTTGCATTTAAAAGAGTTTTTGATTTTTGTCTTATACGATATTTTAGATATCTAATTAAATATAAACTAACCTATAAAACGCTTATTAAAACAGTATTACAGAGATAACTACTGTTTCTGAGAACAGAATTATTTAAATGGTAGCTTTGTCTTTATAAACTATTTAGGATCCATTACCACAAAAGGAATAATCATTTCCTCCAAGGACACACCACCATGTTGATACGTATTTCTATAATAGCTCACATAATGATTGAAGTTATTTGGGTAAGCTAAAAATAGATCTCCTTTTGCAAAAATAAATGAGCTACTCATAGTCAGTGACGGTAAATGAATAGATTTAGGGTTTTTAACAGCTAATACATCTTTGTCTTGGTAAGTTAAACTTCTACCTGTTTTATAACGTAAATTTAAACTTGTATCTCTATCTCCAATTACTTTAGACGGAGCTTTTACATTTATAGTACCATGATCTGTAGTTAAGATTAATTTAAAACCTAATTGTTGAGATAATTGAATCATTTCTAACAAAGGAGAATTCTTAAACCAACTAACAGTAAGTGAGCGATAAGCCTTATCGTTAGAAGCTAATTCTTTAACGACTTCCATTTCTGTTTTAGAATGCGAGAGCATATCTACAAAATTATAAACAATAACATTGAGGTCGTTATCTTTTAATGACCTAAAGTTTTCAACGAGTTTTTTACCTGCTTTTAAATTCGTGATTTTATGATATTCATGTTTTAAATTCCCTAAGCCTAAACGTTTTAATTGTTCTCTTAAAAAATCATCTTCATGCATATTTTTTCCTCCTTCATCTGTATCATTTTTCCAATATTGAGGAAATAAACTTTCCATATCAGCAGGCATTAATCCAGAGAAAATAGCATTTCTGGCATATTGTGTAGCAGTAGGTAAGATGCTATAAAAAGCCAATTCTGAAGCTTTTTTATAATAATTGTTTACAATAGGCTCAAAAGCTTTCCATTGATCGTAACGTAAATTATCTATTACGATTAAAACTGTTGGCTGTTTATCACTCAATTCTGGAACAACTTTATCTTTAAACAATGTATGTGACATTACTGGAGCATCTGTATTAGGTTGAAACCAGTCTTCATAATTTTTCTCTATAAACTTACCAAATTGCATATTGGCTTCGGTTTTTTGAGATTCTAAAATATCCGTCATTCCTACATCTTCAATACCCTCAAGCTGTAATTCCCAATAAATCAATTTCTGGTATAATTCTACCCATTCTTCATAAGAATTAACCATAGACAAATCCATAGCTATCTTTCTGAATTCTTGTTGATAATTAGAAGTTGTTTTTTCAGAAACTAAACGCGAATGATCCAAATTCTTTTTTAAACTCAATAAAATCTGATTTGGATTTACGGGTTTTATTAAATAATCAGCAATTTTATTACCAATAGCTTCTTCCATAATATATTCCTCTTCACTTTTTGTAATCATTACCACAGGTAAGTTAGCACGTCGTTCTTTAATTTCATTTAAAGTTTCTAAACCTGTTAATCCTGGCATATTCTCATCTAAAAAGACGATATCGAAATTTGTATCATTGATAATTTCTAAAGCTTCAGTACCACTTTGACATTTAGTAACTGTGTATCCTTTTTGTTCTAAAAAGATAATATGTGGCTTTAATAAATCGATTTCATCGTCAACCCAAAGAATATTTATCATGTTATGGTATATTTGTTTATTAATTTTTGAAATTTTATATTTTGCCTACAAACAATAAGCTTAAAATATTTAACGACCCAATTTACGGATTTATTACTATTCCGAATTCTTTAATTTTTGATATTATTCAGCATAAATACTTTCAAAGATTACGTCGTATTAGTCAAATGGGATTATCCTATTTGGTTTATCCAGGTGCACATCACACACGTTTTCATCATGCCTTAGGCTGTATGCATTTAATGCAAAAAGCTATTAATGTGCTTCGTTTTAAGGGAGTTATGATTTCTGATGATGAAGAAAATGGATTATTAGTAGCCATTCTTTTGCATGATATTGGTCATGGACCGTTTTCTCATGCTATGGAGCACAGTATTGTAAATGATGTTTCTCACGAAGAAATTTCGTTGCGTTTTATGGAAGAACTCAATACAGAGTTTAACGGAAGTTTAACGTTAGCCATCTCTATTTTTAAAGGTGAGTATCCTAGACAATTTATGTGCGAGCTTATTTCTAGTCAATTAGATATGGATAGAGCCGATTATCTTAAACGAGATAGTTTTTATACAGGAGTGGCAGAGGGCAATATTAATAGTGAGCGATTAATCACAATGCTTAATGTTATAGATGACCAATTAGTTGTAGAAGAAAAAGGCATTTTAAGCGTAGAGAAATTTTTAATTGCAAGACGTTTTATGTATTGGCAAGTTTATATGCATAAAACAGGTGTGGTTGCTGAGCAATTACTTATGGGAACTTTAAGACGAGCAAAAGAATTAGTTCAGCAAGGAGTAAAGCTTAATTGTAGTGATGCCTTATTCTATTTTTTATTTTCAGAAATAAATGCTGAAAATTTTAATGTCGAAACATTAACAGTTTTTTCAAAATTAGATGATTATGATATCGTTGCTGCCTTAAAAGACTGGCAGAACCATGATGATTTTGTATTGAGTAATCTTTGTCAAATGATTTTAGACAGAAATTTATTAAAGATAAAATTAAAGAATAAACCTATAAAATCTTCAGACTTAAAAATGCATTCAGATGCATTAATTAAAAAACATAATATCACTAAGCATGAAGCGGATTATTTTGTGTTTAAAGGTGAACTAATTAACCAAGCTTATCAGAATAAAACACAGAAGATCAGTATCTTATTTAAGTCTGGAAAAATCAAAGATATCGTTAAAGCATCAGATCAATTAAATCTAAAAGCACTCATTAAACCAATCACTAAATATTATATGTGCTATCCTAAAAAGAAAATGTAATCCTTTTTTTCTATTTTTGCGGAAAGCAACATGACTTTAAAATAAAATTATTGAAATTTACAGCAGAACAAATAGCAGGTATTTTAGACGGAACAGTTGTTGGTGATCCTAACGTTGAAGTTTCTAAGCTCTCTAAAATTGAAGAGGGAACTCACGGTTCATTAACTTTTTTATCTAATCTAAAGTATACACCTTATATATACACAACTGAGGCATCCATAACGATAGTTAATGATAATTTCGAACCTGAAAAACCAATTTTAACAACACTCATTAAAGTAGAAGATGCTTATGAAGGTTTTTCTAAATTGCTAGAATATTACGATCGTATAAAGTCTAATAAATCTGGAATTGAACAACCGTCTTTTATTGCAGAAACCACTAAATTACCAGAGAATATATATGTTGGCGCCTTTGCCTACATTGGTAATAATGTACAAATTGGCGAAAACGTTAAGGTTTATCCAAGCGCTTACATTGGCGATAACGTACAAATAGGAGATAATACAACTATTTTCCCTGGAGGAAAAATTTACTCAGATTGTATAATTGGTAAAAATTGCGTAATAAACTCAGGGGTTATTATTGGAGCAGATGGTTTTGGTTTCGCACCGACCAAAGATGGTGGTTATTCTAAAATCCCTCAAATAGGAAATGTTATTTTAGAAGATTATGTAGATATTGGTGCAGGCACAACCATCGATCGCGCAACAATGGGTTCTACTGTTATAAGATCTGGTGTTAAACTAGATAATCAAATACAAATAGCTCACAATGTAGAAATCGGTAAAAATACGGTGATTGCTGCGCAAACAGGAGTAGCTGGTTCAACAAAAATTGGTGAACATTGCCAAATTGGAGGACAAGTAGGTATTGCTGGTCATTTAGTCATTGGAAATAATGTAAAAGTACAAGCCCAATCCGGAATAGGACGAAATGTTAAAGATAATGAAGTCTTGCAAGGCTCACCTTCTTTTGGATATTCTGATTGGAATAAATCTTATGTTTATTTTAAAAATTTACCTAAGCTTGCAAAAACTATTAACGAATTAGAAAAAAAAGTAGATGGCAATAATTAAAACAGAAATCAAACAAAAAACCATTGAAAAGGAAGTTACACTAACAGGCGTAGGACTTCATACTGGTGCAGATGTTAAATTAGTTTTTAAACCAGGCGCCGAGAATTCTGGATTTGTTTTTCAACGTAAAGATTTAGAAGGCTGTCCTAAAATTGAAGCCGATGCAAATTACGTTACTAGTACACAACGAGGTACATGTATGGAGAAGAATGGAGTTACCATTCAAACTTGCGAGCATGTTTTAGCAGCATTAGTTGGTTTAGATATTGATAATGCAATCATAGAATTAGATGCATCTGAGCCACCAATTATGGATGGATCATCTAAATTCTTTGTAGAAGCCATTGAAAAAGCAGGTATTATAGAACAAGAGGCTTTTAGAGAAGAATATGAAGTAACCCAAGTGGTATCTTATGCAGATGAAGAAACAGGAAGTGAGATAATCTTAATGCCATCAAGCTCATACCAAGTTACTACAATGGTAGATTTTGGTACTAAAGTTTTAGGGACACAAAATGCTACGTTAAATTCTATTTCAGATTTTAAAACGGATATCTCAGGAGCTAGAACCTTTAGTTTTCTTCATGAAATTGAAATGTTACTTGAACACGGTTTAATTAAAGGTGGAGACTTAAATAATGCAATTGTTTATGTAGATAAAGAATTGTCTCCTAAAACAATGGAGAAATTAAGGGTTGCATTTAATAAAGAAAATATAGCAGTAAAACCTAATGGTATTTTGGATAACCTTACGTTACACTATCCTAATGAAGCTGCAAGACATAAATTATTAGATGTTATTGGTGATTTAGCATTGATAGGCACTCGTATTAGAGGTAAAGTTATTGCTAATAAACCTGGACATTTTGTGAATACCCAATTCGCAAAAAAAATGTCTAAATTAATTAAGAATGAAAGACGCAATAATGTTCCTCAAATCGATTTGAATTCAGAACCATTAATGGATGTGAATCAAATAATGGACATGTTGCCACATAGACAACCTTTCTTATTAATAGATAAGGTTTATGAACTGACTGATAACCATGTTATTGGTATGAAGAATGTGACCATGAATGAAGAATTCTTTAAAGGTCATTTTCCAGGAGCACCAGTAATGCCTGGTGTTTTAATAGTTGAAGCTATGGCACAAACAGGTGGTATTTTGGTATTGAGTACTGTACCAGATCCTGAAAATTACTTAACGTTTTTCATGAAAATGGATAAAGTAAAGTTCAAACAAAAAGTAGTTCCTGGAGATACATTAATATTTAAATGTTCTTTAATTACACCAATAAGAAGAGGTATATGCCACATGCAAGGTTATGCCTATACAAATGGTAAATTATGTGCAGAAGCTGAATTAATGGCACAAATATCAAAAGTTAAGTAATATATTTGAATAGACTTCAAGCTATTTATAAAATAGTAAAGTATTCATTTTATACTTTATCAAAATAAAAACAAGAATAATGAACCAACCGTTAGCATACGTACATCCTGGTGCAAAAATTGCAAAGAATGTAGTAATAGAACCTTTCACAACTATTCATAATAATGTAAAGATTGGAGAAGGCACTTGGATTGGAAGTAATGTTACTATTATGGAAGGTGCTCGCATTGGAAAAAATTGTAATATTTTTCCAGGTGCAGTAATTTCAGCTGTACCACAAGATTTAAAATACAATGATGAAGATACCACTGTAGAAATTGGTGATAATGTTACCATTCGTGAGTGTGTTACCATTAATAGAGGTACAACGGACAGAATGAAAACTGTTGTTGGAGACAATTGTCTTATTATGGCTTACTGTCATATTGCACACGATTGTATAGTGGGAAATAATTGTATTTTTTCTAATAACAGTACACTTGCTGGTCATATTACTGTAGGTGACTACGTAATATTAGCTGGTATGACAGCTGTACATCAGTTCTGTGCAATTGGAAATCACGCTTTTGTAACCGGAGGATCTTTAGTACGTAAAGATGTACCACCTTTTGTAAAAGCAGGTAGAGAACCTTTATCTTATGTAGGAATTAATTCAGTAGGATTAAGGCGAAGAGGTTATAGTACAGAAAAAATTAGAGAGATTCAGAACATTTACAGAATGTTATATCAAAAAAATTATAACAATACTCAGGCTTCAGATTTAATTGAAGCTGAAATGGAAGCCACTCCAGAGCGTGATGAGATTCTTCAATTCATTAAGAATTCGCATCGAGGAATTATGAAAGGCTATTTCAAATCGAATTGATTTCGAGACATTAAAATAAGCTGAAGGATAAAAACTCAGCAAACAATAACTAAATAACAAAACAACAATATAACTTATGGCAAGTACTTCAGATATTAGAAACGGATTATGTATAAGGTACAATAACGACATTTATAAAATCATAGAATTTCTTCATGTAAAACCAGGCAAAGGTCCAGCTTTTGTTAGAACAAAAATGAAAAGTGTTACAAGTGGTAAGGTTTTAGATAATACGTTTTCTGCTGGTCACAAAATAGAAGATGTACGTGTGGAAACACACAAATTTCAATATTTATATAATGATGGTGAATTTTATCATTTTATGAATGAAGCAGATTATACGCAAATAAGATTGTTAGAATCTGCTATAGATAGAACAGATTTAATGAAAGAAGGAGAGGTAGTGACTATTCAAATTAACACTGAAGATAACATGCCACTTTCAGTAGATTTACCAGCTTCTGTTATATTAGAAGTTACAGCTACAGAACCAGGAATAAAAGGAAATACAGCAACTAACGCTACTAAACCAGCGACTGTGGAGTCAGGAGCAGAAGTTAATGTACCTTTATTTATAAATGAAGGTGATAAAATTAAAGTTGAAACAGATAAGGGGACTTATAAAGAACGAGTTAAAGAATAAATAAGTGCTAGTCTTAAGTTGGCGTTGCTTACTATAGACTGAAAACTGTCAACTTAAAACAATAACATGAAATTTCCTAAGCCACACACTTTAAAGCAAATTGCAACATTAATAGATTGTGAATTTAAAGGATCTGACGATTTTGAAATTCTAGGTATTAATGAAATTCATGTGGTAGAACCAGGTGATATTGTTTTTGTAGATCATCCTAAATATTACGATAAAGCATTAGAATCAGCAGCAACTATTGTTCTTATTAATAAGAATGTAGAATGCCCTGAAGGTAAAGCACTATTGATTTCAGATGATCCATTTAGGGATTTTAATAAACTCACTTCACATTTTAAGCCATTTAAGTCGGCGAGTTCTGCTATTGCAAGCGATGCTCTTATTGGAGAAGGTACAATAATACAACCAAATTGTTTTATTGGTAATAATGTTTCTATAGGTGAAAATTGTATCATTCATGCCAATGTTAGTATTTATGATGATGCTATAATAGGTGATCATGTAACTATTCATTCTGGTAGTGTATTAGGCGCAAGTGCGTTTTATTACAAAAACCGACCTGAAGGTTATGACCAATTAAAATCTGGTGGTCGTGTTATTATTAAAGACCATGTAGATATTGGTGCTCTTTGCACCATTGACAGGGGAGTTACAGGAGACACTACTATTGGTGAAGGTTCTAAATTAGATAATCACATTCAAATTGGTCATGATACTGTTTTGGGTAAAAAATGTCTAATTGCATCACATACTGCGATTGCTGGTTGTGTTGTAGTTGAAGACAATGTCACACTTTGGGGTCAGGTTGGTGTTAAAAGTGGAATTACAATAGCAAAAGGCACAGTAATATATGCACAGTCTGGATTAGGACAAACAACAGAGGAAGGCAAAACATATTTTGGTTCACCAGCGATTGAAGCAAGAGCGTTTTTCAAAGAAAGAGCCTACGCTAAAAAAATACCTGAAATACTTCAAAAATTAAAAAACTTGTAATGTCAGCAAAAGAAGTTGTAAAAGCATTTTATGAATCAGACATGGCTAATGATGCTAATGTTGTTTCTGAGTTTTTTCATAAAGATTGTGAATTACATTGGACAAGTAGTCAAGGATTTGTTTTGCTTAATTATAAAGAAATTAAAGATTTTTTTAAAGGTACACGTCAATCTTATAACAGTCTGCGTTTTGAGTTTACGCATTTAATAGAATCCAATGAATTCGTAACTACAAGACATACCTTATTTGGTAAAACCATTGAAAATCCAGAATCAGAAGTGATTTTAGCCCATTTTTCTGCCATATGGGAAGTTAAAGATGGCAAATTATATCGTGGTTTTGAAATCAGCTTGCCAGCAGATGAAAACGATTTTGAAAGTCTGGCATCTTACGCAGAAAGAAAAATATAAAAGAGGTCGCTTTTGTTTTTTAAATCTCTTATTTTTGTGCAACAAAATTATAAAACTTAAAATCAACAATATCAAATGAGCGTTTTAGTTAATAAGAATTCTAATATTATAGTTCAAGGTTTTACAGGTAGTGAAGGTACTTTTCACGCTGAGCAAATGATTGAATATGGTACTAATGTTGTAGGAGGAGTAACTCCTGGTAAAGGTGGTCAAACACATTTAAATAAGCCCGTATTTAATACAGTTTCTGAAGCTGTTGAGAAAGTAGGCGCTGATACAACCATTATTTTTGTTCCACCTGCTTTTGCTGCTGATGCTATTATGGAAGCTGCAGATGCTGGTATCAAAGTAATTATTACAATTACAGAAGGTATTCCAGTTGCAGATATGATTAAAGCTTCAAATTATATTAAAAATAAAGACTGTCGTTTAATTGGTCCTAACTGTCCTGGTGTTATAACTCCTGGTGAAGCTAAAGTTGGTATTATGCCAGGTTTTGTATTCAAAAAAGGTACTGTTGGTATCGTTTCTAAATCAGGTACATTAACATACGAAGCTGCTGACCAAGTCGTAAAACAAGGTTTAGGTATTACAACAGCAATTGGTATTGGTGGTGATCCAATTATTGGAACAACGACTAAAGAAGCTGTAGAATTATTAATTAATGACCCAGAAACAGAAGCTGTGGTTATGATTGGTGAAATTGGTGGTCAATTAGAAGCAGATGCTGCACATTGGTATAAAGAAAGTGGAAGTAAAAAACCAGTTATTGGTTTTATCGCTGGTGAAACTGCTCCTGCAGGTCGTACAATGGGACATGCTGGTGCTATTGTAGGTGGAAGTGATGATACTGCTCAAGCCAAAAAGAAAATTATGAGAGCATGTGGAATCCACGTTGTAGATTCTCCTGCTGAAATAGGAAAGAAAGTCAAAGAGGTTTTAGGCTAAATTTCTGTTAAAATATAATCAAATAACATACGTTATTAATCCATTAGCTATATTTAGCTAATGGATTTTTTTATGCATTAAACTTATCAATTAAATCAACTAAATCAAAAAATGAAGAACATCAAAACACTATTACTGCTTTTTATGATTGCAGTGGTTTTTGGTTGTAAGACTGAAAACAATGACAAAAAAATGGCTTATGCCATTGAAACAAATCAAGATGCAAATGGTTTTAATTACGAAACTGTAGCAAATGACCCAACAGGTTTACGCCTTTACACCTTAGACAATGGTCTTAAAGTCTATTTAGGCAAAAATGATGAAGAACCAAAAATACAAACACTTATAGCTGTTAGAGCGGGTTCTACTTATGATCCTGCAGATAACACAGGTTTGGCTCATTACCTAGAGCATATGGTTTTTAAAGGAACCGATAAAATTGGTACTACAAATTATGAAGAAGAGTCTAAACTCATTCAGCATATTTCAGATTTATATGAAGAACATAAAAAAGAACAAGATCCAGAAAAGAAAAAGGCTATTTATAAAAAAATAGATGAGATTTCTTTAGAAGCTTCTAAATTATCGATAGCTAATGAGTATGATAAAATGCTAAGTTCACTAGGTGCTGAAGGTACAAATGCTTTTACATCTAATGAACAAACCGTTTATGTTAACAAAATCCCATCTAATGAAGTAGATAAGTGGTTAAAAATAGAAAGCGAACGTTTTAGCAAATTGGTGTTACGTTTATTTCATACTGAATTAGAAGCCGTTTATGAGGAATTTAATAGAGGACAAGATAGTGATGGTCGTAAGCAGTATTTTGCTACACTTGAAGGATTATTTCCAACACACCCTTACGGAACGCAATCTACAATTGGTATATCTGAGCATTTAAAAAATCCATCTATGGAAGCTATTAATGCTTATTTTGATAAGTATTATGTACCTAATAATATGGCCGTAATAATGGTTGGTGATTTAGATTTCGATGCTACTATTAAAAAAGTAAATGATGCTTTTGGTAGTTATGAGAAAAAAGAGGTGACTCATCCAACTTTTCCAGAATTAGAACCAATAACAACACCAGTTAAAAAAGAAGTTTTAGGACCAACTTCAGAATCTATTTATGTTGCTTTTAGAGGTAAAGGAAAAGGTTCTGACCAAGAAGTGATGTTAAATTTAGTAGATTATATGCTTGCAAATTCTCAAGCTGGATTAATTGATTTAAATCTTAACCAAAAACAATTGGTTCAAAATGCATCATCGTTTACAAATTTTGATAACGATTATGGTTTTCATTTACTTTACGGTTCGCCAAAAGCAAATCAATCTTTAGATGAAGTAAGAGATCTTTTATTAGCACAAATAGACAAAATTAAAAAAGGTGAATTTGAAGATTGGTTATTAGATGCTGTTATTAATGATATGCGTTTATCTCAAATTAGACAATACGAAAATGGATCTGCAACAGCTTACGCTTATTTAGATGCTTTTATTGGCGAGCAAGAATGGAACAATCGTTTAAAAATGCTTGATGAAATGAAAAAAATCACTAAGCAAGAAGTTGTTGACTTTGCTAATTCTTTTTATGGTAACAACTATGTAGAGGTGCATAAACTTAAAGGAGAAGACAAATCAATTGTAAAAGTTGAGAATCCAGGAATTACTCCAATTGAATTAAATAGAGGTAAAGAATCTGGGTTTTTAAAGTCTTTAAATGAAATGACTTCACCAGATTTAAAACCACAATTTGTTGATTACAAAACGGCTATAAAGGAAACTAGCACAGATAATGGGCTAAAAGTATCTTATGTAGAGAACCCTAACAATGATATCTTTAATTTGAATATCATTTTTGATATGGGACAAGATAACGACAGAATGGTATCTCTTGCTGCGGGTTATTTAGATTATTTAGGAACTGAAAAATACACACCAGAGCAATTAAAACAAGAATTTTATAAAATAGGAATTAACTACAATGTATCATCATCAAATGATAAAACATACATTGGTATTTCTGGATTAAAAGAAAACCTAGATGCTGGTTTAACACTTTTAGAACATTTATGGAATAATGCTGAGCCAAATCAAGAAACTTACGATAAATACGTTGAAAGTATTTTAAAAGAAAGAGAAGATGGTAAAACTCAAAAAGGTAATATTTTCTGGAATGGATTAATGAATTATGGACAATATGGTGAAAATTCTAGATTGAGAAATATTTACTCAGAGGTACAATTAAAAGCCATTAGTCCTACGGAATTAGTAAACAAGATCAAAGAGATGCGTGCATATAAACAACGCGTTTTCTATTACGGAAATGCTGTTGATGAAGCAAAAGTAGCACTTAATAAGCACCATAACATTCCTGAAACTTTATTAGACTATCCTGAAAAAGTTGAATACACAAACTTAGAAACAGGAGGTAATGTTTACTTTGTAGATTACGATATGGTACAAAGTGAAATCTTATTATTAGCAAAAGGAGAAGAATTCAATCCAGAAAAAATGGCAGCGTCACAATTGTTTAATACTTATTTTGGAAGTGGATTATCTTCAATAGTTTTTCAAGAAATTAGAGAATCTAAATCTTTAGCTTATTCTGCTTTTTCAAGCTATAATAATGCAAGAGAAGCAGGTCAACCAAATTATACGATGGCTTATGTTGGTACACAAGCTAATAAGTTAGAACAAGCGGTTAGTGCTATGATGGAATTAATGACTAATATGCCACAAGCAGAAGATCAATTCAATCAAGCTAAAGAAGCGACTTTAAAGAAAATTGCTTCAGAACGTATTACAAAATCAAATATTTTTTGGACTTATGAAGGATTAAAAAAACGTGGTATTGATAATGACAACCGTAAAGAAATTTATGATGCCATTAATAACATGACCATGGAAGACCTTAAATCATTTTTTAACACTAATATAAAAGGTGAAAAGTATAATGTTATGGTTATTGGAAATAAGAAAGATATGGATTTTGAAGCTTTAAGCAAGTTAGGAGCCATTAAAGAATTAGATATAGATTATCTTTTTAATTATAATCAACCTGAAGAGTTAAAGCAATAGCACTTCAATTACTTAATAGATTAAACCTCATATTTATGTTAAAATATGAGGTTTTTTTTATTTCATACTCATAGTAATTGGTATATTTGAAACTGTTCAAAGACTCTTAAAATGTAGGTCTGGTGATTTTTAATGATTTGAAAGTTAAAAATGGAATCGGAATCGCTTTTTAGGTAAACCACAAGATGAACACTAACTTGTAAATAAACTAACCAAACATATTAAATTATGAAACTTTTAGAAGGAAAAACAGCCATAATCACAGGCGCAAGTAGAGGTATAGGAAAGGGAATTGCAGAAGTATTTGCAGACCATGGAGCAAATGTTGCATTTACTTATAGCTCATCGGTTGAGGCGGCTAATGAACTAGAAAAAGAATTAAATTCTAAAGGAATAAAAGCTAAAGGTTACCAAAGTAACGCTGCAGATTTTAATGAATCTCAAAAGCTAGCTGAAGATGTTCTAGCTGATTTTGGAGCCATAGATATTTTAGTAAACAATGCAGGTATCACAAAAGATAACCTCTTAATGAGAATGGGAGAAGAGGATTTTGATAAAGTTATTGAAGTGAATCTTAAATCTGTTTTTAACATGACTAAAGCCGTACAGCGAACTATGTTAAAACAACGTAAAGGCTCAATCATTAATATGAGCTCTGTCGTTGGTGTTAAAGGAAACGCAGGACAAACTAACTACGCAGCATCTAAAGCCGGAATAATAGGTTTTTCTAAATCAGTGGCATTAGAATTAGGTTCTCGTAATATTAGAAGCAATGTCATTGCACCAGGTTTTATTGAAACTGAAATGACAGCAAAATTAGATGAAGAAACTGTAAAAGGTTGGAGAAGTGCTATTCCTTTGAAAAGAGGTGGTACACCAGAAGATATTGCAAACGCTTGTGTATTTTTAGCAAGTGACTTAAGTGCTTATGTTACAGGGCAAACACTAAATGTTGATGGTGGAATGTTAACCTAAATTGATTATGGCAGTAAAGTCAATAATCTAATATTTATATTAAATTTTAATGAGTTCTGAAACTCTGTTATATATTATTTTAGCTGGAATAACAGCGCTTTCATTAGCGCTGTTTCAGTATTTATATAAATCGAAATTAAAAAGTAACCTAAAATACGTGCTCACAACATTGCGAGCAATTTCTATTTTTGGCATATTACTTTTACTAATAAATCCAAAATTTGAATCCTTTACTTATTTTGATGAAAAGCCAACGTTAGTTGTTGCTGTAGACAATTCTGAATCTATTTTGTATTTAAAACAAGATGAGAAGGCTAGGGAAGTGCTAAATGCTTTAGAAAGCAATGCTGAAATCAATGAACGTTTTGATATTAAAGCTTATAGTTTTGGTAAATCGGTTGGAACATTAGATAGTTTAAATTTTAATGAGCGTCAATCTAATTTAACATTGGCATTAAAACAATTTGGAGAAGTATATGCTAACCAAACTGCACCAATTGTTGTTTTAACAGATGGAAATCAAACCTACGGATCAGATTATAGTTATATAGCAAATGGCATCAAACAACCAATTTATCCTCTGGTTTTAGGAGATTCAACATTACATTCAGATTTAAGTATTAAACAATTGAATGTAAATCGTTATGTGTATCTAAAGAATAAATTTCCTGTAGAAATTATTGCTAATTATAGTGGTAAAGCCACTATAAACACTGAACTTAAAATATGGTCTGGTAATACTGTGGTATTCAAAAAAACACTGCAGTTTAGTGCTTCTAAAACTTCAGAAATTATTTCAATGGCTATAATGGCGAATAGTGTAGGAGTAAAAACCTATCGTGTTGAATTGGTCCCTTTAGAAAACGAAAAGAATACCGTTAACAATATCAAGAATTTTGGTGTAGAAGTTATAGATCAAAAAACAAATATAGCTTTGGTTTATGATCGTATGCATCCAGACTTAGGCGCATTAAAAAAGTCTATTGAAAGCAATGAGCAGCGAAGCGTTTCAATTTTAAAATCTAAGGAACTATTAAATAAAATTAATGATTTTCAATTAGTTATATTGTATCAACCAAACAATAGCTTTAATTTAATATTAAAAGAAATTAAAGATCAAAAAATAAACACTTTTATTATTGCTGGTACAACAACAGATTATGAGTTGTTATATAATACCAATCTAAATTTACTTTGGACCATAACTAATCAAACAGAAAACTTTCAGCCAGAATTAAATAAAAATTACAACACTTTCATTATTGATAATCTAGATTTTAGTAATTATCCACCATTGCAATCAGAATTTGGCGGTTTTAAATCTTCAGCTCCATCTGATATTATCTTATATAAAACTGTAAATGGAATTAATACTGGTGATGCTATGTTAGCCACGTACGAGGTTGATAATATGAAACATGCACTTTTGTTAGGTGAAGGCATTTGGAGATGGCGAGCACAAAGCTATTTAGATACTGAAAGTTTTATGGATTTTGATAGTTTTATGGGAAAATTAGTTCAATATCTAAGCTCTAATAAAAAGCGAAACCGCATTAATGTAGATTACAAATCTTTCTATAATGGCAATGATGATGTAATTATTACAGCTCAGTATTTCAATAAAAATTTTGAATTTGACAATTCGGCATCATTAAGTATTGTACTAAAAAACAAAGAAAACAAAACAATAAAAGAAGTTCCGCTATTACTTAATAATGGCAATTACACTGTAGATTTAAGTGGTATTAAAGCTGGTTTATATGATTTTACCGTAAAGCATAATTCTGAATCTGTTGCTATTTCTGGTAGCTTCCAAGTTTTAGAATATAACGTAGAACAGCAATTCTTAAATGCTGATATTTCTAAACTTAAGACATTAGCAGATAACAGTAACGGAGAACTTTATTTTGCATCAGAATCTGAGTTATTAATTAACAATTTACTCAATGATAACCGTTATAAAACCATACAAAGAAGCACTAAAAATATCGTACCTTTGATAGATTGGAAATATCTACTTGGTTTAATAGTTTTAAGTCTATTTGTTGAGTGGTTTATTAGAAAATATAACGGATTAATTTAAAAATAAAGAAATGGAGAAATTACCTAAGATTGGATTACCGATATTAATCGGAGTAGTACTATTAATTATAATTTTAGCAAAATCTGCAGTCACCTTAGATTCAGGTCATGCAGGTGTTTTATACGAAACACTTAGTGGAGGTGTAGATCCAGACAAAGCGCCATTGGGTCCTGGTTTTCATGTCATAGCACCATGGAATAGAGTAATTGATTATGAAACACGCCAACAAGAAGTTGCAGAAAAAATGGCAGTATTATCATCTAATGGTTTAGATATTAAACTTGATGCTTCTATTTTGTATCAACCAGATGTAAAAAGTTTAGGAAAATTACATAACCAAAAAGGTGAAGATTATTTAAGTCGTGTACTTCAGCCAGCTATAAGAAGTGCAGCAAGAAGTGTTGTTGGTAGATATACACCAGAACAATTATACTCTAGTAAAAGAGATGCTATACAAGAAGAGATTTTTGAAGAGACCAAAAAAATTGTAGAGCCACAGTTTATTCAATTAAATGATATTTTAATTAGAGATGTTACTTTACCTTCTACTATTAAAGAAGCCATAGAGCGTAAATTAAAGCAAGAGCAAGAGTCGTTAGAATATGAATTTAGACTTGAAAGTGCTAGAAAAGAGGCTGAAAAAGTAATTATTGAAGCAAAGGGTAAAGCTGAATCAAATAGAATTCTAAGTGCATCTTTAACAGATAAGATTTTACAAGATAAAGGTATTGAGGCGACAGTTAAATTATCTGAATCACCAAACAGTAAAACGATTATAATCGGTTCTGGAGATAGCGGATTGCCTATTATTTTAGGAAATCAGTAATTAGGAAATAATATTTATAGTTTAAATAAAAGGTCTTTTGAGAAATCAAAAGACCTTTTTTAGTTAATTCGGTTATGCTTTATTAAATAAATTATAGTCTTCCATCATTAGAATTTGAAAATTATATGAATAGCGAAATACAGATTGTATATCATAATATTTGGTGTTAATCGGTAAAAATATGTATTTTGACCAACTTAACGCCTCAAAACCGACCTTATGAAATCTGTAAAACATACGTTTTTATTGTTTTTAGCTTGTATATGCTTTACAATAACTAGCGCTCAAAACCAATGTGGTTTTGACTACAAAAGACAAAAACAATTAGAAGACCCTAACTTTATTGAATTAGAAAGACTTGCAGAGCAAAAAATTAAGAATGCAACATTAAACTCTAATTTTTCAGCTAGGGCAACAGCAGGTACTGTTTTAACAATACCAGTGGTGGTTCATGTATTGCATTTAGGGGAATCAGTTGGGACAGGAACAAATATCTCTGATGCACAAATTCAAAGTAGTATAGATAATCTTAATGATTATTATAGAGGACAAATACCAACGAGTCCTGTAGATTTTGAAATAGAGTTTACGCTTGCTAAAAGAGATCCTATTTGTAATGCAACAACTGGTATAAACAGAATGGATGCCTCAACTCTTCCAGGTTATTCCAATTATGGTGTAAATGTTAATAATACTAATGGAGCAAGTTATGAAGATATTGTAGCATTAAGTAGTTGGCCAAAAAATGATTATTTCAACATCTGGATTGTAACTGAATTAGATGGAAATAATGGAGGATATGGCTTTCAAGGGTACGCATATTTTTACAACGACAATGCCCTCAATCATGGCTCTGTAATGATGTCTACTGTTTTTGGTTACGACCCAGGTAATACCAATGGTTGGGGACTTAATTCTAATGGTGATAACAGTACTGTAGTCCATGAGGTAGGTCATTTTTTTAACCTATTTCACACGTTTCAAGGTGATGGCACAGGTAACACTTGCCCGTTAGATGAAACAGTTGGAACTGATAGTGATGGCTGTGCAGATACAGTACCCCATAAAAGAGAAACAAGTACTTGTCCTTCAACAAACGATTGTACAGGTAGTCCTTGGGTAGATAATAATACCGTTAATAATATAATGAGCTATTATTATTGTTCAGATAGATTAACTAATGATCAGAAAACTAGAGCTAGAGTGTCTATGGAAGGTACCACAATTGTTAGTTCTATTGGATCAGTACCAATTGACACAAATTTTGTAGCTCCAATGTCAGTATGCAGCACTAATACTGCTGATGCTAATAATTATGCCGGCATAATGAGTGTTGAATTGAGCGGCATTTCAAATGCTTCTTCTACTAATGGTAATGATGGTGGTAATATTGATGGCATTGCAGGTTGCTCAAACACCTATGAAATTGATACATCTATATCTAATACTTTAAATGTTGAAGTAGGGCCTAATCTTAATCAACTAGGAGTTTGGATTGATTGGAATAATGATGGTGATTTCGATGATGATTCGGAACAACAATATCTAGTAAGTGGAGGGATTTTAGAAAACAGCATAACACCCATTGTTTTGGATTACCCAACAATTATTCCTTATGATAATTATGTAAGAATCAGAATTATTAATGATTTGGATAGTGTGTACGGAGGTGTAAGTGCAATTTCTGATGCTTGCTACAATTCATTAGTCTACGGTCAGTCTGAAGACTACACTATTTACGTTATGCCTGGTGGTGCAACTACATATACTTATAATAACGGTTGGTTACCTAATAGCCCAGTTGGTGCTTCAACATCAGCCGATACCATTATAATTGATGCTGGTACTGCAAATATTTCAGCTAGTACGGATTGTAATACTATAACCGTAAATCCTGGTGCAGCTTTAACAATAGATTCTGGTGTTACGCTAACTACAACCACTATTGATTTGAATTCAACTTCACAACTTTTTTCAAGTTTAATATCTGATGGAACAATCACCGGAGTTGTAAATTATAATAGGTATACCTCGCAAATAGGAACCAATGACTTAATTTCTGCTCCTGTTTCAGGACAACAGTTTACAGCCTTTGCTGCTTTAAATGCAAACTTGGCTGCTTCTGCAATTACAATAAGAGCTTTTGCTCCTTATAATACTGCCGCAGGAGCATATCAAAATTATGATTTAATTACTAATGCTTTAACCACTATAGATTCAGGAATTGGTTATAGAGCAGCAACAACAGATGGTAGTACACTAATGTTTACTGGTACAGTTAGAACCGATGATGTACTAGATATTCCAATTTCTGATGCAGCTGCAGGTTTTGCATGGAATTTAATTGGAAATCCTTATCCATCATATTTAGATTTCGATACTTTTTTTACTACTAATGCCAATGAATTTGATTCTGGAAGTGCATACCAAGCCATTTATGGTTATGATGGTAACGCTTCTAATGGTTGGACGGTTTGGAATTTAGCAACTATTGCAGACGGAACTGTAACTGAATTAATTGCACCAGGTCAGGCCTTTT
The DNA here is from genome assembly GCF_003386165.1 of Winogradskyella eximia. GTDB lineage: Bacteria > Bacteroidota > Bacteroidia > Flavobacteriales > Flavobacteriaceae > Winogradskyella > Winogradskyella eximia. Next base: position 205,520 of record NZ_QRDV01000002.1, on the reverse strand, counting down.
TTGTAAAAGCAAAATCGGGTGGTGGTTTAGTTGATTTTACAACAGGGATGAGAACTACAGGTACTTCTGATGATTTTATCGCAGGTAGAAATAGCACAACCAATGTCGCGTTATGTAAATTGAATTTAATTAGTACCACTAATAATGCTTCAACACAAATATATTTTATTGAGGGTACAACAAGAGGTTTGGATATCGGTTACGATGCTGGTTCTTATTTAGGTAGTGCTGCTGATTATTCAATATATTCAAATCTTGTGGAAGATAATTTAGGCTTAGATATGGCTATACAATCTTTGCCTTATGACGATTTTAATTCTATAATCGTTCCTTTAGGTATAAAAGCACAGCCAAATGAAGCATTAACTATTTCTATAGATGATTTATCTTCATTACCGTCTAATACTTATGTGTATTTAGATGATACTGTAGAAAACACCTTGACTTTACTTAATACAAATGATTACACATTTATGCCAGTTTCAGAATTAAATGGAGTAGGCCGTTTTTATCTGCGTTTTTCATCTGATGCATTATCTACCATTAAAAATGAATTGAATGACTTACAGATTTATACAAATGCAATACCAAAAGAGATCGTAATCCAAGGTTTATTAACAAACAAAACAGAAGCTCATATATACGATATTCAAGGAGGATTGGTGATGCGTCAAGATTTAGATCTAACAAACACGTCAAATCGTATTAATGTGTCAAATTTATCTACAGGGATTTATATTGTAAAAGTTTCAAGCATTAATAATTTGGAAACTAAAAAGTTAATTATTAACTAATTATAAGATCATATTACAATAAATGACAGCCTTATACCTAATTTAAGGCTGTTTTTTTATGTTTTGATTAATGAGAAAGCTGTAAATCCTAAGTAATCAGCAAGATAGCCAAGAAACAAAAAAGCACTTTGTCGATTAAATATTACCTTTGTCGGAAAAAAAGCGATTTAAACGAAAATATTATTTTTTTTATCGATTAAATTAGCGTTTCAGCGGATAATTTTCCCCTTTTCATAAGTTTGTTAAACAGAATTACTAATCAAACTAAAACCCAATCTTATGAAAAACTTTACACCTATTTTATCCTCTTTATGTATGTTGTGTTTTTTCAATATATCAAAAGCGCAACAACAACCTGAAACTCAAATTCAAAATGAATTTCAAAATCAAATTAATTTAAACGAAGAAAAACCATTTAGTTTTAAGGACATTGAAAATGCTTTTAATTTACCTCAAATCGATTCAAATGAGAGTCAATCTTCCAATGCTAGAAGAAGTGAATTAGTATCTGTTACTTACACTTATGATAATGGATGGTTGCCTAGTGATCCTTTAATTTTTGCGACTTCTATTGACGATATTATTATTGAAGATGGTATTGCCAATATTTCAGCAAACATGATCTGTAATATTTTAACGATAAAGCCAGGTGCTTCTTTAACTATAGATCTTGGTGTTACACTAACCACTGCAGCAATTAACTTAGAATCTACATCACAACAATATTCAAGTTTAATATCGGATGGTACTATAATTGGTAATGTAACCTATAGCAGATATACAGCACAGATAGGTACAAATGATTTAATTTCGGCACCAATTTCTGGTCAATTATTTGATCCTTTTGCAACATTAAACACTCCTAACTTAGCATCTAGTGGATTTATAAGAGCTTTTGCACCTTATAATGCAATCATTGGTGCTTATGAAAACTATAATATTGTAACAAATGCAACTACTACAATTGAAGCAGGACAAGGTTTTAGAGCAGCAACTATAGATGGAAGTGCATTAATTTTTGCGGGTATTGTTAGAACAGATGATGTTTTAGACATACCAATATCTAATGATGGTTTAGGTAAATCTTGGAATTTAATAGGTAATCCATATCCTTCTTATTTAGATTTTGATGCTTTCTTTTCTTTAAATAAATCACAATTAGATGGTGGTCCAAACCAAGCAATTTATGGTTATGATGGAGATATGTCAAACGGATGGACAATATGGAATCAAGCCATTATAGATTCACCAGCAGAAACAGAATTAATTGCACCAGGACAAGCCTTTTTTGTAAAAGCAAAATCAGGTGGTGGTCTTATCGATTTTACAACAAGAATGCGTACTACAGGATCTTCTGACGATTTTATTTTAGGTAGAGCATCAACATCTGCTCATTATGGTTATTTAGCGTTAAATATACATTCTGGTGATTCTGATTTTAGTACAGATTTTTATTTTAATAGTAATGCAACACAAGGCTTTGATCCTGGTTATGATGCTGCGATGTACAATGAAAATGCTCCTGACTTTTCAATTTATTCTAATTTAGTTGAAAATAATACAGGTATGCCACTTGCTGTTCAAGCTTTCAGTCCTGATGCCATGAATACAGTTGTTGTGCCTTTAGGAGTAAATGCAGATCAAGGTGAAGTATTAACTTTTAGTATTCTTAATACTGATTTATCATCTGATATTAATGTGTATTTAGAGGATACACTTAATAATTCATTTACATTATTAAATACAACAGATTATTTGTTAACTGCCAATGCTGATCTTTCAGGTACAGGCCGTTTTTATCTTAGATTTGAAGGTGAAGGTTTAAGCACACTTAAATCAACCTTATCTGATATTAACATTTTTGCAAATAATAATGCTAAAACAATAGTAATAGAAGGGCAACTGCAAAATGATAACACGGCACAATTACATGATGTTAATGGTCGTTTAATATTAACTCATGCTTTAAATAACTCAACAAATAACCAAACTATAGACGTAAGTCACTTAAGTCCTGGAATTTATATATTAGAGTTAAATAATACTTCAAACGAAAAACGAATAGAAAAATTCATAATTAGATAATATTTGAAAATAAAATACATTAATAAAGCTGCCATAGTCAATGATTATAGCAGCTTTATTTATTGGTAATTGCAAGAAAGTTTATTCACCAGAAAGAACCATAGAAGGATCTCTCAATAAAATTATAATACGATCACTATCCTCACAATGTTTTCAAATTTTTGAATTTTAAACTATAAAAGTTAGCATTGCTTTTGGAATCTTATAGAATTTAGCGTTCTTGCCATTATGTTTGATAAACGCTATTATTATCTCATTAAAATACAATATTTAGGTTATCGTTTTCATGGTTGGCAAAAACAACCTGATGTAAAAACGGTACATCTAATGATAGATCGTACATTAAAGTATATTTTTCAAGATACAAGGTTTAAGACTTTAGGCGCAGGACGAACAGATGCAATGGTGTCTGCTAATGAAGCTGCTTTAGAATTATTTATCTATAACGAGCCAATTGAAGATTTTGATGCCTTTTTAGATGTATTTAATCATAATTTACCGCAAGATATTAGGGCTTTATCTATAGAAGAAGTGGATAAAACATTTAATATTATACAAGATTCTAAGTTAAAAGAGTATCATTATGTGTTTTCTGAAGGTCAAAAAAACCATCCTTTTTGCGCACCTATTTTAACTACAATTCTCGAACCGCTTGATGTTGATTTAATGAAACAAGGGGCCAAATTATTTGAAGGTTCTCATAATTTTAAAACCTATTGTTATCGTGCTACAGACAGAGGAGAATATAATAGAACAATAGTATCTTCAGAAATAGTAGACAACGATATTTATTTAGCGAATTTTTTTCCAGAGAAAACATATGTATTTAAAGTTGTCGGTAAAGGCTTTATGCGAAACCAAATCCGGCTGATGTTTGGTTGTCTAATAAAATTGGGTAGAGGAGAGGTCACTTTAGATTATATTAAAGACACCTTAAAAAAAGAAAGTACGGAGGTTATGGATTATATTGCTCCAGCTTCTGGTCTTATATTACATTCTGTAAATTTTGAATAAAAATTCTCAAATTATAAATTATAAAAAAAGGCATTAGATTAAAATCTAATGCCTTTTTTAATTTTGGTTGGTTATTATACTAATTAGTTATTCTTCTTTCTATTTAATAATAAGTTATATTATAAAATTTAAATACGATTTTAATCATTTTTGATTGAAAAATAAAATGCATTAATTTCTAGAAGAAATCAGTAAAGTTTACATTTAATCTGCTACATGAAGCTTTGGCTCTTTGTCCACAAATTTTCCGTTAACAGATTCACCTAATATCATCACTTCTTTAGAGCGTTCATACATTTTTATAGCTCGATGCATCTGTAATTTAGTTCCGCTATAAAGTTTTACACCTGATCTTGAGCCTTTATTTCTAATCTCAATATAAAAACCGTCCTTGAGTGCTGTTGGTCTTGTTGCTGGTCTACCCATAAATATAATGTGTGTTTTAAATATAGTGCATGATAGGGAAAAATCTTAAAACTCACAAGTTTATTGCATAACATTTATTAATGAAGTTATTCACCTTTTTAAATCTTATTAATTCTCAGTGTTTTATTAAATAAAAAAACGTTTTTATGATGCATAATGACATTAATTTAACACGATTATGGTGCTCTTTATAAGTAAATAATGATTGATTATTATCTCTTAAAGTTAAAAACACGTCAATTCTTTGAAATTGAATTGAAATTTTGAAGCCTAGTATTAGAGTCAAGACTTATGGTATAAGAGCAAAACATATGGTTTTATCATCACGATATTTGTATCAGACGCTTTTCAAGTATTAAATTCTAATACTTAAGATGTCATCAAACCTTAATAAAACACATTATGAAAGAACAATTTAATACAGCCTTAGGAAATCTAGTTGATAAATTAATTGGTTGGTTTAATGCGATTATTGAAAGCATTCCCAACTTAGTTTTAGCCATTTTGGTAATGGTAACAGCCTATTTTGCTGCCAAATATGTTAGCAGACTTGTTAATAAATTGGTAGATAAACGCGTGGAACAAAAATCTATAAAAAGTGCAATTTCTAGAGTTAGTGCAGTTATAGTAGTTGCTTTAGGGCTTTTTATGGCACTTGGAGTTCTAAATTTAGGAAAAGCCTTAACGTCATTATTAGCTGGTGCAGGTGTTGTTGGTTTGGCTATTGGTTTAGCATTACAAGGTACATTAGCTAATACTTTTGCCGGTTTAATTCTTTCTTTCAGAAAAAAAATACAGATAGGTCATTGGGTTGAAACTTCTGGCTATTCTGGAGAAGTTATGGATATTAATCTAAAAGATTTTACGCTAAAAGAAGCCGATAATAACGTAGTTATAATTCCGAATAAAACCATTTTAGATAATCCATTAAAAAACTATTCTTTAACTACAAAAATGAGAGTGTTTATAGAATGTGGAGTAGGTTATGAGTCCGATTTAGAAAAAGTAGAGCAGTTAACAAAAGAGGTTATTGCTAATACTTTTGACCAAGTGAAATCTGCTGAAGATGTAGAATTTTATTATACAGAATTTGGAGATAGCTCTATTAATTATTTATGTCGTTTTTGGATTGATGCCGAAAGCATGCTAGAAAAATTAAGGTCTAAAACCAAAGCTATTATCGAAATTAAAAAAGCATACGATAAAGAAGGTATTAATATTCCTTTCCCAATTAGAACTTTACAGTTTGATAATAAATTAAATATAAAAGCGCCAAACATGAATGAAGCTTTTGCTAATAATTAAAAGAAAGAGATGATTTTCTTTATAAGTTAAAATTCAAAGGAATAGAGCTAATGTAAAACGATAATGTTAGCGATATTTACATTAAATACTAATCACTAAAACCATAAAAGATGAAAAAATTAAGTTATTTATTTATAGCCTTATTTAGTTTAAGTTTAATGACAACCAGTTGCAGAGAACAAAAAACAACTGAAGATAAAATAGAAGGAGCCGTAGACGACGTTGGTGATGCAATTGATGATGCAGCAGACGATGTAGAAGATGCCGTTGACTAAACAATCTATAATTTTTTAAATAGTACATTTAAAAAGCCATCGTTAAGATGGCTTTTTATATTTTTATAAAATAAATGTAATTATCTTAACTAATAGCACTAATACCTAATGAGTCTTTCCATACCAAAAGAAGTATTTACCTTTTTTAATAAGCTAGAAAAAAATAACGATAGAGATTGGTTCAATGAACATAAACCAGAATTTAAAGCTATTGAAGCGAAGATGAAAAAGGCTTATAATTATTTAGGAGAAATGATGAGTGCCTACGACCAAATTGAAAAAATTAAGATCTTTAGAATTTATAGAGATGTTCGATTTTCTAAAAACAAACTGCCTTATAAAACACATTTTGGTGGTTCGTTTGCTAGAAAAAAACCAGAATTAAGAGGTGGATATTATTTACATATTCAACCTAATAATGAATCTTTTATTGCCACAGGATTTTGGGATCCTAGTAAAGAAGATATTTTACGAATAAGAAAAGAGTTTGAAATGGATGATAGTGAAATGCGCGCTATTTTAAACGACAAAACCTTTAGTGCTACTTGGGGCAATTTTACAGGTGATGAACTAAAAACAGCACCAAAAGGTTTTGATAAAGAGCATCCTGCAATTGATTTAATTAGAAGAAAGCAATTTATTTTCGTCAAAAAATATACAGACAAAGAAGTCCTATCAGATCATTTTTTAGATGATGTTAATGATGCCTTTAAAAATATTAAACCCTTTTTTAATTACATGAGTGATGTGTTAACCACTAATTTAAATGGTGAGTCCATTTTATAAAACCTCTTCAACCAAATAACTTTTTTCGTTAAACTTAAATTGGTCTCCTTTTTTACGATGTTTTAATAGCTGACCTAATGGTGAAGCCAATGAAATAATGTAATATTCAGCATCTTCAATTTCAACTTTACCAATACTTAAAGCGATAAAAAAAGTCATGCTATCTGTTTTTATCAGACTTCCTAACACAGCTACGTCAGAAACTAAATTAGGACGTACTAATTTTAATTGCTCACGCATTTTGTTAGCATCATGGAGGTATGTCATGTTTTTTTCTAAATCATCTAGTAATTTAGAATTGCCAGAATCATCTTCTTCATTACTTACTTTATCATTGTTTTCAATAGATTCTTTAATTAATTCTATTTCATTTTTGTACCCTAAAACGCGTTTGTCAGCATAACGTTGGCAGAGTTCTATAAGTTGAGTTTTTATTTTCATTAAATCCAGACTATAAAGTCTGTAGGGTTTTAGGTTGAACAAAAAGTTGAATACTATGAATTAGACGTTCTTTTACAATATTCATCATGCGTTTGTTTAAAGCTGAAGAATTGTGAAGATAAAGTTCATATTCATCAACTGTAAATTGCCCAATAATTATTCCTTTTAAAGAATTTCTAAATTTTATGTCTTTTTGAATCGCATTAGTGATATAAACAATCTTTTCCTCTAAAGACAAATCGAAGAAAACATTTTTATGCTTCACTATATAATTCTTAAAAACAGCAATAAATAAATCGTGTTGTAATTTTATTACAGGCCTTAAAGTTTTATTCTGAAATGCTTCTTCAGCACTTATACCATCGTAAACTTTGGCAGATAAAATTTGAGGTCTAATAGATAATAGGTTATTAAATCGAGAAGCCATAATCACATCATTAAGGTTTAATTCTGAATTAAAATTAAGGAAATAGTTAGTGCTTCAATTTGCTAAAAAAATATGTTGTTAACGCTCTTATTAACATTATACATTTAAATATTCATAAATCTAATGCATTTGTTACCCTTAAACTTGTAGGAAGTTTTATCTTTATGTTAAGATAATCACACAACATAAAAACGTAAAAAAAACATGAGATTTCATACCAGAAAATGGGTAAAACCCGAAGACTTAAATCCAAATGGTACATTATTTGGCGGACGACTTTTAGCTTGGATAGATGAAGAAGCTGCATTATATACAACCATTCAACTCGAAAATTCTAAAGTGGTCACTAAATATATGTCTGAAATTAATTTTATGTCATCTGCTCAACAAGGAGATATTGTAGAAATAGGCATTGGAGTTAAAAAATTTGGAAAGACATCTTTAACCATTCACAGTGAGGTAAGAAATAAAATGACTAGAGAAACCATATTAACTGTAGATAATATTGTTATGGTTAATTTAGGAGAAGATGGAAAACCTACACCACACGGAAAAACTAAAATAGAATTTGTAAAAGACAGATTGAGTAATGCTTAGTAATGTTATCGTTACTAAGCTTTATTTAATTAATATTAGGTAAGCTAATTAATGCTTACCTAAGGCTAATTCGTAAATTTCTAAATCAAAGTATTTCACGGCTGCCAATACGTGGTCAAAAATATCTCCTATAATAAATTCATAATTTTCCCATTTCTGATCCTTACTAAAAGCATAGATTTCCATAGGAATACCTTGAGGAGTAGGTTCTAATTGACGAACCATTAAGGTCATATCCTTATTAATCGCAGAATGATTCTCTATATAAGTCTGTAGATATTTTCTAAAAACACCAAAATTGGTAAGATTTACACCATTAATAAGAACAGATTTATCAGCACCATGTGCTTCGTTATACTTATTAATCTCTTTTGTTTTATGTTCTATATATTTAGAAACTAATTGAATTTTTTTAAGCTTTTCAATGTCTTCAGCTTCTAAAAATTTAATAGTAGATACTTTAATAATAACGGAACGCTTAATTCTTCTACCACCAGAAGATTGCATACCTCTCCAGTTTTTAAACGAATCTGAAATTAATGCATACGTAGGAATAGTGGTTATGGTCTTATCCCAGTTCTGAACTTTAACCGTTGCCAAGTTTATTTCTATTACATCACCATCAGCACCATATTTTTCAAACGTAATCCAATCTCCTATACGCACCATATCGTTAATAGAGACCTGAATACTAGCTACAAAACCAAGAATTGTATCCTTAAAAATTAAAATAATAATTGCGGATGCAGCACCTAAAGTCGTCGCAAATTTAAAGAATGATATACCTGTTAATATGGCAATTCCTGAAAATATTCCAATCAACCAAGCAAAAATCATAAATACCTGTATATAGCTATCTATGGGTTTGTCTCTATAGTGCGTAATTGTTTTTAGATAATCCTTTATAGACTTCAGAATACTACGTATAATACTAATGGTTAGTACAATACCAATAACTTTAAGTGTTTTTGCAATAATTGATTCTGCAAATTCAAAATCCGTGAATATTTGTGGTACAAACTCAATTAATATAATAAGCGGAACAATGTGGGCCACATTTCTAGGCAACCTATTGTCTATTAAAATATTATCAAAATTTGTTTTGGTACGTTTTGCGACAGCAGAAGAGAACCTCCATAAAAATCGTTTAGTCACGTAGTCTATGGCAAACACTACAATAATAACACCTAACAATAAGGCTATCATGTTTAAAAAACTAGCTGTTTCTTCTGATAATCCTTTGTCTATAAAAAAATCGAATAAAATGTGTTTTATGTTAAGCACGACTTGTTTTGTTTAAGTATTTTTTGTCAATGTAAAATGTGCCAAAAGGAAGAATTGAAGCTATTAATACAATCCAAAGCGTACGTGTAGACCATTTCATATATGCACTTATTAGTACTGCAATGACTACATAAGCCATAAATAAAATGCCATGTGGCATTCCTAATAATTTTACATACTGAGGATCTTCATAAAAGTATTTAATTGGTGTCGCAATAAATAATAATAAGATATAAGAAACACCTTCTAACAACGCTATAATCCTAAAAACAGGCACTAATTTTGACATACTAAATATTTTCTGCGAAAGTACTATAGAATTGAATAATACGAGCAGATTTTAACAGCTTTTAAGATTCTTTAAATGATGTAAACTCAAACATCATGAGAACTTCTTATTTTAAGAATAATAAACGATTCTTTAATACAACTAGCTCAAGAAGAAAAAGAATGTTGCCTGAATTTCATTCAAGATTGAATGTTTCAGTTTTTAGATGTAAATTGCATCATATATTTATTAAATACCATCAAAAAGATGGATGAATACAATTTTATTATTCTTAGACACAAAATATTATGAAAAAATTAGTTTTAATAGCTTTACTTTTTAGTCTTTCTGCAACCACTTTTGTAACTGCACAATCCAAGCAAACACAAAAAGAAGTCTTTGCAACGACTTATCATAATACCAAAGCTTTAATTAACTCACAACAATTTTTATATGTAGGTGAGATGGTTTATAATAATGAAACTAGGGAAGTGTTAAATGATGAAATTAATACACTAATTATTAATAAGTCTGAAGTTTCTGGAAAAGTTGTTTCAATAAAATCAGATAAAAAGACAGTCAATGTTACTGGTAAAATTGAAAATTACAATGTTTCATTTAATGACCAAAAACAAGAAGTTAATATTTCTTTTAATGTAAAAACCGGAAACAAAACAGCAACATTAAACATAGAAGTTAAGCCTAATGGTAATGCTTTTTTAACCGTTACTTCTGCTGGTGTTGAAAATATTTCTTGGACAGGAAAACTAAAAAACTTGAAATAAAAACATCTTAATTTAGGTTTGTAACGTACATAAAATGTTCATTGCTATTTTATTAGCAATAACAAACCAAATCTAACCTAAATTATATTTTTATGAACCTACTTAAATCTGCACTACTCGCAGCAGTTGTGAGTATTTCACATTTCTCTTATTCACAAAAGACTTCAAACCAAGATTCTAAATTCGCCGTAGGATTTTCAACAGGCCTTAATAGAGGATTAGCGTTTAATGTCAATTTCACAGCTTTACAACCTGTTGAAACCTTACCATTACACTTTAGGTTTGGAATAGGATATACAAAATTGGACCCAGGAAATTCTGCCGACGCAAGACGTGTTTTTATTAATAATGCAACAAATGGAGTACCAGAAGAAAAAGGAAAAGCTTTTGATTATCGCTTAGATTTTATGTGGAAAACCGAGTTATTAAACTTAGAAGAGTCTTATCTAGTCTTTGGACCACGTTATTCTAGTTTTACCGCTAATTTTAATTACATCGGTGGAAATGAGGATTTTGATGTCACGTCTAAGCAATTTGGACTAGGTATTGGTGCAGAAACGCAATTTAAAATTTCTGAACAATTTAATTTAGTGGCAGCAGTAGGCTTAGACTACTTTTTTAATAATACTTTAAAAGGTCACGATACGTCTTATAGTCCTGATAATGACAATGTCAATCCAAGAAATGATAACGAAAATAATGACACTCAGTTTACATTTAGCGATGCAAACAAGGCTATAAAACAACCAAGTCTTATGCCTAGAGTACTTTTAGGTGTTGTTTATAAGCTATAAAATTTATTATGTGGTATAGAAATTGTATCTTTGTAACTAGTTTATTGAAGATATACTACACAAATAACATTATCCTTAAAGTTATTGTACTAGATTTTAATACTATTCATTGTTAAGTTGATTAACTTGTTTGCATTATAAATATTTTCAAAAGCACTCACACATATTAATTTTTAAAACTACGAATGGCTAAATCACAACAAACTTTTAGTAAAAGTGAAAAAGAAAAAAAACGATTAAAAAAACGAGAAGACAAGCGCAAGAAAATGGAAGCGCGTAAACTCAATAAAGATGAAAATGGTTCTGAAGGAATTCCTATCGCATATGTAGATCATAATGGAAATCTAACAGATACTCCTCCAGATCCAACAATGAAAGTGAAGGTTAAAGCAGAGAACATTGTTCTTGGTGTACCTACAAAAGAAGAATCAGATGAAGAACCTTTTGATCCAATTAGAACTGGAAAAGTGTCATTTTATGATAACTCTAAAGGTTTCGGTTTCATTATAGATACTGAAACTAACGAAAAGCATTTTACACACGTTAGTGGTATTATTGACGAAATTGCAGAAAACGACAAAGTTACTTTCGAATTAGAGAAAGGACAACGTGGTATGAACGCTGTGAGAGTAAAACTAGTTAAATAGTATTTACTGATAAATCATTAAAAACCATCATAATTAATAATTATGGTGGTTTTTTTATACTTTTATTTTATGTCACCACAACTCATCACAATCCAAAGGAAAAAAGTAATCGGAATGAAAAGCTCCATGCATCATAATGAATTCGGAAATATTGCTGCTTTATGGAAACGTTTTATGCCAAGACAAAAAGAAATTGGTAATAGATCGAATAACGAATTAATAGCATTGCAAATTTATGATGATTTCAATGCCATGGAAAATCCTTTTAATATTTGGGCTTGTGTAGAAGTATCTAATATTAATACTGTTCCAGACGGAATGGCTTCGTTTACAATTCTTGAAGGTGATTATGCCGTATTTCTTCATAAAGGCATGAATGCCTCTAAAACCTACCAACAAATTATGACAGAATGGTTACCTACTTCTGGTTATGAAATTGACAATAGACCACATTTTCAAGTAATGGGAGCGAAGTATATAAATGGAAGCCCTAATTCTGAAGAAGATTTTTATGTGCCGATTAGATTAATTAAAAATTAACCCTATAATCACAACCACTCTTATAATTACTACAACCAAAAGCAGCTTTCCCTTTCAATAGTTTACCAGTTTTACATTTTGGACAAGTATCTCCAGCTGAAACGGTCACTTTTTTAGCAATCTTTTTAGGTTCAAATTTCAATTTATAAGCATCATCAAAGCGCAATAACCCTTCTAAAGTTTGTCCTTCAATTTTAAAGCCTTTTAAATTTACGGTAGAGCCTTTACTTAGTAATCTAATATATTGTTTTTCTGAAATTTTCTTTTCTCCAAAACTAAAAGGTAAAGTAAAATCACAAGATTTACCGTACAGATTACAGCCATAAGCCGATTTTCCTTTTAAAAGTGAACCCGATTTGCATTTAGGGCAAGAACTGCCGATAAGAGCTTCTGACTTCGATTTTGCCTTTGTTTTCGATTTTGGTTTTCCTGCTGGTTTATTATTTACAGCCGAAATTCGATTTTCTACTTTTTCACTTCGTACCTCGTAGACTAAAGCATCAACCATACGCTTCATACCTCTAATAAACGCGCTTGCAGTATAGTCTCCTTTTTCAATATCCTTTAATTGTTTTTCCCAAGAACCCGTGAGTTCTGCGGATTTTAAAAGTTCATTTTGTATGGTATCAATGAGTTGGATACCTGTAATGGTTGGGAGAATCTGCTTTTTATTTCGTTTTATGTATTTACGTCTAAATAATGTTTCAATAATATTGGCACGTGTAGACGGACGTCCAATACCATTCTCTTTCATTAAATCTCTTAATTCATCGTCTTCAACTTGCTTACCGGCAGTTTCCATAGCACGCAAAAGTGTGGCTTCCGTAAACTGATTTGGTGGCTTAGTTTGTTTTTCTAAAAACGAAGGTTCATGTGGTCCTTTTTCGCCTTTTACGAAAGTAGGTAGTAAGGCATCTTCTTTTTTATTCGTTTTTTCCGATTCAAAAACAATTCGCCAACCTTTAGATAGAATTTCTTTTCCAGTGGTTTTAAAATTAACATCTGCTGCTTTTCCTATTACTGTGGTGTTAGATACTTTACAATCGTCATAAAAAACAGCGATAAAACGTTTTACAATAATATCGTAAACTTGTTGCTCATTGTATTGCAAATGCGTTTGCATTCCGGTTGGAATGATGGCGTGGTGATCCGTTACTTTTTTATCATTAAAAACACGTGAAGACTTCTTTATCTTTTTGTTTAAAATAGCAGTTGTAAGACTTGAATAATCAGTTAGTTTAGATAAAATACCTTTTACTTTTGGGTAAACATCATTTGGTAAAAATGTAGTATCAACTCTTGGATAAGTAACTACCTTTTTCTCATATAATTTCTGAGCAATTTTAAGCGTATCATCTGCAGAAAATCCAAACTTTGTGTTACAATATACTTGTAATCCTGTTAGGTCAAATAACTTTGGTGCGTATTCTGTTCCTTTCTTTTTAGTTGTAGATACAATTTCAAACTCGTGTTCTTTTACTTTATTGGCAAGTATTTCTCCATCTTCCATTTTAAGAAAACGGCCTTCTTCATAACTAAAAAGAGTCTCTCTATAAAGTGTTTGTAATTCCCAATAAGGTTGTGGTATAAAGTTTTCAATTTCCTTAAAACGATTTACAAGCATCGCAAGGGTAGGGGTTTGAACGCGTCCAACAGATAATACCTGTTTATATCCTCCATGCTTTACAGTATAAAGTCGTGTTGCATTTATACCCAAAAGCCAATCACCAATAGAACGTGAAAAACCAGCATAATAAAGGTTATCGTAATTTTTTGAAGGTTTTAGATTTTTAAATCCTTCTTTTATAGCCTCAGTGGTTAAAGACGATATCCATAAACGTTGTACTTCTCCTTTATAGTTCGCTTTGTTTATAACCCAACGTTGAATTAACTCTCCTTCTTGGCCAGCATCACCACAATTAATCACCACATCCGCTTTATCAAATAAACTTTTAACGATGTTGAATTGCTTTTTAATCCCATCATTATTAGCTACTTTAACTTCAAATTTTTCAGGTAGCATGGGTAAGTTGTTTAAATCCCAACTTTTCCAGTACGGTTTATAATCAACAGGTTCAAATAAAGTACAAAGATGTCCAAAAGTATACGTAACGGCATAACCATTGCCTTCGTAGTAACCATCTCGTTTTGTGGTAGCACCTAATACAGACGCAATTTCTCTGGCAACACTTGGTTTTTCGGCAATACAGACTTTCAAATTAGATTCATTTATTTAGAAGGTGCAAAGTACTGAATTTTATAAATTCTAACTTCGTTTTAAAGTTCTAAAACTAATTTTTGACCAATTTTTAAAGGAGCGTTTTGTTTAATAGCATTAGTGTGGCACAATGCAGCTACAGACATATTATTACGACGCGATATGCCATAAAGCGTATCACCTTTTTTAACCACATAAAATTTAGGTTGCTTAGTTAAACTTAATAAAGCAGCTTCATCTGCAGATTTGATCACTTGCACTTTACTCGCTAGTTTAGAATTGTGAAACCTAGCATGCGTCCATTTTTGCGTCACCCAAACTTGCTTTTCTCTAATCTCATTTTTAGGTGAAAAGTCAAACAAATATTCAGGGTGAATAGATTCACCTTTATACGTTAATTCTAAATGTAAATGGCTTCCTCTCGAGTTTCCTGTATTTCCACCTTTACCTAAATATTGTCCTTTTTTAATGCTATCATTAGCTTTTACTCCAATATGTGATAAATGTGCATAGGTAGATTCTAAACCATTGTAATGCCTAACCACCACAGCATTTCCAAAGCCGTTAGTGTATTTTGCATAGCGTACAATACCTTCTAAAACGGAAACAACAGAATCTCCTGTAACTAAATCGATATCTATGCCTTTATGTGGTCGTCCTCTTCTCCAGCCATAGCGAGACGTTACTACTTTTATATGTGGCACAGGAGAAGCATAAGTGCTATCTGTAAAAGTTAATTCTAAAGGAAATTGTTGAAAAGTATTACGGTATGGATTATAAACGGTAGTGTCCCAATGGTCAGATTTTATATCAATTGCTGGTGCAATTTCGGTTATCGAAACTAAAGGAATTTCAATAGCTTCAATTAAAACACCTTTATTAAATTTAGCCGTTGGTAAGTCAATTTTTATAGAACTTGTAAGGGAATCTTCTTGTGCGAACGTTAATAAGGTACTGCAAAGAATAGCAATACAGAAAAAAATGTATTTCATAGAGGGGAAAAATAATCTAATAAGCATTTGAAACGTAAATATATAATAATTATTGTTTAATCATTAAATACGAAATTAAGATTGGTTCTATATGTTTAACATACTTATTTCTATATGAGTTATAATTACTTATATATGAGCCAAAAGACTCATGTAAATTCAACTAATTTTGTCTCAAAGCACTATAAAATAGTATGAAAAAGAAAAAGTATAGGCGTTAAGCTTATCGTTTTGGTTAGGTTGAAAAAGCATCAATTCATTTGATGCTTTTTTTGTGGGCCAAAGTGTTGTAAATTTGCAACTTCAAAAATATAATCCGAAACAAAATTTATGTCTCAAACAAAACAAGCTGTTCAAGAAAAAAAAACCGATAAAGAATTATATGACTACCAACAAGGTGCAATAAGCCAGATTTTTGAGAAGTTCGATACTGAACGTGAAGATTATCACTTATTATATCAGTTACCAACTGGTGGTGGAAAAACGGTAATCTTCTCTGAAATGGTGCGCCAATACCTTAAAAATCACAAAAAGAAGGTGTTAATTATGACGCACAGAGTGGAACTTTGTAACCAAACGTCTAAAATGTTGGATGGTTTTGGTGTGACAAATAAAGTAGTAAACAGTAAGGCAAATCTAGACGATCAAGCAGACTACTCTTGCTTTGTAGCTATGGTAGAAACCTTAAATAATAGACTAAATGATGACATGTTAGATATTTCTGATGTTGGTTTAGTCATTATTGATGAGGCGCACTATAACTCATTTACCAAACTATTTAAGTTTTTTGAAAAATCTTTTATTCTAGGAGTAACCGCAACACCTTTAAGTTCTAATAAAGAGTTGCCAATGAAAGATAATTACGATGAACTTATTACTGGTGAAACTATTGAGAATCTTATAGAAAATGAGTTTTTGGCACGAGCAGAAACGTATGCTTACGATATGGGATTAACGTCTTTAGAAGTTGGTTCTAATGGTGATTATACGGTAAAATCATCTGAAGATTTATATTCTAGTCCTGCGATGCTTCAAAAATTAGTAGATGCATATAAAAAACATTCACTAGGGAAGAAGACCTTAATATTTAATAATGGTATTAATACGTCTATTAGTGTGTATTATGCTTTTAAGGAAGCCGATCTTCCTATTATGCACTTGGATAATACGGCAACAAAGAAACAACGTAAGCAGATTTTACAGTGGTTTCATGAAACTCCAGATGCTATTTTAACATCAGTAAGTATCTTAACCACAGGTTTTGATGAACCAACTATTGATACTATTATATTAAACAGAGCAACCAAATCGTTAACCTTATATTACCAAATGATTGGTCGTGGTTCTCGTATATTGAATAATAAATCGAAATTTACAACTATAGATTTAGGTAACAACCTTTATAGATTTGGTCCTTGGGGAGCAGATTTAGATTGGCAATTAATATTTAAGTCTCCAAATTGGTATGCAGATCGTATTAAAGATGATGAAGTTATTGAGTCTACCTTTAAACATGATTTATCTGATGAAATTAAAGAAGAATTCTCTAAGTCTGAAGAAACCTATTTTGATATCAAACAAACATACAAAGATGCTGTAGATAGTGGAGAATCTTCAAAAGTAGTTTTAGAACGTTCTATTGAACAACACGCTAAAATTTGTATAGAGAATAGCGAAGATGTTTACGATGCTTTAGCCTTAGCTAAATTATTAAAAGACGATATCAATCAACGTATTGAAACCTATGCAAAATGCATTAGCCGAAGTACTTATAACTTCTTAAAATGGTTAAAAGATGATTATCAGAAAAAACTGAACTCGTATTTAAGAACTAATTTCGATGAAAAATTTGAGGAAATTCACGGGTTTCCGCCAGAAGATTAAGGTTTTTGCAAACGAAATTATTATAACAAAATAATTACACCTTCATCTTATAAAATAGCGTAATTTCGCGCCTCAAAATAAAACACTAGTAATGAAACGCATCAACCAGTACAAAAAGTTATTTTCTATAGAAGATTCAATAGATTTAAAGACTTTAAAAAAGACTTACAGAAACTTAGTAAAAGAATGGCATCCAGATAAATTTCAAGATGGAGATGCTGGACAAGAAGAGGCGGAATTAAAAAGTGTTGAAATCATTGATGGTTATCATTTTTTAGTAAGTATTGCACCAGAAACAAAGGCTGCAAACCTTGAAGAATACACTGCAACAATCACAGATTCTAGTATTGTAGATTTTCAGCACAAAGGTTTGTTATTAGAGATTACATTTTTAGACGGTTCAACTTATGAGTATTTCGGTGTTCCTAAAGGTGTATTTATCAAGTTTTTAAATTCTGATAAACAAATGCGATTTGCAAGACGTAGTATCTTTAATTCTTACACTTATAGAAAGTCTAAGAAAGAACTTCAAGAAGCATAAAATAACTTAGAAGTAGTCCTAAATTATAGTTATGAGTAACGATAAACCAGATAATATAGAAGAAATCTCAATCAATGAGATTGAAAAATGTATTTCTATTTTAGAACAATTAGTTACTGATACAGATCAAATCTTCGAAATTCCGAAACCACAACGTACAGCTTTAATTAAAGTCTCAGGACAATTATCGCGTCCTAGTAGAGAAGAATTTTCTAGAAGAAAAAAGGATGCTAAAAAAGCAGCCAAGCGAAAACAAGCTGCTAGAGATAAAAATGCGAGAAAAGTAACAGGAATACGTAGCGCAAGAGAAGCGCATATTTTTGTGGCTCCTAAATTATTGCCTGAAGCCGATTTAAAAGCTAAAGAACAATTAGAATTAGAGTCTCCAAGAAACTGCTACGTATGTAAAACATTATTCACCAAATTGCATCATTTTTATGATACCATGTGTGAAGAATGTGGCGATTTTAATTATGCCAAACGTTTTCAAACAGCCGATGTTAAAGGGCAAGTTGCTGTAATTACAGGATCGCGTTTAAAAATCGGATATCATATAACCTTAATGTTACTACGTGGTGGCGCTACAGTTATTGCAACCACACGTTTTCCTGTAGATTCTGCCTTGCGTTTTTCTCAAGAAGAAGACTTTACAGAATGGGGACATCGCTTAAAAATTCACGGCCTAGATTTAAGACACATTCCGAGTGTAGAAATCTTCTGTAATTTTATAGAACAACGTTACGAAAAGCTAGATATTCTTATTAATAATGCAGCACAGACTGTAAGACGACCAGCAGGTTTTTACAGTCATTTAATGCCAAACGAAGAACGACCAATAGAAGAGTTACCTAAGTTTGCACGCGATTTATTAAACGACCATACAGAATGTTTAATGGAGTTAAAAGAACTAACTTCTGGAGCATCACCAAGTAAAAACATGCCAGTGACATGGCATGGTCCAGAACCAGGAATTGGTTTAAGAGCGTCTGCTAAATTATCGCAGATTCCATATAGTTTTGATAATACTTTAGTAGCTCAAGAGGTCTTTCCAGAAGGAAAATTAGATGCCGATTTACAACAAGTGGATTTAAGAAAAACCAACAGTTGGAGATTAAAATTAGGTGAGATTGAAACTACAGAAATGATTGAAGTGCAACTTGTAAACTCTGTAGCCCCTTTTGTTTTGTGTAATCGTCTATCTGAAGTAATGAAGAAAGAGAACACAGGTAAGAAGCACATTATCAATGTTTCAGCAATGGAAGGAAAGTTTCATTCCTTTTTTAAAGAAGACCGTCATCCACATACCAATATGGCAAAAGCCGCTTTAAATATGTTAACACATACAGCAGCTGGTAGTTTAGCCAAAGAAGGTATTTATATGAATGCCGTGGATACCGGTTGGGTAACTGACGAGGATCCTGCTGAATTAGCAAAACGCAAACAAGACTTACACGATTTTCAACCACCTTTAGATATTGTTGATGGTGCAGCACGTGTTATGGATCCTTTATTTGATGGTATTAACACAGGTAAACATTGGTCTGGTAAATTCTTGAAGGATTATCGCCCTATTAGTTGGTAACTAACAATAGCTTAGTTCTTATATACATCAAAGAAAATTAGATTTACTCTTTTTTAAAACTCTGTTAATCCTGTTGTTATTTCAACCATTTGGCAGTATCTTAGACTACTATGACTAAAAAAGTAATTTACAAGAGACTAAGACTACTTTGTTGTTTGAGTGTTCTTATTACGCTATGGAATTGTAAATCCAAGGATATTACTGCTAGCGAAAAGTACGCTGATAACCTTACTACACTAAAAATATTGCAGGAAAAAGAAATCTACAATATAGAAATAGATGTAGCGTATCCTTTTGTGAAAGCAGCAACACAACAAGTAGCGAATACATTATTTTTGTCAAGAACAGGTAATACTGCCAATAGAATTGATGTAAGAGGTGATGGTTATTTTATAAATATAGTAAAGGACTCCGTAAAAGGGGATTTATCATTTATGGGAGAACGGCGTTTAAGCGGAGGTACATATGGTATGAATAGAGGAATAGCTTTTGAAGGAGTTCCAAAAAATTTAGAGAAGAGCATTGATAAAAAGAATAACAAACTTGAGATTAAATTCAGTATCAATCAAAATGGGGAACCATCTGAAAAATATGATGTGCGACTTCTAATATTCCCAAATAACAAAGCTGAAGTTGAGATTACCTCTACATTCAAAACTTTTATGCGTTATTCAGGAACGCTTCAGCTTGTTGATGAATTTCAATAATAAAAATAGTGCATTACTAATACTCTGATTACCACCATTCATATTTTACAATTAATTCTATTGTTTATTGCATGTACAAATTACCTTTGCACCACAATTAAATACTATGACAACATTTTCACAATTAGGAATACATAAGAATTACATAAAGGGTTTAAAAGAACTTAACATTGTAAATCCTACAGAGATACAAGAAACAGTGATTCCTATTTTATTAAAATCTAAAACGGATTTAATAGGATTAGCACAAACCGGAACGGGTAAAACAGCAGCTTTTGGCTTGCCTGTTTTACATGCTATCGATACTAATAACTCTGATGTGCAAGCCTTAATTATTGCACCAACACGCGAATTAGTGCAACAAATACAAAAGCAACTCTTTAGATTTACGAAGTATATAGATCAAAAGATTTTCTCAGAAGGTGTTTATGGTGGTGAAAAAATAGACAGACAAATTAAAAACTTAACTAGAACAACACATATTGTTGTGGCAACACCAGGCCGTTTACTAGATTTGATAGAACGTGGTGCTGTAGATATTTCAAATGTAAAAATCTTAGTTTTAGATGAAGCGGATGAAATGTTAAGCATGGGTTTTAAAGAAGACTTAACTAAAATTTTAGCATATAACACTAAGAAACGTAATACTTGGTTATTTTCTGCAACAATGCCAGAGGAAATTAAAAACATCGTTAAAACGTATATGTCTAAAGATGCTATTAGAGTTGAAGTAAATAAAAATGCTTTGGTAAACGAAAATATTTCGCATCATTTTGTTCACACAAGTATCAAAGATAAGTTGAATATAATTATTCGCATCTTAGAAAAACGCCAAGATGAAAGAGGTATCATTTTCTGTAAAACTAAAGCAGGAACACAAGCTTTGACACATCAATTACAACAAGAAGGTTTTGCTGTTGGTGCCTTAGAAGGAGACATGCAACAAAGAGATCGTGATAAAGTAATGCGTGCTTTTAAGAATGAAAGCTTACAAGTATTGATTTCTACAGATGTTTCGGCTAGAGGTATTGATGTTAATAATTTGGCTTTTATATTGCATCACCAATTACCAGAACACTTAGAATATTACACACACCGAAGTGGAAGAACGGCTAGAGCTGGTAAAACCGGACAATCTATTGCTTTAATTATTCCAGGTGAAATGCAAAAAATCTTAGATACACAGAAAGCTTTAGGGATTACATTTAAAGAAATTTCGATTTAATAAATTATTAATCGCTATTATTCAATTATATAGTGGATTTTTGCCTTCGCAGGAATAACAATCTCTAGTTTGTAAAGACTGAAGTACTTATCGATGTCACTTTGAGTGAAATTCCTTTTTTTGGAATTTTGTATCGAGAAACAGATATATACAAGAGGTTCTCGATACGATTTTTCATGCTTAAAAATCAATAGAACTGACGTTTTCGATTATAAATAGCTATTGAGACTTATTACATTTTGTAAAAGGGATGAGGAATCATTAAAATTGATAGAATTCTTCAAACCACGACATACGTCATTTTCATTTATTAGTATTATCTTGTGTCTCTATTTAATAAACACACAATTTTATACCAATGATATCATTCACAATTGAAGAAATTAACGCCTTTGTAAATGGCGAAGTTGTAGGTACAACTACACATAAAATTACAGGATTAGAGCAAATTCAAAAAGCAACCGAAAATCAGGCCACCTTTATTGGAAACCGAAAATTTGCAGCACTTTGGAAAGATTCTAAAGCAAGTTTGGCTATTGTAAATGATAATTTAGATTTAGAACCCGGTGAAAACCGCGTATTGATTAAAGTAAAGAATGCCGATTTAACAATGGCCAAATTACTAGAGTCTTTTACACCTACAACGCCTCATTTTGAAACTGAAATTCATCCTTCGGCAATTATTGATAAAACGGCTAAAATAGGAAAAGGTAGTAGAGTAGGTGCTGGTTCTTATATTGGTAAAGATGTGGTTTTAGGTGAAAACGTAACTATTTACCCTAATGTGACTATTTTAGATGAAACGACAATTGGTGATTATACCGTAGTTTGGTCTGGTACTGTTATTAGAGAACGCTCTGTAATTGGAAACCATTGTATTTTTCATAATAATGTGAGTATTGGAGCTGATGGTTTTGGCTATCGTCCAAGTGATGATGGTAGAGGACTAGTGAAGATTCCACATATTGGTAATGTAGTTATTGGAAATGGTGTTGAAATAGGAGCCAACTCTTGTGTAGATCGTGGTAAATTTAGTTCTACGATATTAGGAGATGGTTGTAAGATTGATAACCTCGTACAAATTGCGCATAACTGTGTGTTAGGTCGTTCTTGTATTATGGCAGGAAGCTCAGGGCTTGCAGGTTCTGTAACCTTAGGTGATGGTGTGATTATTGGAGGTTCTGCATCTATAAAAGATCATACGACGATACATTCTGGAGCAACTGTTGGAGCAGGCTCTGGTGTTATGAATGATGTTGCAGCTGGAAAAACAGTATTAGGATATCCTGCTGTAGACTCTAGAGAAATGTTGAAACAATGGGTTGCGCTAAGAAAATTAGCACGCTAAACCACATAACTTTATTAAAAGTAAACAATTACGTCAGTTCGAGTAAAATTCCTTTTTGGCAAATTCACTCGAACTAACGTTATTACTTCAAATTTAAATTAGGACTCTAATATTAAGCTGATTTCTGTTCTACATTTTGCTTTAAATGTAATAAGCCAGCTACCATACCATCTAATTCGTGTTCTAAGAAGTTAGCATTTCTTTTACTAAATCCTTTGATAGTGTTGGCATAGAGTTCAATTCCAGCATGTTTAATGCAAACGCTGTAGGTGTCGTTTTCTGCATCTAATTTTACTGATGTTCTGTAGTCACTAGAAATTAATAACCAGTAGCATAAACTATTAATCTGGTTAAACAAAGAGAATTTTGTTTCCATAATATTTAGATTTAATAGACTGAGGGAAATCCTCGGCTAAGGTATTGGCAATTGGGTTTTGTTTCAAATATTCATGATGTAGTTACTTCTTTTATCGACGACTTGTTTGTAATTCACTTAAAATCCGATAATTAACATGTGTTTTCACTTTGGCATCATATTTGAATACTACTAAGTAATTATTAAAAATTAAATATAATATTATTATGAGTACAGGAACAGTAAAATTCTTCAACGATGCAAAAGGCTTCGGATTTATTACAGAAGAAGGTTCAAACAAAGAACATTTTGTTCACATTTCTGGATTGGTTGACGAAATTCGTGAAGGCGATACCGTTGAATTCGATCTTACAGAAGGTAAAAAAGGATTAAACGCAGTAAACGTAAAAGTTATCTAATATATCACTTAACCTCAGTTATGAAAGCCCATCACCATGTGATGGGCTTTTTTGGCTATAATTACTTCTTCATCGTATTTAGTTACTCCTTTTTTAATTCCTAATTACTTCATTCTTATCCTTATTTTAATTCTTTCGCATTAATAGTTTTAGCAAACGAGATAATAGATCTGGCACTGAAGCGATATCTTACACCTTTCCGATATTGGATACAACACTACTAATAACATAAACACAAACGACATGATAAAACCAAGACAAAAAACACCAAACTTATCTATAAACTTAGTTAATGGTACCGAATGGACCTTAAGTAAACAGCATCCAGAAGCCTTTACATTACTTATAGTTTATAGAGGTCTTCACTGTCCGGTGTGCAAAAAGTACTTAGAAGAATTACAAACCAAATTATCTAAGTTCAATGATTTGGGTGTTAATGTAATTGCCATAAGCAGTGATACTGAAGCCAAAGCTAAGCAAACCTATAAAGATTGGGCTATTGCAGATATTCCTCTAGGTTATGAGTTTCCTATTGAAGAAGCACGTGAATGGGGTTTATTTATTTCAAAAGGTATAAAGCAAGAACCAGACACTTTTATAGAACCTGGATTATTTGTTATAAGACCTAATAAAGAATTGTATTGTGCTTCTCTACAAACGATGCCATTTGCAAGACCTGGATTAGATGATGTAATTAATGCCATCAAATTTATATTACACAAAGATTATCCTGCTAGAGGTGAGGCTTAATTGACCTTTGTACCAATCCTATTTTTTAAGCTAATTCTAATTATGAGTGATTCCAAAAACTTTAAAATTCAACATTTGCCACAGTTATTAGTAGCTGCTGCTAAATCGTGGTTTAATGGAGAACCTTTTCAGCGCAGTGCTATTGTGGCTTATTATGCTGTATTATCGTTACCTGCCTTAGTGATTATTATACTAAAAGTAGTGGGCAGTTTTTGGGGAGAAGACATTGTACAAGGGGAATTACTCAGTGAAATTTCTAAGGCCATTGGTCCAGATGCAGCTGATGCTATTAGAACTATGATAGAAAATCGTAGTGATGAACAAACCTCTGTATTTGCTACGGTTATTGGTATTGGAACGTTATTATACGGATCAACAGGTGTGTTTTTTCAATTACAATCTGCTTTAGATACCATTTGGGAACAAGAACCATCGTATCAAAATAATGTTGTCGCTACTTTAATGAGTCGGGTAAAGAGTTTTGGTTTTATACTTATCTTAGGTTTTCTATTACTGACAAGTTTTATTTTAACGTCTTTATTGAGTACGTTTAGTAAGCAATTAAACCGTTTTTTACCAGATAATCTCTTCGATTATTTGTTTGTGGTTGATTTTATTGTTTCTGTAAGCTTCATTTATTTACTGTTTGCAACTATGTTTAAGTACTTGCCATCTGCCAAAATCACTTGGAAATCTGTACGTACAGGTGCTGCATTAACTACCGTTATGTTTTTAATTGGTAAGTATTTATTGGCATTATATTTTAATACTATGGAACCAGGATCTACGTATGGTGCTGCAGGTTCTATTATATTAATTATGCTTTGGGTATCTTATTCTAGTTTAATATTATTGTATGGTGCACACTTTACCAAAAAGTATGCAGACCAATATGTGGAAGGAGATTATATCTCTTAGACTTTCTTTTTTATTGGTGTTATGACTGTCGATTATTAATTTCGATACAATTCAACATTATATTCAATTATTAACATTAAGAAAGCCTGTAAACATTACGTTTTACAGGCTTTCTAGCTACCAACCAACAAAAGGTTTATACTCAGATTCACGTCGTTATTTGACTAAGGTTTTGAAATTTTACTTGTATCTGCGTCTATAAATTCTAATACCTTAGAAGGGTTTGTTATTAGTTTTGCTTTATCCTTGGTAAACACAATCGCGCCTTTTAAAGCCGAAGGATTTTCTCTAAGTATGGTGATGCAATCTGAATCACTGAAGCTACTGACGTCTCCAGCAATTTCTTTTTCATTAATAAGATTACACAATTGGGTCTCTAAACGTTCTGCTAGTTCTGCCCATTGTGTTCCTGTAATTTGCTCGGTAGAGATATCTAAACTTAGCACACTTTTTTCTGAAGCCGTTATATAGGCCAGTGTTTGCTTGTCTGTATTATCTTTACTATTATAAACACAGGTTATTTGTCTGTTATCGTCGCTAAATACTCCCATAATTAATGTGATTTCATCATTTCTTTACGTCTTTTTAATTGCGACGTTAAGTCTCTAACTGTTTCTGTGACTGCATCTTGAAAATTGTAACTCGATGACTCTGCAAAGAGGCGAGGACCAGGAGCGCTTAAACGGATACCACATATTTTACCTGTTTTATCTGAAGATGTGTTTTCTGTTTTAAAGAATACATCTGCACGAATTACAAAATCGAATTTTGTAAATATGGTATTTAGTTTTTCTCTTGTAAAAGTTTCTAAAGCTTCACTTGCAGAAACGTCGTGGTACTCGAAAATAATATTTGTGTTTTCCATGTTGATTTTGTTTTAAAGGGTTTGATTATCTCAAAGTTAGAGAGATTACTACATACTCATTAACTCGTATGGTAATGATATTAACTATATCCTTTTTATTGCTAAGTGTGTTTTTTCTTAGTTTCTAAAAAGTTTGTATTTTAACGTCATGAAGCTGTTTAATAAACTTAGATTTAATATGATAGAAGGGAAGCGCTTAAAGAATTATCTCATTTATGCCATTGGTGAAATAGTTTTGGTGGTGTTAGGAATTCTCATTGCGTTATACCTTAATAATTGGAGCAACCAAAATCAGATTAAAAAAGCCAATGTAGCTTTACAGCAGAAGGTTTTAGTACAATTAGACAAGGATATTAAAGACATTGATGCTTTTAGAAAGGTATTAGATACCGTAAATCAGGTGTATTTAAAGACACTTGGACGCGATTATGATCGTAATAAAGTTGATGATAGAGGACTTGTATCTACCATATTATTTGATGTTAAGGATTTGGGACTTGATCAACAGAATATGAATTGGATTGATAACGCGTTATTAGACAATTCTAAAGCTTCTGAACATTTAGTGACTCTCAGTGGTACTTATAAATTGTATTTTAAGAATATTGATGATATTGAAAACATTATCTATAAAAAGTTCGCTTCAAATCTTGAATATCTAGAAGCTACACAACCATGGTATACTAAATTATTGACAGATTTTAGATGTGAGAATGATTGTATTAATTATTTGTTGCATGATGAAGGCCATAAAGCTCGAATTTCTTCTTTACGATTTTTATACGCTAATGGTTATGGTGATTTGGTTAAAGGTTTTTATTATGATTTGAGTAGAATGCGAAAGCAATTGGTGGCATCTATTGAAGCTTATAAATAGTCATTTGAAAAGGTAATGCGTTTGTTTCTTTTAATTCTATTTTACATAATATAAATTATAGGACAAATGCTATTGTTGGTTATTTACTAAGAACATACCATTAGTCAACTATAATGATATTATGTAAAATATCCCAGAAGCTTTAGTATTAATGGTTTTAATGTGCAGTACTTGGGCATTAAACTAGAAACGGTTTGCTTCGCAGCGTTAAAAAAGCATGTGTCCTATAATTTGCCGTTATGTCAAATGTCCGCTGCCAAGCGCTCGATTGTTTTGTTATATGTGAGTAAAATAAAATTCTATGCACTTGTTATATTTAGAATTCCAAATTGGCTTTTTTTAAGTTTCTAATATCTTTTGTCTTGAAACAAAAGAAACAAAAATTCAAGGCTGCATATAATTTTGGAAACAATTAACGGCTCATTCGCTATATTTTAGGAAACTTCTGAACTGATTAAGATTGTTTTGAAATCTCATTTAAGGTTTGACTTCTTTAATATATTGTATTAGTATCTCCCTAAAATATGTACGCTCATTTCACCTATTGTTTTAACCAAAATTTTATGAGGCCGAGCTAAACATTTAAATTCTATTTTACATAATATAGTTAACTGTTTTTTCTATTCTTATGAAATGTACTTATACGACCTGTTGGTTCTATATGCACAGTATAATAGTCTCCTTGAAAATAGATGCTTTGTTCTCCATATCTGCTATATCTCTTACCAGGGTTAAGTTTAAAAAACTCTTGAACTTCGTCATTGATCTGATTTATAACCTCTTGCATTACAAACGTCACATCTTTTTCATTCCATTGAAAGTTATCTTTATGTTCAAAATGCTTGTTTACTTGCATTTCTTCAACATGACGCATATATACATGTAAGTATCTCTCCACATCCAAATATATTGGAAATGAACCCATCACATTTAATTTAATATCCTTAAAGTGTTCAACTTTTATTAATAATTCAGCAGCTTGTTCAATATTATTGGCAATTAGTTTTTTTAAACTACTACCAGATTCATTTAAATATTTATTTAGAATAATCTTTGATTCCTCTTGTTTTTTTTTGAACATCAAAGCACATTTCTTTTTTTCTTCTTGTGATAATTCTTCTCTTTGATATTTTATTTTAAATAGCTCCCACTCTACTTCTTCTTTCATTATTAAATCACCATTTGGATAAATCTCTTGAACTTCTTCTTCAGATAAATTATCTGGTTCAAAATAGAATTTCATTGCTAAATAAAAACACCTACCCATTGGAGTTAGCCCAATTCCATCAGTTACAAGTTTTTTTTGGAATCCATAAATCCAATCATAATCCCCTCCCTTAGAAGATGTTCTTATTGGGATATTTAAAGACTTAACTGTTCGTTTATCTTTAGAATGAAATGTGTTCTTTGGGTCATGAACAAAATAATCTATAGTTGAAATATCACTAGAATTGATTCCCTCTAGTTCTAATTCTTGTATTTGTTTTTTAGACAAATTTCCAGCTAAATACTTCACTTTCAAATTTCCATGTTTGGAAAAAGGACTTTTTTTAACCAATTGATCAAGCTCTTCTCTTTCCTTTTGAGTATATAAAAAAACAACTGTTACAAATTGTCCAAAACGCTTTGATGAGTCACTATTATATTTAAAAGTTATACTAGCAGTTTTGTCCTTCTTGCCTACTATTGTGTATATTTCTTCATGTGTGTAATCCTTCATGCTTAAATTTTAAAGTTCATCATCCTGCAAGAGAAAACCTTTTCTTTTTAAATATTTATTATAAATCTTCCCTAACTTATTTATTGATTTCTGCTTTGATAACCATTCTAAAGGCTCCTCTTGTTCTTCTTCAGGAATCAAAGGATATATTTTAATTGCAACAGATCTTGAAAGACCTTTAGAAATAAGTAATAGTACAACTGCATTATAGGTTCCTAATTCTAGCATTGTAGGTATTGAAAGGCTTAATTTGTATTTTTCTTTTTCTTCATCATCTAAAAAAGTTTCCAAAATATCAGCTAATAACTTTAGATATTTGACTAAAACGAAACTAATGATTGATGAGTATACTTTAATTACTTCGTTAATTTTTTTGTTAATATCGCCTCTGTCATTTTTATCAATAAGTTTTCTAATATTGGCATAAAAATTTATTTCTTGATTTATTAACTCTTTCATACTTTTATTGTCAAGCCATTGTATTGCATAATAAACCATATGTGGAACAGTTCTAGAAATATTATGCTTAAAGTATGCTTCTGCATTAAAGTCAAAAATTTCATCTAATTTGAATAATATGTTTTCTAACTGTCCAAAAAAGTTGTTTTCAGAATGAGATCTTTTATGCCTTTCGATTTTCCCCCATCTACGATTAAAATTTTCGTTATCATGAAAAACCCACTTCTTCACTCCTTTCTTCTTTATTTTTATATATAATTCATTTTGTAATTCGGGATCGATACTTGGATTTAATCTTAATAATTCTGATGGTATTTTTAATTTATCTAGTCTTGTTGATAATGAGTCTAAAATTGCAATAATACTTTCTTCATTTAAGTTCTTCTTTTTTAAATAATTTTCTAGAACTTCCTCACCTTGTAAATATTTGTGCTTTAAAAAACAGGTAGCATAATCTAGGTTTCTAACATTATCATCTAATGGTTGTCTTATTGCCTCAATAATTTCATCTATAGGATGATTCAGAAGTTTATTAATCGCGGGAACAATTTCCATTTCAGGGTTATTGCTAAATTGTTCTTCTGCCCATTTTTCTTCCTCATTTTCCAAACATAACACGGTTCCGATCAATGAATCTTTAATTCTTCCTGCTCTGCCAACTATATTGCCTAATTCGAATGGATTTAACTTTATATTATCTTTTTTTGCATGAGCAATAAATACTTTTTCCGCAGGTAAGTTTATGCCTTCCATTAAAGTAGATGTACAAACAATGTTATCTAGTTTTCCACTAGAAAATAAATGTTCTAGTTCACCTCTAATTATTTCTGGCAACTTTCCATGATGAAATGCTGTTTTAGTTTTTAAACCATCAATTAGAAAATATTCTGGATGTACTTCTTCTTTGATTAAATCTATCAAATCATTAATATCTTCATCATTTTTTATTTTATCATCATTCAGTTGTTTGCTTATAGCAGCGGCTAAATCAATTGAAAACCCTTCAGCCCAATCAGGTCTAGGGAAATAAATTATGTTTTTGCTTTCACGACCAAAAAGCATTACAATCTTAACAAGTGCTTTTTTCTTGTTTGAAATAAGCTTCTTAAAATTAAAATCTACATCTATTTCTAATTCATTTATAAGCATTCCTTGAAAAAACAGCTTTACAATTATCAGCTTATTTTTTATTTCATCTGGGCGAAGACAAGCTTTTAATTGGAAAACAGGAGAAAATATGGTTTGCAAATTTTTACTTTCTTCACTAAAGATTAGTTTAAAAAGAATATGTGGCTTATCAAGGAAAGGTCCAGCAATTATTTTTCGAGATTGAGGCCATAAATTTTCGATTTCATTTAATAAGAATTCAAATAAAAAACCCCTACTATCCTCATTTTCTATATTTTGAACTTCATCAATAAATATAAGGTCAGGGTTTATTGGGTTATTATAAGACTCTTGAATTAGCTTTAAAGTTCTCTCTGGTGTAAGAATATACAATTCTTTAGATCTAAACTGAGTTATTTCTTTATCATCATTGTCTATATAAGCAGTATTAATTGATACATCATCACCTAATACATTTTTGAAGTCTTGAGAGACCTGTGCTATTAGCGCTCTTGTTGGTACAATATATACAGCAAAAAAGCTTTCTACTTTTGTAAATGTATCTAAAATATAATTTTGAATTATGAATGATTTACCCGCAGAAGTTGGCGCAGAAATTGCAATATTCTCATTAGTATTTATTAGAGAATCCCATAATTTTTTTTGGTAATCTGAACCTATAATTGAATCACCACCTACTACATCAATTTCATTTATAGATAGTTTAGCACCAATTTCATAATCTAAAGTTGTACCAAATCTTTCATTGAATTGTAAAAAATTAGAATCTTTAGCACTTTCAAAACTAATTAGTTTAGTGAAAAATTTAGATGATATTAAGTTACCCGAACGTGAAAGTATAATGAATGCTACTTTGTTATAATCTATATCGTCATATTCTAGAAATAATAAAATACCAAAAACAGAAGAAATATATTTATCATCTTCATTATTACTTGTTGCTATTATTGTTGCTAACCAAATTGCATGTTCAATTTCTTCTTCATCTATTCCCTCTTTGTTTCTCTGTAAATTAACCTCGGAATAAAAGCGATTTGTTATTAAAGAACTTAATACTTTAATAAAAACTGGATGCTTTATAGCGGAATTTATTGTTTTATTAGACATTCTGTTCTTTAAACTTTATTTTCATGAAAGACATCATAGCATAATTTTCTAAAGTCATTCACATTATTTACAGGCATCATAAAAAACTCTAAAGTAATATCATTAGTTTTTGGTAAGGATTTAGTAATATATTTGATTCTTTTCTTTTTTAAAGACGATAAAAAAGTATTTATTTCTTTTTCAATATCTGGTAGTTTCTTAGATAACATTTCATTTATCTTATCTTCTTTATACATTAAAAAAGCAGGATAACACAAGTCATATTCATTGAATTCAGGTTGTTTTGTTCTAAAGCTTTTATAAATTAGATCTAGAGTTTCTTTATCTAAATTGTTTAAATCTCTGCTTAAATGCTTTTTAGCAACACATAATTCTCTTTCAATTGCTTCTGGAGTATTTATGTACCTTGATAGTGACTCTAAAGCATCTTTAACACACTTGTTAAAGCTATTCCTCATTTTTGATTCTCCAATTAGTAAAGTTGGCTTATCATTTATATTACCTATAAAGATTCCATCAGAACCTTTAACTTGGTCATTATCATTATAAGTTTGACTTACCTTATGTACAACTAACGGAGCCTGTAAAATAGCTTCTACAAAAAGATATAAAATTAACTCTCCATAACTGCCATCACTTATAGGATCTATATCTCCAAAATAACTTAAAGCTTTTTCTTGTGGATTATCACCATCTTCTCTAATTTCTTTGATTTCTATTTCTTCAAAGACATAACTTTCTACTTGATTATATAAGTATCTAATAAACCCTTCATAATCTGGTTTGTCATTAGTGAATTTAAGACTATAGAATTTGACAGTCAATTCATCAACTTTTTTCTCTTCTACAAGATTAAACCAGGCCTTAAATTTTATTGGATCAACTTTAAGAAGTTTTAACCAATCAATTTCATCAAGTTTTTTTGTCATAGTTTTATTAAAGTAATTATGGTCTACAAGTTATATAAGTTTCAATACCTAATTCTTTACAATTTGCAATTAAAGATGAAACAAACCATAATATTTGTGTCACCTCATTTCTTCTTGCAAAAGCCTGATTGTCAACTAATAAATCTAATCCATCTGACAACTCTTGCTTTGATATGAAATCTATTACTATGTTTACTTGCCTCTTTACATTTGGCAAAAACAATGATGTCTTATATTTATCTATAGCTTCTTCAATTGAATTATTGGGTGCAATCATTAATCTGCTAATTTCAGTTTCTACTCCGTCATTATTATAATTGTTAGACCATTTGTTATTGGCTTTAGTTTCAAGCATCCTATCTGTTGGCTCAAGATTACCAAGGTTTTTATGAGCTTGTCCAATTACATCTTGTAAAGCGCTTGCAGAAAGACTATGACCATCTTTATGCTTAGCATGATAAAATATAATATTATCGTTTTCAACAGATATCAAATCTGCCCACTCATTTCCTAAATCATCACAAAATAATGCTATTGAATCATTTGCTAATTCATCCCTAATGAATCGAAAAATTGAGCCAACCTCAAATTCTGTTTGATTTTCTGCAAAATCTCCCTTTTCACTTGTTGTCGTTGAAAGACCTGGATGTGCTATAAAGACTGACAAGAAACTATCAATATCATTCAATAACCTATGATCTCTAAACAATTTTCTATAAGTGTATATTAAATCAGTTTCGGAAAAATTAACTATAAAATCATTTCGATTATTTATATATGAATTGAGATTAAAAATTGCATCTCCTCCTTTATCAATCTTTACCTTTTTAAGTTCAGGAGAATTTATTCTAATTGATTTTGATGCTATACTTAACCTCATTTCTGGATCAATTAAATTATTAATCATATACACATCCTCTTCTTCATTGATTGCTAAAGTTGTTTTAAAATTGTCAATAAAAGGGTTCAATTCAAATCCTTCTATTTCATTGTCCTCGTCATCAACTTGATAAATTCTCTCAACACCTTCTCTTTCAATCTCATCTAATAACTTATCGAACTTTATTAAGATGCAAATTGGTTCAAGATTATCTTTATAGTCATCAAAATCAACTGGTTGAGCAAAGCTGTCTAAATAAGTATCTCTTGGTGTGAAAGCGATTATTTTTTTCGTAACCTGAACTAACCAAACAAAAAAATCCTGTAGCATTCTCTTATCTCCCAAATTATTAATTCTAGAAGTATTTAATGATAAAGATGTTCGTTCTCTATCATTGACTACTCTCATATTATGAATAACTTGTTTTGGTGCACCAATTCTTGAAATAGTGCCCTTCAAATTATTTGCTTCTAGACTTTTACTTCTTATTGCATTATCTGCAGTACTCATATTACTAACATAAAACTTTTCAAACAATGTTTTGTCTTCTACAAAAAGTCTAGAGATTATATTGTAGTCAATAGGTTCGATATATTCTTTTAGAGATTTAAGTCCAGAAATATTGCTTTTATAAACTATAATATAGTTTGAATATTCAGTCAATAATAAAAACGAATATTTTGTTTCATAGACTCCTTCAACAGGTTCGATTAGAAAGTTAGGGTTTTTAGTATATCTGAATATGCAAATTGAGTAATAAAAGCTTTCATCTCCTACAGTAGCTAAATTAAGAACTTCTTTTAAAGTATATCGATTACTCATTTTTTCACGTGATACTTCCGTAAAAATTTGATTTATTTTATTTCTTGTTAATGGCTTGATTCTTCTATAGAAATAAGCATTATTGTTTAACAGCAATTTATCTAACATATGAATATGTATAAAATGATTATCTAAAGAATTAAATATAAAAGTTATATCTATTCTTCTATTGCTATTAATTAAGGGAGAGTCTAAATATAGGGAAAATTGTAAGAATTACTTTTGAGGAAAACCGTAAACATTTGAATATTAGTTAATTTAAAACCATTCCACACACATTTTTCACCACTTCTCTGCCCTTTCTTAAAAAGAGTGTTCCATTAACTGAGTAAAGCAAGTTTTAGATTAAATTTTTCTAGAATAAGATTACTAACATGCGCTTTTAACCAAAGCCCATGTTGTACATAACGCAAGTACATTATAGGACAAATGCAATTATTGGTTATTTACTAAGAACATACCATTAGTCAACTATAATGATTTATGTAAAATATCCCAGAAGCTTTAGTACTATTGGTTTTAATGTGCAATACTTGGGCATTAAACTAGAAACGGTTTGCTTCGCAGATCTAAAAAAGCATTGTTCCTATAATTTGTCGTTATGTCAAATGTCCGCTGTCAAACGCTCGATTGTTTATATAAATCAAATTGTTATTACAATTTATTTATAACTCAATTTCCAGCCGCTTGCCAGCCGCACAATAAAAGCTACGTTTTAGTAATCATTGAAAATTTGTCGTACAAGGATATTTATACTACATATTTTTTTCTACGCGATTCTCAGAGCTTGCCATAAGAGCTTAAATTTTATGAAGGATAAAATTATAAGCACTTATTAGATTCTTACTTCCTATTAAGCTTTTTTATTAGTATTACCAATATTATGTAAAATAGAAATCTGTTGATTCAGGTATTACTTTTATAGGATGATGTCTTATTAATCAAATATTCTATAATTTCATTAAATCTATTTTCTGTAATATCATAGTATTCAATCCATTCAGTATGATTCAATAAGATAGTTTCCCAATCAATTTTTAAAAAATTAATCTTCTTAATACTTTCATTATCGTAGATTAATTGAGCCAATAAATTCCTTGCTTCCAAAGAAAAGTCATCTTTTGCTGTTATACATTTTCTTGCTTCTATAACACATAACCGAAATTTTCTGCTTTCAAAATGTCTGTACTTCATATAGTTATACTTTATAAATGTCTTTTTTCTTTGATAAAAAAAGAAACAAAAAAATCAAGACTACATATAATTTTGGAAACAATTACGGCTCGTTACACTACATTTTAGGAAACTTCCAACCCATTTAGATTGTCTTGAAGTCCTATTGAAAAATATAACTCTTAAGAATATGTAGTATTATCTCCCTAAACTATTACGCTCCACTCACCTATTGTTTTAGCCAAAATTTTATGAGGTCGGTCTCTTATTTCGGGAATTCAATTTTCAATCTATAATTATTTAAAATTGAATGAAATTTATTATCATTATATACTTTTCTATATATCGTTTCCTCATTAATAACTCTTTGAAATTCCTTATTCTTAAGTCCAAATGAAAGCGATAATTGAAGGTTTTTATAAAACTCTTGCATATTACCTTTTTCCAAATAAATCTCAGCTAAAGTTGTTGTAGAATATTCGCTTTGAGGATGAATATCAAGTGCTTTATAAATATATTCAAAAGCTCTATCTAAATCACCTAACATTCTATATGTATGAGAAACAGCATTATATGCGCTGTCAATATCAGGAAAAATATTTATTAACTTTAAGAAAAACTCTAAAGCCTTTTCATATTTCTTATTCTTTAGGTTTATATCGCCTAAAAGATGTAATGACAAATAATGCTTTGGATCTTTTTCTAATATTTCTGAGCAAGTTTTCTCTGCAATTTTATATCTATTTAATAAGAAATTACAATGAGCTTTATCAAATTGATAAACTAAAGATTCAGGTTTAATGAAAATCGCTTTATCAATTTTATCTAAAGCTTCTTTATATTGTTCTAATTCAATAAGCACGTTTGCTAACAAAATTAGTGCTTCATGGGATTCACTATTAAGAATTAAAGCTTCATTTAATTTTCTGATTTTAATTGCACTATCGTTAGTGTTTTTAGATTCATCAATTAGATATTCTACTTCTTTTAGAATTTCAAATTTCTTAATTTCTTTTTTAGTTAATTCATCTTTTGTAAGCTCACCAAATAATAGAAGATAGTCTTCCTCAATAGGCACTGTACTTCTAGTTTTTCTTTTAGAAGAAAAATTAATTTTAAATTTTTCTTCTTCTTCAAGTTCTGGGTCAGAATGAATCACAAAAACTTTCTCAATCAACTGTTCTTCTTCATTAATGATTGTTTTAGCTTTATTTATTAATCTCAACTCCTTGTACTTATCCTCTGGCTTCGGGTAATAAGGTATTCTGGTTAAAACAAAATGTATGTTAGGAAGTTTACCTATTAAATTATTTTCTTCTCTTTTTAAACTCTTAATAATTCTTGCTATTCCAGATATGTTTTCTTCATTATTTGCAGCTAAAGTCACAACAGTATCTGCTAATAGTGTCATTGCAATACTTGAAGTATCTGTAATACCTGTTCTAGAGTCTATTAAAAGAAAATCAGGCTTTAGTTCTTTTTTAATTAATTCTTTGAGATGTAATAAAAGTTCAATCCCATGACTACTATCAGAATAAAATAAATTATTCCAATTTATGGATGATAGTTTTTTCCAATAGTCATTAGAATTAATGTTTCCAGCTGGTAGCATTTCAATTGAGCCATTCAATTTGCTATTATAACTAATGTCAACAGTGTGCTCTTTTATGCTTTGAGGTATATAATTATTATTTTGAAAATCAGATATATATTCAACAATTCCTTTATTAATTGTACTTAAATCTAAATAATCTCCAAATTTTAAATGCAAACCTGGAGCTTCTAAATCAAAGTCAATAATACATACCTTTTTTCCAAAATCAGCTAGTCGCATGGCTATATTGGATAAAGTTAATGACCTACCAACTCCGCCTTTATAAGAATAAAATGTTATTGTTTTCATATTATTAAGCACATAATTGAACTATTGTACCTCTTTTAGCCACTCTTCTTTGAATATCCGTTGGATCTATCCCACGAGGTCTTAGAAATTTAAATAAATTTGACGATACTCCTTTTTCAGAAATAGTAGAATCATCTTTTTGTATTTCATATTCTGTGTTTAGAATATCTTGATTTATAGATAAAAGCTTTGATAAATTTCTAATCATCGCCTTGGATAATCCTCTCTTTTTGTTCATT
Source organism: Winogradskyella eximia (assembly GCF_003386165.1). Taxonomy (GTDB): domain Bacteria; phylum Bacteroidota; class Bacteroidia; order Flavobacteriales; family Flavobacteriaceae; genus Winogradskyella; species Winogradskyella eximia. The sequence goes on along the minus strand of NZ_QRDV01000002.1, from coordinate 168,011 downwards.
ACTTCAGAAACTATTCCTTTTGATGAACTTATAACACCAATTAAATCTTTTTGTTTTAAATCCATATAATTCATTTTTAATTTGATTATTTCTATAGGATTTCCTTCTTCAATATGAAATTTAGAGTTTTCATAATCACTAATTAGTTTATCTAATAATTCAAATTCATCAATTAGGTCTTTATCATCAGCAAACTTTGGATTATCACCTATTGATTCTAATCTATTAATTGCTTCTTTATAATCGTGTTCTGATTTTAATATTCTTTTTTTCATAACAAACCTTATTTTAGTGAAATAAATTTATGTCGTACTGATCTTTGTTCTTTTCAAGTTTATCGTATTCCGCATGAGTACCAATCCACTTTAAATATAGTATAGACACTTTCATGTTTTCAAGAAATTGATATTTTGCAATAATTCTAATATGATTTCCTTTCACATCAATAACTACTCTCTCTGAAGATTTTGTAGATTTTTTGGTGTCTTTTTTACCTAAAAAATCAATTGCTTTTGAACCAAATGTATCAACAATGTCCTGAGGTTTTTTCCAGTCACTCGATTCTACAACAGATAACCAAGCTTTTAATCCTTCTCGATAGTTGGAGTGTTTCTCCATAAAATCTTTTATATGTTTTTTTGCTACTACACGAGCCATTGGACATTTATAAGTTTATACAAATATATGAAAAGTTCTCAAAAAGAGAACTAAAAATATAATTTTAACATCTAAATAACATTATCATTCCACACACATTCCACTTCGCTCCTATCGTCGCTTCGTAAAAAGAGTGTTCCATTAACTGATTAGAGAAACATTAGAGAAGAAAAAAATATAGAAAAGTAATATATAACATGCGCTTTTAACCAAAGCCCATGTTGTACATAACGCAAGTACATTATAGGACAAATACAACAATTAGCATAATAGCGCTTTTGGGCGATATTTGACATAATTCTAGATCTATGACAGCTTCGGCTGTTATATATCGTTAAGAATTATGTACAAGCTCATTGTGGCATTGAAACTGAATCACGTTTACAAATATCTAACTCTTACCAGCCTCACTATTTGTATTTAAGAAAAGTTCTAGTGGAATTTTTTAGCCAAATAAACAAAGCTAGCTTTTGATTACTATTGAAAAATCGTGTAAACGACAATATTCACCTATTTTTTAACCAAAATTTTATGAGGCCGAGCTAAACATTAAAATTCTATTTTACATAAATGTTATTAATTCTAGATTAATGTCAGTAATAATTATTATTTAGAATGTTCTTCTAAAGTGGTATTAATTGATTTCTTAAAAAATAGAATACCAACTAATATTAAGATTACTACCAAAGAAATAAAGAATACACTTGTAGAAATACTTTTTATAACTGAAAACATACTAATTGTATTAACCGTAGTTTCAGTGAAATTTGGAAAACTGTTAAGCATATAGATAATTCCAATGTTTTCAATATAATCTGCAACTCCTGCGATAATAGGTAAAATACATAGATAAATAAATGGTGTATTGAGTTTGTTAATTTTCTTTAGAAAATATGCTATTACTAGTCCATATGAAATCCCAAAGAGTAATGGATATAACATATCTATAGGTATTTGTCTGGTGAGATAAGTTTCACGTCCAATGTTACCAAGAGTACTGAACAATTTATTTACATAATTAAAATCATAGCCCGTTGGCATCATATCTAATAACTTCATTCCATTGGAAAATTCCATTGTATTAGGAATGGTAACCAGTAGCATAAAAGCATAAACTAGATTAGTTAGAATGAAAAGTCCTAAAACTTTTTGTCCTGATATGTTTCTTTCTATAATTTTATTCAAAATCATCACATTTAAGATTTACAATTCGTTTATGATCTCTATTTTTTTGAACACGTTTTGACTGTTCTAATAATTGTCTTTTTAATGAAGGGAAAAAAATTGTTCGCACGATTAATCATTTTTTCACAAGGAAACATCAAGTCTTTTTTACAACTAAAATTGTTATTGGTGTTTGTATTAAATTAGCTTCACTCCTATTTATTATTGGAACTGGCGTGAAATCCATTTTAATTTTGATTATTTAGTGATTTTTTTGATTGAATCATGTGTCTTTAAGAATCCATTTTCATAAATTCCTTAATTTCAGTAATTGTTTCTTTTGCTTTTTCTTCTTGTAAAAAATGACCACAATTAAATTCTTTTACTACAGCATTTGGTAATCTATCTTTCCATTTTTGTAAGTACTCAGTTGTAATGAATTCATCTTTTGTACCCCAAAGTATTAACCAAGGTTTTGACTCCAGTTTATCTAATAAATTCCATTGTAATTGATACCAATTAGAAGATCCAACTAAGGATTTACCAATATTTAGCAATGATTGTCTAGAGGCTTTATTTGGGAAAGGGTATATGTATTGTTTATGAACTTTTTTAGACAATTTCCCCTTGTCATAAATTCCTTTTTTTAAAAGAAATTTTGGTGAAAAATTCATTGTTAAGTACAAAAAACTTCCGATTTTACTATTGACTATTTTGTCAATTTTTTGAGCATTTAAATTGTTCTTTGTTTCCCATAACCAACTATTAAAAAGAATAATTTTTTTTATTTTATTATTATTTTGAATTGCCGTTCCTAAACCTATTGGACCACCAAAGTCATGAACAACAAGTGTTATAGCAGTAAGATTCAGTTTTTCAATAAAACTGTTCAAATTATTTGAATGGGATTCTGGCCTTCCGTCAAAATTATTAGGCTTTTCAGATAATCCAAATCCAATATGGTCAATTGCTATGCATCTATATTGCTCTGACAATGAGGAAACATAATCTCTATAAAGAAATGACCAAGCTGGAGTGCCGTGAATAAATAATATAACATCCCCTTTTCCTTCATCTACATAATGCATTTTTCCTGCATCTAATTGAATATATTTATTTTCGAAAGGGTACAAAGTAGTATCTAACCATTTTTGTGAATTTGATGACAAGTTCATAGATTAACAAAATTTATGTTGTTTTTATTAGTTAGTGGTTTAAATGAAAAATTATTACTCATTAATGAGATATTTGTTAAATAGTGTTATTACGTTCTACTTTCCTTTTTTTTTAGCCAAAATTTTCTAATGCAGTCAATTCAAACTATCTATAATTAAATCCTCTATTTTTTTAAAATCCATTGAATTTGGTACGTGTTTAGAATTTTCTATCAAAATAACTTCTTCCATTGAAGGGAATATTCGTTTGGCTCTTTTAATCATTTTTTTTCCAGGAAACATGATATCTTTTTCAGCAGCAAAAATAGAGATTGGAGTTTCTATAATTTTTGCTGACAGCTTAGAAATAATTGGTAAAGGAGAAAAATCCATATTGCAATTTTGAAAAGTTGTAGCCATAAATGTTAATGCAAAGTCATCATATTCAGAAAAAAGAACATCCATTACTTTTTTAATGTATTGTTTATCATTGCTTTTTATGAATTTTTTTAATGGCATAAACATTTTAATTAAGCCTATAAAAGGGTTTCCATTAACAATATAAACTGGCGCTATTAAAAAAACATGTTTTATTAGTCTTTCATTAAACTCTAAAGTTTTTAGAGAAATAAAACCTCCAAATGAAAACCCAACTAAAGTAACCTCTTTTACTCCTAATAAAATTATAACTTCCGTTAACCATTCCCCATAATCTAGGGACTTCATATCTAATCTGTTTTCGGCACTCTTATTAGGTTGGGCAAGCACATCTATAGCATAAACACAATATTTTGAAGATAAATTAGGCAATGATTCTAAAATTAAAGGTGCGCAACCTCCTGTGCCATGAATAAGGAGTAAAGGTGGGCTTTTTGGGCTGCCTGTAATAATAACATTTGTAGCTCCAAACTTTGTTTCTACATATTCTTCGGAATATTCAATATTAAGCTCATTTAACTTTTGATTGTAAAGGGTTATGATTTTTTCTTTTCCTTCTTTTGATTTGAAAAACATATACAGTTCGTTTTTTGATTGATGATAAATTGATTGATGTTTTATAATGTATATGACGAATAATTAGTATTAATTGTTACAAATAACAACCTCTAATCTAACAATTTCTTTCTGTTAGAAAATTCCATGGTTTTGAGAATTGTAATATTATATCCTTTTAAGAATCCAATTAGAGATTTCTTTTAAAGCAATTGGCGAAAATGTTTGCTCTATTTTTCTATATTCATCCATATTCCCTATTTCGCACTCTTGAAAAAAGTGGTTTAAATTTTTTAATTCCACTATTTTATAATCTTGATTTCCACCTTTAATTAGTGCTTGCCTTATGCCCTCTTGATTTATTTTGGCATTTACTTGTGTGTCTTTACTACCATTTAATGATAATATAGGGATTTGTAATTTTTCAAATTCATCAGCTGGATTATATTGTAAAAAGTAGCGTGACCATGGCTTTAGACTTGTTTTAAGCTGACCATCTATAAATAAATTGATCTTTTCATCTGGTACATTTAATGATGTTAAAATAGGTCTTAAAAAATCATTATAATGCGTCGTCAATTCTTCTTTAATTTCTGATTCGCTTTTATTAGAGGTTACTATGGCAATAGCTTTTCTTGTATTTTTTTCATAAGCGACTTCATCTTCTATAGGAAATTGTCTTAATGTTTTAGATTGCATTACAGATAATTCTGTTCCAGATATTCCTGTAGAAGCCAGTAATACCATAAAAGCAACATCATTAGAATTGTTTGCCGCTAAAGGTGCGATAATACCGCCTTCACTATGACCAATTAAACCTATATTTTTAATATCTACATCGTTTCTGGTTTTCAAATAGTCGATTGCACTCAATACATCTTTAGAAAAATCTTCTGTTGTTGCATTTCCAAAGTCACCTGTAGATTCTCCATGACCACGATCATCAAAACGCAATACTCCAATGCCTTGTCTTGTTAAATAGTCTGATAACACTAAAAACGGTTTGTGTCCCATAAAACTTTCATCTCTATCTTGTGGACCACTTCCGCTGATTAAAATGACAACAGGGAATTTTCCATTTTTATTGGGTAATGTTAAAGTACCAGCCAACTCTATTTTTGCTTCTGTATTTTGAAAGACTACTTCTTCTTCATAATAAGGATAAGGCTTCGCAGGTTCTTGAGGTCTTCTTGAATCTGTTGTTTTTACATTTCCTCTTTTTAAGTTTAATACCAACTCTACTCCTCCTTCTTTGTAAGTGCCTTCAAATTGTTGCGTATCCTTATTAAAAACACCTTCATAACGCATTCCAACATTGGCACCGTTTATAATTAACTTTCCATCTGTAAAAGTTGTTGTTGACGGTTTTATTCCAGAAACTCTAAAAGTAGGTACACTCATAGTGGTTGAATATTTAGAATCTTCTTGTTCTATTTTAAAAACGAAGGTGATTAGTTTCTCTCCTCTTTTGGCTTCTCCGTTCCAATCTCCCAAGATATTCTGTGAATATGCACTTACTATTGATACTATAAATACGACGATTAATGTTACTACTGTTTTCATTTTTGATTGTATTTTTACTTGCCGAAAATTATTTGGCATTTAAATTTTTAAATAAATAATGTGATTTTTTTTGTTTTCTTTAGAGTAAATTTTAGGATGCTTCCGCTTGTTGTAGTGTGGTTATTAACTTATTTGTAATTCTTTTACCCTTGAACCTTTTATGAGAAGCCAAAACATAAATACTAATTCACCCAATGCGGTAAACATACTAAAGCTTGTATTGAGATCGGGATACAAAAACACTTTTAAATGGCCAACAATATAGCCTGTACCTGCAATAATTAATAACCAGCCCATTATTTTTGGAATATATTCTGCTTTTAACACCAAAAACCCTAGAAGAATTAAATAAATGCCAAATAATACCAAGCCGAAAAACCATTCGTATTTGTAGGATTTAATATAAAAAAGCATGAACTCTGAAATTTGCTGCTGAGAATTCGAAAGAAAGTAAGAAGTCCCTTTGGTTAGGGTAAATACCTTTATCAAATTAGTTACGGCAAATAGATAAACTCCTGTATATAATAATCGAAACCAAGCTGTGAGTAATGATAAGCTTTTATTTACCGGTTTTAAAAATATATAAAGTGACCAGGCTACAACAATATCTGCTACTATTGTGATAAAGATTAGAAAAATAGCCACATTAAATAAGAATAAATTATTAGTGATGTTAGACGCAGTTTCTAATGCATTATTTGGGTTTACTAAATCTGGGATTATTTTAAATTCAGCAAATGGAACCGTTAAAGTCATAATTAACAGTCCAATTCCTGCTATTGTAGCTGCTCTTGAAAATGAGATACTTTTATTCATTTTGTACTAATTTTAATAATTACATTTTGTTTTAGTGTACTTATAAGGGTTTATATTTAACTACATTTTTCTTGTTTTTGAATTGTTGTTTAGAGATTTATTCTTCCCACATTTCCCTTTCGATAGATTTATATAATTCATCAAAATTATAAGGGTAGTTTGCAAAAATGATGATGGCTCTTTTTTTGTCTGGCTCAATAATAGAAATTGTTCTTACACCAGTATCACCTCCACCATGTTCATAATATAAATTGTTATTTATTGCTTTTATAAACCAGGTATAATATCCTAAATGAGGTGTACTAACTGAGGGTATTATCATTTTTTTTGTTTCGTTATTTAAAATAAAGTTATTATCATCAGCATTTAAAAACCCTGCAATTAAAGTAGTGTAGTCTGTAATAGATGTTCTTAATTGTCCTCCAGGATAATCTGGGTATCCGTTATGACCTTTAAATATAAATTCTTTAGTTTTATTTTTAACATAGGTTTTGGCAACTAAACTAGAATCTAAATTCTTTAAAAACCAGCTTGTATTATTCATTTTCATTGGTTTGAAAATGTTTTTTTGGCAAAAATCCTCATAACTCATTCCAGATACTTGTTCAACTATATAAGCAAGTAATGCAATACCAGTGTTAGAGTATTTAAAATTCAATTTATGATTAGGTTTACTATCATAGTGGCTTTCTTTATATAAGCTTCCTCCAGAAACCAAATAATCTTTTAAATACTCTAAACTTAGTTTTGGGTCGCCTTTAGGGTTACTCCAGTGTGGTCCGTAAAACTTCACATCATCTTTAATTCCGCTTCTATGTTTAAGTAAAAGTTCTACAGTTATTTTTTCGTCAGGAAAAAATGGGTTTTCAACTTTAAAAGGTAAGTAATTATTAATATCTGCTTTTAAATCAATCTTCCCCAATTCTATCAATTTAAACACCACCATATTCGTTACTGTTTTAGAAACAGATGCGATGTGAAAAGGTGTATTTATAGTAGCCTTCTTTTTTAATTTTACATCTCTATGCCCTTTGGCACTAATATGTATAACCTTCCCAGAATCGATGACTGCAACCGCTAATGCAGGCACTTTATTTGCATTAATTTCTGCTTCAATTAGGGAGTTGATTTTTGGATGTATTTGCCCAAAACTAATAGTGGAGACAAAAAGATAGAGTAATAAAAATTTTGCTTTCATTTTTGATTGTATTTTTACTTGCCGAAAATTATTCGGCATTTAAATTTTAAAATAAATAATGTGATTTTTTTTGTTTTCTTTGATGTGAATTATAGAATGTTTCCGGCTGCTTTAGCTTGAGCATCCTTACGACGACCTATATATGCACCAATGAACATTCCTATACAAATTCCGAAAGAAATACCCAAAGACTTTTCAAAACGCTCACCCATAATCACTCCAAAAGCAACTCCAAATAGCATTCCTAAACTTACACTCAATTTTGTATAGTAACCTTCAGTCGTTAAGGAAAATGTATCTTTTAAATAGTTTTTAAATTGCGTTAGCGCTTTTTTGAAGAACTTTTTTCTGTTATCAGGATTTGATTTTAAATTTAAATTACCGAGCTCTACTTCTATAGATTGAAATTCATCAGTGGTGAACTCTCTATTTTCTAATTTTTTAAGAATATCAATGAATTGGTTATAAACCTTGATTTCCGATTTTTTAGTTGTTTTTGTTTTTAAACTTTTAAAATAGTTATAAGCTTCTTGTAGTGTCATAATAATTGGTGTTTTCTTGGTTAGTGGCTCAAGTCAAAAAATATTACACCCAAAATTTATTTATTTTAAAAAAAGCTTCATTTACAAACGTTTAACTTCTTAAACTTTCAATATCAGTTATCAATTCTTCTAGTTTTTTGAAAACTCTTCCATAAATTAGGTTTAAATCCCATTTGTAAATTCGACCTCCAAAAGATGCCAATAAAGCTAAAATGAATACGACGACAACGATGCCTATTAGTGGGATTCCAAATACTAAATAAATATCAGGAAAGCCATAAAGAATTTCCCCTACAAGTCTTTCTCCCAAAGGCATACCTTCTGCATCTTTAAACCAAAAGCCTAAAATCATTGACATAAATATAATTGGGTATAAAAATCTTGATATTTTCTTATTAATAGCTATCTGCTTTTTTATCCATTGATTAAATGCCTTTAAGTATTGATAACTACTGACACCCATATCTAATTTCTCTAAATCATTTAATAACGACTTATTAATAATAACAAGCACTGAAAGCGTAACAAAAAATATAATACCTGTTATTGGTATGCCTACAAAAAATGAGACCACTAAAAAAGCAAATGAGAATGCTACAATTGCAATCAAATTTATTTTAAACATGCGTTTAAATTTATCAATAATATGAATTGATTTTTGGTTGTATAGGTCGTTTATTTTAGGAACGACTAATGCGTCGCTCTTAAGAAAACCTTCTTTCCAAATATTTTCAATTGATCTTTCCATCTAATATTTTTTTTAATCTAATTTTAATTCTCTTAACGCGTACACCAATATTATTAGGATTTGTTCCTATAATTTCAGCAATTTCCTTTTGCGATTTTTCTTCTAAATACAGCATAATGATTGCTCTATCTATTTCAGATAGTTTTCTAATAGCATCGTATAATAGATTTAGAGATTCGTCAGAAAAAGCATAATTATCTTCGGTTTCTTCAACTGTTATTGAATCTGATACGAAGTGCTGAACATTATTTTTCTTTTTCTTAAGTAAGGTTAAACACACGTTTAACGAAATTCTGTACACCCAAGTACTCCATTGAGATTCTTCGCGAAAATTGGCTTTACTCCTCCAAATTTGCAAACATACTTCTTGGTAATAATCTTCAAAATCTTGTTGTGAGTTGGTATAAGCTCTACATAATTTAATGATTATTCCTGCAAAGGGCAATATGGATGTTTTATAAAAATCGCTACTCAAAAGTGGTGTTTTTATTAGTTAGTGGCTCAAATGAAAAATTATTACACACCAATGCGAAATTTTTGGAATAGTGTAATTATTTTTAGATGTCACCCAGTTCCTTTTTTTTAATTAAGAGGAGACTTTGAATAAATCACTGGCATCTGTCCTTTCCATTTTGACCATAAGGTATCATCTTTAATAAGACTAGCCATAAAATGACCAACATTTATACGACTCACTTTGCCTGCGTTAAATATAGCACTTCTTGTTGGCGAGGGATGTATTTCATAATCGGATACGTTTTCCTCATTAATCAATCCGTCTGGTCTTACCGCAACCCATTCTATAGCGGTATTGTTTTGACCAATTTGTGTTCTTAAATAATCTGCTGCTTTTTCATTATCTACATGCGGTGGCAATAGTAAACGAAGCAACCCAATAACACATTTTTGAGCAAATGAAATCGGTTCGTTTAAATCGCGATTACGATTTCCTGTGGTGTTCATTAAAACAAACTTTGTTGAATTTTGAAGATGATTAGATATTATAGCATTGCATAATCGACGCGTAGCATCTGTCACTAATTTTCTAGGTTGTCCATAAATGCCTTTCCAAGACATATTATGGCCAAGACAAGACGCAACTGCATTGCAATCGCTGACAATCTCGCGCATTTCGCTATCACTTAATTCTAATACACTTGCTGAGATAATTTGAATATTGTCATTATTTTTCCAGGATTCTGTTAACTTTTCTGGTGATCTTACAATGACTTTTACCTTGTGCTTTTGAACTAAAAGTTGCTCTACTAATTTACTTCCTGTTGCACCACTGGCACCTACTACTAAAACTGTCATACTGATTTTGATTGATTGATATACTCTTAAGACGATAAATTAAAACGATTGTTTCACTTCATTTTATAAATTCTTTGCTTTACGTAAGATTTTAATAACACGACTATGTGTTATTTCTAACAAATTCCATTGGTAGCCTTCAAAATCTGTGGTGTTCATAAATTGAATCACAACAGCATCTATATCTTTATGATATTCTGCCATACATTGGTAACCTGGAGCTAATCCTCCATGATTAAATTCATAAATAGACGCATAGATTTCCATTTCGTCTTTATTAAGTAATGATCCATCATTTAAAGCTCTTAAAAAGATCCCAACATCTTCTGCTGTAGCGATCATCATTCCATTATTCTCGTTTTTGAAGTCCTTTTCAGTGCCAACATAGTAACCGCTCATTACATCGTCTAGATTGACTTCGCTTAGAGAACCAAACGTATTCTTCAGTCCAAGTGGTATTAAAATTTCCTCCTTAAAGTATTGTTGACGACTATCTCCTGTAACCTTCTCTATGATTCTGGAAAGCAACAAATAATTGGTGTTTGAATACCCATAATCTTTGTTTGGCTCAAAGTCTGCCGGTAAATCAAGTGCATATTGAAGCACATCTATATTGGTATTGGGTTGGTTTTTCCAAAAGTCTGGATTGTCCGTGAAATTAGGAATACCACTTCGGTGTTGTACCATCATTCTCAACGTAATTTTATCTGCGTTTTCAATTCTTCCAACCAATTCTGGAAAGTAATCAGCTAGCGTTTTATCTAAAGACAAACGATTGTCATTCGCTAATTTGGTGATCGCAACGGCAACATATAGCTTGCTTATACTTGCGATTTTGAATAAAGCATTAGGATTAGCAGGTATTTTAAGTTCGCGGTTATGATAACCTGCTGTATAAAACGCTGGTGGTTTTCCTGCTTCATCTACATATACAATAACTCCATCAAAACCATAACTTAATGATTGTTCTACTTGTTCCTGAACCGTATCTGGCAATGGCACAATCCATGCCTTTACTAATATCCAAGGCACAAACCATAAGGAAATGATAGTCCCAACGAATAAAGCTATTCTAAGAATTTGTTTTCCTTTAGTGGTTTTTCGTTTGGCTTTCTTCATTATTCTACAATTATTTAGATTCACTTATTGACAAATGTAATTCAGGTTTTAATAAAAATAAATTGATAAATACTGAACTGTAAAATATTAAGGATGAATTGGTTTTGTATGTTTAGACTCATTATTTTGAAACACGCGATTTATACGACTTTTGGGTTTTGTATTGCTTTCTGAATTCTGGATCAGTTACAACATTATATTGGTATTTTATTAGGGCTGACCCGAATTAGATACGGCTTATATACGGCTCATATACGGATTAGACCCGAAGGAACTACGGGTGAACCTCATATTTGCTATGACAATATATTGCTATTGCACCCACGCTATTACTGGCTTTAAGCGCTGTTAGTTGGCCTGCATTCTATTTTACATAATATTATGTGGCATTGTTTTTATTTTTATGAGCTTAGATTATGGCTATACATTGCATGGCTTGTGGTGTTTGGTATACTTGGTAAGATTGATGTTGTTGTTTTAGATATGCGATGCCTAACCATACTGTAATGGCCACATCTGTTGGAATGCCACTTGGTGTTAACGTGTGCCATTGCATACTGATATTGTGGTGAGTTGTATGTAGTTCTAATGGTTGACTTTTTATGGTGCCTCCTAAAGTGTTATGTTCTAGATGTGTGGGTTTATACGTTTTTATTTTGGCATGCCATTGCCATTTAGATACACAACTGATGGCTGCTGAAAGCTGATAATGTGTGGCTTTTTTGGGAACTTTATGATGTTGGTTTGCTGTGCTTTGTGGACACTTTATTGTAATTACAGTCCGTTGTGTATTGGCTGAAACTTTCGTATTTGAGTTGTGTAATTGGTGGAACGCTAAGTCACTATTAAGTTGAAAGCCTATGAGGTCTGAAGGGCTATTGAATAGATTGGCTTCTCTTTCTCCTAAGGGACCACTACCCTTTTGAATAATTTTACGGCAACAGCCCGTTAAACGGCTCGCCATATAGTTGTGTTTGAACTGATTGGCTTTGTCTGCTAAACCTTTTCTGATGGCTTTTGAAAGTTTTGATGCCGCTGCAAATTCCTGATTATTGTGCTTAACGTTTACAAAGGCTGGATCGTTGTTGATGCGTTCTTTTGATGGCCCAACAGCTTTGCGTACAATGTATTGGCCATTGAGTTGGTAAAAGCATTTTCCATTTAAGGTGCCTACGAGTTTTAGGATGCCTTTTTGTCTGGACATTTGGTTTTTAGCTGGTTACAGCTTACAAATTAGTAAAAAAAGTTTTTTTATTGGTGTTAATTTATTTATAATTAAGGTTTTAGGTGTGTATTTGTAAAATATTTTTTTTTATCTTTTGTCTTGAAACAAAAGACATCGAAGATTCAGGAACACTTAAAACAATATTAACGCGTGAGCTAAACAAAAATTCAAGGCGGCATATAATTTTGGAGACGATTACGGCTCTTTTCGCTATATTTTAAGAAACATGGGAACTCCTTAAGATTGCTTTGAAATCCTATGAAAGACTAAAACTTTTAAGCGTATGTATTACTAGTCCCTTAAAATATGGACGCTGCACTCACCTATCGTTTTCGCCAAAATGATATGAGGCCAGGCTAAGCATTGGAAATTTACAGTGTATATGGATCATTGAGCTGGTAAAAGCATTTTCCATTTAAGGTGCCTACGAGTTTTAGGATGCCTTTTTGTCTGGATATTTGGTTTTGAGCTGGTTACGGTTTACAAATTAGTAAAAAAAGTTGGTAGTTACTATTGGATCTGTTTTCCGTTTAGATAGTAGTGGATCTTCATTTCCGTTACACTTTTTAATCCTTCGCCTGCAAAGCACAATGATAAAGATTGATTATAGAAACGTTCCAATCTTTCTTGAGATTCATCTGATTGAATTAGGATGTATGAATGAACAGTATCAATATAACGCACCATTTCTGTAGAATCTATAGCTTCTTGTCTAAAATCAATCTGGTTTTCTACACGATAATCTGTAAAATCCAAATTCATCATAGCACTCACTAAAGTTGTCTGTGACGTTAAACAAAGTGCTGTTCCGAGTGTGAAATATTCAAGTGAAGTCGGAGCTAGAGTTTTATCATTTTCATTAATAAATTCATCTGCGTAGATTTCCCATGTTTCTCCTGAAGGTGTTGAAATAGTTACTTTATTTAGATATGGTCTTTCGTTGTTATCAACTGATTCGGAAATAGCAAATATTTCAAATTCTAAATTATCCATAGTACTTAACATATTAAATATGCCTTCATTTTTTGGTGCTTTTAATTCTAAATATTTTGGTTTTGTAGGGATATGAGTCACAGATGTTAATAAGAAATCTCCATCTAGAGATATTTCTGAGTTAGATGTACCAGGTGATGCCTTATAGGTGTCAAAGTTATTTCCATTGATAATTAGGTGTGGTTCTATAACGGTTTTATTCCTTAATGCATTTCCAGCTGTCCATGTATTAAGCGCAACTTCAATAATCGTTTGAATTGTTTCTTCCTCTATATCGCTATCTATGTTAATGTTAGCCGTTGATACATCTAAGAATCCTGCACCTTTAATTGACGACATTTTATTCCAACGAAATGTATTGGATACTTCTACTGTTATATTATCTAGCGCTACACCTTTCCCATTCGCTGCTTTCACGATTTGAGTATGAAGATTTGAAGCTAAGCCTGCAGTATAATAACTCAGTGGTGAAGGTCCGAACGGATATTCTCCTTCAGCTGCACCTTCATCTGCAAGTACCTGCCAACCTGTATCATCAGCAACATCTAAAGTTTGAACCATGCCTTTTTTTAGCATCTTTGATTTTTCATTTTTTACCATTTCTGTGATTGCCACTATATAGCTATCATTATTACTCAGAATAGTATCAACCACACTAGGTATAAAAGATGTTGGTGCTAATGCTTTATCATTACGTTCAATGACTTGATATTCTTGATAGTTATCATAACTTTCTCCATGCACCATCATGAATGTGATCATATTTCTCTGCTCACTAGGCATAGAGAACCAAATTATAGCAGCTACTGAAGCTAGTATAACTACAACAGCCGTAAAAGCTATTGCTATTTTAGATTTCTTTTTCATATTTATATTTTTTTAAATGATGATTTTAAATCTCATTATAAAAATACTTGAGAATCTATTGGAACGAAATGATTCAAGTCATTAAGCCTGATTATTTATATCTTGTTTTCAGTGTAATTAAAACCACTTTTCCACCAAATTGAGACTGTAATTGATAGTTGCTATTTTGACGAATAACATTTAGAAATGTTTTAACTTCTGACATTTCTGCATTATCAACATAGATAAAGGTATTGCTATGAAAGTTAGATTCAAGCATTTGAAATAGCGGTAAGTATAAATCTTTCCAACCATCTAATAACAATAAGTCAATGGGTTCATCATGATTTTTTAAGGTTTCCATAGCGTCTCCTACTCTTACTTCAATAAGATCACTCACTCCTGCCCTTTCAAAGTTTTCTATTGCCTTTTTGGCTTTTGAGTCAATTAATTCTGTGGTAATTATATGGCCACCAGTTTCAATGACACCTTGCGCTAAAAACAGTGTTGAAATACCAAAAGAGGTTCCGAATTCGACACTATTTTTGAGTTTATTGTCTGTAATTAGTTTTATTAAACTTTCCCCTTGCTCTTTTGAAATAGACAGATATGCATCTTTAAAATCTAAAGGCTGCATGGCTCTGAACACGCTTTTTGCTGCACCTTTCATCATTTTTAGCATATCGTATTTTGAATCTTCAAAGAGTTCGCTTATGGTGGTTTTTATTTGATTTTGTTGTGAGGTTATCATATTTTCTATTCTAAAAAAGAAGGAATATCAAAATATTATTGATACTCCTTCATGCTATTAATCACTATTTAATTAAAAAACTATTCAGCTATTTCTAAATGATCAATAATTCCGCTCTTAAACACGGTTTTTAATGGTCTTTCAGGCTTGTTTTCATAACCAATTATAATAGAACTGTGTACTATCATTTTATCAAAATCGAAGACAATGGTTAAATAATCTTTAATGCCTGTTTCATGCCAATTGATTAGATAAAGATTATCATCCATTTTAGTGGAACGATATGGAATATCTTCGTTTCCGCGTCCTTTAGCTGGACCAGCAATCCATTCATATTTTGCTTTACCATTGTGAAATTCCATGTGTATGGCTTTGCCATCTTGATATTGGAAGTTTAATGTATATCCATCTAAAAGGTGTTCTGCTTCTCCAAATTGAAATTTGTTTGCTTCCGTTGTTTTGGTTTGTGAAAAACCTAAGCAAAATGTTACAAGGCTAAAAAAAGTGATTAGTTTAAGTTTCATTTCTATTGTTTTTAAAAGTTAAATTTTATGTTCATATTTTTCTATTCATCTTTTGAACAAGTCGAAGAACAAAGTTTTTTAGAACCAATCTGCTCCTGGATCTCCTGGGAAAAAGGCGTCTGGTAATGATAAATATAGTCCACCGTCTAAATAGGTTGGATATAACACTTCTAGTTCGTTTATTACTTCTTGCTGTGTTGTAGCTGTATCACCACCAGTAATGGTTTGAGTGCCTTTTATAATGCCTTGCGCATTTTGTAAATAATCAATATTTTCATTGATTACAGTGCTTACATCAGAGCGAGAACCATTATGACCTACAAAAAGATGATTGTAACTTGCAAAGTTTGCTTTCAATACATTTAGACCAGCGATCCAATTATCGATTTCATCATCTCCATTATTTGGTGTGTATTCTCTTAAATACGGATGCGATAGGTTATAAATAAGATCTCCTGCAAACAGAACTTTATGTTCTTCATTATAAATATAACCGTTTTCTCCTGTTTCGGCGTTAGATACTTTGTCAAAAACAAATGTTAAACCTCCTATTTCTTGAGCACCAGTCACTCCAATTACGCTATTAGGATAGATACTGGTAAAGTCTGCTGTATTGTTTAATTGTGCAGCAACTGTGCTTTCTGCATAAACATCTAAATCTGTGAAATTTGTAGCACCACCATAATGATCTCCATGATTATGGGTTATAATAACTGCACCTGGCTTATTAATAACATCTACATAAGCTTCTAGTTCGTTTGCGAAAAAAGGTGCAGGTCCTAAATCTACCAAAACAACATTGTTTTCTGTCTCTACAATGGTTACTGTGTAAGGTGCCGTATCAAAATTGATAGTGTGGTATCTTACGGTGTTTTCTGTAATTACATTTACAGAACCCGTAGTTATAATGGCACTTGAAGGTGCGCTTCCAAAATCAATAACTTGTTGTGTATTTGAATCATCATCATTACTACAAGAGAACACTGCGAAAGCCAACATAATAATGGCTATAAATTTTAATTTAAAATACTTCATCATTTTTATTTTTTATGTTAATTATTAATACTGCAAAGATGTAGCAATGCTTCAGTATTAAGATTATCAAAATGATGATAAAAATGGTAAAAGTGTAACCGAGTGTTATTTTAGTTCTCTAAATTTGAGTGGTGTAAATGTTGTTTTTTTCCTAAAAAACCGCACCATATTAGCAGGCTCTTCAAATCCTGTTTTATAACTTATTTCTTTAACAGATAGTGACGTTGTTACCAAATAGCGTTTAATTTCAATAGTTACAAAATCATCAATAAAAGCTTTTACCGTTTTGCCCGTTAAGGTCTTTACAATATCATTTAAAAACTTATATGAGATAAATAATTTAGAAGCATAATCTCTTGAATTTCTAGTGTTTGCATATTCCATCTCTAGCATATCTTTAAATGCTGTAAATTTTTCTAACCACTGTAAATTGACGTCTTTAACAGACTGATTTTCTTTAGCTCTCTCTGCTTTGAGTAGTAATACATGTAGTAGATTACTTAAGATCTCTGATTTGCGAAAATCATTAGCAAACGTGTATTCATTACGTAGATTATTTGCTATACTTATAAGGTTATCATTGTCCATTTCTTTTTGATGGATCACTGGTGCTTCAATATGGTAATTAAATAACCGGTTTAGATTGAGGTTACTTAACAAGTAATGCGATTTGTCTACAAATGCACTATTGAAAACAATACAATAGCCATCCGCATTTTTTAATTCTTTGGTAAAATGATGTATCTGATTTTTAGCAATAAATATAGAACTTCCTTCAACTAGCGTATAAGATTTAAAATCGACAACATGAGAATACGAGTTTTTAGTTACAATTAGAATAAGATGAAATAAGATTCTATGTGAAGAAAAGGGATCGTGCGAAGACTTACTTAACTTGTTGTAAGTTTCGGCAAAAGTCATTACTTCAATATCTAATTCAATGTTTGATTCATAGGCTATTTTAGGTAAATCATGTGTCATACTGCAAATGTATGAAATTAACATATTCACTTCCGTTCTACAGAGGCTATACTTCACTCCTATGTAGAGGGCTTTTAATGTTTTATTGTGGAATGGTTGGGATACTCCAACTGGCGATTGGTGTCTAAATGACCTTAAGGTTTAGACATCTTTAACTCCTTCGCTTTTCTCAATCGCTCCAACTCAAAAATCAAAGCTAAATGATACGCACTATCTCTAAACCCAGCAAATCTGCCAGAACCACCAGAATGGCCATTAGAAAAGTCTGTTTTTAATAGCAGTAGATTATCATCGGTTTTAGTGGCTCTTAGTTTGGCTACCATTTTAGCCGGTTCCCAATACCCTACTCTGGTATCGTTGAGTCCTGTAAAGAACAACAAATTGGGATAGTCTTGCGCTTTTACATTGTCATAAGGACTATAGGATTTGATGTATTGGTACTGCTTTTTGTTTTTAGGATTTCCCCATTCTTCAAACTCACCCACGGTTAATGGTAAGTTTTCGTCTAGCATGGTATTAATGACATCTACAAAAGGAACGTCTAGAATGACGGTATTGAATAATTCTGGGCGTTCATTAACCACAGCTCCCATTAATAAACCTCCTGCGCTTCCACCTGAGGCTACAATGCTGCCTTCTTTGGCATAATTTTCTGCGACGAGATAGTCGGCACAGGCTATAAAATCTGAAAAGGTATTTTTCTTATTAAATAGTTTCCCATCCTCGTACCATTCTTTGCCCATATCATCGCCTCCTCTAATGTGTGCAATGGCATAAACATAGCCAGAGTTGACCAAATGATGTACTGTTGGTCCGCCAGGAATGCCTTGACCAGAACCGTAAGAACCATAAGAAGTTAAATAGACTTTGTGGTTATTGCCTTTTCGTTTCGCACGCCATTTGTGGCTGATAAGAGTGAGCGGAATTAGTTTGCCATCTTTAGCCGTAACCCATTTGCGTTCTACAACATATTTGTAGAAAGGATGCTCAATAGGTTTGCTATGTTGTTTCACCAACCGTTTCTTTTTGGTGTCCATGTGATAGTTAAACGTGGTTGTTGGTGTTTCGAATGAACTGTAACTGAACTGTAAACTATCGGTGGCGAACTCTGGGTTATACCCCATACTAATATTGTAAAAGTCTTCTTTCAACTTGATAAAATGACTCTTTTGCGTGGTTTGGTTGATAATTTTAAGGCGTGCTTGTGCATTTTCCTTTTCGTTGATAACGAGGTAGTTATCGAACACTTGCAAGTCTTGAATCAACACTCCATTTTGATGTGGAATAAGATCTGTCCATTTCCCTTTAGAGACGTCTGCCACAGGTACTGTTGCAATTTTATAGTTGAGAGCGTTTTTATTGGTAACGATATAAAACTGGTCTTTGTGATGCGCTACACCATAGAGGTGATTTTTTTCGCGTGGTTGAATGATTTTGAAATCGCCTGTTGGGTTATCGGCTTTTAAGAACCATACTTCTGATGATGTGCTACTACCAGACCTTAAGAAAATATAGTCTTTGGACTTTGATTTTTGAATGCTCACCCCAAACATTGGGTCTTTTTCTTCGTAAATAACCGCATCGGTTTTAGCATTGGTGCCTAAGATATGACGCATGACTTTAGAGGCACGATAGGTGCCTTTTTCGATGTTGACGTACAAAAAGGTATTGTTATCTAACCATGTCATGCCACTAACACCAATAATAGAATCGGTTAAAAAAGTGCGGTTAGTGAGGTCTTTTATTTTTAAGGTGTACTCGTCTGTTCCTGTGGTGTTTTCATAGACCGCTATGCGTTGGTTATTTGGACTTACAGCTCCTAAACTTGCTGTATAATACGCTTTCTCTTTAGCGCGTTCATTAACATTGAGCAGCTCTTCTGGGATGGTATCGTTTGCTACTGCTTTTCGGTAATAGATAGGATATTCATCGTCTTCGCTATAAGTGGTGTAATAGAAATAGCCATTTTTTTTAACAGGCAATGAGGAGGTATTTTTTTCGACATGGCTTACTAATAGCTTGTAGATGTTCCGTTGTGCTTTTTTTAGTGGAATATTATAGTTGTCGGTGTATTCGTTTTCTTGGCGCAGATAATCCATTACTGGTTTATTGTTTTTAGGCGCTTTGGTATCCTTTAACCATGCATAATTGTCGGTATAGGTTTCACCATGAATCTTAAAGCTAGACGGTTTAATTTCAGCGATTGGTGCAGGCATGGAATCGTTTCGGATGTGCTTGTCTTTAAATTGTTTTTCTAGGGTTTTCTCGAATTCCATATCTTTTCTGATGGTGGTATCGATAGTGGCTAGTGGGTTTTTAGAGGTGTAGTTTTGCCAGAAATCCGCATCATAATCTAGTGGGAACTCATACAACTGATTGGATGATGTATTGGCGAAATTGTCGTCTCTAGCGAATTTCTTAACGTTTTGGGTGCTGATGGCTGTGGTCTTAAATTCGGAAATCGCCGAATAATAGGTTGTGGCTAAACTGATGCTATCTTTGTAGATGAACTCATCCTCGTGCCTCATATTATCCACGTAGTATTGATTGCCTTTTTTCTTAAACCGCACGTCTAGTTTGTAATCGAAATGCTTTACTTGGTTGAATTTGTAGCCACAAAAGTATTCTTTGAGTTGATTGGGTATGACACACTCATAACGTACAACAGCCAAATCCTTTTGGTCTATGTAGATTTTACCTTTTAGTAGTTTGCGTTTGTTCGCCTTTACCCATTGTTTTCTATTTCTTCCTTTAGGTGATGCTACGGCATCTAAATCTGCTTTAGTGGTTTTGGTATGAAAATCTAGGACGTATAACCAATTGCCGGTTTCGCTGTCTAGTTCTTCTGACACGGCATAGGTGAAATCGCGCGTTGCTTTTTTACCGAGAAAACTCTGTTGGTATTTTACACGGTTTCTGGCGAATAAACCTAAAGGACCACCTTCTATATTGGCTTTAAAATCGCGTTGACTTAAATTGCTACTTGAGCGTGAATTGATGATGTTGACTTGTTCGTCTTTTAAGGTTTGATGATGAAAATGAATGCGGTGTAAGGAATTATCGCTGAAGTTGAAGGTGCCACTACTCATTGAAAAATCATAAGGACTTTGGTAATCTCTCCATTTGTATTTCTTTTTGCTGTAAGGCGCTTCGTAATACTGACATGCGGCATCTGTGTATTTAATGTACACACCATTTTCTTTCATGGTTTCCCGATAATAGCCTGTGAGTAATGCAGGTGTACTGGTATAATTATCAGGTATGTTCTTAATGACTTTTCGTAATAATGATTTGGCGCTAGGCAGTTTCTTTTGTTTTTCTACAAAGACTTCATCTAGAGACACGGCTTCAGGTGTCATGTAAAAGGCATTTCCGTTTTTAGCTTTAAAATCGGTTATATTGATTTTTAAATCCTCGAACCCTAAGTAACTTATGGTGATGGTATAGGTGTCGTATTTTTTGGGAATGGTGATTTGAAATTTACCGTTACCATCCGTTACCGTTCCTAAACCTACTTTATCTATTTTTAAATAAGCATATGGCAATGGCGTATTGTCATCCTTGGCTATTACTGTGCCATTAATTGTTTCTTGAGCTGTGCTGCTAGTGGATGGGTTTGTGTTTTGAGCATTGGATAATGTTGCTATGATGAATAGCAGTAGTAAAAGCGGTTTAGATATCATGATTGGTGGTTGATTGATTTTGATTGATGGTTGTTTGTTGTTGCTGATTGATTTACAAGGTTTTGATTTTGTAATAATAGGGTCTTAAAATTAACCTTGATTTATAAATAACATTTTTTTGTGAAAAAAATTGCGTTTGAGAAGAGTTTGGAGTTTGTTTTGGGTTTTTGAAGATGGGTTCTCGATACATTTCTTAATTCTTTTTTGCACTTTGAATTAAGAAACACTCGAACTGACATTAGGGGTATGAATGTTTTTCGATGTCTCTTGTCTTGAAACAAAAGACATCGAAGATTCAGGAACACTTAAAACAATATTAACGCGTGAGCTAAACAAAAAAAATCAAGGCAACATATAATTTTGGAAACGATTACGGTTCTTTACTATTCTAGGTAAATCGTGTGTCATACTGCAAATGTATGAAATTAACATATTCACTTCCGTTCCACACACGTTATACTTCACTCCTACGTCATCTTGCTTTTACTTTTTTTATTCTTTCAATACATAAGTGTTAGTGTATTAGCACTATTTCCAGATGTCTTCTAGTTTTTCTAATGATTTTCCTTTTGTTTCAGGGACAAATTTATAGGTCACTATAATGATTACTATGATAAATCCTATGAAAATAAAGTACGGTAAAGAGCCATTCCAAAAAGCATTGTTATTGGTTTCACTACCTACTACCATTGGGAATGATTGTGATACTACAAAATTTGCTGCCCATTGTGCTGATACCGCAATTGACATGGCTACACTTCTTATTTTATTTGGAAACATTTCTGATAATAATACCCATACTACAGGTCCCATAGACAACGAAAATGACGCTATAAATATTAAGATGCCTAATAAGGATAGGATGCCTACATTTTGTTGCTGTAAAGTGACTCCTAAAAGTAAAAAACCGATAATCATTCCGGTGGAACCAATATAAATCAATGGTTTTCTTCCAAATTTATCTACTGTAAACATGGCAACGAAAGTGAATACGACATTGATAAATGCTAACAGAATTTGCTGTTGTAGCACATCTTCTTGACCAAACCCTAAGGCTTTTTCAAAAATATCAGCTCCGTAATATAGTACGGCATTAATGCCTGTAAACTGTTGTAATACTGACAAGGTGGTGCCAATTACTATGATGCCTAAAATGATTTTTGAAAAGTAATTTACCTTTGTGTCGGTATCATTTTCATTATGCAAGGATGCTTGAATTTCGTTGTAATCTACTTGTGCACTTTCTTCATCTTGAAGTTGATTTAACACCTTTATCGCTTCTTCATTCTTTCCCTTTAAACATAACCATCTTGGGCTTTTTGGCACAAAAAATAACAAGATTAAGAATAAGGCACTTGGTATTAACTCTGACCAGAACATGCGTCTCCATCCAAATTCAATATTCTCATTAAGCGTTAAGTTATTACCAATAAAATACGTGACTAAAAACACACTAAAAAAGCCTATGACTATGGCTAATTGATAGTAGGTTACCATTTTACCTCTAATAGCACTTGGTGCAATTTCTGCGATGTACATGGGCGCATTCATGGATGCGATACCAATACCTAAACCACCAATAATTCTGAATATCACCAAAGTGGTTACCGTTTCTGGAAATATACTAGGCAAACCAGACCCAAACGCTGAGATAGCAAACAGTATCGCTGAAATAATTAAGGATCTTTTTCTTCCTAATTTAACACTTAATTTCCCTGCGATTATTGCGCCAACAAAACAGCCTAAAAGTGCGCTTGCGACTACCCAACCTTTTAAGGCATCACTTAATTGAAAGTACTTGCTTAAGTAAAATTGAGCGCCATTGATAACGCCTGTATCGTAGCCAAATAAAAGACCACCTAAAGCCGAAATGATGGTGATGAGTAATAAGTATGATTTTTTATTCATGATGCATTACATTAGTAGTTTAAAAAAAAACACGTTCTAGATAAAAGCTTATACAGAACGTGTTATCCTCATTTATTTGATTTATTGCTTTAGTAAATCATAATTTTCTTAACCCATTGTTTACCTTCAGATTCTATTCTTACAAAGTAAATACCATTTGTTTGATTTTGAAAATCAATTTGAATGTCATTTATTGCCGTTATGTGCTCTTTCGTTTGAATTGATTTACCACTCATATCAAACACTTGCACTTTTGCTATTTCATTATTGTATCCTACACTAAAAATATTAGCTAATCTTTCTGATTTGTTATAGCTAATTTTGAATGTATTTTCTGTAAAATCCTCTATACTTAAAGGATACGTACATCCATTAAATACATCACCTACAGCATCTCCAGAATTATTTGCTGTTACCAACCTATTGTTATCGGGCGAAACAACAGTTGCACAAGCAGGATCTAGATTTTCCCAAGCACCATTATTTACATATTTATATTGCGTTGTCACAGCATAATTTGATGGAGTTGGTAACCTTAAGGTTCCGCTATGAATGTTACCACTTACATTTGGTAGAGCAAACACATCTGAATTCCATCCGTTATACCAACCTGCCAAACGTACATTACCTGCAGGCACGGTGCCTTCGCTAGACATATCTACATTAAAAGTCAACTCAAATCCAGTTCCAGAAGCATTACAACCATTAAAAGGTACGGCTTCTAAAACGACATTGTTACCAGAATCATTAATATACAAGTATCTATTCCCATTTGTACCTGCACATGGGTAACTTGGATTTTCAGCAAAACCCCAATCATTACCATTAACAAATTTATATTCTTGCCATCCTGGACTTACTTGTAACACCACAGAATAAATTTCAGTAGTCCCTTCTTGTACAAGCATTGTTGTACTGGGATCCCAACCTTGTATAGAACCTGCTATATGAACACCATTAGCATCTATAGTTTGCCCTGTCATGTCCACCCTAAAAGTCACATCTACTTGTGAGAATGCTTGAATAGAAACTAGCATCGCCAGCATCATTAAGCCAATAAAGTCATTTTTTTTCATAATAAAAGATTGTTTTAATTAATAAATTAGTGATTGCATTGCATGGGGCAAGATGTTGTTTACTATTTCAGCGTCCCCTACTATGACTTTGTAGGCTATAGGCTCGTCTGTTTTATTCATTACAACTGTAACTATTTCTCCGTTAGGATTTTGAAACGTTGTACTTTCTATTGTGCTTCTACTTGTCGTTGTACTGATACGTTTTGCTTTTGGTTTAATGAATTTAGAAAAATGACCGATGTAATAATACGTCGGTGTATAAATTAATTCGTTGTTTTGCGTGTCTGCATGAATGGGTGCAAAACAAAAGTTTTGCACGTGGTTAGGTCCTCCTTTTTCATTTAACAAAATGTTCCAATCCGTCCAACCTACAGTCCCACTATTAAAATCATTAATCATAGAATTGCCATAACGTTCCGCGTTAGACCAGCGTTGGTATTGTGTTGGATCGAACTTTTCTTGACAGCCTTCAGTAAATAGTAGATTTACTGATGGAAACGATTCTTTTATGTTTTTTAAGTTATCGTATTTAGGTTCTCCACCTGTCCAAGTTTCGTACCAATGAAACCCAATTCCCCATGCATATTTCATCGCCTCTTCATCTTCAAAAATAGTGTTTGCTCTATGTGATATTAAGTCTCTATTATGGTCCCAAACCACGATATTCTTATCTGCCATTCCATTTTTTTCGAATGTTGGCCCTAAGTTATTCTTTAGAAAATCTCGTTCTTCTTCGGCTGTATAAATACACGATTCCCAACGTTGTACAGCCATTGGTTCGTTTTGAATGGTGACACCCCAAACTGGTATGCCTTCAGCTTCATACGCCTGAATAAATTTTACAAAATAATCTGCCCAAGTTTGGTAATACTCAGGTAATAATTTCCCGCCTTGTAGCATGTGCTTATTGGTTTTCATAAACGCTGGTGGGCTCCAAGGGCTTGCATAGAATACTAAATCGTCTTTAATGAGTGCTTGTGCCCTTTTAATTAATGGAATACGCTTTACTTTATCCTTTTCAATAGAAAACGTTTTTAGTTCCTTGTCGCCTTCCTCTATGTACGTATGGCTTCCTAGTCCGAAATCACTGCTGTGAATACTGGTTCTGATGATATTATAATTAATACCCTCTTCAGAGAAATACGCCTTTAAAAATTCTTCTTGTTTATCCTTACTTAGCTTAGAAAACACTTCTGCAGCTGCATCCGTAATGGCACCACCTATTCCCAAAAATTCTTGAAATTGTTTTTCTGGATTCACAAAAATAGATACATCCGTTTCTAAAGGTTGTTGCGCTTTAACAAAGGTCTTGTCTGTATCTGACGAGAGTCTTTGTTCGGTACCCTCTGCAGTGGTGTATACTTTTACAGTTCTGCCTAATACACTCTTTTTTTTATTAGCATTGGTGTCAATACTCACTGCTAAATCAGTACTATTCTCCTTCTCATTCTGCTTACAAGACATAAACGTTACTGTTAGTACTATTATATAAAAACACTTTTTGATCATTTCTTACTTATTTAATTACCAAACAAAAGTGGCTACGGCGCCTGCTGGCATGGTTACGGTTATTGGTTCTTCTCCTGCATTAATGTTTAAAGCACTTTGCACATCTGAATTATTTAAAACGATGACAACGATTTTATCATCAGGTGTTTTATAGGCTACATTAGGGAACTCAGAAGAGGTATTGGATTCTATTCTTACAGCACCTGCAGGCACAAATTTTGAGGCATGCCCAATAATGTAGTATCCAGGATTTCTTTGCACTGAATTTCCATCTATAGTTATGGCACCTAAACATTCCGTACACCCACCATCTGTGTGTGGATTATTGTTTGAATCTGCCGCTAAATTCCATTGTATCACATTTTTACTCCAGTTTCTAGGTGCACCCACCATTAACTCTCTAACGTGCCATCTTAGGTCTGCATAATAATCACCAGGAGCCTGTATCCATTGCTCTGTGAAATACACGTTTTTGTCTGGGTGTGCGTTATGCACTAACGACATGTTACTGATTTGACCAGCATACAGGTGAAATGCAGAACCATCTACATAACTTTTTGCAGCCGCATCGTTCATTATTGAAATTGGATACTCTGGATGGTCTAAATTATGGTCGAATAGAATGATTTTTGTTGCCACATTTTCTGTTTGAAACTTAGGCCCTAAATGATCTCTAACAAAGGTTTTTTGTTGCTCTGCACTCATTACCATACTCGGATTATTATATGGGTTTTCTGGTTCGTTTTGAATGGTGATCGCCTCAATAGTAATCCCTTGCGCTGCCATGGCCTCTATGTATTTTACAAAATAGTCCGCGTAAGTATCATAATATTGTGGTAACAATTCTCCTCCAATAGTGGCATTATTTGTTTTCATCCAAGTTGGTGCAGACCATGGTGTTGCTAGTATCTTAATACTAGGATTGATTGCTAAAATCTCGTTTAATACAGGAATTAAATTTGCCATGTCTGGGTTTAGCGAGAAATTATCAAGATTTACATCGGTTTGTCCACTTGGTAAATCATTGTAGCTAAATGTTGTAGCATCTAAATCTGAAGCTCCAATGCTAATTCTTAAATAGCTAATTCCTATACTATTCTCACCTGATCCGAAAAGTTCTTGTATTAACGCTGATCTCGACGATGATGACATGTTATTCATTAACATAGCACTACCACCTGTTAATGCATATCCAAACCCATCCATTTCTTGATAGACTGTACTTTCTGATACATTAATGGTAAAATTAGAATTTGTTCCTAGTGGAAATATACCAGTCGTTGTTGGTGTTAAAAGATTGGCTTCATCTGGTGTTGTGAGGTAAAAGTCCACATTTACGTCTGCTACTTCTGGAGGAGCATATGTTGGAGTTTCGTCTTTATTACAAGCCTGAAGCGCTATTATTACTGCAAGGGTTATATAAAATTTCAAAGTATGTCTATTTTTAAATATCATGAGTTGATTGTGTTTTGTTATTGCGCAAATTCATAAGTTCCTGACTGGTAATCGTCCTCAAGAACTATGGTTACTGTATATGTTCCATCTGTATTGATGTTGACTAAGTTTGATCCTCCTCCATTAATAAGATTCCCTGTTAGTTCTGTTGGGTTGTCGCCTCCCATATCAAAATCCCAAGGACTAATGAATTTACTATCTGAACCTGCTATAAGATCTGTCGTTATGGTAAATGTATTTGGATGGCTATAGGTCATTGGTAACTCTACTCTGTCGTCCCAATTTTGCCAATGAAATAGTTTAAAGTTGTAATACGTCCACGTCAATTCTGGTGTACTAAAATCTATACTAAAACGTATTGCTCTATCTGATGCCAAAGTGAATGTATTGCTATTTTCTACTAACGTTAGTGCATCTGTTACCGCATCTCCATCAGGTGTAAGACTATCTGCCAAAAGTCCATTAACCGTATAGGCTGTTCCACTTCCATCAGATGCGCTGTTTAGGGTATACGTGTTACTGGCTTGCATAGGAATGAATCTATCTGAACTAAATACGTCTCCGTTTAAAGTTAACTCTTCAATCATGTTTCCATTTTCTAATAAGAATAGTTGTGTAGGTGTATCAATAGGTGCTACAACTGTATCATCTACTTCAAATGCATAGTTGTAATTTTCTGCTGATAAATTTAAGGTTACCACATAAAGGCCTGTTTGGTTGTTTGGAACATCTTCAACAGAAACTCCAAGATTACCAGCATCACTTTCCATCGCTAGACTATTTGGTGTGCCTACAATGCGCTTTAATAAATATCCCCAATCTCCATTCGCTCTAAATACAAAACCTCCCGTTTCAAGTAGGTTTATAGATGCTTTCCAAACGCCATTACCTTGGTAGTCTAAAGGTTCGTCTCCACCCCAACCACCATTGATTGGTGTACCTACCATACTCCAAAAGTCTATTTGAAGTAATTGGTATGTGTTGTTATCTAAATTTACAGTTATTCTATATACACCTGAGTTTTCTGCCACAATAGCTTCGCCGAAAGCTTCGATATTACCATCGCTACCTCCAAATTGTAATGCTGGTAATGAGCGCTCACTATAAAATTTATAGGTTTCACCAGCCACTAAACTGGTATAGACTTCATGGCTGTTTGACTGTGCACCATTACTATCTGTTAATCTTCTTAAGGCAATTGCTTGTGCTAAATCATTATTATTTTCAGTTGCTGTACCAGAGATGTACAGTGTTTGTGGCAAAGCTTCGGTTTCAAAACGTGTTACGTTTAATTCTGATGTAGTAATGCTCGTTTTACTTAGGCTCATTGCTTGTATGGCGAAAGTGATTTGTGCTTCTTGGTTTGCAGGAAATCCAGCAAAGGCCAGTGCCTCATCCATATCTTCATAACTTATTGATAATGCGGTTGCCGTACCATTATTGTTTGATTCTGACGAAAATATAGGAGTAGAAAAATCGGTTGCCGTAGCTGGTTTTATTAGTACTTGATATGTTACTGCATAACCTGCTGATGATTCTGCCGCTTCCCAATTAAAGGTTATGGTTTCGTTGGGTGTATCTTCATCTAATACAATAGCTTGATCTGCAGCTGGAGCTAAAATGATTGCTTCACTGAGTTCCCACTGCCCTTCTGGCTGTAAGTTATCTTCCTTTTCACACGACGTAAAGACGAACGCAAACATGAGTATGCATGCTCTTAAAAATAGACTTTTCATTTTCATAACTTATAAGTTTTATAGTGGATTTTGAACCAATGCAGGGTTTCTATCCAATTCTTGTTGTGGTATTGGTAATAATTTTTTAGCTGCTGTCATATTATAATTTACAGGATTACCTGTTCTTAAATCCACTTCAACTAGCGCATTCATTGTTGTGACTAAGGCATTATTTCTCGCCAAATCGTCCCAACGTTGCCCTTCTTGAAATAACTCCAAGCGACGCTCGTTTAATATGGTTTGTCTTAATACTTCTTTTGAGCTGCTTTGCGCATTGGTAAGGTCTGGCAATTGCGCTCTCATTCTTATTCTATTAACTTCATTTACAGCAGACTGTAATTGATTGGTTTCATTTAAGGCTTCTGCTTTTAGCAATACAATATCTCCATATCTAATGAGATACGTATTGTCTGCACTAGCAAAGCCACTCGCATTTTTCCATTTGTAACTAAAAGGAATTGTTGCTCCTTGGGTGTTTCCCCAAAACTCATCTACCCATTGTACCGACTCAAATAAAATACTTGCATTTTTTCTTACGGTATCACCTTCAGCATCAAAAGCATTGATAAGATCTATAGATGGTGTTACAAATTTTCTCCAAGAATCACCACTAACAGAAGGAGGTAATAGTAATTGTGGCCCAAAATTTCCTTCGTTTCCACCAAGGTATTGCACCTCAATAATGGATTCTGCATTGTTATAATTGTTACCACTGAATAATTGATCGAAAGCAATTAACACATAGTTAGCACTACTACTCTCTACGGCATCTATATGCTCTAATACTGCGTTGTAATCTGGTGTTGGTTGCTGTGCATACGCTTTAGCTGCCAATGCGTGCGCTGCACCAGCTGTTGCTCTTGCTTTGTTTACACTTGCATCATTTCCGTAAACGTCTGGTAATAGCGTTGCCGCTAATTCTAAATCTGCAGTTATTTGAGCATAAACGTCCTCTATAGATGCTCTAGGTATATTAACACTTGCTGCTTCTGTAGATGTTATGGTGTTAGTAATTAAAGGCACACCTCCCCAAAGTTTAATTAAGGTAAAATAGTGATATGATCTTAAGAAAATGGCTTCCCCTTTTATTTGGTTTCTGCGTTCTTCCGTAAGTAATGGATCGTTAATTCCATCTACACGTTCTATCACTAAGTTTGCTTTAGAAATAGCATTGTAGAGATTAGACCAATGCGTAAATAGTCTTGAATGTGTTGGTGCAATATCAATATAATCTAGTTGAAATATTTCTGGGTTATCACCACCTGCATAACAATTGTCTGAACGGACATCTTGAAATAACACATTATCCCAAACATAGTATTCTGACGATTGAAAGGACTCGTAAGCACCCACCAATGCCGCTTCTATTTGGCTTGCTGTCTCATAAGCATTACTACTTGTTTCCTCTGAAATTGGCTGAAGGTCTAAATAATCTTCACAACCTATAGTCACTGATAGAAGTAATGCTATTATTGCTGTTTTAAATATTTTCATGATTTATATATATTTAATTATTTTATGATCGCTTGCTTTTGGTTATTCATCAATGTCTTAGATGCTATCACTTAAAACATGCTCGGTTGATCGTTGTAATTTTAAAAAGTTGCGTTAATCCCAAAAATTAAATTTCTGGTTTGTGGATAGGTTCCGAAGTCGATACCTTGTACAGTGTTGCTTCCGCCAAAGGCATTGACTTCTGGGTCAAAGCCAGAATAATCTGTTATGGTAAATATGTTTTCTCCAGTCCCATAGATTTTTAAGGCTTTTATACCGAGTTTATCTGTTATACTTTGTGGTACATCATAACTTAAGGTGATGGCTTTGAATCTTAAATAAGATGCATCTTCTATAAAGCGTGTTGATACTCTAGAATTGTCACTGTTACCAAAACTAGCTCTTGGTATATCTGTAATGTCTCCTGGTTGTCTCCAACGATTTAATACTGCAGTAGATTGATTCTTAGGATCTATCATACCTTCGGTTTCAATACGTGTAACATTTAACATATCATTACCTTGCGACCCTTGTAGAAATACAAACAAGCCAAAACCTTTATAATTTAGGTTACTTGTAATGCCATAGAAGAAATCTGGATTGGCATCTCCAATAATTGTACGGTCTTCTGAGCTTGGTGTAAAGGTTGAATTTCCATCTTTATCAATATAGTATGCATCACCTGTAGCAGGATCTACACCTCCAAAAATATAGCCATATAACGTTCCTAAAGGCTCTCCTTCTCTAACCAAACTGGCTTCACCTCTACCACCTGTTATTCCACCTTGTAATAATTCTTGCCCAACCAAACTAATTACCTCATTACGGTTAAATGAGATATTAAATCCTGTACTCCATGATAAATTTTCAGTTTGAATGTTTACTGTATTTAAAGCCAACTCAATACCTTTATTTTGAATTTCACCAATATTTCTAATGGCATTATCAAAACCTGTTGCAGTTGGTAATGGTGCATTTAAAAGTAAGTCGTTTGTTTTTTTAATGTATGCATCTGCAGTAAGACTTACTTTATTATTAAACATGGTAAGATCGAAACCTACATTTGTTTGTTCAGACTCTTCCCATTTCAATTCAAGATTTTCAATGGATGCAGGATATGTACCAGGTTGCGCAGCTCCACCAAAAGGATAATTAGCACCAGATCCTACACGTCCTAAATAACTGTAAGCATCGATATTGTCGTTACCCACAATTCCCCAACCTGCTCTAACTTTTAGATCATTTATAAAAGAATCCTCTTTCATGAATTTTTCATTGGATACTCTCCAACCTACAGAGAATGATGGAAAATAACCCCATCTTTGATTTGGACCGAATACGCTAGAACCATCGGCTCTGAAGTTTGCGGTTAGTAAATACTTATCATCAAAACTATAATTTACTCTACTTAAAAAAGAAGCATTGGCTCTTTCTGATTTCCATGCTGATGCATCAAAAATTTCAGAACCACCATTTGGTGTTGTTACCGATGCGCTTGCAAAATTTCTTGTTTGAATTGAGCTATTTTCATAGGTGAACTTTTGCGCCACAGAACCTACTAATGCTTCAACCGTATGTTTTTTAAATGTTTTATTAAAGCTTAGGGTATTTTCTACAATGTAATATGCCTTTTTATCGGTATTGTTAATGCCTTGTCCACCAATAGCGACTCCAAAACCAGTTCTAAAAGGGTCTAAAAAAGAATCAAAGACACCATTACTATTATCAATTCCGTAATTGAATCTGTATTTAAAATTTTCAAGGAACTTTGCTTCTAAATAGATGTTTCCTAAAAAACGTTCGTTATTGTATTCTCTCTCTAAGCCATCTGTACTTGCCAATGGGTTTTCCCAGTTTTGAAATGGGTTACTTGTAAACATGCCATTGTCATTAAACACACCAATTATTGATGGCGTTGTTAGTGCGCCTAAAAGTACACCACCTTGGTTAACGCTATTATTATCATTAACATCTACATCTTTGTATGTTGTATATGCTATTCTGGTTCCTATTTTTAACCAATCGTTGATGTCTTGATCTAGATTGATCTTAAAATTACTTCGTGCAATTTCAGAACTTCTTACCGCACCTTCTTGTGATAAATGACCAGCAGACACAAAATAGTTAGTCCCTTCATTTTTACCAGACACTGAGCCTTGGTAATTTTGTGAGAATCCATTTTGAAAAATTTCATCTTGCCAATCTGTACGTTCTGTATAATTATCCCAATCGGTAGATAATCCCATTTCAGTCATTAAATCTCTATATTGCTCACCATTTAATACTGGTAAGGTATTCCAGACTTGTGATACACCTGTATAGATATCTATGCTCACTTTAGGTTTAGATGTTGTCCCTCTTTTTGTGGTAATTAATACAACACCATTGGCACCTTGCGCACCATAAATAGCTGCAGACGAAGCATCTTTTAACACTGTAATGGTATCGATATCGCTAGGGTTGATTGCTCTGGTATCGTTAGTTGGTACACCATCTACTACATATAGTGGTTCGCTACTAGCATTAATAGAATTGGTTCCTCTAATACGTACACTAAATCCGCCAGAAGGCTTACCAGAACCCGATATAACTTGAACACCTGCCGTTTGTCCTTGTAATAACGAACCCACCTGTGTATTAGGTCGTGATTCAAAAGCCTCACTATCTATTGTTGCTACAGAGCCTGTAATATCTTTTTTAAGTTGTGAGCCATAACCCACTAGAACCACTTCATCTAATGCACTTGCATCTTCTTGCATTTGCACATTGATTACAGATTGTCCATTTATTACAATTTCTTGGGTTTTATAGCCAATGTAACTAAACACCAAGATGGCATTATCATTTATGCCTTCTGTTAAGACATAATTACCGTCAAAATCTGTACTGATACCAATACTTGTTCCTTTAATAACTACAGAAACACCAGGTAATGGTAAGGTGCCATTTTCGGTTACCGTACCAGACACTTTATTTTGTGCCATACTTTCATTGGCACACCATAAAGACATTAAAATTGCTGTGATGAAAACTACTTTTTTATAAATCATTTGATTGTAGAGATATTAGTTTATAAACCTTATTTATTAACGATAGCAAATTACTACGATATGGCTTCAACAGCAATAGCCAGATTGCAAAAAGTGGATTTTTGGAACGCACAAATAATCACAAAATACTGTTTATCAGTATTTTGAAAATATTTAATTCTAAAGAATAAGTGGATTTTTAAGCGCTAAATTTCGACTATTACTGTTAAATCAATAATAAAGGTGTGCGGTTTTTATTAAAACCCTATATTTTTTACACCGATTTTATCATCTCTTCAAAATTTTCTTTATCAATTGCCGATTTATTAATCGCTGCTCGGTAATTGTAAATGGTATTTACAGAGTATCTTAAGATTTTTGCAATTCTTGAACTGTTATTAATGCCTAATTTTATTAATGCCAGTATTCTTAACTCTGTATTTAATTCATCATTACTTTTCAGTTCAATTTGATGCTCTGGTTTTAGCAGTTTATTAACATCGATTAGAAAGTTTGGATAAATGTGTAAAAACGAACTGTCAAAGTTGCGGTTAAAAATCTCAAGCTCTTCGTCTATAAATTGTTTTGACTTGGATAACTTTAAAAGCGCATTCATTTGGTTGGCATTAACATATTTTCTCACCAGTTTTCTGTACACATCTAATTTGTCTATATACTCGGAATACAGATTTAAAAAACTACCGATGTAATGTTCTTTTACTTTATCTACTTCAGACAGTTCAAAATACAAGCGTTTTAGATCTTCGTTAGACGTGTTTAACTTCTCATTAAACACTTTTAATTGTTCGTTTGCTGCTTTTAAATTGTTTCTGGCAATAGATACTTTTTTCACCTGTTTTACAATGAGGTACACAGCTATTAATAAAAAGGTCGCTAAGATGCTTATAAAGATGAGTGACTTTTGAAGTTTGTTTTTCTGTTTAATGCTTTTTTGCTCATACGCTTTGGTAATTAAAGGCATATTATTCGCAATATCTACAAAGCGTAATTGCGAATTATAAAACTCAGCATCATCGTAAGAAAAGTTGATGTATTGATGTGCTCTATCTATATCTCCTTCTATAAACAGAATTTTGGCTAAGGTTCCCATAGATGCATTATCCTTAACAGCGGCTTGAATATCTGAAATGGCCGAAAGCATGAGGTATTCTTTTTGCTTGGCAATTTGGTTGTTTAGTTGATACAACAAAGAGCGCTCAAAAGTAACTAGGGAAAAGCCTCTCGATCCCATTTCTACCATTTCTAACCGTTGTGTATTTACGGTAAAGGCCATTTCTAAATTCCGGCTATCTCTATATTCCTTTTCTTTAATTCTTAAGGCTTCTTCGGTATTTGGTTTTATTCTGGCATATAATGAATCTTTATATGCTGTATACAATTCGGAATAATTTAATTGACTTCGTTTCACCGCTGTATTGTAAGCCAAACCAGAGTAGCCTTCTTCGTAGGCAATGAAGTAATTGTTAATTAAAGATTCTGGAAGCGTTTTTCGGTCAATTTCGCTTAAGGCATCAATAGATTCTTTAAAGCGACCCGTATTTACTAAAAGTAATCCCATTTTTAATATGGCTTCATTTACTAATAGATCGTTGTTAAGTGTTTCTGCTATTTGTATGTTTTTCTCAATGTATTGCAGTGCATCGTTGAAACTGTAAAACTGATACTCTTCAAAAACGGCATTGGTAATTTCGTATTGCCGTTTAAGATCATTGGTTTTGTTGCTTTGCGCTAATAGTTTTTTTATGCGTTCTTCTTTTTGAAGCTCAAAGACTTTATGATTACTCATCTTGGTTTCGAGCACCTTAGTAAGGCTATCTAAATCTTGAGCCCACACGTTGTTTTGAAAAAGTACTACTGCGATGATGCCAAAAATGATCTTTAAGGTCTTCATTTTGGAACGTTAATTTTAATGCTTTGGTTAATTGTGCCTCTAAAATTAGAATAAAAAAAGTATCTAAAGGCTAATTTATTTGGTTTTTGGTGTTTGGTTTTTGGATTATTAGAGTTAAGCGTGAAACGTTTGGCGAAATGCGACAATATAATATGGTATGGCGTCAATACGAATTAGCTAATTCCCTTAATTTTAAGCATTCCATTGTGTTTGTGAAGCCTTATGATATATCAACTACGATTATATGGATTTAACCCATTCCTATTTCGTGTTTTGGGTTGATTTTTTGTAATTTATGGTATGTGATTTGTGCTTATTATTAACCTTAAAAACAACGTATTATGAACTATTATTTTAGTAAAATCTTAAAAGGTAATTTTAATGCTATCGTAGAGAAAGTTACCGCTGCACTTAAAACGGAACAGTTTGGTGTGTTAACGGAAATAGACATTAAAGACACTCTTAAAAAGAAGCTGGATGTTAATTTTAATAATTAAAAAATCTTAGGAGCTTGTAATCCTCCGTATGCTCATAAAACCTTATTAGCGGAAAATAAAATTGGGACCATGCTGCCTTGTAACGTTATTGTGCAGGAATTAGATTCTGGTGATATTGAAGTGGCTGCCGTTAATCCTATGGCTTCTATGCAAGCGGTGGAAAATGCCGATTTAAAAGGTATTGCGGAAGAAATTACTGTGAAACTAAAGGCTGTGATTGATGGGCTTTGATAGTTGGTGGTGTTTCTTTACAAGACACGGAGTTTAATAATACAATCTAAAATCCAATAATTTGCAGACGCTATAATGTTTTTGGTGCAACTCTTCTACCACAGCGAACATATCATCATCTTCTTTAAATAAATTAAAGAAGGCTTCATCAAGTTTTGTGCTCGCTATGCCATTATATGGATGACCATAGCCGGAAATCGCTTTTGCTCCAGTAATATCTAAAAAGTATTGTGCTTCTTCTTCGTCTAAATCTAGAATTTTTGCATTTGAAAAATGTAAAATTTTTCCGTTTAATTGGCCTTCAAAAAGTTCTGCAATTTCTTGTAAACTATAGTAGTAGTCATTTAAACAAATGTTATTGGCTTCTCCCCTAATCACCAAATAGATGATTTCATAATCCTTAAAGTTATGATCATCTAATACCAATGCGTTTAAGCTCTCTTCTAGGCCTTCAATGGTGTCGCAGGTTTTATAGATACTTGCTATGCCATAGTTTAGGGCCAATTGCTCTAAGTTTTTTTGTGCATCGGTTACCGTGTTGGTGTCTATATCATCTACTCCTTCTAAGCAATAAATAAAGTACTCTGTTTCTGTGATCTGTTCTTGGGATACTTGTGGTCTTTTTTCTAGCAAGCTTCTAAATTTATGCGTCGTTTGTAAAGTGCGAAATTAATAGAATGTTTTTAATGTTTTTAGTGGATTGGTATGAAATTTTATGAGTCTATATCAACAACAATATAACCTCTTATGTATTTGTTTGATACGTTGAAGGAGCTATGGTGTTTAAGAGTGGAACTTTATTTTAATTATGAGGGTTAAGAGCTTATTATTTTATTATGTCTTTTTTTCTTGATAAAAAAAGAAACAAAAAAATCAAGGCAGCATATAATTTTGGAAACGATTACGGCTCTTTACGCTATATTTTAAGAAACATGGGAACTCCTTAAGATTGCTTTGAAATTCTATTAAAGACTAGAACACTTAAGCGTATGTATTACTAGCCCCTTAAAATATGGACGCTGCACTCACCTATCGTTTTAACCAAAATAATATGAGGCCAGGCTAAACATTGAAAGCTCTATTTTTTATAATGATGATTGGATTTAAAGAGTATCTAATCTGTTCGCAATATTTTCTAGTTGCAATAACTCAATGAATTTAATCCTCTTCTTTAACGTGTAAAATATGTAATAAACGGTGTGCAATTGGCGCAAAAATTACGCCTACGGTACTTAAAAAAGCGATGCCACTAAAGAGTGCATAAAAGGATGCAAATAGTTTTGCATTATCTGTAGGCATTTCATTTACAGGTCCCATGCCTGTTAAAATTAAAGACGCGTTGTAAAAGGCATCTACCCAAGAGATATGTGCATAGTGATGATAGCCTACAGTACCAATACCTAAAGAGAATAGAATAAAAACAAATGAAAATAATAGATACTTAAGAACTCTAACTACAAACTTTTTAAACGGTAAGATTTGTTGGTTGCGATGCTCAAAAGGATGGTTTGTTGTTTTTTGTTTTTTAGGCATTTGTGTTTGTTCGGAAAAAAATGCTTATTCTATGTAATCAAAAAAATAGAGATTCTCAATATATATTATTTTTACAGTTGCAATTCTTATTTTTTAATTCTAACTATAAGATATTAAAATAAAATGACCTGACCGTCGTTATTCTCATCATACCTATCTGTACCATTATAGTTAATATCTAAACTCTCTACAAATTTACTCTCACTTGCAGCAATTAAGGAATACCTTAATCTCTTAATTTTGTCAATATCATTTTTGCAATCTAAAATGGAATTATTTATAAAATTGGCTTGATAATCAAAGTTTAAAGTTTTTCCATTTAAAATAAATGAATAATCCTTTATTTTTTTACTTCTAGTAAGAGCTCTAAATTCTGTCTCATAAGTTTGACTTTCAAATTTTGGAAAAAGTAATACGAAATCTTTATCATGCTTGGATAAGCTAAGAAAATCATCAAAATCATAATCATCAATTTCAGTTTTTTCAATCAGAGTTTTAATCATGAATAAACCAAGAGCTTTTGATCTAACGCTTCCGTAATTCATTTTACTTGGAAATTCTACAGCTTCAAAAACTTCATTATCATTTGCTTTATATATGGCTTCTAATTCCTCGCCTCTGCAGAATCTTTGGAATTTAGCAAATGCCTTTCTTTGTTTACTTAATGAATATATAGAGAAATATGATGCATATGTTGTTTGCCAAAACCATCTTTCTAATTCATTTAACTTCTCTTCAGACGGATTGTCAACTAATCGAAAAAATTCTGTTATAAAAATCAACTGTAAATTATATGGCAAAATGTTTATATTCAGAACATTAGTCCTGTGATATAAAAAATCTACAGCTTGATAAATATTTTCGAAAGTTTTTAAAGCTAGATTTTTAAAGTTTTTACTTTTGGCTAAGGTTTCAGTTTTTGTATCAATATATAATTTACCCGTAGAACTTCGAATGCATTGTAATAGTATTTCTGTTTTAATATCTTCAAAATTAAATTCTTCTAAATCGATTTTTAAATCCTCGATTTCATCACTAAATTTAAAACCGTTTTTTCCATCTTTATAGGTTAAAGCACTTAGCATCCACATTGGAGACATGTCACTTCCTTTCGAATTTATTCGTGAAAAAATTTCAACTGCATCTTGAATACTACCTCCATGTATATTTACAAATGCAACTTCATAGTCTAATAATGCAGTTGCTAGTTTTTTAGCTCTATTTATGTAGAGATTACTTATTGTTTCGTCAAATTCTTCTTGTATTTTTTTTGTAAAAGTTAAAAATTCAAATGTATCTACTAATACATATAATGGAATGTTTGAGACACTTATATTATTTTTATTTCTCGTTTTAATCAAATGAAAAAACTCTTCATCTTCTAGACTATAATAAACAATATATTCATCTAATATTGTTTGATCAACTTTATTCTTAACATACTCTAAAGGATTATTTAAAGCACTAAATAAAGTTGTTATTCTTTGATAACCATCAATTATGTATGAGTATTTTTTTGTGTTTAAATCTAATGTGTAAGGACCTATTTTTTTATTAAAGCCAAAATCGTCTTTTTCTGGATTCCAAAATAATAAACTTCCAATTGGAAACCCTTTACTAATACTATCAAATAAGTCCAATCTTTGTTTAACATTCCAAACTATATCCCTTTGGAATTTAGGCACAACAATTTTCCCCTTCTTGACATCATTTAATAGGTTTATTAACCTATCCTTATCTGGTCTAACATTAATTTCGTTGTTTTTATACATAAGTCAAAGTTATAATAAACTATCTATTTTATCAATTATATTCAATAACTCATTTGAATCTAATTGATGACTGCACTTATTATTTAAATCTTCATGAGTTATCTTATTACTTAGGAAAAGTTTTGGAACTTCTATTTTTGTTTTTATTTCTTGAGAAAGTCCGTTCTTTAAAGTATTATATTGTTCATTTGTTAAATCAGCAAATATATTATCTAGCTCATTTCTACTCTTCCCTCTGAATCCATCATCTAAATCATAGTAGTCTTGTTGAACTTTATTTAAATTAGCAATAGCTTCTACCTTCTCAGAATTTATATCTTCTATATCATTAAGCATTTCTATGGGCATATAGTTTTCCATCTCTCTTTTTTCAAGAATATGAAGAGTTATATTATTTAGATTACAGAACTCGACAAGAACATTGTTAGCTTCAATTATTTCAGTAGGATTTTTTTTATCACTATCAACTATAACAATAGCTCTTAAATATATTTTATTATCCAAATCACGTTGTTCATAGGTAGTAAGCATATTTCTAATCTGATTAATAATATCATTTTTTCCACCTGCATTTTTGAAGAGTATCCATCCTTCATTAAAAAACTTTAAGCATTTTCTTCCTTTACTTTTGAATTTATTAAATAATCCTAAAATAAAATTCCCATCATTCACTGCATTTTCTAAAAAAATACAAACAGGATTATTCAAGATAAATAATGCCTCATCAATAGTATAAACATCATCTTCGACATTATTATTATCACTAATTGTTAGATCAAATGATAGTGAGTTTTGTACAGTTCTTTCAAAGGCTTCCATCATTAATTCACCATTTTGAAGTCTTGCTTCTTTAATCCATTCAGAATCTATAATGCTTTCATCATCTAAATAAAAGTCATATCTTCTCTCGTAGAAATAGAAAAAACACCTATCTATTTTTGTAAATAACCCTTCATCAGAAAAAAGAGATGTATCAATTTTTACGACCATTCCTAAATTTGGTTGTTTTGAGCTTTTTTAAGAGCCAAGGTTTCTTCAAAACTTTCATTAAAAATATTATCTGGCCAAAACTCAACTGCGCCACTAGCTTTAATAGGAACTTTTTTCAATATACTACTTGAATCTTCATCATCATAATATACCCAATAAAGATTGATATCATCCCTATCCAATTTTCCTTCTGCAATTAATCTTCTTAATCTTAAAATAAAATTCTTTGAATGTGTTTCAATTAAATATTTGTTTTTCGTTTGCTGAATTGAATCAACTAATAATTGTGCAAGATTTCCATGTGCAGCTGGGTGCAAGTGTAATTCAGGTTGTTCCCAAATATTTAAAACTGGTTTTGTGTTAATTAAATGTGCTTTTACAATCAAAGGTAATGCTTGACTCATACCTTGTCCTACATCCACTATGTTTACTCCATTGTTACTTGAGTTCTTTCTTTTTATTCTTATTTCATAATAAGGTTCTATTTTATTAACAATTAATTCCCAACCATCAAAATTATTCTCATACCAACTACTCACCTTAGCTGTTAACTCTTCATCAATTGCTAAAACTTGATAAGCATTCTCACCTTTAATACCTATTCTTTTGTACTCGCCTTTTCCTTTTAGCAAAAAAGCTCTAGGTGGATTTAATCTAAAAGGACCTATATAATCTGTTTTTAATCTAAAAGCATTTTTTAACTCTTTTTTTCTATCATTCTTTATAAACCCTGAAAATAAATTACCATTAGCACTACCTATATCCTTACTCGTTAGCTTTTCATTTTGAGGAGGATTTTTCTCAAAACAACATTCCCAAGATGTAATAACAGGTTTCGTAACTGAGTTAATTATTTCTACATCCAAAAAATTATTATCAGAAAAAATTTTAAAATTTAATTGTTGTTGAAATTCTCGGTTGTAGAATAAATCTCTTGGTTCAGCACCTAATTCAATACGCTTGTTGATATAATTCAAAGGCTCAATAAATTTTCCAGATAAAGAGGATTCTATTAGAGTTGGCAGTTTAGCTATTGCACTTTTTCCTGAACTATTTTTACCAAAAACAATAGTTATTGGTTTTAACTCAAGTTCAGATTTATTTTTAAACGACTTGTATCCGCTAAATATAATTTTATCAATCATGTTACGAAGATAAAATAATTTTAATTCTTATGTAGAGTGTTTTATTAACTCAAAATTGATAAGACCAAATGAACTTTTTCATCAGCTAATCCAATCGATTCAATTCAAAAATAAAAGCCAACAAACCACCAAAATGCCCATTAGAAATGTCTGTTTGTTAATAAGCGTACGTTATTATAAAGACTGTACGACTTAAGGTATTGGTATTGTCGCCCAAAGTAACTATTGAAAATTTAGGATTATTATTGAAATGTTAAATGCCATAACTGAGTAGAAAAATCATTATTTTAAACCACCAAATTAGCTTTCTCATCAGCTAATCCAATTTCTACAATACTACCAGAATTGAAATTCAAAAAATCGGATTCAATACCATCACTAAAAATGATGCCTTTTGTAGGCATATTGGATTCAATTTTCAATGTGGTGGTTTTTGTTATAATGCCGTAACCGATATTAGTTTGTGATTGTTTACTTAAAAAAGGTTCTCTCACTACAAAAACAAGTTGGTTTGCATTCCACTCTAATTTGGTGCTATAATGGCTTTCATTATGAAAATACCCAGAAATATTATTGGTCATATTAAAAATAGAACTTAACCAACCTGTAGAACCTGCTCCTGTTGATACTATAATACCACTTGAGGATTGTTGTTCTTTTATGCCCTTATATTCTATGCTATATCTAGACGATACGTGTGAATCTGCACCGATGTAAAAATCATTAAAAGCCAATAATTCTTGTCCATCGTTTAAAGTGGCTTTGGCCATTGTGACTTGTTTGGTGCTGTACGTACCTTTGAGCAACTTTTTGAGTATGTCTTTTAAATCGTTGGGTGCATGTTTTAATAGAATGCCATCATAGCGCTTATAATCTGGATTTATACCTATTATTGGTAATCCGTTAACGTATTTTGCTGTATTAGCGACTAAGCCATCTTGCCCAATGACGAGTACGATATCTTTTGCTGTAAATATATAAGTGGGCAAAAAAGACCTATTGATTACTTTGTATTTGAGACTATCTATGATGGTTGTTTTAATTTTTGAAAGGGATTCATAAAACGTATGATGTTCGCGTTCAAAAAAGGTAAAGTCTCCTCCAGAACTTTCAATATAAAATTTGGCTTGAGCTTTAGAGTTGAATCTTTCGATTAACTGCTCAAGCCTTGTTTTATCTCTAATTATTATGACGTTTTCGAATTTCATATTATTTACTTTTGGTAAGAGACTCTAATAAGTCTGGAGAGATATTAAGGTTTCCAATTTTATCGGCATTTTCCGCCAATTCTCTAAAGGCTAACGCTATATTATTACTTGGATCATTACCGTTATTACTGATTGCCATTAGGGTTTTCCAGTCTAGCTCTTTGTATGGTTTTAAGTTGGCATTTAATACATACTCTTTAACATCTGCTTCTTTCTTTTCGTTGGTTACTTGGATATCGATGAGGGTTTTCTTTTGCTCTTCTAGAGAAATACTAGAGGTCATATTCATTTCTTTAAGTTTCTGCTCGTTTTCTTGCTTTACGACATCTGTTTCCATTTTCTTCTCTACAATTTGCTTTTGCTTCTCCTCTACTGCGATTTCAGTATTTAGTTCACTTTCTTTTATAATGCGCTCTTGTTCTACAGCAAAATTTCTACGTTCATAAACCGCCTGATCCGCTTCCTTTTGTAAAGACTCTCTTGTTTGTGCTTCTAAGGCTCTTGCCATTTCTGGATTTGGAGAGACGCCAAGTACGTTGACACTAAGAATTTCTAATCCAAGCATTTTAACAGCTTTAGAATCTTGTACGCTAGTGAATATTTCGTTTTCTATGCCTTCTAATTGTCGTAATGCTTCTTTAAGACTTAGTTTCTGAATAATAGAGGCACTTGCTGTTTGTGCTTCATTAATAATACGTTGTTGAATTTTTTCATAGTCGCTCTTTAGATACTGTTTTTTACTATTTACCGTAAAATCTAAGGTTTCTGCGAGTTGCTTTGGCTGCACAATTTTGTAAGTGACTTGACCTTGTATCGTAACCTCTTGGTAATCTTTAGTGGTTTCATTAAATACAAATTGAAAATCATTACTCTGCACCGGAATAGACACTATTGATGCATTTGGAGAGAAATAAAAGAATGATAATCCTCTTCCCTCTTTCTTAATTTTTCCGTTTTGATAATGAATAACGTAATTCATTGAGTCGAATTTGATATAATTTATTCCTAACATAATATTGAGTATTTAAGGTTATTTGCGTAATTATAACACAAATGTAAAAGGAAATAAATTGTCCAGCAACTTTATTATGCGTTATTTTTACGCAAACTGTTTATAATGTTGATTTAAAGGGTTTTATATTTCAAAAATAATACCTTCTTCTTTTAGTTGGAAATAGCGTTTAGGATTGAATTGGAATAAATTTGCTGGTCGACCTGAACCTTTAGATACTTTTTCATCTAGTTCATCTAACACATTTAAGCCCACCATTTTTTTACGGAAGTTCCGTCTGTCGATATCGCGACCTAGTAAAGTCGTATACAGTTTTTCTAAGTCTGAAAACGGGAATTTTTTATCTAGTAGTTCAAAGCCAATAGGCTCATATGTTATTTTACCTTGCAAGCGCTCTATTGCTGCTTTTAAGATTTCTTTATGGTCGAATGATAACTTGGGTAATTCATTAATATTAAACCACTGTACTTGTTCTGCATCAGTCGAAGCCACAATTTTATAGGCATTTGGTCGTACCAATCCAAAATAAGCTACGGACACTACTCTACCTCTTGGGTCTCTACTTGGCTTTCCGAAGGTGTATAGTTGTTCTAGATAATTAATCTTAATCCCTGTTTCTTCGTGTAGTTCTCTTTCTACAGCTTCCTCTAAGGATTCTTCATTGAGTACAAAACCACCAGGAATAGCCCATTCACCTTTAAATGGTTCGTATTTTCTTTTGATTAATAATACAGATATGTTGCCTTCTTCGTATCCGAATACAACAGCATCTACAGAAAGTTTTATGGATTGATTACTCATTATGTGTAGTTTGTACACAAAAGTATAAATTTAAACTTGTTTGTACTAACTATAGATTTGGATTATTATAAGGTTCTCGATACATCCCGACGAAAAGGTCGGGACACTCGAACTGACGCAAAGATTCTCGATACATTTCTTAATTCTTCGTTGCA
Source organism: Winogradskyella eximia (assembly GCF_003386165.1). Classification (GTDB taxonomy): domain Bacteria; phylum Bacteroidota; class Bacteroidia; order Flavobacteriales; family Flavobacteriaceae; genus Winogradskyella; species Winogradskyella eximia. The sequence goes on along the minus strand of NZ_QRDV01000002.1, from coordinate 123,242 downwards.
CTTCGCATTAAGAAACACTCGAACTGACGTTAAGGGGATTTGTTGTTATCTTGATTTGGGATTTGATGTCGCTTGTGAAGTCACTTATTGCATTAGACATTAGCTTGGTTTAATTTCCTTTTCCATACAATGAAAAGGGTATGCTCTCCCAGGGAAATTGACCTCTCCTCGACTAAAATACTCACGCTTTTTATAAAAATTAATTGCATTTATGTTCTGGCTATACACATCTAAACGTATTGCAGTATACTTGTTTTGAATTGCAACATCTTCTGCAAATTCCATTAACTGCTTAGCATAACCTTGTTGCTGATGTTTGGGATCGATTACAAGTCTGTGAATCACTACAACTTTTGAGTCGTTATATTGCCAATCAATAGACTGATATTCATCTTCTTGTTCTTCACTTATATTAATGGCTCCTATTATTTCATTTTGAAGTTGTAATGTGTAAAGCACGCCTTTATTTAGATCCTCTTGAAGTATTGATAGTGTTGGATAATTTGTTGTCCACTGATATATGCCATTCTGTTCTAAGTGGTGTTTCGCATTTAGATACATTTGGAAAATGGTGTTTAGCTTAGACGATTGTCCTTTTTCTATTTTTGATTGCTGCATTTCCACAGCTTCCAATTCGGTGTCATAGATTAAAAGGCCTTGATTCTTATGATCGAGTTGTGCCATTAGCTTGCCATTTTTATTCCAAACCGCACTCTGACCAGCACTCATGAAATTATCACAATATCCTACAGCATTAGACATTAGGATGGGTATCTTATATTCCTTTGCCATTCTGGGGAAGTATGCATTGGCCTTTTCAATGCCCTCTTTGGACTTAGCGACACTTGCTATGTATAGGTTTGCATTATCATCAATGGCTTTTAAAACGTGTTTGGGTTGTAAGGCTTCGTAGCAAATTCCGATGGCAATTTTGTTGCCTTTAATGTGTATATAGGTTTGATTATTTCCACAAACGAAATAGGGTTTTTCATCTGCATGAAGGATTTGTTTAGCATACACCATGCGCTTTTTATAAGGTTGAAAGATTAGCATGCTAATGTGAATTCCTTTAATAGACTTGGTTGGCATGCCTACGCCTATGATACTTTTATTTTGATCTGATAGTTCTTGAAACCTATTGAATATGCTATCGTCTATATGGGTTGTAAGCGCTTTAGCTAACTCGGGTTCGTAACCTGTAATTGATAGTTCTGGAAAAATGATTACGTCGGCACCTAAGTTTATAGCACGTTTAATTAGTAACAAGTGATTTTTAATATTCTTATCCACTTCACCTTTTAAAGCTGCTGTTTGTGCAATACCTATTTTCATTTGTTAGTTGTGCGTTATTTTAATCAGTGCTATTCGCAATGGTCATTGTGTTGTTTTTGATCTTTTGGTATGATATAAGCCGATTTTTGTTTTTTCCAGCCCAGTTTTTGGTAAAACCCTTCTTTGTTTGGTGCTGCGGTTAGGGTGATAAAATTATAGCCTTTTAAATGTTCTGTTAATGTGTTAACGATAATTGTTCCTACCCCTTTTTTATGATGATTAGGATGCACCACAACATCTACCAGTAAAGCATAATATTTACCGTCATCTACGGTTCTGCCAAAACCAATAATTTCATTATTCATCTTAATGATACAAACTACGGCACTTTTTTTAAAAGACTGTTTAATATCTTTTGGTCTTCTTTTGTCCCAACCTACTAATTGAAAAAGCTCAGACATGTGATTCCAGTCCTTTACATACAATTTTGGATTAATTTCTACTGTCATTATTTTAAATCGTTTAGATCCTTTAATAAAAAGCAAACGTCAATTTGAGTCATTCCAATATGTGGATAGTAATTTACAGCGTCTGGTGCAGCCAACAGAATTAATGTTGCTTTAGGAGTTTCTTGTTTTGTTAATCTAATGAGTTCTTTCCCTATGCCTTGTTTTTGATAGGCTTCATCTACTGCTAAGTCTGATAAATAGGTACAATACACAACATCTGTAACGGATCTTGAAACTCCTACTAATTGGTTGTTATGTCTTGCCGTAATGATTAAATCGGCATTTTTAACCATGTCGATTATTCTATTCATATCATCAATTGGCCTGCGCTCGCCTAATGTTGATTTGATGAGTACGTCTCTAAATTCAGTTGGAGATAGGTTGTTTTCTATTTTATAAGTTATCATGATTTTAATTTATTTGATGTGCTGCACTTGATGTTATTGAGGGTTGATTTATAACTCTTCTAAAATGGATGTTCCACTTGATCTATCTCCCGAAGTCCATTGCCAAGTTTCATGGAGTCTGATTTTACCATTTGGCATCATTTCTGGTTTTGATTGACAAGTTCCTGTCATTAATTCTCCCTTCCTATTTATTTGATGATAGCGCATATCAATAGTTCCCGTTTTATCCACTAATCCTATTAAATGCCCTTTTACTATTTGTCCGCCTTTATATTCTGAAGAAATCATATTACCGGTTTGTTTATACACAAAAAGAGTTGCCTCGGAAGTTTCACCGTTTTCGGAATTTTTGATGGGTCTAAACCTCTTGTTATTATAGTTCATAATTACAAGTTATGAAATATTCAAATATCTTATATAGAATACTTTATCTAAATCATTCTTTACATACTTTTTATGAAGATTTGTATTAAAACATTGCTCATTTATTATTTAAACTCAAGCGTTAGATGCGCTCTTTGATTTTAACTCCTAGACATCTCAAATTCTTGATGCCAGAATAAGTTCTTTTTAACATAAAAAGCTTCAATAATTATGCGAAACTTAACAACATAAGACACTAAAAATCAGTATCTTTATATAGGTTTTTATCTAAAAATCGAATCTATTTTTTTCTTATAAATATATTTAATTATGAAACAGCTATTTATGGTACTTACTGCCTTATTGCTAAGTACAACGTCTTATGCACAATTTGAGGTTTCTACCAGTGGTGGTTATGCCATTGGGAGTGCTGGAATGAAAACGGGTGAAAAACAAACAACTAACGGTACAGAAAACTACTATGGTAGTTATGGAGAAGGTTTTAATGCGCAATTACGCGGCACTTATTATTATAATGATCGCTTTGGATTTGATTTAAGTCTTGGTTATCTCCATGGCTCAGATCAAACGGTTTCTAAAGTACGTTTGCCTGGTTATGAGGTTGATGCTATTGCTAGAGCGCGAGCCTTTGGCGCCTCAGCTTCTTTAGTGTATCGATTTAACACCAATGTTTATACTCGTATTGGTGCACTTGTTAAATTAGGAGGGAAAACAGAAGCTGTTGTACATCAAAAAGCTAATTTCTCGCAAGCCGAAGCTGATGCTTTTGGCATACCATTGGGATCCTATTCTGAAACTAACTATGTGGAAGACTATCACGGCCAATTCCCTTTAGGCTTTGTTGCTGCACTAGGTTATAGACATCAATTAAATTCCACGTTCAGTGTTTTTGTAGAAGCTGAGTATTACGGCATTAGTTTAAAACGAAAAGATTCTGAGATTACAGCGTTTAACACTAACGTAGTTTTAACGGACGGCACGGTTGCTGTTAGTGGTCTTTATACTATAGATAATTTACCTGCAGGCATCAATAAAACCACACATTATGTTGACGATTTGCCTAGTGATAATACAGATTCATCAAAGGAACTGGCTGTGAAAGTACCCTATTCGTCATTCGGAATTAATATTGGAGTGATTTATAAATTTAAAGGTAAAAGCAAAGATTCTCAATAGATCTTTAGGAACTTCAATGCTATTTTGAGCGTTTTTTTAGTTCATTTTACCTTAACTCTTCCATGATTTCAGCGAATAATTCATAAGAACGAATTCTGTCGTTGATATCATATAAATGGGTTACAGCAATAAGTTCCTCTGCATTGGTTTGATCTAAAAACTCTTTTACTTGGGCTTTAACCGTCGCTTTACTTCCAATAAAACTATACTTAAGCATTTGATGGACTTGCGGATTTCTCATAATATCCTTTAAGTCCTCAGTCATGTCTGTTGGTGGTTGTACGTTAGCTCTCCTTCCTGTAAATATGCCTACAATCATTCGGATTAAAGACGTTGATAAGCGTTGTGCTTCTTCATCCGTTTCCGCAATAATGATATTGACTCCAGCCATAACATATGGTTCTTTTACATCTTCTGATGGTTGAAATTCTTCACGGTAAATTTTTATCGCCTCGAACAAATGGGTTGTGGCAAAGTGACTCGCAAAAGCATAAGGCAATCCTTTTCTTGCCGCTAAATGCGCACTATCTGTACTAGACCCTAAAATATAGATGGGAACGTTTGCACCTTCCGCTACCGTTGCACGTACCATAGCCTCGGCATTGTCTATAGAAAAATAAGTTTGTATTTTCTCTACTTCCTTAGGAAACTGTTGTGCTGCTTGCATAAAATCGGTCCGAATGGCTTGTGCTGTTTCTCTATCAGTACCAGGAGCACGACCTAGACCCAAATCAATACGATTAGGATATAAGGCTGCTAGAGTTCCAAACTGTTCTGCTATAATTAATGGAGAATGGTTAGGTAGCATAATACCACCAGCTCCTATGCGCAGCGTTTTTGTTCCTTGCGCTGCATACCCAATGAGTATAGACGTGGCACTACTTCCTATATTAGAGGCATTATGGTGTTCTGCTAACCAGTAGCGTGTATAACCAAATTTTTCTGCCTGTTGTGCTAATTGCAACACATTTGCAAAGGTTTGTTGCAATGTTTGACCTTGCGACACTAGCGCAAGATCTAAAATGGAGTATTTAGTGTGCTTTGTTTTCATAACTGTAAATGATCCTTTTGTCGTAACTGTTTATAAAAAATTACCTAAGCTTTATTACTCATCTAATAATTCTGAAACTATGTGTATATTCTCTGTTGACGCTAAATTAGTGCCACCTGTCATGGTTGTTGCAACACCACAAACCACTCCCCATTTTAAAATATCTTGAGCAGACATGCCTTTTGCTATGGCATATACCAATCCTGCGACCATACTATCACCAGCGCCAATGGTACTCTTCACTTTTACAGATGGAGTGTTTTGATAAAAGATACCGCTTTGAGATGCTAAAAACGCACCACGTGCACCTAAAGATACTACTACATATTCTGCATGTTTGTTATTGACTAATTGCATGGCAAAGGCTTCTTGTTCTGTTTTGGTTAAAAAGTCCTTACCAGCTAATTGTGCCAATTCACCTTGATTAGGTTTCATTAAAAACACTGGCTTTTTAAGACTTGCTTTTAAAGCTTCACCAGAGGTATCTACAATAATTTTTACATTTTTAGCACTTAAACTATTTATTAACTCGATGTAGAAATCTGAAGGCATTGTATCAGGAATACTACCACTCATTATAAACATTGAATTATCCGTAACCAACTTATTTATAGTGTTTTTAACCACTTCAATTTCAGTAGCGGTTAAACCATGTCCTGGCATTCCGAATCGGTATTGTAAATCGGTTTTAGTATCTACAACGGCTAAATTTTCGCGTGTCCATGCTTCAACTAAAATTGGTGTAATTTCTAATTTTTCATCTTGCAATAAACCCTTTAAAGTTTTCCCAGTATCACCTCCACAGGTAAACATACAATTGTTGTTTACACCTAAAGTATGAAGTACGCGAGAGATATTGACGCCACCTCCACCAGCTTGAAATTCAATGGCTTTGCATTTTAGTTTTTGCTCTGGTACTAAGTGATCAATTTTTGCACTTTTATCTAAGGCAGGATTTATGGTTAAGGTTACAATATTCATGACATCTATTGGTTTGTAGTTCGCTATATAAATGCCATAAAGTTATGGATAATTCTGAGGGATTTACATTAATATTTTCCCAAATTATGATATGAATGTGATCTATAAGACGATTAATAACAGCATCACTTATTTGGCTGCATTTATGTCCTCATCTTTAGAGAGTGTAAAATAAAACGTAGTTCCTACACCTTCCTCGCTTTCTACCCATATAGTACCATTGTAGTACGTGATAATTTTTTTAACAATAGACAAACCTACACCTGATGATGATCCTGTACTTTCTAATTTGGTAAATATTTTAAATATTTTATCGAAATAATTAGGATTGATACCTACTCCATTATCCTTAACGTAAAACTCATAATGCTCTGGTTTTTCAGTATAGCCAACATCAATAATACTTTGGTCTTTATCACTATACTTAATAGCGTTTTGTATCAGGTTTTGAAATACTTGCTTATACCTCCAAGCATTACCAGATATGCTTGGCAGTTGGTCTTGAACGGTAATCTTTACATGACTAGGAATTAACTGTGTTTGTAAGACCTCATCTAATATGGTATTAAAATTAATTAAAGTGACTTCAGATGCTAATTTATCTATAGTAGAATAATCTAAAATGCCTTTTATTAAATAATCCATTTTCTCTACGTTGAATAACACTTGATGCAACGGTTTCATTGCTTGGTCGTCTAAGATATCTTTATGGTCTTCCATAAACCAACCGACTAACGTATGGATATTAATGAGTGGTGCTTTTAAATCGTGAGAAACGACATGTGCATATTCGTTTAATTCTTGATTTTGTTTAGATAAGTTTTGTAATAACTCTTCTTTTTTAGCCTCTTGTGCCTTTATGCGTTCTTCATTTTCTTTTCGTTGAATGACATTTACCAACATATTGGCATATACAAAGAGAATGTCTTGCTCATTATCGTTATAGGTGTTCTTTTTTTTAACGGCATCAAAACCAACAAACCCAATTAATTCGTCGTTTTTAATTTTAGGAATAGCGATTAAACTTTTAATTCCTTGTGGTTCTAAAACGGCACGTAACCCTTGTTCTCCATCATCTGGTAACAAACTCACATCCTCTACATAAAAGGCTTTACCGTTTCGGTGTGCTTCTAGCCATTGTGGAATATAATCTATAGGAATATTTTGTAAGTTTTCAATTTCTGGCTCTATACCTTCTGCACACCATTCATAGGTGTTTGAGGTGGTATTGTTTATAAAATCATAAGAAAAAATATAACTTCTATCGACCTCAACAAACTCACCAATTTGCTTTAAAGATGTTTTAATGAGCTGGTCTACATGCGATAAATTAGCATTAATATACGTGGTAGAAATACTAATCAGTAGTTCTTGAAACCGCAATTGCTTTTGAATAATATTATCTTTTTCTATCTGATTAACATCACTTTCCATATCGTATTTACTAGTTTTTGAGTTGCGGTTATACACTGCATTTTTTTGCTTTCTAAATATACTGCTAACATTTTTACTACAAAAATAAACGCCATAAAAAGCATTATAAAAATGCTTAAAAAAAAAGAGGACCGTTATTTTACTAACCATCCTCTTTTCAACTAATCAACCAATCTAATCTAACTCTTCAATTTTTAATGTCTTTGTTTTATTCCATATCAATAATCCCTACCACTTCATAAGCTCTGGTGCCATCGACTTGTACTTTTTCATAAAGTATATTGGAGTATTCGTAATAGGTTTGTCCATCTATGGTTACTTTCTCATAATCTTCTGGAAGCTCGTATACCACAGTACCTACTTCTGGATCTACTACTTCATACTCGTTATTGATTTCCACATAAAATACCCCTTGTGCTACATAATAGTTCGCTGTATTAAATATTACTCTTCTGTAATTTGGTGGTAATACTTTTATTCTAAAACCTACCTTCGGAGCAATTACAATGTAACGCCCTCTAGACTGCATGTAATATTTGTTATTAGCATAGTAATAATTTTGACCTCTATGGGTTATCACTGTTCTTTTAGGTAAGGATCTTACGGATACGACCTTTCTTGTCGGTTTTCTGTAGGTCACTTTTGTGCTAGAAACTCTTCTCGTTTTGTTATTGTTTGCCACCGTTCTTTTAGTCGTCGTTGTTTTTACGGTTTTTTCTTTTGAATTTCTTCTTGTCACTTGTGCCGAAACCTGAGTTGTAAGAGCTAGCAAAAACAATGCTGGTAATATGTATGCTTTAATAAATGTTTTCATAATTTCTAAGATTTAAAATTATTGAACTTAAGGTTTTATTGTCTTTATATTAGACTCTATTTTGTTCTGATAGTTTAAAGGTATTTGCAATTAAAGACTTAAAAAAGTGAAATAGACGACGGGAATGATTTTACCTATAGACACCTTGATTTTATAGATTTGTTTTTCTTGTGTATTCTTTATTAGAACTTTTAAGACATAAAAAAAAGGCATACTTTTTAAAAAGTATACCTTCTTCTGCTATCAATCAATCTAGGGTATTATTTTAATAATGCTAGCAAACCTGTTAATTCATTTAGGTTTAGGCTAGAATTGTTGTCTGTATCTAATACATTAAAATTATCTGCAACAGTACCAATAGCTTCTGTTGAGCTAATTGCTTCGTCTTTATTAGTATCTAGTAAAGCAAAAAGACTCGTAATTTGTTGCACTGTAGAATTTGAACTTAACGAACTTAATAACGTTGCTGCATCTGCAACCGTTGATGTATTCACATTTTTAACACTATTACAGCTAAACATGGTAATAATTACGGTTAATGATAGTACTATTTTTTTCATATTTTAAGGATATCTATTTTTTGTTGAAGCAAAAGTAGTTTTAAATATTTCTACTATAAACGCAAATAGACCAATCACCTGTTTTTACCTTTAGAAAGACCAAATCTATAGACGAAATACAATAACCTTAATTATTTAAAGAATTGTTATTAATAAATTCAAGAAATTTAGGTTTATAATGCTCTGAGACAGTAATCCGTTGCTCGTTGATTATAATTTGACTACGCTCAATGACATCTATATTATTTAGGGCCACAATAAACGACCGATGTACACGCATGAATTGTGTCTCTGGTAGCTCTTCTTCTAAAGATTTTAAGCTCATAAGCGTTAAAATAGGTTTTGGGTTGTCCTTTAGCCAAATTTTGATATAATCTTTTAGACCTTCAAAATATAGCACATCAGCCAGCTTAATACGTAGTTGTTTGTATTCCGATTTTACAAACAAGAATTCTTTTTCTTCCGAAAGGATACTTTGTTTCTTTCCTTTTACCAATTCAAACCAAGTGTTTGCTTTATTGGCAGCTGCTAAAAACTCAGCATAATCAAAAGGCTTCAGTAAATAGTCTAAAGCTTCAACTTTAAAACCTTCTAAAGCATACTGATCAAAGGCTGTTGTAAAAATAACACGTGTTTCTTTAGGTAGCATTTTAGAGAACTCAATACCTGTAAGATCTGGCATTTGGATGTCTAAAAACAATAAGTCTACAGGATTGGTTTTAATATATTCCATAGCCTCAATAGCACTACTACATTTCTTTTTAAAGTCTAAGAATGGAGTTTTCTCAACATAACTTTCTACTAAATTAAGCGCCATAGGCTCATCGTCTACAATAACACAAGATATTTTTAGATTGCTCATAGTCTCTAGTTGGTTTCAATTTCTAATTCTGCTTTAAAACGCTGTTTTGTGACTTGCGTTTTAAAACTGTATTTATTTGGATACAATAGCTCTAATCGTTTTTCAATATTATGAAGTCCGATGCCTGAACCACTTTTGTCTTCTGTCTTTTTTGGAAGATTATCGTTTTCTATGACAAATAAAACTTTATTGTTATCACAACTCATATTAATATCAATAATGCTTTCTTTACTTGCCGAAACACCGTGTTTAAATGCATTTTCAATTAACGAAATAAATAGTAGTGGTGCAACTTTAACGCCTGTTTCTTGATTTGGGAAATTATAATTTACAATAGTTTTTTCAGACACGCGCAACTTCATTAAATCGATATACTTTTTCATAAAATCGATTTCCTTTGATAATGGTATTGCTTCTACATTTGTTTCATACAACATGTAACGCATCAATTTACTTAAACTGTGAATTGACGTTTTGGCTTGCTCTGGCGAAATATCTACTAATGCATAGATATTATTGAGCGAGTTGAAAAAGAAATGCGGTTGTAATTGGTAATGCAGATGTTGCAGTTCTGACTTTAACTTAATGTTAGCAGCTTCCTTTCGCTCTGCTTCTGTTTTTACCCATCGTTTTGTTGTTTTTAAAGCAATTGAAAATAACAGTGGTGCCATATAAGATAAGACTTGTATGTAAATTGCTATTTTAAATGGAGGTCTTGTTCTATCCGTGTTTTCAATACGTTTTTTTAAGATATCTTGAAAAAAATTGTCTTCAATATATTCTTTTAAAAACAAGAAAAAGATGATCATTGCTGTATTAACACCAATAAATAGGAACATTTTTTTAGTAAACAAAAAGCGATCTACTATTACAAAATAATTGAAGTAGAAGATAATTGCTGAAAAGAATAAGGGAATCCAAAAATGCGCTTTAACTCTATCTAACTCTTGTTCTTGACCATAAGACAGCAAGTACGGCAAGCAAAATAGTGTTAGCCACACTAGCAAATGTAAAAAGATTGTTATGTTTTTATTTTTATGCATTTTGTTTATTCTTTTATCCTATTCTACTCTACATTTCTCACCAAACGAATATAATTATAATAACGTTCTCCACCTTCACTTGCTGGTCCGTTTTCGTGCTTTGTATCAAATCTAACAGCTCCAGCACCATGAAAATCTAAGCCTTCATTGTTCACGGCTCTCCCAAACGCCACATACCATGCGTAGTAATAGGGTTTACCTTTTTGAAATCTAGCCGATGTACTTGTCCAATAATACGGATAATCCTTATCACCATTTTCATTAGTGATTTCAGAAGTCTTAAAAATAGAATCAATAGCAGGTCCGTCTTGTTTTGCATCTTCAGCATCTGGAGCAAAATCATAATTAACAATACCTTGAAGCTCTTTTACGTTAGGCAAACGCCAATCTGAATAACCAGCCAAAGTTGCATGTTCTGCATAGTACAGTGCATTTTTCCAGTCTAAACCTTGTTCACTATCGTTTTTAGACCACATTAAACCTGATGCTTTATCCGTTATGGTTTCGTCACCATTATCTTGAAAATCATTAACTCCATAAACCTGACCGCGAACTGCACGCACATGTTTTAACATCGGATTGCCCATTGGTCTTTCTCCTACTCCAGCAGGAGGAGGTCGTTGTCCTTCTTCGTCACCTTCTGGTCTTTCTTGTCCTTGTGAATTTTGACTACCTGGAGGTGGTCCTTTTCTGTCTTTTAGGTCTTTAGGTTCTTCTCCAGCATAGGCTTTAATATGTCCTGTGGCATGATTTACACCAAAAGCAGCTGCGTATTGACCTTCTTCTGTATGACCAAGGTATTTATTGCTTGTCCAATACTGTTCACTTTTATCCACATGGGTATTATTTACAAGTGAAAAATAAGTGGTATCGATATAAGGCCAACCTTTGTTAAAATCACTAATAGAATATAATTCTTTAGCTGTTGGCATTCTCCAATCGTCGTAACCACCAAGCTCTAAGTTTTCACAATAGGCTTTAGCGTCTTTCCTATCAAAACCTTCTGCTGTAGGGATTTCTTGCCACATTAAGCCTGTATTTAAATCTGTAGTGATGCCATCTTCATTTTTTTGAAACGCCATTTTTTTACCTTTTAAATAGTTGGCATCTTGACCATACAATGAATCGCTTGGTTTTAAATTTGAAACCACATTTCCATCTTCATCGTATAAATTTACTTGACCTGTTGCTATTTGTACGTAATTGTTTTGCTTATTGCTAACTGCTTTAGCGTTCTTGTTTTCTTTTTTACATGCTTGCAATGTAAAGACAAGCAGTATTGCTACTGATGCTATTAAAATCGAATTATTTTTAAATGTTTTCATAATTACTGTTTTTATATTCAGATAACCTTAAATGTTCTTATTACTCGTAACGTAAAGCTGTAATTGGATCTAAAGCCGATGCTTTTCTTGCTGGATACCACCCAAAAAAGATACCGGTTACTGCACATACCGCAAAAGAAATAACGATAGAATATAGTGCAACACTTGTAGGCCAATTTAAGAATTTCTCAATAAAAACGGTGGCTCCTAATCCTAAGATGACTCCAAGTACACCTCCTGTTATACTTATTAAAATAGCTTCAATTAAAAATTGCATTAAAATATCAGCTCCTTTGGCACCAACTGCCATACGCAAACCAATCTCTTTAGTACGTTCTTTTACCGAAACATACATAATGTTCATAATACCAATACCTCCAATCAATAATGAAATACTTGCTACAGCCACTAATAGAATCGTTAACATTTCACTGGTTGAACTAAACGTTGAAATTAATTCTTCCATAGATCGCACATGAAAATCATCGTCTTCGGTATCCATTAGTTTATGTTGCTCACGTAAAATTTGGGACACTTCTAAAACAGCATTTGGAGCTTCTTCTTCACTAACTGCAGATGCCATAATCTGATTTAAATGTGTAATAGCTAAAATACGTTTCTGCACTGTGGTGTATGGAGCGATAACAACATCGTCTTGATCTTGTCCAAAGGTGTTTTCTCCTTTTTCTTCTAATACTCCAATCACTTTGAATGGAATATTGTTGAAACGAATCATTTGTCCGACCGGTTCTTCACCATCAGGAAATACATTATCTACAACGGTTTGACCAATTAAAGCCACTTTTGCGGCCGTTTGGACTTCGGCATCGGTAAACATACTTCCGCTTTGTAAATCGACCACTTTAATATTTAAGTACTCCGGATTTACGCCGTAGATAGAAGACGGCCAGTTGTTAGATCCGTTGATAACTTGACCTTTACCTTCTACTACTGGTGTACTATAACTTAATAATGTTGCTTGTTTTTTAATGGCTTTATAATCACTTAATGTAAGTGACTCCATAACACTAGCTTCTTGTCTTACGCCTCCTCGCGTATCTGCTCCTGCTTTAACAGTAATCATATTAGAACCCATTGCTGAAATGGTAGTACGAATACTTTCTTTAGACCCTTCGCCTATAGCCAACATAGCGATAACCGATGCCACACCAATGATGATACCTAACATGGTTAACAACGTTCTTGTTTTATTAAGAACGATGGCTTTAGTTGCGATTTTAAATAAATTTAATAGTCTCATCTGTTTATATTTATTAATTTTTTAAGGTCAAATGGAATGCCACAATTACATGTAAGTACCTATTGGAATTTTGATATGGCATTTCATAATTAATCATCTTGTTTAGGTAATTTGGCTAATTCGTTTGCTGCAGATTGCACATTATGATTGTTATAATCTTGCATTACTTCTCCATCTTTTAATACAATAGTTCTGCTGCTAAATGTTGCAATATCAGGTTCGTGCGTTACAAACGTGATGGTAATACCTTGCTTGTTTAATTCTTGAAATAAGGACATAATCTCGTACGAGGTACGTGTATCTAAGTTTCCTGTGGCTTCATCTGCTAATATCATCACTGGATTATTCACTAAAGATCTCGCAATGGCTACACGCTGTTGTTGTCCACCAGAAAGCTGTGACGGTGTATGATGCAAACGTTCACCTAAACCTACTTTTTCTAAGGCTTCAATAGCACGTTTTCTACGTTCTTCTGTAGATACTTTACTATTGTATAACAAGGGTAATTCTACATTTTCAATAGCGGATGTTCTTGCTAACAAATTATAGGATTGAAAAATGAACCCAATCTTTTCGTTTCTGATGGTTGCTAATTCATTTCTGCTGAGGTCTTTTACACGTACACCATCAATTTCATAAGTTCCAGAAGTGGGTTGGTCTAAGCACCCTAAGATGTTGAGCATGGTACTTTTACCCGATCCACTCGATCCCATGATGGTCACAAATTCTCCTTCTTTAATATCAAACGAAATACCTCTTAGCGCATGTACCGTTTCGGTGCCCATGGTAAACTCTCGTTTTAAATCTTCAATTTTTATGATTGCTTTGCTCATGATTCTTTATTTTTTCTTACCTCCTGGACGTTGTGGCATAAAAGGACTTTCGCTTTTAGCTGCCGTACTCGCTTCTGATTTTGCTACCTCTTTTAAACTGTAAACGAGTTGATCACCTTTAGATATTCCGCTAACGATCTGTACATTTACACCATCACTAGCTCCAAGAGTTACAGTTTTCGGTGTTATGGCTCCATTGCTTTCTAATACCCAAAGTGTCGTTTCTTCTTTAGATTGTTGACTAGTACTGCCCTCTAACTGGTGTTGTTGATTATATGCAGCTAGTATTTCTCTTTCAGGTTTAAAATTGATGGCTTTGGCTTCTGCCGTTAATACATCACTTAATTCTAAAGTGTAAATAGAGATGGTTGCTGTTAATCCTGGTTTTAGTTTTAAGTCTGGATTATGTGCCTTAATGACAACGGTATATGTTACAACATTTGAAGTAACCGTTGGATCTAAACGCACTTGTGTTACTTCACCTTCAAAGGTCTCTCCTAGGTAGGCATCTACTGTAAATTCTACACGTTGTCCTTCTATTACTTGCCCGATATCAGCTTCATCCACATCTGCTTCCACTTGCATTTCTTTTAAGTCTTGTGCAATGGTAAATAAGGTTGGTGTGCTTAAACTTGCTGCTACGGTTTGCCCTTCGTCAATGGCTCTAGACAATACCACACCATCTATAGGCGAGTAAATATTAGCATATTCTAAATTTGTTCTGGCCTGTTGCAAATCAGAATAACGCTGTGTTACTGTTCCTTTCGCGGTTTGATAATTATAGTTGGCATCATCAAAATCGGATTTACTAATCACCTGATTGTCAAACAATGTTTTTTGTCTGTCGTAAATCGTTTTCATGTAGTTTCTTTGGCTTATGGCATTATCATAAGCTGCTTGTGCTTGAGTTTTAGCGGCATTAAGATTGGTTTTATCCAATTCTGCAATGAGCTGTCCTTCGGTAACCACACTGTTATAGTCTACATATATTTTTTCTACAACACCAGATACTTGTGTCCCAACTTCCACTTGTGTAATTGGTTCAATGGTTCCGGTTGCAGTAACCATTGTGGTGACGTCTGCTTTTTTTGCCACTATTGTTTTAGCTTCGATAACCATAGCATCGTCACCCTTTAAGAAAGTGTAGCTTGCAAAGGCAATTACTAGAACTGCAATACTGGTTATGATTATAGTTTTCTTATTTTTTTTCATGATGATTTTTATTAAAGTTTAATAGTGTTTCCTTGATAAAATTGTAATAATTGATGATATAGAATGCTTAAATATTTAGCTTGTAAATAGTTTTGTTGCGCATTGGTAAATGTGTTTTGACTTATCACTAAATCAGTAGTGCTTAAACCTCCTAATTCGTATTTCTTTTGTGCTAGTTTATAGGATTGTTCTGCCGCTGTTTGAGATGCTTCTGCTGCGATAAGCTGTTCTTGTGCAGACACTGCATTTTGATAAGCGGTTTCTACTTTTTTATACACTTCTTTTTCTGTCAGTTGCTGATTGATTTGTGCTTTTTCAAT
Source organism: Winogradskyella eximia (assembly GCF_003386165.1). Taxonomy (GTDB): domain Bacteria; phylum Bacteroidota; class Bacteroidia; order Flavobacteriales; family Flavobacteriaceae; genus Winogradskyella; species Winogradskyella eximia. The sequence goes on along the minus strand of NZ_QRDV01000002.1, from coordinate 107,798 downwards.
ATTAATCTGTGCCGATTGTACTGCTGCTTTTGTTTGGTTTCTGTTAAAAATTGGAATGTTTAAAGACAGTCCGACACGTTGATTAAAATTCACATTAAACTGATCTGAGAAGTTATTATCATTGACACTTGTGTATCCAGATCCCAAACTACTCACTAGCGATAAACTTGGTAAGTACGCTCCTTTAGCAATGTCTAAATCTTTTTCACTGACCTCTACTCCTATCTTACTCGCATTAACTTCAGGTAGAATACCTAATGCCTTATTGTATATCGCTATTTTATCGAGTTCTAGTGTAATATAGTCTACATCGTTACTTAATGTTTCAATTTCTATATCTTGAGTAGGGTTTAACTCTAGTAATTGTTTTAACGCTATAATGTATTGTTGATAGGTATTTTTAGCTGTAATAATCGCATATTTATTGGTGGCTGCTTGACTCTGCGCTTCTGTGTAATCGCTTAAAGCAATTGTCCCAGCATCTAATCTTGCTTTAGCTCGCTCTACTTCTTTTTCTGAAGCACTTAAATTGTTTTCTGCTATTGTAATGCCTTCTTTAGCGTATAAAATTTGCAAATAGTTTTCTAGAATACTTACTATGATATTATTTTTAGTTTCTTCTTCTAAAAAGACACTTTGATTCAGTAATAATTCGTTTTGAGCAATTTGATTATTAATCTGATTCCCTTGAAACAAGGTTACAGAACTATTAAGACTCACATTAGTACTGTAAATTTGATCCGTAACATAATCGCTTGTAATTGGATCAATAGAATTCCCATTAGAAAATGTTTCAGAGGCTGTACCGTAGAGGTTTGGTAATCTAGATGATTTTGCCTTACTGAATTCTACAGCCGCTTGATCGTAATTTAAGGCTGCATCTTTTATGGTGATATTGTTTTCTAACGCATACTGAAGACAGTCTTCTAAAGTCCAAAGTTTAGATGTTTCAGCATTGCTCTCTTGTGATAAGATCACTTGAGTAGTTAGTAGCGTTATGATTATAAAAAAACGTTTCATTTTTGAGTGTATTTAATTTTACACTACAAAGATGAAACGCTATCCTATCTTAATATAACGCAATAGACGTTTGCCCTAATTCACTATATGAATTGTGGTATTCTATCGATGAGAAATTATTGATACTTTCGTTTTTGAAACCATAAATCGGATAATGAAATATTAAGACTAATGGTATTCACATATTCTTCAATAAGAATGCTATCTGTGGTTCCTTTTTTACTGAGCATATATGATACATTTAATTTAGAACGTTTACCCACTGGCAAACCTAAACCAAAAGTTGCAGCATAAGTATCTATATTGGTATCATCTACTTTTAGATAACCAGAGTTATAATTTAAGCCCATTCTATAATCTATACGTTTCCAGTATTTTTTACTCGAAGGATTAATAGTATAAGAGGCACCTAAACCATAAATATCTTGATCGGTATAACTTCCAATAGCATCAGATTGGTTTGTGGTAGACCAAAAGCTTTTATTATAATCTGCTGTTAAGAGTAGATTTTTAATCTTTGTGCTGTAGCCAAAACCCAGTTTTAAGGGTAAATAAAAATTATCGATTCTTTCGTCTTCGGTTTCTTCAAGTATAGAATACGCACCATTTGAATATTTACCAATTACAACGTCTTTTGTGCCCTTTAAAACGGTAGGAAAATCTACTGTAAATCCAAAGTTATGCTTCTCTAGTAATTTGTACTGTAAACCCAAACCAAGTTGTGCTCCACTATAGTAATTTTCTTCAGTAACATCGAGGTAACTGTTTGTAGTAAGTATAGATTCACTCTCCTTAATAGTTCCGAATAAATGTGATGCTTTTACACCAACATTTAGGTTGTTATTAATTTTTCTGCCATAGTCTAATCTCAGTTCATTTAATCCACCAGAACCTTGAATATTAGTTGTGAATTGCTCATTACTACCTTCAATATTACTTTGTAACCCTACCAATTCATAGCCAACGCTAGTTGCAGGCTTTAGGGTTAGTACAATACCATATTTTCCATCTATATTAAACCCAAAAGACACATTAGTAAAGTTATATACTGATTTGTTTTCACTTAAATCACCTCCAGATAAATTAGCAAACTCACCAGTACCTCCAAAGTCTAGAATAAATTCATCTGAATTTAATGTCGCAAACGACGCTGGATTGTACAGATTTATACCATAATTTCCATCTAAAGCAATCCCTGTTTTTCCAAGTCCACTATTTCTACCTGTTCCAGAATTGCTTTCTACTCCTAGACCAAAAAGTGAATACGGAGATCCTGTTAAATTATTAGATTGCGAATGTCCAAATAGCCCTAATAACGTGGCGGAAACCATAATGTATTTCAATTTATTCATATATAGCATAGGTTATTATTAGTTTGGTTTTATAATTAGAGCGCTCACTGTCGTTAAAAATTATTTTATTTATTGTTGAATTATAATCACTTGAAATTAAAATAAGGGCATCTTCAGTATCCGTAGTCTCATTTAATTTTTGATCTACAAAATCAATAACAGGAATGGTATATATTTTATCATTAAATTCTGCATCTTCACTGGTCAATAAGCCTGTAACAACATCTGTAGTATTAGTAATCTGACTCGCTAAATCATTATTTTGATCTATAGTGTAGAGTAATAATTCTTCGCTTAATGGCTGAATATCAGAATGTGAAGCCGTATTTGGCTCTATATAAAGTATGGCGTCTAAAATGGTGCCTTCAGTACTTATATCATAGATGTTTTTTAGTGTAGGAAATTCAATTTTTGTCACGTAGCCAATACCTGCTTGGTTATAACTAATGCCATCACTTGCGGAAGAACTTAAATTATACTCTTGATCTGTAATGACCTCTAATGGCAAACCAGTGACATCAGATTTTATATTATTGTAATAGCTACTTATGGATATATCATAAGTGTATTCTTCACTTTCTAATTCATCTGGAATGGTATAAAAAAATCGAAGATATGTGTCTTCACTAGCTGTAGAAAAGCCAATAATAGATCCATTATCATCAGTACCTGGCTGAATGGTTAATCCTTTTAATTTTTGATATAAAGACTCTTCATCTGTAATATTATTGTCTCTAATGTCATTAAATAATTCTTCTCCAAATGTGTAAGGTAGCTTTACAAAAAGGGAATCTTTATTAGGTGAAGGCACATAAGAATGACTCATCAATGGTGTTGTTTCATAAGCTGTCTCTGTGGTATTATAGAAATACGTATCATCAGTACTCATTTTGTTGGTTAACTTATGGATGTTAAGCGTTGCAACTTGTGTGGTGTCATTGTAATAATAAGTGTCATAGCCAAGAACTAAACCTACACTATCCAAAACAGCCTCGTTATCTAAATCATAATAATATGTATTTAGCTGCATATAAGCTGAAGAATTCACAATGCCCATATCATCATCTGCGTACTTTCCTATTAACAACCTACTGCTGTCTGATGTAGTTATAGAATCAAACTTCATGGTAGAAAATTGAACTGAAAAAGTATCTATTGATAAGACTCTAATATTAGTACTGGTGAAGTCTTCACCAGCGATAAGACTCTCTTCTGTAGTGTCTGTAGAACAAGAAATGGAAACCATTAAAATAACAATTGCCGAAAATAATTTTAGATAGGATTTAAACATTTGATTTATAGAATTTCCACAAATCAACTACCCATTTAACCTAATAAAAAGTAAAATATACCTAGACCTGCTATTTATCTACAAATAGGACAATTTATGCTATAAGAATGGTATGTAGTTTTTATAGACTAAAACACCGTGTTGGTCTACAAAAAAAGTATGTAGGTCTATTTCATAATTATAGTAAAAGTTTGAGGTAGTATGTTCGTACTCGATGAGTAAAAAAACAATACAATATTTAGCCTTTAGCCTAGCCTCTTTTGTGTCTTATGGACAAAAGATGTTTTCTACAACAGATGTAAAAGATTTGGTGGCACTAGAATATGAGATATATCCTGGAATAAGTGATGTTCAATTTAATAATAAAGCCGTAAACATAGATTTCACCTCTATATTGGACCAATCAGCTATTGGTTTTGGTGTCAATTACACCAATAGAAGTCTAGATTTTGATGACTATGAGACCTATTATAATTTCAGTGGATTTGAAGAATTACACCATCTAGAAGTTTTTGCAACCTATAAAAAAGCATTAATAAACAATTGGAACTTAGATTTAACCTTCGCTCCATATTTGTCTTCCACATTAAACGATAATATAACAAGTGAAGATTTTATATTAAGCTATTCGGTAAATTTTATAAAAAGTTGGGATAAAGAAGGTCTAAAGTCGCATATAAAATTAGGTGCTGGTTATGGTTCATTATTTGGGAAACCTAGCTTTTACCCTTTGATCTCGTACTCTAGTAACGTTAATGAAAAATTGAGATACGAAATAGGTTTTCCGCTTTCTGGAGCCTTCTATAAAATTAATACACAAAGCACTATCGATTTTACTGCACAGCCAGAATCTATTTATGCGCATAATACATCTGCACTTGATCTATATAGTGATAACCTATTGTATGATTCAAAATTAGAGTTTAAAGCACTAAAAGTATCGCTTGGTTATAAGTTTCAATTTGATAGTAATTGGTCATCCTATTTTAACGTCGGTTATTTAATGGCAAGCGAATTGAGTTTAGAACACAACGACCATACCATTTATGATTTTGATTCTAATGGATCTCTATCACTAAATATCGGAATTAGTTTAAACATAAATAATAAGTAAAATGAGAAAAATGAATAACAAATCAACCTTAAAACTGCTGTGTTTTAGTGCCATTCTTTTGGTGTTTTATAATTGTAATAATGACGACGACGATGATGACATCTTAGGTAACTGGGTAAAGAAATCTAGTTTTAATGAAGAAGCTCGTAGTGGATCCTCAGCTTTTACTATTGGTAATATTGGATATATGGGAACTGGTTATGATGGTGACGATTATTACAAAGATTTTTGGAGCTATAACATGGATACCAACTCTTGGCAACAATTATCAGATTTACCAGGAGTTGCAAGAAGTTCTGCCGTGACTTTTGTTATAAATAACGAAGGTTATATGGGTACAGGTTACAATGGAGATACTAACGACGAACTATCTGATTTTTACAAGTACAATGCGTCTACCAATAGTTGGACACAAATTGCAGATTTTGGTGGTTCAGCAAGATACGGAACCGTTGGTTTTGGTTCTGATGCAGCTGGTTACGTAGGTACAGGTTATGATGGTAGTGATAAAAAAGATTTCTGGAAATACGATCCAACTTCTGATTCTTGGAGTGAAATTTATGGCTTTGGAGGTGACAAAAGAAAAGATGGCGTCACATTTACAATTGGTTCTGATGTTTATTTAGGAACAGGTATCAGTAACGGTGTTTATGAAGAAGATTTTTGGGTATTTAACTTAGACACTGAAACTTGGACAGAACTAGAAGATATTGACACAGATGATGATGATTACGTAAAAAGATCTAATGCAGTCGCATTTACAATAAACGGCAAAGGCTACATTGTTTGTGGTGATTATGGCGGAAGTACAAATACCGTATATGAATACACTCCTTTGAGTGAAGAATGGGTAGAACGTACAGAATTTGAACTTTATGCTAGAAGAGATGCTATTGCTTTTGGTAATGGAGAGCGTGCTTTTGTAGCCTTAGGAAGAAATGGAACATTGTACTTGGATGACAATATGGAATTCTTCCCTACACAAGCTCAAGATGATGACGACAATTAAAATATTAAGATTTGTTTAGATTGATTGATTATTGATTGATGGGTTATTAATTTGAATAGACACCTAGTTAATAACCAACCCTAGAGTCAGGATATTATAGATATCCTTTATAATTCCTGGCTCTTTTTTAAAACAAAACATGATGAAAAAAAAAGATACTTACCTCTCAGTTTTTTTTATAATTGCTATGCTCACCATTCTATTTTTTTATGTTCAAAACATAAAAACGGAAGAGATTGAATTAGCTACAACGGAATATGCATTGCAGATTAAAGAAAAGGATAGTTTTTGGATTTACGAAATCTATACGAATGATGAATTATTTATTCGTCAAGAATATATTCCTGCAGTAAAAGGAAAACAGGTTTTCAAAACCAAAACAGATGCCGAAAAAATAGGAAAACTTGTGGTTAGCAAACTTTCACAAAACTTAGTCCCTGTAATTAGCCAAAAGGATCTTAATAGTCATCATATATATTTTGAAAAAATCTAATTTGCACCATTAAAAATTGAAATTTGATAAAGCAAATCTCTTATAAAGAACTCACAGTACATATTATAGTATGGATATGTATTAGTATATTTCCGTTACTTACTGCTTACATTGATTTAGGTAAAATCCCTACAGACTTATACTTTAGGCAGGCAATGCGTCCTATTCTATTTTATGCCAATTACCTTGTTTTTGTTCCATACTTTTTATTGAGACGAAAATTATTTTTATACATCGTAATTTCTATTGCTTTTTTAGTGCTCTATAATTATGTCAGTGAAGAGTTAGTTGCAAACACTGTAGTTAATGAATTTAGGAGAATACATAGACCTTTGAATATGCCAGCAGGTCCTTTTGGAATACGACATGCTATTCCTATTGTGTTTTCTTTAACTGTATTTCTATTAGGTGGTATATTTAGTTTAGTCGTTGACTTTTACAAAAGAGATCGAGAGTCTAAAATAATGGAAAATGAGCAAAAAGAAATTAAACTACAATTTTTAAGAAATCAACTCAATCCTCACTTTTTATTCAATTCCTTAAATAGTATTTATTCTTTGGTAAGAAGCAAATCTAATGATGCTCCAGAAGCTGTAATTACATTATCAGAATTGATGCGATACATGCTTTACGAAGCTGGCACAGAACAAGTACCTTTAGAAAAGGAAATCAATTACATAAAAAACTACATCGCTTTACAACGTTTAAGACTAAAAAATTCTGAGGCTGTTAAACTTAACATAAAAGGTGAAACAAGAAACTTAAAAATATATCCTTTATTACTAATTTCCTTTATTGAAAATGCGTTTAAGTACGGAACAGACTATCAAGGAAATACCCACATTGATATAAAAATTGAAGTTCTAGACCACAAATTGATTCTTAAAGTAGAAAATATCATTGGCTTATATAGACGAGACGAAAAAAATTCGGGAGTAGGTTTACCTAATATCAAAAACCAATTGATTCATTTATATAATAAGAATCATGATTTAATTATAGAAGAAGATAAATCTAACTATAAAGTTAATTTAACCATAAATTTAAAGGATAATGAAGTGCATAATAATTGATGATGAGCCTTTAGCAATTGACATTATAGAATCTTATTGCCAAGCCTTAACCAAAGTTGAAGTCATAAAGACATTTACAAACGCTATTGAAGCTTTAGATTTTATAAATAACAACCCAATAGATTTGGTGTTTTCAGACATTGAAATGCCAAATATTTCGGGAATTGAACTGATAAAATCATTAGAAGGAAAACAACCACATTTTATCTTTACAACGGCTTATCCAGAATATGCTTTAGAAGGTTTTGATTTAAATGCCATAGATTATTTAGTGAAGCCTATTCCTTTTCCACGCTTCTTAAAAGCTGTTAATCGTGTGAAAGAAATGATAAGATTAAGCTCTATTAATACATCCTTTAATGTTTCGTCTGCGGCAGGTGAATCCTCTCCTCATGAAGATGAGTTCATTTTTGTAAAATCTGAATATGAAAATTTAAAAATAGATATCAAAAAAATAAAGCACATTCAGGGATTAAAAGACTATTTAAAGATACATTCAGAAGACTCTAAACCCATTCTAACATTAATGAGCTTTAAAGAAATGCAGGCAAAATTACCAGAAAATACATTTGTGAGAGTGCATCGTTCTTTTGTCGTTAATGTTAATAAAATATCTTCCATTCAAAAAAATAGAATTATTATTAAAGACGAAAGAATACCCATAGGAGAAAGCTACAAATCCATGGTATATAGCAGATTAAACATATAGACTCACTCTTATTCTATTACCTATTTCTTAATTTCTTTCATCATTTCAACTTTTAGCTATTGAAATGTTAATCTCATTATGTACATATTGTTTTCTAGTTTGGAAATAGCATATTGTAAAGATATTTCACCTAATTATTATTCTAGTAAGATGGAGTAAATTAGTAAAAAGCGCATTTAAATTTTCTCAACTATTATAAAGCAACTCAGTTTAAAATTAGGCAAGAGAATCCTAATAAAAATGCCACTTTATTTGCTATACTTTTTTGTATAATGAGTATCTTTGTTAGACTAGATATTTCTATATAAATCATAGCTTTCCATCTCTTAAAATGAAAAACTACAAACCCAAAAATAGACTAACTCCAAAAGCTTACATCGATGGTATATTAGATGGTGATAGAGTGATTCTTTCTAGAGCTATTACTATTATTGAAAGCAATTTAGAGAGTGATAAAATATTAGCTAAAGAAATCGTTCAAGAAATATTGCCCAATTCAGGTAATTCCATTCGTATTGGTATTACAGGAGTTCCTGGAGTCGGCAAAAGTACGTTTATAGAAGTCTTTGGGTTGCATTTAGTAAAAAAAGGGCATAAAGTCGCCATTTTATCCATAGACCCAACAAGTCAGCGCTCAAGAGGAAGTATTTTAGGTGATAAAACGAGAATGGAAGAGTTAGCTGTTTTACAAGAAGCATACATTAGACCTTCGGCCTCTGGAGATACTTTAGGAGGTGTTTCTAATAAAACAGGTGAAACCATGTTGCTTTGTGAAGCTGCAGGTTACGATGTTATTTTAATTGAAACTGTTGGTGTCGGGCAATCTGAAACTGCTGTACATGGAATGACAGATTTCTTTTTATTATTAATGCTTGCTGGTGCTGGAGATGAATTACAAGGTATTAAAAAAGGCATCATGGAAATGGCAGATATGGTTGTCATTAATAAAGCTGATGGTGATAATATTACCATGAGTAAATTAGCCAAAAGACAATACCAAAATGCCTTGCATATTTTTCCTGCAGCTGAGTCTGGTTGGAGTCCTGTGGTAAGCACAGCTTCAGCTATAAAGAATATTGGTATAGCTAAGGTTTGGGACGAGATTTTGAAATTTAAAACATTAGTAGATAACAATGGTTATTTCATAAAAAACAGAAAACATCAACAAATAAAATGGATGTATAATAATATCAATGAAGAATTAAAACAGCTATTTTATAATTCAAAGGATATTAAAAAGGAACTTTCTATTTTAGAAAAGGATGTTATTGCTTCTGAAATATCACCCGTTAAAGCAGCACAGCAAATTATAGAAAAGTTCAAAAAATCGTTTTAACCAAACACCGTTCAAAATGAAATTTGAAAATTATTTTGACCAACAGTTTGAATTACGATATTTTGAAATGAATAAATTAGGTTTAGCTACACCTACAATTATGCTAGGCTTATTAGAAGAAACAGCTGCCGACCATTGCTACTCAATTGACCATAGTCTATTTGATCTTTTAAAAATGAATGTTGGTTGGGTTTTAGTTTCTGGCGTTTTGCAAATGGACCGCTATCCTAGTTATAAAGAGAAAATTACCATTAGAACGTGGCTATCAAACTACTCCTCTATTAAAGGCTACAGAGAAAATATTATTTTTGATGAAAACCAAAATATAATAGGTAGAGCTAAAGGCTTATGGGTATTCTTCGATATAGAAAAAAGAAGACCAATTCCTATTTTTAATACCATTAAAGAACAATGGTCCTTTTTCAATACTGCTTCAATCAATCATGATATTAAGAAAAAGATTAATGCGATAGATTCTGCTGATTATATTAAACAATTTAGAGTTAACCGATTTGATACAGACATGAATAAACATGTCAATAATATTAGATATTTACAATGGGTTATAGAATCTATACCAGAAGATATTGTAGATCATTATTATTTACAAACCATAGACGGTCGTTTTATTTCTGAAGCCCAATATGGAGATACCGTTTTGTCATTAACAAAAGAATTATCATCTACACATACTTTTGGGCATACCATAAAAGTTGAAAACAGCAATAAGATATGCGCAACAGCACACACACATTGGAAAAAATATTAAACAGTATTAGTTAAAATATAAAAAAGCCCAAACATTATAATGCTCAGGCTTTTTCTGCTATTAATCAGAACTTATTCTTGTTCTAAATATTTTTCCATAATAGTAATGGCTGCTTCTGAAATTACAGTTCCAGGACCAAAAATAGCGACTACTTTTCTTTCTAATAAGTAATCATAATCTTGTGCCGGAATAACTCCACCTGCAAAAACCATAATATCTGGTCGGCCTAATTTCTCTAATTCACCAATTAACTGAGGAATTAACGTTTTGTGTCCAGCCGCTAAACTTGATGCACCAACAAAGTGTACATCATTTTCTATAGCTTGTTTGGCTACTTCTTCTGGTGTTTGAAACAAACCTCCCATATCAACATCAAAACCTAAATCAGCAAAACTAGACGCTACAACTTTTGCGCCTCTATCATGCCCATCCTGACCCATTTTTGCAACCATAACTCTTGGACGACGTCCTTCAATTTCTGCAAATTTATCAGTCATTTTTAACGCTTTTGCAAACGTACTATCGTTATCAACTTCTTTTCCGTACACTCCACTTATTAATTTAGTATCCGCTTTATGTCTTCCAAAATGAACTTCTAAAGCATCTGAAATTTCACCTAATGTAGCAAAATTTTCAGCCGCTTCAACAGCTAATTCCAATAAATTACCTTCACCTCCACCAGCACAATTTTCTAAGGCTTTTAAATTAGCAGCAACCAATTCTGAATTACGCTCAGCCTTCATTTTATTTAAACGCGCTATTTGAGAATCTCTAACAACGGTATTATCAACTTCTAAAATTTCAATATTTGATTTTTCAGTTGTTTTAAACTTGTTCACGCCAACAAGAATATCTTGACCAGAATCTAAACGTGCTTGTTTACGAGCAGAAGCCTCTTCAATACGTAATTTAGGAACTCCTGTTTCAATAGCTTTTGCCATACCACCAAGTTCTTCAACTTCTTCAATTAACTTCCAAGCTTTCTTAGCGATTTCTTGTGTTAAATATTCCACATAATAAGAACCAGCCCAAGGATCAACAGATTTTGTCATCTGTGTTTCATCTTGGATAAAGATTTGTGTATTACGAGCAATACGCGCAGAGAAATCTGTTGGTAAAGCAATAGCTTCATCCAACGCATTCGTATGTAAAGATTGTGTACCACCTAAAGTGGCTGCCATAGCTTCTATACAAGTTCTGGCAACATTATTAAAAGGATCTTGCTCACTTAAACTCCAACCAGAGGTTTGACTATGCGTACGCAATGCCATAGATTTTGGATTTGTTGGGTTAAATGATTTTATGATTTTTGCCCAAAGCATACGCGCAGCACGCATTTTAGCAATTTCCATAAAGTGATTCATTCCTACTGCCCAGAAAAACGATAAACGCGGTGCGAATTCATCAATTTTTAAACCAGATTTTAATCCGGTTCTAATGTATTCCATACCATCGGCTAACGTGTATGCTAATTCAATATCAGCCGTTGCACCAGCTTCTTGCATGTGGTAACCGCTAATAGAAATGGAATTAAACTTCGGCATATTTTTAGTGGTATAATCAAAAATATCACCAATAATTTTCATAGAAGGTAATGGTGGATAAATGTACGTATTACGCACCATAAATTCTTTTAGAATATCATTCTGAATAGTTCCAGAAAGTTGATCTAAAGCCACACCTTGTTTTTTTGCAGCAGCAATATAAAAGGCCATAATTGGTAATACCGCTCCATTCATAGTCATAGAAACCGACATTTTATCTAATGGAATTTGATCGAACAAAATTTCCATATCTAAAATAGAATCTATCGCTACACCTGCTTTACCAACATCTCCCGTTACACGTGGATGATCGGAATCATAACCTCTATGCGTAGCCAAATCGAATGCTACTGACAGCCCTTTTTGTCCTGCTGCTAAATTTCTTCTGTAAAAAGCATTTGATTCTTCTGCTGTTGAAAAACCTGCATATTGTCTAATAGTCCATGGACGCATCGCATACATGGCGCTGTAAGGTCCTCTTAAAAAGGGAGGAACACCTGCAGAGAAACTTAAATGTTCTGCAGTTGCAATATCGTCTTTTGTAAAATGTTTTTTAACAGGAATTCCCTCAGGAGTATTCCAAACATCTTTATTCTCTTTAATTGCAGCAGTATGTTTTACAGCTGAATTTAATTTTATATCTGAAAAATCTGGTTGCATAGTTCTTAAGATTTTAAGTTGTTTTGGACTTTTTTCTGAATAGCTGAAAGTGTCACAAGAACATCTGATCTCATATTTACAACACCGTCTAAACCAGCTTCAGTTAATTCATCCATATTTTTTGGAGCACCTGCCAACAATAATACTTTATCAGTATTGAGAGCTCTAAATGTTTTTATAAAGTCCACAGCTGTTTCATCGTAATCTTCATCAGAACTACAAATGACAACCACATGAGAATCTGATTTCGCACTTTCTTTAGCGGCTAATTCTGCACTTTTAAAGCTTTCTTCTTGGTGAACATCAAAACCACTGACGCCAATAAAGTCATAAGCAAAAGCTGCTCTAGCTTTACGCATCGTTAAATTTCCGTAACTTACTAATTGTACTATTGGACGCACATTAGTATCTGCTACTAATTCTTCAGTAAATCGTCGCATTGCTTCAATTTCTAAAGATGCTCTTCTTGGTGTTAATACTTTTGAATTAGAAGCACCACCTACAGAAAGTAGACTAGCATCAACAGTTTCCATTAAGTTAGGATACTTATTAATACCTACCATTGGAGTTCTACGTTGACTTATTAATTTTAGTTTTTGCAAACGAATTTCAGCAATTTGTTGTTGAATTGTTTCGTTTTCAAATGCTTTATAAAATCCTCCTGCCGCTTCAATAGCTTTGAACAACTCTAAAGCTTTTTCTGCAATCTTAGAACTAACTTCTTCAATATAATAAGAACCATCCACCGGATTAGACACTTTACCAAAATAAGATTCTTCTCTTAAAATGGTTGTAATGTTACCTGCAATTCGGCTTGAAAAATCTGAAGCACTTTTAAATTCTTTATCGTAAGGATCAATTAAAACACCGTCAACATTACCTAATATGGCAGACATAGCTTCTGTGGTACAACGCAACAAATTGGTTTCTGCATCTGTAATTGATTTACTCCAAATAGAGGTTTTAGCTGTAATGGTATTAGAAAATTCTGAGACTCCATATTTAGCAGCAACTTCAGCTAATAAATTATTAAATGCTCTAAACTTTCCTATTTCAACAAAATACTCTAATCCAATAGCTAGAAGAAAGTTTAAGTTGTTAAATATATCTTGAACGGCAACACCTTTTGCCTTTAGTTTTTCAGTTAAAAACACTAATGAATTTAATGTGTAAGCAATTTCTTGTACTTGATTAGCACCTGAATCTAGATACTCAGTCCCTGAAATGGTGAGAGCTTTAAAATTAGGAAAATCAGCAGTTAACGATACTAATTCTGCAGCAATCTCAATTTGACTGTCATCAAAAGAACCTGTTGTAACATAGTTAGAAATAATACCTGTATTAATATAGCCTTTAAGATCTTTTCCTTTAGCAAAGGCTACCAAATCTTTAGTAAATGCTGTGGCATTATTATAGACATCAAAAGAAACTGTAATTTGGTTTAAATCGATACCTTTTAAAAGCTCTGCAACTGGCACTGTATCTATTAATTGAAAAATGATACCATTAATACCTTCTTCAATCGCTTTTTTTGCAAGATCATTTCCAGTTTCTCCACAACACACAGAAACCTTACGGTAATTCACTAAACCTTGAGAATTTTCACCTGTATTCTTAAGCTGTGTAATTTTACTTTCACTATTGTAACAAGGCTGTATATTGATACCGCTGAGGTTTTTCCAAACTAATTTTTTATCAAAGTCAGCGCCTTTTAAATCGGCTGTCACTCTTTCCATCCACTGCTCAGTTGAAACTGGTGGAAATTCTGAAAAAAGTGGTTTGTTTTTATTATTCATAATAATTACTATTATTCAAATTTATTTTATCATTAAACTACTTCCAAATCTTTCAAAAATAGCTTTATCTAATTCTTCTCTACTATCAGGATGTGCAATATCTCTTAACGATTGTGCGCGTTCTTTTAAGCTTCTACCAAACAATTCAGCAATACCATATTCAGTCGCTACATATCTGGCATGTGCTCTAGTAGTAACTACACCTGCTCCTGGTTTTAGCGAAGGTACAATTTTAGACACTCCTTTCAAAGTTGTAGATGTAATGGCAATGATAGGCTTACCTCCTTTTGATAAAGCTGCACCACGCATAAAGTCCATTTGACCACCAACACCAGAAAACATTCTTGTACCTATAGAATCTGCACAAACCTGACCTGTAAAATCAATTTCTATAGCAGAATTGATAGCAGTTACTTTAGGATTTTGACGAATAATAGACGTGTCATTGACATAAGCAATATCATTCATTTCAATTTCTGGATTATCATCCATAAAATCATACAAACGACGTGTTCCCATAGCAAAACCAGAAATAATTTTATAAGGATTTACTTTTTTCTGAGAACCATTAACAATTCCTTTTTCTACTAAATCTACAATACCTTCAGAGAACATTTCTGTATGCACTCCTAAGTTTTTATGATTTGTTAGATATGTTAAAACGGCATTAGGAATACCTCCAATACCCATTTGAAGCGTTGCTCCATCTTCTATAATCCCAGCGATATTTTTACCAATGGCTTGTTCTTGTGCAGAAGGTGCTACAAATTTCATTTCATGAATATCTTCATCTACTAAAACACAAGCATGAAATTTATTTAAATGCACCAATGCATCGCCAAAAGTACGTGGCATCTTAGGATTGATCTGAGCTATAATTTTTTTACCTCTTTCAATACCAGAAATTACAATATCTACAGAAACACCTAAGGAACAGAAACCGTGCTTATCTGGTGGTGATACATTAACTAAAACCACATCTAAATCCATATACCCTTCACGGAACAAACTAGGAATATCACTTAAGAAAATAGGAATATAATCCACAGTATTACCTACCATTTTTCTAACATTTCCTCCTATAAAGAAAGCTTTGGTATGAAAGCTCTCCCGTAGATCGGGATTTGTATAACCACTTTCACCTTCGGTGTGTAAATGAACTATTTCAACATTTCTTAATTCTGGAGCTCTTGCCACCATAGCTCTCACTAATGTTTGTGGTGTAGCAGAACCACCTTGAATTAATACGCGATCTCCTGATTCTATTAGTTTAACAGCATCATTGGCTGTCATTATATTTGGTATTTTCATAATGTAAAATTTAGTGTTTTATATCTTTCAACTAATGGTTAAAATGTTATCCTAAGAAACTTAAAATAATACCTGCAGCAATTGCAGAACCAATAACACCAGAAACATTAGGTGCCATGGCATGCATTAATAAAAAGTTAGATGGGTCTGATTTTAAACCTTCGTGGTGTACTACTCTTGCGCTATCTGGAACTGCTGAAACTCCTGCGGCTCCAATTAATGGATTTATTTTATTATCGCCTTTTAAGAATAGATTCATAAATTTAGCAAATAACAATCCTCCACAAGTTGCAATCACAAATGAGATGGCACCAAGACCAAATATTAACATAGAATCTTTAGTGATAAAGATATCGGCTTGAGTTGATGCACCAACAGTAACACCTAATAAAATAGTTACTATGTCAATTAATTTAGTTCTTGCTGTATCTGCTAAACGTTCTGTTCTTCCAGATTCTTTTAATAAGTTTCCAAAGAATAACATCCCTAATAATGGTAACGCACTTGGCGAAATAAATAAGGTTAAGATTAAAGCCACTACAGGGAAAATCATTTTTTCTTTCTGAGTTACCGCTCTTGGTGGTTTCATTTTAATCTTTCTGTCTTTCTTAGATATTAATAAACGCATTAATGGTGGTTGAATAACAGGTACTAATGCCATATAAGAATATGCTGCAATAGCAATTGGTCCAATTAAGTTTTTAACGGTGGTACCATCTTCAAGTATGTTGATACCATTTGCTAATTTAGAGGATAAGAATATGGCTGTTGGCCCATCTGCTCCACCTATAATACCAATAGCTCCAGCTTCTGGTAAGTTAAATCCTAAATACAGAGCTCCCAAAAATGTAGCGAACACTCCAATTTGTGCTGCACCTCCTAAAAGCATTAATTTTGGATTTGCTATTAGCGATGAAAAATCGGTCATAGCTCCAATACCTAAGAAAATAAGCGGTGGATAAACCCCTTTTACAACTCCAAAATAGAGATAGTTTAATACCGATCCTGTTTCATAAATACCCGTTTGATTTCCAGCTACAAAAGGAATATTTCCTAAAATAACACCTGTACCAATTGGGATTAGTAATAAAGGTTCGTAATCGTATTTAATACCTAGATATATAAAAACGATACCTATGATTATCATAATAACATTTCCAGAAGAGGAATTTGCAAATCCTGTGTAACTGTAAAACGTTTTTATGCCATCAACGGCTTTATCGATAATACTCTCTTCTTCTGCAACATCAACTTGTGCTGTTGATACAGAAGAATTAGTAGTGGCTATATTTGCGCCTAAACCAAGTACTGGTCTAATAAAAACAAGCAATGAGATGGCACTAAATATTATAATTAGTTTCTTCATTTTAAAATTTTAAATAATGATTAATTTTCTTTATTGAATCACATCAATTTGGATATTATTATTCTAGTTCTATCAATAAAGCATCTTGCAACACTTGTTGTCCTACTGCAACTTGAATAGATGCAACAACTCCAGATTTTTCTGCGATGATATTATTTTCCATTTTCATCGCTTCAAGAACTAATAATAAATCGTTTTCCTTTATAGTATCTCCAACCTTTACGTTAAGAGATAATATGGTACCTGGTATAGGTGCTACAATTTTAGTTTTTGTAGATTTAGGTGTGACTTGTAAAGGTGCAGCTGGTTGTTTTGAAGCCGAACGAACTAACGTCGGTGTTTTCGTTTTTTTAATGTCTTTTTGCATTATAACTTCATAGGAAGTTCCATTGACCTCTAAATTGATCACATTGTCATCATGTGATTTTATATTAACGGTATACCCGTTTTCGTTGACTTTGAATTTATAACTTTTCATGTCTCTTTATTTATTGTTTTTTATGGTCACATGCTGTTCGCTATTAATCATTTCCTTGCGTGATGACATTTTGAACAAGCCTGTTTTCATATTTTATAATCTATTTTGAATTCCGTATATCTTAGAACTCCAAGGTGAATATGTTTTTTTGACCTGCTTAATGGTTAAAATGCCACTTTCTATATCATGCTGTTCACTTAAGTACATATGAACCGAAGCACCAATTACAGCAGAAATTTCTCCTGTAAAACCACTATCTGTTTTCACCTTAATTTCGCTTATTTTTTTGTCTTTACCTTTTGTAATAATTTTATAGACATAAAGCATAATTGGTAATCCGTAGTTAAAGAAAAGCGCAAGTATCACCAAAGCACTAAAAACAATTAATAATCCGGTGATAAGTATAACGTATCCTTCACTAATAGGATCTGTATATAATAGTATCTGTGTCATTATAATGGAATGTTTGAGTGTTTTTTTGGTGGATTTACATCCTTTTTATTTTGAAGCAATTCTAATGCTCTAATGATTCTGAAACGTGTATTTCTCGGTTCAATTACATCATCAATAAATCCATATTTTGCTGCTTGGTAAGGATTCGCAAAACGCTCTGTATATTCATCTTCTTTTTTATCGATGTATTCTTGTTTTTCATCAGCATCTTCAATTTTTCTAATATTAGATCCTTCTAAAACTTCAACAGCTCCCTTCGCTCCCATTACTGCTATTTCTGCCGTTGGCCATGCATAGTTTAAATCTCCTCTTAATTGTTTACAGCTCATTACATCATGCGCTCCACCATAAGATTTACGTAGTGTAATTGTTACTTTAGGCACTGTAGCTTCGCCATAAGCAAATAATAATTTAGCACCATGTAAAATGATTCCACCGTATTCTTGACCAGTTCCTGGTAAGAAACCTGGGACATCAACAAGTGTTACAATTGGAATATTGAAGGCATCACAAAAACGAACAAATCTTGCCGCTTTTCTAGAAGCATCAATATCTAAAACACCTGCATAAAACTTAGGCTGATTAGCTACAATACCAATAGGTCGTCCATTGAATCTGGCAAAACCTACGCAAATATTTCTAGCATAGTTTCTATGTACTTCTGTAAACTCACCATTATCTGCAAGAATTGAAATAACATCAACAATATCATAAGGTTGATTTGGATTTTCTGGAATAATCTCATTTAATGCATCCTCTAATCTGTCGATAGGATCATTACATGGAAGTATTGGTGCTTCTTCTAAATTATTAGAAGGCATATAACTTAATATCTTACGAATCAACAATAAGTTTTCTTCATCATTTTCAGCTAAAAAGTGAGATACACCAGAACGTGTTGAGTGTATTTTAGCACCACCTAGTTGTTCTGCTGTTACAATTTCACCTGTTACAGATTTCACAACCTTAGGACCAGTAACAAACATGTAACTTGTTTCTTCGGTCATTATCGTAAAGTCTGTTAATGCTGGTGAATATACTGCACCACCTGCACAAGGTCCTAAAATGGAAGAGATTTGAGGAATAACACCTGAAGCCATAATGTTACGTTGAAAAATCTCTGCATAACCTGCTAAAGATCTTACACCTTCTTGAATACGTGCTCCACCTGAATCATTTAATCCTATTAACGGAACACCAATCTTCATTGCCATATCCATTACCTTACAAATTTTTAAGGCGTAAGTCTCAGATAATGAGCCTCCAAAAACCGTAAAATCTTGTGCAAATAAATAGACGACTCTTCCGTCAATTGTTCCGTGACCTGTAACAACACCATCTGATAGGTATATTTGTTTGTCTAATCCAAACGATTTTGTTCTATGCGTTACGAACATGTCAAATTCTTCAAAACTATCGTCGTCTAAAAGAATATCGATACGCTCACGAGCTGTTAATTTACCTTTAGCATGTTGAGAATCTATACGTTTTTCTCCTCCTCCCAACTTCGCTTTTGCTCTTTTTTCTATGAGCTCATTAATTTTATCTTGATTTGCCATAATTTTCTTTACTTATCTATTATATGATATCAATTTATTTTGGTTTTGAACAGAGTTCTGTAAGTACACCTAAGGTTGATTTTGGATGTAAGAATCCAATTTCTAAACCTTCAGCTCCTTTTCTTGATGTTTTATCAATTAAAGTAACACCTCGTTCTTCTGCTGTTTTTAAAGCTTCTGTAGTGTTATCTACTGCAAATGCTATATGATGTATGCCTTGTCCTTTTTTTGCGATAAATTTTCCTATTGGTCCATCTGGCGAGGTACTTTCTAATAATTCAATTTTTGTGTTACCTACCAAAAAAAAGGCTGTCTTCACTTTTTGATCGACAACCTCCTCTATAGAATAGCATTTCATCCCTAATACCTGTTCATAGTATTTAATGGCTTCATCTAAATTTTCTACTGCAATTCCTAAATGCTCTATGTGTGATATATTCATAATTAAGTTGATTAATTTTCTACAAATTTAGTTTAGGACTGTTTTTTATTTTATGATAGAAATCATATTCTGAGAGACTATATTTACTCACTTTCTCTATATCGCTAGGTGTAAAGCTTGCTGTTTACCGAAATCAGTAGCGTACAAGAGATTCGAGATTTAATAAGCATATTGACAACCGAAAGACGATTTATGAACTCTTCATTTTTGAGGTATATAAATTATGAATATATCAAAATATACACCTCTATTTTGATAATTACAAAATCAAAACAGATTCATTTTATCGTAGTAACATTATTTTATCTCAAAAAATCATTGGCAAGTAAAATATACCTTAATACACTGAAAGTATTTATGAATTATGCTACAGAAACTAGGACTGTAAATCCAAAGGGTATTAAAGAATGATTTATTTTAGAGGTATTATAATTTGTTTTTAAACATAGACCCTAGAAAAAAGAAAAGCCTTATGATTAAATCATAAAGCCTCACTAAAATTGCTATTAATTAGGGTATTTGGGTTTAGCAATCAATATTTTCAGTCATTAATGTTTCTATGTCGTTTTGATTGAGTTTAGGATTAGCTCCTTCCCTACTCGCCACAATAGCTCCAACAGCACATGCAAAATCGATAGCGGTTTGTGGAGCTTCTCCTTTAAGTAACTTATCCGTTAAAGCGGCTAAAAAAGAATCACCAGAGCCTACAGTATCTACAACATTAACTTTATACCCTTTATTATAATAAAAGGTGTCATTATAAAACAGCATAGCTCCTTTTGAACCTAATGTTACACAAATTGATTTTGTATTAGTCTGCTGAGCTATAAATTTAATACCATCTTTTATAGATTCTGTTTCAAAATTCATAGCCTTAACTATATCCATAATTTCATCATCATTAAACTTAATAAAATCCGCAGACTCCATTAAGTGATTTAAAACTTCCTTGGTGTAATATGGAGCTCTAAGATTAACGTCAAAAATCTTATAAGGAGCAATTTCTAAAAGGGAATAAAGCGTCTGTTTAGTATTATGATCTCTTGCACTCAAACTTCCATATATAAAAACATCTGAAGCTAAAGTAACAGCCTTAGCGTTTTTTGTCAATTGAATACGATCCCAAGCTCTTGGGTAATTTATAGTGTAAGATGCTGAACCTTCTTCATTTAATATAACGGCGACTTCACCTGTTTTTAATTCAGAATCCATTTGAATATTATCAACAGCAACTCCATTTTCTTTTATGAAAGTAAAAATACCTTCTCCATCTGAATCTTCACCTATTCTAGTGATAATAGATACATTATTCTCTAATGATTGCAACCGTAAAGCTACATTTAAAGGTGCTCCTCCAATCTTTTTTCGGTTAGGAAATACATCCCATAATACTTCTCCAAAGCAAACTATGTTTTTCATTTAAATTTCATTTAAAACATTACTATTGATATCCTTTACCGATTTTTCAATGCCATTGTGGACAATATTTTGATATGCATTGGTGTACGCATCAACAAACATTTTATCGTTTTTAAGTTTTCCAAAAATAGATTCTATTTCTAAGAACGCTTCTGGATTCTTTCTTGATGCAATGGCTTTTTCGTTTAAAACCGTTTCCATAGCATCTTTAATAATAAGTTGGGTTCCAAATTCGTTAACACCAACGCTATAAATTGCAAAAGCAGCGATTATAAAAGCCGCATGATCTATGGATCCTTTATTTACCAATTGCGTATAAATGGTAGGTAAAATAAATATTGGAATTTTAGCAGAACTCTGAGAACAGATTCTATCAATTTGGTCTTTAATATAAGTATTACCAAACCTTTGTATTAATGAAAATTTATAGTTTTTTAAATTGACACCTTCTAAATCTCCTAAGGTTGGTGTGACTTCATTACCCATATAAATCCTTAAAAACGAACTAATATCGCCATTGCTTGCAGCTTCATCTATAGTAGAATAACCATATAATGCGCCAAGAATACCTAGTACAGAATGTCCTGCATTTAGTAAACTTAATTTCATTTTTTCATACGGAACGACATCTTCTACAAACTGTACACCAACAGTTTCCCAAGCTGGTCTTCCTGCAATGAAATCATCTTCAATAACCCATTGTTTAAAAGGTTCACAAACTACAGGCCAAGCATCATCTATACCAGATGTTTCTTTTAATATTTCGATATCTAATGGTGATGTTGATGGTGTAATTCTATCTACCATAGCATTTGGAAAAGACACGTTTGCGTCTATCCATGTTATCAATTCTGGCTCAGCAACTTGCACATAGCTTAAAAGCATCTTTTTAGCAAAATGACCATTGCCTTGAATATTATCGCAAGATTGAATAGTACAACCTTTTAAACCACGTACTTTTCTAAGTTTTAAAGCTTGCGTTAAATAACCGAAAATTGTTTTTGGTTCATGCGGATTTTCTAAATCGTGTTGAATTAATGGATTCTTAAAATTAAAAGTTCCAGTAGCTTCATCATAATTATAACCACCTTCTGTAATGGTTAAGGATATAATTTTAACTTCTGAACTTGCCATTTTTTCAATCACCTTTAAAGGATTCTCAGGCGCATAGAGACACTCGACAATAGAACCTATTACACGTTTTGTTAGTGTACCATCTAATTCTTTAACCATTAAAGTATATAAGCCATCTTGTTCTTTTAAAGTATTATATATTTTAGTGTCAAAATCTAATAAAGCCACTCCACAAATTCCCCAATCTGTAACCGAAGAATCGTGTAACAATTGGTCTGTATAAAGTGCTTCATGAGCTCTGTGAAATCCACCGATACCAATATGTACAATACCCGTTTTGAGTTGGCTTCTATCGTAAGTTGGACAAGAAATTATTTTAGAAATTTCTCCTAAACTCTTTTGATTAAGTTTGATGTTATGTTCCATGATATTTAGGTGTTTTTTATTTTTCCACGCTGAAGTGCCCAATAGGCTGTTACAAAATATATTACGGTACAGATAAATGCATATTTATAAAACACCTCTCGATTTTGTGTATACATATCCGCATCTTCACTGCCAAATAAAACAATACAGGCTAAGACTACTGTAATGAGTAGAACAAGTAAAGAAATGCCTCTTAATATTTTAGTAAATAATGTTGTGTCTTTTATGATAATTTGCTCTCCTTCTGCTTTTTGCTCTTGAAATTTTGAGATGTTGATGTTGCGCAATCTTTCTTTTTCTTCAGCTTCCGGATACTTGCTTTTAGCACCATAGCGTCCTGCTAAAAATGTATAAACGACGATTGTGAATATCCAAGTGGGTATAAACAGATAAAAGAAAGACATGACGTTTAATGCGTTCAACCCAAACCCAAATACAAGACCTAGTGCCCATGAAACAATTGCAGGAGTACTAACAGTTAATTGGCGATAGTGTAACCAATAACGTGTGTAACCAATTCGAGGAAATATTTGATGCTCTGTAAACACAATGGCTCCAACCGGTACAACTAATAAACCAGCATAAGTAAGTAAAGGTAGTATTTGAGAAAATACAAACGGAAAACAGGCCACAATCATAGTGACTAAACCAACTGCTATGGTCGTTTTTTTACGCGAATGATTTTTAAATATCGCTTGTGCCGCCAAACCAGCTCTATAAAGATTAGCAACTGCGGTCGTCCAGCCTGCAACAATTACAATAACAAAGCCTGACCATCCTAAGGCGTAATATGCGACATCACCAGGATCTAGTTCTACTATAGATTTTCCGATGATAACAGCCGCTCCTGCACCCATAATTCCTGCAGAAATCCAAGCGACATAATGACCAAACATCATGCCTGTACTCGTTGTTAGTCCGTATATTTTCTTTTTTGAGAAACGGAATAATGCCATATCTATAAGTCCAAAATGTGTGATGGTATTAGCAGCCCACGCAAAACCAATAACTTCTGTTAAACCGATACCTGCTTCTCCATCACTGTTTACTCCTGTCCAGATAGATTGGTCACCTAAGCTTATAAAATCTGCCCATCCATTTGGTAATGGTTTTCCCATTACTTCTAAAGATAAGGCCGGTAACAACACAAAAGCACCACAAGTAAACATCACAAATAACCACGGCGCACAAATACCAGCAAATTCTGAAACGGCTTTAAAACCATAAATAGCTATAGATACGACAACTGTTCCAACAATTAATACGATGAGTACAAACCACGAATTGGTGGGATACCAGTTTAATTGTGGTGGAATATTAAACGCAAACCTAACAGCTGTAGCAGATACCGTAATCATGGCAGCAGATATTACTGTGAAGATAATGACATTAGCCCAATTGTAAAGTTTGGTCATTGAATCTCCTGCAATCTTATTGAGATAAGTGTATAAGCTTAATCGCGTATCTACAGCAATAGGAGATGTAATGAACGTCCAACTTAAAACAGCCAAGATATTACCAATTAATAACCCTAATAGAATATCTTTAGTTGTAGCTCCTAGTGCAACAAAAGTAGCACCAATAACAAACTCAGTTGCCGCAACATGCTCAGCGGCATAAATACCTGCAAAATGCGTCCAATTATGTAATTTATGTTTCGCAATTGGTAATTGTTCGTCCTCTAAGTTTTCGAATTGCTGAAAGTCATTGGTTGCGTCCATAATTTATAAATTGAAATTAGCCTTGTTTAAATATTTTATTCTGACGTACATACCAATGTGTTTGTCGTTAGGTTATGTTCTGAATTAAGATTTACGCAATTGTAATTCTATGGTTTTAACAATTTTAATACTGATTCATTTACAAACGTCATATTTACGTTTATTATTCAAATGTATAAAATAATATTTGAATATCTCCTAATCAACGGAATAAAAATATAATATATTATCTTGATACTATGGTATATTGATATCTGAATACCTTGTCTACAAGGATTTTATTAAATCGATATTTAATGTAATAATGACGTTTATTCGTTTAAATTATTTACTTTTATCACATAATTTGATATTATGGAGCCTAATAAAATTCTTAATTTATCTGTGGATTGTGTGGTTTTTGGATACGACACCAATACCAAATCTTTAAATGTGCTTCTTATAAAACGGTATTTAGAATCTGAAACCACCAAAGACGTCTTAGTTAATGATTATGTACTTACGGGATACCACGTTTATGAAGATGAAACGTTAGATGAATCAGCAACACGCGTATTAAAAGAATTAACAGGATTAACCAATCAGTATAAAAAACAATTTAAGGCCTTTGGAAATCCAGATCGTTTATCAAATAAAAAAGATCTTATTTGGGTTCAAAATCAAGAGTTTAACCTTAGAACGATTACTATAGCGTATTACTTCTTGTTAAAAACAGAAGATGTTGATGTTGATAATAATAAGTATGAAGCCAAATGGTTTCCAGTTAGAGAATTACCAGAATTAGGATTCGATCACCAACAGATTATTGAAGAAGCTCACGAAGATTTAAAAACAAAATGCTTAGTAGAGCCTATTATATTTGAGTTACTTCCAGATAAATTCACGATTAATGACGTACAAGATCTCTATGAATCCATTTTAGGAATAGAGATTGATAACCGTAATTTCAGAAGAAAACTGATTAATAAAAAGTACATCATTCCTTTAGACGAGAAACAAGTTGGTGTGTCTAAAAAACCAGCACAATTATATATGTTTAGTAAAGACATTTATAAAAAAATGTATCATAAAAATTACTTGATTAATATTTAATTCGAAAAACACAGCTTAAAGTTTAGTTTAAAAAAATAACACAATTTTAAGTTTTAGTATTTAAAAACCTTTTAGTTTTGCCCACTTAATTATCAAGAATCTCAATAAGAGATAGCAACCTGCAGTAACGAGCAAGGTGCTAAATAAGATAAGCCAAATACTTTGGAAAAAACGTTACAGCCATTCCCACGTATTTGCTTGTTGTCTACTTTTTGTGATTCTGACAAAAAACAGATTCATGTCGTCAATAAAACCGATTACCCCAAGTTTTAAAGCCTTACTTCCATTTTTTGTATTCATCATTACGTTTTTAAGTGTTGGAATTATTCAAAATGACTTTTACGCCTTACCTGCTCCTATTGCTGTTATTGCAGGAATTCTGGTGGCATTTCTCATGTTTAAACAGTCCATAAATTCTAAAATCAGTACTCTTTTAGAAGGTTGTGGAGATCCTAAAATACTCACCATGTGTTTAATTTATTTACTGGCTGGTGCATTTGCGGCCGTCACAAAAGCCACGGGAAGTGTAGATACGATTGTTCATTTAGGATTAGACCTCATTGATAGCCAATACATTTATTTTGGTGTCTTTATCATCGCTGCTTTTTTATCCGTTTCAACGGGAACCTCAGTTGGTGCTATTGTAGCTTTGGCACCTATAGTGATTGGATTTGCGGACACTGGTAATTTCTCTTTGGGGATTTTATGCGGAGCCTTATTAGGTGGTTCTATGTTTGGTGACAATTTATCGGTAATATCGGATACGACTATCGCAGCTACCCAATCTTTAGACTGTAAAATGAGTGATAAATTTAAAGCCAACATTAAGATTGCCTTACCTGCAGCGCTTGTAACTATTGGAATTCTTATATATCAAGGCTTAAGTCTGCAAACGGATAGTACAGAAACCGTCGCCTATTCGTATTCTGTATTAAAGATTGCTCCCTATATTATAGTGATTGTTTTATCTATAATAGGTATTAACGTTTTTACAACTTTGATGTTAGGTGTTATTTCAGCGGGAATTCTAGGAGTGTTTTATGGTGATTTTTCTATCATTGAATTCACAAGAATCAGCTATACAGGATTTACCAACATGACAGAAATTTTCCTGCTATCTTTATTAACAGGTGGTTTAGCAGCTTTGGTAGCTTTCAATGGAGGTATCGAATTTATTTTAGACAAAATTAAAACACTGATTAGAAATCAGAAAACTGCGCAATTCGGCATTGCAGCTTTAGTTTCTACCATTAATACGGCTATTGCAAACAATACGGTTTCTATTATTATTTCAGGATCCATTGCTAAATCTATTAATGATGAATATGGCCTAGACAATAAACAAACGGCGTCAATCTTAGATGTGTTTGCCTGTATTACACAAGGACTTTTACCATATGGCGCGCAAGTGTTAATGATATTGAGTTTCGCGAATGGTAATATTACGTATGTGGATTTAGTATCTAATACATGGTATTTAGTGTTACTACTGTTGTCTACTACTCTATTTATTGGATTCAGAAGTCATCAGTCATCCTAATAGTAATGTAAACAAGGAAAAGGCATTAGCATAAACAAAAATCAAACTTCAGATTAGAATTTTATAACACTCATTTAAGGTCTAAACTTAAACCTTTGTTAAAAAAAGAATGAACGTTCATTTTTGCCGTATATTTGCATCAGAATTAAAACACAATGGCAAAACTTCAAAAAAGTATAGATAAACGTAATGCACTCGTTAAGGCAACCATAGAGTTGGTGAACAACAATGGGTTCCATGCCACTCCTATGAGCAAAATTGCTAAAATGGCTAATGTGTCTCCTGCAACGATTTACTTATATTTTGAAAACAAACAAGACTTAGTTAATCAAACGTATATAGATGTTAAGGCGGAATACACCAATTATGCTTTCGCCGATTTTAATCCTAACATGCCAATTGAAGAAGGCTTTGAAATGATATGGAAGCGCATCGCTGATTTTAAACTTAAGGAATGCGAACATGCTATGTTTTTAGCACAGTGCGATAATACTCCAATGATTGACGAAGAAAGCAGACAAGAAGGCATTAAGCACTTGCAACCCCTACTCGACCTTTGGGAACGTGGTAAAAAAGAAGGGGTTATTAAACCGCTTTCAGATTATATATTATATGCTTATGCCATCAACCCTTTGTCATTTTTAATGATGACTCAAAAACGAGGAGCATTTACCTTAAATAAAACACATTTAGAAGAAGCTTATCAATCGGCATGGAGCAGTATAAAAATGTGTAAATAGTATGAAAAAAATAGCAATCATATTAGGTGCATCTGGTTTAACTGGTGGTTTTGTACTTCAAAAATTAATTGAAGACGACCGTTACGATACCATTAAATTGTTTTCACGCTCAAAAATTGAAGGTTTACCAAATAAAGTCAAACAGTTTATTGGCGATCTATTAGAGCTCAACCAATTTAAAGATGACTTTATAGCAGACGAAGTGTATTGTTGCATTGGTACAACAGCGAAAAAGACACCAGACAAAACGCTTTATAAAAAAATAGATTTCGGAATTCCGGTTGCGGCTGCAAAGCTTTCAAAAGAAAATAATATCCCTACATTTTTAGTCGTCTCAGCAATGGGAGCGAATAATAATAGTACGGTGTTTTACAATAAGACGAAAGGAGAAATGGAACACAACATCTTAATGCAGCAGATTAAAAACACATTTGTTCTAAGACCATCTTTAATTGGTGGTGATAGACAAGAATCTAGACGATTAGAAAAAATAGGACTGGTGATTTTTAAAGTAATTCAGCCGTTATTCATCGGTAAATTAAAGAAATATAAAATAGTGAATGCCGAAACCATAGCGGAAGCTATGATATACTTAGCAAATACAAACCATTATGCTGATGTGATTATAACGTCAGATGACATTAACAAATTAGGAAACAACGCTTAAAAAAGAAATTACAGATATGGAATTATTAGATAAATTAAATTGGAGATATGCCGCTAAAGCAATGAATGGAAAAGTGGTACCAGAAGAAAAAATACAACGCATTTTAGAAGCAGCACGTTTAGCACCAACATCAAGTGGTTTACAACCTTTTGAGATTATGGTGATTACAAACCAAGAGGTGAAAGAAAAAATTAAACCTGTAGCATGGAACCAGTCGGTAATTACAGACTGCTCTCACCTACTCGTTTTCGCAGCTTGGGATACGTACACTGCAGATAGAATCAATTATATGTTCGATTTAACTAATGAGATTCGTGGATTTAAAAACGAAGGTTGGGAAAACTATCGCCAAATGCTACTAAGTTCTTATCCACAAAAAGATGCGGAAGAAAACTTTAATCATGCTGCAAGACAAGCCTATATCGCATTTGCTGAAGCCATAACGGCTGCGGCTTTTGAAGGCGTGGATTCTACTCCACTAGAAGGTTTTGATCCGGCTGCAGTAGATGAAATTTTAGGGCTTAGAGAAAAAGGAGTACGTAGTGCGGTATTATTACCTATTGGCTACAGAAAAGAAGATGAAGATTGGTTAGTAAATCTTGTTAAGGTGAGAAAACCTATGGAAGATTTAGTGACTGTAATAGACTAAAAAGTAAAGAATCATGACAAAGACAATTTTATTAAAAAACAGACCTGAAGGAAAACCTTCAATGTCAGATTTCGAATTTAAAACAGAGGAATCTGAAAACACAGTAAACCAAGGAGAATTACTATTAGAAACCAAATACGTTTCTGTAGATCCTTATTTACGAGGACGAATGAGTGATGCCAAATCATATGTACCACCATTCCAACTGAATAAACCAATTCAGTCTGGCGTAATTGCTAAAGTACTCGAATCTAAAAACGACAAGTTTAAGGCTGGAGATTTTGTTTCTGGCATGTTAAACTGGCAAACGATACAAATCTCTAACGGAGAAGGATTAACTAAAGTTGATCCGTCAAAAGCACCACTATCAGCTTATTTAGGGATTTTAGGCATGACAGGTTTAACAGCTTACACAGGATTAACCGAAATTGGAAAACCGAAAGCAAGAGAAACATTAGTAGTTTCTGGAGCAGCTGGAGCAGTTGGATCTGTCGTAGGACAAATTGGAAAAATCCTAGGATTGAAAGTGATTGGTATCGCTGGAACAGATGAAAAAATAGAGCTTTTAAAAAGCAAATTCGGTTTTGACGCTGGTATCAATTATAAAACCACAAAAGACATGAAAGCTGCCATCGCAGAAGCAGCACCAAATGGTGTAGATATCTATTTCGATAATGTTGGAGGTCCAATTTCAGATGCGGTTCTAGTGAATATTAATAGACTCGCACGAATCATTGTTTGTGGAGCTATTTCAGTTTACAATAATACAGAGGCACCAAAAAGCTTGAGCGTACAACCGTTCTTAGTAAAAAACAGTGCCTTAATGCAAGGGTTTATTGTGTCTAACTATACGGACAAATTCCCAGAAGCCATGAAACAATTATCAACATGGTTAGCAGAAGACAAACTAACCTATTCAGAAACGATTGTTAAAGGTTTTGATAACATTCCAAGTGCGTTTATCGATTTATTCGAAGGCAAAAACAAAGGGAAAATGGTAGTTGAATTATAAATAATATAAAAAAGAAAAAAGATGAATAATTTTGAATTTAAAAACCCTACCAAAATAATTTTTGGAAAGGACACGATAGAAAAACTAGAAAACGAAATACCTAAAGATGCCAAAGTATTATTGCTTTATGGAGGCGGAAGTATTAAGAAAAACGGTATTTACGATCAGGTAAAAACAGCCTTATCTAAAGTAGACGTTGTTGAATTTGGTGGAATTCCTGCAAATCCAGAATACGCTAAGTTAATGGAGGCTTTAAAAGTGATTAATGACGAAAACATTACGTACTTATTAGCCGTTGGTGGTGGATCTGTAATTGATGGCACCAAATTTTTATCAGCTGCAGCATTATATGAAGGTGATACACCTTGGGATATTTTAACCCAAAATATTAGAACCGAAAAAGGAATGCCTTTCGGAACCGTTTTAACCCTTCCTGCTACAGGATCTGAAATGAATTCTGGTGCTGTAATTACAAGAGCAGAAACTAAAGAGAAACGTACCATGGGTGGACCTGGTTTATTTCCTGAGTTCTCCATATTAGATCCTCAAGTGATAGCATCGATTCCAGAACGTCAATTAGCCAATGGATTAATGGATTCATTTACCCATGTTTTAGAACAATACATGACATATCCTATTGGTGCGTTGCTACAAGATCGTTTCGCTGAAAGCATTTTACAAACCATCATTGAGGTGGCACCGAAAGTATTGAAAGATCCTACAGATTATAAAGCAGCCTCTAACTTTATGTGGAGTTGTACTATGGCCTTAAACGGATTAATTCAAAAAGGTGTACCAAATGATTGGGCTGTTCATGCGATGGGACATGAGTTAACAGCGTTATTTGGTATCGATCATGCGCGTACTTTAGCCATAATCGCACCAAGCCATTACAAATTTAATTTTGAAGCAAAGAAAGAAAAACTAGCACAGTATGCAGAACGCGTTTGGAATATTACTGAAGGAAGCACAGATGATAAGGCTTATGCAGCTATTGAAAGAACAACAGCTTTTTTCCATGAATTAGGTATCGACACCAAATTATCAGATTATACAGACGATTACGAAGGTACAGCTGAAGAAATAGCAAAACGTTTTACTGATCGTGGTTGGAAAACATTAGGCGAGCACCAGACTTTATCTCCAGATAAGGTAGAGAAAATTGTAAAAATGGCGTACTAATTTTAAACGATATGTCAGTTCGAGTAGCCCGACTTTTCCGTCGGGATATATCGAGAACAGATTTCTCAACCCTCAAACTGACATTAGATTTTATATTAATGAAAACACTACAAACTATAGTAGTTATTCTAACTTTAATTACAGCGTTTAGTTGTAAAGAGCATACCGCTTCTGAAACCGTTTCAGAAGCACAAAAAGAATTAAAAACAGAAAAGAACATGAAGGTATTATTCGTATTAACATCTCACGATAAATTAGGAGATACAGGAAAGAAAACAGGATTTTGGGTGGAAGAATTCGCAAGTCCATATTACACCTTATTAGATAAAGGAGCGACCATTACATTGGCAACACCAAAAGGAGGTGCTGCTCCAATAGATCCAGCTAGTGATGGACCAGATGCAGCTACTGCAGCTACTGAGCGTTTTAATAAGGATACAGAAGCAAAAGATAAAATAGCAAACACTAAAAAATTATCGGATATCAACGCTGATGATTTTGATGCCGTATTTTATCCAGGAGGTCATGGACCATTATGGGATTTAGCAAACGACAACACCTCTATTGCTTTAATCGAAAAGTTCAATAACCAGAAAAAACCAATCGCTTTTGTATGTCATGCTCCTGCAGCTCTAAAAGATGTTAAAAATTCTGATGGCACAAGACTTGTTAAAGGTAAAAAAGTAACCGGATTTTCTAATTTAGAAGAAACACAAGTGGGTTTAACTGAGGTAGTACCAATCCTAGTAGAAGATATGCTTATCGAAAACGGTGCGTTTTATTCTAACGCAGACGCTTGGGCAGCTTATGCTATTCAAGATGGTAATCTTATTACAGGACAGAATCCAGCATCCTCAGAATTAGTAGCAGAAAAGTTATTAGAAGCATTAAAATAGTCAATTCCCCTAAATTGATTAATAGCGAGAAGCCTGTATAACATTATGTTTGCAGGCTTTTTTTATTTGTCTATAAAGACCTTAGAATTCCATTTATAAGTTCTAGTATTAAAGAACACACCATTTCTATACTATATTCATCACCTACGCAACTAAACATTTGTATTTTTGCGCCGCGTTTTAATAGAATGCTCAATTACCAAGAACAACAAAAATGATTATATCTAAACTACATTACATATCTCAAGGAAACACTCCCGAAGCGCATTTAGAAAACATTCAAAAGGCATGTACATCTGGCGCAGAATTAGTACAATTACATCTTACAGATGTTTCGGATGCTAAATATTTAGAGATCGCCAAAGCAGCTCGAGACATCACCTTTCATTTTCAAACACGATTAATCATCAATGGTAATTATAAAATAGCTAAAGACGTAAAAGCAGAAGGTGTACATTTAGAAAAATCAGACATCTGCCCTACTGTAGTCAGACCACATTTATACAGCTGGCAAATTATTGGTGGCACGGCAAACACTTTGCAAGATTGTGAAACATTAATAGCCAAAAATAGCGATTATATTATTTTAGAACCCTTTAGATTATCAGCTAATGATAGTTCAACTAAAGCTTTAGGTTTAAGTGGCTATACGGCTATAAGTAATGCTTTAATAACAGAAAAACCAATTATCGGTTTTGGTGATATCACTACAGATGATGTGACCGATATTTTAGAAACTGGTATTTCTGGGATTGCAGTTTCTGATGCCATCACTGAAAATTTTGACAGCATAAAACTATTCAATCAGTTACTAAAAGCATCTGCAACGGGTGAGATTCGTCACACGTTTGAGTAAATAAACCCTACTTCTTTCCTTCAATTAACTACTAAAATATATAGTCCAATATGTGGATGTATTTAGGCTTATTAGCCGCTCTTTTTTTAGGATTACACAACTTATGTAAAAAACATGCTGTACAAGGGAACGAAGTGTTTCCTGTCCTTTTAGGTACCGTTTCTAGTGGCTTTTTATTTGTTGCTGTATTTTATGGATTGTCTATCTTTTATCCAGATTATGCGTTGGAGCACGGTTATAATTTTCAAAAGATTTCGTGGCAAACTCATGGTTTTATCTTTATAAAATCAGCGATTATGGCGAGTTCTTGGATATTAGCTTACCAAGCCTTAAAGCATTTGCCGATTACTATTGTCACACCTATTCGTTCAGCAGGACCGTTTTTCACCTTTATTGGGGCGATTTTAATTTATCAAGAAAAACCCAGTCCCTTACAGTGGATAGGCTTTTTCCTTATCATTTTCTCAGTCATGCTTTACTCTAAAATAGGAAAGAAAGAAGGCATTAATTTTAAACGCAACAAATGGATCTTCGCTATCATTGGAGCGACGTTTCTAGGTGCTTCCAGTGGTTTATACGATAAATTCTTAATTCAAAACCTTAGCCTTAACCCACAAACCTTACAATTCTGGTTTTGCCTATACACCATATTGATTCTACTTGTTATACTAACGATCACATGGTTTCCTTATGCCGAAAAACGAAAAGCCTTTAAATTCCGCTGGTCCATTATAGCAGTTGGTATTTTATTGCAAGCCGCAGATTACTTCTATTTTAAAGCCTTGCAAGATCCTGATGCCTTAATTATGCTATTATCAGCCATTAAACGAAGTCAAATATTAATAGCCGTAGTCGTTGGTGGTTTAGTCTTTAAAGAGCAGAATAAACGCAAAAAGTTAGTCCCTCTAGCAGGAATTATGATTGGCGTCTTTCTAATTTTATATTCTAATTGAGGAGTTTGAATACAGAACATAGAATATAGAAGAGAGAATAGAGAAGTTAGAAGTAGCACAGTGACAAAGAAGCAAGGACGTCTGTTCGAATGTCCCGAGGTTTTCTTCGGGATGTATCAAGAATCTATAGAAAAACGACCAAAATCAAAATTTCACACTTTTTTCACAATCTCCACGCCGTTTTAAAAAGCATTTCCAATAACTTTAGAAAAAATAAAACATCATGAAACAAACGCTTTTATTTCTACTGCTATTAACACTTCACACCGTACATAGTCAAGAACAACAAGAAGCATATATCATACAAGCCGATAGTACTTGGGGAAAGGAAATCATAAAATTCCCAATAGAATGGGCACCAAAACTCACTTTAGAAGGTTACGAAGAATTAACCTTTGCACCAGAATGGTCTAAAGAAAATCACGACGACTTTTGGTCTATAATTATAACATGGAGGGTGAAAACAAACCAAGAAATTCCATTATACGAGTTAGAATACAACCTACTCCACTACTTCGATCATCTGATGAAACCGAATTATTGGGCACAAGAGTTTCCTTTGCCAAAAGCCGAATTTAAAGCACCAATAACAACCGAAAAAGGAATTGAATATGAAGCACAACTCACGTTCTTTGATGGTTTTCATACTGGTAAAGTCATAACCACTTACATTTTAGGACAGCAAATATTTAATCAAGCCACAGAAGAAACTATTATAATATTTAAAATATCGCCAAAACCATATACCGAAGCTATTTGGGAAAAATTAAACGCCCAGACTATAATTACCCGATTTAAAATGGATTAAGTATCTATCAAGAAAGAAAACAGTGAGCAAAGAATCAAGTCCTAAATTCCGACAACGTCGGAACCAACGATTTTCAGAAATAATGAGCTAAACACAAAGTTAATTTACAATATCAAGTATTGAAAATATAGTTCTAATAAAAACCTTATATCATTAATGCCTTAGCGAATGGCGCTTTAGCGATTTCCTAACAAATCGTTTTGATTTTTTGGTTCGTTTTGCATCAAGGCAAAATGAACATATAAAAAACATTTTATCAAACATTAGTTCTAGTGATTCCTATTTTTTTTATAGAATTACATAAAGCATAGCTATAACTAGCAAAACCATTAAGATTTTGTTCTTCTCAGTTAATACCCACAGTTTGTAATTTCTAAATTTGAATACATCTTAAAAAATAAAAGTTATGAAAAGCGAAGACAAAAAAGCACAATACAATTCAGATATTACAAAAGAAGATAAAAAGATTTTAGGAGACAAATCAGGAAACCTAAGACAAGACAATGGTGACGACGAACTCTTAAAAAATCGTACAAC
This sequence comes from Winogradskyella eximia, assembly GCF_003386165.1. Classification (GTDB taxonomy): domain Bacteria; phylum Bacteroidota; class Bacteroidia; order Flavobacteriales; family Flavobacteriaceae; genus Winogradskyella; species Winogradskyella eximia. The sequence continues at coordinate 72,451 of NZ_QRDV01000002.1, read as the reverse complement.
CGAACCCGATTTCGCTGCAAAAGACTTAGATATTCCTGGCAGTAAAAATTCAAAACCATTATCTAATAACAGAAAACCTGATGAAGAAAATCAACACTATAGCTTAGGAAGTGATCATAATGAAAACCTTGAGCTAGATATTGAAAATACAAAATAGTTTTCGAAACCTTAATTGGGTAGTCATCCTAAAAATCATAAACAATCAAAATCCATTGTAATAGCTAAATTCATTAATGCTATTTTGGGTTTTGATTTTTTTTGTTCAAATCATGTGGTTGCTGAAGTAGCAGAGTTAAAAGTTAAGAGTTAAGAGTTAAGAGTTAAGAGAAGTAAGAAAAAAAACAAACAGCAAGTAAATAATCAACTCCTCAATTCCGACAGCGTCGGAACCAACGATTTTCAGAAATAATGAGCTAAGAATAAAGTTAATTTACAATATCAAGTATTGAAAATACAGGTCTATAAAAACCTCAACTTATTAAAGTATTAGCGAATGGTGCTTGCAATTTCATAACAAATCGTTTTGACTTTTTGGTTCGTTTATTCGTATAAATCTATTGTTTATTTTGGAACTCATGATATGCTTTGCAGTTTGTGTCAAGACAAAATGAACACAGAAAAACAACAGATCAAATATCCCGATCTTCTCATCGAATTATTACAAGAACCACGATCAAAACTAAACACAAATCAGAATACAGGTTCTCGATACTAATTTCACTCATTCCAATCGTAAAATTCACTCGAACTGACGAAGCTCTTTAAAACAAACATTAGCTTAAAAGAACAAATAAAAAGGCATTGCAAAACAAAAGCTCTACAATGCCAATACTAATATCAAAACCAACCAAAATTACTCAGAAGCAAAAGGATAATCCGTATACCCCTTTTTACCAGGAGTATAAAACGTATCCTTATCCCATTCCGCTAATTCTAAATGCTTCTCAAAACGCTCCACTAAATCCGGATTCGATACAAAAGGCTTACCATAAGCCACTAAATCTGCATCACCATCAGCTAGCACCTTATTCCCTTTTTCCTGATCAAAATTAGTATTAATCATCAGTGTTCCATTGTACAACGGACGAAAATGCTTAGCAATATCAGTTACAGCAAACGGCACCTCAGAAACATCGGTAAACGGTTCTGACAAATGCACATAAGCCAAATTATAGTCATTCAGTTTTTTAATAATATATTCAAACGTCGGAATGGTCTCTTCATCTACCGTAATACCAAACAGCCCATGTAACGACGGATTAAAACGTACTCCAATTTTTTCTTGTGGAATCACGGTTTTCATAGCGTCTAAAACTTCAAAAAAGAAACGCGCTCTGTTTTCAATAGAGCCACCATACGCATCCGTTCTGGTGTTAGAACAGCCATTAAAAAACTGCTGAAACAAATACCCATTAGACGAATGCAACTCAATACCATCAAAGCCAGCTTCCACAGCATTAGCAGCCGCATTTTTAAAATCGTTAATGGTTCGTTTAATATCTCCAGCCGTCATCGCTTTTGGAGTAACGGTATCTTTAAAACCATTTGGAGTAAAAGACTGGGCATTCGGATTGATAGCAGACGCAGATACTGGCAACGCACCATCATGAAAATCGGGATGTGAAATACGACCAACATGCCATAACTGAATAAAAATAGTACCTCCTTTAGCGTGGACACGTTTGGTCACCGTTTTCCACCCATCCACTTGCGCTTTAGAGTGAATACCAGGAGTATTAATATAGCCCACAGCTTCCTTAGAAACCTGAGAACCTTCGGTAATAATTAAACCTGCCGAAGCACGCTGTTCATAATATAAACCTTGTAAATCGTCTGTAGCGACTTTTTCTTTGTTATCCGCACGACTACGCGTCATAGGTGCCATAACAACACGGTTTTTTAAAGTAATATTTTTATGATAGGGTGTTAATAAGGGTTGTGTATTCATGGTGATTTTTTCGTATTAATTTGAAGTATAAAGTTACGATTTTCAAACACCAATTTAGCGGATAGATAGCAATTAAGATAGATTTAACCTTTCATATAAATGACTTAACAGATCTCAAAGAATAATAGGAATACTATTGAAAGTAAGCCATAAAAAAGAACAATAAAGCAAACACACGCAACCCAACGTCAGTTCGAGTGTTCCAACTTTTTAGTCAAGATGTATATAGAACAGATATATTTCAAACAAAGTACTCCAAGATCAAAGAAAAGAAGTCTAAACCAAAGCAGAATATCAACACCCAAATTCCGACAGCGTCGGAAGCAACGATTTTCAGAAATAATGAGCTAAAAATAAAGTTAATTTATCCTATCAAGTATTGAAAATATTAGTTATATAAAAACCTCAAATTATTAATGTATTGGCGAATGGCGCTTCAGCGATTTCCTAACAAATCGTTTTGACTTTTTGGTTCGTTTTGTGTCAAGACAAAATGAACATATAGAATATTACACATTTTTTAAACCTCAGTTTTAGTATTCATTTTTTTTGCATTAATGTTCAGAAAACAAGACTACATACTAAAATTTAAACCCTACTTATCAATCCATAAACCACATTGTTATCAGTTTCTTCATCTTTAGAATAAGCCTTATACAAATAAGTGTCTTCATCCAATAATTCAATAATCTCAACAGTAATAATATCTCCTTCCTTAATTTTATCTTTGGCTAAAGACATTTTAACAGTTTCTAAAGTATAAATATGGTCATCGAGCCATTCTATATTATAAATTTGTTTACCACCATAACCACCTTTTTCTATTTGTTTTCTTTTGCGTCTTTTAATCTTTGTTTCACTATAAGCAGGACTTTCATATTTAAAAGTACCACGATGAAGGTCTTTACATTTTTCACGTTCAGCTTTCGGTAGCTCATAAGTTTTATACTTAGAGTTCACAAAATAATAAACCGATTGCCAACACTTATTCACCATATTCATTGGGTCGCGCAATACACCATTATTAAAATGCTCTAAACAACCTTGTTGCCAGCCATCGTGCTTATAAGTACTTTTCTCTTGGTTAATTTTAATATTATATTGTTTACCATTTTCATCTACACAATAATCTATAACAACAATTGCTACTCTTTCTACATCATCTACAAAGGTTTGGGAAGGTGCTGTTTGAAAAGCAAACAGACTAAGGATAATTACATATTTTAATAAATTCATTGATAGCTAGCTTTAGAATTTAAAGCTACGATAAAAACAATAAACGCCACAAATCAACAAAAACATTAAATAAATATTAAATAAACCACCTCGTCTTGGCATTTCAATCCATAATCAAGAACTTCGCAAAAAAACAACCCAATGACAATATTTGTAGACATGGACGATGTGTTAGCCGACACTTACGGTAAGCACATAGAATTATATAATAAAGAGCATCAACAAGACTTAAGTATCAACCAAATCACCTCAGGTGAAATATGGAATAACGTTCCAAAGATTCACCAGAAAAGCATAAAAGATCACGCCTTACAGCCAGGGTTTTTCAGAAACCTAAAACCGTTTAAAGATGCCATACAAGTTATGGAAGCCTTGTACAACAAACATGAAGTGTACATTGCAACGGCAGCCACACAGTTTCCTAATTCCTTATTAGAAAAAAGCGAATGGTTAGACGAGCACATGCCCTTTGTAACTTGGCAACATCGTATAATGTGCGGAGATAAGTTTATTTTAAACGGAGATTTATTAATAGACGACAGAACCTACAACTTAGAAAAATTTGAAGGAGATACTTTGCTTTACAATTCGCCTCATAACGTAAATGACACAGGCTACACAAGAGTATCTAACTGGTTAGACATAGCAGAGCGCTTGTTGTAAAAACGGATAATAGATATAAAAGTGCTTATTCGGGTCTCAACCAGAGATCCTTCAGCTCTCCTTCGGCTCTCCTTCGGCTCTCCTTCGGGTATGCTTCGGGTGAGCTATGGTAAATTCCTACAATTAGTAAAAAGATAATAAAGAGCACATCTTAAGTTATGCGCTTACATAGGTAATCCGTTTTGGTTGTATTGGCTACAGCATATCCCATAAGTGCAAATTTTCTAATGACAGTATGGAGCTAAAATAAACGCAATTATTGAGTTCTACAGACTATAACTATCAATTTTGTGTACCTGTAATAGCATCAATTTCAATTGTAAATATGATGGGAATATCGTTATCATTCACCTTACTAGAAAACTGGTTGATAAAGTCTAATCTGCTTTCATTCTTATTTCTCATAAGTTTCTGAACGCCTAAATACATATTGTGGAGTATTGATTTAGCTCCACTGCCTGTGTGTTCTTTAAAAGTGCCATGCACTAAAACCGATTTCCAGTCATTAATGGAGTTAATCGCAGAGACACATAAAGACACGTTATGGTTTTCTCGTAAAGCTTTTATTTTATGCATATTACTTAAATGACACGTAATATTATTTTCGTCTTCATTATAGAAATAGGTAATTGGTGCAATTGATGGTTCATTATGATTTAAATAGCCTAAATCACCAATATAATTAGTATGAAGTATTATGGCTTTTTCTGTAGTATTTAAGTTATTGATCATAATTTCTCTTATTTAGTTTTAAAAGTAATACAGTGTTAAGACCTTTGTACTGACTAAGGTCAACTCTCTTTAATAAGCCATTAACAACACTGTTTTTTTTGCTATAGCTGTAATATTTAAGGCTTTTAAAGCACCTATTCCACAACACATTTGTGCACTATAGAACAGGTGCTTATGCCTTGTTTGCAATCACTTACGTAATTAATACCCTAACAATTACTTGTTAAAATAGTTTTCTACAAAAGCAACTTTCTCATTATTTGTCATCTTATCTGCCGATTCTACTTTAATAGTAATATCCTTAAAATGTAAATCGGTATTTAAGTAATTATGCAGTTCTGTTTTTGCATGTGTTGGTCCAAATAAAAGCACCTTATTATATTTTAAAATAACAGCTGCAATGTCTTTGTAATAATCACCTTGCATTTGCTGCCTTTTGTTATGCATAAGGCTTTCACTTCTATTTAATGCATCTTCTTTTGTATCGAAAGTAAATTTGGATGCGATAACGTAACTATTCTTCTTAGAGGTTAAATCAATCAAATTTGCGGTTGAATGATCCATCCATATCCCTAATTTTTTTTGTGTATTCATTATATGAAATGTGTTTTAATGATTTTGTAATCGTCCGAAAATGGTTTCTAACGAAGCGCTGAGTTTATCTATGGCACCTGATACGGCAAGTTCAACGGTATTATCTTGACATGATACAGCTATAGGTTGTTTGCCTTCAATTCTAGCTTCAAGCAAACATCGCATATCCTTAACGCCTTCCTTATTTCCATTTTCATCCGAAAGATGAACCTCTACTCTTGTAATATGGTCTTCATAATTTGTTAGGGCTTCTGAGATCATGGCTGTAAAATAGTCCTGATTTTTCTCATTTCCACTTATTGATTTATCGGTATTAAATTGAATTTTCATAATGGTATTATTTAAATAATAATGGTTAAATTTTTAACTTCTACTTTGGTTTTCATCAATAGATTTTTTATCGATATTAAATTTCCTATTCTTAATATCGGTTCCACCTGTTGGATTCGTAGGATTTGTTTGAGTTACTTTTGTTTTAAATTTTCTGTTATCGCTCATTGTTCTATTTTACTGATTTTTAATTATTTATAAGGTAACCAATTGATTGCGAATGCACGATAAAACAAGGTTAAGTCTTTGTTAAAAGGTGCTCTAAAAACAATAGAGAGAACTATTAGAAAAACTAAATGATCGCCTAGAAAATAAGACCTCCAAATTCCAAATGAAGATAAAAATGGCTACCTTTAATTCGACAACTAACACACAACAAGATGACTAAGCCTTCCAACACCTATTCACGACGAGATTTCACCAAATTATCAGCGCTAGGTTTGGCAGCACTGCCACTACTCTCTTTTCAAAATGGATTACAAACAACAGGTTCTACGCCAGAAAAAGGACTCAACGTGCATCTGTTCTCAAAACACTTACAGTTTCTTAATTATAACAACATGTCTGATGTTGCAGCCGAATTAGGTTTTAACGGCTTAGACCTTACCGTTAGAAGAAAAGGGCACGTACTACCAGAAAACGTTGAACAAGACTTACCTATTGCTGTAGAAGCTATGAAAAGCCATGGACTTCAACCAAAACTAATGTCTACCAACGTATGGGATGTTAATGATATTAATAATGTTAACGTTTTAAAAACCGCAAGCCAATTAGGCTTTACACACTACCGAACCGATTGGTTAAAATATCCAGAAACCCAATCTATAGTAGAAAGTCAGAAACAGTTTGCCAAACAAGCTGAGCAACTAGAATTACTAAACAAGGACCTCAGACTTATTGGTGGTTATCAAAACCATTCGGGTAAACATGTTGGTGCTCCTGTTTGGGATTTACTACCCATTTTAGAAGCTACAAAAGGTCAATTTTTAGGTTGCCAATACGACATTAGACATGCAGTGGTTGAAGGAGGTGGCAGTTGGGAACTCGGTTTACAACGCATAAAACCGTTTATTAATTCTATTGTGATAAAAGATTTTAAATGGGGAATTAAAGACGGCAAATGGCAACCTATTAATGTACCACTTGGTGAAGGCATGGTCGATTTTAAACGTTATTTTTCGCTACTTAAAACTTATAAAATTAATGTACCTGTGTCATTGCATCTTGAATACGATTTAGGTGGTGCCGAAAAAGGCCGTTCCAAACTCACAATGGATAAAAAAGAAGTGTTTAATTATATGAAAAAAGATCTGCAGTTTATAAAAGATACATGGAAAAATGCTTAATACGAATAGATCTGTAATCAGCATAAAAAAATCCCGCAATTGCGGGATTCTCAACATAATCAATCAAATATATGAGCCTAAAACTTTAAATCATTCAAAAACGCATTAACGCTTTCTTTTGTTTCGCCAGTGCGTTTCTGAATTCTTCCTAAGACTTCATCTTCTTTACCTTCACGGTAATCCAAATCATCATCAGTAAGTTCTCCCCATTTTTGTTTCAATTTTCCTTTTGCAATATTCCAATTGCCTTTTGCTTTATCTTGCCATGGTTTAGACATAATTTCTATAGTTTTAAGTTATCAACGTAAACCGCTATGATTTACTACCATAAAGTTACTTGAAATCCTAAGGACTATTTAACGCTATTCATTAAGATATTAATGCAAACACGAATAAAAAGATATGTAATAAGTCTGCTGGTATTGCTTAAAATATTAGTGAAGAAATGAAGAATATGTATCTTTACATTTCAATAATTACATGCAAAACTTGTGGATCAAATTAAAGCTTATATAGAGCAAATTGCGACATTATCTGATGCGGATTGGGAATACTTTATGTCTAAATTAGAACGACGTGTTATTCCTAAAAAAACAATCTTTTTAAAACGTAACGATATTGAAAAACACATCTCTTTTATAGAGTCTGGTGTGGTACGTTTGTTTATTCCTAAAGATAATCCTGAAAAAGAAATTACATTTGGTTTTAGCTTTAAAGACCAATTTATCAGTGCTTACGATTCGTTTTTAACCCAACAGCCATCTGCATATGAGTTACAAGCATTAACAGAAACAACCATTTTAAGTATTAACTATAACGATCTACAAGACGTTTATAATACCACACAGATTGGAAATCTTATTGGTAGGCTAACAGCAGAACGTCTGTTTTTAATAAAGTCTAAGCGCGAACAAAACCTACTAAACCTCACAGCAGAAGAACGTTACATTAAGTTATTTAAAGAACGACCTGAAGTCTTAAAAGTCATTCCTTTAAAATATGTAAGCTCATATATTGGTGTAACACCACAAGCGTTAAGCCGAATTCGCAAACGATTGGTATAGTGTTTTATTGATTTAGGTTCATTGTTTGGTGCTTCTTATCAATTTATCTTTGTAAAAAAACATTATGACAATAGTTATTTTTGTAGTGGTACTTTGGTATGGAGGCTTATTCTTTCAGTCGTTCTTTTTGCATCGCTACGCAGCACACCAAGTGTTTACAATGTCCAAAACCATGGAACGTATCACCTTTATTTTAACATGGATTTTTCAAGGTTCTAGTTATTTAAGTGCTTATGGTTACGGAGTGATGCATCGTATGCATCATGCTTATACAGACACCGAAAAAGATCCGCATTCTCCATCTTATGATGCCAATCTTTTTGCTATGATGTGGAAAACAAAAACCATATATCAAGATATAAACAAACAACGTATTGCAGTAGATGAACGCTTTACCAAAAATGTCCCACAATGGAAAAGCTTCGATACTTTTGCAAGTTCTCGTATTTCTAGACTTTTATGGATTTCTAGCTATGTGTTGTTCTTTGCACTTTTTGTAACCGCTTGGTGGCAATGGCTATTACTGCCAATAACCTTTTTAATGGCACCTATTCATGGCGTGATTATTAATTGGTTTGGTCATATTTATGGCTATGTTAATTTTAAGATGAAAAACACGAGTAAAAACTTATTTCGTTTCGATTTTCTAATGATGGGCGAAGGCTACCATAACAACCACCATAAGTTTGCAAGCAGAGCTAATTTTGGTGTAAAATGGTATGAAATAGATATGACTTATGTAATTATAAAATTACTTAATGCCTTTGGTATTATTCGTTTAAAACCAATAAAGATAAAAGCATAGTTGATTGTATCTTGATTTCAAATTTTCACTAAAAGTCTGTATCTTGCTGGTTCTATAAAAGTTCTCACATACATATTGTAAATTGTGGGTACTAAAAGTACAAGTACCAAGCATGATGTATACTATTATTGATGTTGAAACTACAGGACAAAGCAATCGTATGACCGAAATTTCGGTGTTTAAATACGATGGTGAAACCGTAATTGATGAGTTTACATCATTGGTAAATCCTGAAACCTACATTCCACAGCACATCACAGCACTTACAGGTATTGATGATGATATGGTAGCTGATGCTCCACGTTTTGCAGATATAGCACAAGACATTCTTAATATTACAGAAGGTACCATATTTGTAGCCCACAACGTTAACTTTGATTACAAAGTGATTAGCGGAGAATTTGAACGTATTGGCATAGAGTTTACTAGAAAGAAACTATGTACAGTGCGTTTGTCTAGAAAACTATTACCAGGCCATCGTTCCTACAGTTTAGGAAAGTTATGTAATGCGCTTAATATAGATCTACAGAATAGACACAGAGCCAGAGGTGATGTACAAGCTACAGTCATTCTATTTGAGTTATTACTACAACAACCAGAAGCGACAGAAGTATTTAAAGAATTCTTAAACAAGAATTCTAAAGAAGCGACCTTACCTCCTAACCTACCTAAAGAAAGTTTTGAATCTTTACCAAATACTGCTGGTATCTATTATTTTAAGGACAAAAAAGGAACAGTCATTTATGTAGGTAAAGCCATAAACATTAAAAAAAGAGTCCTTAGTCATTTTTATAGCAAGACTAAAAAGGCACAAGATATGGTAAGAGAAACGCGCGATATCGATTTTGAAAACTCTGGAAGTGAATTAATAGCATTACTCATGGAAGATGCTGCTATAAAGCACCACTTTCCTGTGTATAATAAAGTCGCCAAGCGCACCATTCAATCCTTTGCCATTTTTTCTTATGAAGACCGAAATGGAATTCTACATTTAGCTAGTAATAAAGCACGACTGACACCAAATCCTATCCTTACGTTTTTTAATGTAAGAGATGTGCGTACGTACATGGAAAAGCTTTGTGCACAATACAACTTATGTCCAAAATATTGTCATTTACAAGAATCTGTCTCTGAGTGTTCGCATTACAGTATCACAAACTGTAAAGGGGTTTGTAGGAATGAAGAATCTACAGAAGCTTATAATAATAGAGTCTTAGAAGCCATACACGCTATGTCTAACCAAAAAGAAGATGTTATTATGAGAGAAAAAGGCAGGCACAGCAATGAGGAAGCCTTTGTAATGATAAAAGGTGGTGAATATTTGGGCTACGGATTTATTGATAAGGAAGAACAAATCAGCCATATTGATGATTTAAACGCTTTCCTCATTCCACAGAAAAACAGTATAGATATTCAGAAGATATTACGAACGCGTTTATTAGAGATCTAATTTTGAGTTTTAATCTTTATGTCTCTAAACACTAAACTATTTAAAAGCAGGCTCATTTGGCTTGATATAAACATCTAATTGTGGAAACGCAATAACGATATCATTTTCATCAAACTTCTTAACAATAATTCGTCTTATATCACTTTTCACTGATCCTATTCCAAAGGTATTCTTACTAAAAAACAACAATTGAAAGTCTAAAGAAGAACTTCCAAAACCCATGAGTCTTCCTTGCGTCAATTCTCGGTCATACACATCTGGATGTTCAAAAGCGCTTTCTTCTAAAATACGGATAACATCATCTACATTGCTACCATAAGCAACACCAACATCAATCCTAAAACGTGTTTTATCGTTTTGGTGACTCCAGTTTATAACTTTGCTCGTTGTAATTAGTGAATTTGGAATGATGATAGAAATATCATCAGTATTTAGACCTTTCGAAGTTCTTATACCAATGGTTTGGATTTTTACCACATTTCCATCAATTTCTAAGACATCATTGATTTTAATAGAACGCTCTGTGAGCAAAATAATACCAGATATAACATCATTAAAGGTTTGTTGTAAACCAAGACCAATACCAACTAATAAGGCAGCAGAACCTGCTAGTAAAAGTGTCACCTTTATACCCATGGTTTCTAATACCAGCCCAAAAGTGATAATCCATACAATATAGCGGATAATTTGATAGATGGCTTGAATATTCCCCTTTTCATGTTCATCAACTTCAGTACGTCTAAAAAGCATCCTTTTTATAACATACACAAGCAATCTTGTAATGATGATAATCAATAAGATCTTCACAATCATGCTAACTTTCAAGGAATAGTCTCCCACAGTGAAAATAACGTAATCCAAGATGTTTTGTAATGATTGCATAACCAAAATTATGGGGTAGTTTATGTAGTAAATATAAGATTAATTTAAACGCGTATTAATGATTATAATCAATAACAAGACGTTACTTTTATCTAGATAACAGTCACCCTAACCTTCTTCTTTTTAAGGCGTACATTATTTAATTTCTCAACCAAACTATCAGCAATAACTAGAGGAACAGCAACGAAAGCACAATCTGGCTTTAATTCTATAACTCCCAACTGATCTTGAGAAATGCCTCCTTGTTTAAAAAACAGACCTGCAATATCTCCTTTAGAAATTTTATCTTTTCTACCACCAGAAATAAATAACGTCGTCCAGAATGGTGGTTTTATATCTTTAGCCGCATTAACACGAATGGTTTGTGACTTCCCAACAAAATCTGGAAACACTTCGCGATCACCTTTAATTAAATATGCTGTGCCTTTAGAATTCACTCTTGCTGTTCTTCCATTTCTATGTGTATACTCTTGAATCGCTTCAGGAATTTCATAGTGAATAATATAACTCATCTCCGGAATATCAATACCACGAGCTGCCAAATCACTAGCCACAAGTACAGTTACAGAACCATTTCTTAATTTTATTAAAGCACGTTCGCGATCACGTTGTTCCATACCTCCATGAAAACAAGTATGTGAAATGTTCTTTTTATCTAGGAAACGACTTAAATCTTCAAGTCGTTCTTTTTTGTTACAAAATACAATACCAGGCTCATTACCCACATGGTGCAATAAATCAACTAAAGTATTGTGCTTATTTTCAGATGGAGAAACAACGGTCTTAACTTCTAATTTAGAGCTTGGTTTTTCGGTTAAGAAATTTAAGGTTTTGGCTCCTTCCATATTTAAATATTTAGGAATAGAAGCTCCTTGGGTCGCTGACGTTAGAATGCGTTTATTTACATTGGCTAAATAGCTCATAATAAATTTCATCTCACCACCTGCTCCAACTTCTATAGAAATATCAAACTCATCTATCACTAAAGTTTTTATGAACTTAGTTGTAAAACGAGCTTGTTCAAAATGATCTGCTAACCGTCCTGGAGTTCCAATTAATATAGCAGGTGTATGTTTTAATTCTATTTTATCTTTAGCGATAGAACGACCTCCATAAATGGCATTTGCTTTATAACCAGAACCCATATTTCGTATTACCGTTTCTATTTGTATGGCCAATTCCCTTGAAGGGACAACGATTAAAGCTTGTACTTCTTCAATTTCTGGATCTAAAGCCTCTAATAATGGTAATAAAAAGGCTAAGGTTTTTCCGGTGCCTGTAGGTGATAATAATATGGTTTTTTCGTTTTTTTCAATTGACTCAATAGCAGATGTTTGCATTGAATTTAGCGCATAGATGCTTAGTTTTTCTAGAATTTCTTGTTGCGCTTTAATGTTATTAGCCATTGCTATTTCTTGTTTATTTTAGAATTGTCTGATGTAGAACTTTCTGAATTATCGGACAAAGATAGGTATATCATTCTTGTGAATTAACAAAACAAAAGCAACACCTTAAAAGATGTTGCCTTCTTAACAAGCTATTAATAACGGTTAAGGTTATCTTGTAATCAATTTAGATTTATTTCCTTTTTTAAGTACTATTTTATAGGTGAATTTTGATGCCCCTTCTTTAGAATAGAAAATCTTACAATTGCTCTTATCAAATGACCATCCTGGATAGTCTTTAGCCAATTGACTTGTTAAGACATAAGGTATTCTCACATCCTCATAATACTCTTCTGAACTTATAATTACACCATTATGGTCATACACAGCTTTAATATAATTTTCGCTGGCTTCAAATACAACATCATATGTAATAGATTTCTTTTTGCTATATATAGACTCCTTAGAAATGTCGTAAGCAGCTGCTATCTTTTGTAATTTTTTAATACGTACAGCCAATTGCTTAGTTTCATTAGTATTACTCATTAAATATGATTCATTTTTAATTTTTGAAGTTTTAATAGTAATGTCGTTATCATTATCTGTTGCCATAGCTAAGTCATTCTGCGCAGAGATAAGGTTGGTTAAACCTAAAATACATAAACCAAGAAGAATTTTTTTCATGAGTGATACAATTTTATGGGTTATACTTATTATTTATGATGTTTTATATACAGGCTGTAATTAATAAGATATTAGGACATGACGAAGTTACTAGACATGATACTCCTAACCATAAATTTGAGATAGACTGCTAATGAACAAGCAATAGACAATTAATAGACAACGGAAGAAAAACAAATATAACCTACTATAAATAAGTGTTTTATATATTTTGAATAAAAAAGTCTAAATCGACATCTTCTGAAAGATTTAGTTTTTTTCTTAAGCGATAACGACTCGTATTAAGTGACGCTAAAGTTATATTTTGAAGTGTGGCAATACTACGACTTTCAATTTTTAAGCGAATTAATGAGCAAAGTCTAATTTCATTTTTACTCAAGTTTGGGTAACTGTGTGTGAGTTTACTATAAAAGGTATGACTTAATTTGTCTAAGCGTTCAAAGAAATCTTGCGTATCACTATCTACATTAATTTTATTAGCAATAGCCAGATCTAAGGTTTTTATTAAGGATTCGCGTTCTTCTGACGAAGTTTGCTTTATGGCCTCTAATTGCTCTGCTAATTCTTTTGCCCAATCTTGATCTTGGGTAAGTTTTATAGCAAAATCAGACAAATCACGTTCTTTAGATTTAATCTCTGAATTAAGCTGTTCAACCTTTAAAGCTGAATTTTCTAGCTTCTGTTCAGCTAACAATTGTTTATTTTTTGCATTGATAAGGTGTTGCCTTCTACTAATAATAAGTGTCATTAATAGAATAATGAAAATAGACGATAAAAGCCCAATAAACCAAAGTTTAGCGCGCTGATTTTTAATCATATTCTCTTTTTGAATGCGATCTATTTTAAAATTTAATTCAATTTTGTCTATCGTAATATCATTCAATTCTTCTTGCCATTTTTTATCAGCATGATTAGATATGGCCTGAAGACTATCCGAAAAACGCTCAATCGCTTTTACTGTAGTATAGGCTTCTAAAATATTGTTTTGAGCACTTAACAAACGCTCTTTGGCTCTTAAAAACTCTAATTTAGAACTAGACGTTATATTGTTATTCAATTCTTGAAGCTTTACAACGGTTTCTAACTCTTTAAAAACCCGTTGTGCTACGTCTAACTGACTTAATTGTGTATTGGTAGTTACTAATTGTGATCCTGCACTAATTAACCTAGGAATATCTTTAGCTAAGGTTTCTTCATTAATGGCTGTTTTGAAATACTCAAAATTTTGCTGATATAATGGCTGTGCCTTTTTATAATCTTGCTGGTCAATATAAATATCTGCAATATTATCGCGTATGCTACCATTTAAAGTATGCTTAGGGAATTTAGACTTCGTAAGCGCATAAGCACGTTCAAAGAAATACATCGCAGAATCGAGGTCTTTTTTAAACCAATAAAAAAAGAGGCCATAATTGTTTATTGAAGACGGATGGTAAATATAATTTAGGTTCTTAGTAAACGCCATATTTGTTTTATGCTGCATTGCTGCGTTATCTAACAAACCAAGCTTTGCATAACTCTCTGCAAGCATGCTTCGCGCATAACTTCGCATTTCCATATATTTATTGCGCTCAGCTATACCTAATTCACCTTCATGATCTTTATAGTAATTAAAAAAGTTGAGATAAGATTTAATAGACTCTTTAGGAAACCCTACTTCTCTAAACCAATTTCCTGAATGTAGATAACTGTCTAAAACAAATTTAACATGTCCTTCAATGTGATTTAATTTATCTAAACGCTTAAAGTGAAGTGATAAATACCTTTGCATTTGAACATCCGAAAATGATGCGCGTCGGTATGTTTTTATATCATCTTCTGGAAATACAGAAGACATAGAGTCACTAATCTGTTGGTATTCCTTAAAAGCTGATTCACTAGTAATTGCTGTGCTTTGAGACCACAACTGAGGTATGGCCATACTGCACAAAAACAATAGTGATGCGTAATACTTAAACATTAATTATCAATAGGTTAGGATACCCTAAATATACCTAATTTTTTAAAGTAACAATATAAACTAGAAGAAGACTTTAATAAAACGTAAGCCTTAAAAAAACCTTCAGAAGTTCAGTATTATGAAAAGTGACATTCCTACTTCAAACAAAAATTAACATTTAAAGCACTCTCAATAATATAAAAATACAACTATCCTTCTCTACGTAATACCGCTAAAGGAGAACTCTTTAATACCGTTCGTATATTACTCAAACCAATTGCCATTATCAAAAGTGTGATTCCTGGTAAAAACACCACAAATGGAATTATAGATGGTGCAAAAGGTTCTTTAAAAACAAATAAAGCTAAACATAGACTACTCACTAAGGCCAATAAAATACCTACGAGACTACCTAATAAACCTAGAAATAGATATTCTAAAGCAGAAATTTTTAATATCTGAGTGTTCTTTGCTCCAAGTGTTCTCAATAAAACACTTTCTTTAATCCTTTGGTACTTGCTTGTTCTTACTGAGCCAATGAGTACAATGATGCCTGTTAGAATACTAAAGAAAGCCATAAAATTGATAATCCAAGTGACTTTATCTAAAATATCTTCGACTATAGTAAAGACTTGGCGCAAATCAATAATAGACACATTTGGAAATTTAGCTACCAAATCTCGTTGTAAATCTGCAGAACGTTTTTCATCAGACACATTAGTTGCCATAACATTAAACTGTGGAGCTTCCTCTAAAACACCTTTAGGAAATACAATAGCAAAATTTGGTTTTAATTGTCTCCAATCTACTTTACGAATACTACCTATAGTGGTTTCCATAAGCACACCTTGTATATTAAATACAATAGCATCTCCAACTCCAACATTAATATCTAAAGCCAGATTATCTGAAAGAGAAATCACCACAGGATCACCAGCCTTTAATTCTGGTGTCCACTCTCCTTCTATTAATTCTTCTGAGCTCGTTATAGAATCACGATAGGTTGATCTAAACTCATGGTTTAAAACCCAACGTTTAATTTGTTTGGTAGTATCTTGTCGTAATTCATTAACCAATTGCCCTTTTATACTGTGCATGCGCATGGTTACTAAAGGAATATTATCTAGCACAGGTAAACCTTGAGCCTTTATCATTTCTTCTAATGCATCGCGTTGCCCTGTTTGCACGTCTAGAATAATCATATTAGCATTTTCAGTAGTATCAATTTCTGATTTTGTCAATAAAATATCCTTTGTAAAATATAACGTACTAATTAAAAACGTACCCAAACCTATTGCAACAACCAGTACAACCGTTTGATTATTAGGTCTAAATAAATTCAATAAACTTTGGCGTGCCGTAAAACTCCAACTTTTTGGAAAAAACCGTCTTATACTTCTTATCGATAATAATGCAACACCAGCCAATACTGCAAAAGTAATAAGTGAAGCGAGCACAAATACCAAAGCATATATTGCACTGTTAAGTAACCAAAATGAAAATAAAAACAGAAAAATTAAAATAGTAGAAAATACTATTAACCGAACTTTCATAGGTTCTTGTGCAGCCTGTTCATCTACACGCAATACTTCTAATGGTGAAACATACCACGTTCTAAGCAATGGTAATAACGCGAATAATACAGACATAAACAGCCCAAGAAAAACTCCAATAATTATAGGTTGTGCTGAAATATTTACGGTCACTGTAAAAGGAAGAAATTCTTGCAGAAGATAAGGGAATAATCCTTGAAGTCCAATTCCTATAAGTGCGCCAATTAAACCACCAACAATACCAATACCTGCAATCTGAACAAGAAAAATAAGAAAACTTTGACGTCTAGATGCTCCCATGCATTTTAAAACAGCAATAGCTCTTAATTTCTCTTTTATATAAATATGAACGGAACTCGCAATCCCAATACAACCTAGCAATAAGGCAATAAAAGCAGCTAAATTTAAAAACTTTCCAACATTATCGTAGCGTTGTCCTAAGCGTCTGCTTGTACTAGTGTGCGTATCTAAATCTGCATTCTCAGCTTCAAGCATTGGTTGTAACTTTTTTTCAAGCGTATCTAAATTTAAAGTGTCAGACGCTTTATAAAAGAATTGATATTCCTTACGGCTTCCAAACTGAAGCAGTTCCGTATTTTTAATAAAGCGATACGGAATTATGATTGGAGGTGCGACTGAAGATGATACTGCTGTACTGCCAGGAATCGCATTTAATGTGCCTGCAATTGGAAGAACTAATTCTCCAATTTTTATAGAATCACCTGGTTTTACATTAAATTGAAGTAGCAAAGTTGCATCAACTAAAGCTCCACCTGACTTTTGATAAGTATCTGCAGCCGAGGATGGTTCTGTATCTATAGTTCCGTAAAAAGGAAAGTCTCCATCAAGACCTCTAACTTTAACTAGTTTGGTGCCTCCATTTTTTGGAAAGGCAATCATAGATACAAAATTCACTTCAGAAGCATCTGGTTTTAGAGAATCAATAATGACCTTAGCTCGCTCTGTTGGCACTTGTCTAGTATCAATAATATAATCCGCTCCCATCAATGCTTTTGATTGGATGTAAATATTTTCCTTAAGGTTGGTACTAAATAATTGTATGGAAACTACAGCTGCAATACCTAAAATGATAGAAGCCATAAACAAAAGCAATCGCACTCTACTTGCCTTGGCATCTCTCCATGCCATTTTAAATAGCCATTTTGTTTTTTGATTCATAATAAGGATAAGAATGAAATTACAGCACTTGCGTACGTTGGTTGGTTAAAATTTGTCCGCCTTTAAGTCGTAATATTTGTTGTGTTCGGTTGGCTAAATCCAAATCATGAGAAATAATAACTAATGTAGTTCCTGCTTCTTTATTCAAATCAAACAATAACTTTATCACTTTTTCACCAGTTTCTTCATCTAGATTACCTGTGGGTTCATCTGCAAAAAGTATAGAAGGTGCATTAGCAAAAGCTCTAGCTAAAGCAACACGTTGTTGCTCGCCTCCAGAAAGCTGAGAAGGGTAATGATGATAACGATCTGCTAAGCCTACTTTTTCCAATAAGACTTTGCTTTTTTTAACAGCCTCTTTATCTCCTTGCAATTCTAAGGGTACACTTACATTTTCTAATGCGGTAAGCGTTGGTAGTAATTGAAAATTTTGAAATATAAAACCAACTTCCTTATTCCGTAGTTGAGCACGTTGGTCTTCGTTTAAAGTATTTAAATCTTGCCCACACAACTCAACACTACCAGCATTTGGTTCGTCTAAGCCTGCACATAAGCCTAATAATGTTGTTTTCCCACTTCCTGAAGGACCAACGATTGAAAAAGTTTGTCCTTTTTCTACATCGAAAGAAATGTTATGTAAAACCGTTAATTGTTTGTTACCACTAGAATATGTCTTTTCTAGCCCAGTAATCTTTAATATCTTTGGCATATTAATTTTTAATTTAAATGACAACTTATGTCGAAGGCTCAAAATAATCATTTGCATTTAATTTCACCAATCTCAACCATGCCTAAACTCTTAAAGTTTTGTTATTTTATTTTTACCCTTTTATTATTTAGTTGCGGTAATGATAAAGCTGAAAAAACAGTAGAAACAAAACAGGTGAAAGAAGCAACAAACGACACCGAACAAAATGATGTCATTACAAATGATACAAAAACGATTTTATGTTTTGGTGATAGTATCACGGCTGGCATGGGATTGGAAGATAGTAATGATGCATATCCTGCCGTTTTACAACAAAAAATAGATGCCTTAGGCCTAAATTATACTGTAATTAACTCAGGTTTAAGCGGTGAAACGACATCTGGAGGAAAAAATCGTATTAATTGGATTTTAAACCAAAAAGTTGATATTTTCTTGTTAGAATTAGGTGCTAACGATGGTTTGCGAGGTGTGCCTTTATCAGAAACACGTGCAAACTTACAAACCATTATTGATGTGGTTCAAAAGAAAAGTCCAAAAACAACAATTATACTGGCTGGTATGGAATTGCCACCTAACATGGGACAAGATTATACCAATGAATTCAGACAAATTTTTGCAGACTTAGCAGAAAAAAATAAACTAGCCTTTATTCCTTTTATTTTAAAAGACGTTGGTGGTGTTGCTGACTTAAATCAAGATGATGGCATTCACCCTACTGTTGAAGGTCATAAAATAGTCGCAGACACTGTTTGGGATGTTTTAAAACCTATAATTACTAAGTAAAAAGGATTAAATTAATGTTTCTTTTTCTTCTTTTTAGAATCTTCTGAGGCTGCCTTGCCCAATGTAGTTTCTGCCACTTGATGTGCTAATATTTTTTCTATTAATTCTTCTTTTGTTAGATGATGAAAAATAGTACGTACATCTCTTCTTAGTGTTTCAGAAATCGTACGATTGGGTTTCGTTTTAAATATTTTTTTCGCCCACAATAACGTATTATTCTCTTCTATACTTTGAGCATCTGCTTTTTTAATTTCGTGGAAAGTGATTCCTAATTCATTTTCAAAATCAGCAATATCTATAACTTCTTCTTGCTGCAAAACAGTTAACGATAAACCTTTTGCTCCTGCTCTAGCTGTTCTTCCACTTCTATGCACATAAGCATCATAAGTGTCTGGTAAGTGATAATTAACCACAAATGCGACATCTTTTACATCAATACCACGAGCGGCTAAATCTGTAGCAATTAAAATAGAGATATGTCCTTCTCTAAATTGTCCCATTATACGATCTCTAATCCCTTGAGACAAACTACCATGTAACGCACCAGAAGAAAATTTATTGATGGCTAAATTCTTAGCTAATTTATTTACAGCGGCTTTTGTTTTACAAAAAATAATACCTCGTTGTCCTTCTTTACTATTTAAAAAATGAAGTAAAACGTCTAATTTCTCTATAGGTTCTACTACTACATATTGATGATCTATACCTTGGTGTCCAACGGTAGCCATATCTGCTTCAACCTGAACCACGTGTTTAGACATGTAATTCTGAACCAATTGTTTTATAGCTCCAGATAAGGTTGCAGTAAACAAAAATGTACGTCTAGCTTTTGGAATACCTTTTATAATAAGGTCTAAATCCGTTTTTAAAGCACTGACCATTTCGTCAGCTTCATCTAAAACCAAGAATTTTAAATGTTTTAGACTTACAGTACCTCGATTTATTAAATCTACCAAACGTCCTGGTGTGGCTACTATAATATGTGTAGTTTCTGTTAAACGTTCTATTTGTGGCTTTATCGGAATACCTCCAAACGTTGCCGCAATAGAAATCATAGGACTTTGCTTGGCAAACGACGTTAAGTTAGCGCAAATTTGTTGTCCTAGTTCGCGGGTTGGAGCTAAGATTACTGCTTGCACGTTAGTGTCTTCCGTATCTATTAACTGTAATAACGGCAATCCGAATGCTGCCGTTTTCCCTGTTCCGGTTTTAGCTATTGCAACAACATCTTCTTTTTGTTGAAGAATTATTGGAATGGCCTTTTCTTGAATATCTGTAGGTACAGTAATATTTAATTCGGCTAAACTCTGTTGAATAGATTTATTAATTCCTAAATCGGAAAAATGCTTGGACATAAAAAATAATTTTTGCAAAGGTAAGAATACTGTTGTTGGGAAAGAGGTAAAATAGTTATCATTACTACAAAGCCAAACATCTAAACATAAAAAAACCATCAGTTAAGATGGTTAAGTAAATTGTAATTCTAATTTTTTACAGCTTTTACATTTGTAGCTATTGGACCTTTATCGCTTTTCTCAACGTTAAATGTCACTTTATTTTTTTCTTTAATTTTACCTACTACGTTTGTGGTGTGCACAAAAATCTCTTCGTTAGTATCATTTATAATTATAAATCCAAATCCTTTTTTAGCATTGAAAAATTTAACGGTCCCTTCTTTTGTACCACTTACTTTATCAGAGTTGAACAATCTTTTTATAAAGTCTAAAATCATTAGTATTGTTTTAAATAGTTTGCGACAAAATTAACGTTTTGTTTTTACCCAAACAAACGTAGGCGCTTTCTATTGCTTATATATGTATTAAATAGATTTTTTATCACTTTGTTTGTCTATAAATGAAAACTTACATCTTACGATTTTTAAAGTCTAATTCTACTTGCTCAATGACCCAATTGGTTATCTTACTAGCAATGATACCTCTAAAAGCAGCTATAATTGGTTTTAACCACCAACTCTTAACTCGTCCTTTTAGTTCTGCCTTTAAAATAGCATTAACCCTTTTCTTTATTGGCTTTTTTAATTCTCGGAAAGCTTTACCATTAAACTTAGGGAAGTCCTCAACCTCATATTTAGTTGGATTGGAATCTCCTTCAATTTTACTGATGTCTGGTATAATTGGCATATAAATTTTCTCGCTACCATCTTTTTGTTTCACGTTCCGTTTAAATTCGGCAATGGCCGCATCACTAACACCATAAAACAAATTATTAGGATTGTCTTTGTCACATTCTAAAAATAAAATTCCTCGTAAAAAATTACGTGCGTTATCTCTCCCTAGAAAAAAATCATGCTGTCTAAATTTAATATCAAGAAAACCTCCAAAACCTTCTAAAGCTCCTGTTGCTAAAGGTGGATGCTCTCTAATTTCCATTTTTCCAGATTTCAACTTTCTTGGAAAAGACATTAGTTTAAACAAACCAACACCATAAGTATCTGTTTGTTTGTAACGTGCTTGACTAAGAATTGTTGGTACAATAGCTCCAAGAATCCCAACAATACTAGAGACTTTATGGTTTACGTCATCCGTTACTTTAGCATCGAAAAAATTAGGAAACGGATCTATATGCACTGTTCCAAACTTTGGGTTGTCTAAATTTGGTTCTCCGTGTTTTTTAACGAGATGTCGCAATACTTCATCAAATGGTTCATTATTTATAGTACCTCCATCAATAGCTGTAAACTGAAAATTTGATGTTTGTTCTGCATCTATGAGTATATCTAAATCTTTAATTAATGATTTACGAACCTTTAAACTATTATTTAAATAGCTTGTTGTAAACTCGTTATCAAAATAACGGGATTTTAATCCTATAGGAAATGCTCCAGTGGCTTTTGTTACTTTAATTAAAAATTGGCGTGAGTCTAAATTATGTGGATGAAACGGTAAATATTGATTTTTATCTTTTGTATCGTCAAAGTTTAATTTAAAATGTGCCAATACATCATGGCTACTTACACGATGTGATGGCGTTTCATCTAAAAATTTAGATTTAATTCTACTCATTTTCACCTTATAGTCTAACGGTCTAAGGCTTGTTAGAGTAATAAGCAATCTTAAATCTTTAGATATATATTTCGGAAAGTTATCTAAACCAGCCTCTTTTGGCAACTCATTAAATACACGCTCTGCAATAGCATCGATTGGTGTGGAATTTAAAAGAGAAGGAGCACCAACTTCTGGATTGATATCTGAAATATCTAACATTTTTTCAAATGTACCTTTTCCACTAGCCTTTTCTGAATATAGATTTTCATCATCGTCTAAAAACACCCAACTATCATAAAGGATATTGCCTGTTTTTACATTTGATACTTTCTTAACTGGTTTCCAATTACCAGCGTAAAGTGCAAGTGTCGCAATCATACCAACCATGCCTCCTGCAGAGGCGCCTCCAATGGCATCAATAATGACATTGTGAGTAGGAATATTACTGTCTGAATTATTTAATTGTTGCTGTTTTGCATTTTCCCATTCAGATAATGCTTCTAATAAATAATCCATAAAACCAGCTGTATAAGCACCTGCAGAAACAGCTCCTGCCATGGATAGTCCTAAATGAAATGTCTGTTTACTCATTATAATCTGGTATTTTGAAGTCAAGAATTTATTAGAACGATGAAATTACATTATTCTTTTTTCAAAATAAATAAAATAAGATTACAATCTTAATTCAGTTTAGAATTTTAATGCACAAAAAAACGTCCTAAATAGTCATTTAGAACGTTATATATTTTAACTAATTTTAATTATGATTTGGCTATAACAACATCTTTTTTTAATGTAATATTTCGCTCAGCGACAAAAATACCATCTTCAGATTTTAATTTAAGTATTCTAGTTGGATCACCTTTTTTAGCCATACGCTTACGACATGTTTTAGTAAGTAATGGATCTTCATCAAATAAAAATGTTTCAATAACGTATGCTTCTTTAGTAGCTTCTTTTATTATAGGATATACTTGTTGTAATTGATTAAATCGTCTATCTCCTCCCGGAACAAATGTATATAGAGTATAACGTCCGTTTGCATCTGTTTTTACCCAACTTCTATGATAAACATAGCGCTTGTCATTGGTTTCTCTTAAATCGAAATCACCATTCTCGTCTGGTTGTTCAACATAAAGAATCACATCTTTTGCAGGAGTAACACCATCATTTTCGTATATAGTTCCTGTAATTTTAAGTTTATTGATTTTAGTCTCGTAATCTGGAATAGTATCTGAACTCATTAAATTAAGTTCTGTAGAATCATAAATTGGAAGTTGTTTAATTGAATCTTGAGCAGATACCAAACAGCTTGCTCCTAAAAAGCAAATAAAACTAAATAAATAAATTGAATTTTTCATGAGAATATTAATTAACAACACCTCTAAATTGGTACTTATTAATAACAACACCATAAAAATCTCACCAATGCTATTTTTTCACGATAAACCGAAAAAAATAACTAAAAATTCCGACGTAATACGCTCATTTTTATCAAGCCATCAATTTATAAACTGTATTTATATCTCATATTTTTACTTAATAACTCTTGAAATAACCACATAATAAAACGCTATTTAATAAAAATAAATACTCTGAAAGAATGTAAAAAATTGATGTTTGATTTTGACTGAATAAATAGTCCATACAATTATAGAATTAACACTTAAGTTCAACAGAAATTATGAGTATTTTCCAAAAATAAGTGATTATAAAGTGAATATTAAGGAGAAAAACACACAATGTATTTCATCGGTGAAATATGTATTTTATCAAGCAAACACGCAGTTTAACGTAAAAATCTGCATTTAATATATAAAAAAGTTTTCGTAAAAATGTAAAAATATAGTTGTTTTATTTAATAAAATGTATAGATTTGTTGCACTAAGATTAATTAAAAAGTGTAAATATGAATACCAAATCTACCTTATTTTGTGCCTTTTTTTTCCTAATGATAAGCATGGGTTTTGCTCAAAAAAAGAAAGAATCTCAAAGTATTATTAGTGGCAAAGTAAACATCTCAAAATATCATAGTCGTGAAGACTTAAAAAAGATGTCGAAGGGAGACTTATTAGTTTTATATATAGAACGAATTGAAGTGATTGTAAATATTCTTCCAAATATTGCATTTGCAACAAAGCCTGGAGTAACTATGGAATCTTTAGGTATACCTGAGACAAAAGATAATATAAAGGCTTTAGAAGATAATATTGATGCTTCTACATCCTATTTTGATAGTACAATAGAGTTTCAAAAATCAATTCTGCCTTATTCTGATACTAAAGATTTAATAGCAGCTATTTTATTTTACGAATCAACTCTTAAAGCATTACATACCTATGACGACTTTAAAAAAGATTAGTTAGTTTTTTAATTATTATGTGTTTGTAAAAACCTTGACATTGAGAATATGTCAAGGTTTTTTTATGCTGTAAACTGAAACAATCAAAAAGGTTATATTTATTTTTTTTTTACATATTTCACTGATTAACTAACGTTTTTTGTAGGTAAATGCACCAAATTTACACTAATGTATGTATTTCATCGATATTATTTGTGTTTCATGGATTTTAATCATATGTTTGGGCTAAATAATTAATAGCCCTTAATCTAATTATAGAATTTACCTACTATGAAAAATTTTACTCTAACCGCACTGCTCTTTTTTTTAGTGATTAGCAACATAAATGCCCAACAAGAAAAAGGCATTACTGGCTACAATAATTGGCTAGACTCATGGACGGATTTTCAGCCTAATAAAGAAAACTACGAAGAGCCAACACAAATCTTAACAGGTAACATAACAGAAAACACTACTTTAACCAAAAGGAACACTTATCTTCTTCTAGGAGATGTTTATGTTACTGATAGTACAACACTAACTATAGAAGCAGGAACAGTAATTCTTGGTGACTTTAATACTAAAGGATCATTAACAATCAGTAATGGATCTAAAATATTTGCTGAAGGAAAACCAACAGATCCAATTATTTTTACTTCAAGTAGAACTGATAAAAAACCAGGAGATTGGGGAGGCCTTTTTATTTTAGGAGATGCACCTATCAATACTTTTGGCAAAGTCGCTTCACTTAATTACGGATTAAACCCATCGTCAACAGAAAGTATTAGTTATGGTGGAGATAACTCTAACGGAAATTCTGGTACTTTAAAGTATGTAAGAATTGAGTATGCTGGTAAAAACACAAAAGAATTTGGAAACTTCAGCGGACTTACTCTTGCTGGTATAGGACTTCAAACTAACGTAAACAACGTAATGGTGAGTTACTGCCAAGGAAACTCATTTAATGTTTTGGGTGGTGAAGTTGAATTAATTCAAACAGTATCTTATAGATCTAATAAAAATGATTATGAATTTAATTATGGAGCACAATGTCACATTATTAATTCATTAGCAATTAGATCACCTTATATTTCTAGTCCAGACGGATCACGTTGTATGTCAATTAAATCTTATGACATAAAAGAAAAAGCGGATACTTCTAAAAAGGAAACATATGTTAATGCAGAGAACCTTACTCTTGTTAATGTTAGTAAAGATTTAAAATCAGATATTAATGTTGGTTTGGTACAAGAAGCGATTTACATAGGACCAGATGTAAAGTTCACAATTAATAAAAGTGTAATTTCTGGATTTAAACCTGCTGTAATCTTTGATGGACGTATTGATATAAACAGTGAAAATTTACAAAAGATAAAATTTACAAGATTATATTTTAATAACTGTAAAGGTAATATTTACAGAAAAGACTATTCTAATAATGATGACTTAGAAAGTTGGTATGGCAGCAGAGCTTTTGACAATGTGTACTCAAAAGGTCCAGACTCAGAAACTTTTATCGACTCTAATAATAGTAAATATCCAGATTTTAGATTAAGAATTAACAAAATAATTGCTTCTAATGATTTATATGACGATGATGATGATTAGACTATAATCTTAAAACGATCGTCAACCTTAAACTCAAACCCCAAACAGCTTATAGACTAAAACTACAACCCCTAAACCTAATGCTTAAACCTACCTACCTATCACAAATAATATTTGCAGTATGCCTTGTTGCCATTTCCATGTCAGAACGTGCCAATGCGCAAATAGTTATTGGTACGCCAAATTTAGGATTTAGTCAGGCTTGTGCAAGCGCATCATTTAACACTTATACTACTACGTTTATTTTTTCACCAGAATCTGCTTTAGATTCTTCTAACCAGTTTAGCATTGAAATGTCTGATGCGGATGGTGATTTTACTAATGCAACTACAATATATACATCAGCAGCAGGATCAGTTACAGTTTCACCAGCAACATTAGAATTCTCAATACCAAACACAACAGCTGGAGAAAATTATAAAATTCGAATTAAAAGTAGTGCTCCTATAGCAACAAGTTCTAAGTCGGTAGCATTTGCTGCTTATTATAAAATTCAGGATTCACCATTTACTATTAATAATTTAGTTTCTACTGGTGCCTTTTGTACAGGTGGTAGCTACTTATTAACTATAGATAATCCTGGCAACGGAACTAATGATTCTCCATTACAATATCCTAACCTTACATATAAGTGGTATAAAGAAACAAGTCCAACAACCTCAGCATATGTAGCAGATGGACCAACGTTATCTGTAAACACAAATGGTACTTATTTTGTAAAAACCAATTACGGAAGTTGTACTTCAGATTCATTCTCTAATCGTGTTACTATCAGTGAAGCCATTTCTGGTGAAGCCAATGCTACTATAGCCTCAAGCTTAGGTAATCCATTTTGTCCTGAACAAGGTTATACCACTTTAAGTACTATAGGAGGTAATAGCTACCAATGGTTTAAAAACGGAAACATTATTCCAGATGCTACAAGTCAAATGTATCAAACTAATGAATCAGCAACTTTTTCAGTACAAGTAGATTTAGGAGATTGTTCTGCTTCTGGTAGTATAGAATTAGTAAGCGAGTTATTTGAAAGTTCAATTGATGTGCCAGAATATAATGAGATTTTGTCAGGTGAATCATTATTTGTTAATGTAACCTCAACAGCTCAAAACCCAAATTATAATTGGTATTTAAACAATACTATAATTTCAGGTGCAACTGAATCTTCGTTTGAAGCGACAGAATTTGGTGACTATAGTGTCATCATCTCAGAAACTACTGGTTGCGAAGCTTCAATAGAATATTTGTTTACCGTAGAAGAAGCATTAGATCTTTTTCCTGATGTAGAAAAAATACCGAACCTTATTAGTCCTAATGGAGATCTAATTAATGATACATGGATTATTCCACCAGCTTATGTAAGTGGCACAAATACTGAAGTGATTATTATGACTAATCGTGGTGAAGTAGTATTAAAGACTAATGATTATCAAAACAATTGGCCAGAAACCGATCTCAACTTAACCAGCATAAATCAGGTGTATTATTACATCATAACCACAGAAGATAATAAAATTAAAAAAGGTTCAATAACCGTAGTAAAATAATATGAAAGCACGTTTTTTACTTTTTATATTATGTATCTGTTTTACACAGACATTCTACTCTCAAGAAGATGACGGAGTGGTTTCGCTTGCAATACCAACTCGTAATTCTCTAACCTTTAATAAATATACTTTAAACCCAACATTCAGTTTTGTAAGAGAACAAACAAAATATGTAAGCATCTATAACAAAAGAGAATGGGTGTCTTTTGATAACGCACCACTCACCTATTTGGCAAGTTACTCTGGTCGTTTTGGAGAAAATATTGGTGCAGGATTAGGATTGTTTCAACAAAATTATGGAGTACTTACCACCTTTGGTGGTATTTTGAATTTTGCATACAATGCAAGATTAGGTCAAGATAGTAACCTAACTTTTGGTATCAATATTGGTGCTTATAAAAGTGGTGTAAATACAGGTAATGTTGTTACAAATTTTGAAGATCCATCCTTACAAAATGTTCCAGAAAATTTCTTACTATCTATTAATCCTAGCATTAACTACGGAACAGAATTTTTAGATTTCGGATTGTCATTTAAAAATTTAGCTTTATATAATTTTGAATCTTCTCTCTTAGTTGAAGATAATCCACAACAAAGCATTCAAGCTCATTTTATGTACACAGGGTACATGAGTAGCAGAGGATTTTTTGACAATAGTAAATTTACGGCTTTATTACGATCAGATTTTCAGAAAGATGAAACCATCATTTCTGGTGTTGCTATGGTTACAGTACCTAAGGGTATTTGGGCACAAGCAGGTTACAACACACTTTATGGAGCTTCAGCTGGTGTAGGTATTAACATCACAAAGCAAATTGCTCTAGAGTATAATTATGAAAAAGCCTTTGGAGACTTAAACAATTTTGGATCTTCACATGAAATCACATTAGCTTACAGATTCATAAATAATAATTATTATGATTATAGCCGAGAAGACGAGGTAAGTAGTATTCTTTCTAGTGGAAACAAAAGACGTCGCGTTTCAAAAACGTCTAAATCAAGAGTGGCAAATAATAAAACCTCTAATACATCTAAACGTAAAACTAATACACAAGCTAACACATTAACTGAGCAAAATGCAAAATTACAAACAGAAACTGAGTCTCAAGCTAAAGCATTAGCAGAACAGAAAAAGACTGCACAAGATAATGAAGCTCAAACTAAGTTAATTGAAGAACAACAAGCAAAAGAATTAGCTGAAGTACAGGCTGAGCTTGATAAAATTGAAGCAGATAAAAAAGCGGCTGAAAGAGCAGAAACAAGAGCAAAACTATTAGCCGAGCAAAAAGCTAAAGCAGAAGCTGATGCACAAGCAAAACTATTAGCAGAACAAAAAGCCAAAGCTGAAGCTGATGCACAAGCAAAACTATTAGCAGAACAAAAAACTGAAGCTGATGCACAAGCAAAACTATTAGCAGAACAAAAGGCCAAAGCCGAAGCTGATGCACAAGCAAAATTATTAGCAGAACAAAAGGCCAAAGCAGAAGCTGATGCACAAGCGAAACTATTAGCAGAACAAAAAGCTGAAGCTGATGCACAAGCAAAATTATTAGCAGAACAAAAAGCCAAAGCAGAAGCTGATGCACAAGCGAAACTATTAGCAGAACAAAAAGCTGAAGCTGATGCACAAGCAAAATTATTAGCAGAACAAAAAGCCAAAGCAGAAGCTGATGCACAAGCGAAACTATTAGCAGAACAAAAAGCTGAAGCTGATGCACAAGCAAAATTATTAGCAGAACAAAAAGCTAAAGCTGAAGCACAAGCAAAACTATTAGCAGAGGAAAATAACAACGATGATATTATTTCAAACCCTACGGATGAGTTAGCTAAGTCTATGCAAACTATTGCAAACTCAACTGAAGACTCTAAAGCTGTACAAAACGAATTACTAAAACAATTCGATGATATTGTTGCCATTAAGGATCAAGATCTAAAAGATTTAAAAGAAGAAAATGATTTAAGCGATCAAGGTATTACAGTACAACCAAAACCATTTAAAAGTGTTACTGCAGAAAACAATGCACTTAACGCAATTAAGGTTGATTTAGAAAACATTATAAAATCAAGAAGCGAAAAAATTGATGATTTAAATAAACTTTATGAAGATCGTATTGCAAACAGTACCTACGGATTAGATGAAGTTGCATTATTTTATAAAAAGGAAATTAAACGATTAAAAGCCGAACAATTAAAAGCTAATGAAGTAAATGCACAATTAAACACAAAGCTTGATGCTATTAGAATAGCAACGGAAGTTGAAAAAAGAAGACGTATTAAACGTGCTGCTTTTAATAATGAAGAAGATAGATATAGTCAAGACAGAGCCATGCTTAATAATATAAAGCAAACTACAGTATTAAGCGATGAACCTTTAAAAGAAACCGATTTTGACTTTGGGGAACCTTTAGGAAATAACATTAAAATTTTAAAAAATATAGATAATGTTGATAGCGGTTATTACCTAATCATTGCAGTGCATAGTGATACAAAAAGAAGAAATGAATTTTTAACTAATGTGGTTGCCTCTGGCAGAACGGATGTTGATTTCTTCCACGATGTTGCAACAAGTAAATATTATATATTCTATGATAAATTCGAGGATATCGGAAATGCTAATAAAGCCTTAGAATCTAAAGGAAATAGACCATACAATGGAAAAATGTCAATAGTAAAAATTGAAAATTAATAAGTGTTAAGCCAGCCTTTACTTTCTTCTCTGCCCTGAGGAAAAAAGTGAAGACATAAATTAAAATATCATGAAAAAACCTACTTTTTCTAGAATAGCCCAAATTGTCCTATTCCTAATAATCGGACAGCAAATGTTTGCTCAGAACCTTGTGCCATTTTCGCCAAGATACGATCAAGCCATAAAAGGAGACATCCTTCTAATAGGAAACAGTAATGTGGGATTACATGTTTCTAACCCATACAATGGAAATTCTACCAATGATGGAGTAAATGCCGCAGTTTATGTAGATATAGATGGCGACTCTAGTACATTTAACTCCAGTAGTGCAGACTTAGATGTACCAAGTGACGATAGCTGTTATGTTATCGTTTATGCTGGTTTATATTGGAGTGCTGTAGTTGATGGAGACGAGCCAATTTCTGATATCAAATTTAAAGTACCAGGAGGTGCCTATGAAGATATAACAGGAACCGAGATCTACTATCAAAATGCTACTAACAATAATCAATCAAATACATATGCCTATTATCATGATGTAACAGATATGCTTACCGCTTTACCAGATCCGGAAGGCACATATTCTGTTGCTAATATTTCAACTTTAGTAGGTCCAAAACCAAATTCAGAAGGTCTTTCAGCTGGTTGGTCTTTATTTGTAGTTTATGAAGATCCACTTTTGCCAAGTAAGTACATTACTTCTTTTGATGGGTTTACAAAAATTACAAGTTCTATTAATGAGACTTTTCCTGTAAGTGGCTTTAACACTATACCAACAGGTCCTGTACGTGCAAAATTTGCTTTTAGTACAATTGAAGGTGATAGAGGTTATTCTGGTGATTATTTAAGACTTAATGGAAGTACAATTAGTGTAACAAATAATGCTGGTACAACAATACGTCCTGGTAATAACTTTTTTAATAGTTCTGTTTCAGATATTAATCCTGTAACAAACACCTCAGAATTATTTACCAACAGAACACCAAACAGTTCTAATACTTTAGGTTTTGATGCTGGTATCATTAATATTCCAAATCCAGGGAATTCACTTATTGCTAATAATGCAACCTCAGCTAATATTAGTTTAGGTAGTAACTTAGATATCTACTATTACTATTTTAGTGCTTTTGCTATTGAGATTATTGCTCCTAATATTGTACTAACAAAAATTGTTGAAGACGATTTAGGAAATGATATTGGAGGAGAACTTGTAGGCTTAGGATCCTCTTTAAATTATGTGATTGGTTTTCAAAATACAGGAAATGACGATGCTACTAACTTTACGATTAGAGATGTTCTTCCTATCAATATTATATACAATCATCCAACAGACTTAGTCTTACCAACTGGTGTAACAGTTGTTAGTTATAATCCAACAACAAGAGAACTAGTTTTAAGTATTGATGATTCTTTGGTTGAAGAGAATGATCCTGTATACGAAATACGTATTGAAGTACAAGTGGTTGACGATTGTGGTCAGCTAGAAGATGCGTGTTCTAATATTATAAACAATCAAGCTTTTGCTACGTATCAAGGAACTATCAATCCAGATTTTACCATCACGGATGACCCAAGTTTAAGTACCAATACAGGTTGTTTAATTACACCTCAGGCCACAAACTTTTTGGCAGACCTTGACTGTTCTTTTGAATACAGTGAAATTCTTTGTGGAGATAGTTTAGTATTAACAGCTGCTGATGGTTATGATTCTTATGCATGGTCTACTAGCCCAACTGGAACTCCTGTTATTGGAAACTCACAAACAATAACCGTTACTGAAACAGGAACATATTATTCATACAACACAGCAATTGCACCCTGTCAATCTATTGTACAACAATTTAATGTGCAGCTTTTTGGTGCTAACACTACAAACCCTGTGATACCATACGCAGATGAAGTGGTTGTGTGTCCTAATGATGGTAAATTATTACCAAATATATTTTTGTGTGGTGCAGATGATTCAAGAGTCATACAAACTAATATTTCAGATTCTACTTCTATAATTTGGGAAGTACTTGATGAAACAAGTTGTGATGCTGTTTCAGATTCAGATTGTGCCAATGAAAATACAGATTGTGTATGGAATGCTATTCCAAGTGAATCTGGATTTTTAGTAGATACAGCCGGACAATACCGTATAACAATTAATTATCCAGGTGGTTGTTTTGTTCAGTTTTACTTTAATGTTTATGAAAACGTATTAAACCCAACAGTTGAAGCTACCGATATTATCTGTAACACAAATGGGAGTATTACTGTGAATAATGTGCCATCAGGTTACGAATACAGTATAGATGGAACAAACTTTCAATCTAGTAATGTATTTTCTGTGGATACAGCTGGTACGTATACAATCTATGTGAGACAAGTAGGTATATCTACCAATCCTTGTGTATTTACAGTTCCTAGTGTTCAAATTAGAGATCGTGAGTTTACCGGTTCTGCTACTGTAACGCAACCACTTTGTCATGACGATAAAGGAAGTATTCATTTATCGGCTAATGATGTAGATCCTCAATATTTATTTTCAATATCTCAGGGAGCAACTGTGGTAAATAGTGTTGGTCCAATTATGGACAATAATTATACGTTTCAAAATTTAAATCCTGGAACATATACTGCCACAATTGAATCTGAAAATGGTTGTACGTTTACTGAAGACATCACAATTGTTGAACCACCTTTATTAACAGCAACCATAGCTCTAACAAGTCCTCTAAACTGTACCGATGGAGAGCTTACAGTTTACCCGGTTGGAGGAACACCACCTTACTATTACTTCGTAAATGGCGCGACTGATTTTCAGTCTGTACCTCAAATTGTAGTCACTTCTGCAGGACTCTATACTGTTTTAGTTACCGATTCTAATAACTGTAGTACAGAAGTAACAATAGATGTTGATGCCATTTCTCAGCCAGATTTCACAGTAGATGTAACAGATATTGCATGTGCTGATGCTGACAATTCTGGAGCATTAACAGTTAATGTAACTAATGCTAATGGAAATAGTATAGCTTATAGTATTGACGGAGGAGGTACTTTTGTTAATTCAAATGTATTTACAGGATTAGCTGTAGGAAATTATGATGTTGTATTACAATACACTTCTGGCACTGATGTTTGTGAAACAACTCCACAAACGATTGCTATAAATTCAGCAGCTGCTATAGTAGGAACTGCGACATTATCTGCACCATATACTTGTATCTCAGATGGAACTATAACTGTAACAGGAGTAACCGGAGGAAGTTCACCATATTCTTACAGTATTGATGGTGTAACTTTTCAGAACAGTAACAGTTTTAATAATTTATCAGCAGGAACATATACTGTCATTGTAAAAGATGCTAGCGGATGTTCTTCTGCAATGAATCAAATAACAGTTGAAGCGTTAAATCCTCCAACGGATTTAATGTTTGATAATTCACCTGTAACTTGTCCTTCAAATGCAGCAACAGTTACAATTACTGGAACAACTGGTGGTATAGGAACATTAGAATATCAAATTACAGCACCTGCTTCGGCAACAACGACTTATCAAACCTCTACTGACTTTTCAGGTTTAGAACCTGGAACTTACACATTTCAAGTAAAAGATGAAAATGATTGTGTTTATAGTGAATCTTATACCATTGACCCTATACCTACTCCAACTTTAGCTGTTGTTTTAACGGAAGACTTGGATTGTACAGCTTCACCAGATGCGGTAATTACAGGAACTATTACTGGTCCTGCACCATATACACATGCGGTATCAATTAACGGAGGCGCTTTCACGTCTTTAGGTGCAACCGGAACACCATTCACTTATTCAACTGGAACGGCAGGAACATACCAACTTCAAATTACAGATGCAAACGGTTGTACTGCAGAATCATCAATAATTACAGTGAACCCATTATCATTACCTGCTTTGAGTTTAGTTGTTCAAACTCAACCTATTTTGTGTAATGGAGATACTAATGGAGCTATTGAGGTTACAATTGATACTTCAGTAGGCACACCTCCTTTTGTTATTAATGTGAATAATGATACTACTGGAACAGATTTTGGGACACAAACATCTAGTCTGCCAGCAGGTACATATACTGTTACAGTTACAGATTCAAAATCTTGTACTGCAACCGAAACCGTAATCATTAACCAACCAGATGCTATCATTGTAGATTATGACGCTGTGGATATTACATGTGATATTGGAGGAGTTTCTCAAGGTTCTGTTATTATCAACTCAGTTGTTGGAGGAACATCACCTTATAACTATTTTGTAACAGGAACAAATGGGTATTCAAATTCTGAACTTAATAATATAGGTTCAACATCTGTAAGCTTTGATGTTGTTGATTTTGGATTATACCAAATTAACGTAGTTGATGCAAATGGTTGTTCTGTATTAGTTCAAGATGTATTGGTTGCTTCACCTCCAACAGATTTAAATATTGATATTACTGCTACAGTTGATTGTTCTACAGGTGGAGAAGCCGAAGTAAGTATAGGCTCAACTTTAACTAGTGCTGGACC
The DNA here is from genome assembly GCF_003386165.1 of Winogradskyella eximia. GTDB lineage: Bacteria > Bacteroidota > Bacteroidia > Flavobacteriales > Flavobacteriaceae > Winogradskyella > Winogradskyella eximia. The sequence continues at coordinate 37,461 of NZ_QRDV01000002.1, read as the reverse complement.
ATTTTTCTTTAGTATTTATGAAGGTCCAAGTACAGTATATCCTGCAGGTACATGGTTAGCAGAAGATTCTCTAGGAAGTGAGTCTGCTACATTTACTGGTCTAATACCTGGAGTACTTTATACATTTATTGTGTATGACCAATCTACAAACTGTAGTTATTATGAGCCTGCAACTGTGCCAATTCCTACAAGTTCTACATTAACAGCAACAGCGGTTAGTGCTAATAACATTACTTGTACTGGTAGTGCAGATGGTAATGTATCATTTACAGTTAACAGTATTTATGCTAATGCTGTAGATGTTAATTATGAAATTTTTGATTCTTTAAGTTTAACTTCAACTGGTATATCAAATTCTGGTACTGTGCCAGCAAATGGTTCAATAACTGTAACAGATTTAGGACCATTAGCTTTTGGAAACTATTTTGTTTCTATTAGCGAAACCTCTGGCTCTAATGCTGGTTGTGGTATTGTAACAGTTCCATTTAATATTACTGAATCTGCATTTCTTTTAGAATTAGCTGTTTCAATAGATAACAATGCAAATTGTGAAGCCAATTCTGGTGTTATAAGTGCTATAGGTTCAAACGGAACACCTCCTTATCAATATCAAATAACAACCTCTGCTTCTGCTCCTCTTGCTACTGATACTGCTTGGGATACTTCAAGTACATTTAATATGGATGCAGGAAGTTATTATGTTCATGTTATTGATGCTTATAATTGTATTGTTACTAGTCCTGTTCAAGTTTTAGACATGGATCCAACACCTGCTATTTCAGCAACTATAAACAATCAATGTACGGTTGTAGAAGGTGAATTTGAAATAGACGTGACACTAGATATGGTTGGAATACCACCTTACAGTGTGAGTATTAATGGAGGTGCGTTTCAAACTCAAACCTTTCCTTTTTCAATTTCAAACTTATATTCTGGTACACATACTGTAGCTATAAAAGATATCAATGGTTGTGGTAACACCGTTTCTTTAAATGTTGTAGCTCCTATTGCTTTAACTCCAGAAATTACAGCATTACCATCTTGTAATAATGATGATGGTGAAATTACCATTACAGGTTCTGGTGGATCTGGATCGTATGCTTACAGCATTCTTCCAAACCCAGCTTCTATTAGTATTACAGGAAATGTTTTTTCTGGTGTACCATCTGGAAGTTATACCATAACTATCACAGATACAGTAACCTCTTGTACTGAAGACGTTTCAATTTCAGTTTCTGAAGCTGTATCTCCTGTATTTACATTAACTCCAAATGAAATTACTTGTTTTGGTGACAACTCAGGATCATTTGATATCAATATTGAAAATTATTCTGGAGCGTATACTTATGAAGTATTTAATAGCTCAGGAACATCTGTTACAGGAATTGTAAATGCTAACACCTCTACTAATCCTGAAACAGTAACTGGTATGGAAGCAGGAACATTTACTGTAGAAATTACAGAAACTGATATTCCATTCTGTTCGGCAATCACAAATGTTACTATTGTATCACCATTAGAAGCTATGACACTTAGTGTTTCGGAAACTTCAAACGTAACTTGTAATGACAATGAAGGTACAATTACATCTGTTGCAACAGGTGGTTGGGGAGATTATCAATATGAATTAACAGGTGATGCTACAGTTGCCTATTCTTCTAACGGATCATTTACAGGTCTTTCAGCTGGCGACTATACTGTTAACGTTATGGATGCAGGAGGTTGTATCGTTTCGGAAACGATCACTTTAGAAACACCAACACCTATCAATGCTACCTTTACTCCAAATACAACTGTTTTATCTTGTTTTGGAGATCAAGATGCAAGCATTACTATTACTAATGTTACTGGTGGACAAGGCACAAATTACACGTATACTTTAAATACTCTTCTACCAACACCAAGTGTTTCTGGTCCTCAAACCTCTAATGTATTTGAAAACTTAGGTCCTGGTACTTATTTTGTAAGAATTACGGATGGTTTTGATTGTGAGTTTTCTTCTGTTAACATTGTTATTACTGAGCCAACTCCTATTGAAGCGAGCCTAGTAAGAACAACAACACAAACTTGTTTAACAGAATCTACATTAACTCTAAGTGCTACAGGTGGTACTGGTATATATTCTTATAGTGAAAATGCCTCATTTACACCAATTTTAGGAACTTTCTCAACCTCAACAACGTTTAATGTTTCAGATGGTACTTATTCTTATTTTGTAAGAGACGCTAACGGTTGTGTTACCAATATTTCTAATGAAATTACTGTAGATCCATTACCAACTTTAGAGGTAACCTTACAATCCTCTAACCCAACTATTAATTGTGCTGGAGACAACAACGGATCAATTTTAGCAACTGCTATAGGTGGCTTAGGTAATTACACTTACACGTTACAAGATAATTTAGGAAATCCTGTAACAGCGACTCAAACGACACCTGGATATTTCACAGAACTCTTTGCCGGAAACTATGTAGTGTATGTAGAAAGTGGAGATTGTGAAGCCACATCTGCACCAATTAGTATTACAGAACCAGATGCTCCGATTGATGCCACTATTATTGTAAACAATGTAAGTTGTGCAGGGAATAATAACGGAATGGTTGAAATTACAGCTACGGGAGGTACTGGAACTATTAGATATGCTATCTCACCACAACTCAATCAGTTTTTTGAGACAAATACGTTTGAAAATTTATCTCCAGGAAATTACGAAATCATTGTTCAAGATGAATTAGGATGTTATTTAACATTTAACTTCGAAATCTCTGAACCAGATCCTGTGATATTAAGTATCGTGGCAGATTCTTTCTTCCCTGAAGTTTGTACAGGAAATGCTGATGGAGAATTTAGTATCGCTATTTCTGGAGGAACATTGCCATATAGTGTAAGTTTAGACGATTACGAAGGAGTCTATACAACAGGAAATGCTACACAAACCGAATTTGATTTTACAGATTTAGTTGGTGGAGACCATATTGTGTTTGTTAGAGATGCTGAAGGTTGCGAATCTGAGTGGAATATTACATTCCCAGAATCAGTTAGCATTTTACCAGAGATTTTAATTGAAAACATTTGTGAAAATAATACACAAGGAAATGCGGTTACGGTTACAGTTGATGCTTCTATTGAAGATCTTTCTCAATTAGATTACTCATTAAATGGTGGAACTTATCAAGAAAGTAACATCTTTTATAATGTACCTGTAGGGACAGATCATATTATAGAAGTTAGACATACTAATGGCTGTATTCAATCTACAGAATTCTTCGATATTGAAGCAACTGATCCAATTACCTTAACCTTAACAGAAGGAGAGCTTAACGAATTTATAGCGACGGCTTCAGGTGGTGAAGGTGGATATCAATTTACAATGAACGACGAAGATTATGGTGATACAAATTCTTATATCATTTTTGAATCAGGTCTGTATACTGTAACCGTAACTGATAGCTCTGGTTGCTATGCTACAGCACAAATAGAATTAGAGTTTGAGGATATTTGTATTCCAAACTGGTTTACGCCAAACGGAGATGGTTCTTACGATACTTGGTCTCCTGGTTGTACAGAAAATTATCCGAACCTAACCTACGATATTTTTGATCGCTACGGACGAAAAGTAGCCCAATATCATGTTGGTGAAGTTTGGGACGGTAAATATAATGGCAAAGAATTACCGATGGGAGATTATTGGTTTGTTGTTAAAACAAATGACTCGTCACATGATAAAGAATTTGTTGGACATTTTACACTATACAGATAATAGCAAGAACACAAAAAGATAACATTATGAAAAAAATCACACTATATATTCTTTTTTTGGTCCTTGCACAGAGTTATGGACAAGAATTAAACTTACCTGTATTTACACAATACTTAGCAGATAATGATTTTGTTATATCACCTACTTATGCAGGAATTGGAGATAATCTAAAAATTAGAGCCAACGGATTAACGCAATGGGTTGGGATAAAAAACGCACCTGATAATCAATCCGTTTATGGTGATTTTAGAATAGGAAATCGTTCTGGTGTTGGAATATCAGCTTACAATGATAGAAATGGAAATACAATTCAAAAAGGGGTTAAATTTTCGTTTGCGCATCACTTAACTTTAGATTATAAATCTAAGCAATATCTATCTTTTGGATTATCTTATAACATTAATAACTTTAGAGTAGCTATTGAAGACTTTAATACCACTTATGAAATTCCAATATTAGATCCTGCGATTACAAACGACAGAGGTCTTTCAAATAACAACTTTGATGCTGGTATTTTATACAGATGGAAAGCATTCTATTTGAGTTTGAATGCTAATAACATCATGAAAAAAGATATTGATAAATATGAAGGAGTAGAACCAATTCAATTATTAAATTATCAATTATATACAGGTCTGGTTATAAAAAGTAAGCAAAATAAAGATGTGGAATTTGAGCCATCTTTATTTTTTCAAATGTTTGATAGTGATAAACGTTCTAGCACAGACGTAAATTTTAAGTACAGGAAGTTTAACAGAAAAGGTGATTATTATTTTGTTGGAGCATCTTACCGTTTTCTTAATGATCAGTTTTTTAAACCTTTAAATGTTGGTCCGATGGCTGGAATTACATTTAACAAGTGGTTTTTTGCATATTCTTATCAACTCACCATAAACGATTTATCTGGCTATAATTCTGGTACACACATGGTAACTATAGGAATAGATTTTTTACAAGGTGTAAGCAATTGTGCTTGTACAAGAGGAACGAGTCAGAGTTATTATAGATAATATTTAGGATTTTTATTGCTAGTCTATTTCTAACTTATATCCTACTCCGTGCACATTAGTTAATTTTACGGAGGTATCTGATTTCAGTTTCTTTCGTAGTTTCGAGATATATGTATCTAAGCTTCTACCGACAAAAACGCCATTATCTTCCCATACACGTTTGGTAAGTTCATCACGTTTAATAATTTGATTTGGGTGTGCTACAAAAAGGGCTAATAATTCGCATTCTTTTTTAGACAAAGCGATCTCTTTTTCTTCCTTAACGAGTTTATTTTGTTCTGGATAAAAGTAATAACTGCCTATTTTTTCGCTGACTCCATTTTCTGATTTCAACCTTTTATCTTTTGTTTTATTAAAAAATAAATACCCAATACCTAATAGTCCAAGAAAAATAATAGTAAAAGAAATCAATTGATGGTTTTCAAAACTTAATGGTCTATTTGTAAATTGTATCTCTATCAAGTAACAAGCGTTTGGTAAATGTCTGCCAGAACAAGGAATAATTGTTCTTTCCTTATTATCAGTAATTTGATAGCTATAAGCAACTTCTAAATCATTACATTGTAAAACCTCTACCCTATACTGTTCTGGTAACTGTGCAGATTTAAAACTTTTTTGAATTATAGACACCAAAGTACTTGGCTCAAAAGCTAAAGGATTACTAAAAGATATTTGAAACGTATTTGAGTTTAATTCCAAAACCGGCAATATTAGAGATGTAGAATCTTGATTAGATAACAACAATTGATTACCAACATCTCGCAATGCTATTTTAGTACGCTTAGAAAAATCTTCGTGCTCTACAGAAGAACAAGAAGATAACAAAACAATTACTAAGCAAATAAATATTTTTTCTATTGAGTAAAAGAGAATACGCTTCATATATATTAATGTAAATAACATACAATTCTGTGACAATTTAGAAGAGTTGACAGTTATTTTACATTTTTTTGACACTTTTTGAAATTTTTGATCTCTTACTTTATTCTATTTATAATCAAAAAACGCGCCCAATTAATGTATTAAATAGAAGCTATTAAAAATCTAAAATACAGTCACTTAACACAATATTTAAAAAATTAAAACTATCTATTATTTTTGCTTTAAATAGAATCACTTATGTATATGTTAACAGACAATATAATTGTCTTATTAATTCTTTATTATTCTAAATTTTAAATGTTAGAGTTTTAGAATAATTGATACGTTTAACGTATAAAATTGTAGTTCATCAAATAAGTGACTAAAGGTTGTGACTTCACTGAAATATTTGACTCTAAAAATCAGTAAACTTATATAAACTTGAATCGTATTTTTTAATTGTAAATTCAATGTTTTAAAGGGTTTAAGAAAGCATAATTTGTTAAAATTCACCAATTCAAAGGATTTATATTCAATTAGTCGATTATAAAATTTATTTGGTATTGAAATGGCTAATTTTAACCGCTCCGTATGAATAAACTGAAATTAATATCACTCATTAAAATATGTGCTTTTACCGTTTTTATCGGTAGAGCATATCAGTTGTATTTTTTTGGTGGTCCATATAGAGCTATTCTATGGGATGAGAGTTTATTAACTCCTATTGTCGAAGGTCTTTTTAATTATACATGGTATGACTACGCAACAAGCACAACAGTAGATAGTTGGATAGAAAGATTCACAAAACTTAATAGTTTAATATTCTTAATAGCCGCTTTGTTCAGTTTGTTTTGGGACAAAATAAAATGGATAAAACCAAAACGTTTTATAATGGGATTAGGTCTTTTTCTATTAATCCTTCTTGGAATATGTATGGTAAAAGATAGAAACTATGATTTTCTGCAACTTTTTGAAATGAGCATTCAATTATCGGCACCATTTCTGTTATGGAAAAATATTAGAATAGATTCAAATAATAAAAAATTAATCAATGGTTTAAAGATTGCCATAGGCCTCACCTTTATTCCTCATGGTTTATTAGCTATGGGATTTCCGTATCGTCCTGGTCATTTTATAGATATGACAATTATAATTCTTGGTGTTAATGAAACTCAAGCCACACAATTTTTATTTGTTGTTGGCTTTTTAGATGTTTTATGTGCGCTTTTATTATTTGTTCCTAAGTTATCTAAATATGCATTATGGTATATGATAATTTGGGGCTTTGCCACAGCTTTTGCCAGAATAGTATCTGGTTTTAATATAGATTTTATATCAAGTTCAATTCATGGTTCTGCCTATCTAACAGTTTACAGATTGGCACATGGAATTATCCCCTTAATAGTTCTTTTGCTAGAAATGAACAAAACAACCCCTAAAATACGCGTAGCATGACATATAAATTACATTTAACCTATCTACTACTCTTATTGAGTATTTCTTTAGGTTTTGCTAATAATGATAAATATCGTATTATGATAATGGATGATCCATCTACTACGATTACCATTGGTTGGAATCAGATATCAGGCACTTCACCAGTTGTTTATTATGATACAATGGATCATGGTACAGACCATACATTATACACTAATACTAAAACCGTTGATAGAACAGAATCTTTCAAAGGCATGGATAATCGCTTTGTAAGACTTACTGGCTTAACTCCAAACACCAACTATTATTTTGTTATAAATGATAGCAATAGTACGAGTCAACGTTTTTGGTTTAGAACAGCACCGAACGATCTTAGTCGTTTATCTTTTATTGCAGGTGGAGACTCTAGAAACAATAGAACACCTAGACAAGCTGCCAATCTTTTAGTTTCTAAATTAAAACCGCATGGTATATTCTTTGCAGGAGACATGACGGATACTAATGGATCTGGGGAATGGCAAGATTGGTTTGATGATTGGCAATTAACTATAGCAAGTGATGGAAGAATGTTCCCAATTATACCTGCTAGAGGAAATCACGAAACAGATTCTGAAACTATTTACAAATTATTTGACACACCTAATGCTGATTCTTATTATTCTGTAACATTTGGTAATGATTTAATAAAAGCTTACACCTTAAATTCCGAAATTTCAGTTTTAGGTGATCAAAAAACATGGTTAGAAAATGACCTATCTACAGCTTCTCCTAACTTGAAATGGAAAATGGCTCAGTATCATAAACCAATGCGTCCACACGTATCATGGAAAGCTGAAAACAATAATCAATATGATGCTTGGGCTCAACTTTTCTATGATGAAGGTGTCCGTTTAGTCGTTGATTGCGATTCTCATACTGCTAAAACAACTTGGCCTGTAAAACCTTCAGCTTATTCTGGAAATGACGAAGGTTTTGTTATAGAACAAATTAACGGTACTGTTTACACAGGCGAAGGCTGTTGGGGAGCACCATTAAGAGCAGCAAATGACGTTAAAACATGGACAAGAAACTCTGGATCATTTAACCAGTTTAAGCTCGTATTTGTAGATGCCCTTAAAATAGAATTAAGAACAATCGACGTAAGTAATGCGAGTTCGGTTGGATCAGTTTCTAACACAGATCCATTTACACTACCAGCAAACTTAAATGTTTTTTCACCTTCAACAGGTGCCGTTGTAACAATATCTAATACACCAGATGTTAATTGCCCACCAAGAGGTGTTGCCTGTGATGATAATGATCCAACCACAGTAAATGACGAAGAAGACGGTAACTGTAATTGTCTAGGAGTTGATGAATTATCTACAACTAACGAAACTTATTCAATTATAGCTTCTGGAGATGATGCAGAAGAGTTTATTTCAACTGGAGCTGTAAGCTATACTAGTGGCGATTTAGAATTTGTGACCGATACTGATAATGCAACTAATTATGACCAAATTATTGGTCTTAGGTTTAATAATATTAGTATTCCTAAAGGAGCAACAATTCATCGAGCATATATTCAATTTCAAGCTGATGAGGTAAGTTCTGACGTGACAAATTTAACTTTCCATGGGGAATTAGCAGATGATAGTAATGGCTTTAACTCAAGTTCTTACAATATTTCATCAAGATCACTAACCTCTAATTCAGAAGCTTGGAGTAACGTTGAAGCATGGGATTATATTGGGCAAAACGGATATAAACAACGTTCACCTTATCTTCAATCTATTATTAATGAAATTATAACCCAACCAGGCTGGGAAGTAGGAAATGCAGTAACTTTTATTGTTTCAGGTTCAGGTAGACGTGTCGCAGAATCTAGAAATGGATCTGTAAATAACTCTCCTAAATTGGTTGTCTTTTATAATGCAAATTGTCCAATTACAAATGTAACTGTTGGTACTCAAACTATATGTAATGATATTGATGATACGTATTCTCAAGACTTGATTGTAGAATATGTTTCTCCACCTGCATCAGGTTCTTTAATGGTAAATGGACAATCATTCCCTATTGGTACAAGTCCACAAACTGTAACCCTTACGGGTTTAGCCGCAGATGGATTAGATGTAGATATATCTGCTCATTTTACAGCTGAAGCATGTGATTACACTGTAGAGAGAGCTTTCGATGCGCCTAGTCAATGTAGTTTAGAAGGTCTTCCTGATAATAGTCCTGATGATAATTCAAACTTAGCATTACTACCAGAAGCTATATTGTATGGCTCTTCAACTAATGGTAGAGGAGTGCCTGGAGATATATTATATGATCCAGTTACAGATAATTATAAAACAGTTACTGCATACAACGAATATGGAGTTAGTTTTGGTGAGAATTTAGGAAAGCCTACTGCAGATGAAGGTTTTAAATGGCAAGTAAATTGGCCAAATGTAAAATACATGAATTATGTAACATTTGGAGGTTCTTATTCTAACCAAGATCAAGCAGATTCTATGTGGATTATAAGTTATAGAAAAGATGGAGTTTGGACGACACTTGCTCAAGGTCAAGGTGGCTGGATAGATGACGGAATTTTTGAATGGGGAGGACCAACTTTTGATCCTATAGAAGCAGATGCTTTAAGAGTCCAAGTTTATAGTGACGGCACTAACGACTTAGTAAGCATTCATTTAAGAGGAAGAGGAGGTGTTGCTAATAGTAACAACGACAGTGCAACAACAACTAAAGCCACATTAATTCAATATTTATCACCTGGCAATAGTTGTGGTGTAACCATACCTGCTAACTCAATTTTATATTGCAACGGCTCTTGGATTAATACAGATAATCCAAATGACACAACTGGAACTAAAAATACGATTATCGCTGATGGTACTTACACCATAACTGCAGATCAAGATGTTGAAGTTAATGACTTAGAAATTTTAAGTGGAGCATCTGTTATTGTTGAAGAAGGAGCGAGCTTAACTGTTAATGGAAATTTAGTTAATAATGGTGATCTAATTTTAGAATCTATTTCTACTAAATATTCTAGTTTAATTGTTGAAGGGACAAGTACCGGAAATGTTTCTTATAAACGTCACATAAATGCTTATAGCAATGGTGCTACCGGTAACGACTTAGTGTCATCACCATTCTCAGGTCAAAATTTTGGGGATTTTGCGTCTGTAAACCCTAATATTTATGAGAATCCAAACAATGCTACACAAAAACTATTTGGACCATTCAGTGAGCCAACAGGATCTTATCAAATCTATTCTACAACAACCAATGCGGCTACGACTTTAGACAAAGGTGTTGGTTATAGAGCTGCAAGAGATGCTGCTGAAGATGGTGTTAGCGGAACCACCATTACATTTACGGGTAATGTAGAAACAGGTAGTTTCACAATACCAATAACAGAATCTTCTGGATCTTATAACGGTTGGAATTTAATAGGAAACCCATACCCTTCCTATATGGATTTCACAACTTTCTTTAACCTTAATAAAACACAGTTAGACTTAGGTGCTTATCAAGCAATATATGGATTTGATGGAAATGCGACTAACGGATGGACTATCTTAAATAATCTAAGTACAGGACAACTAATTGCGCCAGGACAAGGATTCTTTGTTAAAGTAAAATCAGGAGGTGGAACAATATCTTTTACACCAGCAATGCGAGTAAAAGGAGCAACAGATGATTTTATATTAGGAAGAAGTTCTAATAATGGTTCTACAGAAGGCTACATTAATCTTCAAATCAACAATACAATTTTAGAAGCCTATAGCACAGCTATTTATTTTAACGAAAATGCAACTTCAGGTTTAGATCCAGGTTATGATGCTGCTATGTTTCAAGGCAATGTACCAGAATTCTCAGTCTACTCTAATTTAGTAGAAAGTAATTCAGAATCATTTATGGCGATTCAAGCTTTAGGAAGTCAAACCATCAATAATACTATAATAGCACTTGGTGTAAATGCGTTGCAAGGGGAAGAAGTCACTGTTTCTATTTCAGAATCTACACTTCCTAATGCTACTAAAGTATATTTAGAAGATAGATTTACCAATACGTTTACCTTATTATCTAACCAAAATTATACGTTTACAGCACCAAGCGATATTTCTGGAATTGGCCGTTTTTATTTAAGATTTGAATTGGAAACACTTGGTTTAATTAAAGAAGATTTAGCTGGTTTAAGTATTTACAAAAAACCTAATGAAAAATCAATAATTATTGAAGGGCAGTTACAAACAGAAACTAGCTATGAATTGTACGATCTTAACGGAAGAGTGCTTATAAATAACGATTTAGATAGTAGTACTAGAATAAACTCTATAGATGTTTCACAATTATCATCAGGAATTTATATCATTAAGTTAATATCTGATACCAATGAAAAACGTACTCAAAAATTAATAATTAATTAAAATTATTTTTCGAAAACGATTTGTAAGATATAAATTGTAAATTCTATCCTATTCTATATGACTAATAAAAAAACCACAGGTTTAGACCTCGTGGTTTTTTTTATTAATTCATCTATTAAACTTAAACCTATAATACTTCTAAAAAGAAATCCATAAGCTCTTCTTTTAAATCATAATGTAGTTTTATATAAGTGCGCATATCCTCTTTAAGCGTACGTTGTTCATTTTGAAGACGTCCATCTATATTTTCATTAAAATCAGCATTATTAATATTAGCTATTTTATTTCTACATCTGTGCATTAGTTTAGAAATGGCATCTTTTTCTATCAATATTCGATTCTGAAATACTTCTAGTTTTTTCTTAGAAATATCACCTTCTACACGAGGCACAATCTCTTCTAGTTTCTCTTGAAACGTATCCATTTCATTAAAGTGAAATCTTAATTCGCGTTTCCAAGTGTCTATATTAAATTTTAAATCGCTTAAATACATTACTTTACTTTGCATAACGGTGGTGTTTATGTGGTTACTAATTCTTGTTCTTTTATTAATTGTTTTTGTATATGACTTGGCACTGCACTATAACTATCAAAACTTGAAGAATAAGTTGCTCTACCTTGAGTTAATGAGCGTAGTTGACTTGAAAAATCTGTCAATTCTACAGAAGGAATTGCACATTTTAATATTTGATAATGTGCTTCATTTTCTATACCTTGAATAATAGCTCGTCTGCTCTGTAACTCTGTCATTACATTACCAATCATTTCATCAGGCACTCGCAATTGCATTTGCTCAATAGGCTCTAATAATTTAGGATTAGCATTTAAAAAGGCTTCTTTGAATGCATAAGATCCTGCTATTTTAAACGAAATATCATTAGAATCTACAGCATGCATTTTTCCGTCATAAACCATAACTCTTATATCTCTAATATAAGAATCAGTTAATGGACCAGATTCCATAACGTCTAAAATGCCTTTCATTATTGAAGGTAAATAACGTTGATCTATAACACCGCCAACGATACAATTATAGAATACTAGTTTTCCATCCCATGGTAAATCAACAACCTCTTTACCTCTTAACGAGAACCCTTCTGGTTCTGGCATACCTTCATAATATGGTTCTATTTTTAGATGCACTTGACCAAATTGTCCTGAGCCTCCACTCTGCTTTTTATGTCTATAATTTGCTGTTGCACTTCGTTGAATAGTTTCTCGATATGAAATTTTTGGTGCTTCAAAACGCGCTTTTACATCATAAATATGCTCTAATATCCATTCTATAGTTGAGAGATGTAATTCTCCTTGTGTACCTATTAAGGTTTGGTGTGTTTCACTATTGTAGCTTAGATCTATAGTTAAATCTTGGCTACTCATACGTTTTAGTGCGTCACTTAACTTCTCTTCTTCCGTGTTACTTTCTGCAAAAACCGCTTTTACTAATCTAGGTTGAGGAAATTTAATAGGTTTTATGGTCCCTGATTTTGGGTTAGAAGCTAAAGTGTCATTTGTTTCTGTAAACTTTAGTTTTGTAGTAGCACCTATATCACCAACAGTTAATTTTTGTACAGCATGTTTTTGCTTTCCATCCATTATATAAAGTTGGTTTAGTGTCTCAATTTCACCAGTTCTCGTATTATAAAGCTTATCATTAAACTTAACTTCACCTGACATTACTTTAAAAAAAGTAATTTGTCCCAAATTAGGTTGATGTACATTCTTAAATACAAAAAGTGACGTATCTGCATTCATTTCTGGTTTTATTATTTTACCTTCAATAGTTTGTTCTGGGTTTAAATCAGCAGCTGCTGGTGCAACGTTATCTATAAAGCCCATTAAACGCCCTGTTCCCATATCTTTTAAGGCTGAAACACAAAATACAGGAAACATATCATGGTTTAACATTCCTAATTTTATGCCTTGTCTTAGCTCATCTTCATTTAGTGTTCCTTTTTCAAAATAAAGCTCCATAAGTGCTTCATCATTCTCAGCTGCTTTTTCCACAAGCTCATTATGTAATTTTTTGGCATAGTCTTGTTGATCTTTAGGAATAGCTAATTTCTCTGGCTTACCACCTTCTGGTCCAAATTTGTAACATTTCATTTTAAGCACATCAATAATACATTGCGCACCATCTATTTTTATAGGATATTGAATTAATACCGCATTATTTCCTACTAATTCCTTGAGACTATTAAAACTCATTTCAAAATTAGCTTTTTCACTATCAATTTTATTGATTACAAAAAGTGTTGGTTTGTGATACTTATCTACATAATTCCAAATGATTTCTGTTCCAATATCTGCTCCATGTTTTGCATTAATCACTGTAACAATAGTATCTGCTACTCGAATAGAAGACATTATTTCTCCTATAAAATCATCTAATCCTGGAGTATCTAGAATATTAATTTTATAATTACGCCATTCAGTATGCAAAGGGGTTGAAAAAACAGAAGCACCGCGTTGGTGCTCAAATTCATGGTAATCCGATATTGTATTTTGCTGTTCTACGGTACCTCTCCTGTTTATTAGGCCTGCTTCAAACAGCATGGTCTCAGACAAGGTGGTTTTGCCAGCACGATGGGTACCAACAAACGCCACATTCTTAATGTGTTTATTATCAAATACTTTCATAAGCTATGTGATTTAGAATGATTAGGTTTCCTTAAATTTTATACCTTTAAAGATACTTTTACTTCAAAAGAAAAAATATGACATAAGTTAGGTTTTGAATATTTTTAAAGAGTACTTAGCATAGAATTACAACCACTTGGATAAAACATTAGATTTTCAGGATTTATTTGAAGGTTTTCAGAGCACACCATATCTCTGGAAAGGATCTACTGTATATCACCTTAAACAGTATTCCCCTGAACCTACATTGAATCAATTTCCTATAGAAAATGAATCAAAAAAATTGCGTTTAGGTAAATGGGTTGAAAATTTTGTAGCTTACCAATTAAAGCATCAAAATGGTATTAAACTTCTTGAAGAAAATTTACAAATCAAAGATAATAAGATTACAATAGGCGAGTTAGACCTCTTGTTTTTACAGAATGAGAAACCGATTCACTTAGAAATTGTTTATAAATTTTACTTATACGACTCTAAACAAAATGATGTTAATTCGCTAAATAATTGGGTAGGACCTAACCGAAGTGACGCGTTAGTTTATAAACTTAAAAAACTAAAAGAAAAACAGTTACCACTACTCTATCATCCTAAAACAAAAGATGTTTTAGAGCATTACCCATTTCATATTAATGCCATAATTCAAAATGTTTGTTTTAAAGCACAATTATTTTTGCCTTATAAAAATCAAAATATTAATGTAGCACCATTAAATTCTGATTGTGTTGTAGGTTGGTATTTAAACGCCAAAAATATTGATGAACTAAAGGACTTTCAATTTTATATTCCCAAAAAATTAGAATGGCTTTCTTTGCCAAAAACCTCTGTTAATTGGTTAGAATTTGAAGATGCTAAAAGTGACATTGAAACATATATTAAAGATCAGCGCTCACCCTTATGCTGGATTAAAAGGAACAATGAACTTCAAAAATGTTTTATAACTTGGTGGTAATGGAACATAGCTATTATAAAATATATAAACCTTACGGCTACTTAAGTCAGTTTGTAAATCATCAGAACAAAAGACGAAATAAAAAACTTTTAAATGAGCTTTATGATTTTACAGATAATGTTATGGCTGTAGGTAGATTAGATGAAAAATCTGAGGGTTTATTACTATTAACAACCAATGGAAAGTTTAGTAATTACATTACAAGTTCTAAAATTGAAAAAGAATATCACGTAATGGTAGATGGGAACGTTACAGGTGAAGCTATTATAGAACTACAAAATGGCATTGAAATATCCGTAGACGGAAAACCGTACAAATCGAAACCATGTAAAGCCGAAATCTTAAAAGACACGTCTCATATCATAGACCGTTTTGTTAGACATGAAAAGCATGGTCCAACATCGTGGCTATCTATTACGTTAACAGAAGGAAAATTTAGACAAGTCCGTAAAATGACCGCAAAAGCTGGCTTCCCAACTTTGAGATTAGTGAGAGTACGGATTGGTAATTATAAATTAGATACTATGACTCCTGCTTCTGTTTTAGAGATACAACCCATAAATGAATTATACCCTTAGAAAAGACTACTCGGTTATGCTATCTTAAATAAACGATTAAGACTTTTTAGCATGTTTTGCTCTGTAATATCAAAATCATCATCTACAAAAAACAATGCTTTTATATCTTCCATAAGCAAGTCTACATCTTCTTTAGTATATTGATGTTGCTCAAGGCTAATCATAATTTTTTTAAGACCTTGATAATCATTATCAGCATCAAATTCTTCATGAATTTCCTGAAATGTTTGCTTATCTACTTTAGAAATGATTAACTCACGTTCTTTTGCGGATTCTTTAAAATCTGCATTTGCTGCGAAAAGTAAAATGTAAGCGACAAGTTCGTCTTTTGTCCAATCTATTGTTTTCATGAGTAGTATTGTATAGTTTTATTTTATTGTTACAAGCTGCTTGCAATTAATCATTTCCATTGGGAATTAATGCATTAAACTTGCTCGTTTATTATTTATTCAGTTAAGCTTCCATATTCTGTCCATGAGCCATCATAGACTATTAAGTTCTTATAATTACAAAGTGTAGCTGCTAAAGCTAAAATACAAGCCGTAATACCAGAACCACAACTAAAAACTAAAGTTCTATTACCTACTTCCAATTTACTAAAGATTATTGAAAGCTCTTCAATTGGTTTAAAAGTATTTCCTTTAAACAAGTCCGTGTAAGGTAAGCTTTCTGAATTAGGAATAGTACCTCTTCGCAAACCTTCTCTAGGTTCATCAACTAAACATTTAAATCTCGCCTCTGAGCGTGCATCTAATATTAACGTGTTTTGGTTGGTTGAAAGTTGCTTCACACCTTCAAAATTCGTCATTAATTTTGAATTATAGTGGACTTCAATGTTACCTTTAGTATAAGTTTCGTTTTTATATTTTTCAACAGGAAAATTATTGAGTTTCCATTCTGGTAATCCACCATCTAAAACGGCTACATTTTTAAATCCAAAAACTCTAAATAACCACCAAACTCTAGCGCTTGAGTAAACTCCTTTATCATCATAAACCACAATGCAAGAATCATTGTTTATTCCTAAGATTCGAGCCTGAGTTTCAAATTGTTCTTTTGAAGGTAATGTGCTTGGAAAAGGTGCAGAAACATCACTAAACTTTTTCTTAATATCGAAAAATCTAGCGTTCGGTAATCTTTCGGAAGTTGTGTCAATCACTTTATTAATTGTAGCATCCAAAACTATTAAATTTGATGCCTCAAGGTTTGTGTTTAACCAGTCTACTGAAACTAACGGCTTGATGTCTTTAATTATCATAATACCACAATTATGAATCTAGATCAAAAGTTTCTGTCGGATTATCATGTTCTTGATATTCCAACATATTTTCACCATCTGCTATAATAGAACATACGGTAGCATCACCTGTAACATTAACAACAGTTCTAAACATGTCTAAAATTCTATCAACCGGAAATATAATGGCAATCCAAGCCGGATTTAATCCTACAGAACTCAATACAATAATTAACATTACCAAACCTGCACTTGGCACAGCAGCCGAGCCAATAGATGCTAAAGTTGCCGTTAACACTACAGTTATTTGCTGTCCTAAAGTTAAATCAATCATATGCATTTGAGCCAAAAATATAACCGCAATAGCTTGGTACATACTTGTACCATCCATATTAACAGTTGCTCCAATAGGTAGCACAAAACTGCTAATTTTTTTATCTACGCCTAAGTTTTCTTCAACACATTCCATAGTAACAGGTAATGTAGCCGCACTACTCGATGTTGAAAATGCTAAGGTCTGCGCAGGACTCATCGATTTAAAAAAACCTTTATAAGGTATTTGCTTTACAAATACTTTTAAAATTAAAGGGTAAATAACAAATATCATTAACAATAAGCCTAACAGCACTGTAAGCGAATACCAACTTAAGCCTTTAAAAATTTCAACTACTTTACCAATATCATCTCCAGCCATTTTACTTACAACTCCTGCCAATAAAGCAAAAACGAAGAATGGTGCACCTTGCATAACAATATCTACCATCTTAAGAAAGACCTCATTAACTCCATTGACTAAATTTAAGACTGGTTGCGCTGACTTTGATGGTACAAACAACAAACACACTCCAAAGAAAATGGCAAAAAATATAATTTGAAGCATTAACCCGTTATTAGAAAGTGAATGAAAAAAGTTACTAGGTACAATATCTACCAAAGGCTGCAATGGTGTCGTTTCTTTACGATTTTTAACGGTTTCCATTTTATCTGCCACAGCAGCTTGCTTTAATTCACTTTTAGATAATTCTGAAATCTCTTGAGCACGTTCAAAAAATTCTGGATCTTGTAGGTAATTAATACCATCTTTTATTTTATGCCCTTCGCTATCTGCCCAAATTTCGTAGCTTATACGGTTATCGATTCTGCTTTGCTCATCAATAAGTTCACCTGGTTTAATTACATTTACTAAAAGCAATCCTAAGGAAATCGCCATTATTGTAGTTAGTAGATAAATCCCTAAAGTTTTACCACCCATTCTTCCAAGGCTTTTGGGATCACCAATATTAGCGACACCACTAATTATTGAAAATAACACTAGCGGAACTGCAATAAGTTTTAATAAATTGATAAAAATAGTCCCAAATGGATCGATCCAATTGATGGTAAATTGACTCCAACCCATGGTGCTCGATATTAAAGCCCATATGATTCCTAGAACCATTCCTATTATAATCTTCCAGTGTAAAGCTAGTTTTTTCATTTATGCTGAATTTATTTAAGTAATCTTTTCCCCTGAAAACGGGAATTTTTTATTTATTAAACTTAATTTTTATAACTTAAAATTATCTAAAACATACTGAAAATCTATATTTTCTTTATTTATAACTATAATTCCGAATGATTTCAAATTATGACTTACAAGGTAATTTGTCAAATATGTTTTAGTACTTTCATCTTGATGATATGTTTGAGAAAATTTCACCTTCACTACTTCAGCTAATCCGTAGTTTAAAAATTCACCTTCAAGTCTTTTATACTCTATACCTTTTAATTCAGCGTCAGCAAATATATTACCATCAACCATTTCTATGTAGAGTTCTAATGCTTCCTTTGACATTTTAATGTAATCTGCCCCATGAAAAATTATAACGTTAGTTATATCATCATTATCAACAAAAATTTCAGCATTAGATCCAAATTTTCTATATCGATCCATACTCTTCAACTCGAATTCAGTAAATTTATTTCTATAGATTGATTTTTCTAATATATCACTGAAATAGTCAGAACTTATTTTATCATAATTATTAGGAATTTTCATTTTGAGATTAAGCAATTCAATACGTTGCAATTTTGCATTTGAACTTTCAGTGGACTCAGAATTCTTCTTAGAGTTACAATTCAAAAAAGTAACAAATACAAAAAACAAAAATATCCTTCTCAAATTAATTATCATTTATTAGTCTCCTGTCTCCTTAACAACATATAGTCAGCAATTACCAAAGCTGCCATAGCTTCTACGATAGGTACTGCTCTCGGTACTACACAAGGATCATGTCTGCCTTTTCCTTGCATTTCTACAATTTCACCAGCACTATTTAAAGCGTCTTGTTTTTGAATTACGGTTGCTACTGGTTTAAACGCTACTCTAAAATAAATGTCCATTCCGTTAGAAATTCCACCTTGTATGCCTCCAGACAAGTTAGTTTTTGTTGTTCCATCTTTATTAAACAAATCGTTATGCTCGCTTCCTTTCATTTTTGCACCACAAAATCCACTACCATATTCAAAGCCTTTTACAGCATTTATGGACAGCATCGCTTTGCCTAATTCGGCATGTAACTTATCAAAAACAGGCTCTCCAAGTCCTACAGGTACATTCTTTATCACACACGTTATTGTGCCACCAATAGTATCCCCTTGTTTTTTGATTTCTTCTACTTTAGCAATCATTTTTTCCGCTGTAGCTTCATCAGGACAGCGAATAATATTAGATTCTGTTTTACTAAAATCTAAATCTTGATAAGGTTTATCTATAAAAATATCACCTACTGAAGAGGTAAATGCATTAATTTCAATTGACGCTAGCATTTGTTTTGCAATAGCACCTGCAACAACCCTAGAAGCAGTTTCGCGAGCAGAACTGCGTCCTCCTCCTCTATAATCCCTTACACCATATTTTTTTTCGTAAGTGTAATCTGCATGACTAGGACGATACACATCTTTAATATGTGAGTAGTCTTTTGATTTCTGATTGGTATTATGAATCACAAAACCAATTGGTGTTCCGGTAGTTACACCTTCAAAAATGCCTGAATAAAATTCTACAGAATCTGGCTCTTTACGTTGGGTTACAATTTTAGATTGACCTGGTTTTCTTCGATTCAATTCATCTTGAATAGCGTCAAAATCGAGTGTTAATCCAGAAGGACAACCATCAATTATACCTCCAATTGCTTTTCCGTGCGATTCACCATATGTGGTAAGTTTAAATAATTTCCCGATTGTATTTCCTGCCATTACAATTTATTTTACGCTAATGTAATTGTATTATTATAAAAATGGAAATACCACACTGTATTTCCTCTGTTGTCAACTAAATATTTATGCTTTTATGTTATTAATCTTTAGGTAATATAATAATAACAATTAACTCATAATTAGTTAATTATAGGTTAACCCAAATCTTAAAAAGATTAAAGTTCTTTGTCATAATAATTTTAATATCGTGAAAATAAAACGAAAGGTTGAAATTGCGGTTATATCTGATGTGCATCTTGGCACATATGGCTGTCACGCTAAGCAACTATTAACATATCTAAATAGTATTGAGCCTAAAAAACTGATTTTAAATGGTGACATTGTAGATATTTGGCAATTCAAAAAGCGATACTTTCCTAAATCTCATCTCTCTGTTATAAAAAAGATTATGGATTTTGCAGCTAATGGTACTGAAGTCATTTATATTACTGGCAACCATGACGAAATGTTACGAAAATTTGCAGATACCGAAATTGGAAACATTTCTATAGTGAATAAACTAGTTTTAGAGTTAGACGGAAAACGTGCTTGGTTTTTCCATGGTGACGTTTTTGATATTTCTATACAAAATGCCAAATGGCTCGCTAAACTTGGTGGTTATGGCTACGATTTTCTTATACTTATCAATCGAGTGATGAATTGGTGTTCCGATAAATTAGGAAAAGAGCGTTATTCCTTATCTCAAAAGATAAAAAACAGTGTAAAAGGTGCCGTAAAATATATCAATGATTTTGAAAAAGTAGCGACAGATTTGGCTATTGAAAATGGATATGATTATGTGATTTGTGGTCATATTCACCAACCTAAAATGTTACAAGTAGGAAACAAACGCGGTAAAACAATGTATTTGAATTCTGGTGATTGGGTTGAAAACTTTACCGCTTTAGAATATCAATTTAAACGCTGGAAAATCTACAACTACAACAAAGATAAATTATCCGCTTTTTATGCTGATGAAGATATAAAAGACATGAACATGAATGATTTAATAGCTGCAATTACTATAGTTGAGCAACCTAAATCTAAAAAGAAGAAAAAAAATAAATTAAAGTAAAGCCTCCTTTAAAATAGAGATAGGATGCTTAGCCACTCTGCCAGTTCCGTCTTTTATTTGATGTCTGCAACTTGTTCCGTTAGCAGAAATACAAGTCGCTTTTGAAGCTTTTCTTACCGCAGGAAATAACGTTTGCTCGCCTATTTGCATACTGACTTCATAATGTTCTTTTTCGTAACCAAAACTTCCTGCCATTCCGCAACAACCACTCGGGATAATGGTTACTTTGTAGTTTTCTGGTAAGTTTAAAACATCAAAACTCGACTTTTGATTCGCTAATGCCTTTTGATGGCAATGACCATGAAATTTAATGATCTTTTCTTCTTTGGTAAATTGTTCTGATGTTATGTTTCCTAATCCGATTTCTTGCTCAATAAATTCTTCAATAATAAAGGTGTTTTTTGCAATAGATTTTGCAGATTCTTTGTCATCAGCCAATTTAATATATTCATCTTTAAAAGTTAAAATAGCCGAAGGTTCAATACCAATTAATGGTGTGTTTTCTGATACTAAGTTTTTAAATTTTAAAACATTATTATTCGCCATTTTTTTCGCCTCTGCAACCAAGCCTTTTGAGAGCATTGCTCTACCTGATTCTGCATGAGAAATGATAGAAACTTTATAATTTAAACGACTTAAAAGTTCAATAGCATCAATACCAATTTCTGTATCTAAATGATTTGTGAATTCGTCGTTAAACAGATACACTTCTTTTATGTGATTTTTTTTAACTAACTCGTTTTTAAATAACTTAAACTCTTTATCTAAACTTTTAATCGAAATTAAAGGAATACTTCTTTCTTTAGCAATGCCTCCAATAGATTTTATAATTGAACTTGTAAAACCATTAGAAAACATAAAATTTGTAAGCCTTGGTACACGACTCGCAAAATCATTAATTTTATTGTTATAAGCAAATAATTTTGTTCTAAAAGGCACACCATTTGCTTTTTGATATTGGTACTGAAATTCAGCTTTTAAACTCGCTACATTTACACTACTTGGACATTCGCTTGCGCAAGCTTTACAACTTAAACATAAATCGAAAACTTGCTTTAATTCTTCGTGGTTAAACTTGTTTGCTTTTTCAGAATGCGTTAAGAATTCTCTTAGTGCATTTGCTCTCGCTCTAGTGGTATCTTTTTCGTTTCTGGTAGCTCTAAAACTAGGACACATAGTACCACCAAATTCGGGTAATTTTCTGCAATCACCAGAACCATTACATTTTTCTGCTTCGCGTAAAATACCTTGCGAACTCGAAAAATCTAATAATGTTTCAATTTCTGGTTCTTTTCTGTCCACTTCATAGCGTAGATTTTTATCCATAGGATAAGCATCAACTATTTTATGAGGATTAAAGATGTTTTCAGAATCAAAAGCCGATTTAATTCGTTTTAAAATTTGATAATTAGCTTCACCAATCATTAACGGAATAAACTCTGCCCTCACTATACCATCACCATGTTCTCCAGACATGGAACCGTTATACTTCTTTACTAATTTTGCAACATCAGTCGTTATCTTTCTAAATAAAACAACATCTTCAGTTTGCTTTAAATCTAGGATTGGTCGTAAATGCAACTCGCCTGCGCCAGCATGCGCATAGTAAACCGCATTTTGATGATATGCAGCCATCAATGCCGTGAATTCAGATATATAATTCTCTAAATCTTCAATTGCAACAGCAGTGTCTTCAATACAAGCGACTGCTTTTTTATCGCCAATAATATTTCCTAAAAGTCCTAATCCTGCTTTTCTTAACTCTACAGCTTTATTGATATCATCACCTTTTAAAACAGGGCTAGCATAACTTAAATTCAGGCCTTTAACAGTTTTTAAAAATGCATCTATTTGTGTTTGAAGCTCATTATCTGAATCTGCTTTAAGCTCACACATTAAAATTGCAGTCGGATTTCCCTCTATAAACGCTCTGTTTTCTTGCTGTGTTTTATTGTGTTTTGTGAGATTCAGAATGGTATCATCCATCATTTCACAGGTATGCAAATTGTGCTGCATCACTTGCGACACGGATTTTAAACAGGTTTCAATACTTTCAAAATGAAGCGCAACCATTGCGCTTTTAATTGGTGGCAAATCATCTAATTGTAATGTGATTTCGGTTGTAAACGCTAAAGTACCTTCACTTCCTGCTAACAATTGACACATATTAAAATCAGAATCAGAATCTGTAAAAACAGAAGATTTAATCAGCTCATCAATAGCATAACCTGTGTTTCTTCGGTGAATGCTAGGTTTAGGGAAATTCGCTTTTATTTCTTGCTGTACAGTTTTTGGCTCTAATTCTTTAAAAATAGTGTTATAAATATCACCTTCAAGCGTTTGTAATTTTGTTTTTTTATGAAATTCAACAGAGGTTAAACTTGAAAATTCAACTTCACTTCCATCGCTTAAAATAGTTTTCAGATTTAAAACCTTATCACGAGTAACACCATATTGAATAGAAGTGGTTCCAGATGAATTATTGCCAACCATTCCGCCAATCATACAGCGATTAGACGTTGATGTATTGGGACCAAAAAATAAGCCAAATGGTTTAAGATAATTATTCAACTCATCACGTACAACTCCTGGCTGAACGGTTACCGTTTTCTTAGATTCATTAATATCTAAAATTCTTGTAAAGTGTTTTGAGACATCAACTACAATACCTTCTCCAACACATTGTCCAGCTAAAGATGTACCAGCAGTTCTTGGTATTAAAGACGTCTTATGGTTTTTAGCAAAATCTATTAATAGTTTAATATCTGCTTTGCTTTTTGGTAAAGCAACGGCCAAGGGTAATTTTCTATAGACAGACGCATCTGTAGCATATAGTTTGCGCATTAAATCATTAAAATGTAACTCGCCATCTAGTTTAGATTTAAGGCTTTCAAGTGTCTTAAGATTTACATTTTGCATAAGCGTTAATAATCGATTGAATCGAGTTATAATTATATCTTAAAATTAAAGCTAATCACTCAATTTACTCATAATTTTGACGTTATAACGAAAAGCAATTTTAAGATTGCTAAAACTAAGAATTTAAACTTAAAATTAATATGAAGAAATTATTTTTATTAGGGATATCACTTTTTGCATTTACAACTGTCACTATGGCTCAAGACATTTCAAAAAATGCCATCGGTTTAAGACTTGGAGATAGTGACGGCTTTGGCACAGAAGTTTCTTACCAACGTGCTTTAGGTGACAACAATAGATTAGAAGTAGATTTGGGATGGAGAAGTCGAGATAAATACAGCGGCTTTAAATTAGCTGGGCTTTACCAATGGGTTTGGAACATTGAAGGTGGATTTAATTGGTATGCAGGTGCTGGAGGTGGATTTGGCTCTTACAGTTTTGACAATTACAATAACAACAATAAAGATTATAATGAAACCTTTGCTTTTATTGCAGGAGATATTGGTATAGAATACAGTTTTGATTTCCCTTTATTGCTATCCTTAGATTTTAGGCCAGAGCTTGGATTTGGAGATAAGGATTATGACAACAACAATCTTGATCTCGATATTGCATTAGGTGTAAGATATCAATTTTAAAATTTTTATAAATTATATATCAAAACCACCTTTAATGAGGTGGTTTTTTTATTATTTTTAATTCACATGAAACAACTTGCAATTATAGGCATGGGACCACGAGGTCTATACGCTTTAGAGCAGCTTCTCAATGCGCTTAGCAACGCCAATAAAATCATTGGTATATATGTTTTTGATGCAACTAGGAGTCCAGGCACCGGAAATGTTTGGGATAAATCGCAACCCGATTCCAATTGGATTAATATTACGGAACGTGCTTTAGTTGGTATTGAAAGACGACCTAAAATTAAATATAGTAATCAGACAATTGAATCTTTTCCGTCCTATCATGATTGGTGTCAATTTTCTCAAAACAGTGATGAACCTGATACTTTTCCGGCACGAAACAAACTCGGAAATTATCTTAATGCACGATACAAATCAATAGAGATTGCTTTAAAGGAATTAGAAACTTATAAGTTTAAGAAAGCGGAAGTAAAAAACATTAATCTAAAAAACGAAAAACTAGAGATCATAACCAATAAAGGTTCTTTGCAATGTGATGATATACTTTTAACTATTGGGCACCAATCCACAACACTTTCTGACCAATTACAAAAATGGCAATGGCATGTAGCATCGCATAATTCTTTAACGCTTTTTGAAAATGCTTACCCAATTACGCAACTTAAGTCTATTAGAAATAATACGAATATCAATATTGGCATTAGAGGTTTTGGCCTAGCTATGATTGATGTAATGCGTTATCTTACCATTAATGATTTTGGAAATTTTAAAGTGATAAATAATGACACTTTTGAAACCATTTATTATAAGAGCAAGTCTCAAGATTTAAAACTAATTCCGTTTTCATTAGACGGCTTACCATTAGTTCCGAAGCCTCTAAACGAAAGTACTGATTCGTGGTACCAACCTACGAAAGAAGAATTAGATAGTTTTAAATCTGAAATCGAAGCCGTTTCACACCAAACCACTGAAACAGATACCATTGATTTTTTAACGCATCCTATTGCTAAAATTATATCGCGTGTCTATTTAGACTTAAAATCGAACGGTATTTTGCATGATTTAAGTTCTTCTGAATTAGAGGCCATAATCTTAAATTGGTTAAATGATGACCATTATAACCATCCATTAATTCAAGATTCTAATAATTCAACGTATCAACTGATTCAGAATTATATTGAAATGGCTTTAGGCACCATTCCTGTTTCTCTCGATTATTGCATCGGACAAGTTTGGCGTCATTGTCAGCCGACCTTATACAAAGCTTTTTCGCATTCTAATGTGAATAATGACATTATAGAAAAAGTGATTGCCTTAGACGAACGCAGTAAACGTTATTCTTACGGACCACCGATTGAAAGTATGCAGCAAGTTTTAGCTTTGGTTGATGCAGATATATTGATATTGGACTTTATCACTGATCCTGATATAGAGTTGACAGCGGAAGGCTGGACTTTAAAAAACTCTAATAATAAAACCATCACCTGTTCTGTAATGATTAATAGTGTTTTAGATTCCCCAAAATTACTTGAAGTCAACACTCCTTTAATTAAAGATTTACTTCAAAATGATTTAATACAACCTATCCATTCAAAATTAGGCATCGAAACAACTGCTGATAGTTATGTCATTACACCAGAAGCTAAAGACGATGCGCCTATTGCTGTTTTAGGTCGTTTGGCCAAAGGTAGCGTGATTGGTGTGGATGCTATTTTAGAATGTTTTGGACCACGTATTGAAGATTGGGCAAAAGCTTACGTGAAGCGTCTAAACGCTAATTAGGTTGCTTTTCACTTAAATACTTCCAATACCGTTTTGGCACGTGTCTAATATGAAGTTTCATGTTTTTTCGAGAGGCAATATTGGTGGCTTTAAAATAATCTTGCCATAGCTTTTGAAATTCAAATTCTTGAGTGGCAAAAAATGCATTGTCGGTTTTAGTAAAGTTGAAATTCTCAGGAAAATCCATATTTATAAGTTCAACTGTTTTCAAATCATAGAATAATCCATAACCACGTTTTATATCATAAATCACCCATTTTTGATCGGCATAACGTCTCTTAAAATGCTTTTCAATTAAAGGCAACACATTAAAATCGGGTTCTATACTTGCGAAATAGATGTCATCTTTAGTTAACCGAAAACGTACAAAAGCTTCCATACGATGCTTTTCTCGTCCTACAGATTTTGCTATTTGTGCAATTTTTAAAATGGAAGGATGTGAATAATCTTTATCTACTTTCTTTTGTTGCGAAAGCGCATACTGTATATAATCTAAAAGTAAGTCCTCTACTCCTACCTCTTCACTTAAAAAAGCATAATAGAGTTGGTAACTTCCGTTAGATGACAACTTCGATTTGATACCTTTCCACACACGATTCGCCTTAACTTCATCAGTATGAATTGATTCATTTTCCGAAAACAAACCTTGCTGCACCGTAAATTCATTTTGAATGGTTACCGTTTTTAATTTATGTTCAAATACATAAAAAATAGTGGATAGAAAACCATCAAAAGTGCCGTCGTATATGAGGTTTTTAGCTTGCATCTATCCGAATAAGCTTAATTGATTACTCAACATTTTCTGATACTTACTCGTTGAATTTTGAAGGATTAAGCCTTTGATCTTTTCTGAAGTTAAATCCCGTTTTTCAAACTGATTGCTATCACAGACCATAAAGTATTGTGCTCTATTTAACGCCACTCCTATTTTTTTAAGATGTTCCCAATTCAATTTTCTAAAGCGTCTGGCATTTATAATTTTAAACACCGATTTCATTCCTAAACCAGGAATTCTGGCTAACATACGCTGGTCCGCTGTATTCACATCAACAGGAAATTCATGAAGATTCCGTAATGCCCAACTCAATTTAGGATCTACATCTAAATCTAAATTTTGATGTTGTTCGTTTAAAATTTCACTGACATCAAAACCATAAAAACGCATGAGCCAATCGGTTTGATACAATCTATTTTCACGAAGCATTGGTACAGCACTGCCAATTTGTGGTAAACGATCATCATAACTAATAGGTACATAACCTGAATAATACACACGTTTTAAATTATAGCTTTTGTAAAAGTGATTTGAGGTTTGCATAATCTGAAAATCATTCTCACCACTAGCTCCAATAATCATTTGTGTGCTCTGACCAGCAGGCGCAAATTTTGGTGTGCTTTTAATGATTTTCTTTTCGGCATTATATTGAATGATTTCATTTTTCACCTTCACCATCGGTTTTATAAAATCTTCACGCTTTTTGTCTGGCGCTAATTTTTTGAGTCCGGCTTCGGTCGGAATTTCAATATTCACACTTAACCGATCTGCGTAGAGTCCGGCTTCACGCATCAATTCATCCGACGCTCCAGGAATAGATTTTAGATGAATATAGCCGTTAAAATTTTCTTCAAGTCTTAATTTCTTTGCAACAGCCACCAAACGTTCCATGGTATAATCCGCACTTTTAAAAATACCTGAACTGAGAAAAAGCCCTTCAATATAATTTCTGCGGTAAAAATTAATGGTTAAATCCACCACTTCTTGCACTTTAAAAGCGGCACGTTTTACATCATTACTTTTTCGGGTAACGCAATAAGCACAATCAAAAATGCAATGGTTAGTTAATAGAATTTTTAATAAAGATACACAGCGACCATCTTCCGTATAGGAATGACAAATTCCCATGCCTGTAGCATCTCCTAATCCTTTATTGGTGTTAGCGCGTTTACTTCCGCTAGACGAACACGATACGTCATACTTTGCAGCATCTGCTAGTATTTTTAATTTTTCTTGGGTACGTTGAAAAGACAAATATTTTCCTCCTAAATCTTAAGTTAAAATCTTAACCACAAAAATACTACATATAGTAGCTTATGATTGCTTCCATTTGTAGTAATCTAAAAATTAATGCTTATTTCAAAATGTTAATTATTAGGAATTCAAATGGGTTAATATTTTGATGATATCATGTAAACAACAACAGATTTAAGCCTTAATTTTCTAACATATGAAACATTTCATAATCATCATTATTCTAAGCCTAAACCACACTATGAGTGCACAGCACAAGATACCAGAAGATATAAAGACAACTGTTAATAAAGCTTTAGCATATTATCCGCAGTTGAAGGACACCAAAATAGAATTTCGGTTTAAGAAAAACATTAAGAAATCGACTATGCAAGCCAGACCAACATTTGGCAGTTTCCTTAAGAGTAGAAAAAATCGACATTATGTGATTCTTATTAGTGAAAAATTCAAGATTGCAGATAAGGAATTTTTAACACGACATATTCCAGATGCTATTTTTATTGGGTGGATTGGTCATGAATTAGGTCATATTATGGATTATCAAAATCGAAGCAAGCTCAACCTCATTTGGTTTGGACTAAAGTATTTGTTTTCGCAGAATCATATTGTTGAAGCCGAACGTGCCGCAGATTCATTTGCTGTTGCACATGGTATGGAAGATTACATTTTAAAAACCAAAGATTTTATATTGAATAATGCAGATATCACCCAATCGTATAAAGATCGGATTCAAAAGTATTATTTATCGCCTGAAGAGATTATAGAATTGGTAGAACATCGTGATGCAGAAAAAGACATTGATTAATAATTAATCACAGCAATTTAAAATGGTAAAAACAAAAAAGCTATTATAAAAATAATAGCTTTTTTTTATGTTTAATTCAGTTGAAATCTTCTAAGACTCTTTAATAAACGCTTCCCAGTCCGCAAACTTTTCTTCTCCCATAACGCGTTCCATTTTTACTTGACCTCCTTTTTTCTTATTCCATTCACTCCAATCATGAAAACGTTCTGGAGCAATCACTTTTACCTTCACACCTTTTAGCGCTTTACTTCTAGCCACTTTGTAATTCTTATTGGCGGATTTTAAACTTTCGTCTAAGGCCTCTGCAATAGTCGAATTATCAACTCCTTTTACGTCCGAACCTAAATACCAATAGTGATAAAATTCATCATCGTCGCCACGTTTGGCACAGATGGTGTATTCAGGAATTGTAGTATCGAATTGCTCCTCTAATTCGCGCATGGCTGCATCCATTTTGTTCACTGATAATTGCGAACCTACTGTATTTAAAAAGAATTTTGTACGTCCTGTAATTTTAATTTCGGCACGTTCAATGTTCGTGAATTCAATGGTATCACCAATAAGATATCTCCACGCTCCGCTAACGGTACTAATGATTAAAACGTAATCTTGATTCAATTCAACTTGATCTAAAGTTAAAGCTGGTGCTTCATCTGTTAACGAACCATCTTCGTTGATATATTCGGGTTTAAAAGGCACAAATTCAAAATAAATGCCATTATCAGTGTTCAGTTGCATGGCATCCGTTTCTGGACGCACTTGGGTTGCTATGTACCCTTCGGACGCTAAATAGGTATCGATAACTGTGATTGGTTTTCCTAATAAGGCATTAAAACTTTTCTCATATGGACCAAAAGCAACTCCTCCAGAGGTATAGACTTGTAGGTTGGGCCAAATTTCATGAATATTATTCAAGTTATGGTAGTTTATCACTTTTTGAAGCATCAACTCTATCCACGATGGAATTCCACTTAACGCACCAATATCCCAATCTTTAGCACGTTCTGCAATACGCTGCACACGTTCGTCCCAATCTTCAATTTGCGATATTTCTTCACCAGGTTTGTAATAACCTCTAAACCAAGACGGAATATTACTCGCACTAATGCCACTAATTTCACCTTCGAGGTGATCGTTGTTTTCCTCCAAATCAGTAGAACTACCGAGCATCATAATTTCCTTTTCGAAAAAATCTGCAGGTAAATCAAAATTCTTTAAGGCAAACACCTGTTTAATTCCTGCATTTCTTATGGCATCAATCATGGCATCTGTTACCGGAATGCGTTTACTTGTTTTTCCTGTGGTACCAGAACTCAATGCAAAATAAGATGGCTTTCCTGGCCATGTGATGTTACTTTCGCCTTCGTGATACTTGTGCCACCATTTTTTGTTTATTTTATTGTAATCAAAATACGGCACATGCTTCGCAAAGCTTTGCTGTAAATTAGAAGTTTCAAGAATGCTTTCAAAATCATAAAACTTTCCGAATTGGGTACTCTTAGCTGTTTCAAGTAATTCTTTGAGCACTTGTTCTTGAGCTTCTTCATGAATAACTTCAGACGTAAACGTATCCTTCAGTTCAATCACTCCTTTTATAATGTTTCCTAGTATGGCCATTTTTTAATTTCAATTATTGATTCTATAATTATGCTGCAATTTTTCTACAAGCTTCAGCACATGCTCTACACGATTTAGCACATTCTTTACAATGTTCGTGTTTGTGTTCTTCACAATGATCTGCACAATACTCACAAATTTCGGCACATAATAAGGCATATTGCTTAACGTATGCACTATCTGAAGTCATCATTTTAAGTAAAGCATCACAGGCATCAATACATTGTATACAACATTTTGGGCAATCGTTCCTGCTTTCTTTTCCTGCCATTTCGGTTAGGCATATTCTACAATCCACTATACATTTCTGACAGGCTTCAATCGCATTTCTATAAGTCGCTTTCATATTAATTGTATTTAGAATTAATTTCTACTAATATCCAATATTGCTTCCAAAACGATTACTGCGATTCGGAAAAGAATTAACCCATTTAGTAAAAATGCTTTCAGAGTAATTTAAACTTGAAATGAGTTAAAACATCATTATAATTAGTGACATATTGAGGCTAATAAAATTCTAAAATATTAAGGATATGAATGATTGGTTTAAATTTTCTACAGACGGACTTTTGGCGATAATACTTACTGCTATTGGTATTTATATGGCCTTAGTCATTTTAACACGCATTAGTGGCAAACGCAGTTTTTCGAAAATGTCTAGTTTCGATTTTGCCATGACGGTTTCTATTGGTTCCATATTAGCAACAGTTATTGTTTCGAAATCTGTTTCGCTTCAATATGGTATTATTGGTTTAGTGCTTATTTATAGTTTACAAATGGTCGTTGCTGCTGCAAGACATTATAAACCTATTAGAAATTTAGTCGATAATAAACCCACCTTATTAATGCAAAACGGCAAACTTATTAAAGACAATTTAAAGAAATGTAAAGTGACCGAATCTGATGTAAAGGCCAAATTGCGTGAAGCGAATGTGATTCAACTATCGGAAGTTAAAGCGGTTGTATTTGAATCAACTGGTGATATTTCCGTATTACACGGAGCTGATGATAAAGCTATTGACGATTGGATTATGGATTTTTAAAATTTACGATATAATTTCGACCTTAAAACTTGAGACTGATTTATTTGAAAAATCCTCAATTTCCTTAGCATTAAATTATGAAATTCTTCGTAAAATTTATGTAGTTTTGCACATCTAAAATTAAAACAATTCACAATGAAAGATACTGCTTTATCCTCTACTCACGAAGCACTTGGTGCTAAAATGGTTCCTTTTGCTGGCTATAATATGCCTGTACAATATGAAGGTGTAAATATAGAACATGAAACAGTAAGAAAAGCTGTTGGTGTGTTTGATGTCTCTCATATGGGTGAATTTTTAATTGAAGGTCCACATGCTTTAGAATTGATTCAAAAAGTATCGAGTAATGATGCGTCTAAATTAGAAGTTGGAAAAGCACAATACAGCTGTTTACCAAATGATGATGGTGGTGTTGTAGATGATTTAATCATATACAAATTAAAAGAAGAAACGTATTTATTAGTCGTTAATGCTAGTAATATTGAAAAAGATTGGAACTGGATATCGTCTAAAAATGATGTAGGTGCTGAGATGCGCGATTTAAGCGAAGATTATTCGTTATTAGCGATTCAAGGTCCAAAGGCTGTTGAAGCGATGCAATCTTTAACGAGTCATGATTTATCTGCCATAAAATTCTACAATTTTGTAGTTGGTGATTTTGCAGGTGTTGAAAATGTGATCATTTCTGCTACAGGTTATACTGGAAGTGGTGGCTTTGAGATTTACTGTAAAAATTCAGAAGTGAAACAAGTTTGGGACAAAGTTTTTGAAGCTGGAGCTGATTTTGGCATTAAACCAATAGGTTTAGCAGCAAGAGATACGTTGCGTTTGGAAATGGGTTACTGCTTATATGGTAATGATATTGACGATACCACATCGCCAATTGAAGCTGGTTTAGGTTGGGTTTGTAAATTTAACAAAGACTTTACCAATAGCGACGCTTTAAAGGCTGAAAAAGAACACACTCCAGAACGTAAATTAGTGGCCTTTAAATTAGATGAACGTGGTATTCCGCGTCATGGTTACGATATTGTAGATAGCAGCGGAAAAACGATTGGTGTTGTTACTTCTGGTACTATGAGTCCTAGTTTAGGCATTGGTATTGGTATGGGTTATGTACCGACTGTATTTTCTAAAGTGGATAGTAAAATATTTATTCAAGTGCGTAAAAAAGCCATTCCTGCAACGGTTGTAAAGGCTCCTTTTTACAAGGGCTAAATTTTTAAGTGTGTAGTTTGATTAATGACGAAGAAACATTTAGATCCTCAAAAACACCGTATATTAATACTTGGAGCAAGCGGTTATATTGGCAATGCCATTTATAAGGAATTAGGACCCTATTTTAAAACTTATGGAACGTATCGTACTCCCAAAAAAGTGCACGATGCTAATCAACAATTCTTTCATTATAATTTAGAGGAAGATGATGTCTATGAGATTTTAGAAGTCACTAAACCTACAATAATTATTTCTGCACTTCGTGGTGATTTTAACGCTCAAGTAATTTCGCATCAACACATTGCTGAATATGTAGTGGCTACAGGCTGTAAATTTATCTTTTTGTCTTCGGCTAATGTTTTTGATGCTTATAGTAAATTTCCGAGTTACGAATTAGACAAAACCTTAAGTCATAGTGTTTATGGTCACTTCAAAATAAAAATCGAAAACATGTTGTTACGCTTGCCTAAAAAGCAAGTTGTTATTATTAGATTACCTATGGTATTTGGTGCAAATTCACCTAGAATACAAGAAATGAAAACATTTATATCGGAAAATGAATCGGTTGAAGTTTTCCCAAATTTAATCATGAATGTGATGCTCGATAAAAAACTCACGCAACAAATTCATTATATCATTAACCGCAATAAACAAGGGATTTTTCATTTAGGCAGTTCAGATTTAGTACATCATGATGAATTTATATCCAATGTTTTAGCCATTATTACAGAAAAAAAAGTGGTTTTAAAAAATGTATTTACAACAAATGACGATAGGTATTTAGCTGTGCTTGGTAAGTATAGTAAATTACCTAAACATCTTCATATTACTAGTGAGGAAGTCTTAGAAGAACTCTCTAAGTAAGTGCTAAAAACATTAGTCATTTTAAAACAATAATACTTCAAATTTTATTAATTTTAAGCTATCAAAAATATATTATGAAATTAGACGATAACACCATAGAAAAAAAATTATCTCAGCTTCCGGAATGGGAGTATTACGATAATGCCATTCATACTGAATATGAATTTGAGAATTTTAAAGATTGCTTTAGTGCTATGAGCCGAATTGCTTTTGAGTGTGAAGCTTTAAATCACCATCCTAATTGGAGTAATATTTATAATGTTCTTAAAATATCACTTTCTACGCATGATGCTGATGGAGTTACTGATAAAGATTTTCAGCTAGCACAAGCAATAGAGACTATTGTGGAAGAGGAAGATTAGTTTTTTTACCAATATTATATTGATAATTAAGTTTAATCTTTTTTCGGCATTTTTAATATTTTCTTAAATTTGCTTGTACCTAACTTTAGGCATGTAAAATACTTAACAATTTATAACTTTTTTTACTATGGGAAGAGCTTTCGAATTTAGAAAAGCAAGAAAAATGAAACGTTGGTCTGCCATGAGCAAAGCCTTTACGCGTATTGGTAAAGACATTGTAATGGCTGTAAAAGAAGGTGGTCCTGATCCTGATAGTAACTCACGTCTTAGAGCTGTTATACAGAATGCAAAAGCTGTAAATATGCCTAAGGATAACGTGGAACGCGCCATTAAAAAAGCGAGCGAAAAAGATCAAGGTGATTATAAAGAAGTGCTTTTTGAAGGTTATGCGCAACACGGTATTGCAGTACTTATTGAAACAGCAACGGATAATAATACGCGTACGGTAGCTAATGTAAGATCTTATTTTAATAAAACAGACGGTAGTTTAGGCACTTCTGGCTCTGTAGTTTTTATGTTTGACCATACGTGTAACTTTAAAATTGAAGATAAAGATTTTGATTTGGAAGAATTAGAGTTAGAACTGATTGATTTCGGTGTAGATGAAATTTTTGAAGATATTGATGAGGATGAAGAAGGTAATGAGAAAAAGAGCATTATGATTTATGCGCCTTTCGAAAGTTTTGGTAGCATTCAATCTTATTTAGAAGCCAATGATATTGAAATTATTTCTTCTGGTTTTGAACGTATTCCGCAAGTGACAAAAAAAATTACCGCAGAACAAGCTGAGGATGTTGAAAAGCTTTTAGAAAAGTTAGAAGAAGATGATGATGTACAGAACGTATATCACACTATGGAAGAAAGTGCTGAATAACAATTTAAATCTTTACAATTACGAGAGGGCTTCTGCCCTCTTTTTTGTTTCATATATAGCTACAATTTGTAGCTTCTTTATTTATACCCCAAATAAGTCATGATTTTAATGTAATTTACATGTAAGGAACAACAATGTAAACGATTAATATCATGAGAGTTATATTATCTAAATTGCATCATAATAATGA
The DNA here is from genome assembly GCF_003386165.1 of Winogradskyella eximia. Lineage (GTDB taxonomy): Bacteria > Bacteroidota > Bacteroidia > Flavobacteriales > Flavobacteriaceae > Winogradskyella > Winogradskyella eximia. The sequence goes on along the minus strand of NZ_QRDV01000002.1, from coordinate 1,909 downwards.
TAATCAAATTGCAATTGGTTTTGATGATAAAGAAATAACAAAAGCAATTGTTAAGGCAATTGAAGGAATTAAGTGGTCACAGACCCACGAGACGTATTACGTTCTATATTCAAAAAATACTATACATACGTTATTCAATTATTTTAGAAGCAAAAGCTATTTTGTCGATTATAGTCAGTTTAAAAAACCTATTCGAAACACATATCAACCTGTAAAAAAAATTAAACCGAGTCTTAACATGGCAGAGATGTTTAAGGTTCTTCCCATAACATATAAGGAGTTATTAAAGGATTATGCCGGATTTCTTAGAGGCAAGCGTTTAAGTGAAAGTACGGTTCGTTCCTATGGTTATTTTGTATTGCGGTTTATGAATTTCTATAAACCAAAAGCCATAAAAGCCATTAAGAAGAAAGATATCGATTACTTTTTTGAAATTGTATTTGCAGGTGAGAATTTTAATATTAGTAGTCATAGGCAATGTGTTAGTGCTTTAAAATATTTTATTGAATATTGTGATTTACCTTCATTGGAACCCGATGACTTAAAGCGTCCAAAAAAAAGTAAAAAACTGCCAATAGTGTTATCAAAGGAGGAAATTATTGATCTTATACAGGTGACTAAAAATCTAAAGCATAGAGCTATTATTGGACTTTTATATTCTTGTGGCTTAAGGATTGGAGAATTATTAGATTTAAAAATCAGTGCTTTAGACTTTGACAGGAATTTATTGCGAGTAAATGAAGGTAAAGGAAGAAAAGACCGCAGTGTTGTAATGAGCGAAGTTTTAAAACCTTTAATATTTAATTATTTAAACACCTACAAGCCAAACATTTTTATCATTGAAGGGCGTGACGGAGTGCCATATTCTGCAACTAGCGTACGTCAGTTTTTAAAGAAAAGTTGCGGGTATGCTGGTATAAAAAAGCAAGTGACACCTCATGTATTACGCCATAGTTATGCTACACATTTAATGGAAAACGGAGTGGATTTACGTCATATACAATTGTTATTAGGTCATGCTAAGCCAGAGACGACTATGATTTACACACATGTTGCTCATAGAGATTTAATGCAAATTAGTAGTCCTTTAGATACTATAATTCAGTCAATAACAAAATCTCATAAAAACAATACAGAAGTTTTGTTATCCCGTAATTATAATATATAAACGGTTATATTTGTTTTTATATAACCAGTTGGCAAACATTTGACGCAACCTTTCGAGAGAAACTGCATCTATTAATTATAAATTGAATTATAATGAAAAAGAAACTGATATTACTACTTTCTGTATTTGCCATGATAAGTTGTGAAGTATCGTCTGTGGACGTATCTGACGAAAACTATGTATTTGATGGAAGAGGCGGAATAAAATGTAAAGTTGACGGAAAATTAATCAAGCCAAAAGTAAGTTTTAGTGGAACTGGACTAGCAGCAGATGTTGAATTTATTTCTTGGAACAACGAAGAATATTTAAGTGTGGATTTTTTGAATGGTGGTGAATCACCTGATTTTATTTCTCAATCAGTTAGAATGAAAATTATTGATGTAGTTCCTGAGTCTGTTCAAGTAGGAGATATTTACATACTTGATAACGAACAAAATTCAAACTATGGAAAATATAGTTATGGAGGAATAGACTTCAATTACTCTACGAACGACCAAAACATTGGAGAATTGGAAATTGTTTTTCACGATTTAGAAAACAGAATATTAGGCGGAACTTTTGAATATGACGCAATTGATGAAAACGGTGTAATTGTAGAAATAAGAGATGGAGAATTTGATATGAAATATTAAAAAAACGATTTGCCAACAAAGTACTGTGGTAAAAAACAAGTAAAAATGTATTAATTTTTCACTAAAGTACTTTTATAATTTCCATCATATATTAATCCTGATTTAGCTA
>NZ_QRDV01000001.1:1285123-1370662 GCF_003386165.1 Winogradskyella eximia | reverse complement strand
GTATACGTTAAGCTACCTCCAACTAATAAACTCGCGGCACTACTACCTGAACTTGATCCTGTTAACGTTGGATTACTTAATAAGCTCAACACATTACCGTCTAAGTCCGTAAGGGTATCTGATAATGTAATATCACTTACCGTTACATTGCCTGTGTTATTTACAACTATAGTATAAGTAATCAAATCATTGATCCCTAATCCTGTTGGCGCATTGTCTGTTACTACTGCTGTCTTAACTACAGTTAAGGAAGCATTTTGAGTAATAGAAAAAGGAGTTACATCATTTGTTGGATCTAAATCATTATTATTACCATTAACGCTATCAATATCATCAGTCTCTATAGTTTCAGGATCAGTAACAGTTGAACCGTCACTTGTTGTACCTGTATCTGATATATCTATCACGTCATCACTTGGATCTGAATTATCACCACCTGGAGCATCTGCTCTTACAGTTGCAGAATTTTCTACACCACCAGCATCAACATCGCTTTGCAAAATAGTATAAGTAGCACTACATGTAGTACTGACTCCTGGCGCAAGAGTAGTTGCCAAGCAAGTTACAGTACCTACTAACGGGTCAGTTACAATAATATTTGTTAAAGTTTCATCACCAGTATTAGTAACTGTAAACTCATATTCTATTTCATCATCCAATATTCCTGGTGATCCTAATGAATCTACGTCTACAATACTTTTAATTAAACTCAATGAACAATCCGCTGCTACAATTTCAATCGGTTCCAATGCTACTTCAACACAATCCGGGTTTCCAGCATATCTAACCGCAACAGAGTACGAACCAGCTGCTAAACCTGTAAAATTTGATGTTGGTAAAAAAGGACCTGCTAAACCATTCACACTGTACTCAATAGCTCCACCACCATTATCTACGGCAACTACATTAATTGAACCAGTGGTAGTTAAACAAGTTGGTTGCACAGCAGATGTTGCTGGACTAATTGTAGGAGGTGGTATAAAAAACGCATTATCATACATAATAAATACTTTACCATCTCCTCCGTCCTGAAAGTTTGGACCGGCATCAGCAGCACCAATTTGAGTAACTCTAATCCCTTGAACATCTGTACCTGCTGGCACTAAAGCTGTCAATGGGTAAATTGCAACATATATTTCTTGTGTATAATCTGTAGGAACACCAGTATTAATATAAACTGAAGGATTGGCTAATAATATATTACCTGTAGGACTTAAAGTATTATCTAAAGCCTGAATACTCATTTCATTATTTCCGTTACGTTCAGTAACCACTATATATCGATTCTCAGCAGCTGCAATAGGAGTATTGTAGATAAACTCATTAAAATCCGTAGGATCAATAGTATTATCCATTGATAAATAATGTCTTAAATCATTTTCAAAATTTGCCGCTAACAATGCTGCTTTATATACTGCTGGATCATCTGTAATAGTTGCTGTTGTAGACAACTGATCCCTAACAAACTGACTTGTAGCATTAGGATTTGCATATTGATAATTCACATTATTTGGCGCATAAATCTCAGTAAAAGGGTTTGGTTGGCCTGTCACCGAAATTGAATTTAATACTGCTGGAAATCCTGCATTTGGAGCACTAGAAATATTAAAACTAACTTCACTTGCCAAAAGTGCTGACATTGGATTACCAACTGGAATTATATCTAAACAAGCTTCATCACTACATTCAAAAGGAGCAACTACTACATCATCAACTGTTATGGCACGAGCAGAATCTGCTGAAAAAGTTGCGGTTAGTGAAATATCACTGCCATTGGCTGGTAAAACAACTCCTACAAAAGTGTACGATGGAGCAGTAATACTAGAAACTGGTTGAGTTGCTGTGCCATCTCCTGTTAAAACTAAATTTCCTGTTGCAGGAGGATCATAGAAAAACACCGTAATATCTGCAGTGAAAGTATCATCTGTAATATCTAGAGGTGTGCCATTATCACTACATGCTGACTCATTTGTTGAAACAATATCACATAAATCTGGCACGTCTAATACCATAGGACTTAAAGCTACTTCAACACAACTTGGAGAAGTAATATATCTTACTGCTAAAGTATAAGAACCTGGTACAAGATTATTAAAAGTAGGACTTGGCTGGAAAGGACCTGTTAAACCATTAACACTGTATTCCATCGCTCCACCTCCATTATCAATAGCATCAATTGTAATAGAACCTTGAACTGTTGTACAATCTGGTTGAACACTAGAAGTTGAAACTTCTATAGTTGGCGGCAGTACCAAGAAACTTGGATCATAAATAATAAAAGCTTTTCCATCACCACCATCACCACCTGCAGCTCCGGTTTGAGTAATTCTTATTCCTTGCACATCTGTTCCAGATGGTACTAAAGCTGTTAAAGGATAAATTGCTAAAAATACGTGTTGCGTAAAATCTGTGGCAACACCTGTATCAATATAATTTGTAGCATTTGCCAATACGATATTTCCTGTTGGATTTAAAGAATTATCTAAGGCCTGAATACTTAATTCATTATTACCATTTCGTTCAGTAACAACAACATATCTATTAGAAGCAGAAGCTATTGGAGAGTTATAAATGTATTCATTATAATCTGTTGGATCTATGGTATTATCCATTGATAAATAATGTCTTAAATCATTTTCAAAATTTGCCGCAAGTAAAGCTGCATTATAAATTACAGGTCCATCTGCTATTGATGCTGTTGTGCTTAATTGATCCCTAACATATTGACTACCTGCTGCTGGATTGGCATATTGGTAATTTAAATTATTTGGCGCATAAATTGCTGTAAAAGGATTTGGCTCACCTGCGATAGTAATGGAATTTAATTCTGCAGGGAAACCTGCACTTATTCCACTATCTATATCAAAAGTTACATCGCCAGCATCTATTGCTGCTGTTGGGTTTCCGCCAGGAATATCATCTATACACAAACTACAACCAGACGATACACTATCATCAATTACTGTAGCGTTAGTCCCATTAGTATAATCAAGACCAGCTATCAATCCATTTGTTAAATCTACAGTTGCAGGATCTCCCAAACCAAATTGACCTCCATCGCCTCCATCTGCATTATTATCATCATAAGCTTCATTTGCATCTGAGCAGCCATCTAAATCACTATCTGTATTTTGAAAATCAAAACTTCCATCTCCTAAAGTATCTATTGGTGTAATTCCTGCACCAGCTGTTGCAGGAATTCCGAAAGTGCTTACAACACCATCAGCCATACCATCATAATCATTATCTGTTCCTCCTACTTCTACAACATCAGAGATACCGTCATTATCTGAATCTAAATCAAATACATCATCCACTCCATCTCCATCTGTATCTGTGCAATCACTACCAAATACACTTACAAAATCAAGAGCTGCTCCTGCTGCAGTTGATCCTGCTGGAGGTGTGGCTTCAAATTGTATCGTTGTTTGAGACGTGGTCGCAATAAAGGTTTGAGAAAAAGCATACCATGTTTTAGGCCCAATAATTCCACCTATTTCTCCTTGAGCCACAGCCGTTAAAGTCTGACTATATAATGATGCATTTGTAGCATCAATAACATCTATATCTAAAGTTACATCAGAACCAGCAGCATGCCCAACATCTTCTCCCCAATAAAAAGAAAGCGTGTAAGTAACTCCAGGAACAGTATTAATTGTTTGAGAAAGGACATTATTAACACCTCCTGTAACGTTATTATTACCAAGAACATCAAGGTATTGGTTACCATTATAAGCATTTGCAAATGTAAAACTAGGACCCCAAGTTGGAGATTCATTACCAATCCAACCATCAAAATTTTGAGTGTAATCCCAACCTATCATTGTGTTTGTATTGTATGTAGCACCAATAAATGTACCCGCAGAACTCGTATTTGAAGCATCTGGAAAATCTGTCTGACTTGAAAAATCTTGTTTTTGAAAATTACCATTAATGATAAGGTTTCCACATCCTTCGTAAATATCTAATATGCCATCATTATCATCATCCTCATCACATAAATCGGCTATTCCATCACCATCATTATCAGGATTACCTGATGCTACTGCATCACATGGATCTGCAATGACTGATAATGTCGCACATTCCGTTTGAGTACATTCTAAATCTGGATGAGAAATCACTACACAATAGTCATTACCGTCTAATGCAGAATTTGTAACAATATTTAAATTAGCAGACGTTACACCAGAATAGGTCGCATCATTAGCTAATGCTGTACCTCCTGTTGCAGGATCTCCTAAATACCATTGATAAGTTGTATCACTTGAAACATTGGTAGCTGAACCGCCACTATAATTTGGTGTTGTATTTGGTGGTGTACCAGTAAAATTTGTAGTACTAGTTGCTGAAGTTGTTACAGCAAATACTGCAGTGTTTCCATCAATTTCTGATTGATTGGTTGGAGAGCTATCTATCGTAACCACTGTTGCAGTGATTACATCTGTATTTGCACCTGTATATGCAGTTCCTGTTGTTATTACCTGACCATTAGTGTCATAACCTGTACCATCTACTTCGCCATCATTATTATCATCTATGTGACCAACTTCTACTGCATCATTACATCCATCGTTATCACTGTCTGTATCTAAACGATTAGGAATACCATCATTATCAGTATCACCACATCCACTTACAGAAGCATATAAGAAAGTTGGAGGGCTAGTATTGAGTTGGCTTACAACTATCGTATTAGAACCTGTTGTATTCCATGTTATAGTATTAAATTGAGGAGTACTAGGATCAATAATCATTTCCTCTAAAAGCGTACCTGGATTACTATCGCGTTTTGCTAACAATTTTACGGCACCTGACGCACTAATAACCAATCTCATTTGCAAGAAAGATGGGTCCGCATTATTATAATTAAGTGTCCAAACACCTGGATTACCACCTTGTCCATATCCATTTCCATCCGATGCAAATACAGGATAAGAATCACCAGCTTGAAAAGTAACACCTGTTGCTGAAAACTCAATATCTTGAGGAGCTAATAGTGTTCCGTTTATTTCTATATTAAAGTTATTATCGATAGATGTGATATCTAGTATCATTCCATCTGAAGAAGGAAAATTAATAGTTGTATTTGATCCACCTGAAATACTAAATGGTGGAATAATAATCTTATTACATTCGTCAGTGTCTAAAATCCCATCGTTGTCATCGTCTAGATCAGCTGAATCAAACACACTATCACAATCTGAATCAGTCTCAGAAACCGAAAAAGAATTATTACTATTGTCTGTATCTGACTGAGTCATATTAGTAATACTTGCGCTATATACAAGAGGCAATGCTAAAGAAGATGCAGATGTATTAACGGTTAAAGTTACACTTTCACCAGCTTCTAACCCAAAAATCACCCATTCATTTGTAACTGAATCGTAAGAAGCTGTTCCTGATCCAGATGAAAAAGAAAATGTACTTCCAACATTACTTAAACCCGAAGGTAATGGAGCTTCTACCACAAAACTACTACTGTTTATTGCACTATTATTAGTAACCGTAGCAACCAGATCAACATCAGTTGTAGTACACAAGCTTGTTGACGACTCTATATTTGCATCTATACTTAAGTCCACTGAAGTACTAAACCCCAGACTATTAGAGTTATAAGCCGTAAAGGCAATATCAGTATTACCAGATGTTGTATGAACAAATTTTACTATTTGTGATGAATTAGCTGCAGTAATCCCAAAATCACTCAATAAAAATGATAAAACTCTAAAATCTCTATATGTATTTATTCCAAATGTATTAGTTACAGTACCTGTAGCAGGATTAACATTATATATAGTCCAATCGACTCCTGCCACAACAGGTGTAGAAGAGAAGTCTACTACAACAGCATTACCAACAACAAGACCAGAACTATCCACAAAACTAAAGGTATCACTACCTCCAGGCGCTCCTGTTTGGTTTACGATTATATCTGGTACATTATCAGTAATATTAGCTGTTGACAGAACAGTTAAATCATCATACTCAATATTTTGAGAGTCAATATTGAAAAAATTCGTACTCATTTCCAAACCATTAACTCCATCTCTAAGAAAATTAGTTGGTACTATTGGTGAAAAATTATTAATATAATCTGTAGCAGCATTTGTTTGATTTACACCTCCCCAATTATAAGCAACTCCTAGCAATTCTGGGTTACTATAACTTATAACTCCTGGTACAGGAAAGGCAAGAAATTCAAGAGCAGTGAACGTCGTCACTCCATTAGATGTTAATACAGAATCATCCACACCTGTAGAATATGTAATTCCATTAGCCACAAAGCCTAATAAGTTATTTGAATCCGTTGCTGTAACTGGTAAGGCCGTAGAAGACACAAAAAAACCACCTTGATCACCATATATAGTGGTTACATCTTCTTGAGCACTTAAAATAAAAGATGATAAGAAAAGACTAACCAGCAATAAAGTTTTTATCCTAAACTGAGATAAGTTCTCTAAAACTAAGCATTGACAAAAATTAATGTTCTTTGCGAAAGAGAATCGAGTAAAGATTTCCATATATTATATAGTTGATGTATAATTCAGTTTGTACAAATAAAAAAACAAAACATCGACTAAATAGCCGATATATTCGGTAAAATGCAAACAAAACAATTTATTGCAAGATTTAATCCATATGACTATAGAAAATAACGTACAATAATTAATTTTTAAGACACCTAAAACAAGCCTTAAGTCACACTTAAAATTCTAAAATAAATATTAAATTGGCGAAGAGATTTACTATTAATCAACTTCAAAAAAATTAATCCCATAATTTTATAAAAGTAAAATTACAAAAAATTTAAGATGTAAGTATTCTTACACAATAAATTTTTATAAAATACCAAGACATAAGGTGGCTCATAAATTTTACATCTACGGCAACTATTCTAGATGGAATTTAAAAAAAGGTATGGATAACATGTGAGTTTTTTATTACGTATCTAACTTACTTTTAATTTCATATAATTATTCTGCCTTGATCACTTTAAACGCTGTAAAAATAAGCTTTAGCATTAATGATTTGGAAATTATGTTATGAACAAGTGTCATATTGTTCTAAAACCTAAATATGGTGATATAGCTCAAATAAAATGCATGTTTTAATATAAATAAGTATACGATTTGATCATTAGATTCTGAATATATGTATTATTAGTATGGATTATAGGAATGATATAAAAGCTAAAAAATATTTTCCACTTATAGTTTCTCTATTGTCATGAATTAATATTTTAATGATATCTCAAAAGATTCTTCCATTAAAACCTTTAGATTAGTTAGTCTTATTGAACTTATAAGTAATATATTTGCACTGCTTTTTCAATAATTATTATGAGCTTTATTTCAGAAATAAATAGACGACGAACGTTCGGAATCATCTCTCATCCAGATGCAGGTAAAACTACACTTACAGAAAAATTACTATTATTTGGTGGTGCTATACAAGAAGCTGGTGCGGTTAAAAGCAACAAAATAAAGAAAGGTGCTACCAGTGACTTTATGGAAATTGAACGTCAGCGTGGAATATCCGTAGCTACTTCTGTTTTAGCTTTTGAATATAACGGTATTAAAATTAATATCTTAGATACACCTGGTCACAAAGATTTTGCTGAAGATACATTTAGAACCCTAACTGCTGTAGATAGTGTAATAGTGGTCATTGATGTTGCTAAAGGTGTTGAGGAACAAACCGAAAAATTAGTTGAAGTTTGTAGAATGCGAAACATTCCAATGATTGTTTTTATTAACAAAATGGATAGAGAAGGTAAAGACGCATTTGATCTACTAGATGAAATTGAACAAAAATTAGGTTTAAAGGTTGTTCCCTTAAGTTTTCCTATAGGAATGGGTTACGATTTTAAAGGTATCTACAATATCTGGGAAAAGAATATTAATTTGTTTTCTGGCGATAGCAGAAAGGATATTGAAGAAACTATTGAGGTATCCGATTTATCCTCTCCAGAATTAGACAAACTAGTTGGTAAAAAAGCAGCCAATACCTTAAGAGAAGAGATAGAGTTAGTTGAAGGAATATACCCTCAGTTTAGTAAAGAAGACTATTTAAACGGAAAGCAACAACCTGTATTTTTTGGATCTGCACTTAACAATTTTGGTGTTAGAGAATTATTAGATTGTTTTGTTGAAATAGCACCAAAACCAAGACCTAAACAAAGTGAAGAACGCTTAGTTAAACCTGAAGAAAAGCAATTTAGCGGCTTTGTTTTTAAAATACATGCCAATATGGATCCTAATCATAGAAATAGATTAGCTTTTATAAAAATTGTATCAGGAGAATTTAAGCGTAACACTCCTTATTTACATGTAAGACAAAATAAAAAATTAAAATTTTCGAGTCCTAATGCATTTTTTGCAGAGAAGAAAGAGATTGTAGACATCTCATATCCAGGTGATATCGTAGGACTTCAGGATACTGGAAGTTTTAAAATTGGAGATACTCTAACAGAAGGTGAGATCTTAAACTATAAAGGAGTACCTAGTTTTTCTCCTGAACATTTTAGATATATCAATAATGCTGATCCTATGAAAGCTAAGCAACTATATAAAGGTATCGACCAATTAATGGACGAAGGTGTTGCACAATTATTTACATTAGATTTTAATGGACGAAAAGTCATTGGTACCGTAGGTGCACTGCAGTATGAAGTTATTCAGTACCGATTAGAGCACGAATATGGTGCAAAATGTACTTACGAAAATCTTAACGTACATAAAGCCTGTTGGATAAAAACAGAGAATGAAAAGAGCGAAGAATACAAAGAATTTATTAGAGTAAAACAGCGCTATTTAGCCAGAGATAAACAAAATCAATTGGTGTTTTTAGCAGATTCGATGTTCTCACTTCAGATGTCTCAACAAAAATATCCAAGTATTACCTTTCATATGACATCAGAATTTGAATAAATAGAGCATGTATTTCATCGATTAGAAGAGTATATACCTACAAATAATTTCAATTAAACGATTAAATTTACACATAGTCTATTATTTATTAATAATCCATATTCATTCAATACTTTCAAAATACGATTAACCCCAAACTAATCTACTTATTATGGAAATTAACGCAAACGTTTTCAGTAACGCAGAAATTACCGTTACCTACAAGCCTCGATGTTGTGCAAATGCGCAACTTTGTGCGAAGCAATTGTCTAATGTATTTAGAAACTCTGTAATTCCCTGGATTGATCTCGAAGGAGCACAAACAGGTGCCATTATTAATCAGATTAAAAAGTGCCCTTCTGGAGCTTTACAGTATCATTTAAATCAAAAAGAAGTTGCATAAACAACAACATTGATTTAATGATATAAAAAAAACTTTAAATTATTCATTCAAAGGTTTTTTTATATCTAAAAGGCGTAAAATCACTAAAAGCGGTTTTAAAACCTCTCTGAGGTCGTTATTTTTATTTCATATGAATATATAAGCAAGAATCACTAAACAACCTTAAACACACTTTAAAATAAGCTGTTTTGAATATATAAATTCAATTAATAATAACATAATAATTGAAAAAAACTATTACGCACTAAAGTTTAATTATAAACTTATGCCTGTCCCGTTGGTCCAAAATTTAAAGGTATTGGAGGTTGCTCATAATCTTTAATTTCTCCATGTGCTTTTTCAAAACGAACAATATTTTCGCCTAAGGCTTTCAATAAACGTTTTGCATGTTGTGGTGTAAGAATGATACGAGACTTTACTTTACTTTTCGGAGTTCCTGGCATAATGCTTACAAAATCCACTACAAATTCTGATACGGAATGATTTATAATTGCTAAATTGGAATAAGTACCTTCTGCTACTTTTTCATCCAATTCGATGTTTATTTGACCTTTTTTAGGATTAATTTTTTCGTCTGCCATAATATGTTATTTTTTAAAAATATAAAAGCCTTCAAGTTATATAACTTGAAGGCTTTTGGTTTATTCTACTATTTAAAGAATGAATCTCTGACATTAGTTCAGGATAAATTCGATTTTAATATTTTGCATCGCCTTCGGCTAGCTAAATATAAATCTCCTTTAATTAAAATTCATTTCTTCTTTAGCCTTCATCATTTCATTAAATTCTGCTTTAGAACCAACGATGATGTTTTCGTATTCTCTAACACCTGTACCTGCTGGTATTCTATGACCTACAATTACATTTTCTTTAAGTCCTTCTAAAGAATCTACCTTACCATTTACTGCTGCTTCGTTAAGAACTTTTGTAGTTTCTTGGAACGATGCCGCTGATATAAACGACTTAGTTTGTAATGAAGCTCTAGTAATACCTTGTAATATTGGAGTTGCAGTCGCCGGACTAGCATCTCTTGCAGTTACAAGATTTTTATCTTCTCTTCGTAAGCTAGAGTTTTCATCTCTCAAATCTCTAACTGTTACAATTTGACCAGATTTCATATTATCAGAATCACCCGCATCTTCAACCACTTTCATTCCGAAAATCTTATCGTTTTCTTCAATGAAATCTGATTTGTGTACTAATTGATTTTCTAAGAAAATAGTATCTCCAGAATCAATAATTCTAACTTTACGCATCATTTGTCTTACAACAACTTCGAAGTGCTTATCATTAATTTTCACACCTTGTAAACGATATACTTCTTGTACTTCATTCACTAAGTATTGTTGAACTGCCGACGGGCCTTTAATGTTAAGAATATCGTTTGGTGTAACAGAACCATCAGATAAAGGCATACCTGCTTTTACATAATCATTCTCTTGAACAAGAATCTGATTAGATAATTTTACTAAGTATTTCTTAACCTCTCCTAATTTAGATTCGATTATAATCTCACGGTTACCACGCTTAATTTTACCAAATGAAACCACACCATCAATCGCACTTACTACAGCAGGATTAGAAGGGTTACGTGCTTCAAATAATTCTGTTACACGAGGTAGACCACCAGTAATATCACCTGCTTTAGATGATTTACGAGGTATTTTAACCAAAATCTTACCAATATCAATTTTATCACCATCATCAATCATAATGTGGGCACCAACTGGTAAGTTATAAGAACGGATAGTTTCACCTTTAGAATCTTCAATCAATAATGTTGGAATCAACTTCTTGTTTCTAGATTCAGAAATAACTTTCTCTTGGAAACCAGTTTGTTCATCAATTTCAACTTGATATGTAACGCCTTGTTCGATGTTTTCATACTTCACTTTACCAGCAAATTCTGAAATAATTACACCGTTATATGGATCCCATTCACAAATTACATCACCCTTCTTAAGTTTACTTCCATTATTAACATAAATAAAAGAACCATAAGGAATATTATTTGTACTTAAAATGATTCCGGTTTTAGCATCAACCAATTTCAATTCTGAAGTTCTTGAGATGACAACATCAACCTCATTACCTTCTTTATCTTTTGATTTAACAGTTTTTAAATCTTCAATTTCTGCAATACCATCAAACTTTACAGTTAATTTATTTTCTTCAGAAATGTTACCTGCAATACCACCAACGTGGAATGTACGTAATGTTAACTGCGTACCAGGCTCACCAATAGATTGAGCAGCAACTACACCTACAGCTTCACCACGTTGTACTAATTTACCAGTAGCTAGGTTACGACCATAACATTTAACACAAATCCCTTTTTTAGCTTCACAAGATAATGGAGAACGTACTTCAATAGACTCTAACGGAGAGTCTCCAATTTTCTTAGCGATAATATCATTAATATGACCACCAGCTTCTACCAATAACTCTTCAGTTAATGGATTGTAAACATCATTAAGAGATGTTCTACCAACGATTCTACCTTCTAAACTTTCAACAATTTCTTCGTTTTTCTTAAGTGCAGAAACTTCGATTCCTCTTAGCGTACCACAATCTTCTTCATAAACAATAACATCTTGAGATACATCTACTAAACGACGTGTTAAGTAACCAGCATCGGCAGTTTTAAGAGCCGTATCTGCAAGTCCTTTACGTGCACCGTGAGTAGAGATAAAGTATTCTAAAATTGAAAGACCTTCCTTAAAGTTAGAAAGAATTGGATTTTCAATAATTTCACCACCTGCTGCTGTAGATTTTTTAGGTTTAGCCATTAATCCACGCATACCTGTTAACTGACGAATCTGTTCTTTAGAACCCCTTGCACCAGAGTCAAGCATCATAAATACCGAGTTAAATCCTTGTTGATCTTCACGAATACGTTTCATTGACAATTCAGTCAATTCAGCATTGGTTGATGTCCAAATATCAATAACTTGATTATAACGTTCGTTGTTGGTAATAAGTCCCATATTATAGTTACCCATAATACCATCAACTTGTTTATTAGCAGCATCAATCATTCCTTGCTTTTCTGCAGGAATAATAATATCACCTAAACTAAATGATAGTCCACCTTGGAATGCAAATTTATAACCTTGTGTTTTAATCTCATCAAGGAAATCTGCAGTTTCAGGTACACTAGTCTTTTTAAGAATACCATGAATGATTTCTCTTAAAGACTTTTTAGTTAATACTTCATTAATATAACCTGCTGCTGCTGGTACTTTTTCGTTGAAAAGTACACGACCAACAGTTGTTTCTATAATTTGCTTAGTTAATTCTCCTTCTTCATTAAAATCAAAAGTTCTTACCTTAATACCAGCATTTAAGTCAACTTTCTTCTCATTGTAAGCTATTGTAACTTCTTGAGGAGAATAAAAAGTTAACCCCTCTCCTTTAATTGGCACTTCTGGAGTAGATTTTCTAAGTTTAGTCATATAATATAAACCAAGTACCATATCCTGAGAAGGTACAGTAACTGGAGAACCGTTTGCTGGGTTCAATATATTATGTGAAGCCAACATTAACATCTGACATTCTAAAATAGCTTCTGGTCCTAATGGTAAATGTACTGCCATCTGGTCACCATCGAAATCGGCATTAAATGCAGTACACACTAATGGGTGTAACTGAATTGCTTTACCTTCGATAAGTTTAGGTTGGAATGCTTGTATACCAAGTCTGTGTAAAGTAGGAGCACGATTTAAAAGCACTGGATGTCCTTTTAAAACATTCTCTAAGATATCCCAAACTACAGGCTCTTTTCTATCTATAATTTTCTTTGCAGATTTTACAGTCTTTACGATACCTCTCTCTATCAGTTTTCTGATGATAAAAGGCTTGTAAAGTTCTGCTGCCATACCTTTAGGCAATCCACATTCAAATAATCTTAATTCTGGTCCAACAACAATTACAGAACGTGCAGAATAATCAACACGCTTACCAAGTAAGTTTTGACGGAAACGTCCTTGCTTACCTTTAAGTGAATCTGATAATGATTTTAATGGTCTGTTAGAATCTGTTTTTACAGCAGATGATTTACGTGTGTTATCAAATAATGAATCTACTGATTCTTGTAACATACGTTTCTCATTACGTAAAATCACTTCTGGTGCTTTTATCTCAACTAATCTTTTAAGACGGTTGTTACGGATAATTACACGACGGTATAAATCATTTAAATCTGAAGTCGCAAAACGACCACCATCTAAAGGCACTAAAGGTCTTAATTCTGGTGGAATTACAGGAACAGCCTTCATAATCATCCACTCAGGTCTGTTCTCTCTATTTAAATTTGAATCTCTAAATGCCTCTACAACTTGTAAACGCTTTAAAGCTTCAGTTTTACGTTGCTTAGATGTTTCATTATTTGCTTTATGTCTTAATTCATATGACAATTCATCTAAATCAATACGAGCTAACAAATCGATAAGACACTCAGCACCCATCTTAGCGATGAATTTGTTAGGGTCTGTATCATCTAAATATTGGTTTTCTTTAGGAAGTGATTCTAAAATATTAAGGTACTCTTCTTCTGTAAGGAAATCCATTTTTTGAACTGGTTCTCCTTCAGCATTCATAGCAATACCTGATTGAATAACCACATAGCGCTCATAATAGATTATCATATCTAATTTCTTAGATGGTAATCCAAGAAGGTAACCAATTTTATTAGGTAACGAACGGAAATACCAGATATGCGCTACAGGTACCACTAAATTAATGTGCCCAACACGATCTCTACGTACTTTCTTTTCTGTTACTTCTACACCACAACGGTCACATACAATACCTTTGTAACGTATTCTTTTATATTTACCACAAGCACATTCAAAATCCTTTACAGGACCAAAAATACGCTCACAGAACAAACCATCTCTTTCTGGTTTGTGAGTTCGATAATTAATAGTTTCTGGCTTTAATACCTCACCACGAGATGCTGCTAAAACAGACTCAGGAGATGCTAAACCAATAGAAATTTTGTTAAATTTCTGTACTGTATTCTTATCTTGTTTTCTTGCCATGTTCTTTATAGTATTCAGTCTTCAGTCTTCAGTATGCAGTGACTACTACATACTGATGACTGGCTACTATTTTTTATTCTTCTAATCTAATATCTAATCCTAAACCTTTCAATTCGTGCATAAGTACGTTGAACGATTCTGGAAGTCCTGGTTCTGGCATTGGCTCACCCTTAACGATTGCTTCGTAAGTTTTAGCTCTACCAATAACATCATCTGATTTTACAGTTAAGATCTCACGTAATGTACTTGATGCTCCATAAGCTTCAAGTGCCCATACTTCCATCTCACCAAAACGCTGACCACCAAATTGTGCTTTACCACCTAATGGTTGTTGTGTAATTAATGAGTACGGTCCTATTGAACGTGCGTGCATCTTATCATCAATCATGTGACCAAGTTTAATCATATAGATTACACCAACTGTTGCTGGTTGATCAAAACGATCTCCTGTTCCACCATCATATAAATATGTATGACCAAATCTAGGGATACCAGCTTCATCTGTATATGCGTTAATTTGATCTAAAGTTGCACCATCAAAGATAGGAGTTGCATACGTTTTCCCTAAATCTTGACCAGCCCAACCTAAAACGGTTTCATAAATCTGACCAATATTCATACGAGAAGGTACACCAAGTGGATTTAATACAATATCAACTGGAGTTCCATCTTCTAAGAAAGGCATATCTTCTTGACGAACGATACGAGCAACAATACCTTTGTTACCGTGACGACCCGCCATCTTATCACCAACTTTCAGTTTACGTTTTTTAGCGATGTAAACTTTAGCTAATTTTATGATACCTGCAGGTAATTCATCTCCTACAGAAACTGTAAACTTCTCACGTCTTAAAGATCCTTGAAGATCATTTTCCTTAATTTTATAATTATGGATTAAATCTGCAACCATTTCATTAGTATGGTCATCAGTAGTCCATTTTCCAGAAGTTAAATGCGTATAATCATCTACAGCATTTAACATCTTTAAGGTATACTTCTTACCTTTAGGGATAATTTCTTCACCTAAATCGTTATAAATACCTTGAGCAGTTTTACCATTAACAATATTGAATAATTTTTCTACTACAACATTTTTAAGATCATCAAATCTATTGTCATAAGCATTTTCTAATGCTTCAATATCTTCTTTATCTTGTGCTCTCTTGCGTTTATCTTTTACGGCTCTAGCGAATAATTTTTTATTAATTACAACACCGTTAAGAGATGGAGATGCTTTTAAAGACGCATCTTTTACATCACCTGCTTTATCACCAAAGATAGCTCTAAGAAGTTTCTCTTCTGGAGTTGGATCAGATTCACCTTTAGGAGTAATCTTACCAATTAAGATATCACCTGGTTTGATTTCCGCACCAATGCGAATCATACCATTTTCATCTAAATCTTTAGTCGCTTCTTCAGACACGTTAGGAATATCATTAGTTAACTCTTCGTTACCTAATTTAGTATCTCTAACTTCTAAAGAGTACTCATCAATGTGAATAGATGTAAATACATCTTCTCTAACTACTTTTTCTGAAATTACGATAGCGTCCTCAAAGTTATACCCTTTCCAAGGCATAAAGGCTACTTTCATATTTCTACCAAGTGCTAATTCCCCATTTTCAGTTGCATAACCTTCACAAAGAACTTGTCCTTTTGCAACTTTATCACCTTTCACTACGATTGGCTTTAAGTTGATAGATGTTCCTTGATTTGTTTTTCTAAATTTAACTAAAGGATATGTTTTAGTATCACTTTCAAAGCTAACCATTGCTTCTTCTTCAGTACGCTCGTATCTTATGGTGATTTTTTCAGCATCAACATATTCAACAGTACCAGCTCCTTCAGCATTAATTAATACTCTAGAATCTGAAGCCACCTGACGTTCTAAACCTGTACCTACAATTGGTGCTTCTGGACGTAATAAAGGAACGGCCTGACGCATCATGTTAGATCCCATTAATGCACGGTTGGCATCATCATGTTCTAAGAATGGAATTAACGATGCAGATATTGAAGTAATCTGATTAGGTGCAACATCAGTATAATCTACTTGTGTTGGATCAATAACTGGGAAATCACCTTCTTGACGAGAAATAATTTTATCAGCTAAGATTTTACCATCTTCATCAACTTTGATAGTTGCTTGAGCGATTAACATATCTTCCTCCTCTTCCGCACTTAAGTACGTTGGAGCATTTTTAATATCAACAACACCATTTTCAACTTTACGATATGGAGTTTCAATGAATCCCATTGAATTCACTTTTGCAAATACAGATAAAGAAGAAATTAAACCAATGTTTGGTCCTTCTGGTGTTTCAATAGGACATAGACGTCCATAGTGTGTATAGTGAACATCACGTACTTCGAAACCTGCTCTTTCTCTAGATAAACCACCTGGTCCTAATGCTGAAAGACGACGCTTATGCGTAATCTCTGCAAGAGGATTCGTTTGATCCATAAATTGAGACAACTGGTTAGTACCAAAGAATGAATTAATAACAGACGATAAGGTCTTTGCATTAATTAAATCAATTGGAGTAAATACTTCGTTATCACGTACATTCATACGCTCACGGATAGTACGTGCCATACGAGCAAGACCAACACCAAACTGAGAAGATAACTGCTCACCAACTGTACGTACACGACGGTTAGATAAGTGATCAATATCATCAATCTCTGCTTTAGAGTTAATAAGCTCGATTAAATATTTTATAATCGTTATAATATCTTCTTTGGTAAGCACTTGCTTATCCATACCGATATCTAACTGTAATTTCTTGTTCATTCTGTAACGACCTACTTCACCTAAAGAGTAACGTTGGTCAGAGAAGAATAATTTGTCTATAATACCACGAGCAGTTTCCTCATCTGGCGGCTCAGCATTACGTAATTGACGGTAGATGTGCTCAACAGCTTCTTTTTCAGAATTTGTTGGATCCTTCTGTAATGTATTATGAATAATTGCGTAATCTCCTTGCTGAGCACTTTCTTTATGTAAAAGAATAGTTTTTACTTCAGCTTCAAGAATTTCTTCAATATTATCTTTATCTATAATTGTGTCACGATCTAATACAATTTCGTTACGCTCAATAGATACAACTTCACCTGTATCTTCATCAACGAAATCTTCGTGCCATGTATTCAATACACGGGCAGCTAATTTGCGACCAATAACTTTCTTTAATCCAGACTTAGAAACTTTAACTTCTTCTGCAAGATCAAAAATTTCTAAAATATCTTTATCACGCTCAAAACCGATAGCACGGAAAAGTGTTGTAACTGGTAATTTTTTCTTTCTATCAATGTAAGCATACATTACTTGATTGATGTCTGTAGCAAATTCTATCCAAGATCCTTTGAAAGGAATTACTCTTGCAGAATACAATTTAGTTCCATTAGCATGGAATGATTGGCTAAAAAATACACCTGGTGATCTGTGTAATTGAGAGACAACTACACGCTCTGCACCATTAATACAGAATGTACCACTTGGTGTCATATAAGGAATAGTACCTAAATATACATCTTGAACGATTGTTTCGAAATCCTCATGTTCTGGATCCGTACAATACAACTTCAATCTTGCTTTTAAAGGCACACTGTAAGTTAATCCTCTTTCGATACATTCTTCAATAGAATATCTAGGTGGATCAATAAAGTAATCTAAAAATTCTAATACAAATTGATTACGTGTATCTGTAATTGGGAAGTTCTCCATGAAGGTGTTGTACAAACCTTCAGTACCCCTTTCTTCTGACTTTGTTTCTAATTGGAAAAAATCCTGGAAGGATTTAATTTGGATATCCAAAAAGTCTGGGTAATCTGTCCTATTTACAATAGAAGAGAAATTAATTCTTTCAGCCTTTTTTGCTAACATTGATGAACGAGATTTTAATAAATAAAAACTAAAAAATGCATATAACGTTTATATACACAAAATGGTTTAGGTCTTAGAGTACGACTCCAGACCTAAACCTTGTATTGTTGAATGAGTATGCTTATTTAAGCTCTACCTCAGCTCCTGCTTCCTCTAAAGAAGATTTTAAGCCTTCAGCTTCATCCTTAGAAACACCTTCTTTAATTGCGCTTGGTGCATCATCAACTAAACCTTTTGCTTCTTTTAAACCTAAACCAGTTAATTCTTTAACTAATTTTACTACAGCTAGTTTAGAACCACCTGCCGCTTTAAGGATTACATCAAATTCAGTTTGCTCTTCAGCAGCGTCACCACCACCTGCAGCAGGACCAGCCATAGCTACTGCAGCAGCAGCAGGCTCAATACCGTACTCATCTTTTAATATAGTTGCTAATTCGTTAACTTCTTTTACTGTTAAGTTAACTAATTGTTCTGCGAAATCTTTTAAATCTGCCATTTTTCTAATGTTTAATAATGTGTGTTATAATTTAATTTTCTATTGTGTAATTGTAATACGATTATCCTTCTCTTTCAGATAATGTTTTAACGATGCCTGCAATGGTTCCACCACTTGATTTAAGTGCCGAGATAACATTCTTAGCTGGTGACTGTAGTAAACCTACAATCTCTCCAATAAGCTCTTCTCTAGACTTAATATCAACTAAAGCATCAAGTAAATCGTCACCAATGTAAATTGATTCCTCAATGAAAGCACCTTTTAATAATGGCTTTTCAGATTTTTTACGAAATTCTTTAATTACTTTTGCAGGAGCATTTCCTGTTTCAGAATACATTACAGATGTATTTCCTTTTAAAATAGTTGGTAAATCACCGAAATCTTTATCCGATGCATCCATTGCTTTTTCTAAAAGTGTATTCTTAACAACAGCTAACTTAATGTTAGACTTGAAACACGCTCTTCTTAAATTTGAAGTTGCAACTGCATCTAATCCTGAAATATCAGTTAAATAGATATTTGTATTATCTGCTAATTGAGCAGTTAACTCTTCAATTACTTGGGATTTTTCTTCTCTTGTCATAATGTTCTAAGTTTAACTACTATCCTATTTTTGTATCAACTGCAATACTAGGACTCATTGTACTAGACATATAAATGCTCTTTACATAAGTACCTTTTGATGCAGTAGGTTTTAACTTCATGATTGTAGATAACAATTCTTGGGCATTCCCAATAATTTTATCAGTACTAAACGATGCTTTACCTATTGGTGCATGTACAATACCTGTTTTATCTACCTTAAAATCTATTTTACCAGCTTTTACTTCTGCAACTGCTTTAGCGACATCCATAGTTACTGTTCCTGTCTTAGGGTTTGGCATAAGACCTCTTGGTCCTAATACTCTACCTAATGGTCCTAACTTACCCATAATGCTTGGCATAGTAACGATAACGTCAACATCAGTCCAACCATCTTTAATTTTCTGTAAGTATTCATCTAACCCAACATAATCAGCGCCTGCTTCTTTAGCTTCTTCTTCTTTATCTGGTGTTACAAGTGCAAGAACCTTCATATCTTTACCTGTACCGTGTGGTAATGAAACTACACCACGTACCATTTGATTGGCTTTACGTGGATCTACACCCAATCTGATTGCTAAATCGATAGAAGCATCAAATTTTGTATATGTAATTTCTTTTAGTAAAGCTGAAGCTTCTTCTAAAGAGTAAATTTTGTTATTATCAACTTTTGCTCTTGCTTCTTTTTGCTTCTTTGTTAATCTTGCCATTTCTAAAAATTTAGTTTGGAGCTTCTCCTCCTTTAACAGTGATACCCATAGATCTTGCTGTACCGGCAACCATTTTCATAGCTGATCCGATTTCAAATGCATTTAGATCTACCATCTTATCCTGAGCAATCGTTTTTACTTGATCCCAAGTTACTTTTGCTACTTTACGTCGGTTTGGTTCTCCTGATCCTTTCTTTACTTTGGCCGCTTCTAATAATTGTACTGCTGCTGGTGGAGTCTTAATTACAAATTCAAATGATTTGTCTTTGTAAACAGATATAACCACAGGTAAAACTTTACCTGGCTTATCTTGAGTTCTAGCATTAAATTGCTTACAGAACTCCATGATATTAACTCCAGCGGCACCTAAAGCGGGTCCTACCGGTGGCGATGGATTCGCAGCACCTCCCCGAACTTGTAGCTTAACTACTTTGTCTATTTCTTTTGCCATTTCTTAATGTTTATACGCTTATCTATATTGGAAGCATAGATTAACGCTCTTTATTGTAACAATTATTAAACTTTTTCAACTTGCATATAACTTAACTCTAATGGTGTTTTTCTTCCAAAAATCTTAACCATTACCTCAAGCTTACGCTTTTCTTCATTAATCTTCTCAATAGTACCATCAAAACCATTGAATGGACCATCGATAACTTTTACAGTTTCTCCTTTAGTAAATGGTATAGCAACATTAGCATCAGCCTCTACAGACAATTCATCTACTTTACCTAACATTCTGTTTACTTCAGATTGTCTTAAAGGCACAGGATCACCTCCTTTTGTTTCACCTAAAAAACCGATAACATTTGTAATCGATTTAATAATATGAGGAATCTCACCACTTAAATTGGCTTGAACCATTATGTAACCAGGGAAATAAACTTTCTCTTTTTGTATTTTCTTTCCGTTACGGATTTGAATAACTTTTTCAGTTGGTACCAAAACTTGGTCTACAAAATCTTCTAAACCTAATCTTGAAATTTCATTTTCGATATAAGCTTTAATTTTGTTCTCTTGACCGCTTACCGCTCTAACAACATACCATTTTTTATCGGACATATTCTTCTTGTAAATTGTTAGTGAATCATTTCAAAATAAGCCTTAACCGCTCTACTAAACACGGTATCAACTCCCCAAATAGCTAAAGAAAAAATAATTGAAAGCACAGCTACAATTACCGTTAGTTTCTGAGCCTCTGGCCATGGAGTCCATGACACATTATTCTTCAACTCTTCAAACGATTCTTTTATATATGTTATTAATCCTGCCATTTGATAATATACTTTATTAAGGATTACAAAATAATCCAATGTTTAATTTGCACGGGTTGAGAGACTCGAACTCACGACACCTGGTTTTGGAGACCAGTGCTCTACCAACTGAGCTAAACCCGTAAACAATAATCAAGGCGTCCCGAAATATCGAGACACCTTAATTAAATATTTTAACTATTTTGTTTAGTCTAAAATTTCAGTAACCTGACCAGCACCAACTGTTCTACCACCTTCACGGATAGCGAAACGTAAACCTACGTTCATTGCAATTGGTTGAATTAACTCAACTGTAATTGTTAAGTTATCTCCTGGCATTACCATTTCAACACCATCAGGAAGCGCAATGTTTCCAGTTACATCAGTTGTACGAACGTAAAACTGTGGACGGTAATTATTATGGAATGGAGTATGACGTCCACCTTCTTCTTTTTTCAATACGTAAACCTCAGCTTTAAATTTAGCATGTGGTGTTACAGAACCAGGCTTAGTAATTACCATACCTCTAGAGATCTGAGACTTCTCAATACCTCTTAATAAGATACCAGCGTTATCACCAGCTTCACCTCTATCTAAAATCTGACGGAACATTTCAATACCAGTAATAGTAGATGTTAATTTCTCAGCACCCATACCGATGATTTCAACAGGATCACCTGTGTTAGCTACACCAGTCTCAATACGACCAGTTGCAACAGTACCACGACCAGTAATTGAGAATACATCTTCAATTGGCATTAAGAAAGGCTTGTCCATATCACGAACTGGCTCTTCAATCCAAGCATCCACTTGTGCCATCAATTCCATTACAGTATCAACCCACTTTTGCTCACCATTAAGTGCACCTAAAGCAGAACCTGCTACTACAGGACCATTATCACCATCATACTCGTAGAATGATAATAAATCTCTGATTTCCATTTCTACTAATTCTAATAACTCCTCATCATCAACCATATCCACTTTATTCATGAATACAACCATACGAGGAATTCCTACCTGGCGACCAAGTAAGATATGCTCACGTGTTTGTGGCATAGGACCATCAGTTGCAGCAACAACTAAAATAGCACCATCCATTTGAGCAGCACCTGTAACCATGTTCTTTACGTAATCCGCGTGACCTGGACAGTCAACGTGAGCATAGTGACGATTAGCAGTTGCATATTCTACGTGAGAAGTATTAATTGTTATACCTCTTTCTTTTTCTTCTGGTGCATTATCAATTTGATCAAATGATCTTGCTTCAGATAAACCTGCATCAGCTAATACTTTAGTAATAGCAGCAGTTAAAGTTGTTTTACCGTGATCTACGTGTCCAATAGTACCAATGTTTAAGTGTGGTTTTGAACGATCGAAAGTTGCCTTTGCCATGTTTAATTTATTTTATTCTTTTAATATTAGTGTTCAATTGTTATTTCTAATCTATGTACTTAGAAAAAAGAGCCAATGACGAGAATTGAACTCGTGACCTCTTCCTTACCAAGGAAACGCTCTACCCCTGAGCTACACCGGCTTTTCACTTACGGTAGCCGATTCTCGAATTACGATATAAAAGTCTAAATCTTAACTCGTAAATTTTAGAGCGAGAGACCGGGTTCGAACCGGCGACATTCAGCTTGGAAGGCTGACGCTCTACCAACTGAGCTACTCTCGCATTTTATCAAAATTTTTACATTCTGAAAGGTAATCAATATTTCATTCTTAATGAACCCACAAAAACAAGATTCATTTTTTTTTTTGCAAAAGTAGCTTAATGAAGTTTAATTTTCAAAACTATTTGCAAAAATTATTTGTGGGGAGAGCAGGATTCGAACCTGCGAAGACGTAGTCAGCAGATTTACAGTCTGCCCTCGTTGGCCGCTTGAGTATCTCCCCAAAACTTAATTTCAATATTTCAAACAATAAAAGCTTATTTTTTAATCAAAAAAACCAAACTTTTAAAGAGCCGATGGAGGGACTCGAACCCACGACCTGCTGATTACAAATCAGCTGCTCTAGCCAGCTGAGCTACATCGGCCTTTTTTACTTTTTCAAGATCAAAAACTGACCATAAAAAAGTCCGCTATTTCTAACGGACTGCAAATGTAAGACTTTATTTTACTATTCAAAACATTTTTTAAAAAAATTTTAACTATGTGCCCTTAATTTTTCTTTTCGCTTTTTGATTTGCCTTCCTAATGAGGCAATTGCGGCATCTGCTCCTTCCTCAAAAGATTTACATTGCTTCTTTACAACAAAACTATCTCCTGGCACACTTACTTTAACTTCGAATATTTTATTTTCTTTATCACTTGTATTTTCTACTTTTAAATATACATCGGACTGAATTATTTTATCATAAAACAAATCTAATTTATCCATTCGCTTCTGAATGAAATCTATCAGCTTACTATCTGCTGTAAAATTAACGGATTGAGTGTTTACTTTCATATATTTTATTTTAAGTTAAACATGGGTACTAAAACGCATTTGTTAAGTACTTATTTATTGATTATTGGCATTAAGTTATACTTAACTTTGATTTCTTGGATGTGATTTAGCATGTACTTTTTTTAATTCAGCTATACTATTATGTGTATAAACCTGAGTAGCAGCTAAGCTTGTATGTCCAAGAAGTTCTTTTACTGTATTTAAATCTGCACCTTGATTTAACAAGTGCGTTGCAAACGAATGCCTAATTACATGAGGGCTACATTTTGCTTTCGTAGATGCTTCACTAAAATACTTATTTATTATTCTGTAAACAAGCTTTTCATAAATTTTAAGACCACTCTTTGTTAAAAACAGATACTCCTTATCATCTATAGTTGGTAAATTGTTTCTATATTCTAAATAAGAGTTTAGGGATTTTGATAACGATTCTATTAAAGGAATATATCTTTCTTTTTTTCGTTTACCCAATACCTTTATTTGGTTATTACTCTTATCTACATCAGTTAGTTTCAAATTTACGAGTTCAATACGTCTAATTCCAGTAGCGTAAAATAGCTCAATAATAAAATGGTTTCTTGCACTTTCAAAATCATCTACTACTATAGAATTTTCTAAAACAGTTTTTAATTCTTGTTCTGAAAATGGCAATTGTGCTTTTTTTCCAACTTTTAAGGCTTTATGCTGTTTTAATGGATTTACATTAATGTCTTCAGTTTTTTGTAAGTACTTATAATAAGTGTTTAATGAAGATACTTTTCGGTTAATAGTACGATTAGAAATACCAGCATCTACTAACGTTACAATCCATTGTCTAATTTCTGAATATCCAACTTGTATTAAATCTTCAGGATAATTATGTTGATTTAAAAAGGTTTGAAAATTTTCTATATCCTTTGTATAGGCCAATACAGTATGGTTAGAATATTTTTTTTCTAATAATAAATACTCTGAAAAAAATTTAAGACTCATCCAACTAGTTTCAATAAAAATAAATATAACGATTAGTTGGTATTAATTTAGCATAATATTAAAAATCCTGCACTTTGGCAGGATTTAAACTAAACAATAAAAAATCACTTTACTGACCAAACCGAATAACTTTTTGGTGGTGCTTGTATTTTAACCCATTTACCATATTGCGTCGTAGGTTCCCAAGCAGAGTGACCTGTATAGTCTTTAATAATAGTATTAGACCAATTAGTTTCTATCCATCTTTCTTGCCATAAATCTGAATTATTAATATAAACCACAAGACCAGCATTATTATAACCGTTTCTTCTCGCTATATATTCGTCTGTGTCTGCATGTAATATATTTGTTGTTCCACCAGCCAAATTATTATGAATCCATATTAAATTATTTAATCGCTCTTTATTTAACCATTCCTCATAATCTTTATAAAATATAGTCGGATAACCTTCGTGAGTTAAGATATAAGCATAAGCCAAAATTTTATTATTTATGATTTCATCGGTATCATGATTCGCAACAAATGTCATTGCCCTTGTGGCATTTTGCTTCCACAACATATTATCATTTAGAACCGTTAAATTATTACCCATAAACGCATCTTTCATTTTATAATAGCACGCAAAATCAAAAGCACTTGCCTCTGCAGTACTTGTCCACCAATCTAAGGTAGACACATTGCTATCCCAATATTCACCAACGGCAAATCCACCTGCTTCATCTTTCCATGCTTTTACAACCCAAGGTTCAAAACCTTTAACATAATCAAAACGCCATCCATCAAAACCTATAACATCTCTATAATATTTTGCTACACTATTTGAATTATTCCATAACCAATCTTGCACATAAGTTTGATTGTGACATAAATCTGGATAACCTCCAAATGCTCCACTATCATTAGAGTGTATATTATTGGCATGAAAATCATTAGCTGAGCGATAAAAATTACCTGACATAGGATTAAAATCCGTCCATGTATTACCTCCAGCATAAGGATTAGCCTCACTTGCTCCTCCACTATTATGATTAATTACTATATCTGCTATTACACTAAGTCCATTTTGATGTGCTGCATCAATTAATTTAGTGAGTTCAGTTCTCGATCCAAAACGTGTTTCAACACTTCCCATTTGGTTGTATTCTCCAAAATCAAAATAATCAAAAGGATCGTAACCCATAGAAAAAGGACCATTTTGTGCTTTTGAAGCTGGAGGAAGCCAAATGGCATCTATACCAGCGTTACTCCAATCTGCTACTTTAGAGTTTACAGTATTCCACCAAGTTCCGCCTGCAGGAACATCCCAATAAAAAGCTTGCATCATAACACCTGAACCAATTGGTTTTAGTCCATCACGTTTAGCATATTCTACTATTGTCTCGGTAGTTTGAGCTGATTGTTCTTCTACAAAAATTTCATCCTGACTACAATTAAAAAGAAATAGTATTAAACAGGCAAGACCAATGATTTTTAAATTATTCATGAATATTAAGATTTTGTTATATCTCTAAATTTACAGGAATAATGACTTCAATAGAAATCCAATAATTCACGAAAACGTTTGCGTGTTAATAAATCATAAACTATTAGCGTAAAAAATGATGATTAACAAAAAAACTCGTGAATAAATTCACGAGTTCTCAATTTAACAGATCTAAGACCTATATTTCAAATATAATAATCACAAAATTAAGTCGCAGGTTTATAGTCTTTATTATCAATTACCATTTTAGCGATATTAAAAACAATTTTCTCTAAAATGATAATTTAATCAGTTATGTTGCTGGTTTATAGTCTTTATTATCAATTACCATTTTAGCGATAATCTCTTTTAAGATTTCGGAAGTTCCTCCACCAATAGGACCTAATCGGCTATCTCTTGACATACGTGCTAATGGATATTCTTCCATGTAACCGTAACCACCTAAAAACTGAAGACATTGGTAAATAACATCATCTGCCATTTTTGTGGATTGTAATTTAGACATTGTTGCTTCTTTTACAACATAATCTCCCATATCTAATCTTTTTGCCACATAGTAGTTAAATTGTTTACAAATTTCCATCTGTGTTTCGCAATCTGCATAAGTATGTCTTAAGGCTTGAAATTTATCTATAGTTCTTCCAAAAGCTGTTCTTTCAGACATATATTGTTTGGCATATTCTAAAGCATATTCTGCCCTAGCATGCGAATTCACTCCCATTATTAATCGCTCTAACGCAAAATGTTGCATTATGTATGGAAAACCTTGACCTTCATCACCCATTAAATTAGAAGCAGGAATTACAACATTATCAAATGCAATCTCACCTGTATCTGAAGCTCTCCATCCTAACTTATCTAATTTTGTTGCCGAGATACCAGGCGTATCTCTATCCATTACAAAAATGCTAATACCTTTATTTCCTAATTCTGGACTCGTTTTAGCAGCAACCACTAAATAATCACTATAAACACCATTTGTTATAAAAGTTTTTGAACCATTAATAACATAAGTATCACCTTTCTTCACTGCAGTTGTACGCATACCTGCAACATCACTTCCTCCAAAAGGTTCAGTAATACAAAGACAACCTATGGCGTCACCTAAAGCACTAGGCGTTAAATATTTTTCTTTTTGTTCGTGATTTCCTTCCTTGTTAAGATGTGTCATCGCTAAATATGCATGTGCCCACATTGCTGCTGCAAATCCACCAGAATTTATGCGTTGCATTTCTTCAAGAAAAATAACAGTGTAAAATAAATCTAAATCTAAGCCTCCATATGCTTCTGGTGTTGCTAAACCAAAATAACCCATATCACCAAATTTTTTCCAGATGAAACGTTCAATATGACCTGTTTCTTCCCATTTATCAATATGTGGTACAACTTCTTTTTTTAAGAATTCTCTGAGGCTTTCTCGGAATAAATTGTGCTCTTCTGTAAAATATAAATTAGACATAAATTGTTGTTTGTTATAAATACAAATATAGCTTAATTATATCGAATTTTTTGATGGGGAAATCTTCAACTTTTGTTAACTCTTCTAGAGATTTAAAGCCATCTCTAAGAGTTCGTTCTTCAATAATATTATGAGCCACTTCGTAATCGATAAATTGAATAGTGACTAACTCATCTCTAGTTGCTGTGTTAAGATTATAAGTTTTAATTGCTCTTGGTGTTTTAACCGTAAAATCATTTTTAATACGCTCTATAACTTCTGGAGACAATCCATAAACTTCACTAAGTTGAACATCTGAAATAAACCCTCCCTTGTACTTGTCTCTATATTTTATAATCCGTTCGGATAATTTTTCGCCAACACCATAAACCTTTTTTAACTGATTTGCCGTTGCTAAATTTAAGTCTACCTTCTGTTGATATGTTTTAGGTTTTGAAGAATTTGAATAAGAATTACTATAACCTTGAGTCTTTGGCTTAGGATTTGTTACCCAATCTGGAAATTTAAAATAAGGAGAAATTATGTCTAAAAATGAATCTGAAACCTTGGTAACTTTTTGAAAGTCTTTAGCTGAATTAACCCATTGGTTACGTTCTCTAAATTTATGAAGCCTATCGATTTCTTCATTTGTCATTCCTAAAGTATAACCTTTATAATCTGTTATATAATTTGGATTGAAAGGATAAATTTTTGGTTTCCTATTTTCTATTTCAACTAGTCGTAATGAATCTACTTCTTTTCTAAACGTTTCTAATTCATTTTCGTTTACAGGTTTATCCGTAGTTGTATCCGTGAAAATATTTGGTACAAACCAATAGATACATTGAATAATCACTATTACAGCCAACAATAAAAAAATCCCATTCCGTTGTTGATTAGTAAACAAGAAATGGGATTTCATACTTTATAATTCTATTTTATAAAATTTCATTTAAATCATCTGCTCCATCTTCAATGGCATCATTCTTAACGTTGATAGCTTTATAATATTTATTTAATTCCTTCTTAATGACTGGAGACAAAATCACTACACCTATTATATTAGGTACAACCATAGCAAAAATCATGGCATCAGAGAAATTAATTACAGCTCCTAAGCTTATAGAAGCACCAACAACTACAAAGAATAAGAATAATATTTTATAAGCTAAATCTGATGCTTTACCCTTTCCGAATAAAAACACCCAACCTTGCATACCATAGTAAGACCAAGAAATCATAGTTGAAAAAGCAAATAATATAACAGCGATTGTAAGTACAATTGAGAAATGCGGAATCACAGAATCAAAAGCTGTAGCTGTAATTTCAACACCTTCTGTAATTTCAACACCATATTCCATAAAACCACCATCAAAATTAGTGATTACAATAACCAATGCTGTCATTGTACAGATAACAACGGTATCTACAAATGGTTCTAAAAGCGCAACAATACCTTCTGATGCAGGATATTTAATACGGACCGCAGAGTGTGCAATTGCAGCAGAACCAACTCCGGCTTCATTAGAAAATGCTCCTCTTCTAATACCTTGAATCATTACACCAACAAGTCCACCAGCTATACCCAATCCTGAGAATGCACCTTCATAAATCAATGCAAATGCATCATCAATTAAACTAAAATTAGCACCTAGAATTATTAAAGAAGCTAACACATATATTCCTGCCATAAATGGCACTACTTTTTCAGTTACTTTAGCAATACGCTTTATTCCACCAATAATTACAACTGCTACAAGAGCTGCCATAACTAAACCAAAATAAAGACCTGCATTAGAAGCCGGATCTAAATCGAATACTTTAACAAATTGCGCAGCAGCTTGATTGGCTTGAAACATATTTCCACCACCAAAAGAACCTCCTATCACAAATATGGCAAACAATACAGCTAGCACTTTACCAAAACCACCCATACCTTTGGCTTTTAAACCTTTAGTTAAGTAGTACATTGGACCACCATAAACGGTACCATCATCACCAACATCTCTATATTTTACACCAAGTGTACATTCAGCAAATTTTGAAGCCATTCCTAATAATCCTGCAACAATCATCCAAAATGTTGCTCCAGGTCCACCAATAGATAAGGCTACAGCAACACCTGCTATATTCCCTAAACCAACAGTTGCTGATAAAGCTGCTGTTAAAGCCTGAAAATGCGAAACTTCTCCGTCTGCACCATCATCTCTCATGGTTTCAATTATGTTTTCACCCTCATTTGCAGTATTATCACCATATAAAGTGTCTGCTCCATGTTTTTCAATATCTTCATACTGCCCTTTAACAACTCTAATAGCCATTCTAAAACCAGTAATATTTATAAATTTAAAATAGATAGTAAAAAACAATGCTCCACCTATTAATACAATTAGCACCCATGGAATTTTATATGTTTCTGAAAATGGAATTTCATAAAAAATAGCATCAACAAACCAACCTGTATAATCCTTAAAAATGGTATCAATTTTTTCGGAAGTTGTTTCTTGAGCAAAGTTTAATAGTGGTAATAAAAGTGTAAGAATTGATAGAAGATACTTCTTCATGTGTGTAGTGATTAGTTAGTTTTTTTTAGTTTATAAGATGACAAGATGCAAAAAAAAACTGAACCAATAAAGTCTGAAGCTATAAAACGATTGAATTTTTATACAATATTATATTTAGAATTCAGTTTCACAATCTGTTCTGGACGCCCTAAAACAATAATTTTAGAACCTGGAATCAACTTTGTTTCTGCTTCAGGATTTACAATATAATCTCCTTTATCATCTTTAAAACCAATAACAGTACAACCTGTTTTTCTACGTAAATCTAAGTCTCTGATGGTTTTAACTTCATTAATATTATAAAGCTGTTCTACTTTAACTTCTTCAATATTGATATTACGTTCTCCCACAATCCCTAAATTATCGATAAACTCTACCAAATCTGGAATTACCACTAAAGATGCCATATGATCACCTCCTATTCTATCTGGTAGAATAACATTATTAGCACCTGCCAATTTTAACTTATTATACGAAGTTTCCTCAGAAGCTCGGCTTATTATGGTCAATTTTGAATTAATCTGTCTAGCTGATAATACCACAAATAAATTATCTGCATCATTTGGCAAAGCACAAATTAGCGTACTTGCTTTATCGATACCTGCAGAAAGAAGTATTTCATCTTCGTTCGCATTTCCTTCAATAAAGATAATATCATCGTCTTGAAATTTTTCAATAGTTTCTTTATTACGCTCAATAATTACAAAAGGTTTTCCGTAATCACTTAACTTTTTTGCCGCTTGTTTACCATTACGTCCATAACCACAAATAATAATATGATTAGTCATAGCATCAATTTTCTTCTGCATCTTACGTTGTTTTATATCTTCTATATTATTTCTATTTAATATAAATTCGGTGATTATTGAAATAGCGTAACCCACAATAACTACACTTGCCAATATTAAAAATATTGTAAAAATTTTAGATTGTTCATCTAAAGGATTTACCTCTGCAAAACCCACTGTAGTTATTGTTATTACAGTCATGTAGAGCGCATCTAGCCATTCAAAATCTGAAATAAATCTGTAACCCAAAACTCCAATACAGAGTAAAAGCACTAACATCATTACAGCCGTGTAAATCTTAGATCTATAAAGTCTTAAAAGTGGATTATCCATGTAATAACAATGTAATTATAAGTCGAAAACAGAAGATCGTTTTGTGTATACTATATCTTTAATTCGCATCCAAAACGCCAAAAACAAATATAGTGCAAAACCAAAACCTACGGTTACAAAAGTAAGATACATAAACGTGGTTCTCACAATTTTAGCTCTAATACCTAAGCGGTCTGCAATACGTTGACAAACATAATAACCTCGTTTTTGAAAATACAATAATAAGTTGTAGAACCATTTCATGCTGCAATTTACTTCTTTTTCACAATTAAACTATTGCCTATTGCACATTGAAGACACTTATTTTTATCACAATAATCTTGTTTTAATTGCAATAAAGCCTGAGAACTTAATGCATTTTTCTCTATAGCTTTTAAATCTAAAAATTTAGACACTATGCTATTATTCTCTATCTTAATCTCTTTTATAAGCTTGAATACATTATCATCAATAGTCTTTCCTTGCGATTTAGCATAACTAAATTTTAATGGAATTAGCGTATTAATGATTAGTAAATCTATGAAAGATTTGGTTAAGACTTTTTTAAACACTTTTGAAGTTTTAGCAAACGTATAATGTGATGTCCAAAACGTTGTAACTCCTTTATTAAAAAATGAATAAAACTCATCTCGTGTATTAAATTGCATCACTTTTGAAAACAAATTCTGTTCTAAACTGTATAAATTTGCAAATTGAGACAATCGAATGGTTGGAAAATTTGGTGGTCGTAATCTAAAAAACTGTAGTGGTAATACTCCTTGATTTTCTAGTTTGAATTTTTGCTTTAAAAACCCATAGCGATTTTTTAAATATATAAAATAACGGTCTTCAATATTTTCGTCTATCAACAAACCTGACTGACCAAAAAGCAAGGCTTCCAAATCTAAAACATCATTTTGCAATTTTCTTATGATTGAAAAATCTATTGAATTTGCCAAGCTAAAAAACGATTCTCCATTTACTTTAAGTCCAAAATTCTTTAATAACATCTTAAACAAAACCGCTTCCCAATCGCTATTAGAATCTTGCAGTAATTGCTCAATAGTTTCAGATTTTCTTTCTAAGCGTTCTATATAAAGTCGTTCTAACCAATTATTAAGTAAAAAATCATCCACCTCTAAAAAACTAGATTCACAATTAATCCAAGATTTAGATTGCATCAGTTTTTCATATTTATAGATCAAGTTTTTATCTACATAGTGCTTAAGTTCTAAAGTTGGAATTTCAGAATTATCTTTTCTAAAGATTTCGGTATCATGTTCCCAAACCACGTGTAGAATGACATTATCATAAGCTTTATCGATTTCGTGGTTATGTATATACCAATCCGAAGATTTAATATGTATCTCTACATTACCAGCCCAAAGCTGATCTGCAATACTTAGTTGTGCATTGAAGAAATCTGGACCAGCATTATGATTGTGCTGTCCTAAATTAGAAATACTAATCGTTTCGTCTTTTGTTGTTTTTAACAATAAGGAGTCGAAGGCTTTATGTTTCCAAATGTAATGAAGGAAGTCTTCTTGCATTTAGCTAAAATAAAATTTATACGTTAAAAAACATAAGTTAATTTTAAATTACTAATTATCATAAGTTTTAAACCCCTAAAAGTGTACCAAATTCTGGACAAATACTTGGTAAAATAATCCAAACATGAATAAAAAACAAAACGATAAAAAGTAAGCCTATTATTAATGAATGGCTAATATAAACTTCATCATCTCCTTCTGGTTTAATTTTTGGCCATAATAACCCAAAACACCCTGTCGCAAATAAGAAGAAAGGTATGCCAGAAAAACAAACAAGAAAGAATAACGAGAACTGATCTTTTAAAACACTATAAAAGATATAATCAATAACTAAGGATAAAATGATTAAAACCCAATAGATTTTTTTGTGTAATTTATGTTTAGAAGTTTTCATAAAGCATTAATATTTAATACTCTAAGATACTTTTTAGTACTCACTTCTAAAATGACCTACATCATTTGTAACACTCTAAAGCATTTTAATCTATGCTTTTATAAGTTTTTTTAGTGATTGATTCTCCTTCCGTAGTCATCAATTTTAAAAGATAAACACCAAGCTTTAAACTGGAAGTAAAACTTTCAAAATCAATAATAGAGGTTGATTTGTAAACTTGTTTCATATATACTATTTAGTTAATCAAGATAGCTAAATAAGCTCATAGACAAGTAAAACCTGTAAGCTTAAACTAGAAACAAATAGATTTTCTCGTTATTAGTCATTTAGACTTTTCTCGGCATAACATCTCGCAATTACGATAATCACTATTGTTTACACTTTATTTATGAGTTAAAACCCAAAGCTCAACTTCCTCTTTATTCCTCCAATTTAAATCGCGCTTCGTTTTTTCAGATCCTTTTTTTACATTTTTAGTAAAACAACGCTCTAATTGAAATCGTCCACCATTTGCTATCTCTTGTTCTATCGGGTTCTCCTTTGATAAGCCTATAATTTGTGCTAAATTTGAAAATATAAGCACCAACTTACCGTCTGGTAATAATCTTTCTTTTGCCGCTTCAAAGAAATTATTAAATAAGCTTTTATTATAATAAATAGCTTCATCTAAGTTTTCTGAATTACGAGTTTCTGGTAACCAAGGAGGATTAAAAATAATGAGTTCTGTTGGTTGGTTCCATTTGCCAAAAAGTGATGCAAAATCTAGCTCTATCTTTCGAGAGAGTTTTGTCGTCCCCATAGATTCTTTCAAACCAACAATGGCATTAGAATTAGTATCCGTACCCAATACTTTTTGAAAACCATGCTTTACTAATTGCATGGCTAATATTCCGCTGCCAATACCAACATCGATAGCTGTCTTTTTAGGACCAGAATAGCGCTTTAGCCAATTATCAAACAACTCTAAATGCTCAAAACGTGTTGGAAAATAAACGCCATAATAAGGATGAATCTTGTTTCGTAAAACAGGAATAGTAATTCCGTTTTTATACCATTGCCAAGAACTATTTAACCCTTGTACTTGCGGATAGGTTAAAAGCAAATCTTTAGTATCTGGATATAGTTTTTCAAACCAACCAATATTTGGTGATTTTTTAACTAGTAATTGATGATTCTCAATTTCTATTAGTATAAGATTAGACAATTTATGATATACTAATCTAAATTCACGTTGTTCTTTAAACGATTTGTTAGGTAATTTTTCACTAAGATGTTGTTGCAACTCTTTAATTAGGATAGATCCGTTATTATAAAATTCTGTAATTAAAACATTGTTGCCAGTCTCTAAAGCTTTAATTGTGGACTTAACATCTACATTACGATTATAGATTACCACTTTTTCTTTGGATAAAATTGGGTTTGGTTTATTCACTTTTACTTCAATATCCATAGACAGAACTGCTTTTGGGTGAAGGTAAGGTATTGGCTCTGCCATCTACCATTAGTGAGGGTTTAATAAAAAAATTAAACTGTTATTGAGAACATAGCAATTACAGAAACAAAAAAATCCTGAGTAAGTACCCAAGATTTTTATTTTTATATAATAAGATTACTGCTTTCGCAGGAAGATTTAATCAATATATCCCATCTTACGCATCCAATCGTCATTAAACATTTTACCTACATAACGACTACCATGATCATGAAATAATACCACAACTACATCTTCTGGTTTAAAATGTTCTTTTAATTGCAATACACCCTTTATTGCTGATCCGGCTGAGTTTCCTAAAAACATACCCTCTTCTTTTGCTAAACGTTGTGTGTAAACGCATGCGTCTTTATCTGTTACCTTAGTAAAACCATCAATAATACTAAAATCTACATTTTTTGGTAAAATATCTTCACCAATGCCTTCTGTTACATAAGGGTAGATTTCTTTTTCATCAAAGATACCTGTTTCGTGATATTTTTTAAATACAGAACCATACGTATCAACTCCCCAAACTTTAATATTTGGATTTTGTTCTTTTAGGTATTTTCCAACGCCAGAAATAGTTCCTCCTGTACCAACACCCACTACAAAATGTGTGATTTTACCATCGGTTTGTTTCCAGATTTCTGGACCTGTACTTTCGTAATGCGCTTTAGTATTACTTGGATTATCGTATTGATTAACATACCAAGAATTTGGAGTTTCTTCACCTAATCGTTTTGATACTGAATAATAACTCCTTGGGTCGTCTGGCTCTACTGCTGTTGGGCAAACAATAACTTGTGCTCCTACAGCACGCATAATATCTACTTTTTCTTTAGATTGCTTATCTGCCATTACAAAAATACATTTGTATCCTTTTACAATAGCTGCCAAAGCTAATCCCATACCTGTGTTTCCTGAAGTACCTTCAATTATGGTTCCTCCTGGTTTTAAACGACCATCTGCCTCTGCATCTTCAATCATCTGTAAAGCCATTCGGTCTTTTACAGAATTCCCAGGATTAAAAGTTTCGTATTTTGCAAGTACTAGACATGGCAAGTCTTCCACTAGCTTATTCATTTTCACTAATGGTGTATTCCCTATTGTACCTAATATATTTTCTACGTATTCCATAATTGTTTTTTCAAGGATGCAAAAATAAGTGAAAAGTTAGAAGTATAAAGTTAAAAAGGTTATAATAATAGTGTTATGCCTTTAGCAAAAAGCATTTATAATTGAAAGCGTTTATTAGTTGATAATCTGAAGCTAACAATGCATTATTAATCAAATCGAATCGCTTTAACTGGGGAAATCTTAGAAATAATAACTGAAGGAATTAATAGCATTAATAAACAAGCTATAAATGTACCAAGGTTAAGAATTACAATATATTCCCAACTGATGTAAACAGGCGCTGTACTTACGTAATAGGTATCTGGATTTAATGGAAACAGCTCAAAATACTTCTGTGCAAACAATAAACCTAAACCTATAATATTTCCCCAAAGTAATCCCAACCCAACTAAATAAGAAGCATTGTAAAGAAATACTTTTCTGATGGTCCAGTTAGAGCTACCTAACGCTTTTAAGATCCCAATCATACTCGTACGTTCTAAGATTAAAACCAATAAAGCGGTAATCATATTAATACCTGCTACAATAATCATAATAGCTATAATACCATAAGTATTGTTATCGAAAATCTTAATCCACTCGAAGATGGTATAATATTTTTGAGTAATTGAAGTCGCATTCATTAAAGATGGAATCGCTTTATATACTTCAACTGTCTTTTCATCAATTTGAGAAAAATCATCAATAAAAACCTCAAAACTTCCTATTTGGTCAGCTTCCCATTTATTAAGACGTTGCACATGCCTTAAATCGGCTATTAAAAATTTTTCATCAAGCTCTTGAAAACCTGAATTGTAAATCCCTACAATTTCAAAATTAATAATACGAGGTAATCTATCTATCTCTTCGGTAAATAAAGTTTGAAACTTATCACCGACTTTAAATCCTAATCGATTAGCAAGATAACTTGAAATTAATGCTTCTTCATTTCGATTTTGTGTAAAATCTGGAAGTCTTCCTTTGACTAAAAATTCTTTAAAATATTCCCAATTATAATCGGCTCCAACACCTTTTACAACCACACCTTCAAAATCCGTTTCGGTTCTAATCACTGCAAATTTGGTAGCTACAGCTTGAATGTGTTTTACACCGTCTACATCTTTAAAATTAGGATAAAAATCTTGGTTGATAGAAATTGGTACCTGAGATTCATCTGACGCATTAGTATCGTAATTAGTGATTTCTATATGGCCATTAAATGCTACAACTTTATCCCTAATTTTCTGCTGTAATCCTAAACCTGTTGCGATTGCAATAAGCATTACAATAATACCAATAGCAATTGCTGCGATACCAATTTTAATTATTGGTGCCGAAACACTACTTTTATACGTTTTATTGCCTATTATACGTTTAGCTATAAATAACTCAAAATTCAAACCTAATATATGCTTTTAAAGGTTTTCAAAAATACAGTTTTATTCTCGATAATTATTGGGATATCCTCCCTTACATTTTCTTGTGGAAATCAAATGAAATCAAAAGCAGAGAATTCTCAACTTGTAGAAGAAGAAAACAGTAGTGCTTTACATATAATTTCAGAAAACCAATACGTTGACTCTTTAAGTCTCACAACAGCAATCGAAGAAAAAAAATCAATTATAGTTGGCGCTAATAGAACAGAGTCATATTTAACACTACTAAAAGGAAAACGTGTTGGTGTTGTTGCCAATCAAACGTCTGTAATTTTTAAAAAAGCTTACTACAATGAATTTAATCGCTATCATTTCACTGAAGATAAAAGTACGTATCCAAATAAACCTTACTCACATCTTATAGATTCTCTTTTAAACCGAAATGTGGATATTACAAAAGTATTTGCTCCAGAACATGGCTTTAGAGGCACTGCAGATGCAGGTGAATTGGTAAAAGATGGCAAAGACACCAAAACAGGTTTAGCCATTTACTCGCTGCATGGAAAACATAAAAAACCGACCAAAACACAGCTTGAAGATGTGGATATTGTGGTTTTTGATATTCAAGATGTTGGTGTGCGCTTCTACACCTATATTTCTACATTACATTATGTTATGGAAGCTTGTGCCGAACAAAATATTCCACTTTTAATTTTAGATCGGCCAAATCCAAATGGTAATTATGTTGATGGTCCTGTTTTAGAAAAAAAACACAGTAGCTTTTTAGGCATGCATCCTATTCCTTTAGTTCATGGCATGACGATTGGCGAGTATGCAAAAATGATAAATGGTGAAGCTTGGTTAAATAATGGCATCACTTGCAACATTACTATTATTAAAGTGCAGAATTATAATCACAATAGTACTTACAACTTAGCCATTAGACCGTCGCCTAATTTACCAAACGACCAATCTATTGTGTTGTATCCTAGTTTGGGTTTGTTTGAAGGCACAAACATTAATGCAGGTAGAGGTACTGAATTTCAGTTTCAACGCTATGGCGCACCGTTTTTAGATAAGAATCACTACAACTTTAGTTATACTCCTGTTGCCAATTTTGGGTCTAAATATCCAAAGCATGAAAATGAAATTTGCTATGGCGTAGATTTATCAAAGGTTAGTGCTGAGCGTCATTTCACCTTAAAATATATCATGGATGCTTATAACCATGCAACTGATAAGAGTAAAGTGTTTAACATGTCTAATTTCACCACTCATGCAGGAACCGCAATATTGCAAAAACAGATTGAAGCTGGTTTAAGTGAAGCGGAAATTAAAGCAAGTTGGAAAACCGATTTAGAGACTTTTAAAAACAAACGCAAGCACTATTTAATCTACGACTAAGCGCGCGCTATTTTCTTTTTCAACTGATGAATTTAATTGTTTAATAGCAACCAGAGCTTTGGTTCTATACGACTCAGGAAGTTGCGTTGGAATTTCCTTTAAAATTCTTACAACAAATATTATTTTCATTGGTGCTTGTCTAGCTACAAACACATGCTTTCCTATAGATAATTTATTTAATGGTAATTTATAAGCGGTAGAATCGATTTCAATATCTAGCTCGCGTGTATAGTTTTGATTGATTGTATAAAGCGAATGGATTATTTTATCACTTTTAAGAATTAAAGTGTCACTAGTTTTATTTAATTGATGAATTAATCCTTGAGCTTGAATATTTCGGTTTTTCTCTAACTTAGCATATTGCTCTTGTGCATGCAACGTAAAACCCAATAAAATGGAGAGAATAATGATAATGCAGAAGCGGATTAAATTTTTCAAAACAACACAACTTTAAGTTACACATAGCAAGTGTATACCCAACAATAATTAATTAATCCGTTTAAACATAAGTGGTTTTAAGATGATACAACCTATAATTTACATTATCTACCACAAATATTCGACGAACTGCATTATTTTAAAAAAATGTAAGAAAATTATAGCTTTAATAGCTCAATCAATCGATTTGGATAATCTGTAATAATACCATCAACTTGCCATGATATCATTTCTTTCATATCATCTTCGCTATTAATTGTCCAAGGAATAATTTTAAAACCTTTTGCCTGATAGGCTTTAACAGATGCTGATGTTAATAATTTAAAATATGGACTGATAATCTCTGGTTGGTAAGATAGTGCTTTAAGTTTTCCATCAATGGTTTCATTATCCTCAATGAGTATAGCTACTTCCATATTTGGAGATTGCTTTTTTATTTGTTCAAGAATTTGCAAATCAAAAGATTGAAGATTTACACGATTAAGCATGTCTTGTTTTTTAATTTCATCTAAAACTAAGGCGACGTAATCTTCAGGATAAGGTGTGAAAATGCCATAATAATTAGATTCAGATTTAATTTCGATATTAAACTTAACATCAGATTTTTTTGCTTTCACCAAATCAAATACTTCTGCTAATAATGGCTTATAGGTATTTAATTTTTCTTGATTTGGATATGTAGGATGAAATTTTGAACCACAGTCAAATTGTTTAATCTCTTCATAATTCATTTGATACAAATTAAGTTTTGCATCAAGTGAATCTGGAAAAACGTCTCCATTAATATCTAAACAAATTAAAGGATTCATAAAAGGCTCATGAGATACAACCACCTTATTATCTTTAGAGATCACAATATCTAACTCTAAAGTATGCACTCCTAAATCTATTGCTTTTTCAAAAGCTGGTAATGAATTTTCTGGTAACAATCCTCTACAACCTCTATGACCTTGTATATCTATTTGTTTTCGGTTAGTATTACAGCTCATACATAATAGAATTAAAAATGCGATTGCACTAGTTTTCAGTTTCTGCTGAAAGTGTTGATTTTTCATAGTTCAGAAATGGTTGTTTAAGTAAATGCCTAATATTACTGTTCTTCACTTCGTCCGGAAAAACATCAACTCCATAAATCAACTTCTCACGATCCATATACCTATAAGTTCCCAAAACACGATCCCAAATACTAAAAATGTTTCCATAGTTAGAGTCTGTATATGGTAATCTATAATGATGATGTGTTTTGTGCATATCTGGAGATACAATAAAATAGCTCAAGGCCTTATCTAAGCCTTTTGGTAATTTAATATTTGCATGTGTAAACTGTGTAAATATTAAAGACATGGCTTGGTACATCATCACTAAAGCTATTGGTGTACCAACTACAAAAACGCCTAGTAAAGTAAAACCGAACCTAATAAGACTTTCAATTGGGTGATGTCTATTTGCAGTAGTCGTATCTACTTTATGATCTGTATGATGTACTAAATGCACCATCCAAAGTGGTTTTACTTTGTGCTCCACATAATGTGCTAAATAGGCTCCAAAAAAATCTAAAAATAATAAACCAAGAAAGACATATAACCATAATGGCATTTGCGGTAACCAGTTTATAATTCCAAAATCATTGGCTTTTACCCAATCTGCAGAACTTAAAAGAACAAATGCAAAAGCAAAATTTATAATAATCGTAGTTAATGTAAAGAAGAGATTAGGAATAGCGTGTTGCCATTTTTTATATTTAAACTTAAATAATGGTAAACCTCCTTCTAATAACCAAAAAAATGTAAGTCCACCAACTAAAATAAGACTTCTGTGTAATGAAGGAATAGTTTCAAAGTAATTAATAATGTTTTCCAATATTATAAAGAATTAAGATTAATAATTAACTCCGCTTTCTTCAAATTTACTGAAGAAATCTTAGACTTCCATTGTTCAGCATTAGTTTTGTCATTTAAAATCTTATAAGCTGTATAATACAAAAAGGCAACGAATGCTTGGTTATTAGTTGCTACATTTTCGGCATCCATTCGTTTTAATTGACGCAATACTTTTTTGGGATGTTTAGTAATTAAATTTTCCTGAATTTTTAAAAGCTCTACACGTTGCTGCAGTGAAAGTTGATCTTCATTTTTATTTGCTTCAACAAAACCAGCAGCTTCATTTAAATAGATATTGGCTAAATCTATCACTTCTTGCCTAACGCTTTCTTTCATATACATAGAATAATCTAAATATTTTGAAGCTAGATAATAAGCCGAATAAAAATCTTGCTTTTGCTTATAACTCATTAATTCCACCGCGATAAATTCGGTATTTAATCCGTAATCCTGAATCATCGTAGTAATATTCTCGTAATCAATTGAGGTGTAAGCTGTATTCAATATATTACCATTTATATCTAATATTTTAATAGAGTCATCATTAAACTTATCCATATATTTTTGAGAGCGACTATCCTTAATTTTTAAGTATAAATCCGCATATTCATCTTCGCTTACAATTACTGGAACAAAATTTTTCCAAATTATTGGACTTACCAATTCATCTTCAAAAAGGTTATTAATAAAAACCGTATTCCCTTTATCATTATTTATAAATACAGGATAAGGATATTTTGTAGTCCCTTCCCAAACCATTAATACCATTTTATTTTGCACCGAAGCTAAACTTTGAGCAATTTCTAAGTTCGTCATCCAAGCTTGAGCATGTGATAAACTGATTGTAAAACAAAACAATAGCGATATTATAATTCGTTTTTTCATGGTGTTTTTTAATCTTTTTAATATCAAAAATTATTCCGAAAACACAAAAGCTCTTACAATTGAATTCTCTTCTTCATTTCTTCAACAATATTAAAAGCTGCAGGACAAATGGCAACATTCTTTAAAGTTAAATTAGAAATTTGTTGAAACTTTTTTCGATCTGTATGCGGAAATTCTCTGCACGCCTTAGGACGCACATCATAAATAGAGCAATAATTATCAGCTCCTAAAAACGTACATGGCACAGATTGCAGTACATAATCATTTTCTTCATCTAAATGCAAATAGGCATCTATAAATTGCTGTTCTTTCATTTTAAAAGATTTAGCAATACGCTGAATATCTTTATCTGTAAATAAAGGACCTGTGGTCTTACAACAGTTGGCACATTCTAAACAATCGGTACGCTCAAATTCAGCTTCGTGCAACTCTTGCATTAAATAGTCTAACTGCTTTGGTGGTTTCTTTTTTAGCTTTGTAAAAAAGGTTTTGTTCTCCTTATGTTTATCTTTGGCGAGCTTTGGAAGGTTATTGATCTGGTCTTGCATAAAACAAATTTAACTAAAGTTCTCAATACAATTTCAATTAAAACAAAAATCCATCAAACAGACAAAAAACTATGACTAAAGATATTTTTGGAAAAGCCTTATTAGATTACCAGAACGGAAATTACTCTGAAGATCTCATAACATCTACTAATATTTCGGATGAAGATGCTTTACCACTTCCTTACTTATTTAGAGGTTATTCTGATATGCCAAAACTAGAACAAAGAGCATTACAGTTATCTAAAGGTCACATTTTAGACGTGGGTTGTGGCTCTGGAAGCCATTCACTTTGGTTACAAGAAAAGGGTTTAAAAGTAAAAGCGATTGATAACTCTAAAGGTGCTATTGAAGTAGCTAAAAAACGTGGAGTTTTAAATGCCGA
Organism: Winogradskyella eximia; assembly: GCF_003386165.1. GTDB lineage: Bacteria > Bacteroidota > Bacteroidia > Flavobacteriales > Flavobacteriaceae > Winogradskyella > Winogradskyella eximia. The sequence goes on along the minus strand of NZ_QRDV01000001.1, from coordinate 1,327,919 downwards.
ATTAAAACCACTTTTAGAAGAAACTGAAACGTTTGATACTATTTTATTATTGATGAATGGTACTGGGATTTTTCAAGAATTATCTCAAGTTTCAAAATATTTAATGCATTTAAAATCGCTTTTAAAACCTGAAGGGCAAATTCTCATAGATTCTTCGGATATTTCATATATGTACGAAGATGAGGATGGAGGCATGTGGTTAGACCTCAACCAAGGTTATCCTGGCGAACTAGATTATTTTTTAACTTATAAAGACGAAAAAGAATCTCCTATGAAATGGTTATATCTCGATTTTGAAACGTTGAAAACAGCTTGTTTAACTGTTGGATTACAATGTGAAAAAGTTATAGATGGTGAGCATTTTGATTATTTGGCGCAGTTAAGGTTATAAAATCTTACAACATCTTGAATATCTTCTTTTTTAAAAAATTTATTTTCTATTTTAATTTCTAATGAAATACAATCCTTAAAATATTTCATAGCTCTCTTTCTAAAAAATTTAGAAGAAGTATCCCTATAAAATACCTCAGGTTTTTCACCTTCTTTTAAAAGCATAACTTGATTATGACCACGCATATAATCATTTTGATATATATGACCTCCATTTACTCCAATTGTAATATTTGAAGAATTACCCCCAAAATTATCTATCACAGTTTTACCAACCAACCTTAGCTTTCCATCAACCAAAATTTCTACAAAACCCAATCTTGATTTCTTCTTATTTAGAAAAACTGGAACAAATGTTTGTAAACGGGTTTCTATTACTTTTTTGTTATCTACTTTTTTGTTGTATTCAATTATAAAAAGAATACTATCAACTTCCTCTGGCTTGAAATCAGACACCTTATCTTTTTTATCAATTCTATATTTTAGAGTTTCTTTACCCAAATTCATGCCAGCTCCCATCACAGGAATCTTTACTTCACCGCTAAGAACCTCTCTGTTTTTTAAATATAATTTAGCATTTGTCCAATCATATTGAGCAAATGAAAAATTTAAACAAAAAGTAATTAATAAAAATGTTATACTAACCTTTTTCATATTTAAACATCTATTAAATTTCACCTCCAACAACGGTCTTTAACACTTTAATATTCGGTATTTCATTAGCATCAACCGTCATAATATCTTTATCTAGAATGATGAAATCTGCAAATTTACCTACCTCAATACTTCCCTTTTCATTTTCTTCAAAATTAGAGTACGCTGCCCAAATAGTCATTCCTTTTAGAGCTTCTTCTCTACTCAATGCATTTTCCATTTGAAAACCACCTTCAGGATATTGGTCTAAATCTTGTCTAGCCACAGCAGCATAAAACGTTAAAAACGGACTTACACGCTCTACCGGAAAATCAGTTCCTAAAGCTACTTTTCCGTAAGCTTCTAATAGTTTTTTATAGGCATATGCACCTTTGACGCGTTCAGAACCTATACGATCTTCTGCCCAATACATATCACTTGTTGCATGCGTTGGTTGTATAGATGGCATTATATTTTTGTAAAAATCAAAATCCTCGGTCGACACAATTTGTGCATGTTCTACTCTCCAACGTCTATCGTTTTTACCTTTTAAAACTTTATTATAGGTTTCTAAAACGGCTCTATTGGCAGAATCTCCAATAGCATGAGTATTCATTTGAAACTCAGAATCTGCAATACGCTCAGCTGCTTTTTTTAAGGTTTCTAAATCCGTAACCAATAATCCTAGATGACCAGGCTTGTCTGAATATGGTTCTTTTAACATAGCTCCTCTAGAACCAAGTGCTCCATCTGCATAAAACTTAAATGAGCGTACATTGAGTCGGTCTGTTTTGGTAATACCTTTATTTAAAAAGTAATCTAAGTTCTCTTCGGAATGCGACACCATTGCATATATGCGCATTTTCAGTTTTCCAGATTCTTGAAGGTTTTCAATAATCTCAATGGATTCCTTACTTAAGCCTGCATCATCAACTGTGGTTAAACCTAAATCAAAACATATTTTCTGAGCTTCTAACAACGCCTTTGCTTGTTCAATTTTTGTTGGTTTTGGCCAATGATTCATAACCAACTGTTCTGCATTATCAATTAAAACTCCAGTCAGTTTTCCATTTTCAACAACCACTTCACCTCCATCAATTTTACTGTTTTTAGTGACTTTACCTAAATCTAATGCTGCTTGATTGGCTAATATGGCATGGCCATCTATACGCAACAACGCAACAGGTATATTAGGAAATAATTTATCTAATAAATTTTTATTTGGAAATTGTTTATCCTCCCAATCATTTTGATCCCAACCGCGTCCGAATATAAATTTTTTATGTTTTGTATTCTGAAAATCTAAAACACGTTTCATCATCTCCTCAAAACTCTTTGTACCCACTAAATCAACAGTTTGCTGATTAAGCCCTAAACCTAAAAAATGACAATGTGCATCTATAAATCCTGGCACAAGAGTTTTACCTTTAGCATTGAGCGTGTCAATGGCTTTGTATTTATTATCTATTTCAGATGTTGATCCTACAGCAATTATTTTACCATCTTTTACAGCAAATGCTTCCGCTTTATTGAAGTCATTATTAACGGTATAAATATTAGCATTTGTAACGATTAAATCGGCTTGTAATTTATCTTTTTCACAAGCGAAAACGGTGATTAATAAGAAAATTAATAGTAGTTTTTTATTCATGTTAAATCTAATTTTTATTCTGTATTTATAAATATTCAACACCATGATGATAAATTGATATCTTGTGTAAAAATAAGAAAAGCGCTCCACTTTGGAACGCTTTTAAAAATCTTGTATGTAATAATGAAGTCTCTAAACAACAACTGTAATAATACTTTTTATTAAAAATCAAACTGATAAGTTGCACCAGCTAAAAACTGAATACCTTGAACTGGGAAATTTAACCATCGCTGATAATCTTGATTAAAAATATTATTAGCCTTCGCAAAAACAGATAATTGGTCGTTTATTTTATAACCTACATGTGCGTTTAAATCAAAATAGCTTTCTAATGATACTCTTGATATATCTGTTTGCAAGAACAAATCAGTAACTATTCTTTCATCTTTTCGCTCACCAACAAAATAAGCACTTGCACCAGCAAACCATTGTTCTGAAATCTGATAATCTAAAAACAATGAGGCTTCTAAATCTGGTAAATTCCATGCTTGTGCTTCATCATCTGTATCATATGCAAAATACTCTCCTTTAATTCCTAAAGTAAAATTTCTATTGAAGTCTACATTCAATTCACCTGCAATAGAAAATGTAGTAACATCATCGTAAACTACATTAAAAGAATTACCATATTGATAGTCTTCCGTTGCCGAAGTTATCGCAACATTAGACTTATATAATGCCTTTGCTTTTTCAGAAGCATAATTCCCTGTAATATTATAGCTTATATTACTAGTTAGCTTTCCTTTTACACCTACAAAAGTTTTATACTGTTGATCGGTTGGACTTACATAAAGTGTTGGTGATACAAATGGATTCACATTAGCAAAATCGTAATACGAATTTTGAATCACTTTACCTGTAAGACCTGCGTAAGCAATCAACAGTTCATCTACTAAGCGGTATGATGCTTCAATATTAGGATGTACATAAAATTTACTTTTGCTTAGCTCTGTATCATTAAGGTAAGTTAACCTTACACCTAAATTAATGGTTAAATCATCTCGGTTAAGCTGATAAGATGGAGCCAAACCAAACATAATATTACCGTAATCTATTGATGTTGATGTTAGGGTTTCCAAATAAGTAGAATCAAAACTTCCACCTAAATAATCTAAAAATACTTCTGCATCAATATCTGCATCTTGTATAGAAACTTCAAAATTACTATTAGCCATAAAACGGTTTTCACCAGAATCTTGATTGTCACCAAAACGTCTAAATCTAAGACTTGCATCTTTTACAATAGCATCATCAAAATTAATTTTCCCTCCAACATTAAAGCTATTAAATGTATGTTTAGAGTCAATTAAATCAATTTGTGTTTCAGAATAAACACCCTCTGGTAAACCGTACCAATTATAAGCTTGCAAATTAAAACCACCATCTACTTTCCACGTATAATCTCGTTGGCTCTTACTGTAATGTGCATTCAATTTGGTTTTAGAAAAATAATCATCTAACGACAAATTATCAATACCTCCTCGAGACGAATGATGACTAAAGTAACCACCAACATTTTCACTTTTACTTAGTTCATGGTTTAAATAAACTTCACCTAAAAGCGTCGAATAATTACCAACACCAAGCGATGCATAATTATCGTATAATTTTACAGCTTTGGCTTTATCTACAGTGGCTGCTTTTCCTTTTGCAGGTGTAAAAGTAGATGCTACCGGAATTGAAAAGATATTATACTTAATTGCCTTTTTCTTAACTGCGCTAGAATCATTCAATTTAGGGTTATCCTTAACTTTAAAGGCATCTGAAATTGTTGGTGTGTATGGTTTAATAACGTTAACCGTTTGATCTGCGATGGTGTCTTTTTCTTGAGCTACAACAAAAGACATACTGCTTGATATGGTTACAATAAAAATTAAAAATTTGATTTTCATTTTAAATGTTTTGTTTATACTTCAACTTGGCTTGAACAGGTTGAACCTGACCGTTTGATTAATGTTACCTTTAGTTGTCGTCAGTTTCGATTGATGAATTTGTTTTTGCTTCTTCAGCTTTTATTTTATTCAATTCTGCTTTCGCTTCCGTTACAACCTCTGTAAAGTCTGGGAAATTGCTAATTACACTTTCTAAAATATAAGTAGCTTGAAATGCATCTCCTAAAGCATAAAAGTTCTTTGCCATTACAACCAAGCCTTTTGCACTAAACAATTTATAACTGCCGTAGTCTTTTGCTAATTTTTGAATAGTAGTATTTGATGCTTCGTAATCTCCTGCTTTGTTTTTAAAATAACCGTTGTAAAATAAAGCTTCTGCAGCGACACTTCCTGTTGCTAATTTTTCAACCTCAGCATATGCTATTTTTGCTTTAGCTTCGTCTCCAATTTTAATAGCAGAACGTGCAATTGTTAATTTAGCATCACTCTTAACTTTGTTATCTAATTTAGAATTGCTCAATACTTTTTCAGCATAGCTTTCTGCTTTAACGTAATCTTCAGTTTGGTAATAAGCATTCATTAAATTAGATTGTGCATAAACCACATTCTGAGGATAGTCAGCTTCTAGCTCTAATCGTTTTAAAATAGGCACTGCTTTTTCCCAATTAGATTTACCTAAATAAATCTCACAAAGCTTTACGATAGCTTGTTCAGTATATTCTGATTTTGAAGCTTCAACAACAGCTTTAAAATGAGGTTGTGCATTATCAAACAATTCTTTTTTGTAATACAATTGCGCCAAATAAAAATGGGCTTTTTCATTATGAAGTCCTTTTGGAAATTCATTTAAATATTTATTAAACTGGCGGATGGCTTTATCCGTTTCATTATCTAAATATGGCTTTTCTGCTGCTAAATAGGTTGCATTATCTAAATCTACGTCTGTAACTTCAACGTAATCTAATGTTCTCACCCACGTTGCGTATTCATCTACTTTTCCTAAATCGATATAAATTAATCGTACTGTTGAAACCGCCTGAACCGCTTCTCCAGAACCTGGAAAGTCTGTTGCTACTTGTTTAAATTTGGTTAATGCACGATTATTATCATTACCATTATAATAAACCAAACCTTGTCTTAATAAGGCCTTAGAGGTAAAGGCGCTTGTTTTGTATTCAGAATTTAGGCGATCGTACATTTGCATCGCTTTATCCGATTCGTTAGATTTTACATAAGAATTTGCCAACTCATACATAGCATCATCTCGTAATGCCGATTTTGGATACTGATTAATAAAGGCTTTTAATTCTGAAATCTTATCTGCACCTTTTCCTAAATACCCTTGACTCATCGCTGTTTGAAAAGCTGCATAGTCTGTTTCTATTTCATTAATCTGAATTGCTTTTTTGTATGCTTCAATCGCATTCTGATATTTACTAGAGACGAAATAGCCATCTGCCAATCTTAAATAAGCATCGTTTTGACGTAGTTTGTCATTCGACTTATTTTTTATAAATTTCTCAAAATAGTTAGAAGCGTTAGCGTAATCTTTCAGCTTAAAATAGGTATATGCTAAATTGTAATTTAGATTTTCGTTTTCTGATAAACCAGCAGATTCACTATAACCATCAAACTGTTTAAAGCCAATTAAAGCATCGTTATAATTAGTTAAATTGTATTCTGTTTCAGCTTTCCAAAAGGTTGCTTTAGCAACAAAAACAGGATCTATTGGTTCTTTTAAAGAGCCTTTAAATAAACCTAAAGCCTCGTTATATTTATTTTCATTAAATAATTCTACAGCTCTAAAAAAGGCCACTTTTTGGTAAGCTGCTTTATTTTCAAAACTATTTTTACCTTTTAAAAGTTCTAAGGCTTCTTTATAATTCTTTGATGTAATGTAAGAATCTATTAAGAGTGTTTCAACCTCTTCTTTATAGCCAGAATTAGGATAGGCTTTTAAATAACTTGTTAAAACCTGAGGAACGGATTGGTATGGATTTCCAATTTCGTAACTAATTTTAGCATAATTTAACCAAGCATCTTCTTGAATTTTAGCATCAAAATCCATTTGTGATGCATTTCTAAAGGCATTTAAAGCTTCCTGCTTTTTGTTTAGATTGATGTAACTTTCTCCTAAATGGTAATATGCATTTTGCGCTACTGAATTTTGTCCTCCAATTATTTTATTGAATTCTGATATGGCGCTTTCAAAATCATTTTGCTTGTAATACGCATAACCTAATTGATAATAATCGGTATTACTCCATTTTCTATCTTTTCCTTTATAGTCTTTTAAATATGGAATAGCTTCAGTGTATTTCTCTAGATTGAAATAACTTTCTCCAATAATTTTTGATAATTCTGATTTTTCAGCTGCATTACTTCTTGGTAATTGTGCTTGGGCAAGCTCTATGGCTTTTTCAAATTTACCTAACTTGAAATTTAAGTCTGCTTGGTAATAAGATAATTTTTCCTTGTACTTTTCGTTATCACTTACTTGATCAAAATACTCATTCGCTTTATCGTAATCATCTCCTTGGTACGCTAAAAAACCTATGTAATATTTAGCTTGAGAACCATATTCTTTAGAGTTTACAACTCTATTTAAATACTTAGTCGCTTTCTTTTCATCTTTAGTTGAATATAAAGCATAACCATAATTAAAATTGAAACGCTCTTTTTCTGAACGCGCTATGCTACCTTCGTCTAACTTCTCATACCATTTACGTGCATACGCATATTTTCCATTATCAAAGTAATAGTCTGCAACATCTAAAAAAGCTGTATTTCTTTTAGTACTTGTTGGGTAATCTTCAACAAATTCCGTGATTAAATCGTCTGCATTATTCTGATTTAAACGCACAGCACAATTTGCGATATAATAAGCACAATCGGATTGTATGGTTATGTCGTCTGTATTGTCTTTAACATTATCAAACAAAGACTGAGCTGCACGATATTGTTTGTTATTGTATAAGGTTAATGCTTTTTGATAATCTTGTAAATCACTAGTATAAACAGCCGATTTTTGAGCCATTGCAAGCGAAGAAACTACAAGAAAAACGATGATTAACTGTTTTTTAAGTAACATCATTAGTTTTACGTTTTTTTGATGATTTTATTTAGTGTCAAATATAATTCAATCCCAAATCTATAACGATAGAATTTGTTTATAATTATACACGGAGTTATTAAAAATAGTTGGTGTAATTAAGTAAATGGTGTTTAGTCCTTAAAACAACCAACCGAATAAGCGTTTGAAAAAACTTTTCTTTTCTGATTTTTCGAATTCAATTCTAAATACTCCAAAATTATCAGCAGATTTTATGGCCAAAGTATTGTGTAATGGCTTCTCAAAATTCGTCAAATTCATAGGGAAACTAACTTTTAAAGTTTTTGTGATTTTACCAGATTTTAAAACCTTATGACTGTTTTCAATATCATAGATTTTATAAGTCATACCTTCTTCGATATTATAATCACTAAAATTAACTTCAACATCATTTCCATTTTTTTCTAAAAGCACAACATTAAAGTGACTTGGTTTTGTATGTAATGAACTCACTTTTAAAACAGAATTAATTTCAAAATCTTTTAAGGCTCCAGCTGAACTATGTGTATCAATTTTAAAAGTATTTTGCCAGTCTGTTAGCGTATAATCTTTGTGTTTTGAAATTCTAAAAGGCACTCCTCTTTTAGAAAAGTAGTTATTATGATCCATTTGAATTAACTGCGACTCTAAACCTGGTAACGTTGATCTATCAAAATGCACATAACCTGTATAAACCGTATTATTTTTAAACAAAACAGATTTAGCATGCAAAATACTGAAAGCGTTGTTTTGTCCAATAATTACATTATCTGTAACTATAATATCTTCAACAAGTGCTTGTTTTATAAAACCCAAAAGCAAAGACGAAGCATCACCTAATTTATTGTTTTTAATAAAATCTACGTTGTGATATAATACATTGTTTTCTACTTTAATATGCTTGGCAATATTTACACTTTCTCTGTCATTACTTGCTATAATTACATTGCCTTGATGTCTTCCTGAGGGAATTCCATTATTGAATATAACATTACCACTTAAGGTTATATTTTTAACAAATTCTTTATTTTGACCTGAACTTGCAGACCAAATCTCTACACCTTTATAATAATTATTAAAAATGATGTTGTTTCTAATGATCCTTGTATTATCGCTATGATTTTGAACATACATACCTTCACCAAAACCTCTTTCTTTTCCGATAATACCATTATTATAAATAATACAATCTTCTATTACAGATCCTCCTGTTGATTTCCACGACCCAAACCCTAGTCCAGGAATATTATAAATCTTTAAATTCTGAAATTTACATTCACCAGAAATATGATTAATTCCGTTAGCTCCTCTAATATTTTTATCTGAATACAACCTCGGAAAATCTCCTAAATAGGTCACTTCAAAATTTCTAAATATTACTTTACCTCCTTTAACCTCCAATACATATTTGCCTTCCGTAGATACATTACCATCTAGTATTACAGTATCATCTTTAAATGCTGAAACTGTAATAAATTTTGAGTTTGAAGACCGAATTAAACTCATGAATCTTCCATTATAAACACCTTCGTGAATCCAAATTGTATCTCCTCCATTTACGTATTCGGGAGATTGCGATAATGCTGTTTGCAAATCCCATGGATTATCTATACTTCCATTTCCATTTGGTGTTCCGGCTATTGTTGTACCATCTAAAGGAAAAACGTGGAATTCATTTTGCGCAAAAGCAATTGCTGAACTTAGTAGAATTATGATACTTATAATATGTTTCATGAATTTAATTTTATTGTTTTTACCTTATCGCACTGTTTCCTATTAATCATTTATTTAAACAACTAATTAGGCAAGTACATCTGTTAGCATCGCATAATTTCAATTACTGTGCCAATATAGTTTTTAAAAATACATCTCTAAATTTAACGATGGAAACAAGCTTTACAAATACACTAATGTAGAAAAAGAAGGTTTTATCAAAATACAAAAGTTTCGTATTTAAGTTATACTTTTACATTAAACAAATTACCGTGAAAATTTCTAAAGTTCACTACCCAATAACAAAACTTAAATTTTGAACAGAATAAACCAAAAATTAGCAGAAGACAAAAAGCTTTTATCCATCTACTTTACAGCAGGTTATCCAAATGTAGATGATACAGTTACCATCATTGAAAATCTAGAAAAAAGTGGTGTAGATATGATAGAAATTGGTCTACCTTTTAGTGATCCTTTAGCAGATGGACCAACAATACAAGCAAGTTCTACACAAGCATTAAAAAATGGCATGACTAGCGAATTATTGTTTGAGCAACTCAAAGATATTCGTAAATCGGTTAACATCCCATTGATTATAATGGGCTATTTTAACCCAATGTTTCAATATGGTATTGAAGCCTTCTGTAAAAAATGTGAAGAAGTAGGAATTGATGGACTCATCATTCCTGATTTACCTGTAGACGTTTACCACTCCGATTATAAATCAATTTTTGAAAAATATGGTTTAATTAATGTTCTTTTAATTACTCCTCAAACTTCAGAAGAACGCATTCGTTATATCAATTCTGTTTCTAATGGCTTTATTTATATGGTAAGTTCTGCCAGTGTAACTGGTGGTAATTCTGGTTTTGGAGACGAACAAACCAATTATTTTAAGCGTATTGCAGATATGAAATTAAGCAACCCACAAATAGTAGGTTTTGGAATTTCTAACAATGAAACTTTTACGCAAGCCACGCAGTATGGTAAAGGCGCCATTATTGGGAGTGCATTTATTAAGTATATCAGTAATAACGGCATCAACTCCATCGATAGCTTCATAACCTCCATCCGATAATATGAAAATCCTTAACGATTGGCGTATTATACTTCTACTATGCCTAACATTAGGTTTAGCACCTTTTTTTCCAGAACCTCATATCATTGGAAAAATAAGATGGATTGAAGGTGGAGCACACGGAATGACATTAAAAGATTGGTTTGATGTGGTATTTCATGGCTTTCCATTTCTGTTATTAATAAGATTAATTTTTATTAAAATTACACGTAAAAATGCCACTTAATATTGTACTTATAGAACCCGAAATACCAAACAATACTGGTAACATTGGACGTTTAGCATTAGCAACAGGCTCTAAATTACATTTAGTAAAACCATTTGGTTTTGAAATCGATGATAAACGTCTTAAACGAGCAGGATTAGATTATTGGCAGCATTTAGAGGTCATCTACTATGATAATATAGACGAATTCTTCTTAAAAAATAAAGATGCTAAAATGGTTTTATTATCTAGCTATGGCACAAAAACACATTGGGATATCGATTTTACGGACGATATGTTTTTAGTTTTTGGGAAAGAATCTGTAGGATTACCTAAGCCACTCATAGAACGATATAAAACACAATTATTTAAAATTCCACTTTATAGTAAATCCATTCGAAGTCTAAATTTAGCGAATGCTGTTGGCATCGTAGTTTATGAAGGATTACGACAAATAAAATAATTTTTATGGTGATTAGACCTTTTTCGCTTATATTGGTCTAAATTTTAAACAAATCCTAAATCATATTACAATGATTACTAAAACATTAAAAACCGGAATTTTTATAATTGCAGTTGCTTCATTTTCTTTTGTAGGTGCTCAAGAAAAGGTTGCAGATAAAAAACATAAATCAGAAAAAATGTTTTTACAACTTGATAAAAACTCTGATAATCTAATTACTTTAGAAGAGTTCAAATCTTTAATGATGAAAGATGAATCTAAGAAAGAAAGATACGAAAATCGCTTTACAGAATTAGATTCAGATAAAAATGGAACTCTTGACAGAGAAGAATACAAAGTTGCTTTTGGTGATAACAGAAAAAAACAAACAAGCTCCATCAAAGTTGAAAAGAAAAAAGAATAATTACTCGTTTTTCTAAAAACTAAATACTCACATAAGTTTTAGCGTAAGTGAGAAACAAATAAAAAAACCTCTGGAATTTCTAGAGGTTTTTTACTCCTAAATAACATTTAAATGATTATCCTTTTGTAACTTTTCATTAATCTAACACCGTATTATGAAGCACTCTAAAACCTATAATTTTTTTTCTGAATTTGGTCAAATTACGCTAGGTATTATTCTAGCTAGTATTGGTTTAAAAGCTTTTTTATTACCTAATGGCTTTATGGATGGAGGTGTTACAGGAATAGCCCTATTAGTCAATAGAGTTATCGGAGTAGACATTTCATTACTATTGGTCATCTTCAGTTTGCCATTTTTAATTCTTGGCTATTATACGGTTTCTAAACGCATTGTTATAAAGTCCATTCTTAGTATTCTTGCTTTTGCATCATTGATTCATTTTGGAAATTACGACACCATTACAGACGACAAACTCTTAATATCCATTTTTGGAGGTTTATGTTTAGGTGGAGGTATTGGCATTGCTATCAGAAATGGATCTGTTTTAGATGGATCAGAAATTTTAGGGATTTATCTGAATGATAAATTTGGATTAAGCATAGGTAGAGTAATCCTTATATTCAATATTATATTATTCAGTATTACAGCAATGGTTGTCTCTCTAGAAATAGCGCTCTACTCAATTCTCACGTATATCGTTACTGCAAAAGTGACTGACATGACTATTGAAGGTTTTGAAGATTTTATTGGTGTTACTATCGTTTCTAATGACTATGCTAAAATTAAGCATGCTATTATGATTGAATTGGGAGTAGGCCTAACCACCTACAAAGGCTCTAAAGGATTTGGAAGTAATGGACCTCAGCAAGATTTTGATATTATTCATACTATAATTAACCGTATAGACATCAAAAAAATGCATCGCATCATTGAAGAAATAGACGAAAATGCGTTTATCGTTGAGTTTGATGTAAATAATGTAAAAGGAGGGGTATTACGTCATTATCTAGACAAGAAAAAAGGTAAGACATTACCTAAAATTTAAGTCCGAATTTTGATGCTATCTTTTAAAGACAAATCAAAGAAGGACTATTTCTTATTCTTTTTTAAATAGTCCAAATACATATTTTCGACCTTAGTTCTTGCCCAAGGTGTACGTCTCAAAAATTTTAAACTCGACTTAACAGAAGGGTTATCGGTAAAACAGCGAATATTAATTTGATAGCCCATATATTCCCAGCCATAATGTGCTTGCAGCTCTATTATGATCTGTTCTAATTTTACTCCGTGAAGTGGGTTATTAGGTTGCGTTGACAAACTATAAACTTTTAACTAATTCTTTAATCTTAACCGCTTTTTCAAAATGATCTAATTGGTGTGTTTGAATCCACCACGTCGCAGCTTCCATTAATAACTCTGGATTATCATTTTTGTTTTTAAAAAACGCATAGAATGAAATGCCAACATTGGTCCCTTTTTGAACAATCTTTTTATCGCAAACCGCTATGATTTTATCTTTTAAAGCTGAAGTCATTGCCTAACGTCTGTTATCATTATTTCGATTACGATTTCTACTTTTATTTCGGTCTGAACTAGAGCTTTTAGCCTTTCCTGAATTTCTATTATTAGAACCTCTACCACGACCTTGATTTCTATTCTGACCTGGCTTAATCGGTTCTGTTGAAGCATTAGGATCTGGTTCGAAACCTTCAAGGATTTCAACTTCAATCTTCATATCAATCAACTTCTCAATATCGCGTAAAAATGTAGTTTCATCTGCACTTACTAAAGAAATTGCTTCTCCACTGGCTCCTGCTCTACCTGTTCTACCTATTCTATGAACGTAGTCTTCAGAAATATTAGGCAATTCAAAATTAATAACATGTGGCAACAATGGTATATCTAAACCTCTTGCTGCAATATCTGTAGCTACTAAAACTCTAACCGATCCATTTTTGAATCCTGCTAATGCCTTGGTTCTTGCTCCTTGACTTTTATTTCCGTGAATCGCTGCTGCTGTAATACCATCGCTTATCATCTTTTTGCAAAGCTTATTGGCTCCATGTTTGGTTCTTGTAAACACTAAAACCTGTTTCCAATTCCCTTCAGAAATCAACTTTATAATCAATCCTGTTTTTTTGCCTTTGGCAACACGATAGACTTTTTGCTCAATAACCTCAACTGCTGTATTTTCAGGTGTCGCTTCAACTTGAATAGGATTATTAAGTATTGAATAGGCTAGTTTCTTAATATCTTTTGAAAACGTTGCCGAGAACATAAGGTTCTGACGTTTCGCTGGCATAAGTTTCATAACGCGTTCTATATCGCGTAAAAAACCCATATCTAACATGCGATCTGCTTCATCTAAAACAAATATCTCTACTTTATTTAAAGATAAAACTCCTTGGTTTTCTAAATCTATTAAACGTCCTGGTGTTGCTACCAAAACATCTACTCCTTGACTTAATTTATTAACTTGTGGTTTCTGATTTACTCCACCAAAAATAACCGTACTTCTAATGTTTAAAAACTCACTGTACTCTTTAACATTGGCATAAACTTGAGCTGCTAACTCACGAGTTGGAGTTAATATTAAAGCTCTAATCGGTCTGTGCCTTTGCTCAGGACCATTAGATAATAAGTGTAGCAATGGCAATGTAAAACCTGCTGTTTTTCCAGTTCCTGTTTGTGCTGATGCTAAAACATCTCTTCCTTCTAATACAGGAGGAATGGCTTTTGCTTGAATTGGTGAAGGTGTTTCGTATCCTTTTTTCTGGATAGCTTTAAGTAAAGGCTCAGATAGGCCCAAAGATTTAAATGACATAAATAGTGTTTATGAAGCAAACTCTATTTATTTAGGTCACTCCTTTAATTTGGTGCGAAGTTACAGCTATTTTAAGCCTGACTCTAAAAAATCAACTATTATATTCTAAACACTATGAATTATTTCGTTCCTTAAATTTAATTAACGGACTAGTATCACGGTTTTTAAAACCATGAATAGAGCTGCTTATTATTAATACAGCCGCATTAACAAAGGCAACATACATGAGTGTCTCATTATTAATTTTATTGGCATTTCCGATACCGATTAATGCCCAAGCACCAACAAGCGCAAACTCCCTCATATTACGTTTCCATGTTATCGCTACATTTATAACCACTGCAATTGCGATGAGTATAATAGCCCAAGTCACATCAGACAACCCTAAACCGTCCCAACCAATTTTCACGAGATATGTTGAAACATTAGCAATACTCGCCACGGTAACCCAACCGGAATACATCACAAAAGGCCACCAAACAAATGCAATAATTGGTAATGGCTCATCATCTAACTCCATTCTGTTGTTGACTACAATTTTTAATAACGAAAACAGTAATAAGAAAATAAAAACACAAGACACGGCTGTATATTCATAAATCCAAGCGAATACCCAAAGCGAATTAAATAAACACGAGAGCATAAACCACCATCCTGTTTTAAGTACAACATCGTCATTTTTAACCTCCTTAAATAAGCTCCGACCTTGATAAATAGCAAAACCTATTAGCAGTAAATAAATAACTCCCCAAATGGTAAACGTATAACCTGCTGGAGTAAATAAAGATTTATAACTATTAGAAACTTCACCAATAGTGGTATTATTTAAGGCTCCTGTGTTAGAGAGGTAATTGATAAATATGGTTATAACTAAAGCTATTATATTTCCAATTTGAAGCGTCTTTTTCATGATTTAATTTTTCTCTAATTTAAGACTTATAACATATTAGATTATCTTATTCTCGTCATTCTTTAACATAAATAAAAATATATAAATCTTGTTAATGTCTCTTTTTCAACATTTAGATTTACTGAACAATTAGATTATTCATGTTTCCTTGATGGTAATAGAAAACTATTTAACCTATAGAATTCATGTATATTAGCTGTTATAGAAACACGTTAAGAAAATTTAAATATGAAAGTACTACTCTTTTTTATACTCGCATTACCACTACACCTTTTAGCACAAGAACAGACCAATTCAGAAAAATTTTGGGAGCAATTGGAAGCACATTGTGGCCATGCTTACGAAGGCGAAATTATAGAAGGAGGAAAAGTAGGTGATGGCTTTACAGGTAAAAAATTAGTTATGCATGTGCGTTCTTGTGATACTAACGATATTAGAATTCCATTTTTTGTAGGTGAGGACAAATCACGTACTTGGGTGTTACATATGAATGATGATAAAATAATAAGCCTAAAACACGATCATAGACATGAAGACGGTTCGGAAGAAAAACTAACCCAATATGGTGGCACAAGTGCAAATCAAGGTTTGGCTAATTTACAAATGTTTCCTGCCGATGCACATACTTCAGAAATATTACCTGCAGCTTCTACCAATATTTGGTGGTTTACCATAGATGAAACAAGTCTAACATACAACTTACGTCGTTTAGGTACTGATCGTTTATTTTCCGTTCGTTTTAATTTAACTAAAATTATTGAAACGCCAGGTGATCCTTGGGGAACTGAAGATTGAGTAAAACGAGTTTAGTGGATATAATAAATCGTTGGTTTAGATTTTGAAGTGAAATCTTATAATGCAGACAACATACGTTCAACCTCAACAATGGTTGCACCATAAAGTTTTCTGTTTGGTTTTGTTAAACGTTTAGATTCTGTTGCGATTTCTTCTAATAGCTCCTTCCCGTCTGAAGTTCTATTGTTTTCTATATAAAATTTGGCGAGTGCCAAACGTTCTGCATAGTTTGAATACGGTCTATCTATTTGTTTTAATTGCACTTCAGCTTCACCAGTTTTGCCCAATGCATTTAAGGCCAAGCCATAACAAAATTGTTGTTTTGAACCTTTAAATTCTGATTTATCCTTGATGTACTCTGCTTGTTCAATTACACCTGTATAATCTTTAAGCTGAAAATAACACAACACCAAATTCTGCCTTGCATGCAAATCATCTTGAATGGTATCTTCTAATGTTTTCTTATACTGTACAATAGCATTAGTAATATCATTGTTTTTAAAATATGCATCTGCTAACTCAATTCGATTAGTATAGGTATCGACAAGATTAACCTTCTTTTCTAAATCTTTTATTTTTTTAGTTGGATTAAGAACGGTTGTTATTTCTTCTTGAATTTTTTCAGCATCACTTTGGTTAAATATCTGAGTCACGATATAAATCAAAGATCCAATAGCAGGAACAAAAAAGATAAGAAAATACCAATAATATGGTTTGTTGTTTTTATAGGCGTGATATAAACAATACACCTGAACAACAATAAGTAAGTAATACATAAATCCAATTTAAGGCTTTAAAGATCTATTTTATCTTGTAAACACCAATTCATTCTCTGAAGATAATTCTTCACTAAAACCATAATTTTCGTAATTAAAACCTTTAATATCATCAATGGTTTTTGCATCGGTATCAATAATATATCTGGTCATTAATCCTCTAGCTAATTTTGCAAAGATGGCTATGATTTTATATTTATCGTTTTTATACTCTTTAAATGCTATATTTATTACTGGCACTTTTAAAGCCTTTGTATCTATGGCTTTAAAATATTCTTGACTTGCTAAATTGAGAAAAATCTCATCGTCTTCTAACTCTTCATTTAAAGCTTTAGTAACTTTCTTCTGCCAAAATTCATAAAGGTTTTTGTTTTTACCAACTGGCATTTTAGTTCCCATTTCTAATCGGTAAGGTTGTATTAAATCTAAAGGTTTTAATACACCATATAATCCTGATAGAATCCGAACGGTATCTTGAACTTTATCTAGCTTTTTAGTATCTATGGTATAAGCATCTAACCCTCTGTAGACGTCACCACTAAAAGCATACATAGCTTGCCTTGCATTCTCTGATGTAAATGGCAATTCCCATTCTTGATTACGCTCATAATTCAATTGTCCCAAATTATCTGATATGTGCATGAGTGTAGATAAACTCTTTGCAGACTTCTTTTTTAGTAATTTATTTAAACGCTCTGCTTCACCTAAAAAAACACCCTCTGTAGTTTTAGTTGTTGGCAGTTTAGTTTCGTAATCTAAAGATTTTGCTGGTGATAGTACTAGTTTCATAACACATGTCCACAATTGTGTGGTCTCTCATTAAAGGTTAAACAATTTTTCTTTCTCAATGTAAAAATACGTTGTAAATGAAAGAGTTTCAAATCTTAGTGAGAACTAATCTTGATAGTGTTATAATGAATAACTATTAAGAGGCAGAAACATTTTGTATACCAAAAAGTAAAAATGCAATTACACTTACCTTATTAAGTTGTTGTAATTGCATTAGCTTTATAATCACTAACCATTGGAAAGTGCGTTAAGGATGGAAATGGCATCCTTTTTTTGAGGTACGAAAAAAAAGATATAATGGACAGCCTGACTCTACGTAGCTATTGCGAAGTAGAGAAACGCCCAAAAATCATTATTCATTTGTATGTTTAGCGTAGTGCCTCCACTTTTCAATACACTGCGTCATATCTTCTGGAACTTCAGATTGAAACTGCATAAATTCACCTGTTGTTGGATGCACAAAACCTAAAGTTTTGGCGTGTAAGGCTTGTCTTGGCAAAATTTTAAAGCAGTTATCTACAAACTGTTTGTATTTTGTAAATGTAGTCCCTTTTAAGATGCGCTCACCACCATAACGTTCGTCATTAAATAAGGTATGGCCAATATGTTTCATGTGCACACGGATTTGGTGCGTACGACCAGTTTCGAGTATACAACTCACTAACGTTACATAACCTAAACGTTCTATTACTTTATAATGTGTCACAGCTGGCTTACCTTGCTCTTCTTCATCGTCTAAGAAAACGGTGTTTTGCAATCTGTTTTTAGGGTGACGACCAATATTACCTTCTATTGTACCTTCTTCCTCTTCTATATTTCCCCAAACTAAGGCGACATATTCGCGTTCGCTCGTTTTTTTAGCAAACTGATTAGAAAGATGCGCCATGGCTTGTTCCGTTTTAGCAACAACCAACAATCCACTGGTATCTTTATCTATTCTATGAACTAAACCAGGTCTTTCACTTGAGTTGTTTGGTAGGTTTTCAAAATGAAAAATTAATGCATTAATTAAGGTGCCAGAATAGTTTCCGTGTCCTGGATGCACTACCATACCTGCAGGTTTATTAACAACGAGCAAGTCATCATCTTCGTAAACTACATCTATTGGAATATCTTCTGCAATTAATAAATTTTCGTGTGGAGGATGCTCAAACCTAACGGTAATATAATCATTAGGTTTTACCTTGTAATTTGACTTTACAGGCACATCATTAACAAAAATACTACCGTCTTTTGCTGCAGCTTGAATTTTATTACGCGTGGCGTTTTCAATAAAATTCATTAAGTATTTATCTATTCGAAGTGGTTGTTGACCACTAACAACTCTAAAAGCGTGATGCTCGTACAATTCGTTATCGTCACTTTCTGAAATATCAGGAATATTTGGCATTATCATTTTTTTTTAGTCAACCTTACCTATTACCAAGTCGATCTTTGATGTTAAAGGCAATAATGTACCTGGTTTTAGCGGCTTTCCATTGTGTGACATAGACAACACGCCTTCTCCAATAGATTTTTTGTAACTAATTTCACCTATTTGAAATTCTAAGGCTTCTAATTGTGGTTTGGCTTGTCTAAAAGTACGTTTTAAGATGTTTGGCACCTCTACTTTTCTGTAACCTGAAGGATTTAAAATTAAGTAAATTTTTCTGTTTTCCTTAACCTGCGATCCTGCTATTGGATTTTGTTCTATAACGGAATACTTTGGGTAATTTGGATTATAATTTGCTGAATCTTGAATTTCCATAGCCAAATCATGATCTTTTAATTCTATCCCAACCGTTTCTATAGATTTACCTTTTAAATCTGGTACGATTACAAATTCTCCATGATTGGTTGTTACATCTAACCATTTTAATACTAAAAAACATAGTACTACAATGGCAACAACGGCAATTGCCAATTGTTTAAAAAACACTTTACTAGTAAGAAACTTAATTAAACTCATAAGCTATATAATTGTTGACAAAACTAAGAAATTCTGACGTTATATTAACGACACATGTATAAAATACGTTAGAACAAGTGATTTAGTTTATAAAAAATAAATTATACATTTACCGTAAGACTTTTTTAAACCTAATAATGAAAAAAAATATCGCAATTATAATGGGAGGTTATTCTAGTGAATATAAGATCTCCCTTAAGAGTGGCAACGTGGTTTACAACACGTTAGACAAAAATAAATACAACGCTTACCGTGTTCATATTTTCAAAAACAAATGGGTTTTTGTGAATGATTTGGATGAAGAATTTCCAATAGATAAAAATGATTTTTCGGTTTTAGTAAACGAAACAAAAATTAATTTTGATTGCGTTTTTAATGCCATTCATGGTTCTCCTGGTGAAGATGGCTACATGCAAGCGTATTTTAACTTGTTAAATATGCCACAAACTAGCTGCTCAATGTACCAAGCTGCCCTTACATTTAATAAGCGCGATTTATTGGCTACACTAAAGCCTTACGGAATTAAAACGGCCGAAAGCTATCCTTTAAATCTTGGTGATACTATTGATGAAGATGCTATTATTGCAAAAGTAGGCTTACCATGTTTTGTAAAAGCCAATAAAGCTGGAAGTAGTTTTGGAATTTCTAAAGTCTATAAAAAAGAAGATTTAAAAACAGCCATCGAAAAATCATTTAAGGAAGATAATGAAATCATTATAGAGCAATTTTTAGATGGTGTAGAAGTTTCTGTTGGTGTCATTACATACAATAAAGAAACACTCGTTTTGCCAATTACTGAAATCGTTTCGGAAAACGACTTCTTTGATTATGAAGCTAAATATGAAGGAAAATCTCAAGAAATTACTCCTGCTCGTATTTCTGAAGCTTACGCGAATAAAGTGAGAATTGAAGCAAAAAAAATATATGAAATCCTTAAAATGAAAGGCTTTTCTAGAAGTGAATTTATCTCTAAAAATGATGAACCTTATTTGCTGGAAGTAAATACTGTTCCTGGTTTAACTGAAGAGAGTATATTACCTCAACAAGCTACTGAAGCCGGAATTAGTCTAGTGGATTTGTTTGGGAATGCTATTGAAGAGGCTTTGAACAATTAATAGTTATATTTGAAGTTAATAAAATTTCTATTTTATTTGACAATAACAAAACATAGGCAATGAAAAGAGCATTATTCCCTGGATCATTTGATCCCATTACAAACGGACACTTCGATATTATAAAACGTGGTATTAAGCTATTTGACGAAGTCGTTGTAGCTATTGGTATCAATGCTGATAAAAAATATATGTTCTCTTTAGAAGAACGAAAAGCTTTTATTGAAAAGTCTTTTGAAAACGAACCTAAAGTAAAAGTTGTCACCTATACAGGATTAACTATTGATTTCTGTGATAAAATTGATGCAGAATTTATACTAAGAGGTTTAAGAAATCCTGCTGATTTTGAATTTGAAAAAGCCATAGCACATACTAATAGGAGACTCTCTAAAATTGAAACCGTATTTTTGTTAACTGCGGCTAAAACTTCTTTTATTTCATCTTCTATTGTAAGAGATGTTATTAGAAACAATGGAGATTACACGGTTTTGGTGCCTGAAAGCGTGAGGGTAAACCAATAACTGATTGCATATATTTTTATAGCTTTTCTCAACATATTTAAAGTATAAAAAAAACTCAAACCGTTAAGGCTTGAGTTTTTTATTACTATTTAAAATTGAATATAATATTTACTCGTAAATATATTGTAAAATATAATCCTCTTCTCCTCCAGTGTCAAGCGTTATTGTTTCTACACCACTAGTAGGATAGTTTGCAGAATTGTAAGTATATGTAAATGAACTCTCATCAGCAAAAGCTGTATTACCTGTATTAACTTCATCTAACACATTATTCTCATACGCATAATTCCCAATTAATTCAAAAACCTCTCTTTGGTGAATGTTTTTTAATGGATTATTCTTGGTGTCATAAGTAAATGTATAATCCTGTCCTCCATCAACATCTTCTTCCTCAATACGGTTTCCATTTGAAGCATAAGTTAAAATATAGGTATTTACTCCATCTTCTGATAAAGTAATAGTACCATCTGCATTATAAGTAAATGTATTAACGTCAACCGAACTTGAACCAAATGTAAATGTTTCGGTTATTAATCGATTGCTACTGTCATATCCTAACTCCGTCTGAAAGTCTAAAACACCATCTTCATATTCCTTAATTGTAGTTAATAATTCACCTGTATAAATATACTCTTCAGAGTAACCATCATTATCAGAAGTACCAATTAATTTATTTCCAGAATAAGTAAAATTAGTTATATAATCTTCACCTTCATAAGTTTCAATTAAAGTTTGCAATAAAACAGTATCTGGGTCTCCACCATCATCGTCTGATGAATCATCGCTTGAACAAGAATTAAGCATTAAGCCGAAGGCGCAAAAAATAAAAATCAGTTTTTTCATGTTTAGTTATTTAATTAAGACTGCTAAAATAAAGTTATTTAGTAGTTAACTAGAGTAAATCCTCAATTAATAAATAAAACATAGTCAGTATAGTAACTAGATATTAAAATTTATTGCTCTAGTTTTTACATGCAATTATAAGTGGATTACAAAAATAGCGTAACCGATGTACCGTTATTTATCATAGTTTCTACCCCTAAATTCCCACCTAAATCATGAGCACGTTTTTTCATGTTTCTAATGCCATTTCCTAAACTTATAATTTCGTCATCAAAGCCTTTTCCATTGTCTTTAATCGAAATTCTAATGTGATTATTAACCTCATATATTTCGACATTAATCGTTGATGCTTTAGCATATTTTAAAGTATTATGGATGGCTTCTTGAGTAACTCTGTAGATATTCACACCTTCAACTGCGGTAAAAGAAGTAGACTTATCAACGTTGTCATCAACTTTAAATTGAAAATTTATATCCTGAGTGACATGATTTGCTGTTTCTATAAAATTGGCAATTCGGATTTCTAAATCTTCAAATGTAATTTCTCTTTTATTCATTGCCCAAATAGTATCTCTAAGCTCGTAAATAGTGCTCGAAGTAAAATCACTAATCGTATTAAATCTGCTAGTTATTTTTTCGTCTTTAATTTTTAAAGCATTCTTCAAATTATCTATTGACGAAATGATAAACGTTAAATGAACCCCAATATTATCGTATAAATCTCTACTAAATGCCAAGCGTTGTTCTTGTAATTTATTCTGTGTCTCGATTGTAATTAATGTACTATTAGAATTTTTTTCATTCTTTTGAGTATAAAAAAGATACCCTAAAAAACACAAAGTGAATACCAAACCTGCAAAACCATAAACTTTATAGTTTTTTTTAGTTATTAATAATTGTTGTTCGGCTAATTCTGCGCGTTCAATTAAAATTTGTTTTTGTTTTTCTTCAGTTTTGTATTTAATTTCTAAATCCGCAATTGCTAAGACCTTTTGCTCCGAAAACACGGAATCTTTTAGTGAAATGTATTTCTGTTTATATTCTCTAGCTTTATTGTAGTTGTTTATTATATAATAACTTTCTGCTCCAATTAAATATAAATCTGCCGCCATAAGTTTGCTTTCAGGATATTTTTCAATCAGCTTAAATCCCTTATTGGCATAAATAAGCGCATCAACAGGCTCATTAAGTTGATTATATAATGAAGCTATTTGGTTATAAACTGAAATTAATTCCTTTTCGTTTACACTAAATAATTCCGCTTTTTTAATAATTTTAAGATACGTTTTAAGGGCTAGGTTTGTATTGCCCTTAGTGTTGTAGGCACTTCCAAGTTTTTCTAAAAGTTTAACATATTCTAATTGCCTACCTTTTGTTATCGCTACGTCAATTTCTGTTTTATAAGTAGCAATGGCTTCATCTAACCTACCTAATTCATTCAAATTAACATCAATAGTCTTTATAACCGAATGGTTTTCCGTTTGTTTTGTAACATCAATTGAACGCTCCAAATTCAGGGCAAAATTGAGCATAGACATGCTGCAACAAATAAATGTGACTAATGACTTTTTCATTGAGATAAAAAAAACACACTAGAAATGTTCTGCCTTTTCAAAACAGAAGATTATCTAAAGTATTTTATAAAATTTAATTAATAGCTGGTTTAATATATCACTAATTATTAATCACTTACACATTTTTTCGATGTGTGAATTAATTTTGAGTTAAAACAATGCCTAATTGTAGCTATTATACTTCAATAACATCAAAATCAATTAAATAAAGCTATAAACCAGTATCTTTAATTGACAAAATAAATTGGGAATAAAGAACAAAAAAAAGATAAAAAATATAATATTTACCGCATTAAACATGCTAGCAATCAATCATTTGATCGCGTAAAAAACCTATTTGTAAAATTGTAATTTACTTGAGCTCTATTAAAAATTAAGAAAAGGATATTTATCTTGTAAATCTTTAATATCTACCTGAAGCTTTAATAGAAAATTTTGATGTGCTTCAGAATTTGGATTAAAAGGACGATGTGCTTTTTTAGCTTGAATAGCAGCAACAGTTTCTGATATTTTGAATGCATCTTCAGTTAACCAAACCAATTTAAATTTTTCCCAAATATAATTTATCGCCACCTCATTAGGGTGAAGCATATCTGCATTATAAAAACGATAATCCCGTAATTCATCCATCATAATTTCATATGAAGGAAAATAATAACGTTGCGCTCTAGGCTCTACAACCTGATGGATTGCTGCTAATAAATGAGATTTACTTTGTGTGTTTTCAACAAAACCATCCTTAATATGCCTAACGGGAGACACTGTAAAAAGAAAGGTAATATTAGGATTAACACTTTTTACCAAGCTAATAATAGCCTCTAGAGATTCCGTTATTTGGGCTACGGAAAGTAATTCTTTTAAAAACTGTTTTTGGGGAATTTTATGGCAATTGGCTACGATTTCATCTGAAGCAATATGCCTATACACCCAACTTGTCCCTAACGTAATTATGATATGACTAGCGTTAAGCAAATCATTGTGCATCTCTTCTATTTGAGTATTTAAAACATCTAACAGTACTTCCTTTGAAGCATTGTTTAATTTTGAATGTGCATCTAAACAACACCACTGCTCATTATGAAAATGTAAGTCTTTCTCAGAGTAATAATCCTTATTAATTACTCTTGTTATGAGGTTTTCAATCGCTAAAGGATGAAATAAAATACCAAAAGGATTAATTGAAGTTTGAAACTTATAATACTTAAATTTCTCACCTATATGCTCTGAAAAGCATGATCCAAACAGCATAATCTTAGAGTTGTAACCTAATTGATTATGCTGTTGTTTTTTTAGTGGTATTATAGTTTGTAAATTCATTTACTAACGATTCTGAATCAAGTTCAGAATATAAATTCTTATAAATAACCTTTAGCAGCTTCCAAAGCAGCTTCAATGCCTGCAGGATTTTTACCACCAGCAGTTGCAAAGAAGGGTTGTCCTCCACCTCCACCTTGGATGTGTTTTCCTAATTCTCTAACAATAGCACCAGCATTTAAACCTTTACTCGCTACTAACTCTTTAGATATATAACAAGATAGAATGGCCTTCCCATCATTCTCTGCTCCAAATAATAAAACTAAATTATCAAACTGACTTCCTAAATCAAAGCATACATCTTTAATTCCTGACGCGTCTAAATCTAGTTTTTTAGCTAAAAAGTGAACACCATTAATTTCGGTTAATTCGTTTTTAAGTTCACCTATGATATTTTTAGCTTTATCTTTTAAAAGGCCTTCAATTTGCTTTTTTAAATCGTTGTTTTCATCTTGAAGATTCTCTAATGCTTTTACTGGTTCTTTTGCATTATTTAAAAGTCCTTTCATTTCAAGGTAAGCAGCGTTATTTTCAGAGAAATAATCTTTAACAGCTTTATTGGTAATTCCTTCAATTCGTCTTATTCCTGCTGCAACAGCACCTTCAGATACAATTTTAAAATGCCATATATCTGATGTGTTTTTCACATGAATTCCACCACATAGTTCAATAGAATTACCAAAACGAATCGTCCTAACTGTATCACCATATTTCTCTCCAAATAATGCCATAGCACCTTCTTCAATAGCTTTTTCCATCGGAATATTTCTTTCTTCTTCTAATGGTAATTTGCCTTCAATTCTTGCATTTACAAAATCTTCAATCTCTTGTAATTGCTCTGGTGTTACTTTTGAAAAATGCGAAAAATCAAATCTTAAAGATTTTGGTTTTACCAGCGACCCTTTTTGCTCAACATGCTCTCCTAATATTGTTCTTAAAGCTTGGTGTAATAAATGTGTTGCTGTATGATTACTAGACGATAATGCTCTATGCTCATTATTCACAACAGCTTTAAAGCTCTCATTAATGTGCTCTGGCAATTCTTTAGTAAAATGAATGATAACGTTATTTTCTTTCTTTGTATCTAATATATAAACAACATCACCACTAATATCTTCTAAAAACCCTTTGTCTCCAATTTGTCCTCCGCCTTCAGCATAAAATGGTGTTAAGTTGAAAACCAACTGATACATTTCTCCATCTTTTTTAGAAGTCACTTTTCTATATCTTGTTATTCTAACATTCGCTTCTAACGTATCGTAACCAATAAACTCTTCTACATCATCTTCAATTAAAATCGTCCAATCTTCAGTTGATGTTTCACTTGCTGAACGCGACCTTTTTTTCTGCTTTTCTAATTCTTCTTTAAAACCTTTTTCATCAAGCTTTAAATTCTTTTCAGATAAAATTAATGCCGTTAAATCAATAGGAAATCCATAAGTATCATACAACTCAAAGGCTTTTTCACCAGACACAGTATCGCCTTTTGTTTCCTCAACAATACGATTTAATAATACTAAACCTTGATCTAAAGTTCTTAAAAAAGACGCTTCTTCTTCTTTAATTACATTTTCAATTAATTGTTTCTGTGCTTTCAATTCTGGGAATGCATCACCCATTTTTTTACTCAATACATCAACTAAACGATATATTAAAGGTTCTTTTTTATCTAAAAAAGTAAACCCATATCTCACTGCTCTTCGTAAAATTCTTCGAATAACATAACCAGCACCTGTATTACTTGGTAACTGACCATCTGCTATTGAAAAAGCAACAGCTCTTACGTGATCTGAAATTACACGAATTGCAACATCAACCTCCTCATTATTACCATATTTTTTATCCGTAATAGTTTCTATTTCACGTATAATTGGTGTAAAAACATCAGTATCATAATTAGATTGCACGCCTTGTAAAACCATACATAAACGCTCAAATCCCATACCTGTATCAATATGCTTGTTTGGCAAAGCTTCTAAAGACCCATTTGCTCTTCGGTTATATTCCATAAAAACCAAATTCCAAACTTCAACTACATGCGGATGATCCATATTAATCAACGTCTTTCCATCTACCTTAGCTCTTTCTTCTTTAGACCTAATATCTACATGGATTTCACTACAAGGTCCACAAGGTCCTTGATCACCCATTTCCCAGAAATTATCTTTCTTATTACCTTTTAAAATTCGGTCTTCAGAGATGTACTGCTTCCAAATATCATAAGCCTCTGTATCCATTTTAAGCTTATCAGCATCATCACTACCTTCAAAAACAGTAACATATAAAATATCTTTATCAATGCCATAAACCTCTGTTAAAAGTTCCCAGGCCCAAGCAATCGCTTCTTTTTTAAAGTAATCACCAAAACTCCAGTTTCCTAACATTTCAAACAAGGTATGATGATAAGTATCATACCCAACTTCCTCTAAATCATTATGTTTCCCAGAAACACGTAAACATTTTTGAGAATCTGAAATTCTATTTTTCTTTGGTTCTGCATTACCTAAAAAGTACTCTTTAAAAGGTGCCATTCCAGAATTAACAAACATTAATGTTGGATCATCTTTTAATACCATTGGCGCAGAAGGAACAATAAGGTGTTGTTTTCCTTCAAAGAAATTTAAAAATTTAGAACGGATTTCTTGAGACTTCATATATTGAAATTAGAGCTTGTTTGTAATAAATTAGCGCAAATGCAAAACATTTTTTTATCTTTGGTCGTTACGCTTTGAATAAGGTGCTTGCTTTGTGCACTTATTCGCTGCAAAAATAGTATAAATTCAAACATGGCTAAAGTAAAATATTATTATGATTCTGAAACGCTTTCTTACCGTAAGATAAAGCGTAAAAAAACCACCACATTAAAATACGCTTCGGTGTTTTTAACTGCTGCTGCGCTTTTTGGATTCCTATCTTTTTTTATTGCAAGTCAATATATTGAATCTCCAAAAGAGCGACAATTAGCAAGAGAATTGCAGAATATGGAATTGCAATACGAGTTGCTAAACAAAAGAACAGATGATGCCTTTGCTGCTTTAGAAAATGTAGAGGAACGTGATAATGCTATTTACAGACTTTATTTTGAAGCCAACCCGATACCTACAGAACAACGCAGAGCTGGATTTGGCGGCATTAATCGTTATAAAAAATACGAAGGGTATAACAATTCGCAATTAATTGCAGAAAGCAATAAGCGAATGGATATTTTAGAAAAAGCAATCGTAGTACAATCTAAATCCTTAGACGAGATTGCTAAACTTGCCGAAGACAAAGAAAAATTTTTAGAAGCAATACCTGCTATTCAGCCTATAAGTAATGAAAACATGACACGTATGGCTTCTGGATACGGTTACAGAACAGATCCATTTACAAAGGTGAGAAAATTTCATTTTGGTATGGACTTTACAGCACCACGAGGCACACCAATTTATGCATCTGGTGATGGAGTTATAAAAAGAGCAGATAATGCATCTACAGGTTACGGTAATCATATAAGGATAGACCATGGTTATGGTTACGTTTCATTATATGCGCACATGTACAAGTATAATGTTAAAGTAAATCAACGTGTAAAACGTGGTGATTTAATAGGTTTTGTTGGTAGCACAGGTCGTTCTGAAGCACCACATTTACATTATGAAATCTTTAAAGATGGTGAGCGTATTAATCCTATTAACTTTTATTACGGTAATTTATCTGCGGAAGAATATGATATTTTGCTGAAAAAAGCGTCATTAGAAAACCAATCTCTCGATTAAGATGCACATAGACTTACCAGAAAAACGTTATTACGGTATTGGCGAAGTTGCCAAAGCTTTCAAGGTAAATTCATCCTTGATTAGATTTTGGGAAAAAGAATTCGATGTTTTAAAACCGAAGAAAAACGCAAAAGGCAACCGAAAATTTACGCCTGAAGACATTAAAAATCTTAAATTTATATATCACTTAGTAAAAGAAAGAGGTTTTACACTTGAAGGTGCAAAAACACATCTTAAAGAAGAAAAAAAGCAGGCTTTAAATAAATTTGAAATAATTGATAAGCTTGAAAGTATAAAAGCACAACTCACAAAAATTAAAACACAACTTTAAAAAATAAACTATCATGAAAAAATGGCTAATTCCTGTAATCGTAATTGCAATTATTGCATTTGGTATCTATAATTGGGCTGTAGGATTTAACAATACTGCTGTAGAATATGAAGCTAATGCTAAAACAGCTTGGTCTAATGTTGAAAGTTCTTATCAAAGACGAAATGACCTTATTGGTAACTTAGTTAAAACCGTACAAGGTGCTGCTGATTTTGAAAAATCAACTTTAACTGCGGTAATTGAAGCTAGAGCAAAAGCAACATCTACTACTATTGATGCTAGCAATTTAAATGCTGAAAACATGGCGCAATTCCAACAAGCACAAAGTGGATTGAGTGGAGCTCTATCTAAACTCTTAGTATCCGTTGAACGTTATCCTGAATTAAAAGCAAATCAGAATTTCTTAGAATTACAAAGCCAATTAGAAGGCACAGAAAACAGAATAAATATCGCTAGAGATCGTTATAACGAAAAAGTGAATATTTATGACATACATACTTCAAAGTTTCCAGGATCAGTTTTAGCTGGTTGGTTTGGGTTTGAAGAGATGCCAAGATATAAAGCAGATGCTGGTAGTGAAAATGCACCAGATGTTAATTTCGATTTTAAATAAAATCTAATTATGCCAAAAATTGAAGATTTCCTAACATCGAAAGAAGAAGAGGAAATTGTTGAAGCTATAAGAATTGCTGAATGTGATACTTCTGGTGAAATTCGTGTGCATATAGAACAGAAATGTGATACTGATGTTTACGAACATGCACTAGAGGTTTTTCATGTTTTAAAAATGGACAATACTATACAGCGAAATGGAGTACTTATCTATGTTGCTGTAGACAATAAAACTTTTGTAATCTTTGGTGACCAAGGCATCAATAATATTGTTGGTGCTGATTTTTGGAATTCTACTCGCGATAAAATTGCGACACAATTTAAAACAGGCAACTTCAAACAAGGCATTGTAGACGGAATAACTGAGGCTGGCAAAGTTTTATCTAAGCACTTCCCATGGCATCATCATGATAAAGACGAATTAGATAATGCAATTTCTAAAGGTTAATGCAACATACAAAACACATAGCGTTTAAGGTTTTATTAGTACTGTTTTTAGCAAGTCCTTTTATTGGATTGGCACAATATGATATTCCTGATAAACCAGAATTTCAAACTAGCGTTTATGATGATGAGATAAAGTTATTATCTGCATCAGAAAAAAGCAACTTAGAACGTAAACTTATTCGTTATTCTGATTCTACATCAACGCAAATTGTTGTTGCAATAATTAGCTCAACCAAAGGCGAATACATTAACTATTTAGGAGCACAATGGGGCGAAAAATGGGGAATAGGACAAGCAGACAAAGACAACGGCATTTTTATACTACTAGCCAGAGACGATAGAAAAATAAATATCAGTACAGGAAAAGGTGTTGAACATTTACTCACAGATGCCATGAGTAAACGTATAATTAATACAGACGTTATTCCATATTTTAAACGAAATGATTATTACGGAGGATTAAATCGTGCTACAGATGCCATTTTTGAGGTTATGAATGGTGAATACCAAGGCTCAAGACAATCCGAAGGTGGAGAATTCCCAGTTGAAGTTATTATTTTTTTAGTCATCATATTTATAATTTTCGTTATAGCGATTTCTAAAAGTCATGGTGGTGGAAACGGTGGAAATAGAGGAAACCGATCTGACAGCAGAAGTCTTCTCGAAGCCATTATTTTAAGTAATATGGGACGCGGAAGCTATTCTAGAGGCTCATCTACTGGAGGCTTTGGAGGTGGTGGCTTTGGTGGCAGCTCTGGAGGCGGTTTTGGCGGAGGCTTTGGCGGAGGAAGTTTTGGAGGCGGTGGAGCTTCTGGTGGCTGGTAATTTTAACAGCTTTGATTAATCAAAAAAGTAAACATCATCACCTCCCGATTCACCTTTACTTCCTAAACTATTAAACTTATAACTTAGACTTACCATAAAATACTGTCTTAAAACGGTACTTTGTTTATCTTCTATATAATCTTGAGTTGCTATGCGCCTTGCATTAGTGTTTTGGTTTAGTAAATCATATACTTTTAATGTAATAATAGCTTTGTCATTAAACACACTATAGGCTAAAGTAGAATTCCAAAACCAAGCACTTTTCTGAAATCCATCTGCTACATTTGGATTATAATTAAAGTTAATGTCATTTCTCCACTCAAGGTTTTTAGGCAAAAAAGTCGCCGTTCTTACACCTGCATTATGGCTTGTGAATTCACGATCTTCAAAAGCCGCAATATCATAAGCATTGTTAGTAAAGCTCAACTGGTAATATGGTTTAAACTCCAATACTTTATCCCAAATAAAATCTAAACCTATTCTTGGTGATATTCTATTTATCTTACTCGCATATTTTACATCATTATTAAAATTAATTCGTTCTGAAGTATTATAACTTGCCCTAACCTTTAGTTTAATAGTTCGTAATGTATCAACTTTAAAGTCTTTGTTATAGTTAACCCAACTACCAATATTGTAATTCCCATCAACATTTACATATGTTGTTGTTCGCTTAAGAGTTTCTAGATCTACAAAAGTTTTAGACACCACTTGATTATCTGAAATACTAGCATTAACACCTACATAAAAACCTGTACGCTTTTGCCAATCAAAACCGTTATATCCTGCATAAAAACTATGATTGTTTGAAGGTTCTAAATTAGGGTTACCTATTATAGTTTGTAACGGATTTGATACGTCTTCAAACGCTTGAAGTTGTCTTAACGCTGGCGGCTGATTTTCTAGCCAATAATTAACATAAATAGATGCTTTTGGACTAAAAGTATAACTGATATAAGAGTTAGCTTCAATATTCTTAAAATCACGTTCTACATTAAATTGTGGCCTTAACAAATCTTCATTTTTAAGTGTACGTATATTGTAACCAATATCAAAACTTGTAGAGAATTTTTCACCTCTGTATGACAATCCAAACCCTGGAATGCTTCTATAATCTGTATATTGAAAATCGGTACTTAGATCGGTATTGAAATCCGTAAAATCCTGTGTGCTATTATTATAATCGAACGTACTTTCTCTATTATTGTCCTTATCTCTAGCGTACTTATATTTAAAATTTAAAAAGAACTTTTTTGTAATTAGTGGTAATCTATAAGACAATGCTGTTGAAACACCATAACTATTATTTTCACCTTCTGCAAATTGATTACGATCTATAGTTTCAGGGTTGGTACCATAGACTTCTGTAGCTGAATCTAGAAAATCATCACTTTCTTGCTGATTGACCGTAGTTTCTAGTTCCGCCTTAATAAAAGCTCCTCGATTCCCAAAACGTTTTGTAATAGAAATTTCATTAGAAAACCTCCTTGCAAAACTTTCTACATCTGAGTTCACTTCAGATTGGTTAGTTAATAGTAAATTTTCATCTAATGTTTCTTCATTGCTATTGTACCTGGTTCTCGATTTTGAATACCCAAAAGATGGTTCTATGCTAATTTGAAAGGTAGAATCTGTTTTAATTTCAAACTCTAAATTAAATGAATGATTATCTGTATCGTTATCTGATTTAGAATTTGAATTGGTAAAAAATCTTGAATCAGACAAAATCGTTTCACGTTGAGATGATGATTTATTTTCAGAATTACTAGATGAGAAAAAATAATCTGCTGATAGATCAGTTTTTTCACCAATTACATCTGCATAATTAAGTCCTGCATTTTGAGATGTTGTAATACCCTCTCCTCCTCCAAAAGAACGACCTCCAATAGAAAAAGATCCATTACTATTAAATGAAACTCCACCTCCATTTCCAAACATTTTTGAAATCTCTCCAAAACTAAAACCTGGAGTATTAGTATTGTTGGCGCCTGCAAGGACACTTACACGCCTATCATTATCAAAAACATTAACCATACCAGCAAGTTCGTAACGTTTATCTGTTCCACCACCAGCAGAAACACGACCAAACACTCCTTTATTATTTTCTTCCTTAATAGTAAGGTTGATTGTTTTGTTTTCCTTATCGCCTTCTTCTCCTGTAAACTCTTCAGATTTTGTTTTTGTATCTACAATCTGAATTTTTTCAATTATATCCTTGGTTAAATTCTTTGTTGTAATGGTAGGATCGTCTCCAAAAAATGGCTTGCCATTTACTAAAATTTTATTAACGCTTTTACCATTGACCGTAATTTTCCCTTCCTCATCAACTTCTACTCCTGGTAGTTGCTTTAGTAAATCTTCAACATTAGCATCTTTTTTAGTTTTGAAGGATTTTACATTAAATTCTAAGGTGTCTTTTTTAATCGTTATTGGCGCAGTAGACTTCACTAAAACTTCACCAAGCTGGTTATCTAATTCTAAAGAAATAGCCTTTAGATCTATATTCTCTTTATCTATATTTATTTTCTTAAAATAAGTCGCATACCCAATATAAGACACGTAAAAATTTAAGCTTTTATCGTAAGTGGAGCTTTCAATTTTAAAATTTCCATTTTTATCGGAAATCGTGTAAGTAACTACAGAACTATCTTTTACGCGCTCCAAGTAAATCGTTGCAGACTCTAGTGGTTTTTTAGTGTCTTCAGCTATAAGTGTTCCTTTAATTTCGAATTTTTTTTCTTGGGAAAATGAATTAATTGCAAATAAGAATGCAAAAACTAAGACTAGTTTGTTCATGTTTAATTAGTTGATTGATTGATGATTAATTCTTAAACGCACTAAAATAAGAAATCGTATGAAATTTCTTCACATTTATTCTAATTTATTAATTTTTAAAGATATATATGATAACAGCTAAACTACTCAACATGCTTACATTAGACAACTTGAACAATAAAGACGAATGCACTTAAAAAAATAGAAATCTATTTTTTTAAAACAAAAAAAAAAAAAAAACGATCTAAAACACAATAGCATATGGCATTTGCGCTTTAGATCGTTATATAATTTTAGAATATAATATATTATTTTTTCCTCAAATAAACACTTATCGGAACACCATTGAAATCAAACATGTCACGTAATTTGTTTTCTAAGAATCGTTTATATGGATCCTTCACATATTGTGGTAAGTTACAGAAAAAAGCAAATTGTGGTTGCGGAGTTGGCAACTGCATAATATACTTGATTTTCACAAATTTACCTTTATAAGCTGGAGGTGGTTGATTCTCTATAATTGGCAACAAAGTTTCATTAAGCACACTTGTTTTTATACGCTTAGATCTATTGTTGTAAACCTCAACAGCCGTTTCAATAGCTTTAAAAATACGTTGCTTATTTAATACAGAAATAAATACAATAGGTACATCTGTAAACGGAGCAATCTGTTCCCTAATATGCTTCTCAAATTCCTTAGCCGTTTTTGTATCTTTCTCTACTAAATCCCATTTATTAACTAAGATTACAATACCTTTTCTGTTACGCTCAGCTAGCCAAAAAATATTTTGAACCTGACCGTCAAAACCACGAGTAGCATCTAAAACAACTAAACAAACATCACAATGCTCAATAGCTCTAACACTTCGCATTACAGAATAAAACTCTAAATCCTCTTTAACCTTAGATTTACGACGAATACCAGCCGTATCTACTAAATTGAATTCAAACCCAAAACGGTTATATTTTGTATCTATAGAATCGCGTGTTGTACCAGCAACGTCAGTAACAATGTAGCGCTCCTCACCAATTAAAGCATTGATAAATGAAGATTTCCCTGCATTTGGTCTCCCAACCACAGCAAAACGAGGTAACTCATCTTCTTCAATTTCCTCTTTTTCTGGTAAAGCCTCAACAACGGCATCTAATAAATCACCTGTACCACTTCCGTTTATACTTGCAATAGCAAAATACTCACCTAATCCAAGGGCGTAAAACTCAACGGCATCTTCTAAACGTTTATTATTATCAACTTTATTAACGACTAAAAAAACGGGTTTTTTAACTTTTCGTAATAGCTGAGCGACGTCTTCATCCATACCTGTAACTCCAGACTCTACATCAACCATAAAAATAATAGCATCAGCTTCATCAATTGCTAGCTCAACTTGTTTATCAATTTCAGCCTCAAAAACATCATCACTACCAACAACATATCCTCCAGTATCAATTAAAGAAAACTCTTTACCATTCCAATCCGTTTTTCCATAATGACGATCTCTTGTTACACCACTAACAGCATCAACAATAGCTTCTCTTCTTTTAATAAGACGATTAAAAAATGTCGATTTCCCAACATTTGGACGACCCACTACAGCGACTATATTACCCATTTATTTATATTTAAGGCTACAAAGATACTACTTCCTTCCTAGTTATAGCGCACTATTAATCACTTTTCATTTAATACTTTAAAAACTATTCAAATTAAAAAGTAAAAGCATAAATAACACAGCTAATATTGTTAACATCCTGTTGATAACAAGTATTTATTTAAAAAATGAGACGTATATTTTTAGTAATTTTAAGGCGTGTATAAAATGAAGCTTTCATACACATCCTTAAAAAGGCTTAACAAACATAATCTTTCGAGAAACCGCCCCTTTTCTTGCGGGAAATTGTGTGTTAAAACAAGACGTAAGGTTTTATTGATGGCTAACATTAAACACTAAAAGATTATAATTAAATATTCAAAAAGAATGGGGAGATACTTTACGCTTATCTTAGTTTTATTTTTAAGCTTAGAATTTGCAATAGCTCAAGAAAATTACGTTGAACACTCCATTCAAAAAGGTGAAAGTGTTTATATGATTTCGAGAAAATACGGAGTTACTGTAAATGCGATTTTCTCACTTAACCCAGGATCCGAAGAAGTTATATATGCTGGTAGAACCTTAAAAATACCAAATTCTAGCGATACAAATACACAAGCAAGCAATACCGTAATTAGTGATAGCCAAATTAGTAATTATGAAGTAAAAAGAGGTGAAACAAAATCTGGTCTATCAAGACGCTTTGGTGTTAGCATTGCAATGTTAGAGCAACAAAATCCTCATATTGTTAGAATGCTTCAGGCAGGACACATTATAAATATCGATAAAACTATTAAAGAAAATGAACGAAAAGCAGCTGCTGGCGAGCATATTGTAGTAAAAGGAGAGACACTTTGGGGAATTGCTAGAAGTAATGGCATTAGTCTTGCTCAATTAGAAGCGGCAAACGCTGGTAGATTATCTGAGTTTTTACAAATCGGACAAACTTTAGTTATTCCAGACAAAAATACTGAGATTACAACGGAAGGAGAATATATAGTAAAGCGTGGTGACACAAAATTTGAATTGGCTAGACGTTTTAATATGACTATTGCCGAGCTCGAAAACAAAAACCCTCATATTGTAGATATGTTAATGGCTGGTCATAGACTTAACGTAGACAATTCTAGCACTAACTCTCAAGATGAAACTCTTAGTTCTACTAACACCACTGAGAATTCTGTAACAGAAATAAGTGCAGCATCCTCTAACGGAGATTATAGAGATTACGTTATTCAACCAAAAGAAACACTGTATAGCTTGTCTAAAAAAGCTAGGATGACTATTAGTGAATTAACAACATTAAATCCAAAACTACTAACTTCTGTTAATACCGGAGACGTAATTAAAATGCCAACAAACGTTGTTTCAACAACTACAGATACTGTAGCCGAAGTAAATTACGAGGAAACAGGTATTAATAAAAACCAAGCATTATATGATAATTTGGTTACAGAAACAGCCAATGGTATTTATTTTTATACTCCTTTTTCTAGCGAAGAATTAAGTTCACCTGAGCAAAGAGATAAAATGATCAATGCAAATGCCGATCTTCAAAAATATATCGATTTTTTCCAAGGTGCTCAAATTGCAATCGACTCAGCTAAAACATTAAATCTTAATTTCGACGTTACATTAATTAAAAAGAATATTGGCAAACCTCAACTAAATATTGAAAGTCCTCATCAAAAAAATGCAATTCTTGTTCCTTTTTTAGATAATGCTTCTCATTACCCAGCCATTACGTCTAATGAAAATCTTTCAATTATTGATATAGAATCTAATATCATCCCTAAAGATAGTAGTAAAGTATATCAATCAATTCCATCAGATAATTTTCAAAAAACTAAAACATTAAATTATTTAGCAACACAAAACGCACAAGTTATAGTTGTTAGCGATCTGGAAGAAACTAGAAATAAAAATCTAATTTCAAATATCATTCCTAATGCTAAATTCTTAAAAGTTGATAAAGCAGGTTTCTTTGAAGCAAATGCACTAGAAAATACGTTAAGAAAAGACAAACTAAACTATTTGGTTCTAGACAGTGAAAAAACCATTGTTTTTCTAAACTCAACAACAGCATTAATGAGTCAATTATCGGACTTCAACATTCAGCTTGTAATGCTTAAATCATCATTACTACCTAAACAATCTGAGGTTTCAGATATGAGATATCGTGTTTTGCGCTTAATTTTCCCTTCAATTACAGATCCTAGAAATAAAAAAGGCGTAAACGACTTTGAGCGTCATTACGAAGATATATTTGAATCTAAACCTTCAAGATATTCTGAATTAGGATTTGATGTCACCTTAGACATATTATTAAGACTTTCCCAAAATTCATCTTTTGAAAATACTATAAATACTGTTATTTCTGAACATCCACATTTAAAATTCGAATATCAAAAATCGAATGATTCTATCTATTCTAACAATGGAATCCGAATAATGCAATACCATTCAAATGAAGGATTAATGGAACTAGACTAACACGCTAGAATGTTAAAATAAAAAAAACTATAAAACTGACATATTTTAATTTTGCTAAGTAAAGGCTAATTACATATATTTGTTTCCCCTTTATCTTACAATTTTGCAAGTGAACGATTTTATTTTGAACTTGCTGTTCTTAATCCATGGCATCAATTTCAACAAAAGTAATTATTTTAAATTTTCTTAATGAAAGCCAAACAGCGACGTTTTAAATGTTATCCTATATCTATAACATTTTTTCTTTTAACAATTACCACCGCATTTACGTCTATTAATGCACAATGCCCAACAGTAACTAACAGTGCACAAACGCTATGCGATTTGCAATCCGTTTTGGTTGGTGATCTTGAAGCTACGGATAATGGAGGAGGAATAGTATGGTATGCCACAGCAGACTCTACAACACCTTTATCTAATTCTGAAGGCTTAATAAGTGGTGAAGATTATTATGCGGATGACAATACTGGATCTTGTGGATCTAGAGCTCGTGTAGACTTTACACTTATTGGACCTCCTGCAGGTAATAACTTTCAAGGAGTTTGTTTAGATGACATATCTCAAGCTACTGTAAGTAGCTTAGTTGCTACAGGAAATGATGTACAATGGTATTCATCTCCTACAGGTGGCACACCTTTAAATGGCACTGATATATTAGTAAATAGTACCTTATACTATGCAGATCAAGCAAGTCCGGATGGAAGCTGTAGAACATCTAGACTACCTGTTTTAGTTATTGTTGGCTCGACTTCTATTCCAACAGGAGATATGGTTCAAAATTTTTGTAGTACATC
The DNA here is from genome assembly GCF_003386165.1 of Winogradskyella eximia. Classification (GTDB taxonomy): domain Bacteria; phylum Bacteroidota; class Bacteroidia; order Flavobacteriales; family Flavobacteriaceae; genus Winogradskyella; species Winogradskyella eximia. Next base: position 1,289,367 of record NZ_QRDV01000001.1, on the reverse strand, counting down.
TGGATCAACACCAACTGTCGGTGATTTAGTAGCAAGTGGCAACAATAATTGGTATATTTCATTATTCTCAGCATTACCTTTACCTGCGAGTACTCCTTTAATAAGTGGGCAAACGTATTATGCAACAACTTTAGACCCTCCTTGTGAAAGTACTGGAAGATTAGCCGTACTTGCAATTTTAGATTCAGTTCCAGACGCAGGTGAAAATGGCATACTCGATATTTGCGATAATAATTTAAGTTCTACTTTCGACCTATTCTTATCACTTGAAGGTTCTCCTGAGAGTGGAGGTTCATGGTCACCAACACTAAATAGTGGTACAGGAATTTTTGATCCAAATACAGATCCTATAGGTGAGTATACATATACCGTTACTTCAAATAACACATGTCCTGATGCATCTGCATCAGTTACAATATCAATAATTCCTGCTCCAAATGCAGGTACAAGTAGCAGCATAGATATGTGTAGCATAGACGCTGCTATCAATTTATTTGATAATTTAGGTGGAAATCCAGAAGTAGGAGGAATTTGGTCTCCTGCATTAAATAGTGGAACTGGTCTTTTTGATCCGTCTATTGATTCTGATGGTATTTACACGTATACCGTAAGTGGAACAGACCCATGTGCTGATGCCACTGCAACTATAACTGTATCTGTAACCGAATATAAAGATGCAGGTGAAAATGGCTCTATAGATATTTGTGACAATATTGGTATTATTGATTTATTTGACAGTCTTGGAGGCACACCAGATATTGGTGGAGTTTGGTCTCCAGCATTAAATAGTGGAACTGGAGTTTTTGATCCTATAATTGATTCCGCAGGTACATATACCTATGCCTTTACAGGAAATGATCCTTGTCCTAATGAATCTGCAGCAGTCTCTGTAAACGTAGTTCCATTACCAATTGCTGGTACTGATGCTACACTTACACTCTGTAGTAATGACTTAGCAACTGTAGATTTATTTAATAGTCTTGGAGGCACACCTCAATCAGGCGGATCTTGGTCTCCTTCACTAACTAGTAACACTGGTATCTTTGATCCATCTACTGATACCGCAGGAATATATACTTATACCGTATCTGGAAATCCTCCATGTACAGATATATCAGCTGAAGTAAATGTTATAATAATTCAAGAACCAGACGCAGGAATAGATGCTACTGTAAATATCTGTAGTAACGATGGAATAATAGACTTATTTGATAGTCTTGGAGGAACACCTGAAGTTGGTGGTACTTGGTCACCAGCACTTACAAGTGGAACAGGAATTTTTGATCCTTTAGTGGATCCTATTGATGATTATAATTATACAGTGATAGGAACCAGTCCTTGCGCTGACGCCATAGCAACAGTAACTATTTCAATTACACCATTTCAAAATGCAGGTACAGATGGTGCAATAACTGTTTGTTCTAATGATGGCTCAATTGATCTTTTTGATAGTCTTGGCGGTACACCAGAAGTTGGTGGTACATGGTCTCCAGCATTAACCAGTGGAACAGGAATTTTTAATCCTGCTATCGATTTAGCAGACACTTACACGTATACAACTTCTGGAACAGGACCTTGTTCTGACGACGAAGCTATTGTTGAAGTTTCAGTAATTCCAGCACCTGATGCTGGTTTAGACGCTACAATAAATATTTGTAATAATATAGGACCTATTAATTTATTCGATAACCTAGGTGGAACCCCTGAAACTGGAGGAACATGGTTTCCTGCGCTTGCTAGTGGCACAAATATTTTTGACCCATTAGTTGATGCCGTTGGTGACTACACATATACAGTAACAGGAACGAGTCCTTGTGCCGATGCTACAGCAACAATCTTAATAACGGTAGTGCCATTCCAAAATGCTGGTACAGATGGTTCTGTTACTGCTTGTACTAATGATGGAACTATTGACCTTTTTAACAGTTTAGGTGGCTCACCACAATCTGGAGGTATTTGGACACCTACACTTAATAGTACAACAGGCGTTTTTGATCCTTTAATAGATGCAGCAGGAACTTATACTTATACAACCTCTGGTTCAGCACCTTGTTCTGAAGATGAAGCTACAGTAGAAGTCTCTATTGAAATATCGCCTGATGCAGGTTTAGATGGCACACTAAATTTATGTAGTCTAGCCAATTCGGTAGATTTATTTAATAGTCTTGGCGGTACGCCACAAACAGGAGGTACATGGTCACCAGCATTAGCAAGTGGAACTGGAGTTTTTGATCCTAATATAGATCCCGAAGGAGATTACATTTACACTATAAATTCGGCAATATGTAATAATAGTACTGCAACCATTACAGTTTCTGTAACAGATGCTAACGATGCTGGAAATAACGGAAATGCAGAACTTTGTTTTAATGATACACCTATAAATTTATTTAACAGTTTAGGTGGAACTCCTGATATTGGCGGAACTTGGACGCCCATGCTAAATAGTGGCACTGGAATGTTTGACCCAACTGTTGATTCTGCAGGAACCTATCTGTACACTGTTTCTAACAGTACAAATTTATGTCCTGATGATACTGCAACTGTTTTGGTTACAGTTTTACAAGAGCCAGACGCAGGAAGCAATGGAACTCTTAATTTATGCGATGCAACCATAACTGTAGATTTAATCAATGGGCTTGGAGGAACCCCTGAAACGGGAGGTACATGGACTCCAACTCTGACAAGTGGTACTGGAATCTTCGACCCGAATACAGATCCTGAAGGAATGTATACTTATACATTGACGAATTCTTGTGGTACTAATTCGGCAACTGTTACCGTTTCTTTATCTGATGTAAATGATGCTGGTGATAATGGAACAGTTGAACTCTGTAGCACAGATGCCTCTGTAGATTTATTCAACAGTTTAGGTGGAACACCAGATATCGGTGGCACATGGACACCGACACTTACAAGTGGAACAGGTGTATTTAATCCATCTATTGATACTACTGGTATATATACATATACGGTTTCAAGTGGCACAACCGCATGTCCTAATGATTCTGCTACAGTTACAGTAACTGTTTTACAAGGACCTGATGCTGGTAACAACGGAACACTAAACCTATGTGATACAACTAACACAATAGACCTAATAACGGGTCTTGCTGGAACACCAGAAACAGGAGGAACTTGGTCTCCTGCTTTAAATAGCGGAACTGGAATATTCGATCCTAATACGGATCCTGAAGGAATATATACGTATACATTAACGAATTCTTGTGGTACCAATTCTGCAACTGTTACCGTTTCTTTATCTGATGTGAATGATGCTGGTGATAATGGAGCAATAGAACTTTGTAGCACAGATGCTTCTGTAGATTTATTTAATAGTTTAGGTGGAACACCAGATATTGGTGGCTCATGGACGCCAACGCTTACAAGTGGAACAGGTGTCTTTAATCCATCTACTGATACTGCTGGTATATATACTTATACGGTTTCAAGTGGCACAACAGCTTGTCCTGATGATTCTGCGACAATTACAGTTACTGTTTTGCAAGGACCTGACGCTGGTAGTAACGGAACTCTAAACCTATGTGATACAACAAATACAATAGACCTAATAACTGGTCTTGCCGGAACACCAGAAATTGGAGGAACTTGGTCTCCTGCTTTAATTAGCGGTACTGGAATATTCGACCCTAACTCTGATCCTGAAGGCACATACACTTATACTTTAAGTAATGCTTGTGGCACTAACTCTGCAACTGTTGCCGTTTCTTTATCTAATGTGAATGACGCTGGTGATAATGGAACAGTAGAATTTTGTAATACGGATGCACCTGTAGATTTATTTAACAGCTTAGGTGGAACACCAGATATTGGTGGCACATGGACGCCAACGCTTACAAGTGGAACTGGTATATTTGATCCAACTACTGATACTGATGGTGTATATACTTATACGGTTTCTAGTGGTACATCGGCATGTCCTGATGATTCCGCAACAGTTACCGTTTCTGTTTTACAAGGACCTGATGCAGGTAGCAACGGAACACTAAATTTATGTGATTCTACAAACACGGTTAACTTATTTGACACTCTAACCGGAACACCAGAAACAGGAGGTGTTTGGTCACCGGCACTTAATAGTGGTACAAACATTTATGATCCTAGTACTGATACTGCTGACGCTTATACTTATACTGTAAGTAATTCATGTGGTAGTAGCTCTGCCACTATCACTATTTCAACTAACAATAGCGATGCAGGAGATAATGGTAATCTTGAACTTT
>NZ_QRDV01000001.1:1097997-1285026 GCF_003386165.1 Winogradskyella eximia | reverse complement strand
TACTTATACTGTAAGTAATTCATGTGGTAGTAGCTCTGCCACTATCACTATTTCAACTAACAATAGCGATGCAGGAGATAATGGTAATCTTGAACTTTGTAGTACTGATATGCCTGTAGACTTATTCAATAGTCTAGGAGGAACTCCAGATATGGGAGGAACATGGTCTCCTGCTTTAACAAGTACAACTGGCATGTTTGATCCAGCAATAGATATTCCTGGAATTTATACTTATACAGTTTCTAGCTCATCACCAGCATGTCCTGATAATTCTGCAACAGTAACGGTTTCGGTTTTACAAGCACCTGATGCTGGTAGCAACGGAACACTAAATTTATGCGATTCTACAAATACGGTTAATTTATTTGATACTCTAACCGGAACACCAGAAACAGGAGGTGTTTGGTCACCGGCACTTAGTAGTGGTACAAACATTTATGATCCTAGTACTGATACTGCTGACGTTTACACTTATACTGTAAGTAATTCATGTGGTAGTAGCTCTGCCACTATCACTATTTCAACTAACAATAGCGATGCAGGAGATAATGGTAATCTTGAACTTTGTAGTACTGATATGCCTGTAGACTTATTCAATAGTCTAGGAGGAACTCCAGATATTGGAGGAACATGGTCTCCTGCTTTAACAAGTACAACAGGCATGTTTGATCCAACAATAGATCTTCCTGGAATTTATACTTATACAGTTTCTAGCTCATCACCAGCATGTCCTGATGATTCTGCAACAGTAACAGTTTCGGTTTTGCAAGCACCAAATGCTGGAACTGATGGATTATTAGATATATGTTTAAGTGACGCAACCGTAACAGCTAATTTATTCGATGCCTTATTAGACTCACCTGATACAGGAGGAACATGGTCTCCAACATTAACTAGTGGAACTGGGATATTTGATCCTAATACAGATACTGTTGGTACTTATACGTATACTATAAGTAATTCTTGTGGAACAAGTTCTGCGGAAGTCACAGTTTCAACTTCTAATCCTAATGATGCTGGTACTGGCACCTCTATTGAATTATGCAGTAATGCGACTGCTATCAATTTATTTGAAAGTTTAGAAGGAACTCCAGATATCAATGGAACTTGGTCTCCTACACTTAATAGTGGAACAGGAATATTTGATCCAACAATAGATGCGGCAGGTACGTATACTTATACCGTTTCTGATAGTGCATCTAGTTGTCCACAAGCTACAGCATCAATCGAAGTTTCAATTACTGAATTACCAAATGCAGGAACAGATGGTACAGCTCTTCTATGTATAGATGAAACTAATACTATTAATTTATTTGAAAGCCTTGAAGGAAATCCAGACATTGGAGGTACTTGGTCTCCTGCTTTAACTAGTGGATCAGGAATTTTTGACCCAACCATAGATGATGATGGTATCTATACATACTCTGTAACTTCAACAGAATGTAATATTACGGTTTCTGCAAACGTTACGGTTACCATACTAGATCTTCCAGATGTTACAGGTCTTACAATGTCTATGGATAATAATGTAATTTGTGTAGGCTTAGAAGATGCTATAATTGACATTACAGGTGCTAATCAATTACCAGATGGAGATTACTCAATTGTATATCAACTTTCTGAGTCTAATGTCTCAGTAAATACTGTAGCGATTTCGATTTCAGGTGGAAATGCAACATTTACTATTCCTCAAACTTTACTTGAAAACCCTGGTATTACGATGGTTACCCTTTCACAATTATTTGTTCTTGGACAGAGTTGTAGTGCTATAACTACTGGTATAGATCCTGTTAAAATAGTGGTAGAAAAAATTCCTACACCAATTTTGATTGACAATGGTACGGAGTTTTGTTTAGAAGATAATTCAACAATAAGCGATTTATCTAATAATATAACAAATGTTAATTATGAAGATGGTGAAATAGTTATATGGTACGATCAATTAACAGATGGAACGGCTTATAACAATAATGAAATATTAGAAGAAGATACTATTTATTATGCTTCTATTAGATCTGCATTTGGTTGTGAGAGCGAAATTCGTTTAGAAGCGACTGTCAGTTTTATAGAGTGTATAGGAGACCTTGTTATACCTGATGGATTTTCACCAAATAATGATGGTATAAATGATGTTTTTGACATTCTATTTTTAGAAGACCTTTATCCAAACTATAAAGTTAGTGTCTATAATCGCTATGGAAACATTCTTTACGAAGGAAATAAAAATACACCTCAATGGGACGGTACATGGAAAAATAACAGTACCATTTTACCTGTAGGAGTCTATTTTTATATTATAGAATTTAATGATGGAGAGACAGAGCCTGTACAAGGTAGAGTTTATTTAAGTAGATAATTACGACAAATCAAAATGATAGATAAGCTAATAAAATATTTCATTGCTATAACAACTCTAACTATAGGGTTATTATCGCATGCACAGCAAGATCCGCAATACACTCAATATATGTATAATATGAGTGTTATAAATCCTGCATATGCTACAGACGATAATACAATGATGAACATTGGTTTGCTTTACCGTAATCAATGGGCTAAGGCTGTTGGAGGGCCTACCACAGGTACATACTTTGTACATTCTACCATTACAAGCCGCTTAGAAGGAGGATTATCTGTAGTACATGATGAAATAGGAGATGTAGTTAAACAAACAAGTGCTTTTGCAGATATTGCCTATGTACTTCCCGTTGGTACTAATACAAAATTATCTTTTGGAGTTAAAGCTGGTGCTACTATTTTCAATACAAATTTTGATGGTTTTGTTTATTCAGATCCAATAAATGAGGATCCAGCATTCGCTGAAAACATAAGTAAAACATTTCCTAATATAGGAGCAGGTTTATACTTTTTTTCAGATCATTATTATTTAGGTTTTTCAGCACCAAATCTTTTAGAAACAAAACATCTAGAGGAAGATAGTGGTGTTGTATCTCAAGGTTCTGAAAATATACACTACTTTTTTACAGGTGGCTATGTTATAGATCTAAGTGATACTTTTAAATTTAAACATTCGTTTATGGCCAAGCATGTCAATGGAGCACGCTTATCTATAGATTTAAATGCTAATGTTTTAATTAATGATCTAGTAGAACTAGGTGCAGGTTATCGCTTTGATGATTCTTATAGTGGTATGGTTAATTTTTCTATGACAGACGCTATTCGTATTGGTTATGCATATGACCATACAATTTCTAATTTAGGTCGATTTAATTCTGGATCTCACGAAATAATGCTATTATTTAACATTGGCAAACTCGGAAAAGGCTACGACAAATCACCAAGATTTTTCTAATTAAAGACAAATGAAAACGTTTAAACTATATATCTTATTTGCTGTAATAACAACAGGGAATCTTTGTTTTTCACAATCTAGTAAAGCTGATGCCTTATATGAAAACAGAGCGTATGTTGAAGCTGCAGAGATTTATTCTGAACTTCCTAAAACAGCTGTTAACTTAGAAAAGTTAGGAGACTGCTATTATTATAATTCTGAATTCGATAGAGCTTATCAAGCCTATAAACAAGTTTACGATTTAAAAGATAATACAGAACTTAGTGAAGACTTTTATTTCAAGTATTTTGATGTATTAAAAGGAATTAGAAAATATGAAGAATCCGATGAAATTTCAACTCTTCATTTAAACAATCCAATTAATACCAAAAGTTTTAAATCTCTATTAAAGCGTATTATTCCATACGAATATGAACTCATAAACCTAACTGAAGATATAGGAGGTTCTAATTTTGGTGTGGGTATTTATGGTGATAAAATTACATTTGCTTCAACAAAAAACTTAAAAAACCCAAATTATGAATGGAATAGTAAACCCTATTTAGATTTATATGAAGGTAAAGTTACCGTTGGAAATTCTATAACATTAGATAGTATAGAACCATTTAACAAAAAAATAAATACGTCTAAACAACATGAAAGTAATGCTGTGTTTACCAAAGATGGTAAAACCATGTATTTTTCTAGAAATCTAAAAAAACGTATCGATTTAGATTCCACAAAAATTGCGGTAGTAAGCATTTTTAAAGCTGAATTAGTTGATGACGAATGGACAAATATTGAACCTGTCCCTTTTTCAAGTGACACCTACTCTACAATGCATCCTGCTTTAAATAGTGATGAAACAAGACTCTATTTTTCTAGTGATATGCCAAACACATTAGGATCTTTTGATATTTTCTACGTAGATATCTTAGACACTAATTCTTTTGGTGAACCTGTAAATCTTGGTAAAAACATTAATACTATCCGTAGAGAACAATTTCCATTTGTAGCAAAAGACAGTACGCTATATTTTGCTTCTAATGGTAAAATTGGATTTGGTGGTTTAGATTTATTTTCTAGCAGTTATAAAAACTCAAAATACTTAGATGCCCTCAATTTAGGGGAATCAATAAATACAGAAAAAGATGATTTCGCATTTGTAGTTATAGACTCTCTAAACACAGGATTCTTATCATCTAATAGAACTGGAGAAGATAACATCTATACCTTTAAACGTATTGAAAATGAAAGAACTTATACTATTGAAGGATTAGTTACAGATAAAGTAACAGGTGAAATATTACCTAATACTACAGTAACTCTATTTGATGAAGATGGTAATGTCATTGCAGAACAACTCGTAGGAGAAGACGGAAAATATCAATTAACTACGAAGCCTAATCAGAAGTATTCTGTTGAAGGTTTTCAACCAAAATATATTCCTCAAATCGAATTTTTTGACACTAATGACAAGGGCAATATAGAATTTAATATTGAGCTAGAAATTGAATCTTATAAAGACGCTGAAGAAATAGTAACGGATGATGAAGAAGGTAACACTTATATTGAATTAGAAAATATTTATTTTGATTTTGCAAAATGGGACATAAGACCTCAAGCAGCAAAAACTTTAGATGTATTAGTGGCATTGCTTACAAAGTATCCACGTATGGAAATTCAATTAGGAGCACATACTGATTCTAGAGCTGGTTTTGAATTTAATTTAGAATTATCACAGAAAAGAGCACAAGCTACATTAGAATATATGGTAGAGAATGGTATATCAAGATCGAGATTAACCTCAAAAGGATATGGTGAAACTAAACCATTAGTACCATGTGGTGATGACTGTACAGAAACAGAATTTTCAATTAATAGGCGCTGTGAATTCCTTATTCTAAAATAAGGGAGCTTACTTATACCCTAATTAATTATGGCCCTTTCTAATGACATTGTTTTAAGACCACGCTTCAAGTTTGAAGTCGCAGCAAGTAACGAAACATTGTTAGAGGGTTTTGAACAAACAAAATCTAGCCAAACTGAATTTATAGTCTCGAGGATTGACGATCATGTTTTTATTAAATTCCCCAAAAAAAATCAACACTTTTGGTCACCTCAGTTACATTTAGAGATTAACAGCGAAGATCATAACAAATGTATTGTGAATGGCTTATTTGGACCAAATCCGACGGTTTGGACCATGTTTATGTTTTTACACTTTATAGTTGCAGGTTTATCTTTTGGTTTCGGAATTTGGGCATATACAAATGCAACATTAGGAAGTGCTTACTCTATACAACTATTTCTAACGCTATTGATGATAATAATTTGGTTTGTATTGTACTTTTCAGGAAGAATTGGTAGATCTAAAGGCATGCCAGAAATGCACAAACTACATGCCTTTATGAAAGAAACAATTAGAGTTTATCGTTGATTGTAACCAAAACGTTTTAATTGGTTCTGATTACTTCTCCAGTTCTTATTTACTTTAACATATAGTTCTAAGTGTACTTGTTTTCCAAAAAACTTTTCTAAATCTTTACGCGCTTCAACTCCAACACGCTTTAAAGCAGAACCTTTATGCCCTATAATAATTCCTTTTTGGGTTTCGCGCTCTACCATTATAACCGATCTCATTCTGATGATATTTTCTTCTTCAAAAAATTCTTCAGTATCAACCTCAACAGCATAAGGAATCTCTTTTTTATAGTGAATTAAGATTTTTTCTCTTATCGCTTCATTAACAAAAAAACGTTCTGGTTTATCAGTTAATTGATCTTTAGGGTAAAATGCAGGAGATTCTGGTAATAACTCTATAATTCTATCAAATACATTTTGAACATTAAATCCCTCTGTGGCAGAAATAGGAAAAAATTCAGCATTAGGTACTTTACTTTGCCATAATTCTGATTGCTCCTCTAATTGTTCTTGATTGGATGTGTCAATCTTATTTAATAATAATAGCACTGGAATCTTTGAATTGGTAATTTTATTAAAAAATGCTTCATCTTTAAGCTCCTTCTCACCTATTTCTACCATATAAATCAATACATCTGCATCATCAAAGGCAGACTTCACAAAATCCATCATAGATTCTTGCAGTTCGTATGCTGGCTTTATTATTCCTGGTGTATCACTTAATATCACCTGAAAATCTTCACCATTTACAATACCTAAAATTCGGTGTCTTGTAGTTTGTGCTTTAGATGTAATTATAGACAATTTCTCACCTATAAATGCATTCATCAACGTAGACTTACCTACGTTAGGGTTACCAATAATATTTACAAAACCAGCTTTGTGCATCTTTAAAAATTTATTGCAAAGTTACAATCTTTAACTCATTAAGTCATAAAAGAGTTGAAATACAATTTTACACATGACAAAAATCACAATTAGAACACTATTTTTCTTCTAAATTTGAGAGATAAACTATTATTTCTTTCTATTATGACAGATCTTCAAATTGCAAAAAAGGTAATACTAAAACCAATTACGGAAATAGCTGAAAAATTCGGAATAAATCCTGAACTTATAGAAATGTATGGAAAACATAAAGCTAAAATCCCTATTTCCTGCATTGATAAAACTAAAGCAGACCTTAGCAATCTTATTTTGGTATCTGCAACATCACCTACTCCTGCCGGAGAAGGTAAAACAACCATCTCAATTGGATTATCTGAAGCTCTAAATAGATTGAGTAAAAAAACTACTGTTGTACTAAGAGAGCCTTCATTAGGTCCTGTATTTGGAATAAAAGGAGGTGCAACAGGAGGAGGATATGCACAAGTCTTGCCGTTAGAGGATATTAATTTACATTTTACTGGTGACTTTTCGGCTATTGAGAAAGCTAATAATTTACTTGCAGCAATAATTGACAATAATATTCAGAGTAAAACAAACTCTTTAGGAATTGATCCCAGAACAGTTACCTGGAAACGCGTATTTGATGTAAATGATAGAGCTTTAAGAAAAATTATTGTTGGATTAGGTGGAACTAATTCTGGCGTACCCAGAGAAACAGGTTTTGATATTACAGCTGCATCAGAAATCATGGCAATTCTTTGTATTTCTAAAGATTTAAGTGATTTAAAAAAACGCATCGGTAATATTTTTATAGGTTATACATTTTCTAACCAACCCATTTACGCTAAAGATCTAAAAGTAGCTGGAGCAATGGCAGCCTTATTACAACATGCAATAAAACCAAATTTGGTACAAACGATTGAAGGGAATCCTGCTATTATTCATGGAGGGCCTTTTGCAAACATAGCTCAAGGCACTAACTCTGTAATTGGCACATTAATGGGAATGACATTTTCAGATTATACTGTCACGGAAGCTGGATTTGGTTGTGACCTAGGTGCAGAAAAATTTTTAGATATTAAATGCCAAAGTACAGATATCTCTCCTAAAGCTGTAGTACTCACAACAACAATTAGAGCATTAAAATATCATGGAGGTGCTGATTTAAAATCATTAACTATTACTAATTTGGAAGCTTTAGAAAAAGGACTTCCAAATCTAGAAAAACACATTGAAAACATACAGCAATTTGGGCTTACTCCAATAATTGCAATTAACAAATTTGAATCTGATAGTATTAAAGAAATACAATTGATAAAAGACTTTGCTAAAACTAAAAACATAAGCGTTGCTGTTGCAGATGTATGGGCTAAAGGTGGCGAAGGAGCTATTGAATTGGCTAAGAAAGTCATTGAAGTCGTTGAATCTAATAAAACTAATTTTGAGCCTTTATATAAATGGGAAGACACAATAGAGTCTAAAATAGAAACGATATCACAAAAGATATATGGTGCTGACCATGTAGAATATACCTCAAATGCTAAACGTCAACTAAAACGTATTAAAAACCTTGGCTTAGATCAATTAGCTATTTGTGTTGCAAAAACTGAAAAATCTTTATCAGATAATCCGAAGCTTCTAGGACGACCTAGAAACTTTACTATTACCGTTAGAGAAATTGAAATTGCTTCTGGAGCTGGCTTTTTGATACCTATTACTGGAGATATTATGAGAATGCCTGGTTTGCCAGCACATCCTGCCTCAGAAGGTATAGACATAAGCGATAGTGGAGAGATTACTGGGTTATTCTAAAATTTCAAAAAAAATATGATCATTTCACAATTCAAATTTCATTAACAAAAAAAAGTCTTTCCTTTCGGAAAGACTTTAAATATTTTAATAGAAACTACAATTATATTGAAGCAACATATTTAGTTAACTGTGACTTTAAGTTACCAGCTTTGTTAGCATGAATAATATTCTTTTTAGCTAACTTATCTACCATACTAATAATAGATGGTAACATTTTCTGAGCTTCATTTGCATCAGTAATTTCACGTAACTTCTTTATAGCGTTACGAGTTGTTTTATGATGATACTTATTAAGTACACGTCTCTTTTCGTTACTTCTTATTCTTTTTAAAGCTGACTTATGATTTGCCATTATATTTTTTTCTTATTAAAAATTGTAGCCCGTAGGGGAATCGAACCCCTCTTACATGGATGAAAACCATGCGTCCTAGCCGATAGACGAACGGGCCATTTTGGTTATTAAATTATTTAAATGAACCTACAACGTTTCCATTGCGGATGCAAAAATACAACTATTTTTAAATTGTGCAACAACCTTATTAATTTTTTTTAAAAAAATTTAATATGCCTTTGCAAAAAGCACTCTTTGCAATGATGGTTTTCCACTATAAACACATACACCATCTTCTTGCTTATTGTTCATAGGGATGCATCTAATCGTTGCCTTTGTTAGTTCCTTTATCTTTTGTTCAGTCTCAGCTGTTCCATCCCAATGCGCTGAAATAAAGCCTGTTTTTGTTTCTAAAACTTTTTTAAATGTTTCAAAATCATTTACCTCAGTAATGTGATCATCTCTATAAATTAAGGCTTTATTAAATAATTCATCTTGAATAACTTTTAAAAGATCTTTTATTGTAGACGTTAGTTCATCTATTTGAACAATTTCTTTTGTTAACGTATCTCGTCTTGCTAATTCAATAGTATTATTTTCTAAATCCTTTGGTCCTATTGCAATTCTCAAAGGCACACCTTGTAATTCATGCTGTGCAAATTTAGCACCTGGTCTATGAGTTGTTCTTTTATCAAACTTACAACTTATGTTTAATGCTTTAAGTTCTTTAATTATACTTTCTGCTTTCTCCGTTATTGCTTCAAACTGTTCATCATTCTTATAAATAGGAACAATAACCACTTGAAATGGCGCCAAATTTGGTGGTAAAACCAAACCTTTATCATCACTATGAGTCATAATCAATGCTCCCATTAATCGTGTAGAAACTCCCCAAGACGTTGCCCAAACATAATCTAACTTACCTTCATTATTGGTGAACTTAACATCAAAAGCTTTTGCGAAATTTTGACCTAAAAAGTGAGAAGTACCTGCTTGAAGCGCTTTTCCATCTTGCATTAAGGCTTCAATACAATACGTATCTAGAGCACCAGCAAAGCGCTCACTCTCTGTTTTAACACCTTTAATGACAGGCATAGCCATAAAATTTTCTGCAAATTTGGCATACACATCATTCATTTGTTCTGCTTCAACCAAAGCCTCAGCTTTTGTTGCGTGTGCAGTATGACCTTCTTGCCATAAAAACTCTGCTGTACGTAAAAATAAACGTGTACGCATTTCCCAACGTACTACGTTAGCCCATTGATTTATTAAAATAGGTAAATCTCTATAACTTTGAATCCATCCTTTATAAGTGTTCCATATTATCGCTTCACTTGTTGGTCTAACTACAAGTTCTTCTTCTAATTTGGCTTCAGGATCAACACGTAATTTCCCAGGATTATCAGGGTCATTTTGCAATCTATAATGCGTAACAACAGCACACTCTTTAGCAAAACCCTCCGCATTCTTCTCTTCTGCTTCAAATAAACTTTTCGGCACAAATAATGGAAAATAGGCATTCTCATGACCTGTCTCTTTAAACATTCTATCTAATTCAGCCTGCATTTTTTCCCAAATAGCATAGCCATATGGTTTAATTACCATACAACCTCTAACGGCAGAATTCTCTGCTAAATTAGCCTTTACAACCAATTCATTATACCATTTTGAATAATCTTCAGCTCTACTCGTAAGATTTTTGCTCATTTTCAGTGTTTTGGCACAAATATTGTGCTTATGTTAAATGTAATAAATAGTTCAGCAAAACTAACTATTTTTGCTATGTTCAACAATAAAATAAAAGAGATATGCAATTTAAAACTATTTTAATTCAAAAATTGCCATTTTTTGTTGCAATCGGTTTAGCCGCCGTGTTAACTTCTTGTGGTTCGTTTCAGTATTCAGGATACGATAATGATGGTATCTATTCTACTGAAGATTACGAAACTGATGAAACTGTAGTAACGACTTCTACTAATGATTCTAACTATTATAAAAACTATTTCGCAGAGAATTCTGCAGAAGTAGATGCTATAAAAGAAGAAAGCGAAATATTTACAGATATAGATTCTTATGAAGGTAACTATGTAGAACAAGCTACGGATACTTTAGAACAACGACCAGCATATGGTGGTTGGGGACAAGACAATAACACTATAACTATAAATTACATAGATAATGGTTGGTATGGTTATAACAGCCCTTGGATGTACTATGGAGGTTATAATTACTACGGCTGGGGAAGACCTTGGGGTTGGAACAATTGGGGCTGGAACAATCATTGGGCATATGGCGGATTTTATGGTTATAACTCACCATGGAATTACGGCTATGGCTACGGTTACGGCTACAACAATTGGGGCTGGAATAACGGTTACTACAATAATGGGTATTATAGAAACACAAGTAGATATGCTTACAGCAATTCTAGAAGAGGATCCTTACTTTACAATAATAATTTGAGCCGTAGTAGAAGTAATTCTGCATTATCATCAAGACGAAATTATTCAACAAGTAGATTGTCGAATTCATCAAGTATATCTAGAAACACTAGAAATACATCTCTTAGATCTAATAATCCAACAAGAACAATTAGAAATACAAGAGCTACCACTCCAACAACGCGTACTACAAGATCTAATACTAGAATTACCAGACCATCTACAACTAGATCTTCTAATAGTACTAGGTCAACTTCACCAACAAGAAGTACAAGATCAAGTGGAACCACGCGTTCTAGTTCTAGTAGCTCAAGATCTTCATCTAGCAGTGTAAGATCTTCAGGAAGTTCTAGATCTAGTAGCAGTAGTACTAGAAGTAGTTCATCTAGCAGTAGCAGACGAGGAAGAGGTTAGACTTTAAAAATAATTCCAAATTAAAAAAACTTTACTTATGAAAAAATTACTTATGCTATGCATAGGCTTAGTAAGCTCATCTTTTATTTTAGCACAAGACATTACGGATGCAGTTAGATATTCTATGGATGAAATACAAGGTACTGCACGTTTTAAGGCTATGAGTGGTGCTTTTGGAGCCTTAGGAGGCGATATGTCTAGTGTTAACATCAATCCGGCAGGTTCTGCTATCTTTAACAACAGTCATGCATCAGTTTCATTAGGCTTATATAACAAGAGTAACGATATTAACTACTTTGGAGGTATCAATTCTTCTTCAGACTTGAACGTAGATTTAAATCAATTAGGAGCTGTTTTTGTTTTTGATAATATGAATTCAAATTCACTTTGGAAAAAATTCTCATTGAGTGTAGCATATGATAGCTCTGGGAATTTTGATGATGACTGGGTTGCAAATGGAACTAACCCAAACAATTCTATTGGTGATTATTTTAGATTGAATGCTCAAGGATTAAGACTAGATGAAATTTCTGCCTTACCTGGAGAATCGATATCACAAGCTTATTCAGAAATTGGCTCGCTATTTGGTTTTCAAAATCAACAAGCTTTTTTAGGATACGAAGGTTATATTATTAACCCATTAGAAGATACCGATGAAAATACAAATTACACCTCTAACATAAACGGTGGCGATTACAACCAACGCTTTGCTTATGCAAGCACAGGTTACAATGGCAAATTAGCATTTAACTTTGCCACTAGCTACAACGATAAATTTTATTTTGGACTGAATCTAAATTCACATTTTATAAATTATGAACGCTCTACATTTTTAAATGAAAGAAATTCAAATGTAAGCTCTACAGTAACTAATGTCAATTTTGAAAATAATTTACTTACAACAGGTACTGGATTCTCTCTTCAATTAGGAGGTATTGCAAAAATTACTGAAGAATTAAGAGTTGGATTGTCTTACAACTCACCTACATGGTATAGAGTTTCGGATGAAACATCTCAGTATTTATCAACTAATAGAATAGAAGACGGACAAAACATTAATCAAGTTATTAACCCAAATGTCATTAACGTATACGAAGAATACAAATTACAAACTCCTGCTAAAATTACAGGAAGTTTAGCTTATGTCTTTGGAAAGCGTGGTTTATTGAGTCTTGATTATTCAATGAAAGATTATAGTAATACAAAATTTAAACCGACTTCTGACGCCTATTTTTCTGCCATAAATAACGACATTAACGACAGATTAACCTCAGCAGCCACCATTAGATTAGGTGGCGAATATCGCTATAAGCAAATTAGCTTTAGAGGTGGTTATCGTTTTGAAGAAAGCCCATATAAAGACACTGATTTTTATGGGGATTTAACAGGGTACTCTTTAGGTATTGGTTATAATTTTGGTAGTATTAATTTAGATCTTGCTTTTAGCCAAGCAACACGAGATACCAATTATCAATTATATAATGTTGGACTTACAGATGCAGCGTCTATTGAAACAAATTATACAGATTTTGTAGTAACTCTTGGATTTAATTTATAAATAAAATCTAAAACATAAAAAAAGCCTGAACATTACAGTAATGTTCAGGCTTTTTTATGCCTATTTACTAAGCAATTATGTTGATCTCAGAAGAATAAAACCTATTTATTAAAAGCCTTTATTCCGGCTTCAACATCTATGTCAATATAATTTTCTCTAGGAACTATTGGGCAAGAATATTTCTCATTATAGGCGCAATAAGGATTATAAGCAGAATTGAAATCAATTTCTATAGTATCTCCGTCAGGAATCTCTAAATCTATATATCGTCCACCACCATAAGTTAAAGTTCCATTGGTGTTATCTAGAAAAGGCAAAAACAAATAATTTTCAAAACCCTCTTTTTGCATAAGTTCTTGGCCTTGATATACATTCAATTCAAAAGATTTTCCTTTCAGCTCAAAAGTTAATATACCAAAAACACGCTCTTTAGATAAGCGATCAGTTGTTGTTTTCATGTTAAACCATTCTGTATCTGGTAAGCGTTTTAATGAAGCTTTTACAACAAAAACGGAATCATAAGGAAAGAAGTCTAAACCCTCAAAAGTTTTTAAATCTTTAGCTTTTAAAGGAGATTTTGAAGCATCCTTAAATTCATCATTCATAGTTTTCTGAAATGGAGTTTCTTCTGTAGTCTTTTCATTGTGTTGTGCACAACTAAACGAAAACACCACTAAAAAAAGTAACAATAAATTCTTCATTTTCAATAAATTTTAATCCCAAAAATACAACATATCAAATTTTATTGTAGCTTTGAGTAAGTAATAAAATAAAAACGATGTTAAAAGTTACTAGATATACAAAGCAAACTACCGTTATTTCTTGGGAAGTAATTCGGACGCATTATCTATTGTAACTATTCACATATACTATTAAACAATATTTAAAAGTCCGACCTAACCGTCGGACTTTTTATATTTATACCAACCACCAAAATGAAAAAAATATATACTAACTATATAAATAACTTTAAAGGACTCTCAAAGGAAGTTTGGTTACTAGCACTTATTACTCTAATAAATAGAGCTGGTACCATGGTAATACCATTCTTATCTAAATACCTTAAAGAAAACCTAGAATTTTCAATACCAGATGCTGGTACAATTTTAATGTTCTTTGGAATCGGCTCACTAATTGGCTCATGGCTAGGTGGTAAACTAACAGATCAGATTGGATTCTACAAAGTGATGTTTTATAGTTTACTTTTTACCGGATTTGGCTTTATTATTTTACAATACATTACATCATTTCTTGGTTTATGTATAGGCATATTAGTACTTATGAGTATTGCAGACACCTTTAGACCTGCATTATTTGTTTCACTTAAAACTTATAGCAAACCTGAGAATCAAACACGCTCGCTTACATTACTACGATTAGCTATAAATCTAGGAATGGCTTTTGGACCAATCATCGCTGGATTAATCATTGGACTTGATGGTTATTCGCTTTTATTTTGGATTGATGGTATCACTTGTATTTTAGCCATATTATTATTCAAGTTTTTAATAAAAGAAACCGTTAAAAAGGTATCCATTGAAGAAAAATTAATTAACCAGCAAAACAAAAACGCAGCTTTAAAAGACAAATCATTTCTAATTTTTTTTACTATTAGTTTTTTAATCGCCTTATCATTCTTTCAATTAATTACATCAATGCCTATTTATCATTTTGATAAATATGGCTTAACAGAATTACAAACAGGCTTAATTATGTTTATAAATGGAGCTCTAATTGTAATTTTTGAAATGCCACTTATTGCTTATTTGGAAGCTAAAAAAGTACCTAATACAAGGCTCATATTATTTAGCTCAATATTATTTGCGCTTAGTTATTTTGTTCTATTATTTGATGTTTGGGCTGGTATACTCATCATAAATATTATACTACTCACCTTTGCAGAAATGATTGGCTTCCCATACACTAATGCATTTGCTTTAAGTAGAGCAAAAAAAGGGAGTGAAGGCAGTTATATGGCGCTATACACCATGTCTTTTGCGCTTGCATTTATTGTTGGCCCAAAAATAGGAATGGATATTATTGAAAATTATGGCTACACTATAAATTGGATAATCACTGGATCATACAGTTTAATAGCTGTTATTTTGTCTATTTGGTTGCAAAAACGCATAAAAAATAACCTATAATGAATTTAAATCAAATTACAATCTCATCTTTAGAAGTTGAAAAATCAGTAGTATTTTACAGAGCCCTCGGTTTCAATTTAATTGTAAATGCTTTACCAAAATATGTGCGTTTTGAATGTTCTAATGGTGATTCAACATTTTCTATTCATAGAGTTGAAGACTTACCCACAGGTAATAAAATAACCTTATATTTTGAAGTAGAGAATCTTTCAAAAACAGTAAATACGCTGAAACAAAAAGGAATTATTTTTAATACTGAAATCTTAGAACAACCTTGGCTATGGAACGAAGCACATCTTAACGACCCTAATGGCAATCATATTATCATTTATCACGCTGGAGAGAATAGAAAGAATCCACCTTGGAGAGTAAATTGAATAATATTGAAGACACATGTTTTCAACTAAAAGTTATGAAATTACTCTAAAGCCTTTATTTCACTATGTTTTACAACATGAGACAACACAATTTGTGTTTTAGTTTCACCAAAGCTAATTAATTGATCTATAAACGATTCTAAATGTTTTTGATTTTTTAAAACCACTTCCATTACTATATTTTCGTTTCCTGTAATTCGGTAACAATTAACCACTTCGTCATATGTTTTTACTTTTTCTAAAAACGGCTTTAGCATTCCCATAAACGCGCGTAAAGTTATTAATGCCTTTAGTTGGTAACCAACTTCAAAAGGAGATATAAATGTGGTATAACCCTGAATAATTTCAGCATCCTCCATTTTTTTTATGCGCTCAGAAACCGCAGGTGATGTTATCCCAACCTGTCTACCAATTTCTGCATTAGACATACGTGCATTATTTTGAAGACACTTTAAAATCTTCCAGTTTAATTCATCGATTTTCATTTAAAGAAAATAAGCTATAATTACATAAATATTAAAGTAAATATACAGAATAACTTTAAACATTAAAGTACGAATTGAATTTTTGGGTTTAACTTCGTGAACGTTGCTATTAAAATTATGAACTATAACCTACCATTGCATTTTTCAGAATTACCTGTTTACCAGAAGGCTATGGACATCCTTGTGCTTTCCCGAAGCATCTCAACGTATTTAAATCAGGATTTAAAGTATTTAAATGCAGATGGCTCAGAAGATCCGCATATTTATTTCACTGGCGACATTATCCAACAATCTACAAATCTTGCACCTCAAATTATTAATGCAGAACAAGAAAGCTGTTCTGATAAAAAAAATAAGTATTTCGAAAGTTTAGATCGTTTAACAACGCGATTATACAGAAATTGCAAGAGATTAGAAATGGCCAATAGTAATGGTAGAGATTATTTGCCTATTCTTAGAGGTGAATTAAGAAAATTCAGAAAATTAAAGCACCATTGGATGATGATGACTTTATAAGCCATTATTATTACTTTATAATGTGGGCATTACTCATAAAATTATTCTGATAATTCTGAATTTTAGAATTCATTGCATCTGCAATAATTAAGAACTGACATTTAGTAACACTTTCAGAAAGTCGTAATATATGATTATAAGCATTGTTACGACCTAAATAATCTGCATCCTTAATAACAAATAATTGAACTTCCCCTAAATGAATTCCATTAAGAAAATAGAGTTTACTTAATCGCGAAGGTGTCGCTATTACAATATCTTGTCCGTAATAGACTTCTGTTTTTTGCTTTTCAATATCATATTCATCATAAAGCGCATAAACTCTTAAATCTGTATTTTTTGTAAAACGCTCAAATTCATCTTTTAAAGCTAAAGCATCCGCTTTATCTTTTACAGTAATGATAGCTCGTGGTGAATCTTCAAAAGCTTCTGCTCTTAATTTATGAATAGTTGCTATAATTAATGCTGTAGTCTTACCACTTCCTTTTGGTGCAATCACATAAGCATCTGAACCACCTTTTAAAGTGGGTAATACTTTTTTCTGAAATGCATTTGAAGTTTCAAATCCTGCGTTTTCTAAGGATTCTTTTAATAAAGGGTGTAGTTTTTTGAAAGACATCTTACTGTTTATAAATATAGCTTGATTAACAATTTAGCTATAGAAGTTTCAAAGATACTATTATTGACAAACTTTACAGTCGGCTTTCTCTTGTATTTCTCCAACTAAATGGCCGTCTTCGTTCATTTTAAAGCCACAGCAATCCATAAATCCTTGCGCTATCTGTTTTCTAGCACGTTGAATTTGAGATTTTACCGTTGGTAAGGATAAGTGTAATTGATTAGCAACCTCTTGTTGTTTTAAGCCCTTTATATCATACAAAAACAAAGGGTCTCTATATTTTTTAGGCAAGCTTTTTATAATACCTCTAAGGCAATCTTGCTCGGAATGCTCTTTAGGTTCTGGTTCTGATTCTATTTCTAAATCTTCTACCGGAATTTCTTTTTTATTCATTCTGAAGTAATCCAAAATAGTATAGCGCGCAATGGAAAACAGCCATGGTTTTAGCTTATTTTCATCTTTTAAGGTATGTAACTTCGTGTGTACTTTAATAAAAGTTTCCTGAAGAATATCTTCCGTAATCACAGGATTCTTTACTTTACTTAAAATAAAGCGTCTTATGTCTTCTGCATAAATTCCCCAAACATCTTTCGTAGTCATATTCTAAAGTAATTAAAATTAGTTCGGACACAAAACTTTGCATCCGAACTAACACTAATTTAACAATTGCAATTTGTACATGTACAATTATCACATGTACAATTTTGACAATTTCCTTTTGAGCAACCTTCACAGTTACAAGTACATTCTTTATTTTTCATGACATCTATTTTTTATGTTCATATAATAGACGAGATAATCCTAAAAAAGATGCAAAAAAGATGAGAATATTTATTGAAGCTGAACTATTTAACCAATATCAGTGCTTTGTGAGTAATTGGAAAGTTGCAAGAATTGGCTATAAAGCATAAGCTGTTTGCTTCTTTATGTAAACTCAGCGCTAATTCTTTTTGATTAATATCCTTTATGGTTACAACAGGTTTTAATCGTACTGTTTTAAAACTACCACTACCTGAAACATTGACTTTTAAATCACCTTCAGCATCATCTGTATAGCTTAATACTTCTATATTGTTTTGAGAACAAACGTATAAGTAAGACATCATGTGGCACGATGTTAAAGCGGATAATAATAAATCTTCTGGATTGTATAAACTATCATCACCTCTAAAGGTTTTTGCTGCAGAAACATTTAATGGTGTTGCTTTGTTGTCTATTATCACCTCATGATTTCTACTGAAGGTTCTTGGGTTTTGCGTGCTTTCGCCATCATTGATTTCCCAGTTAACAGTGGCTTTAAAAGTGTGTTTTATCGACATGTTATTTTATTTGTTGATGTAAAAAAAGCGTTTCATTTTGAAACGCTTTTAGTTATTCTATTTAATTTGAGATGCTTCACTACACTATGAATGACAAATAGTGGTTCTCTGCTTACATATTTCTGCGATACTGTCCTCCTACCTCAAATAAAGATGACGTAATTTCTCCTAAACTACATACTTTACAAACTTCCATTAAAGCTTCAAAAATATTTTCGTTGTTTATGGCACGTTGTTGTAAATCTTTCAACAATGCTGTTGTATCATTTGCTTCATGAAGGTTCGCTAACGTTTTAATCTGAAATTGTTTCTCTTCTTCAGTGGCTCTAATCACTTCCGCAGGAATAACCGTTGGTGACCCTTTACTACTTAAGAAGGTATTTACACCAATAATTGGGAATTTCCCGTTATGTTTCAACGTTTCGTAGTATAAACTTTCTTCTTGTATTTTACTACGTTGGTACATCGTTTCCATGGCACCCAAAACACCACCTCTTTCTGTAATTCTGTCAAATTCTTGTAAAACTGCGTCTTCTACTAAATCGGTTAATTCTTCAATAATAAAAGACCCTTGGATTGGATTTTCGTTTTTATTTAATCCTAGTTCTTTATTTATAATTAATTGAATTGCCATTGCACGTCTAACCGATTCTTCAGTTGGTGTTGTAATAGCTTCATCATACGCGTTAGTGTGCAATGAGTTACAGTTATCATAAATAGCGTATAAAGCTTGAAGCGTTGTACGAATATCATTAAAGTCAATTTCTTGAGCGTGTAAACTACGTCCAGACGTTTGAATATGATATTTCAACATTTGTGCTCTTGCATTTGCACCATATTTGTGCTTCATGGCTTTTGCCCAAATTTTACGTGCCACACGACCAATTACAGCATATTCTGGATCGATTCCGTTTGAGAAAAAGAATGATAAGTTTGGACCAAATTTATTGATGTCCATTCCACGACTTAAATAATATTCCACGTAAGTGAAACCATTAGATAACGTCAACGCTAATTGTGTAATCGGGTTTGCTCCTGCTTCTGCAATATGGTATCCAGAAATTGATACCGAATAGAAGTTACGTACGTTATTCTCAATAAAATACTCTTGAACATCTCCCATTAAACGCAACGCAAATTCTGTAGAGAATATACATGTGTTTTGTGCTTGATCTTCTTTTAAAATATCTGCTTGAACGGTTCCTCTAACTTGAGCAATCGTATTCTTTTTAATCTCGGCATACACATCTGATGGTAATACTTGATCTCCTGTAACACCTAACAGCATTAAACCTAAACCATTGTTTCCTTCTGGTAACTCACCATTATAAGATGGTCGTTCTTTACCTTTATAAAGCTTAGTAATTTTTGCTTCAACTTCTTTTTCTAAACCATTTTCTTTAATGTAAAACTCACATTGTTGATCTATGGCAGCATTCATAAAAAAGCCTAGTAACATTGGCGCAGGACCATTAATAGTCATACTTACCGATGTCATTACATTTGCTAAATCAAAACCAGAATATAGTTTTTTAGCATCATCTAAACAACAAATACTAACACCTGCATTACCAATTTTACCATAAATATCTGGTCTTAAATCGGGATCATTTCCGTAAAGCGTTACACTATCAAAAGCGGTAGATAAACGTTTTGCTGGTAAACCTGCACTTACATAGTGAAAACGTCTGTTGGTACGTTCTGGTCCACCTTCTCCTGCAAACATACGTGCTGGATCTTCGCCTGTACGTTTAAAAGGATATAATCCTGAAGTATATGGAAATTCTCCTGGTACGTTTTCTTGCAATGTCCAACGTAATAAATCTCCCCAAGCTTGATACTTTGGTAAGGCAACTCGTGGAATTTGTAAATGCGATAACGACTCAGAATGTGTTTCTATTTTTATTTCTTTATCTCTTACCTTAAAGCTATAAATTGGATTTTTGTATTTGTTTACTTTTTCATCCCAACCTGTAATAACTTCCCAATTGTAAGGATCTAAGTTTAACTTTACACGGTCGAATTCGCTAACTAAAAGTTTTACAAAATCTTCATTACCGTCATTCTCCGAGATAGATTCTGAAGCAATTCCTGCTTTATCTAATTCTGGAGTTGCCTCTAAAACAGATTCTAATGTTTTAAAAATACCGTATAAACGTTGGGCAACTTCAACTTGCGCATCTGCTGTTTTATCGTACGCGCGATTATTCTCAGCAATTTCAGATAAATAGCGTGTTCTTGATGGTGGAATCACAAAAATCTTCTCGCTCATTTCTTTAGAAATTTCGAAAGTCGATTTTAATTCTGAGTCTGCCTTTTCTACCAATTTATCCATAATGGCTTTATAAAGCGTATTCATTCCTGGATCGTTGAATTGTGAAGCTATGGTACCATAAACAGGCAAATCGTCTTGATGCACATCCCAAAGATTATTGTTACGCATGTATTGCTTTTTCACATCACGCAACGCATCTAAAGAACCACGTTTATCAAACTTATTAATAGCTACCAAATCTGCAAAATCTAACATATCGATTTTTTCAAGTTGTGTCGCTGCACCAAATTCTGGAGTCATAACGTATAATGCCACGTCTGAATGTTCTATAATTTCAGTATCAGACTGACCAATACCAGACGTTTCTAATATGATTAAATCATATTCTGCAGCTTTTAAAACTTCAATAGCTTCGTTTACGTATTTTGATAAGGCTAAGTTAGACTGACGTGTTGCTAAACTACGCATATACACTCTTGAGTTGTTAATCGCATTCATACGAATACGATCCCCTAAAAGTGCTCCTCCTGTTTTACGCTTAGAAGGATCCACTGAGACTAAACCAATGGTTTTTTCTGGAAAATCGATTAAAAAACGACGCACTAGCTCATCGACTAAACTGGATTTACCAGCTCCACCTGTTCCTGTGATACCTAAAACTGGTGTTTTAGACGTTTTATTTTTAATATGAATTTTGTCTAATGTCGCTTTTGCAACTTCCGGGAAATTTTCTGCTGAAGAAATGACTCTAGCAATTGCTCTTGGGTTTTTAGTAGGAAGCATATCTACTTCGTTACTTAGTGTATCACCAATGGCAAAATCGGATTGTTGTACTAAATCATTAATCATACCTTGTAAACCAAGTGCTCTTCCATCATCTGGAGAATAGATTCTGGTAATTCCATAATCCATTAATTCTTTAATTTCTTCAGGGAGAATAACTCCACCTCCACCTCCAAAGATTTTGATATGACCAGCTCCTTTTTCATTGAGCAAATCATACATATATTTAAAATACTCGTTATGACCACCTTGGTAAGAGGTTAATGCAATCGCATTTGCATCTTCTTGAATCGCCGTATTCACAACTTCCTCTACACTTCTATCGTGACCTAGGTGAATCACTTCTACTCCTGTAGATTGTATTATACGACGCATAATATTTATAGCAGCATCATGCCCATCAAAGAGCGATGCAGCTGTTACTATACGTACTTTATATTTTGGTTTATAAGGTGCAACTTGTTCCATTCTTAAAAATCTAGCTTATTTGAGTGGCAAATTTAAGGAATATTCAAAAAATTAATGCAATAATCGATAAATATCTAAAACTTGAAAAATCTCAGTATCGCTAACATTTTTAATTACTTTTAACAATACATTCAAGTTTAGTTTTATGCAGAAAATTACGTTACTTATTCATTGTGAAGATCAACCAAATATCATTGCTTCAGTCACTAATTTCATGGCTTCAAATGATGGTAATATTGTTTACATAGATCAACACGTCGATAGAGAACAAAACATCTTTTTCATGCGTTTAGAATGTGAATTTGGATCTCATTCATTTTCACTGGAAGCGTTTAAACAACTATTCAATACGACTTTAGCAGACAAATTTAAACTCGATTGGAAAATTTTCGCAGCTGAAAGAAAACCTAAAATGGCATTGTTCATTTCTAAGTATGACCACTGTTTGTATGATATTTTAGGTCGATACAATTCAGGTGAATTACATCTTGAAATTCCTTTTATATTAAGTAATCATCTCGACTTAAAACCAATTGCTGACAATTTTAATATTCCTTTTTACCATGTACCTGTAACCAAAGCAACAAAACAGGAAGCTGAACAAGAGCAACTAAAATTGCTTGAAGTACATGGTATTGATTTTATCGTCTTAGCGCGATACATGCAAATTGTTTCTGAAACATTGATTGATAAATACCCAAATAAAATAATTAATATTCACCATTCATTTTTGCCTGCCTTTGTTGGTGCTAAACCTTATCATTCTGCTTACAAACGAGGTGTGAAAATTATTGGTGCTACAAGTCATTACATTACTGAAGAGCTTGATGCTGGTCCGATAATACAACAAGATGTTGCTCACGTATCACACACACACTCAATTAAAGATCTTATTGCAAAAGGACGCGATTTGGAAAAAATCGTATTATCTAATGCTATAAAACTTCATGCAGATAGAAAGGTGATGGTTTTTAATAATAAAACTGTTATTTTCTCTTAAAATTCACCATTCTTAGTCCGTTTTTTTACTTAGAAATAAAAATTATTTTAAATTCTAATTTTTCACACTAAACTACACACCTCTTTATTTATCTACTATTAAGGCTTCTTTTAGCTTAAAATATTCCCTCAATACAAGTCTTAATAAAAAGTTAATGTGACCTATCTTAAATTATTGTCTCTAATAAGATGTAAGGCATTAAATTTTCTTACCACAAGATATAATCTATTAACAAATTAATTTTTTTAACCATGAAACAAAAACTATTATTATTGGTATGCTTTATTGCAGGAATTGGATTTTCGCAAGCACAAGGTTTACCAACCAACCCAGAACCAGGAAAGTGTTACGTAAAATGTATCACTAAAGATTCTTTTAAAGAAGTAGAAGAAACAATACAAACGTATCCTGCTTACACTACTTTACAAGTTATTCCTGCAACTTACAAAACTGTAGAAGAAAGTGTATTAGTAAAAGAAGCTACAAAGAAATTTGTTTACGTACCAGCTACATACGAAAATGTTGAAGTGCCTTACGTAAATCAAGAAGGACGTACAGATTTAAAAGTTATACCAGCTAGTTTTGGTAATGACTCAAGAACTTTTGAAGTTCACCCTCAAACTTCTGGTTGGGAATATAAAGTATTAGAAGATTGTCCTTCAGTAAATAAAGATGATTGTGTTGCTGCATGTTTCGTTGAGTATCCTGCACAATCTAGAGATGTAAGTTTTACAACTTTATCTTCAGACGCTAGCACAAATGCTGTTCCTGTATCAGAAAAAACTACCACTTACACAAAACGTGTTATTAAGACTCCTGCAAGAATGGATGAAATACAAATTCCTGCTGAGTACAAAACTATCAAAAGAAAAGTAATAGCAACTCCTGCTTCTACAACTACAAATACTATTGCTGCACAGTACCAAACTGTAACAAGAACTGTTTTAGACAAAAAAGGTGGTATTACTACTTGGGAAGAAGTTGATTGTGAGTTATTAGATCCAAACGTATTACCTGTATTTTATGAATTAGGTAGTGCAAGATTGACACCTGCTTCTAAAAAGACTATTGACGAAACTTTATTACCAATCTTAACGGATTCTAACGTAAGTATTGAAATTATGTCTCATACAGATGCTAGAGGTAATGATGATTTTAACCAATCTTTATCTCAACAGAGAGCTAATTCTGTCGTAAACTATTTAGTATCTAAAGGTATCTCAAGAAGCAGATTATCTGCAAAAGGATATGGTGAGACTAGATTAACAAACAGATGTTCTAATGGTTCTGATTGTTCAGAAGCACAACACCAAAGAAACAGACGTACTGAATTTAGAGTTTTAAGTAACTAAGAATTAAGTAAGTTTTAATATTACAAAGAGCTCCTATTATAGGAGCTCTTTTTTTATACGCATTCATCAATATTCTAAACTTTATAACTTCTGCAATTAACCTGTAACTGCCGTATAATTCATACTATAACACCAAACTAATGCATCTTAAGTGTTATAATTCGATTTTAGAGCCATAGCTGTTTGTAATACAATAAAGGAATACCCTGTTCTAGAACTGATAAACTAATAGCATTGACTAACAACCTCTATCTTAATTCTAGACTATTACAATATTGCATAGGCCAAAACAGCTATTAGTCAATTAATCAAAAAGATAATATCCTAATATTTATAAGTTAGATTTTAGGACTACGTATGTATTTTAAGGAGTATTCTTTTGTATATGATACACTGGGTAAGACACTATTTTCTTTTCTGCAGTAATACCAAAATTATCTTCTAAGTCGGTTTGCATCAATTGAAAAAACTTATAATGAAAATCCCAATCGTGAAGTGAGAGGCTAATTTCATTATCATCAGGAACAATTATTGGCATATCTAAGACATAAGACAATTGATATGCAATATCTTTTAAAGATACGTTATCAGCTTTAATTTGAGAATCACCAACTAAATACTTCGCATTGTTTTTACCCCAATCTATTTGATCTGTGCCCCAAAATCGAGGAGTTGTTACCACAAAACTAATTCCTTCACCTTCACTGTATTTTCTATTTATACCAAGTTTCATTTCGGTAATAAGCTTAACAGCAAGATTTTCATTTTCGTTAAATGGCTTTTTAAAATAAATCTCATAATTGGTATCTAACTCTTCGTCTAACACAATTTGATTTTTGTATATTTTGGCTAAATAACTTACAATACGCGTTAACGAACCTGTTAGCTTTAAATAGTTATCAGCATCTACTACAGATAAATCTTCTACTTCAACAGACAATGGCTTTATCTCTAAAGCTTCTTTTGGTATATATTCTTCGTTAAAGTCCTCTTCTTCTGTAACCACTTCAAAAAAGGCACTAAGAGATGTATTTGACGTTTGTTGTTTTAAAAATTTAGCTACAATATTTGCTTTTAAATCTGGCGCACCACCTCTCCACAATACTTTACCTTTGCTATTAAACAAAACTCCGTCTGGTATTGCGGTTACATTAAATTCTTTATGAGTTTCACCATTGTAATCAATAGCAATGGCTAGTTCTGCAGGCTTCCTTTCTAAAAAACGCTCTACAGTAAGTGGATTTTCTTTAGTCATTGATACAATATATAAATCTTTAGGAAATTGCTTTTGCAACACCCCTAAATGTTCCTTAGCCGTAATACATGGACCACACCAAGTCGCCCAAAAATCAACAAAATAAAGTTTATTGTTATCTGGTGTTGCTATATTAGATTCTTGTAAAAATTCAGAAACCTTAATTTGGTTTTGTGCATTAATACTAAAGCACACTAAAAATGAAAGCAATCCAAATAGGTTTTTTTTATACAATTCCATAAACTATATTATCTTTTAATAAGGTATAATCAAATATGATGCTAAAATAAGGATTTGAAAAAATAAAAACTCATTTAACAACAATACCTTGAAGTAATTATACATTAATAATTTAAAATTAACCAAATTATAACCTGAAAACAGAAAAGCACTTTTAAGATTCATTTGGATAATAATAACACTATAGCTGAAGTTTTATTTTATCTTTGCAAAAAAATACACTTATGAAAAAATTTTTGACCTCAGTTTTATGTCTTTCTCTTTTATTTTCTTGCGCAGAATTGCAACAAGTTGTGGATTCATTGCCTCAAGCAGAAGGAGTACTTAGCAATACCGATATTGCAGCTGGCTTAAGACAAGCCTTAGATCTTGGTATTGACAAACAGGTTAGTAAATTGACTCAAGAAGATGGTTTTTTTAAAAATGAATTAGTAAAAATAGTATTACCAGAAGAATTACAAAAAGTAGATAATACCTTACGTAAAGTAGGCTTGAGTAGCTTAGCAGATGAAGGTCTTAAAATATTAAACAGAGCTGCAGAAGATGCTGTTAAAGAAGCCACTCCAATTTTTGTGAGTGCTGTAAAAGATATCACTTTTGCTGATGCTAAAAATATTTTACTAGGTGAAGATAATGCTGCTACATCTTATTTAACTTCAAAAACACAAATAGAACTTTATAGTAAGTTTAAACCTGTTATTGAAAACTCATTTAGTAAAGTAGGTGCAGACAAAATTTGGACTAACTTAATCACAAAATACAATAGCCTTCCATTAACGAGTAGTGTAAATCCTGATTTAACGGATTACGTTACAAATGAAGCTCTAAAAGGTGTATACACAATGATTGCTGTTGAAGAAAAGGAAATAAGAGAAAAGACATCTTCTCGAAGCACAGAATTATTGAAGAAAGTATTTGCACTTCAGGATTAAATAAAAGTTGAATTTTATATTTTTTTATTGATTCTAAAGATAAATCACTAACTTTAAACAACTAACGTATTAATACGTTTCGTTGTGGCAAATCTAAATAGACTTCTAAATAAAAAGAAAAGACTACATAAAAAATATAGACAGCTTATTGAAGATGCTTATAATTTAAGACCAACAGATCATGCATTAAGTGATTTTTCTGAATATAAAGCTACTAAAGTGCTACATAAAATTAATAAGTTAGAATTTGTCATTGGAGATACGCAACTACAAGCTAATTAAATTATTAATAAAAAGTTTTTATTTAATTATATCCTAATATTAACATAACGTACAACTTACAGAATATAACCATCTTTGCAATGCAAGAGATTGAGTTAGTTAAATCTTAAATTTAGAATTATTAGTTTTAAGTCGGTATTTAGTGAGGTATCGACTTTTTTTTACCTAAGAACTAAGTGTTTTAAAGTATGTGTAAGATTTTAATAATCGGCTGCCGTACCAAGAAAACAATTCACCATCTACAATTTTGATTGTCTTTTCTGGAAATTTAGATTGTAATTCTAAAACATGCTCTTCTTTAAACGGAAATGGTTCACTAGAGAGAAAAATAAGATCAGCTTCTTTTAATTTCGAATTATTTAGGTCGATTTCCGGATAGCGTTTTTCTTCTTTATAAACATTTACAAAACCAGCTTCTGTAATCATAACATCTATAAAGTTGTCTGATGCTGCAACCATCCAAGGTTTTTTCCAAATGAAATAAGCGACTTTTAACTTATCTCTATTTTGAAATTGAAGCTGAAATGCTTCACGTTCTAATTGAATATTTGATACTAAAGTTGAAGTTGTCCTTTTAATATTAAAAATCTCTCCATACATGTTAATGAGCTCAAAGCAATCTTTCAAATTATAAATATCACTTACGTGAATTGCCGCAATTTCTTTTAAACTTTCAATTATTTCCTTAGTATTTTCCTCTTTATTACAAAGAATAATATCTGGACGAAGTGCTTCTATTTTTTCAATATTGATTTGTTTTGTCCCTCCAACAACGGCCTTAGACATTCTAAGATGTTTCGGATGCACACAAAACTTAGTAACGCCAACAATTGAAGCTTCTAAACCTAAATCTACTAATAATTCTGTCTGAGAAGGCACTAACGAAATAATACGTTTGGGTATTTTATTGAGTTGGATTTCTCGTTTAAGTTGGTCGATATATGTCATTATGAATACTTTGGCCGCGATCAGTATAAGCTGAGTAAAGCAATCTGTTTAATTAAAATTCTGTTTCAGGAGATTCCCTCGTCTTAAGTCCTCGTAATGACAGTTCACAATTCAACAGACATCTGTTTTTGTAATTCTTCAGCTTTTTGAGCTGCAGCTTCTGCAAAATTTTCGTCTTGTGAGGCGTAAATAATACCTCGAGACGAATTAATTAATAAACCGACAGAATCGTTCATTCCATACTTACAAACGTCTTGAAGATTACCTCCTTGCGCACCAACACCAGGAACTAATAAAAAGCTATCTGGAATAATTTTTCTAATATCACCTAAAAATTCAGCTTTAGTAGCTCCAACTACATACATTAAATTTTGTGAGTTTTCCCAAGATTTAGAAGTCTCTAATACTTGTTTGTACAACTCAACACCATCAATCGTTTTTGTCTGAAAATCGAATGCTCCTTGATTTGATGTTAATGCTAGCAGAATGGTATGTTTATCTTTGAAAGCCAAGAATGGTTCTACTGAGTCTTTTCCCATATAAGGTGCAACAGTAACACTATCGAAACCTAAATCTTCAAAAAATGCCTTAGCATACATAGTGCTTGTATTACCAATATCTCCACGCTTGGCATCTGCAATAGTGTAAATTTCAGGATGGTTGTCGTTGAGATAGTTAATCGTTTTCTCTAAGGCTTGCCAGCCTTTTATTCCGTAGGCTTCGTAGAATGCAGTGTTTGGCTTATACGCCACACACAAATGATGTGTTGCATCTATAATCGCTTTATTAAAAGCAAATATTGGATCTTCTTCCTTTAATAAATGTTTTGGAATTTTATTTAAATCGACATCTAATCCTATACAGAGAAAAGATTTCTTTTTTTTGATTTGGGATATAAGTTCTTGTGTTGTCATTTTTAAAACTGTAATATGAGAGTTCCACTAATATTATCTTCATCTACAAATCCTCGCCATCTTGAATCATACGAATTATCTCGATTATCACCAGAAAAGAAATATTTCTCCTCAGGTAATACAACTGGTCCAAAATTATTAACTGTCCAGTCTATATGATTAGAAAAAACTTCTTTTGACAAGTTACCTCTTATAGAAGAAGAATATCGCTCTAATTTAACAGGAAGATTTTTCACAAAAGAATCATCTAAAAAAACTATAATTGTTTCAGAATTATATCTAGGATATGCTTCAGGATTATCAACTTTACCAAGAACGTTAGCGTTAAAAGATTCAGTTGTCATCTCGTATTGAAATCTCAAATCTATTCCTTCATCAATATTATTACCGTTAATATAATAATAACCGTTTTTGCATTCTAAAGTATCACCTGGTATAGCAATTAACCTCTTAACGATTGTCATGCCTCCTGCATCTAAACTATCAGAAAACTTAAAATACACAAAATCTAATCGTTCTGGCTTTCTTAAACTAGAGCCCAAAAATCTTGATCCATGTTTTAAATTCGGTTCGTTAGATGTAGACTCCACATGAAAAGATTTCAACACACCAGACCATCTAAATAACAATACTCCTGAGAAGAAAGCAATAACAATAAAAAGAATGGTTTTCTTTGAGTTCATTAATTTAGATTTCTGCTTTCGCAGGAATTTGGTTTAAATTACATCATCGCTAGCTTTCAACAACTCGGTGTTTTCTGCTAACATTAATTCGTCAATTATTTTTTGAATATCACCATTAATGATATTTTGCAAATCGTAGAGTGTTAAACCTGGTACTCTATGATCCGTTACTCGTCCTTGTGGATAATTGTAGGTTCTAATCTTAGCAGATCTATCACCAGAACTTACCATACTCTTACGTTTTTCAGAATCTGCAGCTTGTTGTTTTGCTAATTCTAAATCGTATAAACGCGAACGTAAAACCTTTAAGGCTTTCTCTAAGTTTTTGTGAGATGATTTCTGATCTTGACAACTTACAATCATTCCTGTTGGCTCGTGATGCAACTTAATTGCTGAGTACGTTGTATTCACCGACTGACCACCAGGACCAGTTGATGTAGTACGCTCAATACGCACTTCTGTCATGTCTAATTCATAATCAAATTCTTCTGCTTCTGGTAATACCATAACGGTTGCTGCACTGGTATGCACACGACCTTGAGTTTCTGTCTGAGGTACACGTTGCACACGGTGAACACCTGCTTCAAACTTTAAGGTTCCGTAAACATCTTCTCCAGAAACTTCAAAAATTATTTCTTTAAAACCACCAGATGTTCCATCACTCTGACTTACAACATCTACTCTCCAGCCTTTATCACTGCAATATTTAGAATACATTCTGTATAAATCACCAGCAAAAATACTAGCTTCATCTCCACCTGTTCCTGCACGTACCTCAACGACCACATTTTTAGCGTCATCTGGATCTTTAGGAATCAACATAAAACGAATCTCTTCCTCTAATTTATCAATAGTTTCTTTAGCCTCCTCAAGTTGCATTTTGGCCATATCTACCATTTCGGCATCAGAACCATCAGCAATTATTTCTTCAGCTTCAGTAACGTTATCGGTAGCTTCTTTATAAATCTCACCTTTATCTACAATTAGCTTAAGATCTTTGTATTCTTTCATCAGCTTTGTGTAGCGTTGCTGATCTGATATAATATCTGGTTGAATGATAAGGTCATTTACCTCATCAAATCGTTGTTTTATAATTTGTAATTTCTCTAACATCTCTCTTCAAAATTGGAATTCAAAAATACGTTTTTTTATGGATTCTCTTGCTTCCATTATCAGGACATTTTTACAATCAAAAAATAAATACTCTAAAATGAACGTTTAGTATGTAATATGTATCGTTTCCTAGCTATACTATCATTTTACAAGCCGTTTGTGGTTTGGTCGCTTCTGGTAACTGTTGTCGTTGCATTTTTCAATGCACAGATTGCACCAGCAATTGCTACTAAACTATTTCTTACGGTTTTCGCATGGTATTACGTGAGTGAAACTCCAAACAAACGAAAATTAACCTTTTATAAAAATATAGGCATTTCGCCATTGAAGCTTTTTTCTATTATGTTTATAGTGGATTGCTTTTTAACTGTTATTTACCTCACTATTTTTAAAGAATTCACTTAGGTTCTCATAAAATTTTGAAAGTATATAAAACATATTTCACTAAATATTAAATGATATTTGAATTAGACAATGTAGAACTTTACTTTAAAAACAAACGCATTTTAAACGGTATTTACTTAAAAGCAGAAACAGGAAAAGTGACTGCAATCTTAGGCCGAAATGGCTGTGGTAAAAGTAGTTTGCTCAATATTGCATTTGGAAATTTAAAACCAAAATATAAATTGATTAGGTTAAATAACAAACCGCAACTAAAACCATTGTACTCAACAGGAATTGCTAAATATTTACCTCAATATAATTTTATTCCCAACGGAATGAAATTATCGTTTATTTTTAAATTATATGCACTTGATTGGGATGTGTTTACTGAAAAATTCGATGCTTTTTCAATTTACAAAAATCATAAATTTAAAGCCTTATCTGGTGGTGAAAGGCGACTTATTGAAACTTATATTATTCTGAAATCAGAAAGTAAGATTGTATTTTTAGATGAACCGTTTTCACATTTATCACCTCTACATATTGAAACTATAAAACAGCTCATTGCCGAAGAAAAGAAAATGAAAGCTATTATTATTTCAGATCACATGTATCAGCACATAATTGAAGCTTCTGACGTTATCTATCTATTACAAAATGGTACTACAAAACAGATTAAAAAGCTTACCGAACTTGAAGATTACCAGTATTTAAGTGAAGGTGCCCTAAATTAGATTAAACTCTTTTATAGAATATTATGAGGACGTATTTGACTTAATAATATTATCTAAATCCACCACAACACCTACTCCTAAAATTTGCTTCCACTGTAGTTTTGGGCCAATAATTACAATCTCTTCGTTGGTTATTTCATTAGTTTCTACTTCAACTTTAATATCATCATCATACCTTAGGTGAGAACCTAATGTAGCTTTTACAAATTTGTTCACTTTCATATCTAAGTTAAGCTCCCATTCTACATCAATATTTCCAAAACTGTTGATGTAGTCTGTATACAAGCGTAAAAGACTTGTGATTTTTATATTTTCAAATACTTCTTCCTGAAATTGATTAGTTAAAAGAATACCCAATTCTTGTCTTACCTTTTTTCCATCCTTAAGAATATTACCTTCTAAATCATAAATTGCTGGATCAACACCAAATGCTCCTTTATTAGCTAAGTCTTTATCTAAAACAAAAGTCGTTTTTAAAGTGAATGGAGACGCATAAAAAGACAAGCGTTCAATATGTCTTCCGTATTCCATACCTAAACCAAAAAACATATATCCAGGAGCCAAAAACCTTGAAATAGGATTATCTCTATCAGGATAGTTATAACCATTAGCTAACTGTGTATTAAGACTAAATCGAGCAGAATAAAACCAATTACTTTTAGAATCTTTTTCTAGTCCAACATTAGAAATCACTTCTATAACATCATCCGTTTTTTTAATGACTTCAGCATCTTGCTTATTTAAACCATAACGCACATTAAAGTTAGAGTTCCAGAACCATTTTTCTTGTTTGTATTTTGCCTCAGCTTTACCAACTATTATGCCCGAAATTGAATTGGTACCACCAGAATTCCAGTTGGTAAAAGACACCTGATTAAGATTTAAGCCAACTTCTTTTTTTGTTCTCCAACCCAACTTAATAGGCGCTTGTTTTTTCTTTTTAAAATATAGTGAATCTGGTTGTGCTGATAAGATACCTGTACACAAAATAAATACTCCAAAAAGAAACCACGAATAGCTTTTCATACCTTAAAAATTAATAATCAAACGTTCCATATTCGCTTTTTATGGTAAGCTTCTTTTGTTCTGAAGCTTCTACCCTACCAATAATTTTAGCATCTACATTAAAAGACTTAGAGATCTCAATAATTGCATTTGCTTCTTCTGGTTTTACATAAAGCTCCATACGATGACCACAGTTAAATACTTGATACATTTCTTTCCAATCCGTTTTAGATTGTTCTTGAATGAGCTTAAATAACGGTGGAATATTGAACATATTATCTTTTATAATATGAAGGTGATCTATAAAATGAAGAATCTTAGTTTGCGCACCACCACTACAGTGCACCATGCCGTGAATAACATCACTATTGTATTTATTTAAAATTGCTTTTATTATTGGCGCATAGGTTCTAGTAGGAGAAAGCACTAGTTTACCTGCATCTATTGGTGAATTTTCAACAGCATCTGTAAGTTTTGTTTTTCCAGAATACACTAAATCTTCTGGTACAGCTGCATCATAGCTTTCAGGATATTTTTTTGCTAAATATTTAGAAAACACATCGTGTCTTGCTGAAGTTAATCCATTACTACCCATTCCTCCATTATATTCGGTTTCATAAGTTGCTTGTCCAAAAGATTCTAAACCTACAATTACATCACCTGCAACTATATTTGCATTATCAATAACATCACTGCGCTTTATGCGAGCTGTTACCGTAGAATCTACAATAATGGTTCTTACTAAATCTCCGACATCTGCAGTTTCTCCACCAGTTGAATGAATGGTAACACCAAAGGATTTTAAATCTTCTATTAAATCTTCTGTTCCGTTAATAATAGCAGAAATAACCTCACCAGGAATTAAATTTTTATTCCTACCTATGGTTGATGATAGCATAATATTATCAGTTGCACCAACACAAAGTAAGTCGTCAATATTCATAATTAGGGCATCTTGTGCTATACCTTTCC
Source organism: Winogradskyella eximia (assembly GCF_003386165.1). Taxonomy (GTDB): domain Bacteria; phylum Bacteroidota; class Bacteroidia; order Flavobacteriales; family Flavobacteriaceae; genus Winogradskyella; species Winogradskyella eximia. The sequence continues at coordinate 1,251,063 of NZ_QRDV01000001.1, read as the reverse complement.
AAACGGATAAATCTCCAGTTTCTTTCCAATACATGTAAGCTAAAGACGATTTTGTACCAGCTCCATCTGCATGCATAATAAGACAATACTCATTATCATTGGTTAAATAATCTGGTACTATTTTACAGAATGCTTTAGGAAATAAACCTTTATCAATATTCTTAATTGCGTTATGGACATCTTCTTTTGAAGCAGAAACACCTCTTTGTGCATATCTTTTACTAACCGAATTACTCATGGAACTTTTTATTTGTATTGGTCTTGCAAAAGTAAGAATTGCGTTTAATTATAAGGAATGATTAGGTTGGAATTAATTACAGTTTTCATTTTTCTCCGTAACGCTTCTTTTTTCTTGTTACCACCAAAGTAAATATTAAGCCCTAATCCCATTCTAAGCAACACATCATCCGTGTTCCCTTCTATAATTCCATCAATTTCATCTGTAAGCATATAATTATATTCACCTAAAAGTTTTAAACCAACTCCCTCCACTACCATAAACTCAAAACCTATACCTCCTTGAGCTTTATAGGTTGTACTTACAAAATAATTAGAAGCATTATATCCTGCACCTGCATATATGAAAGGTGTAAATTTTGTAGATGGGCTAAACAAGAATTCTAAATTTAAATCGAAAGACATAAAACCTTCATTGTAATCCTCTTTAATTACAACGTCGTATTTATTGAAAGTAAAGTTAATATTTAGGTGACTGGTAAGATGGCGTTTATAACCTATTCTAAAATATAAAGCAAACTCCGATTTTGGAGAATCACCTTCCACCATTAAAGAACCAGCTGCTGCATCTATAGCATTGGACCCTCGTAAATTGAAGAAAGCATATCTTCGATTAATCGTTTTTTCACTTTTTGCGTCTTCATCTTGTGAAAACGCTGAATTAAAAAAGATAAAAATCATTGCAATACTTAATACAATTGCATTGAATTTAGGAATCATATATCTTTAATTAGAAGATAAGTCTATTCCTGCGTAGATTTTTGAAGGGTTGGCAATATATATAAATATTTATAAAATACTGAAAATCAATAATTAAAATTTTAAAAATAAAAAAGGATGAAACCGAATTATCGATTTCATCCTATTATCTTAATAGTAATAAATACTTTTTGACTTTTTAAGATTCAGCTTGTAGCGCTGATTGTATGTTAACAACATCATCCTTTGTCACTTTGTTTAAATCATCAGATTTACCTTGTGAAAGAATTAGAGTTGCACCTACAAGTATAGCTACACTAAGTAGTAACTTTTTCATTTTTACAAATATTGATTAATAGCCCTACAAAAGTACGGAACAATCGCAGTTTGAAAATGGTTATTTTCAATTATTTAGCACGAAACCACTACCTTTTCGATGATAAGTTTGAAGTTATCGACAAACGACACAAAACACAATTAGTTTATGTCATTTTATACGTAGTAGTACGTATGCATTAATACTTAGTTATCATTAAAACAGCCTTAAGTCACTGAAATGTTATCATTTAGTAAACAATAACTCTCTATATTTGGTTAGAGGCCAAAGCTCATCATCTATCATTAATTCTAGTTTATCACAGTGATATCTAATCTCTTCAAACAATGGTTTTACTTTATTACAATAGCCATTAGCTTTCTTTTCTATATCTGTTTGTTTATTGAGCGACTTACGTGCATCCGTCATTTTAGTAACTAATGAATTTATCGCTTCGATATGATGAGAAATCTGTTCAATAATCGATAATTGCTCTTTGGCAAAATCCTTAAACTTATCTCCATAAATAGTTTTAAGGCCAGTAACATTTTCTATCAATATATTTTGATAACGAACAGCTGTTGGTACAATATGGTTTCTTGCAATATCTCCGATAACACGACTTTCTATTTGAATATGTAGAATATATTCTTCCATTTCAATTTCATAACGTGCTTCAGACTCTACCTTATTCATTACTCCTAAACTCTCAAAAAGATCAATTGAAGATTTTGCAATTTTAATTTTCAGTGCTTCTGGAGTCGTTTTATTATTACTCAATCCTCGCTTTTTAGCTTCCTTTTCCCATGCGTCTCCATAACCGTTACCTTCAAAAAGAATAGCTTTAGATGTTTTAATGTATTCTCTTAACACATTAAAGATAGCATCATCTTTTTTCATGGTCTTTTTATCAATTAACTCGTCCACTTCAACTTTAAAATCCATTAGCTGCTGAGCAACTATGGTATTTAAAACAGTCATGGGATTAGCACAATTGGCTGTAGAACCAACTGCTCTAAACTCGAATTTATTACCTGTAAATGCAAACGGTGAAGTTCTATTTCTGTCTGTATTATCTAACAATATCTCCGGAATTTTACCAACTACATTCAATTTTAAATCTGTTTTTTCTTGAGGCGATAATTTCCCTTTAGAAACGCTTTCTAGCTCTTCTAATACTTTTGTTAATTGCTCTCCAATAAAAATAGAAATTATTGCAGGTGGTGCTTCATTTGCACCTAAACGATGATCATTACTTGCTGAAGCAATTGCTGCTCTTAATAATTCTTCGTGAGTTTGTACTGCTTTTATGGTGTTAATAAAGAAGGTTAAAAACTGTAAATTACTCATAGGAGTTTTACCAGGTGACAACAAATTAACACCTGTATTTGTACTTAAACTCCAATTGTTATGCTTACCAGAACCATTAACACCTGCAAACGGTTTTTCGTGCAACAATACTTTAAAATTATGACGCTTTGCTATTTTTTGCATCACATCCATTAACAATGAGTTATGGTCTACAGCTAAATTTGCTTCCTCAAATATTGGAGCCAATTCAAACTGATTTGGTGCGACTTCATTATGCCTTGTTTTTACAGGAATACCAAGCAACATACATTCATTCTCTAAATCTCGCATATAAGACATCGCTCTATTAGGAATAGTACCAAAATAATGATCATCAAGCTGCTGACCTTTTGCTGGAGAATGCCCTAAAAGTGTTCTACCTGTTAATACAATATCTGGTCTCGAAGCCGCTAAGTCACTATCTATTAAAAAATACTCTTGCTCCCAACCCAAGGAAGCATTTACTTTTTTAACATTTTTATCAAAGTATTTACAAATTGCAACAGCTGCATTATCCATTACTTGTAGCGCACGTAAAAGTGGAGTTTTATTATCTAACGCTTCTCCTGTGTAGGATACAAAAACGGTAGGAATACATAATGTTGTACCATATATAAAAGCTGGAGACGTTGGATCCCAAGCCGTGTAACCTCTAGCTTCAAATGTGTTTCTAATTCCTCCATTAGGAAAACTAGAAGCATCTGGTTCTTGTTGCACTAATTGGTCTCCTCCAAATTTCTCAATAGCAAGTCCATCTCCTATTGTTTCAAAAAAAGCATCATGTTTTTCGGCTGTAGCACCTGTTAATGGTTGAAACCAATGTGTATAATGTGTTGCCCCTTTAGAAATTGCCCATTCTTTCATTCCGGTAGAAATATGATCTGCTACTAATCGATCAATCTTTGTACCTTTTTCGACAGCTCCCATTATACTCGTCAATGCCGTTTTAGTTAAATACTGACGCATTGCGGCTTCATTAAACACATTCTGACCAAAAATTTCAGAACGTCGTTTTTCTGCTTTAATCTTTACTGGTTTCCTTTTTAAAGATTTTTTTATAGCATGAAATCTAAGTGTTGACATATTGATAATATTTTTGTTCAAAAATACGAAATATTTAAAATTTGAACAATCACCCACCAAAAATTAGGGTTCTCAACAATAATTAATAACATTTCATCTAAAATGCCCTATTTTTTTTGACCGAAAGAAAAAAAAAGCAATATTTGTAATAATATTTTTAGATATAAACAAAATTTCATTATGGCAAAAATTAAATTAGAATACATTTGGTTAGATGGTTACTTCCCAACTCAAAATATGAGAAGTAAGACCAAAGTAGAAGAGCACGAAAACTTTAAAGGTACTTTAGAAGAATTAGGTATGTGGTCTTTTGATGGCTCATCAACAAGACAAGCCGAAGGTGGATCTTCTGACTGTTTATTAAAACCTGTAGCGATTTACCCAGATCCAGACAGAATTAATGGATACTTAGTCATGAATGAAGTTTTAAATGCTGATGGCACACCTCATGTTTCTAATGGTAGAGCTACTATTGATGATGATGATAATGATTTCTGGTTTGGTTTTGAGCAAGAATACTTTATTATGGATACTAAAACACAATTGCCTTTAGGATTCCCTATTGGTGGTTATCCTGCGCCTCAAGGTATGTATTATTGTTCTGTTGGAGGATTACATACTCACGGTAGAGCTTTAGTTGAAGAGCATGCAAATTTATGTATCGATGCTGGTTTAAACTTTGAAGGTATTAATCAAGAAGTTGCCTCAGGTCAATGGGAATTCCAATTATTTGCTAAAGGTGCCAAAAAAGCTGGAGACGAAATTTGGATTGCTAGATACTTATTAGATCGTTTAACTGAAAAGTATGGTTACTATATTGAATACCATCCGAAACCATTAGGTAAGGATATGGACTGGAATGGTTCTGGTATGCATGCTAATTTCTCTAACGAAGTTTTAAGAACATGTGGAGATAAAGAGACTTATGCTAAAATTTGTGAAGCTTTCCGTCCGGTTGTAAAAGAACATATTGAAGTTTATGGTGAGTTTAACGACCAACGTTTAACAGGCTTACATGAAACAGCTGCCATTACTGATTTTTCTTGGGGAGTTTCAGATAGAGGTGCTTCAATCCGTATACCAATTATCGTAGTAGAGAAAGGCTGGAAAGGTTGGTTAGAAGATAGAAGACCAGCTTCTAATGGTGATCCATATAAGATTGCAGGAAGAATTATTAAAACTGTAAAAAGCGCTGATATTTCTTAATTAGCGATTATATAAATTAAAAAAGGCTTGTAAATATTTACAAGCCTTTTTTTTATGTCTTTTAATAACGGTTTTACTTAAGCGCTGTATATATAAATACCAAATAACCACCAAAAAGAAGCATCCCTTTTAGCCTTCCTATTTCAAGACGTTTAGGAATTAATATCAAAGGAATTAAAATCGCTGCAAAAGCAATCATCCACCAAATATTAGTTGATAGTATTTCTGGAGTTTCAGGATTCACAGCAATTGGTTTTATAATTGCCGTTAAGCCTAAAACAGAAGCGATATTAAAAATATTAGAACCGATAAGATTTCCTAACGATAAAGCTTTTTCTTTTTTCAATGCTGCAATAACCGAAGCTGCAAGTTCTGGCACACTAGTACCAATCGCTATAACGGTTACAGAAATTGCATAATCACTAATACCAACTGCTGTTGCTAGTTGCTTAGCACCATCTACTAACCAAAGCGAACCAAAATATAAGCCTGCTGCTCCAATTAATAACCACATTACAATTTTAAAATTAGAAACCACAGCAAGAGCGTCATCTACTTCTTCTATGTTTGCTTTAATAGATTTTCTAGAACTTCTAATTAAAACAACCAAGAACACAATTAAGCTTACAAATAAAATTAAGCCTTCAATCGCTGTAAGTACATTGTCATTCCACAAGAAATAATACAACACAAAGGAAGATAACATCATCATTGGCCAATTCAATTTGTAGAAATCTTTATCTACTGCTAGTGGAGAAATAATAGCTGTTATTCCTAAAACCAATCCTATATTAGCTATATTAGATCCTATAACATTCCCTAAAGCAATATCCGAAACTCCTTCTAAAGCCGCTTGTAAACTCACAAGTAATTCGGGTGCAGAAGTCGCAAAAGACACTACCGTCATACCTATGACCAACTTAGATAGTTTAAGCTTAAAAGACAAACCAACAGAAGCTCTAACCAAAAAATCACCACCAACAACCAACAAGGCTAAACCAATAAGAACAAGAAATACACTCATCTATCTACAATTATTTAGTACCATATTTTATTAAAGGCGCGAAGATAACATTTCCTTTTTACAGAAACTAAAAACTATATTTTTCGTTAAATAACTATTATTTTAGTTGTATAACTATAAAAATAGTTATAGATTTGATTCATACAATAATTAAGCTATGCAAAAATTAACCAACAAAGAAGAAGAGATTATGCACATTTTATGGAAGCTAGAAAAAGCTTTTGTAAAAGATGTATTAGCTGAAATAACGGAAGACAAACCACATTACAACACCTTATCTACCATTATAAGGAACTTAGAAGAAAAAGGCTATGTTAGTTATAATGCTTATGGAAAAACACACCAGTACTTTCCTATTGTCTCTAAAGAAGACTACAAAACAAAGTTTATGAATACTGCTATTGAAAACTACTTTAACAGCTCATATAAAAACGTTGTTTCATTCTTTGCAAAAGAGGAGAAAATTAGTGTTGATGAGCTTAAAGAAATAATTTCATTAATTGAAAACAAGAATTAATTATGGAATATCTTCTAAAAGCATCAGCTGTAATTATCCTATTTTATTTATGTTATGTCATCTTCTTAAAAAAAGAGACATTCTTTCAACACAACAGATGGTTTCTATTTATAGGTTTAGTAACTGCTATAGTTTTCCCTTTGTTAGTGATTCCCGTTTATATAACAGTAGAACCTCAAGTTATTCCTGAAATAGCATATAACCAAATAGCATCTGCTAACTTTATAGAGGCAACACCAGTTCAAAGAAATTTTGATTGGACAACCTTAATTCCCATTGCATACAGTATAGGATTAGCACTTTTCTTAATTCAATTTATATTTCAATTTGGATCACTCGCTTTACTATTAATCAAAAACTCAAAAGTTAAAGATGGTATCTATACTTATGTGATTATTGAAAGTAAAATTTCACCATTTTCATTCTTTAAATGGATTGTTTATAATCCTGTTACTTTAAAAGAGAATGAACTCAACCTCATTTTAACTCACGAAAAAGTACACGCTAACCAATTACACTCTATAGATATATTATTAACCCAATTAGCCTGTGTTATATTTTGGTTTAATCCCTTAATATGGTTTTACAGAAAAGAAGTACGACAAAACTTAGAATACATCGCAGATTCAGAAACACAAACCATTTCTGAAAACGAAAAAGAATATCAACGTTTATTATTAAAAACCAGTGTTGCTAATCACAACATTTCATTACCCAATAATTTTTATAATTCATCTATCAAAAAACGAATTCTTATGTTAAACAAATCGAAATCAAACAGAAAAAAACAATGGAGATATTTATTAATGCTACCACTTTTAGCTGGCTTATTAATGAGTGTAAATACAGAAAAAGTATATATTGAAAGTAAAATTAATAATGAAACCATACCTAAGGAAGACAAAGTATTTTCAATTATTACTAAAGACACCAAAGATTCTGAACTAAAAAGCATTATCAATAAGTTTAAACAAAAAGAGATCTCACTTAATTTTAATGATTTAAAGCGTAATAGTAATAATGAAATTACAAATATTGCTGTAAAATTAGCGGATACAAAATACGAATCTAATAACCATATCTCCATTGAATCTTTTATAATATATAAAGAGCTTTTTGAGAAAAAAGGAAGCTTTATTGGCAGGTATGGCAACGGAACGTTCTACTTAGATACAGATAGTGAGTACTCAAATAATAATCTAGCTATAAAATCATTTACTAATAGAATTAATAAATTATTAGTAACGTATAATTTAAAAGATAAGGTCATTGAGAAACCTAAAGTTACTGACCCAAAACGAATTGAAATTGTATTCACAAAGACAACCACAGATAACCAGCTAGAAGACATTAAAAAAACATTAAAGTCTATTGATATTAAAATGGTAGTGAAACATATAACAAGAGATAAAAACAGTGAAATCACAGATATTGATATCGATTTTAAAACTAAAACTGGTTCTAGCAACTACAGTGCTAAAAATGATGATGGCATAAAATCATTTTACTTTAATACTAAAGATGATGGAAGTTTTAGAGTTGGAACCATCAAAGAAAACGTAAACATTGTTGAAGTCATTAGAGTAGATAATTTACCAAAACAAGATTCAATTTTAGTTAAAACAGACACCTTACACTATGGAATTGTTGATTCATTAGAAATTAAACGCTTCTCTCAAGAAAAACCCAATCTTTTTTACGAAGGTGAAAAAAATGTAAAATTTACCGATAATAATGAAGAAATCATTATTCACCAACCTCAGGTAGGTTATAAAATAATTTCAAATTATACAAAAAAAGATTCTGAGCCATTAATTATAGTTGATGGCAAGGAAGCAAGTTATGATTTGTTAAAATCTTTAAACGCCAACCACATTGAAAGCATGACTGTTTTAAAAGATAAAAGTGCTATTAAAAAATATGGAGACAAAGGCAAAAATGGAGTCATAATTATGACAACAAAGGCAGACAATAACATTGCAACAACTTCAGTCTCTAATGCAAAGAACACTACTAGAACAATTTCCATGAGTACCACTTATGTAGATAACGATAATCCTTTAAAAAATGGCACTTTGGTTTATATCTCTAAAAACTCAACTGATGCTATACTACAAGTTCAAAAAGAACATCTAGAAAAATCTGGAATATCAGTTAAGTATTCTAAAATAAAACGCAACAAAGCCAATCACATAGTCAGTATAAAAATAGCGTTAAAGAATGAGTCTGGTAATGAAACTAGTGCAACATACAAAGATGATGATGGCATACCTACTATTGAATTTGGTATGGATTCCGGAAAATTAAAAGTGCACACAAGTACAATGCATTTCGACTAAAAAAAGAATTCACTCACTGAATAAAAAAAAGCCAAACTAAAATTATCAGTTTGGCTTTTTCATTATAAATATTTAGTCTTTATTCAATTATTATTTTCTTTGTGATATAACCATTATCGTTTATCAGCTTTAACAGATATAAACCTGATGTTAGATTTAAATCTATGTAATTATCTATAGATTTATATTGCTTCAAAAGTTTACCTTCTACAGAGTAAACTTCAATATTTGTTTCTGTTTTTAGTCCAGAAAAATAAACCTTTCCATTTGTTGGATTTGGATAAACAGTAACCTCTAATAACTCATTTTCATTAACACTTAACGGCTGTACCCAAGCTAAACCAACGCTATCACCCCAAATATACTCTATCAAATCTGGTTGATCTATAAACGGACTTCTATTCTTCTGCCAATTATAAATCACATTATTTCTATTCATTTCAAAATCATCTGGCGGATCATTTCTATGCCAATCTAATAACGTTGCTAAATCACCAAATTCTCCAACAATCCCTTCAGGAAAACCGTTTACTATTTCTAAACCATTATAACGCACAGCCATGTAAAACACACTCCTAGCTACGTCGCCTTTAAATTTACCTGCGGTACCATCTGGCCCATTATATTCACCGTAAAATTGGTTATTTCTAGTACTATTCTCAGGACCATCTGCAGCTCTCAAAGCATGTGCATCAGAATTACCATGACGTAATGAATCTGCTTTTGTAGTCCAATAAATATCAATACCATCTGCAATCTCATCCTCTTCTATACTATCAAAACCACCTCTAGATCTAGGAAACGTGTGTTCTCTGTTCCATTTCCCTGTGCTTAACGACGTCGTTTGGTAATCTAACTTAGCACGACCTTCTTCTAAATACACTAACCAAACTTGGTTACTATTTAGAGGGTTTTGATCAGCTTCTTTTAAAATATCTACTACATCAGCATAAGTCTGTGCTCTTACAATCGAAGGATCTGCTATTATATCTTGTAAGGCTTGTCTTAATTCGGTATCTGCTAACCCATCTAAACTATTATAATAGCCATCTGGTTGTGTACTCTCTACTATCCCATAAGTTGGTGTTAAAGGCGTTCCCCAAGCTGCCATTGTAAAATCATTATCTACAACTCTAATCTGTACAGCTCCATTTGCAGCTACAATTGGTTCAATTAAATCTAAAAATCTAATTTTTAAAACTTCATCTCCCTCATCTTCTGTATCATCAACTAAAGAAATTGTCGTCGTCGTCGTAGTTTCACCAGTTAAAATTGTAAGACTTGTACTTCCTGTAAAATCTGAAATTCCAAAACCTAAATTATCTAAACTAATAGTAAAATTTAAATCTGAAGTTAGCATAGTTTCCGCTGTAAAAGTAATATCAAAAGTAGCTCCTTCGTCAATTTGAGTCTCTACAATTGAAATCGCAATGGGATTAATAGCAATACCATTACCATCATTATCTCGTCTAGGAGTTGGAGTTTGAGCACCAAATGTTACATTATCCATAGCATCTACAAAACGTTGAATAGATTTAGGATTAGCATTTGTACCATTATCATTATACTGAGTGGTCTGCCCTAGTTTAGTTAATAAACCAGTAGCATCAGAATCGTTTGTACCATAAACCATAGCATCAATTAAATTGGTTTGAGTTGCAACGGTCTCTTCAGGAAAATCATTTACAGAAGCCTGGTAAATCCCAACCGCATCTGGTCCATTCTGTATAACGTTTTCTGACATTAAAGCCTGTGGAAATGGAGAAACATTATCACTACCAATAACGAGCAAACCATTAATATCTGTAGTTAATCCATTTAAATCATATACAAAATAACTTGCATCACCTCCACTGCTAGAGCCATTAAAGAATACTAATATGTAACCATCAGTCGAAAAATTTGGCGTTTGAGATTTCAGCTCAATAAATTCGTGAGTATCTATACTAGGAGTATCTGCATCTAATTCGTTAATCAATAAAACCTGAGACCAACTGAATCCAGAAATGAGTAAGGCTACAATAAAAGTAATTCTTTTCATTTTATATTTTTTTTACAAAGATAACCTATTATTAAATCTAAAAGTTAAGCCATAATTAATTACAAAAAAAGAGGTAATTAAAACATGAAATTTATCATGAAATAAAATTTATTAAAAGACAAAACATGCAAATAGTACTGGTTTAATCATCAAATCCGCCTACGTTTCTAAAAACCACTCCTAAAACCCTCTACAAAAGTATAAAATTGAAACAAATATCTAATTTTAAGTTATAAATCATTACTTACATGTAGATAAGTCACAAATTATTATAATCACAATAATAATTTTAGTTATAAATAAGAATTCAAATTCGTCGATTTTAATAAAAACACTTGGAACATAGCGAGTTGAAAATATATATTGAAAACTCAATCAAACAAACAATACATTTTATTAACCACTAAAACCAAAAAATTATGATCACACTAGCTAAACTTATTATCGATATCATTATATCAACACTTTAAACCACAATTGATTTACCAATCAAATAAAAGTAAAACTTAGTTCTAGAATAAGTTTTACTACTTTTACTAAAGATTGATTATTCAATTTTAAAATGAAAAACGACATCTTTAGAGTTCTGGCTTTACTAAACAAAGCCATACTTCCATCTTACACTAAAAAACAATTAGATCTTAGTAAAGCCTCTAAGCTTCAACTAGCTATAATAGGTTGGCGTGCTTATGTAACTAAAAATGCACTTTAATAGGATTTTCACAGTAATTACACTACAACTTATTAAGAGACATTGTGATGTCTAATTTCAGGATATTATGACAAAGTTTAGGGTTTAAAAAGTAAATTTTTATGTACTTTTAATACACTAAATTCTTACCCTTGAAACTAAAAATCACCAATTCAAAAATAGAGCTTACAAATCGAGGAATAATTCTGTTATTAAGTTGTTTTTCAATTGTTTTATCATGTAAAGACAATAACAAATACGAAGCTATTGAAACAAAAGAGTCTGTATTTCTAACAGGTAAACTAATTCCTGACAACCATTTTTTAGGCGATAATAATTGCAAAGAATGCCATAAAGATGAATTTAAAGACTGGCAAGGTTCACATCACGATAAAGCCATGCAGATTGCTGATAGTATCACGGTATTAGCAAATTTTAAAGATGAAACATTTACGAGTCAAGGTATTACCTCTCGTTTTTATAAAAAAGACACTGATTTCTATGTTAATACCGAAGGACCAGATGGAAAATACCATGACTACAAGGTGATTTATACTTTTGGTATAACACCTTTACAACAGTATATTGTACAATTTCCAAATGGACATTACCAATGCTTGAGAACGGCTTGGGATACTAAAGAAAACAAATGGTTTGACCTATACCCTGATTTTAAGGTTGTACATTCTGAGTGGTTGCATTGGTCTAGAGGAGGCTTAAATTGGAATAATATGTGTTCCGATTGTCACTCAACCAACGTTAGAAAAAATTACGACCAAAAAACCCATAGCTACGACACTAAATTTGCTATAATCAATGTTAATTGTGAAGCCTGCCATGGTCCAGGAAAACAACACGTAGAGGATGTTAAAAGACTTGGCAAAAACTATTCTTCTACCAGAACTTTGCAAATGACATTAGATACTAAACCAAAAGAATTAGTAGATGAATGTGCGCGTTGCCACATGAGAAGAGAACAATTTTCTTCGCATTTCAATTTTGAAGGAACCATGTTAGATCATTACTTTCCACAGATATTACAAGAGGGTTTATATTATCCTGATGGACAAATATTAGATGAAGTTTATGTTTATGGCTCATTCACTCAGAGTAAAATGTATCAAAACAATGTCACTTGCACTAATTGTCATAATCCGCACTCATTAAAGCTAAAGTTTGAAGGCAATAAATTATGTGCACAATGCCATTTACCTGAAAAATATGAGACGCCTAAACATCATTTTCATAAAGAAAACACAGAAGCATCTCAATGTATTAATTGCCATATGCCTGGAAAATATTATATGGGAAATGATTTTAGAAGAGACCATAGTTTTAGAATTCCAAGGCCAGATTTAAGCTTAAAATATGACACTCCAAATGCCTGTACAGGATGCCATGAAGACAAAGATGACGAATGGGCTTGGGAAGAATTTAAAAAACAATATGGAGAATTAGACGCTCATCATTATTCAGAAAAATTAGCTCCAGGTATTGCTCACCAAGCAAATGCTGAAATAGGTTTAGCTGAATTAATGAATGATAAAACACAGCCAGAAATAGTTAGAGCCTCAGCAGTTAAAGCCATTTCTCATTATGATGCAGAAAATTTAATAGATCAATATCTTGCACTCTTAAATGACGAATCTCCTTTGGTTAGAGGAGCAACTCTAGATGTAATGAGCCAAACCAATAATACTGAATATGCCTCTTACTTTTTACCATTGCTAGAAGATAGTAAAAGAAGTGTAAGGGTTAAGGCTTTTTACGGACTTGGAGGTTTAACAGAATTACAGATACCTGAAAAATATAAAGACAGCTATAAAAAAGTAAAAAAAGAGTTTTTTGACAATTTAAATACTAACGCTGATTTTGTTGGAGGCAGAATGAAAAAAGCGAATTATTATATTAAAAAAGGCGATTTACAACGTGGCATTGAAGGCTATGAAAGCGCTTTAGAAATTGACAACACCAATAATCAAATACGATTAAATTTAGCAAACTTATATTATCAAGATCAAAATTTTATTGAAGCAGAAAAAGCATTTAAGACTGTAATAGAACAAGAACCAGAATATGGACCTGTTTATTACTCGCTATCTTTATTATATGCAGAACTAAATCGAATTGATGATGCTATAACACAAATGCAAAATGCTGTTAAGCATATGCCAGAAAACACACGTACCTATTACAATTTAAGCCTATTATATGATAAAAAACAGGACCGTAAACATGCAGAACAAACACTCATTAATGGATTAAAAATTGACGCAAACAATGAAAGTTTATTATATGCCTTAGCCTATCATTATTCAATTACCAATCAAAAAAATAAAGCTAAAAAGGTAATGTCTAGATTAGTTCACCTTTATCCAAGCAACACTCAGTATTTAGAATTCCTAAATCAGCTTAATTAATGTTTAATCAAAAAATGTTATTCGTTTTAAATAAAGGACGACAAAGAAATAAGAAAAAGGCGACTTCTAATATTTTTGTGCATAAAAAAACCCAAACTTATAAATTCAAGCAAGCTTGATTTAATGTCTGGGTTTAATACTTTTTTGTGACCTCGGAAGGATTCAAACCTTCAACCTCCACAGCCGTAATGTGGTGCACTATTCAGTTATGCTACGAGGCCATTTTTTAAGTGGGTGCAAATATAACAATTTTATTAAAAAACATGCAAACTATTTATTTCAAATTTTAAAATTAGTATTTTTGATAGATGATTGCTAAAACACTACTCCAACCTTTCAACTACTTATTCGATTCAGAAACAATCGATAACATTGCTAATGTTGCCGTCCTAAAAACCTTTCATAAATCCGATATCATCATAGATATAGGTCAAGATTTAAACTATATTCCTTTATTAATTAGTGGAAATATTAAAGTTTTAAGAGAAGACAGTCACGGAGATGAACTTTTATTATATGTTTTAGAGTCGGGAGATACATGTGCGATGTCACTTACTTGCTGCATGGTAAAATCTGTTAGTAAAATACGTGCTATTGCAGATGAGGATGCAACCGTTGTTATGATACCAATAGAAAACATGAAACTATGGTTTAACACCAACGAAAGCTGGAGAAATTTCATATTACAGAGTTACCAAATTCGTTTTGACGAAATGCTAGAAACCATTGATACACTTGCATTTATGAAAATGGATGAGCGCTTATTTAAATACCTTACAGATCAGGTAAAATTATCTGCTTCTACACATTTAGAAGTCACACATCAAGAAATTGCTGAAGATCTAAACACTTCTAGAGTTGTTATTTCAAGATTATTAAAGCAATTAGAAAAAGAAAATAAGATTGAACTTGGCAGAAACAAGATCAATGTTTTAGAATTTTAGTCACTTTTATTACACAGCCTAAATAACAGAACTTTACTTTTGTATTAAATTAATTCTATGGAATATATTTTACAGCCATGGCCTTGGTATATTTCGGGTCCATGCATTGCTATCATCATGTTTCTTCTACTTTATTTTGGAAGAACTTTTGGTATGTCTTCAAACTTAAGAACCTTGTGTGCTATTGGTGGTGCAGGAAAACGTGTGGAGTTTTTTAAATTTGATTGGAAAAGTCAAAGATGGAACCTCGTCGTTGTACTCGGAGCTATTTTTGGAGGCTTTATTGCTCACTATTTTTTATCGAATCCTATAAACATGGACCTCAGTGAAGCCACTATTAATGATTTAACAGCATTAGGGTTTAATGATATAGGGCAAAGTTTATTACCTCCAGAATTATTTAGTTGGGATGCTGTATTTAGTATTAAAGGCATTCTAATATTAATTATTGGAGGATTTCTAGTTGGCTTCGGCACACGTTATGCTGGTGGTTGTACCTCTGGCCATGCCATTACAGGACTAAGCAGCCTGCAACTACCATCGCTAGTTGCTGTGATTGGTTTCTTTCTAGGAGGCATAATTATGATTCACCTTATCTATCCAATACTTTTTTAATTATGGGAAAATATATAAAATTCTTTGTTGTTGGTATTTTCTTCGGAATTGTTCTCGTAAAATCTGAAGCTGTTTCATGGTATCGCATTTTTGAAATGTTTAAGTTTCAATCTTTTCATATGTATGGTATTATAGGAACTGCTGTTGGTACTGGTATTATTCTATTAATGCTATCAAAAATGAATAAAGTTAAAACTACTGAAGGCAATACTTTAAGAGTACCCTTAAAAGAGCGTGGCTTTACACGTTACATCATCGGTGGAACTATTTTTGGATTAGGTTGGGCCTTATGTGGCGCTTGCCCTGGACCAATGTACATTTTAATAGGTACTGGTGCTTTCTCTATATCAATAGTCATTCTTGCTGCACTTTTAGGTACTTATGCTTATGGTTTATTAAAAAACAAACTCCCACATTAATATGGAATTAACAGAGATAATAGGTTATATCGGTGCTTTAATAGTTGGACTTGTATTAGGTTTAATTGGTGGAGGTGGTTCTATTTTAACTGTTCCTATATTAGTCTATTTTTTAGGGTTTAGCCCAATAATTGCCACAAGCTATTCTCTTTTTGTAGTAGGTAGCACAGCTTTGGTAGGTACTTTTCGAAACATTAAGAAGAATACCATAGATTTTAAAACGGCAATCATCTTTGCTGTTCCTTCTATAATAACCGTGTTTATGGTGAGAAGCTTAGTCATTCCTAACTTACCAGAAGTTATATTGACTATTGGTAAGTTTTCACTTACCAACTCACTTTTTATAATGCTCATCTTTGCGGTAATAATGCTTTTAGCGGGTTGGTCAATGATTAAATCTAAAACTATCAACAGTGAAAATGCGATTAAAGATTTTGATAATACACACTATTTTGCAATTGGCACACAAGCTATAGGTATTGGTGCTTTAGCTGGCTTAGTTGGTGCTGGCGGAGGATTTTTAATAGTACCAGCACTAGTATTATTAGTAAAATTACCTATAAAAAAAGCCATAAGTACTTCATTATTTATTATTGCCATTCAATCATTAATTGGATTTTTGGGAGATTTAAAAACGTTAGATATAGACTGGAAATTTCTAATTACGTTTACCATAATTTCTATTCTAGGTATTTTTATTGGCTTAGCACTTTCTAAAAAAATAAGTGCAAAAGGACTAAAAAAAGGATTTGGATATTTCACCCTATTAATGGCAATCTATATAATTTACAAGGAGTTATTTTAAAACCTTTTGTGATATTTATCACATTTCAAAAAATGAAGTTTTGTAAATTTGCAACAAATTAAATTTTAACTATGAAAATTGAACAATTATATACTGGCTGTTTAGCACAAGGTGCTTACTATATTGAATCTGATGGTGAGGTTGCTATAATTGATCCGCTTAGAGAAATTCAACAATATATAGACAAAGCAAAAGCTAATAACGCAAAAATTAAATATATCCTAGAAACTCATTTTCATGCTGATTTTGTATCTGGTCATGTAGATTTAGCCAAAAAAACGGGTGCAACTATAGTATTTGGACCAGGAGCAACTACGGAATATGATATTCATGCAGCAACTGATGGAGAAGAACTTAAACTTGGAAAAGTAACTATTAAAGTTTTACATACACCAGGACATACATTAGAATCTGCAACCTATTTACTAAGAGACGAAAACGGAAAAGATTATGCTATTTTCTCTGGAGACACCTTATTTTTAGGAGATGTTGGACGTCCTGATTTAGCTATTAAATCTGATTTAACAAAAGAAGATTTAGCCGGAATGTTATTCGATTCGTTACGCAATAAAATTATGCCTCTCGCGGATGATGTTATTGTATATCCTGCTCATGGTGCAGGCTCTGCTTGCGGAAAAAATTTAAGTAAAGAAACCGTTGGTGTTTTAGGAGAACAGAAAAAAACAAATTACGCATTACGTGCTAATATGACAAAAGTCGAATTTGTAAAAGAAGTATTAGATGGCATTGCACCGCCACCGCAGTATTTTGCAAAAAACGCAATGATGAACAAAATGGGATATGATGCTTTTGATTCGGTTTTAAAAACAGGAAATGTCCCTCTTAATAGTGAAGAATTTGAAGCTTTGGCAAACCATGAAGCTGCATTGGTTTTAGATGTAAGAACACAATCTGATTATTTAAAAGGACACATTCCTAATTCAATATTTATTGGGTTAAATGGAGGCTTTGCTCCTTGGGTTGGCGCTTTAATTAAAGACATTAAGCAACCTATTATTTTAGTAGTTCCTGAAGGAAAATCTAAAGAAGCTGTTACGAGATTATCTCGTGTGGGTTACGATAATACATTAGGTTACCTTGAAGGAGGAATAGATGCATGGCAAAAAGCCGGAAAACAAATTGAAACATTAGAATCAATTTCGGCGGAAGACTTTGCAAAACGTGCAAAAACAGATAAGATTAATATTTTAGATGTTAGAAATGACGGTGAATATAAATCTACACATATTGAAGGAGCTCAACATTTATCATTAGATTCTATCAATGAGAAAATGAATGAAATTGATAAAGACAAAACATACTATGTGCATTGCGCTGGTGGCTATCGTTCTGTTATTGCTGAATCTATTTTAAAAGCAAGAGGTTTTAATAAACTTATTGATGTACTTGGTGGATATGCAGCCATAAAAGACACTGATATAAAAACCACAGATTTTGTTTGCCCTTCAACACTATAAAACATTAAATAGACCTAGCTAGATAAAGCTAATAATCTCATTGGTTTTTAAGCTACTTATAAATAAGATTTATTATGAAAAAAAACATGGGTACTTTAGATAAAAGTGTGAGAATTGCAGTTGCAATTATTATCGCTTTGCTTTACTACTTTAATATTCTTGAAGGAACGTTAGCCTATATTCTTATGGCTGTATCAATAATATTTTTAATCACTAGCTTTATTAATTTCTGTCCTTTATACACTTTATTTGGATGGAATACATGTAAGCGCAAATAAAAACAAACATGAAAAATACATTTAACATACAAAACTTAAAATGTGGTGGTTGTGCAAACACCATCATTACACAATTATCTAAATTAGAAGGTATTTCTGAAGTTGAAGTTAATAACGAAACTAACCAAGTAAGCTTTGATGCTATTACTGATAGTGAAATTGTTAATGTGAAAAATAAATTATCAGATTTAGGCTACCCAATTGAAGGAGATGCCAACTCTTTACCTAAAAAAGCAAAGTCATTTGTGAGCTGTGCTGTAGGCAGAATGACAAAATAAAAGATTAGAAAATCTTAATTTGAAACATAAAAAAATCCCACTTTAAGTGGGATTTTTTATTATACTATTTCTGCACTAAGTCCTGCTTGTAAAAGCTTAGAACATCTTGGCTCTAAATCTTCGTACGAGCCTGTTTTTACTGTACACTTGCCTTTATAATGCACTAGCAAAGCACATTGCTCAGCTTGCTCTGGCACATGATCGCAAGCATAAATAAGTGTATCTATAACATGATCGAATGTATTTACTTCATCGTTAAATAAAACAATCTCGTTTTGTTTTAACTCTTCTTCTTTTAAAAGTAGTTCTTCTGAGTATTTTTCTTTTGTCATTGCTTTAACAGATTTAAGAATTTCTCGTTTTATATTTTTTTTAATATATATAACTGCATTTTAAATTGCTCTAAAACACACGTTTAATAGAAACGCATACTCAATTCATTAACCTTCAATGAATCAGCTCGTTTATATTATATAATACTAATTTATAAATTTTAACGAAACCCACTTCCCTTTTTGTATAGTTTCATTCAATTTTAACATATGCTTATTGCATTCTTCTACTATAATAGGAATATCTTCTTCGTAGAAACCGCTCAAAAACAATGTCCCATTTGGATTTAAACATTTAGCATAACTTCCAATATCTGACAACAATATGTTTCTATTAATATTGGCAATAATACTATCATATTTTTTACCTTCTAACAACGTTACATCTCCTTCATAAACTGAAATATTAGAACAATCATTACGTTCTACATTTTCTATACTATTAAGATAACACCAGTTATCAATATCAATAGCATCTAGCTTAGTTGCTCCTACTTTCTCTGCTAGTATAGCTAAAACACCTGTACCACAACCCATATCTAAAACTGATTTGTTTTTAAAATCATTTCTTAGAATATGCTGAATCATCATATGTGTGGTTTCGTGATGTCCTGTACCGAAACTCATTTTAGGCTCAATGATTAAATCGAATTTGGTATCTGGCTTCTCGTGAAATGGTGCACGTACAGACACTAAATCATCTACAATTATTGGATTAAAGTTTTTTTCCCACTCTTCGTTCCAGTTAGTTTGTTCAATTTCATTAAAATCGAATGTGATTTTAAACTCATCTGAATTTAAAATATAAATATCCTCTAGAATATTTTCATTCCATTCTTCTTTTTGAATGTATGCTGTTACTCCCTCTCCGGTTTCTACAAAACTTTCAAATCCGGCATAACCGAGTTCTGCAATTAAAATTTCGGTTGCTGGTTGTAATGGGTCTACTTTAAAGTTGTAACCTAGGTATATTGTATTGGACATTTTTAATTTACAATTATTGATGTACTAATGTTTGTCTGATTATTATTGCCATTTGGTGAATGCGTTAGCGGTAGAAACGGCATCCTTTTTTGCCATTAAAAGCAAAAAAGATATAGTGAATGACGCGACTTTTTACTTAACCCATAGTGTTAAGTAAAAAGTAACGCCCAAATTATTTAGTGCTTAAAATGCGTTTACTATCGCATAAAAATCTTCTGCTTTAAGAGCTGCTCCACCAATTAGTCCACCATCTACATCTGGCTTACCAAAAATCTCTTTTGCATTTGCTGGTTTTACACTTCCTCCGTATAATATAGAAACAGAATCAGCGACGTCATTTCCGTATTTATCAGCTAACGTTTTTCTAATAAAGGCATGCATGTCTTGTGCTTGCTCCGGACTCGCTGTTTCACCTGTACCTATGGCCCAAACTGGCTCGTATGCTAAAACAATATGCTTAAATGCATCAGCACCTAAATGAAATAATGCGTTTTTAATTTGGCTAGATACAACTGCTTCTTCATTACCTGCTTTTCTATCTGCTAATTCTTCACCAAAACAGAAAATAATACGCATGTTATGTGCTAATGCAGCATCAACTTTTTTTACTAATGACTCATCTGTTTCATTATAATACGCTCTACGCTCACTGTGACCAAGAATTACAGTTTGAATACCGATACTTTTTAACATACCAGCGCTAATTTCGCCTGTATAAGCTCCGTTTTCTGCAAAGTGCATGTTCTGTGCAATAACTTCTATTGACTCTTGTCTAAGAGACTCAAAAGCTTGCCAAAGGTTTGTAAAGGTTGGAGCTATCATCACCTCAGCGTCTGAGGTTTGATTTTGTTTTAACAATTCTGTGATTAATTCCTCTGTTTGAGGTAAATCATTATTCATTTTCCAGTTACCGGCAACAATATTTTTTCTCATAATATAAAGTATATTGAATTCTTAAGTTTAGTACACAAAAATAACACAATAATGATGAAAGTAAATTGACAATTATCAGTATTTCATTAAGCTAGCTTTACTCGTGGATCTAACCAAGCATATATAATATCTACAAAAATATTTATGGTTATAAATATGATAGCAATTACTAAAACAGATCCCATTATTACTGGTAAATCTAATGTATTTAGTGCGTTTACGATTTCTTTACCTAAGCCATTCCAACCGAAAATATACTCTACAAAAACGGCTCCTGCCAACATAGATGCAAACCAACCAGAAATTGCTGTTACTACAGGATTTAAAGCATTTTTTACGGCATGATTTTTTATCACCTGAAACTCACTCAACCCTTTAGCTCTCGCTGTCCTAATATAATCTTGGTTTAGAACTTCTAATAATGAGTTTCGCATTAACTGAATTACAACAGCCAAAGGTCTTATGCCTAAAACAATTGCGGGAAGTATTAAATTTTTCCATCTAATGTTTATTTTCTCACCAAAATCATCTAGCTCGTACAAACTACCTGTCATTTCTAAATTAGTGTATTTATGCCATACAAAACCAAATAACCATGCAAATAAAATGGCACTAAAAAAAGAGGGTACACTCATACCAAAAGTGCTTAGAATTTGAATGGTTTTATCTACCCAAGTATCCTTGTATAATGCTGAAATGATTCCGAAAACAATACCTAAAACAATGGCTATAACGATTGCTGAAACGGCTAACACAAATGTATTAGGAATAGTCTCTCCTATAATTTGAGATACTTTTTTACCTTGTTTGGTAAAGGATTCTCTTAAATAAGGTGCTTTTAAAACAGTTGTTGTATTCCCAATAGTAAAAAGCGCTGTTGCTGTATATTTATTTGGACTTAAGTGTGTATAATCCTTTACTGTATTTGAATGAAATGAAATTGGCGATAAATCATTTAGATAATAAAAAAACTGTGTACTAATAGGTTTATCAAAACCGTATTTCTGTTTTACGTTTTTAACTTGTTCTGCTGTTTGATTTTGACCTAACATCATCTTAGCAGGATCGCCTGGCAGAATATTGAATAAAAAGAAAATGACAGTAATAACACCTAATAAGGTGATAAAAGCATAAAGGATTTTATTTATAAGATACCTGACCAAATTAAAGTTCTATATCTTCAATATCGTTCCAATGTGCTTTGTTCATAACTGTTCCTTTATTTAAAATTACTATTCCAGGATTTGATCTCACAATGGTTTTAATCACTTTTTCATCACATAAATAAAACTCAAAATTAAGATTATGATCTTGCTTTATTTGCGCTTTATCTTGAGGTCCTGAAGAGGTTAACCCTATCACAGTATAACCTTTAGATTTTGCGTTATCAGTAAACGTTTTTAGTTTATTAACTCCTTCTAACTCACCTTTTGGAATACTATACATAGCAACGATAAGAAGTTTATCTACCTCTAAAAATTGTGCAGTTAAATCTTCATCATCAGATTCTATAGAGAAATCTTGAATTGGTGGCACATAACCTTCATCTATTACCTTAGTTTCTACACCAACATACTCACCGTCTACTTTTGGATAACTACCATTGGTTACAAATTCTTGTTCTTCTCCATTAACATTAAACGTCCAAGTATATTCTGAAACTGCTTTTGCTGCATCTTCTGGTGTTGACATACCTTCTTGGAAGTTAGATCCAATCTTATAAGCTCTAAAATCTATAGCTGGTAAATGCATTAACACATGATAGCCAAACCATAAAGAAAGAATAAAGCTAAATAATGCAATTATAGTTGTTGGCAATTTTGAGAACAATGGTTTAATGTATTTTACACCTGCAAACAATATTAAAATTAGTACAAGTAATACTAGATCTTTAGTGAAACTTTCCCAAGGTGTTAATTTTAAGGCATCACCAAAGCAGCCGCAATCTTTAACTTTATCAAAGTACGCTGAATAAAAGGTAAGAAATGTAAAAAACACAATCATTAACAATAAACTCCAAACCGTAAATTTTGGTTTATAGCCTATTAATAAAAAGACACCCAAAACAACTTCGAATACCACAACAATTACAGAAATACCAAGTGCATACGGAATTAGAAATTCTAGATTTAAAACATCTGCTCCAAAATATTCTTCAAGCTTATATGAAAAACCAAGTGGATCATTCAGTTTTATAAATCCTGAGATAATAAATAATATTCCCGTAAATACTCTGCTAATTTGTACTATGTATTTCATAATTAATAAAATCTATTTACTTACTTTCTCCTAAATGAATCATAGCAAAAACCGCATAGTTTATCATATCTTGATAATTCGCATCAATGCCTTCACTCACAATTGTTTTACCTGCGTTGTCTTCAATTTGCTTAACTCGTAATAATTTTTGCAAAATCAAATCTGTTAAAGAACTTACACGCATATCTCTCCAAGCCTCACCATAATCGTGATTTTTATCGAGCATCAACTGTTTTGTGATTGCAATTTTTTCATCATAAAGTTTAGTAGCGTCTTCTGTGTTTAAGTCTGGTTGCTCAACAACACCTTTTTCTAATTGAATCAGTGCCATTAAACAATAATTAATAATGCCTATAAATTCGCTTACTTCTCCTTCATCAACTTTTCTTACTGCATTTTGCTGTAAGCCTCTAATGCGTTGAGCCTTAATAAAAATTTGATCGGTTAATGATGGTAATCTTAAAATTCGCCATGCACTACCATAATCACTCATCTTATTAATAAAAAGTGCTCTACATTTTGCGATAACAGCATCGTATTGTTTTGAAGTATCTTGCATCTATTACATTAAAATTTGCGTAAATTTCGCATAAATAAATTAGAAGTTCAAAGTTTGAGGTTTAAAGTTTTCTTAACGTTATTTTTAGATTAAAGATGAATATAAATTGCAAAGGCAAACTGATCGATTTATCCACACCAAAAGTGATGGGAATTTTAAATGTTACACCTGATTCCTTTTTTGATGGCGGAAAATATAAAGATGAAGCTGATATTTTAAATAAGGTGGAGGTTATGTTGAAACAAAATGCCACTTTTATAGATATTGGAGGTTACAGCTCCAGACCTAATGCAGATGATGTTAGTGAAGCTGAAGAACTCAATCGAGTTGTTCCAATAGTTAAAATTATTTTGAAACATTTCCCTGACACTTTAATTTCCATTGATACATTTAGAAGCGATGTAGCCAAACAAAGTATTGAAAACGGAGCTGCTTTAGTTAATGATATTTCTGCAGGAAAACTAGACACAAAAATGCTTTCTACCGTTGGAAATCTTGGTGTACCTTACATAATGATGCACATGAAAGGCAATCCCAAAACCATGCAGCAACAAACAGAATACAACGATATAACCAAAAATGTTATCGCTTATTTTGCTGAACGCATAGCGGCTGCTCGCAAAGAAAAAATAAACGATATAATTATCGATCCTGGCTTTGGATTTGCAAAAACCATAGCACAAAACTTTGAATTACTGAATTCATTAAAATTACTACAACTCACAGACCAACCTATTTTAGCAGGTGTTTCTAGAAAATCTATGATTTATAAAACACTAAATTCAACAGCTAAAGAGGCCTTAAACGGTACAACAGCTTTGCATATGGTAGCTTTAGAAAATGGAGCATCAATATTACGTGTACACGATGTAAAAGAAGCGATGGAATGTGTAACACTTTACAATCAATTGAAATCTAATTAATCCATGCGTATTATATATTTACTTATTTTTTTATGTTGCCTAAGTTGCAATAACGAACGTGTTTTACTTTTACCTGAAATTGAAAATGCTAAAACCACAGAAGTTTTAGATGTCTCACCTGGTTATATTTTTTATGATGAAACACAACCAGATTCCACATTGTTAAACCGTAAAAATTTAAT
Organism: Winogradskyella eximia; assembly: GCF_003386165.1. Classification (GTDB taxonomy): domain Bacteria; phylum Bacteroidota; class Bacteroidia; order Flavobacteriales; family Flavobacteriaceae; genus Winogradskyella; species Winogradskyella eximia. The sequence continues at coordinate 1,226,151 of NZ_QRDV01000001.1, read as the reverse complement.
AATTACAACGAATTGGTTAGTGAATGTAGATAAACGTCTAACATTAAAACAAGCGATTCCGCATATTAAATTTTTGCAAGACAAAAAACGTAATGCAGAAATGCATAAGAATGAAAATGCTAAGAATTATTTTACATGTAATGATACAAGTATTAAAAATTTAGGATTTTTAGAGTTTACCGATGTTTACTATGAAATGGTTAATAGCCATAAAGACTCTATTAATCTACATGCGTTGCAGCTAAAACCCATAGACGATGCTGTTATTTCTGAATTACCAATTCCTGCAACTTACTTAGTAATTGACAATGGCAATAAAGCTGATTTCGAAAATTTAATAATACCTATTTTACAATACCAGAAAGCAATTTACACGGCTATGCCTGATAAAAATATCATAACCTCTGGATTTTCACTCAACATATATTTTGATGGACACTTAAGCTTTCAAGACTATATTTCAATGAAGTCTACATTAGAAAAATTAAATACAGAAAAGCTAAAAATTACCTCTAACGAATTCATCTATTAAGCACCAGATCTAACAAATTTTGGATTATTGAGTACAATTATAATCTTCTAATTCACATAAATTCTTAAATTAGCAAAAAGACAAATCATTTGGAAAACTTACAAATTTGGGATTTTAGATTTATAGACTTCGTGGATGTCTTCCTTGTTGCTATTCTTCTTTATTACATCTACAAGCTTGTAAAAGGTACTGTTGCTATCAATATCTTTATTGGTATCCTTATTATTTATTTTGCTTGGCGATTAACCGATTACCTCAATATGCAGATGCTTTATAGCATTTTTGATGGTTTTATGAAGGTTGGTATTATTGCTTTAATCGTCGTCTTTCAACCAGAAATTAGAAAGTTCCTTCTAATGGTTGGCTCTACCAATATTGGTGGCAAACGAAATCTTTTTAAAAACTTTAAGTTTCTTAAAAACGAAGACCAAACCTCTACAGATGTTGATGCCATTATTAAGGCTTGCAACAAAATGGGAACAACTAACACTGGAGCGTTAATTGTAATAGAACGTAATAACAACTTAGATTTCTTAACCGATACCGGAGACGAAATGAATATTTTAGTCTCACAACCCATTATTGAAAGTATCTTTTTTAAAAATAGCCCTCTCCATGATGGTGCAATAATAATTGATAAAAATATTGTTAAAGCCACACGTGTTATTCTTCCTGTTAATAATGAAAAAAATATTCCTGAACGCTTTGGATTAAGACACAGAGCTGCCATTGGTATAACAGAAAAAACAGATGCTTTAGCACTTTGTGTGAGTGAAGAAACTGGGCAAATTTCTTATATTAAAAACGGAGAGTTTGTGATATTTAAAGATACAGACGAGCTTACCCAAAAAATAAAAACAGATTTAGGGTAGTGAATTGTAAAAACTGTAATAACAATCTTAGAGACTCACAAAAATTTTGTGATGAATGTGGCGCAAAAGTGATTCAGAATCGCCTAAAGCCAAAAGTCTTAGCCCAACAAGTTAACGAACAATTTCTTTGTGTTGACAACAAGTTTCTGCGAACATTTATAGACTTATTTAGAACACCTGAAACTGTAATTATTGGCTACATAAACGGTACTAGAAAAAAATATATTGATGTGATTCAGTATTTTGCTATATCAATAACTTTAGTTGGTTTTCAAGTATTTTTAATGTCTACTTTTTTTAAAGAATCAATGGATTTTGGATCTGGGTTTGCTGAAGGTTTTAATGCTTCATCAGCTAAAGCTGACAACCCTTTTAAAGATATTGATTTTAATAGTATCAATAATTATCAAGGATTAATTTACATTTTAACCGTTCCGTTTTCCGCTCTTGGGAGTTGGCTTGCCTATTATATTATTGGAGAAAGAAGCTATAATTTTACAGAACATATTGTTATTAATTTATACTACTCTGCTCAAGTAATCATTGTAACCGCTTTACTCACTATACTATTTTTAGTATTGGGATTAAATTACTTTGTAATATCTTCTATAATATACATACCCACTTTTGCGTATTTATTTTATGTTCTAAAACGTATATTTAAAACCACTTTTTGGGAGACCTTTGCTCGATTTTTACTCGTAATGGCAATCTATATTGGGTCATTTATGATCATTGGATTACTAATGCTAATAATAGTTATAATAATTGGCATTGCCATATATAAATGAATTGTAAAAACTGCCATACAGAACTCTCAGAACAAGATGACTATTGTAAATGTTGCGGCGGCAAAGTGATTAGGTATCGTCTGACTTTCGGAAATCTTTTTGAGCACATTAGTGAAACGTTTTTTAATTATGACAACAAGATACTTCGCACTTTAATTGATCTATTTAAAAAGCCAGAAGTTGTTATAGGTGGTTATATCAGTGGTGTAAGAAAACGCTATGTTAACCCGATTAGCTTTGTTGCATTATCACTTACAGTAGGAGGATTATATATGCTTATTCTTAATAGGTATTTTCCAAATGCCATGATAGAAATGTCGTCAGCTGGTGCTGAGCAACAGGAAGTAATTGCTAAAGAAATGGTCAAAATTATGCAAAAGTACTACTCTTTTGTAATGATACTTTTAATACCAGTTTATGCAATAATATCGCGCTTGGTTTTTGTAAATAGAAAGGAATATAACTTTACTGAACATCTCGTAATGGCCATGTTTATGATGGCTCAATTTTCATTGGTTAGTTCATTTTTAAACATAATGTTATTAGTGCTTCATCTTCCTTCAAGTATATTAGGATCCACTAGTATTTTTCTACAAATGGCATATTTTGGATATTGCTATAAACGTCTGTACAAGTTATCTATACCTAGTTTAATACTAAAGTTAATGTTCTTCTTTGGAATCTTACTGGCTGTAATGATTCTGTGTGTTATTCTCGGAATTGTTATGGCATTACTATTCAAAGATTCTGCCTTTATGCAAGAAATTATTGAAGCACAAAAAGCTACGTTTGAAGCAACTAAATAATGAAAATATTAAGCCACTTCTACCTTTAAAAACTGAACTTCATATAGATTTTTGTAGTAACCCGTTTCTTTTGCTAGAAGTGATTTGTGCGTTCCAATTTCAACAATTTGACCAGCATCCATAACTATAATTTTGTCTGCCTGTTGTATTGTTGCTAATCTGTGTGCAATTACAATAGAAGTTCTTCCTTTAGTTATCTTGTCTGTAGCATCTTGTATTAATTGCTCTGAATATGAATCTACCGAAGAAGTTGCTTCATCTAAAATTAAAATACTTGGATTAGTCACATAAGCTCTTAAAAACGAGATTAATTGACGTTGGCCAGAAGATAACATCACACCTCTTTCTTTTACATTATAATGATAACCACCTGGAAGACTAGATATAAACTCATGTATTCCAATAGCTTTTGCTGCATTCACAACATCCTCTTCCGTAATATCCTCATTATTTAAAGTTATATTATTAAGAATAGTATCTGCAAATAAAAATACATCTTGCAACACCACTGCTATCTGACTTCTCAGAGAGCTTAAGGTCATGTCTTTTATATCCGTATCATCAACTTTTATAGTACCAGAATTGATTTCGTAAAAACGATTCAATAAATTAATAATGGTAGATTTCCCAGCACCTGTTGCACCAACAATAGCAACAGTTTCACCTGCTTTAACATCAAACGAAATACCTTTTAAAACCTCTTCGTCTTTAATGTATGAGAATCGAACATCTTTAAACGAAATATTCCCTTTAAAATGTTTAGCTTCAATAGTGCCAGAATCATCAATATTAGATGTTGTATCTAACACTTTAAATACACGATCTGCAGCAACCATTCCCATTTGTAACGTGTTAAATTTATTCGCAATTTGATTTAAAGGTCTAAACAACATTGGGATAAACATGGTAAAGGCAATTAAATCTCCTAAAGTTGCTGTTTGGCCAATCACGGTATTTAAACCACCATACCAAATCACAGCTCCCATGGTTAAAGATGAAATAAAATCTGCAATAGGAAAGAAAATAGAATTATACCAAACCGTTTTTAACCAGCCTTTTTTATGACGTTCATTAATGGCCTTAAACTTTTTATATTCTGTATCTTCTCGTGTAAATAATTGTAATATTTTCATTCCTGTTACACGTTCTTGCACAAAGGAATTTAGATTAGACACTTCCGTTCTTACATCTTCAAACGCACGTTTCATGTACTTCTGAAAAATCTTAGTCGCAAACAAAACAACTGGCAATGTTACAATAACGATAAGGCTTAATTTCCAATTCATGTAAAACATAAAACCAGCAACCACTAACATCTTTAAGATATCACTAAAAATCATAAATAACCCTTCACCAAAGATATCTGCAATACGCTCCATATCTGTGACTGCTCTTGTTATTAAAACACCTACCGAAGATTTATCGAAATATGTCATTTTAAATTTAAGCATGTGTTTAAATAACTTAACACGTATATCTCTCACCACCGATTGTCCTAACCAACTTGCATAGTAGATAAAAAGTAACTGTGAAACCACCTCTAACAGCAACAATGCGAGCATAATCACTATATAAACAACAAAGCCGTTATACTCTTTATTTGCTATCTTAACGTCTATTGCTTCTTTTAAAACATAAGGTCTAAAGGCACCAAATAATGCCAAGCCAATCACACAAATTAATGACACCACAAAAACAGCACGATACGGTTTTATGTACTGCAGCAATCGCGTAAACAACGATACATCAAATATTTTCTTTTTTTTATCTGCCATATTTATTTCCCAAATCAATTGGAAATCTTATCAATTTAACACTCTAATCTTATAGTTTCTGGATACACTATTTCTACCAAATACAAACCATGTGCAGGTACAGAAAATCCAGCTTCACTCCTACTCTTAGAAGCAATAATCCCATGTAAATCTTCCGAATTCATTTTACCTAAACCAATATTTATCATAGTGCCTACAATAGCCCTCACCATATTTCTTAAAAAACGATCTGCTGTAATAGTAAAAATTAATTGATTTCCATTTTGTGTCCAAAAAGCGGTTTTAATATCACAATTATAAGTTTTAACATCAGTATTTACTTTAGAAAAGCATTGAAAATTTTTATACTGTAATAAGATCTTGCAAGCAACATTCATCGCTTCAATATTCAAGGGCAAATGCACCTGATACGCAAAATCATAATCAAATACATTTTTAGATGTTGAAATTTTATAATGGTACGTTCTACTTGAAGCGTAAAACCTAGCATGTATTTCTGGTTTCACTTCAAACACAGAAGTCACCGCAATATCTTTTGGTAAAAACGAATTCAATTTATAGACTAAATCTTTAGATTCAAAATCTCCTTGAAAATCGAAATGAGCAAACATCTGAGACGCATGCACGCCAGAATCTGTTCTGCCAGCTCCTACAATCGCAATTTTAGTTTTCAAGATAGTAGAAAGTGCTTTTTCTAGTACTTCTTGCACAGAAATTGCATTAGGTTGATTTTGCCAACCATGATAGGCTTTACCATTATATGAAAGTTCAATGAAAAATCGCAATAGAAATCTTACTTTTGTTAAAGTGCAAAGTTACAGTTTTAGATGCTAAAGAAATCCTAAAATATGAAGTTATAGTTTACCGATTTCTCCAAGATTAAATATGAAAAAAATACTCCTTTTATCAGATACGCATAGTTACATAGATGATGCAATTTTAAGACACGTAAAACAAGCAGACGAAGTATGGCATGCTGGTGATATTGGTGATTTAAATGTAACGGACAGTATAAAAAAATTAAAACCTCTTAAAGGTGTTTACGGTAATATTGATGACGCTAAAGCCCGAACTGAATTTCCGCTAGATAACAGATTTATGTGCGAAGATGTTGATGTTTGGATAACACATATTGGTGGTTATCCACCTAAATACAATAATAAAGTAAAAGAAGCTTTGGTAGCGAATCCACCAGATATTTTTATCACTGGTCATTCTCACATCTTAAAAGTAATGCCAGATAAAAAATTAAATTTATTACACATGAATCCTGGTGCAGCTGGCACACATGGATTTCATAAAGTAAGAACTATGCTTCGTTTTAAAATTGATGGTAAAAACATTAAAGACTTAGAAGTCATTGAATTTGAAAAGCGATAAAACAAAAAAAACCCAGACGGCAGCGTCTGGGTTTTTCACACTAATACTACTAAGATTTTAGGTCTATCGTAATCGATCTACAGATTTTACGAGATCTTCATCCTTTTTTATAGCCTTGTTAGCCAAGACTAAACACACAATAGAAAAAATAGGAAGAAGCATCCCAATACCTTTCTCAGAAACGTTAATTTCTCCAGATAAGTTTAGAGATTGATATACAAAGATTCCTAGTAAAACAAAGTTTAATACTATATTGAGTCGTCCCAAAACAAATTGAGATTTCCTGTCTTTAAATCTAAATATTGAAATCAAAGATAATAAAGCTGAACCAAGAAATAAACCTAAATACAAAAAATCATCTAGAGCAAATATCTTTACATCATTATTATCAGTCCACAAATGAAACACAAATATTAAGCCTGCTGAAATTACAGCAGCTAAAAATAAATATAGAGTTTGAATGCGTTGAATCATATCTTTTATTAAAAAAGCTCTGCAAAATTAGGAGTTTATTTTTTAAAAAGATAGAAATTGTTTTAAAATAAAATTGTATTATTGCAATAGAAAGAAGTAACCAACTGAGTTGCATCCTTCTAATCTTCCAAATTAATCTCACTTTTTTTCTTTTTTTTTCATTTAGAAAATCTTGAATTAATAATATCAAATTATAATACATATACAACATACAGAATGTTTGAAATTTCTCAGTTAAAAGCTAAAAAACTTCCTGAATTACAGGAGATAGCTAAACAACTAAACGTACCTAAATACCGTACACAAAAAAAATTAGACTTGGTTTATCAGATTTTAGATTACCAAGCAACAAACCCTGACGCTGTTAAAACAACAGTTGCAGCAGAAACTCCTTCAGAACCTAAGCCAAAACAAAGCAAACCACCAGTAAAACGTGCTAGAGTTCCTCAAAAACCAAAAGATAATAAAGAGCAAAAATCTTTAGAATTTTCTGATGGTGCTGATAAGAAAGAAGAGGTAACCGCAAAACCTCAAGAACAGAGAAAGCCACTTCCTCGTAAACCTCAAGAGCGAAAAACTCAGGAGAATAAATCTCAAGAAAACAAAGCTCAGGAGACTAAACCAAATGAAGACAAATCTAAAACAGATAAGCCTGTAAAAGATAAGACTCATAATAAACCTCAAGAACAAAGAGAACAAAGAAAACCTAATCCACGTAAAGACGACAATAGACGTCCTCAAAACAAGGATAACAGACAACCACGCGGTAAAGACGGAAATAAAAATAACGGTAATAAAGACAGCAGAAATCGCTATCGTGAGCCAGATTTTGAATTCGATGCTATTATTGAAAGCGAAGGAGTTTTAGACGTTATGCAAGATGGTTATGGGTTTTTAAGATCTTCGGATTATAATTACTTGTCATCTCCAGATGATATTTATGTATCTCAATCTCAAATTAGATTATTTGGTTTAAAAGTTGGTGATACTGTTTTAGGAAATGTACGTCCACCTAAAGAAGGTGAAAAGTATTTCCCTTTAATTAAAGTCAGTAAAATTAACGGTCAAAGCCCAAATGTGGTAAGAGACAGAGTTGCTTTTGAACACTTAACTCCATTATTTCCTCAAGAGAAATTTAATATTGCCGAAAAGCAAGCGACAATTTCTACTCGAATTATGGATTTGTTCGCACCAATTGGTAAAGGACAACGTGGTATGATTGTATCACAACCAAAAACGGGTAAAACGATGTTATTAAAGGATGTTGCAAATGCTATTGCAGCAAATCATCCTGAGGTATATCAAATGATTTTATTAATTGATGAACGTCCAGAAGAAGTTACAGACATGCAACGTAATGTACGTGGTGAAGTCATTGCTTCTACTTTTGATAAAGAAGCACATGAGCATGTAAAAATCGCTAATATCGTTTTAGAAAAAGCAAAACGTTTGGTAGAATGTGGTCACGATGTTGTGATTCTTTTAGATTCTATAACACGTTTGGCTAGAGCTTATAACTCTGTACAACCAGCATCTGGTAAGATTCTTTCGGGAGGTGTAGATGCTAATGCTTTACATAAACCAAAACGTTTCTTTGGTGCTGCTCGTAATATTGAAAATGGTGGATCATTAACAATTATTGCTACAGCCTTAACTGAAACAGGTTCTAAAATGGATGAAGTTATCTTTGAAGAATTTAAAGGTACTGGTAATATGGAATTACAGTTAGATCGTAAGATTTCTAACCGTCGTATTTATCCAGCTATCGATTTAACATCTTCTAGTACAAGACGTGATGATATTTTATTAGATGCGACTACGATTCAAAGAATGTGGGTAATGCGTAAGTATCTTGCAGATATGAACCCAGTTGAAGCTATGGAATTTATCAATGATCGTTTCAAACAAACTAGAAACAACGAAGAGTTTTTAATCTCAATGAATGGTTAAACCTTTTCAGAATTTATAAAACAAAAAACCTTGAATTAATAGTTCAAGGTTTTTTTATGGAATTTTATATTTAAAAGAATAACTAACACGTGTTCTAAAAATTAAACACGTGGCTTATCTATACCTCTATCATACATTACAATACTACCAGCAACAGATACATTAAGGCTTAATTGCGATTTAAATTTTATTAAAAAATGACTGCTTTCAATGGCTTTGTTAGATAACCCATGGTCTTCTGCTCCGAGTAAATATACACATCGTCTTGGGTGATTAAATGTTTCTAACGGTAGGGCATCATCTGTTAATTCTACACCAACAAGTCTTGTTCCTTTAGGTAAATTACTAAAGAAATCCTCAAATGTATCATAATGAAAGTATGGCATGGATTTTACAGCATTGTGTGTATCACAAGCTTGCTTTGCGTAACGATTACCTATCGTAAATATAAAGCTTGCTCCAAGGTTTTGGGCTGATCTCCATAACACACCAAGGTTTTCTGGTGTTTTTCCATTTTGGATTCCTATTCCGAAGAATTCATTGGTAAAATTATCATTCATGAATCAAAAATATAAATTTGAGTTATTATTTGATGAATAAACCAAAAAAAAGAGGTTGGATAAATATTCAATTAATATTTATACAACCTCCATATGATATATATTATGCTGTTACAGCTAACTTAATCTTTACGGTAATCAATATGTATTTATGCGAACATATTGTTAAACTTATGTCAGATTGAGTGCAGTCGAAGAATTAAATCCCTTTAAGTTTTTCGACTGCACTCAATGCGACATTTCTCTTTTCATTCTTTTTCAATGAACTTTTTTTGAATATATTATGCTGTTGCAGCTAACTTAATGTTTTGCTTATAATCAATTGGTGAGCAATTGTATTGTTCTTTAAAGATTTTAGAAAAGTAACTTCTACTAGAAAAACCTAAAGTATATACAATTTCTGAAATGTTTAAATCTGTAGTTTTTATAAGCTCTTCCGATTTTTTAACTCTAACAAATCTTATATAACTGTTTAAAGTTTTGCCATGCATTAACTTAAATCCTTCTTGCACTTTTGCTGGACTTATTGAAATCTTAGCGGCAAGCTCAGTAACACTAAGGTTTGTCTCAGGGAAGTTATTAATGTATTCTGATAATTCCTTCACTTGTTTCAATTCAAATGCTGTAAGCGAACCTGTAGGATTCTGAGCACTTTCTATATCTATTGAATGTTGTTCAATCTCCATTGCTAATATAAAATTTACTAATCCTTGAATCAATAGTGTTCTTACAACACCATCTTGTTTTATGGCCTTAAGTTGCTTAATATTTTCTGCAATTTTTAAGTTATAAGAACCTACATAACTATAATCTGCTATTTTACCTGTTATAAAACGTTCTGATACCATACTATTTATATGGTGCTTCGCAGAACTCTTTTCGGACGTATTTACCGAAATGATTGTAGAGTTTACATAGACGTCTTTAAAGAAACTTATATGATTTTCAGTAGTATTAATATTAGCAGAAACACCTGTTTGAAACGTTTCAACTGTGTTTGTTGCATCATTATTATTGAAAGAATGTTTTAATTTTCCTTCTGAACAGTATAAAAAGTTAACTACTGATCGCTTTGGACTTTCAACTATGAACTTAACGTCTTCTTTAAATTTTACATCAAACTCAATAAATACAGTATTTCTTTCTAATTCTATACCTCTAATTAAGCCTTCACCTAACTCATTATCAATTTTTAACTCTACCTCTTTAAGGTTTGTTGTAAAAGTTCCACCAACTTCATTATTTAAAGCGTGAAACATAAATTGTAAATTATTTGCTTTAATCTCTATAGTTCTCATATGTGTTTGTTTTTGGTTAGATAGTAATTTTTATTCATCCTAATAGTCTTACTAATTAGGAATGTAAATCTTGTAGGTTTAAAAGATTGTTTTGGTGCTTTCTATAGTTTTCAGTTTTGAATACTCTATTTCTGAATAAACAGCTTCAACTTTGCGTTTTGGAAAAATTCTACCAACTCTTGCAAATTGCTTTTGTAAATGTTTAGATGATATTTTCATAATGTAATTGATTAGGTTATTTTTCTTTTGTCAAAGTAACGAACTCTTTACGCTTGCCATGTTATACAATTCCTCAGTTTTGTTACATGATTACAAAAAAGTGTTAAACAAAACACAAAAAAGTGTGATGTATAGTGATTTAGAACAAAAGCCAAACATTGACTTATCCTAAACCAATGGCTTTACAAATACTAAAGAATACAAGAAAAACTGAAAATTAAAAAGTATAGATAACTAGAATAGCTTCAATTAGACAAACCTTGAACAGGGTTTTGTTGATAATTAGAATTATTTTCTATTTAAAACTATGAGTAAAATAATAGCGACTAATAGTAGGATGTGAATTATTGCAGATAATGCATAAACAAAAAATCCGATGGCCCAAAGTATGACCAATAGCACTAAAAAAACGTAAAGAAAAGTCTTCATTGTAGAAAAACGATTTTATTAAGGGCTTCAACTCTAAATAGAAATTTGCGGTAAACAGGTTTAAAACATAGTTTAAGCAAAAATTATAACGCCGAGTAAAACGCTTAACAAATATGCTCAATTGAGAATAGAGCATGTTATACAATTTCAGAAAATGTTTATACTATTTTAATAAATAGGGCCATTTAGATTATTTTAAAAACGGTAAATAAATTGTGAATGTAGCGCCAACATTAGGTTTACCATCTGCTATAATAATTCCTTTATGGTTTTCTACAATCTTTTTACATATTGCTAAACCGATACCTGTACCAGAATATTCAGATTTACCGTGTAATCTATTAAAGAGTAAAAATATCTTTTCAGCATAAATCTGCTCAAAACCGATACCATTGTCCTTAAAAGTAATTTTGTGATGAAACTTATATAAGGATTTGTTTATCTCGTCTACATCTCTAGAACGTACCTCTTCGTGAGTAATTTCGATTATTGGAGGAACTCCCTCTTTACTATATTTTAATGAATTACTTATTAAATTGATAAACAACTGTTGAATTTGAAATGAAATCACCTCCATTGTAGGCAAACCATCACATATAATTTTAGCTTGTTTCTCTTCAATGCTATCTAAAAGCTCTGTCTTAGCATGTTCTAATAGCATATTTATATTAGTCTTTACATATTCCTTTTCGGATGTATTTGTTCGGGAATATTGTAATAAATCTTCAATAAGCATACGCATTCTCGCAGATGCCGACTTCATTCTTTGAATGTAGAGTTGCCCACTTTCAGAAATATGATCCTTTTCTTTAGTTTCTAATCGCGACATAAAGGTCTGAATTTTTCTTAAAGGCTCTTGCAAATCATGACTAGCAACATAGTTAAACGCAGAGAGTTCTTTATTAGTACGTTCTAACTCTTGGTTACGCTGCTCGATGATTCGGTAGTTTTCGACTTCACTTGTAATATCAATAGTGACACCAAACATTTTTTTATCACCTTCAGTATCATCCATAAGTTTAGAATACGCCTTTAGATACCTAATAGTGCCATCTTTATGCACTACGCGATACGTTGTAAAAGGCAATTCTTCTTCACGCATCATCATATTAACTTGCTGCCCCAAATTATTAATATCCTCTTCGTGTACGTATTTATAAAAATTTTCTAAAGTTGGTTCAAAACTTTGTGGTTCTTCACCTACTAAACGGTATAAATTATCTGAAAATTCAAATACATTTTCTTCAATATACCAAACCCAAGTACTGGTATTACTCACAACCTCTGACTGCTTGGTTAATTTTTCGAAAATTTCTAGTTCTGTATTGCTTTCTTTTAGAGCTTTTAAATCCGTAGTCATTTTTACATAGGCTAATAAAAGAATAACTAACGTAACTATTAATAAACCATAAAACAACAAGGGTGTTAATCCTATTTTCTCTTCATTAATCTCCTGGTTATGGGTTAATAGACGCTGTTCCAAATCTAACATTTCGTTGATATCTGCACGGATTCTGTCCATTCTAATTTCACCTTCATGCAGTAAGAATAATAAATCTTGTGTAAGTAACGTATCATCATCATTAGCGAGACTAAAAGATTTATCAAAATTCTTAAATCGCTGAGCTATATCACCCTTTAACTCCTTTAGTTTTTCAACTTGCTCTCCTTTAGGGACAATTAGCGTATCTAATTTAGAAAGGTTGTTTGTAATTTTTTGTAGACTTTCTTTATACGGATTAAGAAATAAAGAATCGTGCGTTAGTAAAAAACCTCTATGTCCTATTTCTGCATCTTTAAGATTAGAAATAATAAGCTCTAACTCACTTCTTAACGAGTAATTATCCTTAACAACTTTAGATGTTTGAGATAGTTCGCTAATATGTTTATACGTAAAACCACCTATACATAAAATAACGAAAAGTCCGACTACAAAGGCGGTTCTAAGATATCTGCTAGAAGGTGTTGGCATAGATTATAATCTTAATAAAAAATTGTCTTTATTTAAACCACTGGTATGATATTGCCAGTTAGTAGTTACGACTTCTGAAAGTACTTTCTTAAGTTTTTCAAAATCGTTGGGTTTCTTAATATATACATTGGCACCTTTAACAAAGGTGTTTTCGATATCTTCTTCTGATGCAGACGTGGAGTATATCGCAATTGCCATATCACTTAACCGTTTAGTCGCCTTAATATCTTTTAAACATTCTAGTCCAGATTTCTTTGGCATGTTTAAATCTAAAAACAATAAGTTTGGTAGCGTATTAGCGGAATCATTTAAATACTCCATTAATTCTATACCGTCCTTAAAAAGCAACACTTTACTTTTTATTTTCAACTCTTCGAAGGCCTCTGTAAAAAACAACCTATCGTCCTCATCATCATCAGCCAAAGCTATATTAATATAATCGCTATTCATATTTACAAACTTACGGTTAGGTTAATTTATTTGTTTTCTTTTAGCAATAATACGCTGAAAAGCTGAAGGTGTAATACCTGTTGTATTTTTAAATTGTTTACTTAAATGCGCCACACTAGAATAGTTAAGTTTAAATGCTATTTCGGTGAGCGAAAGTTCTTCACTTGTCAATAAAATCTTAGTATATTCTATTTTCTGTAAGATAATAAAATTTTCTATGGAAGTATACGTCACTTCTGAAAACAGATTAGACAAATAGTTGTAATTCTCTTCTAGCTGCTCAGCTAAGTAAACTGAAGTCTTCACGTTTATATCCTTTTCATTAAAGACCATATCTACAATAACATCTTTAATTTTTTGAATCACAATTTTTTTAGGATCTTCAACAACCTCAATTCCAAAACTATTAATATCTTCATGAAAAGTCTTTAATTGTTCCTCAGACACTTTATCCATCAATTCTATCTCACCAAAAGCTGTTTGTTGATAATTGAATTGATGTGTTTCCAACTTCTGCTTTAAAACAGCATTGCAAACTTTAGTAAAATCGAATTTTAACAATAATTTCATTATAAAGCCTATAGCACTAGATTAATATTTACTCAATTTTGATTTTAATCAAATTTAATATTAAAATTCACATAAATCACTATGTTATTTTGAGGAATTGTTAATATTAAAAAAGAACATATATTATGAATGAGGATATTTACTTAAAGACGAAATAGAATTCTATCACTTTTATAAAGAATAACTTCTCATCAGAGCTGCATAATTTTAATAAATTAAACACGCCTTTAAATTGTAAATTAATTTGAATACAATAAAAAAGCCGATTTTAATAATCGGCTTTAACTTATAATTTGAAGATTGGTTTAAAACTCAGAATAACTAAACTTCTGACCACCAATTGAAACATCTGCCATAACTCCACCTTTAGATTTTGCAAACACAACTACTCCATCATTATAGTTTGCATTTTTACTTACAGCTTCATCTATAATTACAGCTTTAGCCTCAGCAGAAAACTCAAAATTCCCTTCTTTAAATTCATTTAAGGCTTCTTCGGTTTCAAAGAAAACAACTTGTGTATAAGCTTCTCCACCAGCTTGCATCCCAATGTCTAGTTTTTTCATTTCAGCCATGCCAGTTGACACTCCGTTTTCATATAATACACCGTTTCCCGATGCAGCTCCTATAATCAATGCTCCTTCACCTACATTTGGAAATACAACATAGCCTGAAGCATTATTAAAAAATTTCTCTAATCCTCTATCCAATTGTTTTAAAGTTGTTATCGCTTTTTCAGCATCTTTCATAACGCGCATATCATCTTTATTTTGAGCAAATGCAAATACAGTTACAAACAGTAATGCCATCGATACTATTGAATTTTTAATTTTCATAATTTCTAGTTTTATAGATTAAACATTTCGTTTTAAGAAAGTGTAGAATAGTATTCTAACTTTCATATCGTAAAACTATAATTTAGAACTAGCACTGATTAATTCAAAACATTTAATTATTAATGCTATTAGTAAATCCTGATAAACTACTAATTAAAACTAAAACACATCATAAAAATGAAACTACAATTCCTAAATTAAATCTGAATGCCTCTGTAATAATCTAGAACTTTTACACGTAACAAGTATTCATATTTTGCATTGGCAAGGTTCACTTTGGCATTGTCTAAATTGTTCTTACTCGTAATATAATTTAAGAAATTAGACACTCCATTTTTAAATCGGATATCATTAATGCGATAGGATTCTTGGTAAGCGTCAACTAGTTTTTCTAAACTTCGATGACGGTTATAGGCAGCTTCCATATCAAAATAAACCTGAGCAATGGCATTTTTTATATCTACATGGGTACGCTCTAATTCTATGATAGACTCCTCTACTCTAATTTTTTCTAAAGCCACATTGTTTTTTGCTCTAAACCCATTAAACAATGGCACATTTACTGCAACGCCAACCACAGTATTTAAGTTATTATCTAATTGATCTTTGTAACCAATACTTTTTGAAGCAAAATTAGTTTGCTCTGTCATAATTGGTAAATTTTGACCATCAACCGTAACAAAATCGCCAGTTCCCACAACGTTTGATCCTGTTGCCGTAAACAGTTCTGCGGCACTTGAGTAATTGGTATTGACACCACCAAAAAGCGATATTTCGGGTGTAAATTGAGACTTTGCAACACTGACACCTTTTTTAGCGGCTTCAACACGTAATTCTTTAGCTTTAAATGTGGCTAAATTTTGAATAGATTCTTCAAAAACGGCATCCGAACTTAAATTGTATTTTTCAAAATCCAGGATTAATCCATCTGTCGCTAGATTGACGTTTTCTTTTAAATTCATTAATTGTGCTAAGTTCAGTTTGGTATTATTTAAGCTACTTTCAGAAGACAAAACACTAGTTTCATCGCTTGCCACTTGTCCTAAAATATCTGCATAATCTGCTGGATTTCCAGATTCGTTGTCGTAAAAATCTTGTTGAATTTTAAGTTGTTGTTTAGTCGTTTTTAGTCGTGCTTTAGTTAATTCTAAAACATCTCTAGCATTTAAAACTTGAAGATATGCTAAAGTTACATTCAAAATTAAATCTTGTTGCGCGGCTTCAATTTCTAACTCTGATGCCTTTTTATTCAATCGCTCTTGTTTAGCCGAATTCAATAATCGAAAGCCATTAAAGATGGTCATATCTAAACTCAAACCTAAATTTGAAAATGTCAATTCTTGATTAATATAAGCGTTGGTAAATGGATCAATACTTCTTCCGTCATTAACACCCAGACTAAAATTTCCATTAAGACTTGGCAGCAAATTAGCTTTAGACTGCTGATAATTTACTTTTGCTGAATTGGCTTGTAAATTGGTTGATTTTAAATCGAGATTATGCTCTAAAGCGACTGCAATGCATTCGTCTAAAGTATAACTTTTGTTTGTTTCATTTTGAGCAAAACCAGCCCAGCTCATCAGTACAATGATGATTAATCTTACAAGTTTATGTATCATGATTTGTTTCTTTTTAATTATTTAGGTGTCGAATAATTAATCTTACAGCATCGTCAATTCGAGTGTTTCGAGCGAACGAGAAATGTATCGAGAATCTTATATCTACATATTACTTCTCGATACAAAATTTTCTGAAAAGCGAAAATTTCACTCGAAGTGACGCAACGTTATCGAAATGCCTTTTTATTTATGATAATTAGACTATTTTTCCGTCTAGTAAATTTATAATTCGAGAGCCATAAGCGGCATTACTTTCTGAATGTGTGGCTTGGATTATGGTGACTCCTTCTTTATTTAATTGCGCAAAGAGCTCCATAATTTCTTCACTTTGCTTAGAGTTTAGATTCCCTGTTGGCTCATCTGCTAAAATCAACTTTGGCTTTCCTATTAATGCTCTAGCAATGCCGACCAATTGCTGTTGCCCTCCACTTAATTGAATTGGGAATAAATCTTTCTTTCCAACGATATTAAAACGATCTAACATATCGGCTACCATCGCTTTGCGTTCCGAAGATTTTACACTTTTATAGAGTAAAGGGGTTTCAATATTTTCGTAAACTGTTAATTCATCAATAAGATGATAGGCTTGAAATACAAATCCGATGTACTCTTTATACAATTTGGATCTGTTTTTTTCTTTCATGCTATGCACAGGCTCTCCTAAAAACGTATAGCCTCCATCTGTAAAATGATCTAACATGCCAATGCAATTCAACAAGGTTGATTTCCCAGAACCAGAAGGTCCCATTAGTGATATGAATTCTCCCACCTCTACATTCAAATTGATATTATCTAATAACGTGACTTTATTGCTACCTGAGTTTACGGTTCTGGTGGCTTCGTTTAGACTTAATAGTGTGTTTTTCATTTTGATTGATGTGTTTTTACTCTGTTCTTAAACTTTTTATAGGATTTCTTATGGCTGCTCTAATTGACTGAACTACCACTGTTGTTAATGCAATAACCAAAACTATTGAAGCCGCCAATAATAAAACTACCCATTCTACTGATATTCGGTAAGCAAAATCTTGTAACCATTTTGATGTTGCAAACCAAGCAATAGGTAAAGCTATCACAATCGCAATGGCCACTAACTTTACATAATCTTTACTAAATAAAACGACTATCGATTTAACTGATGCTCCAAGAACCTTACGTACTCCTATTTCTTTAATACGTTGTTCTGTAGATTGCGCTACAAGACCAAAAACACCTATTGCAGACAATAAAAGACTTAACATACTAAAAAAGGAAAAGAAGCTTTGCAAACGATCTTCTTCTAAATATTGCTTTTCCACAAGATCATCTACCCAATTCATTGCGAGATATTTATTCGGAAACATTTGTTTCCAAATCTTGTTTATTTTCGCTGTAACCTCACTCGAAGTTCCTTCTTTTACTCTAATAAGCATACTACTATAATCAGGATTCGATTCTCCAACAATAACAACAGGCTTAAAGTCATATCTCAAAGATTGGGTATGAAAGCTTTTTACAATGCCAATTGGATTTGTTTCTAATTCTGGTATTGTTGTATTCATTTTTGTAACCTGTAATGCATTAGCTGTAAACTCGGTTAATATTGAAGGTTGCGTATTTACTTTTTTCTCTTCATTATTAAATGCAATTGGTTTTGATTGTGGTGCATCTGTTATCAATTTTTCATCAAACAATCGCCCAGAAATCAGCTTAACACCTAATGTTTTTGGTAAATGCACATCACCAGCAATAAACCAGACTTGCATTTTTGAACCTAGATTATTTGGATTATCAATTGATTTTAGCATCCCACCAGAACCAAATGTAGGTCTCCAATTTGCAAGACTTGCAGAGGTTACTCCTGGAATATTGGTTATTTCCTTATGAAAACTTTCTCCTTTACCATCCCATGATGTTGGGTTAATAGCTAACAGATTTTCTTCATCATAACCTAAATCTTTATTATTGATAAAATCGAGTTGAGATTTAACTATAAATACAGAAACTAATACTATAATTGCGATAGAAAATTGAACAACAACTAATCCTTTTTGAATGAATTGTTGGCCATAAATTTCATTCTTATTAATTAAACCTTTTAAAGAATTCATTGGCTTAAAACCAGAAATTAAAAATGCAGGATATGTACCTGTTATTACTGCTACTATAAAAACAGCTACAAATCCTAAGCTCAAATATTCTAAGCTACTTAATAATGATACTTGTAAAGCATGACCAATAAACTGCTCTATAAAAGGGATTATGAGATAAAACGTTGGTAATGCTATCAAAGAAGCAATCACGAAATACATTAATGATTCTACTAAAAATTGAGTGATAATCTGCTTTCGATCTGCACCAATAACTTTTCGTACACCAACTTCTTTAATACGTGTTAAAGATCGTGCAACACTTAGATTCACAAAGTTGACACAAGCAATAAACAATACTAAAATAGCAACTCCCAGTAAAATATAATCTGTTGACCTATTACCTTTAATATCAATTTCATTATCAAATTCTGAATTAAGATAAGTATCTGAAATGGGCTGAAATTCATAAGAATATTTAGTTTCACCACCTACAAAATCTGTATACCAAGTATTTAGTTTTTCTGAAAATTTATTGACATCTGTTCCTGTTTTAAATAGAACATAATTTCTCGTAAATGAACCATACTGTTCTTTATACAATGCCTCTAAACGCCCTTTCTCAATTATGAGTGCTTCTGCCCTTAAGTGTGTATTACTAGGTATATTCTCTATGATACCTGTGATTAAAAACGGGGTTGGTTCGCTACCAAAACTTGGAATGCTGAAAACAATTTTACCAATAACATCCTCATCTGGAAATAATTTATCCTTTAATGTTTTAGTTAAAACAAGATTTGATTTACCATGAATGAACTGTTTTGGATTACCAGAAATTACTTTAAAATCGAACAAATCCCAAATAAGAGAATCCGTTTCCAATGCCTTTAAATCTATAACATCAGTGTCCTCTATATTTTTTTTAATATGTCGATCTACTGTATAAATATTTGTTACCGCTTCTACCTCTGGGAAATTATCCATTAATGCTGGTCTTAAACCTGCCCAAGACGCCGACATTTTATTAGACACATCATTACCCATATCTACATTCGTCAACAGGCGATGAATATCATCTTTGCGCGACCATTGCGAATCGTATGAGAAATCATCCAAAACAACACTGACAACACTTATGCAAGCTAACAGACCAAGAGTTAATCCTGTAAGACTAATCATTGAAAACAAACGGTTTTTCCGAATACTACGCCATGCTAACTTTATGTTATTCTTAATCATAATCTTATATTTTTTTTCTTTTACAAAATCATTTTATTCCGTTTTTAAACTATCCACAGGATTTGCTAATGCTGCTTTTACAGCCTGAAAGCTTACCGTTACCATCGCAATTACAATCGCTACGGCACCAGCTATGACAAAAACCCACCAATTGATTTCTATACGATATGCATAATTTCCTAGCCAATTATCCATAACATACCAAGCCATAGGAATAGCAATTACAATGGCAAGACCAACGAGTTTTAAAAAGTCTTTAGATAATAATTTTACGATGCCTGCAACACTTGCTCCTAAAACTTTACGAACTCCAATTTCTTTACTACGCTGCTCTGCGGTATAAGCCGCCAGTCCAAAAAGTCCCAAACACGAAATAAGAATTGCTAATAAAGCAAAGAGTTGAGATAACTTTCCGACAAGTTGTTCACTTTTAAATTTGGCATTAAAAGCATCATCTACAAAGCTGTATTCAAAAGGAAACGCTGGATTGTGTTTTTTCATTACCGCTTCAATTTTAGACAACACATCGCTAGTTCCTATTTTAGGATTTGTTTTTAAATACATATAACTCGCTTCACCATGATAGTTAAAAAACATCACAGGGTCGCTTTGTCCATACATGTCATCAAATAGGTAATCTTTTACAACGCCAACAACTGTATACACATCTCCTCGATCTATCTTTTTACCAATTGCACTGCCTTGTCCCATCAGTTTAGCAAACGATTCTGTAATTAAAACACTCGCACTGTCTTTTGCCATATTTTCATAAAACCCACGACCTTCAACGATTTCCATACCTGCAGTTTCTAAAAAATCGGAACTGACATATCTAAAGAAAATTAATACATCTTCAGTATTTGTACCTCCTGTCCAAGTTAAGTTAGAACCATTATTACCTCCATTTAGAATCCCAGAATTATTTAAACCGACGCTTGAAACCGCTCCTGTTTGTATTAAATCTTGTTTGATGACATCAAATTTTTCAATCATCGTCCCATTGACATTCAATGAAATCAATTGGTTTTTATCAAAACCTAAGTCTCTATTTTTTATATGCTGAAGTTGTTGATACACGAGAATCGTACAAATGATAAAAACGATTGAAATTGTAAACTGACCAACAACGAGCCCTTTCCGGATATAATTTGCAGAACCTTGTGTAACTTTTAATCCTTTTAAAACCTCAACAGGCTTAAATGAGGATAGATAAAAAGCCGGATACAGTCCTGCGAAGATGCCACACACCAACGTAATCCCTAATAAAAAGACCATATGTAACGGCTTAGCCAATCCTAAAACTAAATCTTTCTCTATAAGTAAATTGAATTGTGGTAATAACATAAAAAGTAATAAAACACTCACTAAAGTTGCTATAAACGCCAGAATTAAAGCTTCTGAAATAAATTGAAAAATCAATCGTGTACGACCAGAGCCCATGGCTTTACGCACTCCAACCTCGTTAGCCCGTTTTTCACTTCGTGCTGTAGATAAATTCATAAAATTGATACACGCAATGAGTAAAATAATTAAAGCAATGATGGTAAATAGTCTAACCGAATCAATGCGTCCTCCCACTTGCTTTCCATTTTCAAAATGATCTCTTAAATGCCAATCTTTTATGGAATGTAAAAATGCTTTTGAATCACTATCTCCTGTTTTTTTCTCTAATAAACCTCTTACTTGTGCATCAACAGCATTAAAATCAGCTTCTGGTGATAATGCTACAAAGGTATCTGCAAAGAAACTACCATATTCATTGGTCCATTCTTTATCTCCACTCCAACGTTCAAATGGTGCAATCCAGTTGATAGGAAACGTCACGTTTTTCGGCAAATTCCCAATCACTCCAGTAATGAGGTATTGGTCTTTATTATCTATAGTTAAGACGTTGCCTAATACTTTGGTGTTTTCTCCATAAAGCTGTTCTGCGGTTTCTTTAGTAATAACAATAGCTTCCGGATTCTTAAAGGCGTCTTTAGCATTTCCTTCTACAAACTTTAAACTAAAAATCTCAATAAAATCGGCATCTACAAAACGTCCACCGCTATTAATGGCATTATCATTAACCGCAAATAAAAAGTCTCTATGCTTGGTACGCGATGCCTTAACAATTCCTGGAATTTCAGTTTTCATAGCTTCCGCAAATGGTCCTGGTGTAGAATTGAACGTTCGCCATTCTCCATCATATTCTTGATGCGTTGGCACATAATAGACTTGATCTTGTTTATCAAATTCCGAATTAAAACTCAACTCATCTTCAACCCATAGAAAGATTAAACTGGCACACGTAATTCCTATGGCTAATCCGAAAATATTCAGAAAGCTATACCCTTTATTTTTACGTAACGTCCGGAATGCTATTTTTATATAATTTAAAATCATACTATTTTTCAACTGAATTAATTACTTCTACTCACTATATAGTGAAGATGATGCCAAAACCATAAACTATTGACTATCAACAAATTAACTTTAATTCAAAATTTAATAGTGTTCGTTTTTAGTACACTATTTGTTCGTAATCGAACACTTTATTCTGAACGCAATGAATCTACAGGATTGGCATTTGCAGCCTGAAGCGTCTTTACACTGATGACTATTAAAGCAAAGAAAATCATAGCTAATCCGCTTACTAAAAACACCCAGAAACCAATACTCGTTTTATAGGCAAAATCTTGCAACCAATTATTAATCCCATACCAAGCAATTGGTGCCGCAATTACAAAAGCAATCGCAACCAAGATTAAAAATTCCTTACATAGGATTGTGTTAATTTGAAATAATGAAGCACCTAAAACTTTGCGTACTCCTATCTCTTTTACACGTCTGTTTGTGGTATAAATTACAAGACCCAATAATCCTAAACAGCTAATTAAAATAGATAAGCCCGTAGCCCAATTTAATAGTTTAGACATTTTACGTTCGCGATTATAGAAATTTTGAATGCTTTCGTCTAAAAACTCTACGCGATAATCATCTATTTCTGTATAGACGGATTTATAAGCATTTTCAATTTTAGACAATGTTGTTTTTAAGCCTTCGGAAGATTCATTTTGCAACGCTAAATGTAGTCCCTGAAATTGACTCCAATCTGGACGGTTCCAATCGCCACGAAATGCCATAGGTTTAATATTACTTTTCAATGAACGTTGAAAAAAATCGGCCATAACACCCACAATCGGAACATTCTCACCACCTAACAAAACGATCTTACCAACGGCTTCCTCTGGACTTTTAAAACCTAGTTTTTTTCTACAGGTTTCGTTTATGACTAACTCTTTAACCGTATCATTTCTTATACTTCTTCCTGCTAAAATATCTAACTCAAAGACTTTAGAATAATTAATGTCCCCAAAAATAAATTGCAAATCGGTATTAACCTCTTTTTCACCATTGTTATAGGAAAGAGAGGTGCTATTTGTAGATATCGATGCTGGAGGTGTACCACCTATACTAATTTCTTTTATTTCTGGAATAGCTCTTAATTTTTCAGCATAAAGCTCTTTTTTGGAAACTTCACGCTCACCTCTTGGACTATAAACAGAAATAATAGCATCCGTTTTAAAACCCATATCTGTAGTGAGTAGAAAATTAATTTGTTTACCAACCAATAAGGTGGCAATTATGAAAATCTGAGCAATGGTGAACTGAAAAATGGTTAAAAACTTTCTTAGTTTCACCTTTTTATCGCCAACAGCTAAATGATTTTTTAATACGGAAACGGTATTAAATTTTGATAAAATTAGGGCTGGATAAAATCCTGATAAAAAGGTTACTATAATTAATAAAACGATGGCACTTACAACAATTAAAGGCGATTTAAAAAGCTCAAAATTTAGACCATCTGGCACAAAATCTGAAAACACATTTATTAACCATTTAGAAAGTAAAACAGACAATAGAGCAGATATAAGCACCAATAAAAAGGTCTCTCCCATAAACTGACTAATCAATTGCTTCCTAGAACTCCCTAAGGTTTTACGAATACCAATCTCTTTGGCGCGTTGAGATGCTTGAGCTGTATTGAGGTTAATAAAATTGATACAGCCTAATAATAAGAGGAATACAGCCACTAAAGCCAAGTTTGTCAATAGTGATTTATTGGCTTGCCCTTTTGTCCAATCATAGATGCCATATTTTTCATTAAAATGAATATCTGATAGCGGTTGTAATCCAAACTTTTGCTCATCACCATATTTTTTTGAATCTTCATCTTGGTGCGCTGCAGCTAAATTATCAAGACGATTTTGTATGGCTGATACATCGGCATTAGAAGCTACTTTTACAAAGAGTTGTGAAGCATCATTTGTATTATTCCAATTTAAATTGAGGAAATTTTCTCGTAATCGGGTTTGCAAAAGAAGAGGTTTTGCTATAAATTCTTCGAACACAAAATCGGTTCTTTCTTTAAAATTTTCAACAATACCTGTTACAGTAACATTAAGGGAATCGTTATAAACTAGAGTCTTTCCTATAATATCTGAAGGCACCGTATTTGGAAAGTAATCTGCTGCTCTATTTTCAGTTAGTATAACACTATTTGGATGTGATAAGATGTTAGTTTCATCTCCTGCTAAAAACGTGTAATTGAAAATCTTAAAATAATTGGCATCTGTAAAAATGACGAAGTTTGGCCACTTAAATTGCGAACCTAATTCTCTATTTTCAACTTTTGAAGGGCGTTCTATATAAAAGCTACCAACCGTTTCAAAATTGGAATCATCCTTTATTTCATCTTCTAATGCTAAGGTGACTCCAGAAATAGAAAAGGTATCTTCTGGACTAATTAAATCGGTAACCACTCTATAAATGCGGTCACCATCTTTATGAAAGTCATCAAAGGTAGCATCATAATACACCATTAAACCAATTACAAACGACGCACTTAACCCTATAGTAAGACCTATGATATTAATTAGAGAAAACACCTTATGCTTCATAAGATTCCTCCAGGCTATTTTGAAATAATTTTTAATCATGATGTGTATGATTTAATGGATTAGTTATTCCGTTCTTAAAGATTCTACAGGATTAGATGTTGCGGCTTTTATTGTCTTTACAGCTATGGTTAGCATGGCTATTAACACGGCAATTCCACCAGCTGCAAGGAAAATCCAAATATTAAGATCAATACGATACGGATAGTTCTGTAACCATTTATTCATGGTCCACCACGCAATAGGTGTAGCCATAAGAAATGCAATAACAACTAATTTCAGAAAGTCTTTGGTAAGCAATACCGTAATTGCAGAGACACTCGCACCAACAATTTTACGTACACCAATTTCCTTTCGTCGTTGTGCCACAATAAGCAATGACATGGCAAACAAACCGATACAGCTTAAGATAATCGCTAGTATTGATCCACTACCAATCATGGTAATCATAGTGCGTTCGTTGCGTAAGGTCCGTTCTATATTTTCATTTAAAAATGAGCCTTGAAACTCCACATTAGGCTCTATGGTATTCCAAGCTGTTTTTACATCATCATAAGCCTGTTCTAAATTTTGAGATGTGACTTTAACATAGACATTTCTTAGATTCCAATTAGGAAGTGCAAATAAGGTCATAGGTGCAATATGCTGATCTAATTCCTGAAAGTTAAAATCCTCAATTACTCCAACGATATTGTATGAAGCATCATCTAGTGTGATTTGAGATGCTAAAATATCGTCTTCATTCATCTGTTTGGCCATCGCTTCATTGATAATAACCGATAGACTATCGCTCACTAAATTCTTTCGAAATGAACGGCCTTCAATAATATTCAAATCTAAAGTTTCAACATAATCGGCATCAACAACTAACATATGCGTATCCACTCCACGCCCTTTGTGCTCAAAACCTAAGACACTCGTTGTTCGATTACCATCTTTACCAATACCTAAAATATTATTGGATGCTGTGATGCTCACAATATTCGGCTTATCCTGAAGCGTATTTCGAAGTAATTCTATAGCTTTTTGATCGTTGAGTTTTCCATTAAGCGGAAAAGCAATGACCTGATCTTTATTAAACCCTAAATCTTTAGTTCGCATAAATTCTACCTGATCCCAAAGTACAAGCGTACCACTTATCAATAAAATAGCAATCCCAAATTGTAAAACCATTAAACTATTACGTAAACGATTTTTACCATTGACCTGTAGCTTTCCTTTTAAACTTTGTAAAGTTCCAAGACGACTCATGAGTAATGCAGGATAACCACCTGCAATTAATGTAATTAGCAAAACACTAAAAATTAGCAAAATCAGTAATGATGGATTTAGTAACGTTGCCAATGAAGCTTGCGTTCTAAAGAGTGTTTGAAAATAAGGCAGTAACACCACAGCTAATAAAATCCCTAAACCTATAGACATTAAAAACACTAAAATGCTCTCTCCCCAAAACTGAAAGAAGAGCTGTTTTTTATTGGCTCCAAGTGTTTTTCGCATGCCAATCTCGCGCAAACGTTGTGAACTTTTGGCAATACTCATATTTATAAAATTCACACAAGCGATAAACAGAATTAAAAAAGAAATTCCCAAAACTAAATACGGCATGGTACGATTGACACTAACCACTCCTTGATTAAAATTAGCAAAGCGAACATCTGCCAACGGCAATACTTTTATTTGTCTGTAAAGGCCATCTGCATTAGGCTCAAAACCATCACGCTTGGCATTATCAATCTCATTTTTATAGTGTAATTGGGTAAAATCTGCTGTGCTTTTCTCAAATTGCTCAGGTTTTAAACCTTCAGAAAGTTGCATATACACCTCATGATTCTCCATGTCCCAACGTCCTACAGTTCTGGCGTAGGCATGTTCATTTTGGCTTTTAAAATTGAGCACGATATCAAAACCTATAGAACTTGTATCCGGAAAATCTTCAATAATCGCGGTGACATTAAAAGGCACTTCTACTTCATCTCTTAAAATAGTAACGGTTTGCCCTATAGGATTCTCATCTCCAAATATGCGTTTTGCAGCCTGTTCTGTCATCGCAACCGAAGACTCTGACGTTATTGGATTTTCCGTATCTCCTTTTACAATGGGAAAGCTGAACATTTCAAAAAAGTCGGGATCCACATAAGCAGTCCCCATACCGAGTTGCTTGTCTTGATACGTTAATAAAACTCCAGAACCACTATAACGTGTAATTTTCTCTACTCCTGTAACCTCATCACGAAGTGCTGCCGCAAAAGGTTCAGATTTTGAGGTATTGGCTTCAATACCGTATGGTCCACTATCTTCTGAATACACTTTATAAATCGTATCTCCATGGTCATGAAAGCGATCAAAAGACAATTGAAAAACCGCAAACATGCCTAATAATAGAGCTACTCCGAATGCTACTGTAAGACCTACGACATTGAGTGCTGTGAATGTTCTGTTCTTCCAGAGGTTTCTGAGTGCTATTTTGAAATAATTTTTAAACATAGTTTCTAAGAATTACTGTTCGTTTTTTGATTGATTGATTGATTGATTGATTGATTGATTTATTCTGTTCTAAGTGATTTCACAGGATTTGACGTAGCTGCTTTTACGGCTTGGAAGCTTACAGTGATTAGTGTAATGATTAATGCTCCAAAACAAGCAATCGCAAAGACGTCCCAACTTACGGTGGTGCGGTAACTAAATTTCTGCAACCATTGTCCCATAATATAATAAGCTAACGGAGATGCAATTAACAAAGCTATGATTACAAGCGTGATGAAATCTTTTGAAAGCAATAACCATAACTGACTGATTGATGCTCCTAATACTTTTCGGACTCCAATTTCTTTTGTGCGTTGTTCTGCGACAAACGATGCCAATCCAAAAAGTCCTAAGCAACTTATAAAAATCGCTAATGCCGTAAATACTCTTGCTAAACTGGCAACACGTTCTTCCGACTTAAACTTTGCTCCATATTCTTCATCCACAAACTGATAATCGAAAGGTGTGTTTGGGAAGTTCTTTTTAAAGACAGTTTCAATAAGCGCTAAATTTTCACTAGTGCTTTTTTCTGGATTAAGCCTTACATTATAAAACGCCGTATTATCTTCGCTATCAAAAACATACATCGCTTGTTTTACTGGACTGTAAGGCGATTGAATAATCATATCTTCAACAACGCCTACAATTTTTAAAGGTGGACTTGGGTCTTCAGTATCAGAATCCCTTATATATTTCCCAATAGGATTTTTGATATTCATATATTTTACAGCGGTTTCATTAAGAATTACCGCATTAGAGTCTGAAGCAAATGCTCTCGAAAACCCTCGCCCTTCTAGTACTTTTAAACCTAAAGTTTCAACAAATTCATAAGACACAGAAGTGTATGCTAAATCTTCTTGAAACCCCTCAGGCTTACCATCCCAAGTATAGCCAGATCGGTTAGACCACACATTAGTCATTGGTCCACTTGTCCCTGCCATTTCTAAAGCACCTCCAGAGGCTATAAACTGATTCCTCATGATATCTTTTTTCCCGATAAACTCGTTACTCATTACAGGAATTTGAATCAAACCTTCTTTATTATATCCAACTGGGCGATCTTTAGAAAATTGAATTTGATTCATTACCACCAATGTTCCTATAATCAATGCTACAGAAACGGTAAACTGGGCTACCACCAAAATTTTTCGAGGTAAGGATGAATAACGACCAGATTTAAAAGTACCTTTTAATACCGCTACAGGATTAAAAGACGATAAATACAATGCCGGATAACTTCCTGCTAAAAATGCCGTAATAATTACAAACACTAATGCTATCAACCAGAATTGAAGACTTGTCCACGGAAAAACAATGGCTTTACTCGCTAGGTTATTAAATCCATTTAAGAATAATAACACTAAACCAAGTGCAACAATAAATGAGAGAAAAACTATTAAAAACGATTCACTTAAAAATTGAAAAATAAGCTGACTACGTTGTGAGCCAATCGATTTTCTAATGCCAACTTCGGTCGCTCGTTTTTCTGAACGTGCGGTACTTAAATTCACAAAATTGATACAGGCTAATAACAAAATAAACAAACCTATAATACCAAACAACCAAACGTTTTCAATACGTCCGCCAGATTGCACTCCGTTTTCAAACTCACTTCGCAAATACCAATCTTTCATTGGTAATAAAAATAGTTGCGGATTAAATTGAGCTGTTTCGGATGAAGCATTTTTCTTTACATCACTAATTTTAGAATTGACCACATCCATAGTGGTATTCGCATTGATTTGCACAAACAACTGAAAAGAATTGTTTCCCCATGATTCTTTAGACCATTCAATCCAATCTTGCGTGGTGACATAATGTTTCCATGGAATGATATATTTCATGTCGCTAAACGAATTATTAGCTGGTATATCTTTATAGATTGCAGTGACCACTAAATCATCTTCGTTATTTACTTTTACGATTTTACCAAGTGCCGTATCATTCCCAAATAAAGCATTGACAGCAGATTCAGAGAGCATGATTGAATGCTTCTCTTTAAGGCCATCTTTAACACCTGCAATAATATCCAAGTCCAACATATCGGTTGCTCCTTCTTGCATCGCGTTTCCTGTTCTGTAAATGTTGGTTTCACCAAATTTCAGGTATCGTGGTTGCTCCCAAGATGACATCACAATATGTTTAAAGTTATCCGTATGATCTTGACGTAAGGCAAACTCTAATGGTCTCGGAATTGCAGGACCTGTTCCAATAGTATTATTTATAGTCTGACTTTGAAAAATTTGAGCTATGGTCTCTTTATTTTCAAAATGATTATTAAAATTTAATTCATCAGTGACCCATAAACCAATCATTATCGTCGCTGCCATGCCAACAGCTAAACCTGAAATATTGATAAATGAATACACCTTATTTTTAATAAGATTCCTAAACGCTATTTTGAAATAATTTTTTAGCATGATTTCTATAAATTACTGTTCGTTTCTTGATTGATTTGGTTTCAACACTTCAGTACAAGTTGATTGGTTGGTTGATGACGTACTGAAGTATTTCCACCTGATTGATTGATCATTATATACCTACAAGTTTTTCAAAACCTTGCAGGATAGACTACGCTAATATATTTTCAGTTACTTTTTGTCCGTCTAACATTCTTATAATTCTATGACTGTATTTAGCATCATGCTCACTGTGTGTTACCATGATGATGGTTGTTCCGGCTTCATTAAGATCGATTAATAAATCCATCACCTCATTACCATTAGTACTATCTAAATTTCCTGTTGGTTCATCGGCTAATATTAATTTTGGATTATTAACCACCGCTCTCGCTACTGCCACTCGTTGTTGCTGACCACCAGACAATTGCTGTGGAAAGTGATTACGACGATGCATAATTTGCATTTTTTCTAAAACTGCTTCTACTTGCTTTTTACGTTCTGCAGGTTTTACACCTGTGTAGATTAATGGTAATTCTACGTTTTCAAAAACGGTAAGTTCATCGATAAGATTAAAACTCTGAAATACAAAACCGATGTTATGTTTACGTAATTCTGAACGTTTACGCTCGTTATAACCTGCGACTTCAGTACCATTAAACATAAAACTGCCTCCATCTGGATCATCTAACAATCCTAAAATATTTAAAAGCGTGGATTTCCCACATCCTGAAGGTCCCATGATTGCCACAAACTCACCTTCTTTAACATTAAAAGACAGTTTATTTAAAGCGATGGTTTGCACTTCTTCGGTTTTATAAAATTTCTCTAAGTCCGTAATTTGTATCATTGTATTCGTTTTTTGGCTGTTGGCCCTTAGCTGTTAGCCTTTAGCTTGTTAGTTGTTAAATCTTAATTATTTCTCTATTCTCTTGTTTCTATTTCAAAATCAACTCTTCCGTATCACCAAAAGAATCATAACTCGATATCACTACTTTATCACCAGGATTTAATCCCTCAAGTACTTCGTAGTATTCTGTATTCTGACTTCCTAATCTGATATTTACTTTATAGGCCGTGTTACCATCTTCACTCACTTTAAATACCCAATTGCCTCCTGTTTTTTGAAAAAACCCACCTTTTGAAACTAATAAGGCTTCTTTCTCGGCACTTAAGGCCACACGGATCTGTAAATTCTGCCCTCTTCTTATACCTTCTGGCACATCTCCTTCAAATTTCATATCCACTTGAAAACGACCATTCGTTACTTGTGTAAATACTTTTTTGATGACCAACGTGTAGGTTTTGTTATTCAATGTGAAGGTTCCGATTTGACCATTATAGATTCTAGAAATATAATGCTCATCGATATCAACTCTTACCTTGTAACCACTAGTGACATCAACTTGTCCTAATCGTGTTCCTTTATTTATAGATTGTCCGATTTCAGCATCAAGAGATGTTAATTGCCCATCAATTGGTGCTCTAACCACTAAATCTCCTACTTTTTTTCGCATTAATTCTAAAGCACTTTGGGTTCTGGCATAAGAGTTTTTTGCTTGGCTTACTTCTAATTTAGACGAAATAGTATCTTCAGTTAAGACTTGTTTAGCCAGTTTCATACGTTCTTTTTGGTACTCATAATTATTCTGAGACGACTCGTAGTCCATTCGTCCTATGGCTCCTTTTTCATATAAGCGTTTATTCAAATTATAAACACGTTCCGCTTCAATCAGATTATTTTCAACATCAGTAAATTGATTTTGTCTGTTAATGGTATTTTGACGCGCTGCATTTTGAGAGATTTGCATTTGCGTTAACAAGTTATATACGGATGTTTCTTGGTTCACTAAACTCAATTCCAAATCAGTGTTCGATAATCTTAAAATAGGTTCGCCTTTCTTTAACATAGCTCCATCTTCAACAAACTTCTCCTCTACTCGGCCGCCTTCTAACGCATCTAAATAAATAGTGGTGATAGGCAATACAATACCATTAACAGGAATATTCTCTTGAAACACTCCTTTTGAAACGGTATTGATTGAAATGCGTTCTTTTTCAACATTCAATTTTGAACCACCTGACGTTTGAAAAATAACATACACGATTAAAGCCACTATGGCTAAAATCCCTAAAGCTAATCCTAGTTTTTGATTTGAAAATTTCTTCTTCTGAATTGGAACGTCCATTATATCTCTTTTATTTATACCATTTATATAGTGAAGATAGTGCCAAATACTTAAATAACTAATTACCAATATTTTATATTTTAACTTAAAAATAAAAGTGTCCGTTTTTGATACACTTTATGTTCGAAAACGCACACTTTTGAAGGCTCTAAAAATTTAGGTTTTGTAATTTTTATAAGCCCAAGATAAAATCGTAATATTGTAAACACAACCTTAGAATGAGCTCTATACGTAATTTCCGAAGAATGACGTTGGGCTTTGAAGGGACTTCCTAATAAATAAACCTCGATTATCGAGTGATGGTATTAAAAAACGCTACAATATTAGTTATAGACGATGATGTTGATGTATTAACAGCATTACGCCTGCTTTTAAAACCACTGGTTAAGGAAGTGGTTACCGAAAAAAATCCGAGTAATATTACGTCTCAAATTGAGCGTACCTCCTACGACATTATCATTTTAGACATGAACTTTAATGGTTTGGTCAATACAGGTAACGAAGGTATTTTTTGGTTGAATAAAATCCGGAAACAGAAACCTGAAACCTCTGTTATTTTAATGACCGCTTATGCTGATATTGATTTAGCGATAAGAGGATTAAAAGAAGGAGCTTCTGATTTTTTGATGAAACCTTGGAAGAATGAAAAAATCGTAGAAACGATTACAACGATTCTCAGTCAAAAGAAATCCCAAAACACTCAAAAGAAAAACATTAATAGCAATACCGTTGAAATCATTGGCGACAGTGACGTTATGACTGATGTCTTTACCAAACTTAAAAAAGTGGCGCCCACAGATGCCAACGTTTTAATCCTTGGTGAAAACGGTACAGGTAAAGATTTAATTGCTCGTGCGCTTCATGATAACTCCAACAGAAAACACCTACCGTTTGTAAAAGTCGATGTTGGCGCTTTAACCGAATCGTTATTTGAAAGTGAATTATTTGGGTATAAAAAAGGTGCGTTTACAGACGCTAGAGAAGACAGAAAAGGCCGTTTTGAAGCTGCCCATGGTGGTACATTATTTTTAGATGAAATTGGCAATATTAGTTTAGCCCAACAAGCACGATTACTCACCGTTTTACAGAATAGACAAGTGACGCCTTTAGGTTCTAATACTTCAATTCCTATTGACATTCGGTTAGTTTGTGCGACAAATATTAATCCACAAATTTTAGCGGACGAAAAGAAATTTCGAAAAGATTTAATTTACAGAATAAATACGGTGGACATTATTGCGCCACCACTTAGAGATCGTGGCACAGATATTACCGAATTAGCACATCATTTTGTCACCTTATATGCCGAAAAATATAATAAAAGTCCGTTTTCATTTGATTCCGGATTTATTTCAAAATTAAAAAATCACGACTTCCCAGGCAATGTTAGAGAATTGCAATACGTTTTAGAACGTGCTGTAATAATGACCGATGGTTCCGTTTTAAAACCTGAAGACTTAGTGTTTTCATCTATAGAACGTCCGTCCTCAGCGACAAGTATTACCACGAAGAGTTTAAACTTAGACGATTTAGAAAAAAATGCGATTTTAAATGTCCTTGAAAAAAATAAGGGTAACGTGTCTAAATCGGCTAAAGAACTAGGCATTACAAGAGCTGCTTTATACCGAAGACTAGAAAAGTATGAACTATAGAAGTTACATCTTTTGGCTCTTTTTTAAAATTCTTCTTTTAGTGAGTACCATACTTGCATTAGCCTATACCATATACAAGGAACAGACTGCTTACATCGTAGTAATTAGCATTGCACTACTTTACTTATGTATTAATACCTACACATTTGTAAAACGAAGGTTTGTGGTGATGGATGATTTTTTTGAAGCAGTTAAGTATCGTGACTTTTCGAGATGGTTTCCAGAAGACAGAGGTCCAAAAGATATTCGTTTTTTATACACAGGCTTTAATGAAATTAATAGAACGATTAAAGAAATCAACTCTCAAAACGAAGCGCAATACGTTTACCTTCAAAAGATTTTAGAAATGGTAGACATTGGGATTATTGCGTATAATCTAGAATCTGGCGACGTGCTTTGGAGTAATGATTCTTTTGGGGAAACGCTAGATATGCCTTCGTTTAAAAATATTCGGTTTGTAGAAAACAGAAAACCAGAATTATTCAATACCATTTTTGAAACCTATCATAGAGAACCAAATTCCATTTCGATAGCGCTTCAAAATGAAAGTATTAAAATATTAATTTCAGATACCGTATTTCAGGTTAAAGATGATGCTTTCAAATTAATTGTGATTCAGAATATCGATGATACTTTAAATAAAAATGAATCGGAATCTTGGAAAAAGCTTTTAAGCGTGATGACTCATGAAATCATGAATTCTATTGCTCCGATTTCATCCTTAGCAGATACCCTTCAAAAAAACTTACAATTAGCCATAGAACAACCTGAAGAAACACGCCTTGAGTTAGACGATTTAAATGCAGGAGTTAAAACCATTAAAAACCGTAGTGAAGGTCTTTTAAAATTTGCGAAAACCTATAGAAGTTTGAGTAAAGTCACACACCTCAACCTACAACGTGTTAAAATTGAAGACTTATTTAATAATCTTCAGTTGTTAATGGAACCTTCAATAAAGGCGAAAAACATAAGTATAGAATTTAATGTTACCTCTCCCAAATTAGAGTTGGATATTGACACCCATCTTATAGAACAAGTCTTAATCAACCTTATTTTAAATGCTGTTGATGCTTGTAAAGACGGAGACCATCCCGAAATTAAAGTCCTTGCTTCTGAAAACCCAAATAGAGATATTGTGATTAAGGTTTTAGACAATGGCTCTGGAATTCCTAAAGACATTTTAGAAAATATCTTTGTACCGTTCTTTACTAGTAAAACGACAGGAAGTGGCATTGGATTAAGCCTTTGTAAGCAAATTATGTTGCTTCATAAAGGCAGAATTATTGTAAAAAGTGTAGAAGGCGAAGGTTCTGTATTTAGTTTGGTGTTTTAATAAAAACAAAAAACCTCCAACACAATAGTTGAAGGTTTTATTAGTAGCGGGAACTGGACTCGAACCAGTGACCTTCGGGTTATGAGCCCGACGAGCTACCTACTGCTCTATCCCGCGATTTAATCTAAAAATGATTTTCTTAGCTCTTAACTTTCGGTTCATAATGCCGACTCAATCATTTTAGGACTGCAAAGATAATACTTTTTTTATATTATGAAAGACTAAACAAAAAAATAACGCACAAATTTTATATGAGCGTTATTTTTATATAATTACATGGCTAAAAATAATTAATCTTCGTCTTCTTCGTCATCCAAAGTTGCCAATGCTCCCTCTAAATTAGCAGCATCTAAGTCAAAATCAATAATATTAGGAAGCTCTTCTCTCAAAACTGCATAATTTCCTTTAAATTGATTGTTACTTAATAATAAAGTCTTTAAACCTTTTAATTCTACTAGAACACCTGGAAGGTTACCATAAAATGCATTATTAGATAATACTAACTCTTCTAAATCTTTTAACTCAGCTATTGAAGATGGGATAGTACCAATTAAATTATTGTCAAAAACACTTAATACTTTCAAAGATTTCAAATTAGATAAACTTGATGGAAGTTTTCCCATCAATTGATTACTACTTAAAATTAACGTTTCTAGTTCTGTTAAACTGCCTATTGAAGATGGAATCTGACCGAAAAATTCATTATTAAATAATTCTAAAGATTTCAAACTTGTTAAGTTCCCAATATCTGAAGGTATTGCACCGCTAAAGCTATTAGAGTATAATTTTAACTCCTCAAGATTAATCATGTTCACTAAGGTACTAGGCAATTCACCTCCTAATTTATTGAAGGATAAGTTAAGAACTTTTAAATAAACTAAATCTGATATTGATTCTGGAAGATTCCCATTTAAACCATTAAAGCTTAAATTTAACGCTATAACATTTTCCCCTTCTAATGTTATCCCATACCATTTTGAAACAGGCTGTTCTAAATCCCATTTGTGGTTCCAAGAATCACCATTGGTTTTATTAAATAAATCTACAAGTGCATTTTTTTGATCTTGCGAGACTTCTGCAAAAGTGAATACTGAAATGAAACAGAAAAGTAATGTTATTTTTAGTGTCTTCATAATTGTAGATTTTTGTGGAGGGACACAATAACACTACGAATATACGAGAAACCCCCATCAACCGCAACTTTTTTCGACCAACTACACAACAAAAACAACTATAAATCTGAACACCAACTAATTACAAAAATATTATTGTTCTATGTTTTCAGCTTGAAAAGATACAACACGCTGATTATCAACCACTATTGAAACCTGAATGGGATTACAGCATATTTCACAATCTTCAATATATTTTTGATGCCTTTGAGACACATCAACTAGCATAGAAATCTGTTCCCAACAATAAGGACATTGAAAAAAATGTTCGTGCATTACTTACTTAAATTAAAATTGAACATTCAATAGTTCACCACTAATCTGTAGTAACTCTAACTCTGATAATTTAGCTGAAAATTTCGCCTGGTTACGGCTTAATTCTGCATTTAGTAAATTAATCTGAGCCTGTCTAAATTCAATAGAATTGACTTGTCCTATCTTAAACTTTTCTTGGGTACGATCAAAGTTATTTTGAGCCGTAATAATATTCTTTTCCTGAATATTATAAATTTCTAATTTGTTTTGATAATTATCCCAAGCATTATTAAAATCGCGTTCTATACTTAGTAAAATACTTTCTTTTTGAAGTTGTTGCGTTTCTAAGTTAATCTTCGCATTTCTCACCCTTGTAATTGTTGAGCCACCATCAAAAAGATTCCAACTTAAATTTAAACCTGCAGACAAACCAGTACTAGTAGAAACGGCTAAAAGTGCTACTGCATTGTTATTGTTTTTATTCCATCCATAAGAACCAGATAATCCTATTGTTGGCAAGAAATCTGATTTTCCAGAATTAATATCTAGCTTACTTATTGCAATGTTTTTTTCGGTTTGAAGTAAAGCTATATTTCTAGATTTTGCTTTTTCAAATAAACTATCTTTTTCTAATTGAAGTGTAAAAACAACTTCTGTATCTACATTAAAATCATTAGTATATGTTTCTCCTAAAACTAATTTTAAATCACGCTTGGCGATTTTTAAATTTTGTTTAGTGTTAATGATATTAATACTATCCGTGTTAATATCTACCTCTGCATTTAAGACTCCTAGTTTTGTATTCTGGCCATAATCAAACTGATAATTCGCTCTTACTAACCTATCTTTTGTAATCATTAGGGTTTCTTCTAAGGCATTCAAATTATCTGAAAATTGAGCGACATTATAATATGCTGAAAATAATTGAAGAATAGTAGATTCAATAGTTGCTCTCGCTTGCAACTCTGATAATTGATATTGTTCTTTTAACCGTTTATAATTATAATGCCTCCCTAAACCATCAAAAAGAGTGTAATTTAAAGTTATACTAGCATTATAATTAGAACTTTCTGCCCCATTTAAAACGGCATCAGGTCTTCCATCTGAAAATTCAGCTTCTGTATTATCTAAATTATAATTTGCTCCTGCATTACCTGCAAGTGTTGGTAGAAACCCAGTATTAAGAATACTAGTACTATTTTCAGCCACAGCTACAGCATTTTTAGCTATTTTAACTCCATAATTATTCTCTAGAGCTACAGAAACAGCGGCTTCCTTAGTTAAAACTTCTTGTGCTTGCAGACCAAAGCAACACAATAAAAACAGAAATGTCAGTTTTACTTTAGTCATCATTTGCTTCATTTTGTTCTATAATTGCTCGTTCTACTTCTTCTTTTGTCACCTCTTTACCTGTTACCAGCCATTTTCCACTCTGCTTAATACTATTACTAAATGATAAAAATAATGGCAAGACTAATAACGTTAATATAGTGGCATAAGCTATACCAAATGATATAGAGATTGCCATAGGTTTTAGAAATTGTGCCTGCCTACTTTTTTCTAATAACAAAGGTGCTAAACCTGCAATGGTTGTTAACGAGGTTAAGAAAATTGCTCTAAAACGCGACTTTCCGGCTTCGGACAAAGCATAATCAAAAGACATTCCTTCCTTTAAATTACTATTAAACTTTCCTATTAGAACTAATCCATCGTTTACCATGATACCTATTAACGCTATAATTCCTAAAAGGGACAGAATATTAACTTGAAAACCTAATAACCAATGTCCCCAAGCTACAGCTGTTAAACTAAATGGAATTAATAAAATAAGTAAAAATGGCTGTGAATAACTTCTAAACGTAAATGCTATGGTAATATAAATTAATAACAAGATTATTGGTCCTGCAAGTTTTAACGATCCTGTTAATTTACTGGCCTCACGGTTTTGCCCTTCAAAAGAAGCATTTATTGTAGGATACTTAGATTGTAGTTTTGGTATAAAAACCGTTCTAATATCATCTATAATATCTGTATTACTTGTGCTAGGATCTTTTAGATCTGCATATACTTGGATCTCACGTTTACCTTCTAAGTGGTTTATCGCTACATCTCCTCTAGCGATAGTATAATTAGCAATATCTTTTAAAGTGACACGCTCATTTGTAGGTGTTACAATGCGCATGGCATCTAAATCATTAATAGAGCTTCTGTTATTTTTATCGTAACGCACCCAAACTTTAATTTCATCTTGTCCACGTTGAAAACGTTGAGCTTGTGCCCCAAAAAATCCTGAACGAATTTGTGCCATCACCGTTCTTAAATCGAGACCTAATAAATAGGCACTTTCTTTAAGCTCTAATCTAATTTCTTTAATACCTGCAGGATCATTATCACCAATATCTTTAAGTAACGGATTAGATTCCAAATACTTTTTTAACTCTAATTTAGAAGCCTTTAATTCTTCAATATTATTACTTAACAAGGATACTGATACTGGACTACCACCAAAATTTCCACCAGAGCCGTAAATTAATCGTTCAGTACCTATTACAGGACCAACCAACTCACTTAATCGATTGGTAACTAAATCTGACTTTATTTCATCTGGTCGTTCTTCGCCTGGTAATAAATTAATTCTTAACCTCGCACTAGAACTACTACTAATTTCAACAATAGTGTTTTCAAATAATTGTTTATCAGTTCCTTTTAGATATTTATCGCTAAGTTCTTTGTTAACTATGAATGACTTTTCTTCAATCATAGAAATAATAGAATCTGTGATTTTCACATTAGTACCTGCTGGCATTACTAATTCTATATTTACAGCATCACTAGCGACCCTCGGAAATAAAGTAACACCAATAATTCCACCTCCAAGCGAACCAATAGTTAAAACTAATAAGGCTACAAAAACACCCAAAGAGAATAGTTTATATTTTAATACACGATTTAAAATAGGTGTATAAACTCTATCTCTTAAAAAAGACATAAACCGGTCTCCTCCCTTATTAATTGCTCTCATAAATGAGAAAAACTGCTTTATTTTTGAAGGATTCTCATCTACTTTTCTAGGTTTTAATGCCTTTGAATGCGCTAAGTGAGCAGGTAGAATAATAAGTGCCTCAACTAAAGACACTACTAAAGTTAAAATTACTATAACAGCAACTTCACTAAAAAATTCACCTATCCTACTATCTAAAAAGAAGAATAAAGAGAAAGCTAACAGTGTTGTAATAATAGCTGATACTACAGGCGGAATAACTTCCATTGTACCATCAATAGCTGCTTGAATTGGTTTTTTTCCTTTTTCATAATGTTGGTAAATATTCTCTGCGATAACGATACCATCATCCACCAAAATACCAATCACTATTATCATCCCAAAAAGTGACAATACATTAATTGTTACATCAAACTGAGCCGCAAAAATAAACATACCTAAAAACGAAATAGGCAAACCAAATGCTACCCATAATGCCAATCTGGTATTTAAAAATATAGATAAAAACACCAATACTAAAATCATACCTACAATGGCATTCTCTGTCAGTAATTGCGTACGTTGATTTAGTGTTATTGATAAATCCCTAACAACATTTAATTGAACGTTGGTGTATTTTTGATTGTATTCTTCTATGTACTCTTTGACTTTGTCTGCTGATGAAATTAAGTCTTCATTATTGGTACTTGTAATTGAAATATTTACTGCTAATTCTTGATTAAAATAAGTTGCATTAGGCGTTTCAGAGAATCGATCTCTAATAATAGCAATATCTTTTAATCGTATCACTTTGCCATCAGAAGATGCTCTTACAATAATATTAGAAAGTTCTTTACCGTAGTATTGTTTGTTATTGGCTCTGATTAAATATTCTTCGGCAATGGTTTTTACATTTCCACCAGTAACCAATATGTTAGCACTACTAACGGCTTCTGCAACCTCACTAAATGTAAGATTATAAGCTAATAAATCTAGTTCATTAACTGCAATTTCAATTTCTTCATCAGGAAAACCCGATATTTCAATTTGAGAAATACCATCAATAGCTCTTAAATCCGTTTCTACTTGTCTTGCTAACTGTTTTAATGTCACTAACGGAATATCTTTACCACTTACGGCAAAAGAAATCGTTTCCCTTACAGCTTCTTGTTTTGAAACTATTAAAGGCTCCATTCCTGTTGGAAATGAGGGTACTCTATCTACTGCATTTTTAACTTCGAGCAGCATGAAATCTATGTTTTCGCCTTTCTCAATTTCAACTGTTATAGAACCACTATTTTCTCTAGATGTTGACGTCACTCTATCAACACCTTTTAATCCCTTAAGATTATCTTCAATTTGAAGAACAATACCCTCTTCTATCTCCTGAGGAGAAGCTCCTGGATATGTAATGTTGACATTAATTATTTTAGATTCTGTAAGCGGAAAGAACGACGACTTTAAAGATGTTACACCTATAATACCAAAGACAAAGAATGCAATAATAAAGATGTTTACAGCAACATGATATCGTATAAAATATTCAATTATTTTTCTCATTATTGAATAGAATCAGAGGTTGAAGACATATCTTTTGCCGCTTTTACATGCATACCTGCATAAGCACCAGGAACTGGTTTTCTTAAAATGATAGTTCCATCTGGCACCTCTTTTAAAACCACTTTTTCACTAGAAAAATGTACAGGCTTAACCGGAATAACATCAAGTAAACTATCATTAACTACAAAAATCTCTTCAGTGTCTAATAATAAGTTTCTATCAATTTCTATAGCATTATCTACTTTTTCAGCATTTAATTTGGCTTCTAGATACATACCTTCTTTTAAGTCTGCATGTTTAACTTCTATATAAACCGTTATAGTTTGTGTAGTTGCATCGATACTTCCGTTTACTCGCGATACCTCACCTTGATACGCTTTAGTATGATCTAAACTTGCAAGACTCACACTTTCTCCTTCTTTTAAAATATCTGCAAAAGATTTACTAATGGCGACTTCCATCTCGTAAACGGAAGGATTAATAAATTCTCCTAATTTCTGTCCACTCCTTACTAAAGTCCCTTCTGTAACTAAGGCCTCTGTTAATATGCCTGAAAATGGAGCTATTATTCTATATTTGGTTAATCGCTGTTCTAAATTCTTAACGCTGTAATAAGCGCTAACTATTCCACGACCAGTTATAAAATAGTTTTCTTTTTCATCTGAAATTTCTGGTAGCTTTGGAGTCGTTTTATTTAAATCAAAACTATTTAGATAGCTTTGCCATTTTTGAAATACATTAGGAAAATCTAAGCGTAAATCTGGCATAACGGCTGCAATACTATTATA
The DNA here is from genome assembly GCF_003386165.1 of Winogradskyella eximia. GTDB lineage: Bacteria > Bacteroidota > Bacteroidia > Flavobacteriales > Flavobacteriaceae > Winogradskyella > Winogradskyella eximia. Next base: position 1,184,519 of record NZ_QRDV01000001.1, on the reverse strand, counting down.
CAAACTACTTTTAGCAGATTGTACACCTGCATAATACTCAGAAGCATCTAAACGAATTAATGCTTCTCCTTTATTAAATTTTTGACCTGGCTTAAAAAGTTTTGAACCTGTTTTAAAAATCCCTTGAACCTCAGAATATAACTCAACACGTTGTTTAGCTGTGAGACTACCATTTGCAGAAATTACGATAGGAATGGTGCTGTTTTTTACAGTATCTGTAAGTACTGTTTTTACCATTTTAGGAATTACTGGTTTTGGCTTATGTTTATTATCAATGAGATAATTAGCAAAAAGAACGGCTCCTAATATAAATAGAACTCCTAAAACGGATAAAATAATTTTTCTTAACATAATGTTGATCGTGGTCAGTATTTTGCAAAGCTAACCTTATCAACAAGTGAAATCGTTAAAAAAATCTTAATTGTTAATTTGAAATGTCATCCAGCTCAAACTGAACAGCTTCCCAATCTTCCATTAGTTTACCTAAAGTCTTTTTCTTTAATTGGTATGCATCAAAAAATTTAGGATCTGAAGCTGTTTTATCATAATCTGTAGCGAGCTTCACATCATCACTTTTGATATCTTTTTCAAGCTGATTGATTTTAGATTCTATATTACTGAGTTTATTATTTAAAGATTTTAATTTCTTTTGGTCTTCGTAATTTTGCTTATTACTTTCCTTAGGTTGGTTAGCAACCACAGTTCTTTTTTCGGCTTCTCTTAAGTTTTCAAGATTACGCTGTTCTAAGTAAAAATCTATATCACCTAAATATTCTTTAATATTCTGATCCTTAAATTCGTAAACTGTATCTGTTAGTCCTTGAAGAAAATCTCTATCGTGAGAGACTAATATTAATGTACCTTCAAACTTTTTTAAAGCTTCTTTTAGTACATTTTTAGATTTTATATCTAAGTGATTCGTTGGCTCATCCATAATAAGCACGTTCAACGGTTGCAATAGTAATTTTGCTAATGCCAATCTATTTCGCTCACCACCAGAAAGGACTCTTACATATTTCTCTGCCTCTTCACCTCTAAATAAAAAGGATCCTAAAATATCTCTAACCTTACTTCTATTAGTTTCATTAGCTGCATCAATCATAGTATCTAGTACGGTTTTGTTTCCGTCTAAATATTCTGCTTGATTTTGGGCAAAATACCCAATTTGTACATTATGTCCTAAAGTGAGTTTACCTTCGTGCTCTAATTCTCCAACAATTATTTTTGCTAAAGTGGATTTTCCCTGACCGTTTTGACCAACAAAGGCAGTTTTAATATCTCTAGGAACAGATAAATTTACATTATGAAGGACTTGAAGATCTCCATATCGTTTAGATACATTATCTATCTCTACAACCACTTTACCAGGAGTTACAGAAACAGGAAAGTTTAAAGACATCACACTATTGTCATCTTCATCAACTTCAATGCGATCAATTTTATCTAATTTTTTAATTAAGGATTGAGCCATTGTAGCTTTAGAAGCCTTTGCTCTAAATTTCTCAATTAATTTTTCAGTTTGCTGAATCTGCTTCTCTTGATTTTTCTGTGCAGCTAACTGCTGAACCTTCATTTCCTTTCTCAATACTAAAAATTGCGAGTATGGCTTATTATAATCATAAATTCTCCCTAACGAAATCTCTATAGTACGATTAGTCACATTATCTAAAAACATCTTATCGTGAGAAACAATAACCACAGCTCCTGTATAACCTTTCAAAAAGTTTTCTAACCAAATTATAGATTCAATATCTAAGTGGTTTGTTGGCTCATCTAAAAGCAATAAGTCGTTATTTTGAAGTAAAAGTTTTGCTAATTCTATTCGCATTCTCCAACCACCAGAGAACGTATCTGTAAGTTTATCAAAATCTTCGCGTTTAAAACCTAACCCTTGAAGAATCTTTTCGGTTTCTCCTTGATAATTATAACCACCTAAAATTTCGTATTGATGCTGTATATCATTTAAATCAACCATTAATTGATGATAGGCATCACTTTCGTAATCTTTACGCTCAGCTAATTGCGTATTGATTTCTTCGAGTTGCCTTTCACAGGTTTTTATTTCTTTAAATGCTTGGTAAGATTCTTCTAAAACTGTTTTACCTAAATCAAAATCAATATCTTGTTTTAAGAAACCAATTTTCATATCCTTGTCAGCCGCAATTTGTCCTGTATCTTGTTCTTGCTCTTTAGAAAGAATTCTAAGCATAGTGGATTTACCTGCTCCATTTTTACCAATTAAACCAATACGATCGCCAAGACCAAGTTTAAATGTTATTTCTTCAAAAAGATATTCTCCTTGAAATGAGATTGAAAGATTATGGATATTTAGCATAAGTTTTTTGAATATTACAATTGAATTTTGAGTTACAATTGTTACAAAAATTCAGTTATATTATTTTACCTTTGTTTAGTCTTAAAAAACGCAAAAGTAAAGGTTTTAGTTATGATTAGAAAAGGAATGAAACTTTATAGTATTCTTTTTGGTGTATGTCCAAAATGTCATCAAGAATCTATGTATATAAATAAAAACCCTTACGTTCTTTCTGATGTTGTAAAAATGCATGAGAAATGTTCTCATTGTCATACAAAATATCAAATAGAACCTTCGTTTTTCTATGGTTCTATGTATGTAAGTTATGCTGTAGGTATTGCCTTTGCTGTCGCTGCGTTTATTATAAGCTATAACATTTTAGAATCTTCTTTAACAACTGCTTTTATAGCAATTGTAGCCACTTTAGTTTGCTTTTTCCCTATAATTATGCGCTTATCTCGAAATATATGGATTAATATATTTATGAGTTATGATAAAAATTTAGTTAAAAAATGATATCTTTTTGTGAAGACTTAAATAGTATTATTTAAGTTATAAAAATCTATTCACATCAATTTCAGCATCTAAGAGTTCTCCTTTTTCAATAAAATTATATAACGCTTTAGCGACATAAGGAGCAATCATCACACCTCTTGTACCAAGTCCATTAAGCACGTATAAATTGTTATGTTTTGGATGTCTACCAATTAATGGTCTACGATCCTTTACTGTAGGTCTAACTCCAGCAATATGACTCACGACTTCAAAATCACATTTTAAAAATGTTTTTAATTTAGAAATTAATTCTTCTTTGGCTGATTCCGTTGGTGTATTAGATTTATCGTCATTATTATAAGTAGACCCAACATTATATAAATCATCACCAAGTGGAATTACAAATACCGATGATTTTATAGCATAATCAATTTTTAAATCGGGTGCCTTAATAGTGAGTATTTCGCCTTTAGAACCTGTAAGTGGAATGGTTTTGAAATAAGGATTTTCTTTTACTCCAAACCCTTCAGCAAATACAATGTGTTGAGATTTAATACCATTATAATGTATTGAACCTAATTCAAACTTAATATTTTGATGTTCAAAAGTTACCTCTTCGAAACAATTAATCCGCTTTAAAAATTGCTTATAATTAGTAATTAGGGTTTCCGTATCTAAACGACCAGCATGTTGCACTTCCCCAAATCCGAAAGGTGCATCTATAGCTAAATTTGTGTTTTTAACGAGCTGTGTTGAAAGAAAGGGTTCAAGACTAGGCTTGTCTGAAGCAGAAAACCATTTATTTTGTTCTTGAATAGACGTAAAACGCCTTAAAATGCGAAGTTTATAATCAACTGTTATATCTAACTCCTTTTCAATATTAGAATATAATAGTGCTGCTAGATTTAATTGTTCTTTAGCCTTCCAAACTTCTGAAAAACGTTTCAGAATAACCGGATTATATAATCCTGCAGCAACTATAGAGGACTTTTGAGAATTATTGTCAAATACTACAAATGTTTTATTATTTCCTCTTAGTTCTTCGCAAAAGGCAATACTTGCTAAGCCACAACCAACAATAATATAATCTACTTCTTTCATAGAAACAAAAGTAAATAATTCTAAACACCAAATGGTTTAGTGAACCTAAAAAATAAGTATTAAAACAAAAAAACGCTCACTTAAAAAGTGAGCGTTTTTTATATTTTATGTTAAGCAAATTAGTAGCTCCACATATCTTGTTCAAAGTTTCTAATCTTATCCTTGATACGTTCAGATTCTAAAAGTTGCATTAAAGCATTTTCAGCAACATACTCTTCAATCTTTCTATCACCATAAACATTTTCCTCTTTGTAGATAATTCCACTAAAACGTCTGCTGTTTAATAAATGATCAAAAGAAAGTGGCACTGCACTATTCTTATTATTGAAAGCTTTCGCTTCATGAAGAATATCTCTTAATTCAGGATAAAATATCCAAAATAAACCAATTGGCTCTTTATTAGCTTCGTCATCAGAATCAATAAAGTTAACATCTGGTGCTGCAGGTGCAATACCTAAGATACGATACTTTAATTCTCCTTGACGCTTATCAAAATACCAAAGTCCTTTTACTAAATAAGAATTAATATCTGCTGCTCCAATTTCTCTACGAATTACATACTCTTCAGGAATAAGAGATGTATCAGATACACCTTCCGCATTCATCCAATCAATACCTTGATCAGTAATCTCTTCCTTTCTTAATGAAGGAGCTAGATCTTCCATAGTACGTTCTTCTGTAAAATAATCATCTGCATATACTTTAGGAATAGTACCGTCATTGACATTTTTCATAAGAACTCTGTACAATGATTTTCTATCATCCCCTAAGTTATCTTCAATAGGAAAATATAATGGAAAGTTAGCACGCTCGTCTAAGACAATCTTTTCCCAAGTCATTTTAGAAAATAAGATATCTCTATCACCAACATATCCATATTCTAAAGGCTTGTCGTTATCTAGAAGTAACTGTGCTTCAGTTTTCATACCTACCTCTTCAGGTATTTTTGCATTTAGGATATTAGCTTGAGCAAACATAGTGTTTGCGGCTAATACACCTATTCCTATACATAAAAAGCTTTTTAAATTCATCTTATTTTTTATTATAATTTGGGATTTTCTTTTATTGATAACGCTAATTATCTAAATAAATTGTCGCTTAGTTTGATACCTCAACTGTTACAGGAGATACACCTTTTAATCGATAAGAGCTGTTTCCTTTTATTTTAGCTTGGATATCAAAAATTGTAACAACATCACCAGCACGTGCTCTACCAATGGCAGATTTAGCTTGGCTATTCATTTTAGTACCAGCAACAATTACAGTAGGTTGCCCAGGAACTTTAACTTTAAATGATGTTACATTAATTGGTAAATCAAATACAAAATCATCTAAAACCGCACCAATAGTACCTATTTCTAAGTTACGCTTAGGTAATCTTACCATACCATCTTTACCAGAAATAGTACCTGTAGGCTTAGGAATATCTTTAATTCTAAACGTTTGTTGATCACTTGCCTTAGAACCGTCATCTAAAGTAGCAGAAACATTAATTGTTACTTCTCTACCAGTACCTGGGTTCATAGTATATTTACCAATACCTGAAGCTTTAGATAAACCTGATCCACTTGCAGAAACCTTATTATCTGGTACACCAGCAAAAGAAATTGTCATTGGGTTAGCAACACCACGATAAACTACGTTCATCTTGTCTGCAGAAATTGTAGCAGAGTTAGGTCTTGGTACAACCACATAGTTACCAATAATTGGAATATCTAATGGTTTTCCGTCCTCAATAAAAGTAAATTGACCTTCTACTTGATGTTCACCAACATTACCAACGTTAAAATCTAACTTCGCAGCACCAGTTGAATCAATAGCATTTGTTAAATCAATTTCTTGACCTTGCACATTTAATTTTGTTGGTGTTACATTAGCATACTTTCCTAAAACAACTTTACCTTGAAATTTCTCACCTGCAAAGAATGCAGACTTATCAGCTAAAATTATTGCTTTGTAATTTTTTAATGATACAGCTTCTGTTACTAAGTTTCCTAAGAAACCATTATACATATTAGTTTCAGTTGCTTTAACATCATTTTGCATTGCAGTTAACTTTGTGTAAGATGCTATAGCAGGAAATCCTTGAAAATGATAATCTAACCAATTCTTTTTTGCTCCTTCACTATCAACTACTGGATCTAGACTAAAACGCTTTTCAAAACTTTCAATTACTTTAGACCATTTTACATCATCACCAACGATACCTTTAATATCAGACTTATACTTTTCAATAGCGGCAACAATTTCATCACCTCTTTTAGTATAACGATCTCCAGTAAACCAGTGTTCATCTAATTTATCACCCTTATCCATTTCTTCATAAGGTAACTGACCATTTTCTTCTCTTTCGTATCCACCAAGTTTTACGATATCATTTTCTTTTACATCACCTAGAAACTTATAAAATTCATCAGATACTTTACTGATTTGTTCTGCTTTACTTGCAACAACAGCAAATTCCTGTGGTTTTTCTTCAGCTTTCTTTTCTAGTTGACTTAGAATACCTTCATTTGAAGCAGCTGCTAATTCGTTAGCGCTATCAAATTTTGTATTCATTAAACCAAATGCAGATAATACTTCTTTTGACATTGTCATTGCAATCATTGCAATGAATACCAAATACATTAGGTTAATCATTTTTTGCCTTGCGGACTGTTTTCCTCCTGCCATTTCTAATTAGTTTTTAATTGTTAATTAAATCGATTATTAAAACCAATTAGTTTTTGTTCATTGCAGATAACATTCCACCGTAAACACCATTTAAAGATGAAAGGTTAGAAGCTAATGATTGCATTTGCTCTTTTAATTTAGTAGCATTTTCTACAGCTTCTTCGTTAATTGCTGCTTGACGGTTTGCACTATCAACTTGTACTTTATAAAGGCTATTTAAAGATTCCATTTGCGCTGCCGCTAATGACAATTCTTCGCTATATTTCTTTTGTGATGCCATTGCGTCAACAGTTGGAGAAATACCTTTAGCTGCACCTTCAAAATTTTTGATACTGTTTCCTAAACTTGCCATAAGCTCACCATCAATTTTAGCATCTTTTAATAAGTTGTCTAATTTTTTAGATAATAAACCTTCTGCATCCTTAGGTGCTTCAATATTTTTCTTTTTAGACCCTAAAGTTTGACCTCCTGCTAATTCTGGATATACTAAAGACCAATCTAAATCGTCTCCTTGTTTTTCAAATGCTGATATTGTAAATACTACCGCTTCAACAATCATACCTATTGTAAGAATAAGTGAACCATAAGGCCAGTGTTGGATTTTGAATAATGCTCCAATAATTACGATTGCAGCTCCTAGTCCATAGACCATATTCATTGTTGATAATTTCTTTTGTGCCATGATTTTTAAATTTTAGTTTTCAATTGAGCTTGGTTGTTTGCACTCAATTCGGGATTAATATTAAGTTTAAGTTAAGTTTATTTTAATTAGTTGCTGCGTTTTTAGTTACTTCAGTTCCCATGTAATCTTGAACTGTTCTAAATCCGATATAACTTCTTGCAGAATCTGCATATTCATAATCTCTAGAACTTACTTGCAAGAAGTAAGCAACATCTTTCCAAGAACCACCTCTAACTACTTTACGTGCATTGTTAGGATCATTTACATTAGGATTAATTGATGATGCATATTCATAAGATGCAGGATCATAAGAACCATTTACCCATTCTGATACATTACCAGCCATATTATATAAGTTGAAATCATTAGGATCATAAGCATCTGCTTCTACAGTATATAATGCTTGATCTGCTGCATAATCACCACGTAATGGTTTAAAGTTAGCCATAAAACAACCTCTGTCGTTTTTAGTGTAAGGACCACCCCAAGGATATGTTGCCCCTTGAAGACCTCCACGTGCAGCATACTCCCATTCTGCTTCAGAAGGTAATCTATAAGAGTTTACAGCATGTCTTCCTTTTTTCTTTCTATCTGCATTATGATATAAAGTTCTCCATTGACAGAAAGCCTGAGCTTGTTTCCAAGACACACCAACTACTGGATAAGCTCCATAAGCATCATGCCAGAAATAATCATTATGCATTGGCTCATTATAAGAATAAGCAAAATCTCTAATCCAAGCCGTAGTATCTGGGTATACTTCAACTTCTTGTTGAACTATAACTTCAGAACGTTTTAAGCCTCTATTCTTAGCTGCTTTAGAAATATCCATATAAGTATATTGGAATTTAAATTGCTTAACATCCCAAGTACGTTGACCATTATAAGACTCTTCTAATGGTAAATACATACCATCCATCACTTCAGCATATAATTCATCTGGATAATCATCCGTGCTAAAATATAATTCTACATCGCGATTAATTTTTCTTTGTTCGTTACCATAGGTATTTACCATATAGCTTTCGTAGGCATTAAGATTATTTGGATCTGAATCTACATATGCAAATTCTCCAATATCACCACTTCCTGCAGTTTTACCTTCTAAATCAGCCATTTCAGCTAATTTTAATCTTAGAGTAGAATCTCTTACCCATTCTACAAATTGACGATACTCGCTATTTGTAATTTCAGTTTCATCCATATAGAATGCACGTACTGTTGCTGTTCTTGTTGGTGCATCTTGTACTCCTGCTAAATCATCATCTGATTTACCCATTATAAACGCTCCACCAGGTACTAATGTCATCCCATAAGGTTTTTCCGGATGCCATTTTTTACCTTTAACACCTACCAACTGTCCTCGATCTCCAGAATTACAACTGGCTACCAAAACAAGTACTGTGGTTAATAAAATAAACTTCTTAATATTCATAGTAACTCTAGGTTAAATTAGTCCTTATTATTTTTGAGGTCGTAAACATATTTATATATTTCCGAATAAACAACTTTTTTTATATTTTTTTTGCATTTCACCCCTAAAATAAGCATTTCATCGATAAAAAAAATGTTAAAATTCGATAAAGTGCTTATTTTAGAAGCTATTCTTCCTGTAAGCCTTATACCAACGTTCAGGTATTTCACCTTGTGTTGCGTGCACATAATCGGAATGCATGCATGGTAATAACGTATGCTTTTTTAATTTATTATTAACGTTTGGCAAAAAAGGTATTTCTATCCACCAACGTCCTGTTTTTAAACTTTTATAGAAAATTAACTCGTCCTCATCTACCAATACATTATATTTTTGGTAATAACGTTCATTGGTAAATTCATCATCCTTAACTCGGCAATTAACTCCTTCAACAAAATACCAAATCATTTGAGCGACCAACATTGATGTGGCACTATCATTTTTAGATCCGCTATATTCATAAATACCAAAAGACGACACTTTATTACTTATGCCTGCATATCTGCTAATAGCACATATCTCCTTTCCTGAAAAACCATTAGGAGAATATTTTTGATTATCACTAACCTCTGCTGCTCTAACAGACTTTAAATCTACAGATACAATATGTGCATCTCGCATTAAAGGCTCAACTTTACTAATATCTCCAGAGATCTCACCTAAGCGATAAGCTTCGAAATACAACTTTTCTATAAGGTCAATTTCTTCTTGTGAATTAAAATAAGTTTGATAACCTATTGTAGCGTAGTTGAATAAATTATATGGTTCCTCTACAATGACTTTACCAACATAACTATTATTCTTTATAGGAAGACTGGCATCCCCTAAATCGAAATTAGTATCTACACTTACAACATTTACCATTGGCAAAAGAGAATCGTAAGCACGATAATTGGCATATGTTAAATCTTGACTTCCGCCTAATACTATAGGAATAATCTTTTTTTCTACTAAAACAGAAATAGCAGTTCTAATTGCAAAATAAGTATCTTCTACAGTTTCGCCTGGCTCAATATCACCAAGATCTGCTATTGTAGTATGCCAATTACCCGGAAATAAAGTGTAAAAGGTTTTACGAATTGTATCAAAACTAATATTCGATCCTATATAATTAACGTCATTTCTATTTTCTTTTACTCCGATAATAGCCATTTGGACGTTCTCCAAATCTGGCAATCCATTTTGACGCGAATGGATCTTAATTTTTTTCCCTAGCGCTTGTTGCGCTATTAGTTCGTTATGAGCTAAAACCGCATCTGATACAGGCGAAAGAAAATTAAAATTCATATTTTATTATTACTTTTTAGTTGTAGCTTTTTTCTTTGTTGCAGTCTTCTTAGTCGCAGTTTTCTTGGTGGCTTTCTTTTTAGTAGCCTTCTTTTTAGGCGCGTTTTTCTCGAGGATGTCTTGAGCTTTTTCCAATGTCATTTTACTCACATCTACAGTCTTAGCCAACTCAACTTTTTGTTTGCCTTTTATAATGTTATGCCTTCCCCATCTTGCCTTTTCTACTCTTACACCAGCTTCTTCCCAATTATGGATAACCTTATCTATTTCTTTCTGAATTTTCTCTTCGATCAAAGTAACGATATCTTCTTCAGATAAATTATCCCAATCGTATTTTTTATTCACATTAATGAACATGTTATTCCATTTAATAAATGGCCCAAAACGTCCTTTACCTTTTGTGACTTCTAAATCTTTATACATATATATTGGAGCATCTGCCTTTTCTTTCTCCTTAATATATATTAATGCCTCATCCATCTCAACACTCAATGGATCTACTCCTTTAGGAAGTGAAACAAACTTTTCACCAAATCTTACATAAGGTCCAAAACGTCCATTATTTACCTCAACTTCTTCATCTTTATAATGCCCTAATGCTTTTGGAAGCTTAAATAAATCCATAGCCTCATCATAAGTAATAGAATTAAGTTGTTGGTCTGGAGATAAACTCGCAAACTTAGGCTTGTCTTCATCTTCCATAGTACCAACTTGTACCATTGGACCAAATTTACCTAAACGTACACTAACTTGGCGACCCGTTTTTGGATCTGTACCTAAAATACGTTCACCAGATTCTCGTTCTGCATTTTCTTGCACATCTTCTACTTGCGGATGAAAACCTTTGTAGAAATCTTTCATCATTTCTCTCCAATCTTCTTTTCCTTCAGCAATGTCATCAAACTTATCTTCTACTTTAGCAGTAAAGTTGTAGTCTAAGATGCTTTCAAAGTGCTTAACCAAAAACTCGGTTACAATCATACCTATATCTGTAGGCACAAGTTTTCCTTTATTTGAACCTGTTTGTTCTGAAAGTGTATTATCTTTTATTTTTTGATCTTCGAAAACTAATTGCTTATACTTTCTTTCGTCACCTTCATTTGTTCCTTTTTCAACATAATTTCTATTCTGAATTGTAGAAATTGTTGGTGCATAAGTAGATGGACGACCAATACCTAACTCTTCTAATTGCTTTACTAATGATGCCTCTGTAAATCTTGCAGGTGGTCTAGTAAAACGCTCTGTAGCTGTGATATATTTATTTTGAAGTGCTTCACCAACTTTTAAATCTGGCAAAATACCTTCTTGTTCTGCATCTTCATCATCTGTACCTTCTAAATAAACTTTTAAAAAGCCTTCAAAAGTGATGATTTCCCCATTTGCAGTAAATTGCTCTTTAATTTTATTAGAACTATTAATTTTAATTTTAAGATTAGTACGTTCTAATTTTGCATCGCTCATTTGAGAAGCAATAGCACGTTTCCAAATTAAATCATATAATCGTGCTTGATCACGTTCTGCATTTACAGTATGATTTCCAAAATCTGTAGGTCTTATCGCTTCATGAGCTTCTTGCGCACCTTTTGATTTTCCTTTATAATTTTTTGGGTTGCTATATTCAGATCCGTAAGCTGAAGTAATTTCATTTTCAGCTCCTTTTTTTGCTTCTTCAGATAGATTAACACTATCTGTTCTCATATAAGTTATAAAACCAGCTTCATAGAGACGTTGCGCGTTAGTCATGGTTCTACTTACAGAAAAACCTAATTTACGTGATGCTTCTTGTTGAAGTGTTGAAGTTGTAAATGGTGCTGCTGGTGATTTTTTTGCAGGCTTCTTTTGTAAATCTGAAACCTCATAGGAAGCTCCAATATTATCTTTTAGAAATTTTAAAGCTTCTTTTTCTGAATCAAAATTCTTAGGCAACTTCGCTTTAAACGAATTTCCGTTTTCGTTAGTAAATTCCGCATCTATTCTATAAGATGCTGTAGCTTCAAAAGCTTGCACATCGCGTTCGCGTTCTACTATTAATCGTACAGAAACCGACTGTACTCTACCGGCAGATAATCCTCCTTTTACTTTTCTCCATAATACAGGAGATAATTCATAACCTACAATACGGTCTAAAACACGTCTTGCTTGCTGTGCATCTACTAAGTTATAATCAATACTTCTGGGATTCTCAATAGCTTTCTGTATTGCGCTTTTTGTAATCTCATGAAATACAATTCGTTTGGTCTTTTCTTTATCTAATTTTAAAGTCTCAGCTAAATGCCAAGCAATCGCTTCTCCTTCTCGATCCTCATCACTTGCTAGCCATACTATGTCTGCTTTCTTTGCTAAATCTTTTAATTTTTTAACGACATCTTTCTTGTCTTTAGAAACCTGATACTTCGGCATAAAATCACCTTCTACATCTACTCCTAATTCTTTAGATGGTAAATCTGCAATGTGCCCAAAACTGGACTCTACTTTGTAATCTTTTCCTAAAAATTTTTCAATAGTTTTAGCCTTTGCAGGTGACTCAACAATAACGAGATTTTTTGACATTCTTAAAATTTTGCGTTTACAAATGTATATGAAAATTAAGTTACAAACCTAATTTGGTCGTAAATACAATGCATTTTATCGTGGTTTTTTTGTCCTAAAAAACAGAAAAAGCCTTACAATTTGCAAGGCTTCTACTGTTTATAAATATTTATAAATCTTAATTAAAGGTATACAATATTGGTTCTGAAAGACCTTCTACATGCAACAAAACCTCATTAGCGCCTTCAACTCTCAGCGGTAATAAATTAAAAGACCCTTCTTTATTAAAAACCGCCAAGCATGCTTCATCATTAAAAAGTGACAATTTTAAATACCGCTGAGGAGGCATTGATTCTGCTATTGCACCAGAATCTACTAAAGTCATCACCCAACTATCACTATCGCAACCACTATCATATATATTGATATCCAAACAGTTGTCATTAATAGCAGCACTCTCAATCGCATGTGACTCTACTTCGTTATACGTTGCACTATCAATGATTATTTCTGAACCGCATGGTAATATAGCTACATCATCTTCATCACATTGCATATTCATTAATAACAAAGAAAATAATACAAGTGTTACTACTTTTCTAAATATCATAAGACATGTGTTTATCTATAGATGTAAAATAACCAAAAAGGTTGCGTTAAAATATCAATTATTGCTCAATGTGTCTCATTTCATCGAATTCACCATCAAATCCTACAACATCTTTATATATAAAGTATGCAGGCAAATAACTAAATGACGATGTTACATAAATACCAAATCCACACATTACTAAACCTACAATCATGGCTAAAAATCCTGAAACAAACATAAGTCCAAAAGAAATTAACCATTTCTTATTTCCAAGATCAAAACCTAATTTAACAATTTCTGAAACTGATAAATCTGGATTAAAAGCATAGACAACAACTATAAAAGACAAAGGAATAACAGCATATATTATAGGCACAAAACATAATAATGTTGCTAAAATTGCGATACCTGCAAATGCCACACCTAATTTAATAGTTTTACCTAAATAAGGTTTTTTGAAGAAATAAAAATAATCCTCATTTCCCATTTGCTCTAAATCTTTGAGTTTACAAATTCTGTAAAAAGCGGCTTTTAAACCTAGACCAATAGCGCTCATGGCTACAATGAGAAAAATATAGACCACTAAAAACACCAATCCAAAAGCAAACCCCATTCCGGATTGCCCATAAGAATCGTATGCATCATAACTATTATTTATAGTTAAAGCATTAATAAAGCCAAAAAATAGTAATGGTATATACACAATCATTATTACTGGTATTGCCAAAACAATATTTAGCAACAACGTAACTAATCCTTGTACCCAAACTTTTTTAAACAATTCTATGGATTGATTAAAAATGGTTCCGAAGTCAAGGTCTTTTGCTCCTTCAATGCGACGTTTAATTTCTGTAGTGTTCATTTATTTTTATTTGGTTAGTTAGTTCTTCAAAAGAAGTCTATTTTTTGGAAATATTCAAGAAAAAAAGTCCTCATCCTTATAAATGCAAAATCCTAATCTCAGTTTGCATCACAGTCTTTCATTGTAATTCGATTTTGTAATTCCATGTATTTAAAACAACCTTAACTAAATTACAACTGCCACTTTGTCATAAAGTCTAAAATAATATTATCTTTGCATACTTATTGAGAATTTAAGTATTCACTGTAGCTGATGGAAAAAAATATTGACGAAAAAAAACAAGGAGAAACCTTAGTTTTAGATAAAAAAGAAGGTAACCAACGCAAACTATTTATAGAGAGTTATGGTTGCGCTATGAATTTTAGCGATAGTGAAATTGTGGCTTCAATTCTTTCAGAACAAGGTTTTAACACCACACAGACTCTTGAAGAAGCTGATCTTGTATTAGTAAACACTTGTTCTATAAGAGATAAGGCTGAGCAAACGGTTAGAAAGCGATTACAACACTATAACGCTATAAAACGCACCAATCCAAAAATGAAAGTTGGTGTATTGGGCTGTATGGCAGAACGCCTAAAAACCAAGTTTTTAGAAGAAGAAAAAATAGTAGATTTGGTTGTAGGACCAGATGCCTATAAAGATTTACCAAACTTACTAGCAGAAGTTGATGAAGGTAGGGACGCCATAAATGTTATACTTTCTAAAGAAGAAACCTACGGAGATATTTCTCCTGTACGTTTAAATAGTAATGGAGTTACAGCTTTTGTATCTATTACTCGTGGTTGCGACAACATGTGTACATTTTGCGTGGTACCGTTTACAAGAGGTAGAGAACGTAGTAGAGATCCGCAAAGTATAATTGAAGAAGTAAACGACTTATGGTCTAAAGGTTTTAAAGAAATAACCCTTTTAGGACAAAATGTAGATAGCTATTTGTGGTATGGAGGTGGTTTAAAGAAAGATTTTAATAATGCTTCAGACCTTCAAAAAGCTACGGCTGTAAATTTCGCAAATCTTTTAGAACTATGCGCCAAAGCACAACCGAAATTGCGTATTCGTTTTTCAACATCTAACCCACAAGATTTAACTTTAGATGTTATTGAAACTATGGCGAAATACGACAACATTTGTAAACACATACATTTACCTGTGCAAAGTGGAAGTAATCGTATTTTAAAAGAAATGAATCGTTTACATACACGTGAAGAATATTTTGAACTAATAGATAATATTAGACGTATAATCCCTGAATGCTCCATTAGTGTAGATTTAATAGCGGGTTTCCCAACTGAAACTGAAGAAGACCACCAAGACACATTATCATTGATGGACTATGTAAAATATAACTTTGGCTATATGTTTACCTATTCTGAACGACCAGGAACTTTAGCAGGAAGAAAAATGGAAGATGACGTACCTGAAGAGGTAAAGAAACGTCGCTTAACAGAAATTGTAAAACTAGAACGCAAGTATAGCGAACTAAATACGCGTAATCATCTTAACAAAACTGTTGAAGTTTTAATAGAAAAAGCATCTAAAAAATCTGATTTACAATGGTCAGGTAGAACTTCTGATAATACTGTTGCGGTATTTCCAAAAGAACATTACAAAGTAGGCGATTTGGTTAATGTTTTAATCACAGATTGCACAAGCGCAACACTTATTGGAAAAGCCATTGACTATTCAAAAAACAATTAATAAAAATAAATCTATATGAAAAAATTAGTTCTAATCTTTTTAGCTTTAACTTTAGTAACCTCTTGTGACAATGAACCTTTAGATCCTGCGTACACTAATGGTGGTGAACAAAATGGAGGTGGTAATACCGGAGGCGGTAATACTGGAGGCGGAGATCCTAACGGAGGCAATTTTGCACTTTCTAGTTACAGTTATGATAAATCGGTAGATAGTGGATTTGGTGTTTCTACAATTGAAACGGACTTTTACCTCAATTCTTCTGGTCTAATTGGCTCACAAAGCACACGCGTTGAATTGTTTGGAATCATTGTAGATGGTACAGCACCTGTAGTAAGAGACAATAATGGACGAATTATAGAAACTTCAGCTTCTGATGGGACTAATGAAATCAGTACAACTACCATTACATACAGCGGCGATAATATAGTGCAGATTAATTTTGTTGATAATCAGTATCCAGAAGAAAATTACACTTACAATCTGGAGCACAATGACAATATCGCAACAAGAACAGAAGTTGGATCTTCAGTTATAGTCACTTATACTTTTGATACTAACGACAGACTTATACAAAGAGAAACGTCGTCAGAAGGAACCACTGTTAGAAACGAAACTCTCAGTTACGATGCAAACAGTAATTTAACATCAACAGTAATGACAGGTGATGGTGCAAGAACATTTACTTACACTTATGATGATAACACCAATCCTTTAAAAGATATATTTCAAGATTTTTATAAATTACAGTTGTTCAATGATAATTACGATGACCAAATTGAACATTGGCAAGCATTTTGGGGAAGCTCTAATAATATGACAAGTGCTACAACACCAGAAGGCTCTTCAGATTTAGAAATAGTCTATGATACAGAAGGAAGAATAATTAATAGAAGTGGTAGTATTAACTCTGCATTATTAAACGCTGGTAGTGGAGATATTACCATTGATGAAGTTTTTAACTACGTTAACTAATAGTAATTTAAAAAGAAATTCCCAATTTACAGGAAATAACTATGGAATCAATTCAAGCCATAAAACAACGTTTCGGAATTATTGGAAACGACCCAAAACTTAATCGCTCTATAGAAAAAGCGATACAGGTTGCTCCAACTGATATTTCAGTTTTAGTTACTGGAGAAAGTGGTGTTGGTAAAGAGAGTATTCCTAAAATTATACACCAATTATCACATAGAAAACACGGCAAGTATATTGCCGTAAACTGTGGTGCTATTCCAGAAGGCACTATTGACAGTGAATTATTTGGACACGAAAAAGGTGCTTTTACAGGAGCTACAGCTACGCGTTCTGGATATTTTGAAGTCGCAGATGGAGGAACAATCTTCTTAGATGAAGTTGGCGAACTTCCATTAACAACACAAGTACGTTTGCTGCGTGTTTTAGAAAATGGTGAGTTTATAAAAGTAGGTTCTAGTAAGGTACAACAAACCAATGTTAGAATTGTAGCAGCAACAAACGTTAACATGTTTGAAGCTATTAAGAAAGAAAAATTCAGAGAAGATTTATACTATAGATTAAGCACTATTGAAATCAACTTACCTCCACTTAGAGAACGTAAAGAAGATATTCATTTGTTATTTAGAAAATTTGCGAGTGACTTTGCCTTAAAATATAAAATGCCTACAATAAAGTTAACGGATGATGCGGTAGCTCTACTTGTAAAATTCCGTTGGAATGGTAACATTCGTCAATTACGAAACGTAGCAGAACAAGTCTCTGTTTTAGAACAAAACAGAACTATTAATGGTGTAACACTTCAAAATTATTTACCAAACACAAGCACTAATTTACCTGCTGTTGTCAATAATTCTAAATCCGAAAGTGATTTTAGTAGTGAGCGAGAAATTTTATACAAAGTTTTATTTGATATGAAAAGTGATCTAAACGATCTAAAAAAACTCACTATGAAACTCATGGAAAACGGAAATATTTCTGAGGTTCAAAAAGACAATGAACATTTAATTCAGAAAATTTACGGAGAAGATAAAGATGAAGAATTCGATACTAATGTTGAAGATTTAGAAGTACTATCAATACCTGAGCACACTGAAGTTAATGACTCTATACCGTCAGAAACTGAAGACAAATATCATTTTGCTGAAGAAATAGAAGAAGAGGAAACACTATCTTTACATGATAAAGAATTAGAATTGATTAAAAAATCTTTAGAACGACACAGCGGAAAACGTAAGCTTGCTGCTGCAGAACTTGGAATTAGCGAACGCACGCTATATAGAAAAATTAAGCAGTTTGATCTTTAAGATAAGTTTATGAAATCAACAACACTAAAATATTCATATTTAAGTTTTTAGGTTATATTGATGCCTTTACAACTATGAAAAAACCAAACACCAATTCATTGAAAGCTTTAAAATACATTATAATATTTTCCATTTGCCTTACGAGTTTTAGTTGCAAAGTGAATTATTCATTTACAGGTATTACGGAAACACCTGAAACGTTTCAAGTTAATTTTTTTCAGAATAATGCCGATTTAATTGAACCTGGTTTAGATCAACTATTCACAAATGCACTACAAGATTTAATTGTAAATCAAACAAGTGCTAATTTAGTAAACACAGGCGGTGAAGTTATTTATGAAGGTGAAATTGTAGAATACCGTATTTCACCAATGACAGCAACAGCACAAAATACTGCAGCACAAAATAGATTAACTATTTCTGTAAATGTGCGCTATATAAATACAAAAGATGAAGAAAAAGATTTTGAAAAACGTTTTTCATTCTTTTACGATTATGGAGCAAACGACCAACTTACAGGCAGTATAAAAGACGCTGCTTTCGAAGAAATTTTAGAACGTCTTACGCAAGATATTCTTAATGCATCATTAGCAGACTGGTAAATTATGCAGCTTAAGCAACTCACATATTTATTACAACATCCAGAAGCCATAACAGCCTCTCAAACCGAAGCGCTTTCTGCAGCCATAAATCAATATCCATATTTTCAATCGTTAAGAGCACTTTATCTTAAAGGACTAAAGCAAAAGGAAAGCTACAAATACAATAACGCTTTAAAAATTACTGCTGCCTACACTTCAAACCGTAGTGTTTTATTCGATTATATTACTTCAGATGTCTTTAATCAGAATGAAATATCAGAGCGCATAAAACAAAACATTGAGGATATTAAATCTATAGAAGTTAATGCTGTAGACGATATTTCCGTAAACAAAAGTGTAACCATTGATGATGCTTTAAAAGAACAAATTAAAGCCACCGAAGGAGTTTTAGACCCAGGCTTATTTGAAGCAAAACCAATACCTGAACCAAAATTAGAGCAAGAAGCTCCTAAAATTGAAGATTCCATAATAGCTGTAGATGTAAAAAATATAACAGCAGAAAAACAACTTAACATAGGCAAACCTTTAGAGTTTGACAAATCTGAAAATCATTCATTTACAGAGTGGTTAAAAATCACGAGTTTTAAACCCATTAATCGTGATGATGATAATGTTGAAATAGAACAAAAAGAAGAAACAACATCTAAAAATGAGGCTATAGAAGTAGAAACTACTACTCCACTGCAAGATAAACTTGCCATTATAGATAAATTTATTAGCAATAACCCGAAGATTAAACCTGTTTCTAACAATGCTCCAAAACCTAAGTTGGTTAATAATGACGACGCTATTTCAGACAGTTTAATGACAGAAACTTTGGCTCGGATTTATTTAGAACAAAAAAACTATGATAAAGCAATTCAATCTTACAAAATTTTAAGTTTGAAATATCCAGAAAAAAGTAGTTTCTTTGCACACCAAATAAAATTGGTAAAAGAATTAAAGGATAATAATACAATATAATAATGAGTGCATTTACAATATTTTTAGTACTAATCGTAATCGTTGCCTTTTTACTAGTCGTAGTAATTATGGTACAGAACCCTAAAGGAGGAGGTTTATCATCATCTTTTGGAGGTGGAGGCACTCAGCAAATGGGTGGAGTTCAAAAAACAGGAGACTTTTTAGATAAGAGTACTTGGTTTTTAGCTACAGCGTTAATCGTTTTAATCTTAGCATCTAATTTAACTATTGGTTCTGGCGGTAGTGCAGAGTCTAAAGCTTTAGACACAGACGAACCAACTGAAATGCCTAT
Organism: Winogradskyella eximia; assembly: GCF_003386165.1. Taxonomy (GTDB): domain Bacteria; phylum Bacteroidota; class Bacteroidia; order Flavobacteriales; family Flavobacteriaceae; genus Winogradskyella; species Winogradskyella eximia. Next base: position 1,164,676 of record NZ_QRDV01000001.1, on the reverse strand, counting down.
TACAGCTCCTGCAACAACGAATGATGCAGCAACAACAAACGGTACAGCGACAGAATAACATATTGTTATCTTCACATATAATATTAAGCCAACTTTTTAAGTTGGCTTTTTTATTTTACAACAATTTAGATTGACACATCTGAAACTTTGTCAGACTTTCTGAATTGGCATAATTTTCGAACTACGCTAAAGCGTAAATTAATAATTAAATAATTTAAAAAACATATAACAAATGGGCTTAAACATTAAACCATTAGCAGACCGTGTTCTTGTAGAACCAAAGAAAGCTGAAACTAAAACAGCTTCAGGAATTATTATTCCAGATAATGCAAAAGAAAAACCACAAGAAGGTACTGTTGTAGCTATCGGTAACGGTACAAAAGATGAACCTTTAACTGTAAAAGTTGGAGATACTGTACTTTATGGAAAGTATGGTGGAACTGAACTTAAACTTGAAGGTAAAGATTATTTAATGATGCGTGAAAGCGACATCTTAGCTATAATCTAAATTGCATTTTACTATTGGCCGTTAGCCTTTAGTGCACTCTAAATAAAAATCAATTAAAAATTAAATCTTTTAGCGAAAAGCCTAGTGTTAATTTCTAAAAGTAAAAAAATAAACAAAATGGCAAAACATATTAAATTTGATATTGAAGCACGCGACGGATTAAAACGTGGTGTTGATGCTTTAGCAAACGCAGTAAAAGTAACATTAGGCCCAAAAGGTCGTAATGTAATTATAGGTAAATCATTTGGCGCACCTCAAGTTACTAAAGATGGGGTTTCTGTAGCAAAAGAAATTGAGCTAGAGGACGAACTAGAGAACATGGGAGCACAAATGGTAAAAGAAGTAGCTTCTAAAACTAATGATTTAGCTGGTGATGGTACAACTACCGCTACCGTATTGGCACAAGCTATCGTAAAAGAAGGTCTTAAAAACGTTGCTGCAGGTGCAAACCCAATGGATTTAAAACGTGGTATTGACAAAGCTGTAGAAGCAATCGTTAAAGATTTAGACAAACAATCTCAAAAAGTAGGAAGTTCTTCTGATAAGATTAAACAAGTAGCTGCTATTTCTGCTAACAATGATGACACTATTGGTGATTTAATCGCTAAAGCATTCGGAAAAGTTGGTAAAGAAGGTGTTATTACTGTTGAAGAAGCAAAAGGTATGGAAACATACGTTGATGTTGTAGAAGGAATGCAGTTTGATAGAGGTTATTTATCTCCTTACTTCGTTACGGATTCAGACAAAATGATTGCTGATTTAGAAAACCCTTACATCTTATTATTTGATAAGAAGATTTCTAACTTACAAGAAATTCTTCCAATATTAGAACCAGTTGCACAATCTGGTCGTCCATTATTAATCATTGCAGAAGATGTTGAAGGGCAAGCTTTAGCTACATTAGTAGTTAATAAATTACGTGGTGGATTAAAAATTGCTGCCGTAAAAGCACCTGGTTTTGGAGACAGACGTAAAGCTATGTTAGAAGATATCGCTATCCTTACAGGTGGTGTTGTGATCTCTGAAGAAAGAGGTTTCTCTTTAGAAAACGCAGATCTTTCTATGCTCGGTACTGCTGAAACAGTAACTATTGACAAAGACAATACAACAATTGTTAATGGCGAAGGTAAAGCTGCTGATATTAAAGCTAGAGTAAACCAAATTAAAGCTCAGATAGAAACAACGACTTCTGATTACGATAAAGAAAAACTTCAAGAGCGTTTAGCTAAGTTAGCTGGAGGTGTTGCTGTACTTTATGTTGGTGCTGCATCTGAAGTAGAAATGAAGGAAAAGAAAGATCGTGTTGATGATGCTTTACATGCAACGAGAGCTGCTGTAGAAGAAGGTATCGTTGCTGGTGGTGGAGTTGCTTTAGTAAGAGCTAAAAAAGTACTCGAAAAAATAACTACGGACAACTTAGACGAAACTACAGGTGTACAGATTGTAAACAAAGCTATTGAAGCTCCTCTACGTACCATTGTAGAGAATGCAGGTGGTGAAGGTTCTGTTGTTATCAATAAAGTATTAGAAGGTAAGAAAGATTTTGGGTACGATGCTAAAACAGAAACTTACGTAGATATGCTTAAAGCTGGTATCATTGACCCTAAGAAAGTAACACGTATTGCTTTAGAAAATGCTGCTTCAGTTGCTGGTATGATCTTAACTACGGAATGTGCTTTAGTTGACATTAAAGAAGATGCACCTGCTATGCCAATGGGTGGAGGCGGAATGCCAGGTATGATGTAATAGTAATGTCATAATAAATTAATCGACTTCGGTCATTTTTAAAATTTAAAAGCCTTTGATGAAAATCAGAGGCTTTTGTTTTGAATATTTTTATTAGCTTTAGAAATCTAATAAAACAAACTTATGGCTAAAGCAACTTGGAAATACACTTTAAGAGAAATAATTATAGTTATTTTAGGTATAACAATTGCTTTTAGCATGAACAAGTGCGCAGACAACATAAAAGACAAAAAGCTAAAAAAACAATATCTCACTAATCTTAAAAGCGACGTTGAAGCTGACAAACTTCAGCTTGAAAAAAATATTGAAGCGATAAATAAAAAACAAATTATTTGCTCAGAGATTATTCCTGTGTTGAATTCTGAAAAAGATCAGGATATGCGATTGATGAATAACATTTTTGCAATAGTGAAATATGTAAACTTCAGTCCTAAAAACATTACGTATAAAACCTTAATAAATTCAGGAGACTTAAAATTGATTGACGATTTTGAACTCAAAACAGCAATTCAACAACATTATGCTAATTATGATGAATTGTCCGATGATTACGTTAGACATACGAGCTTGATAAAAGATTATTTAGGCAATTATTTGGTAAACCACGCTGATTACGACCAGATACCTCAAGGTAAAGGACCGTTTCTAGATGAAATTAAACTCAAAAATATTGTAAGAGCTTTATTAACAACTTATGATGACAAGAAGGCTGCCACAAAACTAGGAATTAAGAGTTGTGACGTTCTTATTGCAGAAATTGATGCGGCTTTAAATTAAAATTCTAATACACATTAATCGCTATCCAATTATTTGCCTAATTATTAATACTTCTATTTAATAAAAACACATAAAAAAGCCTGAATATAAATTCAGGCTTTTTAATTATTTTAATCCTATTCTTTTTTCTCATGGTCTTTCTTAACATCTTCATCGCGATACAAGCAGCACGCATGGACAGAATGATACTGTTCATCAGTAGCTTTAATCTCTTTAGTATCATGACCAACAGCTGCTATATTTTTAGAAATAGTTTTTACATCTGTTTTTCGCTCATCAAAAATTAATTTCAACTCGTGTGTATCTACATTCCAAACGGCAGATTTCACACCTTTTGTTCTAATAGCTGCCTTTTCTATACGCTCTTTACACATTCCACAAACTCCATCAACCTCTATGTTTGCTTTTGCGTTTTTGTTTTGAGCAAATGTTACTGTAGTAATTAATACTGTAAATATTAATATTATTTTTTTCATCTTGTTTTGTTTTAAGTATTTAAGAGATTCCTGCTTTCGTAGAAATCTATGTTATTTTATTTTGAATCGTAAGCCTGCATAATACATACTTCCGTATATTGAACCATACACAAAGTTACTATCAAAATTTGAGCCAAATGGATTGTCTGCACTAACAACAGGGTTGTCTTGCCTCACATTTGTAACATTTTCTCCACCTAAATATACTTCAAATTTTGGAGAAAATACTTTAGTAACTTGTAAATTTAAGGTTCCAACCGTTGGAGTTTCATCATCTAATTGAAACTGTGTCGGACTTAATTCCGTACTTGGAAAACGTTGTGCACTTAACCAATTGTAAGTAGCATCAAACTTCCATTGAGACCCATTTTCCTTAATTTTTGTTTCGTAAGACGCGTTAGCAAACAAGCGATGTTTTGGCACTAATGGCTTTTCTAATTTACCAGACAGGTAATCCGTTTTAATATCGTAATATTTATAAGCCATACGTAAATCAAAATGTTCAAAAGCATTATAATTAAATTCGAACTGAAAACTATTAGCATAGCTATCTCCTTCTAAATTATAAAAATTAACTTCATAAGGGTTTTCCCAATCTACAACCACTTGATTCTGAAAATCGGTACGATAAAAGTCAAATGTAACATCTGCTTTTCTGTCAAATAAGTTGAAGCCTTGTAAATAGCTAATGCCATAGTTCCATGCAATTTCTGGATCTAAACCGTAAATATTTCCACCAGAATTTAAAACATTAATTTGCCTTGAACTTGCGAAAATATTCTGATTTTCAGCAAATATATTAGCACTTCGTTTTCCCCTTCCAAAGGAAGCTCTAAAAGCAGATTTCTCCCAAGGTGTATAACGCAAATGAAAACGAGGTGTTACAAAAAACCCTAATCTATTATGCTGGTCAACACGTACTCCTGCTGTCATTATTAACTTATCTAAATTATCATAAGCATATTCAAAAAATCCGCCAACTGAATTTTCAGTACGTTCATACACATCTGTATTTACCAATTCATCATAGTGGTCATAGGTAAAACTTAAGCCTGTTTTTACTTTATGACGAGAATCTGAAATAATAGTGTTATAAACCAAGTTAGAATAAAAACTATTATGCTCAATATCATAAAGATTTAACCCAAAATAAGAATCTTGTTTATGGTGACTAAATGCGGTTTGCAAACCTAGACTTTGATATGGAATTTCAGGATTAACATAACCTAATTTCGTTGAAACCTCAAAACGTTCTGTATTAATTTCACTTCCCCAAAAATTGGTAGTTCCTTTATCTGTATCAGGATTAAAATCTACTTGACCACTTTGTTTTTCATCATTTAAATATCTTAAATTGATAAAACTCACTAAGCCTTTTTCAAGATTAGAATATTGCCAACGGTTCATCACATTAATTTGATTATAAAGTGGCATATCTAAAAAACCATCGTCATTAACATCATGTTTTTCTTGATGAGTATTACCATGCACGTACAAACCTGTACTCCACTTGTCTGATACTTTAGTATTAAAATGTGTGTTTAATTCTAAACGTTGGTTAGAGGCTCCGTAAAGATTAACAAACAACTTATCATCCGTTGCGGGTTTTACAAGCTCTGCATTTATTTGACCTGCAATACTCTCAAAACCATTAACAACACTACCGGTTCCTTTAGTTATCTGAATGCTTTCTACCCAAGTACCAGGAATAAAACTTAGACCATAGGCTTGAGATGCGCCTCTAATTGTTGGAATATTTTCTGTAGCAATTAAAATATAAGGCGAATTTAAACCTAACATTTTAATTTGCTTTGTACCAGAAACGGCATCTGCAAAATTCACATCAATTGACGGATTGGTTTCAAAGCTTTCTGCCAAATTACAGCAAGCTGCTTTTAGCAACTCATCACTAGTTACTGTAAATGTATTTGTAGCCTGCAAGTAAGACTTTCTTGTTGCCTGTTTACGAGACTCAATGTTGACGGCATCTAGCTCATCACTAGCCTGTAAGACATGCTTAATGTATCTATTTTCTTTTACCGTTATGGTATCTGTTTTAAAGCCCACATAACTAATTACTAATTGGTTATATGAGAACTTATACGGTAAGGTAAAAGTACCGTCTTCTGCCGTAATTGCTCCAATAGAAGAGCCTAACCAATAGACATTTGCACCAGCCAACGGCATTTCTTTAGTACTGCTTGTTTCTAAAACAATACCTTTTATCTGATCTTGAGCTAATAATGTTAGCGACAAGAGCATAAAATTTATTACTAAAAATTTTTTCATTTGTTTGATTTGTAGGTATAACTTAATAGTGCATGGATTGCACATTTTGATATTCAAAAAAAGTTATAATAAATCAAATAAGGTAAGTTTCATCTAAGCGCTGTATGTCTTTGATGAGCATGGGTGGAAAATATCCGTTATGCGGAATTGTTATGTTTGGTAGATCTTCAAAAAGATTAACGTAAGAATAACTATAAGCGAATAAAACATGCTTAAGTGTAGTGTCTAAATCTTCATACGAATTAACAGTTACTTCAGAAAGTCCTTCTATAACATCAACTTCGTCTTTACAGCAGTCTTTTTTTACAGTTTCAACATCTGTTATTTTAGACATTTCCATGCCACATTTTTCACTTTCAGAAAAAATAGCCACATCAATTAATACATCTCCACAAAAATGCTTTTCTATTGTTAATGACAACGTAGAAAACAACACTAAGAATGATAGTGCAATTGAAATGGTTTTATGTGTATATGAAAATTTCACGATGCAAAGTTACGAAATTATTGAATTGATAGTTTAGAATTACAATACAATTAACGATTCAGTTTATAATAATAAAACGCTGGCAGCAATAATATTAAGCCAATTGGCTGAATTAAAAAGCGTCTTACATTAAAAAATAAATAATAGTCTTCTTGATTTGGGTTAATTACAAAATACAAAAACGGAATCAGCAATAACAAATAGGCAACAGCATAGATTAATGAAGAAAATTTAATGATACCCTTATCCTTAAAACTGAGATATAAAATACCTAAAGAAATTAATGTATTTAAGGCAAATCTTATCGTTGTAAACAAAACGAGCTTTGCTATTTCTCTTCTAGGACTATCTATGTACAAATAATCATTTTTAAAAAAAGTTAAATACGGATCGTAAAACAAATCGTTTTCAAAAGCTCTAATTAAGATTAAAAACAACACTAAAATTACAATCAATAAAAATGACACAACTTTATTCATTTGCTTTTATTTGTTTAGAAAAACGATTCACCCAAACCATCCAAAGCAAAAATACGGTTCCGTATATTAACATCGGAAAGATAACCGTATGTAAAACCTCTCTCCTCCATGGGTAATGATAAAGTCCAATAGATAAAATAACAATTCGGATTAAATTAAACGCATAAATAATTATACTACCTGCCAAACCATAAAGTAAAGTGGTTTTAAACTTTCCGGCAAAGGCAACTATAAAGGACAGAAATAAAATAATAACACTAATGGCATTACAACCTTCAATAACACGAGCCACGTATTTCCCATTCATAATTATCTTCATAGAAGGTTCATTTTCATGCGGAATAACATGTGTTTGATATTCTAACCCATTTAATAATGCATTGGTTTGCTCTGCTACTAAATGCGTTAAATAATCTGGATAGTATTCCGTACCATCAGACATATTTAAATACACATTATAACCTATGGTTAAAATTCCATATACAGCCAAAAACGTGACTATAAAACGAATAACGGGTTTGTATTTTAATAAAAGTGCTTTCAAATAATAATTATAATTGTACGATGTTAAATTTATAAAAACACTAACTGAAAATTGCGCATTTTAGATACTTTTACCAAAAGTTTTTTACTCAAATGATTTTACAAGACCTTAAACCTAGAATTAAATCGATTATTGCACAAGATAACCTTAGTGTTGACGACCGTTTATTAAAAATTTGCGAAACTCTTGAAGCGCAAATAAGCTATTATAATTGGGTTGGATTTTATTTTAAAAACGGAGATAAAGACGAATTAAAATTAGGACCTTACGTTGGTGAGCCTACCGATCATATTATTATTCCCTTTGGTAAAGGTATTTGTGGACAAGTTGCAATTAGTAATCAGAATTTTGTAGTACCAGATGTATCTGCTCAAGATAATTACATTGCTTGTAGTATTACCGTCAAAGCAGAAATTGTGATTCCTATTTTTGTGAATGGTGAAAACATTGGTCAAATAGATATTGATTCTAATACACCAGATCCATTTACCGAATCAGATGAACGTTTTCTAGAATTTGTTTGCAAGGAAGTAGCCTCTTTAATTAAGTAAGGTTTAAAGAACTAAACATTTAAAAGAAGAAGTAAAAAGATTGGTATTATGTTAAGCTTCAAATTAAAAACCTAAGTTACATCCCTGTACGAATAGCTTCTACAGGATCTAAGCGTGAAGCTCTCAATGCTGGCACTACCCCAGAGATTAAACCAATTATAGAAGAAATGAAGAATCCAAGAGCCATATTATATGGTGACAATACAAATTCAAAATCTTCTGTAAAACTGTTTCCTATTATAGTGCCTATCCAGACCAAAAACAATCCAACAACTCCACCAACTACAGCTAAAATTACAGCTTCAAACAAAAACTGAAAGAGTATAAATTTATTCTTCGCTCCTAATGATTTTTGAATACCTATAAGATTAGTACGTTCTTTAACGCTCACAAACATAATATTTGCGATTCCAAAACCTCCAACTAGAAGAGAAAATCCACTAATAACCCATCCTATTATATTAAGACTTCCAATAATTGTGTCTATAAGATCTTGAAGTCCTGAAATAACACTAATAAAAAACGTATCCATTTCATCTGGCTTTAAACCTCTTTTGTTTCGCATTACTTGGACAACTTCAGCCTTCAACCCTTCAATGTCTGCATCTTTTTTAGGTTTAACAATAACAATATACTTCATATATGGATTATTATCTCCATATCTATTTCTAACATAATTAGCTGGCAGAAATATGGAAACATCATTACTATCTCCAAACAAACCAGAACCTTCTTTTTTAACAACTCCGATTACAGTAAATTTCTGACCATAAAGTCTCACTTTTTTCCCAATAGGTTCAAGTTCTCCAAATAAGGATTTAGCGATTTCAGAACCAATGACAACAACCGCCTTACCAGAATTAGATTCAGATTCGTTATAAAAACGACCTTTTTCGAATTCCATAACCTGAATATCTATAAACTCATGAGACACCACAACAGTATTAACACTGCTTACCAATTCAGATTCGTATCTAATATTTTCTCGCTTTACAAATAGTTGTAATGCCACATGTTCTGCTTCAGACACAGAAGACTTTATACTTTTATATTCATTATAAGATACTTCATCAAAAGTTTCTCTTTGCCAACGTGGCACATCTGTTGGTCCAAAAGACATATTTGCCACATACATCGTATTACTATCTAAAGAACTTAATTGAGAGGTTATCGTTTTATCTAAAGAATCCACAGCTGCAAGTACAGCAATGATGGAGAAGATACCAACCGTTACACCTAAAAGGGATAAGAATGTTCTGAGTTTATTGTTTCGAAGTGCGTTAAGTGCAAACGAAAAACTCTCTTTTAATAAGCGTAAATAGACCAGCATGCAAAGATTGTTTTATAACATTTTAAAGATAGGACGTTTTCAACAATTTATTGTTACAAAAAACTTAAAGAAACTGTATTTAGCACCAAGCTTTTCTTTTTGAATATACGTATTTTTGCCGCATCTAAAACACAACACAACATTATGAATAACAAAACCATTTCATCAGCACTAATTTCTGTATTTAGTAAAGATGGATTAGCACCAATTGTAAAAAAATTAAACGACCTCAACGTAACGATCTATTCTACTGGAGGCACTGAAAAATTCATCAAAGATTTAGGTATCGATGTAGTACCTGTAGAAGATGTAACATCTTATCCTTCAATACTTGGAGGTCGCGTTAAAACTCTTCACCCTAAAGTATTTGGAGGTATTTTAAATCGCCAAAATCACGATGGTGATGTTGCAGAATTAAAAGAATTTGATATTCCACAAATCGACGTAGTCATTGTAGATTTATATCCTTTTGAAAAAACAGTAGCTTCTGGAGCCAGTAATCAAGATATTATTGAAAAAATTGATATTGGAGGTATTTCGTTAATTAGAGCAGCTGCAAAAAATTATGCTGACGTCACTTGCGTTTCTTCAGTTGACGATTATGCTGAATTTTTAGAGTTATTAGAAACTAAAAATGGTGAGACCTCTGAAGAAGATAGAAAACAATTTGCTGCAAAAGCATTTAATGTATCTTCTCATTATGATTCTGCAATTTTTAATTACTTCAACAAAAATCATGAAATTCCGTCTTTAAAAATTTCAGAAAACAAAGGTAAAGTATTGCGTTATGGAGAAAACCCACATCAAAAAGGATTCTTTTTTGGTGATTTTGATGAAATTTTCACAAAACTTCACGGTAAAGAATTAAGCTACAATAACCTTTTGGATGTAGATGCAGCTGTAAATTTAATGCTTGAATTTAAAAATGACGCACCAACGTTTGCAGTATTAAAACACAATAATGCTTGTGGCTTAGCTCAGCGCGACACTCTACACCAAGCTTACGTAGATGCTTTAGCCGGAGACCCAGTTTCTGCTTTTGGAGGTGTTTTAATTAGTAATACTGAAATTGATGTTGCTACTGCTGAAGAAATTCACAAATTATTCTGCGAAGTAGTCATTGCACCATCTTTTTCTGATGAAGCTTTAGAAATTTTAAAAGGTAAGAAGAATAGAATCCTTTTAATTTTAAAAGATATAGAGATGCCACAAACCAATGTAAGAAGTTGTTTAAATGGTGTTTTAGTTCAGGACAGAAACAATATAACAGACTCTCTTGAAGGTTTAAAGTCAGTTACAAAAAAGACTGCAACTTCAACTGAATTAGACGATTTAATATTTGCCTCAAAAATTTGTAAGCATACAAAATCTAACACTATTGTTCTTGTAAAAAACGGACAATTGTGTGCTAGCGGAACCGGACAAACGAGTAGAGTTGATGCATTAAACCAAGCAATACACAAAGCACAATCCTTTAATTTCGATTTAAACGGAGCGGTTATGGCGAGTGATGCCTTTTTTCCATTCCCAGATTGCGTAGAAATTGCGGATAACGCGGGTATTACTGCAGTGATTCAACCAGGTGGTTCTATAAAAGATGAATTGAGTATTAACTATTGTAACGAAAATAATGTTGCTATGGTTTTTACAGGCACACGTCATTTTAAGCACTAAAAATTATTAATACAGTAAGTATATTGAGCCTAGAACTAAGACGCATAACTATCTTATTTCTAGGCTCTAATTTTCTTTAAATTCCTCGAGTTGAAGACGTCTTTTATAAAAGCGAAATAAAAAATAAAAAAAATCTATCAATAAACGTCTAATATCGTATAAATATCGTATTATTTACTACATTTACAGATAGTCTTAATTAGTAGACGAGAATAACCCAAATAATTTATAACAGCACATGGGATTTTTTGATTTCTTAACGGAAGAAATAGCCATAGATTTAGGAACCGCAAATACACTGATCATTCACAACGACAAAGTTGTTGTTGATAATCCTTCGATAGTAGCAAGAGACCGCATTAGCGGAAAAATTATAGCCGTTGGTAAAGAAGCCAACATGATGCAAGGAAAAACTCACGAAAACATTAAAACAATTCGTCCATTGAAAGATGGTGTAATTGCAGATTTTGATGCTTCGGAGCAAATGATTAGTATGTTTATTAAAAACATTCCTGCATTGAAGAAGAAATTTTTCAATCCTGCATTACGAATGGTAGTATGTATTCCTTCTGGAATTACCGAAGTAGAAATGCGGGCGGTAAAAGAATCATGTGAGCGTGTTAATGGAAAGGAAGTTTACTTAATACACGAACCAATGGCAGCAGCAATTGGTATTGGTGTAGATATTATGCAACCAAAAGGAAATATGATTGTTGATATAGGTGGTGGAACCACCGAAATCGCCGTAATTGCTCTTGGTGGTATTGTTTGTGACAAATCTGTAAAAGTTGCAGGTGACGTATTTACAAACGACATCATTTATTACATGAGAACGCAACATAATTTATATGTTGGAGATAGAACAGCTGAAAAAATTAAAATTCAGATTGGTGCAGCTACTGAAGATTTAGAATTACCTCCAGAAGACATGAGTGTTCAAGGTCGTGATTTGTTAACAGGAAAGCCAAAACAAGTTCAAATTTCATTTCGCGAAATTGCAAAAGCCTTAGATAAATCTATTTTACGTATTGAAGATTCTGTAATGGAAACATTATCTCAAACTCCACCAGAATTAGCAGCAGATATTTATAACACTGGTATTTATTTAGCAGGTGGTGGATCTATGTTAAGAGGATTAGATAAACGTCTATCTCAAAAAACTGATTTACCTGTTTATATCGCAGAAGACCCTTTAAGAGCTGTAGTAAGAGGTACTGGTATTGTGCTTAAAAACTTACCTAAATACAAAAGCGTATTGATTAAATAAGAAGTAAATAATGCAACAAATTTTCAATTTTGTTATTAGAAACAAAACCTTTCTGTTGTTTATATTGCTTTTTAGTATTGCTTTAACTCTAACAATTCAATCGCATTCTTATCATAGGAGTAAATTTATAAATTCAGCCAATGGTTTAACAGGCGGATTATATGGCGCGATGAATTCTGTTGATCAATATTTCAATTTAAAAACAGAAAACGACATACTAGCTGAAGAAAATAAACTCTTAAGAGAACAATTATTAAATTTCAAAACAACAATCGACTCAACGTTTATTGATAGTTCTTATGCTAAATCAAAATATCGAGTAACTACAGCAGATGTATACAAAAACAGTTACGCTGCAACTAACAACTATCTTACTTTAAATAAAGGTAAAAAAGACAGTATTAAAAGGGATTTGGGTGTAATGACTTCTAATGGAATAATAGGAATCATTGATAATACATCTAATAAATATTCTAGAGTACTTTCTATCTTAAACAAAAAAAGTAGAATTAATGCCAAAATTAAATCTACAAATCACATAGGTTCTTTAAAATGGAATGGAGACTCTCCTATGTTTGTACAACTTGAGGATGTCTCTCAATTTGCTCCTGTAAAAATAGGAGATACTATTGAAACTGGTGGCGAATCCTCAATTTTCCCAAAAGGAATTGGTATTGGTACCATTGCTAGTTTTGAAACCGATATTGGTGGAGATACTTATAACATTGAAGTGAAATTATTTAACGACATGACCAATGTTGGAAAAGTCTACATCATAGAAAATTTAGAACGAAACGAAATTTATAATTTAGAAAACAGTACGAATGAATAGTGTTTTAGCTGTAAATATAGTTCGGTTTGTACTATTACTATTAGTACAAGTTCTAATATGCAATCATATTAATTTCTTTGGTTATATCAACCCTTATATTTATATCATTTTTATTTTTCTATTTCCTATTAGAGAAGAACGCCTTATCCTATTATTAGCTAGTTTTTTGTTAGGAATGATGATCGATTTATTTTCAGATTCCGGAGGAGTGCATGCAGCAGCAGCAGTAAGTTTAGCTTATGTTAGACCCATACTTTTAAAGAGTTCTTTCGGAATGCTGTATGAGCATCAAAGTATAAAGTTTAGCACAACAGAAATAGGCAGTTTAATATCATATATTTCGTTAGGTACAGTTGTTCACCACTTAATCTTATTTTCATTAGAAATTTTTAACATTTCCAATATACTTTTAATCTTACAAAAAACGTTATTTTCTAGTATTTTCACTATCATTCTTAGTGTATTGATTATAATTCTATTTAGCCGAAACAAAAAATGAGAAAATTATTACTATTAACTACTGTAATTCTTGTAGGTCTCGTTTTTATTGCGCGTTTATTTTACCTTCAGGTTTACAATAATTCTGCCTATGATATTTTTGAAGACACAGCTATTCGAAAGGAATTTAACTATCCTAAGCGTGGTTATGTCTATGATAGAAACGGAAAACTTTTAGTTGCCAACCAACCCTCTTATGATGTAATGGTAATTCCGAGAGAAGTATCACCTTTAGATTCGCTAGAGTTAAATGAATTTTGTCAATTATTGAAGATTACTCAAGATGAGTATTACACGAAATTAGCAAGAGCTAAAAATTATTCACCAAGACTCCCTTCCCCATTTGTACCTCAGCTATCAAAAAAAGATTATGCTGTTTTACAAGAAAAAATGCGAAAATTCGAAGGTTTTTATATTCAAAAACGTTCGCTACGTTCTTATCAAACCACTATTGGAGCTAATGTTCTTGGAGACCTTGGAGAGGTTAATCGTAACATTATTAAAAATGATGCTTATTATACTTTAGGTGATCTTATTGGAAAACAAGGCATTGAAAAAACGTATGAAAAAACCTTACGTGGAGTAAAAGGGATAAAATTTATCCAAAAAGACCGATTTAACAAAAACATTGGTCCTTTTAAAGAAGGTACCCTAGATACATTACCTCAACCAGGAAAAGATGTCACTATCACCATTGATTCTGATTTGCAAGCTTATGGTGAATTGCTAATGAAACATAAACGTGGAGGTATTGTTGCCATTGACCCAAGTAGCGGAGAGATATTGGCAATGGTTACAGGACCAAGTTATAACCCTAACTTATTAGTAGGACGAGAACGAAACAAAAATTTTTCGAGATTATTCTTAGACAAAGTAAATAAGCCAACTTTTGATAGAGGCTTACAAGCACAGTATCCACCAGGATCTCCATTTAAGGTTATTAATGCACTTATTGGATTACAAGAAGGAGTTGTAGAAACAGACGATAAAGTGACTTGTAGAATGGGCTATTATTATGGCAGCAGAAAATTAACAGGTTGTCACCATCATAGAAGTCCAGTTGACATGAATGCAGGAATTGCACAATCTTGTAATGCATACTTTGTTAATGTATATAGACGTATCATTGATAAATATGATGACGCAGGAGTTGGCATGAATACTTGGGCTAATCATGCAAAAAGTTTTGGTTTAGGTAATTTTTTAAACAATGATTTATCTGTAGGGCAACCAGGACGCATACCAGATGGCGATTATTACGACAGAGCTTATGGAGATAATCGTTGGGGCTCTACCTATATTGTATCTAATGCTATTGGTCAAGGTGAAGTTGAAGCTACACCAATTCAGCTAGCCAATATGGCTGCTGCAATTGGAAATCGTGGTTATTACTACACTCCACATATTATTAAAAACATAGAAGGAGATACCATACCAAAAAAATATAAAACTCCTAATTATACAACCATAGATAAACGCCATTTTGAGCCTGTAGTACAAGGTATGTTTGATGTATATAATGAAGGTACAGCTAAATCTTTAAGGGTTCCTGGAATTGATATTTGTGGAAAAACGGGTACTGCAGAAAACTTTGTAAGAATTGATAGCGTAAAAACGCAACTAACGGATCATTCTATCTTTGTTGCTTTTGCCCCCAAAGACAATCCTAAAATTGCGATAGCAGTTTTTGTTGAAAATGGATATTGGGGAAGTCGTTTTGCAGGAAGAATGGCAAGTCTTATGATTGAAAAACATATTAATGGTGAAATTACTAGAACCGATTTAGAAAATTGGATATTAACTCATAGTCTTGAAAACGAATATAAAAAGCCTTATTCTGGTGAGCCTTTTAAAATTAATGGACAAACTTCACTACAGGTTATTGACAACTATGCAACAGAAGAAAATCATCCTGTCGAAAACCAAAATACTAGCGCAATAAAATTATAACCTTTCATGCTTAGAGAAAACCAAAGACGTTTTAAATTTGATTGGATTACCATAATTCTCTTTTTGCTATTAGTTGGCTTTGGGTATCTTAACATCTTATCTGCATCGCATGTTGGAGAGGTTACTGATTATTTTGATACATCTCAGCTTTACGGAAAACATTTAATGTTTATTGGCTTAACTATTGTCCTTATAATTTTAATTCTTTCATTTGAGGCCAAGTTTTATGAACAGTTTGCCAGTATCATTTATCTAGTCGCCATGCTGGCTCTCATAGGCTTATTTATTTTCGGAAAGGAAGTTAATGGTGCACGCTCTTGGTATGGCATTGGCAGTATGACCATTCAACCTAGTGAATTTGCTAAGTTCGCCACTGCACTTGCCGTTGCTAAATACGTTAGTGATTTGCAGACTAATATGCAAACTATTAAAGATCAGTTGCGTGTTGCTGCAATTATATTTATTCCAGCCTTACTAATACTGCTTCAAAATGACGCCGGAAGTACCATCGTCTACTTGGCATTTTTCTTTGTTTTTTATCGTGAAGGATTACAACAAGTCTATTTAATTATTGCCTTATCATTAATAGTACTTGCTGTATTAGCACTAAAATTTGGGATCCTAATTACAGCAATTATTGCCGCATTAGCTATCGCTAGTGTTTATTTTTTTAGAAAGAAAAAACGAGGTTCAATCTTACAATATATGATTGTTCTTTTAGTCTCTGTGAGCTTTTCTTATGGCGTAAAATTGTTCTATGAACATGGTTTAAAAACACACCAACAAAATAGAATTAGCCTTTGGTTACGCTTAGAAAAAGATCCTGCCAAATTAGAACGGATGAAAAAAGCGGAAGCATACAATCTTATACAATCTGAACAAGCTATTAGCTCGGGAGGTGTCTCAGGAAAAGGCTTTTTACAAGGCACAAGAACCACTGGTAAATTTGTACCAGAACAGCATACTGATTACATTTTTAGTACCGTAGGTGAAGAATGGGGATTTATGGGAACAAGTTTTGTAGTTATAGCATTTGTATTTCTTATTATAAGAATATTATTTCTTGCTGAAGCTCAAAAATCGCAATTTAGCCGTGTGTATGGATATGGTGTGGCTGCTATTCTGTTTGTCCATTTCACCATTAATATTGGTATGGTAATGGGACTAATTCCAACGGTTGGTATTCCACTACCCTTTTTTAGTTATGGTGGCTCCGGACTTTGGGGCTTTACCATTCTACTCTTTATTTTTGTGAAGTTAGATAGTAATAAGATTAATGAGTGGTAAATAAAAAAGACCACTCTATCAGCAGTCTTTTTTATTTTAAATTCTAAAATGAAATCTATTACTTCAAACTAGCTAAACTCGCTTTTATCGTTTCAATCTTAGCTAAAGCATCCGCTTCTTTCTTTTTCTCAGAAGCAACTACTTGTTCTGGTGCACCTGCAACAAAACGCTCGTTCGATAATTTCTTTTGAACAGATTTTAAAAAACCTTCCGTATATTTTAATTCTTCCGTTAGCTTTTCAATTTCAGCTTCTATATCAATACTTCCTTCCATAGGAATAAAGTATTCGTTAGATTTTACTCTGTAAGTTAAAGCACCTTCAACAGCTTCTGTTACGTATTCAAAACTCTCTAAATTTCCTAATTTAGAAATAACAGCATCAAAGGTCGTATTTACATTTTCATTATTCACTACCGAAAATCCAATAGCATCTTTAAAGGCTATATTCTTTTGTTTTCTTATATTTCTTACTCCAGAAATTACTTCTGAAGCAAATTCAAATTCTGAAATCAAAGTTTCATTAATTGGTTTTGCTTCTGGCCATTTAGAAACAATTAAAGCTTCTTCTGGTGTTCTTTCAGTTATAGTTTGCCAGATTTCTTCTGTGATAAATGGCATAAATGGATGAGCAACTTTTAAAATATCTTCAAAAATTGCCATAACAGCATTGTACGTTTTTGAATCTATAGGCTGTTGGTAAGCTGGTTTTACAATTTCTAATAACCAAGATGCAAAATCATCATTTATTAACTTATAGATTGCCATTATTGCATCAGACAATCTGTATTTACTAAAGTGATCTTCTATTTCTAAAAGTACTTTCTGAAATTTAGACTCAAACCATTCTAAAGCTATTTTACTAGATTGTGGTTGTTCTATATCTTCAACATCCCATAAATTAGTTAAATAGAAAGCAGACCATATTTTATTACCCAAGCCTTTACCCTGTTGACAAAGGGCTTCATCAAACATTAAATCGTTTCCGGCAGCTGAACTTAATAACAAACCAACACGTACACCATCTGCACTATAATCTTCAATTAATTTTAAAGCATCTGGCGAGTTCCCTAAAGACTTAGACATTTTTCGTCTTTGTTTATCTCTAACTAAACCTGTTAAGTAAACATTTTCAAAAGGTTTTTCGTCTCTATACTCGTAACCTGCAACAATCATACGTGCTACCCAAAAGAATAAAATATCTGGACCAGTTACCAAATCATTGGTTGGGTAGTAATACTTGATTTCTTCATTTTCAGGGTTTCTAATACCATCAAAAACACTCATTGGCCACAACCATGAACTAAACCAAGTGTCTAGTGCATCTGTATCTTGCTTTAAGTCTTCTACTTTTAAAGCTGAATTGTTAGTCTTTTCTTGAGCTAATTTTAAAGCGGCTTCAATAGTTTCTGCAACTACAAAATCTTCTTTTCCGTCGCCATAGAAATAGGCTGGAATTTGTTGTCCCCAAAGTAACTGACGTGAGATATTCCAATCGCGAATATTCTCCATCCAGTGACGATAGGTGTTTTCAAATTTCTTCGGAAACAGTTTTACATCACCTGTTTTTAAAACGGCATCAATAGCAGGTTTTGCTAAATCTTCCATTTTAAGAAACCATTGATCACTCAATCTTGGTTCAATAACAGCTTTAGTTCGTTCTGAAGTTCCTACTTTATTAATATGATTTTCAGTTTTAACTAAAATTCCTGCTTCTTCTAATTCTTTGGTAATTGCTTTTCTTACAACAAAACGATCTTGACCTTCGTAATGCATCCCGAAGCTATTTAAACTAGCATCTTCATTAAAAATATCTATAACTTCTAATTGATGCTTATCGCCTAAAACCTTGTCATTCTCATCGTGAGCTGGCGTAACTTTTAAACATCCTGTACCAAACTCTACATCTACATATTCATCTTCTATAATAGGAATAACGCGTCCACAAATAGGAACAATCGCTTTCTTACCTTTTAAATGTGTAAATCGTTCGTCATTAGGATTAATGCAAATAGCGGTATCACCAAAAATGGTTTCTGGTCTTGTAGTTGCAATGGTTAATTTCTCATCGCTACCTTCAACTTTATATTCTAAATAATAAAGTAAGCCTTGCTTTTCAACATGTATCACTTCTTCATCAGACAAGGTTGTTTTAGCTTCTGGATCCCAATTTACCATGCGGTAACCTCTGTAAATTAAACCTTTGCTATATAAATCAACAAATACTTTAATTACAGCCTCTGACATATCATCGTCCATGGTGAACTTAGTTCTGTCCCAGTCACAAGAACAACCTAGTTTTTTAAGCTGCTCTAAGATAACTCCTCCATATTCTTCTGTCCATTCCCAAGCGTGCTCTAAAAATTCTTCGCGCGTTAGGTCATTTTTATCAATTCCTTGTGCCTTCAACTTAGCAACAACCTTAGCTTCTGTAGCAATAGAAGCATGATCTGTACCAGGAACCCAACAAGCATTTTTACCCAATAAACGTGCTCTTCTAATTAACACATCTTGAATGGTATTGTTTAACATATGACCCATATGCAAAATTCCTGTAACATTTGGTGGAGGAATTACTATGGTATAAGGTTCTCTATCATCTGGTGTAGAGTGAAAGTATTTATGTTCCATCCAGTAGTCGTACCACTTATTCTCTACTGATAACGCATTATATTTTGACGGGATATCCATGTTTGGTATTGTTTTTGTAATATAACTGACAAAAGTACTTATAATTCCTATTTCGAAAAATTATTAGTGTATTAATATGGGTTCAAAAGCTAAAACTTCTGTTAAATGGAGCGTATTACGTCTAATAAATTTTGTTAGGAATGAAAAAGTAACTAAGTTTGACTAATCAAAATAAAAATGATGAAAAATTTATTAGCAGTATTATTTGTAGGATTAATGAGTCTAGGTTCTTTTGCTCAAGAAAAAGTTGCAAAAATAGAATTTAAGACAGATGTGATAGACTACGGTACCATTGAAAAAGGTGCTGATGGAGTAAGAGTTTTTGAATTTACTAACACAGGAGATGCACCTTTAGTTATATCTAATGTAAAATCTACTTGTGGTTGCACAGTACCAAAAAAACCAAAAGGACCAATTATGCCAGGTGAAACGGGTGTGATTGAAGTGAAATACGATACTAAAAGAGTTAACCCAATTAGAAAAACTATTACGGTTTTTTCTAATGCAGAAACTCCAACTGTAGCCTTAAAAATTAAAGGTTTAGTAGTAGACACTAATAAAACAAGTGTTTTAGAAAAGAAAGAAAAAAGTATGATTGAGCAATAAACAATCTTATTTTAACAATTAATAATGAGCTCTCAATTTGAGGGCTCATTTTTTTATGCTTTTTTTTCATATAAACTTTAAGAATTTTCAGAACTTAGCAACTTAAAACCAATACTAAATGCCAACAATCTCGAATAAAGGCATCAATATGCCAGAATCACCAATTAGAAAATTGGTTCCTTACGCAGAAGCAGCTCACAAAAAAGGAAAAACGGTTTACTATTTAAACATAGGTCAGCCAGATATAAAAACTCCAGAAATTGCATTAGACGCAGTAAAAACCTACTCTTTGGATATTTTAGCCTATTCTCGTTCTGAAGGTTCAGAGGCTTATAGAATAAAAATCGCCGAGTATTATAAGCGAAATGACATCCATGTAACACATAATGATATTATTGTAACTACTGGAGGAAGTGAGGCCTTATTATTTGCTTTTGGAAGTATTATGGATGAGGATGATGAAATTATAATTCCTGAACCATTTTATGCGAATTATAATGGGTTCTCAACGGCTTCTGGTGTTAACGTCGTTCCGGTTATTTCTAAAATTGAAGATAATTTTGCATTACCTCCAATTGAAGAATTCGAAAAATTGATTACTCCAAAAACAAAAGCGATTTTAATTTGTAATCCAGGAAACCCAACAGGCTACTTATATTCTAAAGAAGAAATAAAACAACTTGCCGCTCTTGTTAAGAAATACGATTTATTCTTAATTGCAGACGAAGTTTATAGAGAATTTGTGTACGATGGCATTGAGCATTATTCTATTTTACAAGAACCTGGACTAGAAGAACACGCTATTGTTATTGATTCTGTTTCTAAACGTTACAGCATGTGTGGTGCTAGAATTGGTTATTTAGTTTCTAAAAATAAAGAGCTAATGAAAACGGCATTAAAATTTGCTCAAGCAAGATTAAGTCCGCCTACATTAGCACAAATTGCAAGTGAAGCTGCTTTAGATACTCCACAAAGTTATTTTGATGATGTCATTGAAGAATACGTAAAACGTAGAAATACTCTAATTAATGAATTAGAAAAGATTGAAGGTGTAAAAGTAGCCAAACCAAATGGCGCTTTTTATTGTATTGCTGAGTTACCAGTGAAAAATTCAGATGACTTTGCTAAATGGTTATTAGAATCTTTCGATTATAATAACAATACCGTTATGGTAGCTCCTGCTGCAGGCTTCTACTCTACTCCTGGAGTTGGTTTAAATCAAATTCGGATTGCTTATGTCTTAAATGAAGAAAGCCTAAAAATATCAGTTAAAATCTTAGAAGAAGCATTAAAAGTATATAAAGACTAATGACTATTATTAACAATGCATCTTTAAAACCCTTTAATACTTTTGGTATTAATGCCAATGCGCAATCCTATTGCGACATTGGCACTATCGATGCGCTTAGTACTGTTTTAAAGAAATACCATTCCAAACCATTATTTATATTAGGTGGAGGTAGTAATATGCTATTAACTAAAGATATTGAAGCTTTAGTGCTTCATATTAATTTAAAAGGCATTGAAGTTGTTAGCGAAACAGAAAACACCGTTGTTATTAAAGCAATGGCTGGAGAAAACTGGCACAATTTTGTGCTTTGGTGTTTAAAGCATAACTACGGAGGTATTGAAAATTTATCATTAATTCCTGGCAATATTGGCACAGCACCAATTCAGAATATAGGTGCTTATGGTGTTGAACTTAAAGATGTTTTTGTGAGTTGTGAAGCATTGAAAATAGAAGATCAGTCTTTAGAGAAATTTTCAAAATCTGATTGCAATTTTGGTTACAGAGAATCGATATTTAAACAAGACATAAAAGGACAATATATTATTACGAGTGTAAACATTGAATTATCTAAAGCCAACCATAAATTGCACATGGATTATGGTGTTATAAGAAGTGAATTAGACGCTAACGGAATAACTAAGCCTACAATTCAAGATATTTCTAATGCTGTAATCTCTATAAGACAAAGTAAATTACCAGACCCAAAGAAAATTGGCAACAGCGGAAGTTTTTTTAAGAATCCTATTATTTCCCTTAACGAATTTATTAAGCTTCAAAGTAATTTTCCAGATGTGCCTTTCTATAAAACATCAGAAGATACTGTAAAGGTTCCTGCTGGTTGGCTAATTGAACAAGCAGGATTTAAAGGTAAACGCTTTAAAGACTATGGAGTTCATAATAAACAAGCCCTAGTCTTAGTTAATTATGGTAATGCAAGTGGTAAAGAAATTTTAGAATTGGCTCAATTGATTCAAAGCACCATCAAGAGAATATTTAATATAAGTATTGAAACTGAAGTAAATATAATTTAAAGAACATTTATTTATTCTTCTATTTTCTAAAACAAAGTATAAGTTATCAGTGTCATAATTAGCTTAATGAGAACAAATACCATTTCATATTAGGATAACAATAGAAAGTCAAAACAAAAGTCGCAATTTTCATTACGACTTTTGAATTTAGAATAATTTTGTTTGAAAATGCTATTAATCAACCTCTTGAGAAGATAAAATCATTCTAATATTTTATATAGAACATCTATATATATTGTATTTACTTATATTTACGTTCTCAAATCATTTTTAGACGTTTTAAAAACCATAATATCAATATTTTAACATTTTGAGCATAACACCTACAGAGCAAAAAATTATCAATTATCTTCAGAAAGAAGATAAACGTGCTTTAAATTTATTATATGAAAACTATTCCAACAGTCTTTACGGTGTTATCTTAAAAATTACCGTTAACGAGGAAGTTGCTCAAGATGCCTTACAAGAAACGTTTATAAAAGTTTGGAAAAATGCCACTAAATACGATCCTTCTAAAGCCAAACTTTTTACTTGGCTATTTAGAATAGCAAGAAATACCGCAATAGACAAACTAAGAAGTTTTAATAATAGATATCATAAAGAAGTCCAAATCGAAACTTCAAACGTATATATTCTACCAACAACAAATTTTAACCAAGATGTCATGGACATCAAAGAACATGTTGGGAAACTAGAAGAAAAATATCAAATTGTGTTAGATGCCTTGTTTTTTCAAGGAATGACGCAACAAGAAGCCAGCGACGAATTAGAGATTCCACTTGGCACTATTAAGTCTAGATTAAAAATAGGATTAAGAGAACTTAAAAAAGTCTACAATCCATAAATTATTTGATCATGGAAAAAAAATTACACAACTTTTTAAATTCTAACCTACTTAATAAGTATTTGGTTGGAGACACTTCTTTGGAAGAATCTAAGGAAGTTGAACACTTTATTTCTAATTATCCTGAGGTTGCCGAAGCTTACGAAGAACTTCAGAACAATTTAGAAATTATAACAATGGCAGGAGCTGTTGAAGCACCTAACAATATGTTAGAAAACATCTTGGAATCCTTAGAAGAACCTAAAGAGACTAAAGTAATTCAATTAGCGCATAGAAGAAAAACATCATGGTATAGCATTGCGGCAAGTGCAGCTGCTGTTTTATTTGCAGCCACTTCATTTATGCTTTATCAAAAGAACATTCAACTAAACAGTGAAAATAATGTTGTTGTTGAAGAAATTTTTGACCTACGAAGCGATATTGAAAGTAACAATTATAAATTAGACAAGTTGTCTAGAGAGTTACTTAAATTGAACAATCCTGATTCTAAGAAATACGTTATTAATGGTAATGAGCGTGCTAAAAACTTAAAAACAGTAGCTTATATTAATCCGGTAGAAAAAACGTCTATGATTGATGTTATAACGTTACCACAATTACCAGAAGATCAGTATTACCAAATTTGGGCTGAGTTACAAGATAGAATGGTTAATCTAGGTATTTTAGATGAATCTAACCGTAAGTTAAAACAAATTCCATATATGGAAGATGCATTAGCACTTAGTATTAAAATTGGAACTAAAGGTGACAATACAAACGAAAATGATACTGAAGTTGCCGAAATTTCTTTAAAAGATAAATAATCTATAACATACTTTACAAGCAAAAAAAAGAGGCGCAATTAAAATTGCTCCTCTTTTTTTTTTGAAATTATTTTCAAACTTAATCTTTAGAGAATAAAGTTCTATGGATAATACCACCTGCAATTGCACCTGCGATTGGAGCCACCCAGAACAACCATACTTGAGATAAATAAGCACCATCTGCAAATAACGCCTGACTTAAAGATCTAGCTGGATTTACTGAAGTATTAGTAATAGGAATACTTATTAAGTGAATAAGTACTAAAGCTAAACCAATAGCTATACCTGCAAACCCTTTAGGTGCTTTAGGATATGTACTACCCAAGATAATTAATAAGAAAAATGCCGTTAATACAAATTCAGCAATTAAAGCAGAAACCATACTATAACCATCTGGTGATAATTCTCCGTAGCCATTAGCTGCAAAGCCTCCGACTCCTTCAAAACCTGATTTACCAGACACAATTAAGTACAACACTCCTGCTGCTGCAACTGCACCAACAACCTGAGCAATAATATAACCCAATAAGTCTTTAGCTTCAAATTTACCTCCAGCCCAAAGACCAATAGATACAGCTGGATTAAAGTGCGCTCCAGAAACATGTCCTACAGCGTAAGCCATAGTTAATACAGTAAGACCAAATGCCAAAGCGACACCTACAAATCCTATTCCTAGTTCTGGGATTCCAGCAGCAAATATTGCGCTACCACAACCACCAAATACAAGCCAAAATGTTCCGAAGAATTCAGCGAATAATTTTTTCATAATTGATAAGTTAATTAGTTAATAAAAATGTTTATATAGTATATAGACACAGAATCAAGAAGTTAAGTCACAACAAAATTGAGTAGAAAATAAATGTAAAAGCATTACCTTTGCATTAGTTTTAAGTACTAAAAAGAAACAATCTCAGAACAAATTCTTTTTTTATAAGAACTTAATTTAAGGATATTATATCTCACAATCAGAGAAAAATAGATATTAACAGATGAAATTACTATTACTTACATTAGCGTTATTAGCTTTAGCAGTAGCAGGAATTGCCATAAAAATATGGGCAAAAAAAGATGGTAAATTTGCAGGCACATGTGCTAGCCAAAACCCTATGCTTAATAAAGAAGGGGAATCTTGTGGTTTTTGTGGAAAAACACCAGACCAATACAAAGATTGCAACGAACCTGAACATTCTTAAGCCTTAATGACACTTTCCGTAATACTCTTTTATGCATTTTGTGCAGTAGTTGGTATTCAAGTTTTTTATTATGGTACGTTTTTGTTTTCGTTTGGGGTTAAACGAGCTGAAACTCGTCTAAAAAAACAAATTCCTATCTCTATTATTATCTGTGCTAAAAATGAAGCAGAGAATCTAAAGAACAACCTTCCCTTAATATTAAACCAAGATTATTCTAATTTTGAAGTTGTACTTGTCAACGATAGTTCTTTTGATGATACATTAGAAATAATGACAGATTTCAAGGCAAACAACAGCAACATCAAACTCGTGGATGTTAAAGTAAATGAAGCCTTTTGGGGAAATAAAAAATACGCACTTACTTTAGGCATTAAGGCATCAAAAAACGATTTTTTAGTTTTTACAGATGCAGATTGTATACCTAACTCTACTAAATGGCTAACTCATCTATCTGGAAATTTTTCAAATGAAAAATCTATAGTTTTAGGTTACGGAGCTTACTCAAAAAAGAAATTTTCGTTCTTAAACAAACTTATTCGGTTTGAAACCGTAATGACGGCATTGCAATATTTCTCTTATGCACAATTAGGATCGCCATATATGGGAGTTGGACGTAATTTGGCCTATAGAAAGGAACTATTTTTTAATAACTGTGGGTTTAACAACCATATGACTATTAAATCTGGTGATGATGATTTATTTATAAATGAAGTCGCAAATACCTCAAACACATCGATTTGTTTTACAAAAGAAAGCTTTACCATTTCTGAACCCAAAACAACATTTAAGGCCTGGATTCTTCAAAAAAGAAGACATATTAGCACAGCTAGTCTTTATAAATTGAAACATCAATTTTTATTAGCAACATTTTATATCTCACAACTGTTATTCTGGATTATTGGAATTTCACTTTTAGTATTAGGCTTTTCTTGGCAATTGGTTATATCATTAATTGGCTTACGCTTTGTGATGCAATGGCTATGCTTTGGTTTTACGGCTAAAAAACTCGAAGAAACAGACCTTATAATTCTTGCTCCAATTTTAGAATTATTTTTAATTACTACACAATTAAGTATCTTTATTGCTAATTTGATATCTAAGCCTAAACATTGGAAGTAAAAGAAGCCATAAGCAAAGCAAAAAATAAAGAACAAATCGCATTCAATTTTCTTCTTGATACTTATTGGAATGATGTTTATGCCTTTCAACTGAAACGAACTCAAAACGAAAACGACGCAGAAGACATTACAATTCAGACATTTTCAAAAGCTTTTGACAAGATTGATACTTATAATGAAGATTATAAATTTAAGACATGGCTAATTACCATTTCTAAAAACATACATATAGATTTAGTAAGAAAACAGAAAAAGTCTATCAATGATACTTCTAAAGACAATGAAGACAACTATTTTGATATTGTTGATGATTCACCTACTCCCGAAGATAGCATTATTACAGAGCAAAACCTTGCGAACCTTTTACGTGATATAAAAAAATTAAAACCGCATTACCAAGAGGTCATCAACTTGAGATTTTTTCAAGAGTTAAGTTATAAAGAAATTTCTGAAGAGTTAAATGAACCTATAAATAACGTAAAAGTGAAACTCCTAAGAGCAAAAAAGCTATTAGCTGCAATTATCACAAAATCTTAATTTTTTAAAGCACAAAACATTAAACGTTTTATTGGTTTAATCAGTAAATCATTTGTGCTTTTCTATGCGTTATCCTCTTATTGCATAAACTCTTTTTATTATTTACTTTGTATCTTTGCGTCTTGAAATAGAGAATTGCATGGAAACCAAAGTGGCATCAAATATATTACCAGAGCGTAAACCAAAATGGTTAAGAGTAAAATTACCTACTGGTAAAAAATACACAGAACTTAGAACTTTAGTAGACAAATACAAATTAAATACAATTTGTACGTCTGGAAGCTGTCCAAACATGGGAGAATGTTGGGGAGAAGGCACTGCTACATTTATGATTTTGGGTAATGTTTGTACACGTTCTTGTGGTTTTTGTGGAGTAAAGACAGGACGACCAGAAACGGTTGATTGGGACGAGCCAGAGAAAGTTGCACGCTCAATTAAACTCATGGAAATAAAACACGCTGTTTTAACAAGTGTAGATCGTGATGACTTAAAAGACATGGGAAGCATTATGTGGGCAGAAACAGTTAATGCTGTTAGACGAATGAATCCTAATACCACATTAGAAACATTAATTCCAGATTTTCAAGGTATAGAAAAACACATCGATCGTATTATTGATGTTGCTCCAGAAGTGGTTTCTCATAATATTGAAACCGTTAGGCGATTAACTAGAGAGGTGAGAATACAGGCACAATATGATAGAAGTCTTGGTGTTTTAAAATATTTAAAAGCACAAGGACAGCGCAGAACCAAATCTGGCATTATGTTAGGCCTAGGAGAGAAACGAGAAGAAGTTATTCAAACCCTTCACGATTTAAGAGCTCACGATGTTGATGTGGTTACTATTGGCCAATATCTTCAACCAAGTAAAAAACACTTACCTGTTCAACAATTTATCAATCCAGATCAATTTAATGAATACAAAGAAATTGGTTTAGAATTAGGTTTTAGACATGTTGAAAGTAGTGCTTTAGTAAGATCTTCTTACAAAGCTCAAAAACATATTAATTAATGATTACAGTTGCCATTAATGGCTTTGGCAGAATAGGCCGTCGTGTTTTTAGATTAGCATTAAAGCATCCGCAAATACAAGTTGTTGCAATTAATGACTTGGCTGACGCCAGAACTTTGAGTCATTTGTTAAAATATGATAGTATTCACGGAGTATTAAGTGATACTGTTTCTTTTGATGACCATCATATTATTGTTGATGGTATTTCTATTCCTTTATACAATCAATTGCATCCAGAAACTATAGATTGGTCTAAAGTTCAACCTGATTTTGTAATTGAATCTACAGGGAAATTCAAAACTAAAGCAGAACTCCAGCACCATATAAATAATGGAGCAAAACGAGTTATTTTATCTGTTCCGGCTTTAGAGGATGACATCAAAACCATTGTTTTAGGTGTTAACGATGACATATTAGAAGGTACGGAAACCATAATTTCTAATGCCTCTTGTACCACAAATAATGCAGCACCAATGATTGCGCTTATACGAGAGCATCTTGGTATAAAACAAGCATATATAACAACTATTCACTCATACACTACAGATCAAAGCCTGCACGATCAACCTCATAAAGATTTAAGACGTGCTAGAGCTGCTGGCCAATCTATTGTACCAACAACAACAGGAGCCGCAAAAGCCTTGACTAAAATTTTTCCTGATTTATCAGAAGTTATTGGAGGTTGTGGAATTAGAGTCCCAGTTGCAAACGGTTCTTTAACAGATATAACCATCAATGTTAAAAAACCTACTTCAATTGAAAATGTCAACTCTATTTTTAAAAATGCGGCCAAAAATAAATTATCTGGTATTTTAGAATATACCGAAGACCCTATTGTTTCTATTGATATTGTTGGCAACTCACACTCTTGTATCTTTGACTCTCAAATGACTTCAGTCATCGGTAACATGGTAAAAATTGTAGGTTGGTACGACAATGAAACAGGCTATAGCTCAAGAATTTTAGATTTAATTTGCAATTTAACCGACAAATAGTCACTTTTATCGAATAAATAATTATATTTGCTTGAATTAAAAGGAGCTGAATGTCCCAGATCAAATATTACATATTTGTTTTTTTAGCATGTTTATGTAGTCTTATTTCCGCGCAACAAGCTAATGTGGAAGATAAGGATATGCTTGCTTTATTACTACAAGAACATATAGAACAAGCTAGGATTGAAAGCGATCGTGGTGATTACTATAATGCCAAAGACAATTACGATAAAGCCTTAGAAATTGCCGTAAAAATTGATGACAAATCACAACAAGGTACCATCCATACTAAAATTGCTAAAGTGCAATTTTTTGTAGGAGAAGAAGATCAAGCTATTATTTCTTTAACTAAAGCCATTCAAATTCAACGCCAAAATAACGACTACGGTAATCTCGCTATTACTTATAATATTAAAGGTGTAATTCATAGTACAAAAGAAGAATATGAAAACGCCTTAGGTTATTTTGATTCTGCAAAAAAACTATTCGAACAAGAAGATTTAGAAAAATACACTTCGGAGGTTACTTTAAATGAAGCCAAGGTTTATATCGCACAAAAACGCTATGAAGAAGCTAAAAAACAATTAGAAAAAACTATAATTATAGCCAAAAAATACGATCAAAACCGTCGTTTAAGTAGTGCATTTATACAAAGTGGAAAAGTTTATTCTGCTTTAGGCAATTCAGAGATGGCTCTATCACAAACTGAAGAAGGTTTAGCCATTGCACAAGAACATAAAATTTTAGAAGATGTAAATGAGGCTTATGTTACACTTAGTGAAATTCATGAAAAAAATGAAAATTATAAAGAGTCCCATAAATTTATTAAAAAGCATATTCATTTATCAGACTCTATACTAAATGTAAAACGAGAAAACTTAGCTCCAGGCATATCAGGCCAATATATTAGCAATTATAAAGACGCTCAAAATGCCCAATTAAAAGCACAAATTGAAGAGGTAAGTGCAGAAAGCGCATTTACAAGAATCACAACCATATTAAGTATTGCATTAATCACAATATTGTCCCTTTTAACTTTATCATTATATAAAAACAATAATATAAGGTTAAACACCAATACAATGCTTCACAAAAAGAATGATGAACTTATTGTGGCCAAAGAGAAAGCAGAATTAGCATCAAAAACAAAGGCTAACTTCTTATCTACTGTAACGCATGAGTTACGTACACCGTTATATGCTGTAACAGGCCTAACGAATATGTTACTGGACGAAGACCCTAAAGAACATCAAATTCCACATTTAAAATCCTTAAAATTCTCTGGTGATTACCTACTAACTTTCATTAATGACATTCTTCAAATTAACAAAATTGAAGCCAATAAAGTGGAGTTAGACCCAGAAAATTTCAACCTTAAAAACAAATTAGAAAATGTGATTTCGGCACTTAGCAATTCTGCAAAAGACCAAGACACAACTATACATTTTAATTATGAAAATGGATTGCCAGAAACATTTATTGGCGACCAATTGAAGATTTCCCAAATCTTAATTAACCTACTCGGAAATGCTATTAAATTCACTAAAGATGGAGACATTTGGGTGAGAGCGTACAAAATTGATCAAAAAGATAATATGTACAAGCTACGCTTTGAGATTGAAGATAATGGTATTGGTATTACAAAAGAAAAACAAGACCACATGTTTGAAAGCTTCTCTCAAGGTTCTGTACAAATTAACAGAAAATATGGAGGCACAGGTCTAGGTTTATCTATTGTAAAAGGATTAATTCAAATTCTTAAAGGTAAAATATACTTAAAGAGTGAGCTTGGTAAAGGCACTACATTCTTTTTCGAAATCCCTTTAGAATATGATAAAGAAGCCGACAAACCTCAAGTAGAAGAAGTTAAAAAAGTTAATAAGATGGAAAATTTAGATTTAAGCAACGTTAAGATTCTCATTGTAGAAGACAACAAAATTAATCAAATGATCACCAAAAAGATTCTGAACAAAATGGATCTGTATTGTGATGTAGTTGATAACGGAGAAGCTGCTGTGGAAAAAGTTAAGGAAGTTGCATACGATGTTGTTTTAATGGACATCCATATGCCAGGAATTAGCGGATTAGAAGCCACAAAAATAATCAGAACATTTGATAAAGAGCTTACCATTTTTGCACTTACCGCTGTGACCTTAGAAGATAAAATGCACGAGTTTGGTGAAGCTGGTTTCGATGATATTATATCAAAACCATTTAAACAAGATGATTTTGAAGATAAATTGCATGCGGCACTTTCAGGAGAAAAAATAATATCTAGTTTCTTTAGCTAACAAACACTTTAACTGCTGTACTAAACACTTCTGGCTTATCTATCTTAATTTCAATAGGCAAATAAAACAATTTACTTTTTAACTTCTCATTAGTAGACAAACGCACATAATCCTTTTCCGTAGTAATAATTAGTGATTTTGAAGCTAAAGTTTCAATATCAGATGGTGTAAAATTATAATGATCACTAAATTCTAGATGATCGAATTTCAATCCTTTTTCATTCAAAAATTCCACCAAAGGTTTCGCATTTGCAATTCCTGTAACTAAAGTGAATTTTGACAGTTTAGTTAATTCCATTGCTTCAGAATCTGAAATCACATTAGATCCATAATCCACATAACTAAAAAATAACTGCTGATGGTTATGCAATTTTAATTTTGAAGTAATTTTCTGTTTTTCAATTTCGGTAATATCTTTACTACATTTTGTAACTACAATTAAATCCGCACGCTTCGCTCCAGATCTAGGTTCGCGTAAATTACCTGTTGGTAAAACCATATCTTTATAGTATAGATTATTATAGGCAGTTAACAGAATATTGAATCCTGCTTTTACTTTTCTATGCTGAAAAGCATCATCTAACAAAATAACTTGAGGTTGTGGTTGCAATCTTCTAAGTTCTGCAATTCCGTTTTGGCGATCTGCATCAACAGCAACTCTAACGTCCTTAAATTTTCGATAGAACTGAAAAGGTTCATCTCCAATTGTATCTGCATTAGCATTTTCATCAGCTAAAACAAAACCTTTCGTTTTTCTTTTATAACCTCTACTTAATGTCGCCAGATTCTTATCATCTTTTAAAAGTCGAATTAAATATTCTATCATTGGAGTTTTTCCTGTTCCTCCTGTGCTTAGGTTTCCAACACATATTACAGGAAAATCGTAAGACTTAGACGATTTAATTCCAACATCGAACATCCAATTTCGTAAACGTGTTATTAGGTAATAAATTGGAACAATAGGAAACAATATGATGCGGATCAACTTCATGTGTTTTTATTTATAGCATATTTTTATCACATGGAACATCACAATAACCATAGTGTTTTAAAGGCAAAATAGAGAATTGATGTTTCACGACGACTAAATTATATTATTTTTGAAACAAATATACACTTATGATTATACAAGACGTAATTAATCACTTGCACAACTTAGCACCTTTGGCTTATGCTGAAGATTTTGACAACGTTGGACTACTTGTTGGTAACAAAAACGAGAAGGTTTCAGGAATTTTAGTCACATTAGATACACTCGAAACTTTAGTAGATGAAGCCATTGAAAATAATTGTAATCTTATTGTAAGCTTCCACCCTATTATATTTTCTGGCTTAAAAAAGTTAACAGGCAAAACATATGTAGAGCGTGTAGTGATTAAAGCTATTCAGAATAATATTGCTATTTTCTCTATTCATACAGCCTTAGACAATGCTTTTCAAGGTGTAAATTCTATCATCTGTGACCAATTAGAGTTAACAAATAAGAAAATTCTAATCCCACAATCTGGTACTATTAAAAAATTACAAACCTATGTACCAAAAGCTGATGCAGAAGCTTTAAGGACAACTTTGTTTAACGCAGGAGCAGGTAGTATTGGTAATTACGAATCTTGCAGTTTTAACGTAGAAGGTGAAGGTACTTATTTAGGCAATGAAGACTCTAATCCAGTTATTGGTAAAAAAGGAATATTACATACTGAGAAAGAAACGGCAATATCAGTAACATTTAAGAAACATCTTGAATCTAAAGTCTTAAAAACATTGTTTGAAGCACATCCGTATGAAGAAGTTGCTTATGAAATTTCGACTTTAGAAAACAACAATCAACATATTGGTATAGGAATGATAGGCGAGCTTAAAAATGCCATGAAAACCGAAGATTGCTTAAAATATATTAAAGCTAAGATGCAAACAGACTGCATAAGGTATTCAAAACCCTTAAATAAACCCATTAAACGCATCGCTGTTTTAGGTGGCTCTGGCAGTTTCGCTATTTCTGCTGCAAAGGCTGCCAATGCTGATATTTTAATAACAGCAGACTTAAAATACCATGACTTTTTTAGTGCAGAAAACGAGATTGTTTTAGCAGATATTGGACATTATGAAAGCGAACAGTTCACAAAATCGTTTTTAGTAGACTATCTCTCAAAAAAAATCACTAATTTTGCAATCATTTTATCAAAGACAAATACAAATCCGATAAAGTATTTATAATTATGGCAAAAAAAGCTGAAGTTTCTGTTGAAGAGCGATTAAGAGCACTATATGATTTACAATTAATTGACTCTAGAGTAGATGAAATAAGAAATGTCAGAGGTGAGCTTCCTTTAGAAGTTAGAGATTTAGAAGACGAAGTTGAAGGACTTAACTTAAGAATGGAAAAGTTAAACGATAGCCTAGCTATTATTGACGATGATATTAAAGGAAAGAAAAACTTAATTGAAGAAGCAAAATCTTTAATCACAAAATACAGTGAGCAACAAAAAAATGTTAGAAATAACAGAGAATATAACTCACTAACTAAGGAAGTTGAATTTCAAGAATTAGAGATTCAATTGGCTGAGAAGCACATTAAAGAGTTTAAGGCGCAAATAGAGCAGAAAAAAATAGTTATTTCTGAAACTAAAGACCGTTTAAAAGATCGTAATGCGCATTTAAAGCACAAAAAAGGTGAGCTTAACGAAATTTTGAAGGAAACTGAAAAAGAAGAAGAAGCACTTAACGATAAATCATTAGATTTTCAAAAGAAAATTGATGACCGTTTAGTAAAAGCTTACCACAGAATTAGAAACAACGTTAAAAATGGTTTAGCTGTTGTTGCTATTGAGCGTGGTGCTTCTGGAGGATCTTTCTTCACTATTCCACCACAAGTACAAGTAGAAATTGCTTCTCGTAAGAAAGTAATTACTGATGAGCATAGTGGACGTATCTTAGTTGATGCTGCACTAGCTGAAGAAGAAAAAGTAAAAATGAATAAATTATTTGCTAAACTTAGTAAGTAAATTTTTCATCATAGAATATTTCTAAGCCTTTGCATTTGCAAAGGCTTTTTTTATTTATGATAATTTTAAAATAATTGGTTTTAAGGAATTGTATCTTAATACGACTATTAGAAAAAGAAAAATTACAAACTCAGAATTCAAATTTTGATATTCTGAAATAAACCTGATGAAACAAATGAAAAAGCTACTCAGTATTATAACAATTACCTTATTATTCAGTTGCAAAAACCAAGCGCAAGTCAACCCAAAACAACAAGCAGTTATTGATGCAGAACCTGTTGTTGTTCCGTTAAAAGACGGAAAAGCAAGAGCTTATTTTGCTAGCGGTTGTTTTTGGTGTGTAGAAGCCATTTACGAAAGCGTTAAAGGTGTTGAAGAATCTATTTCTGGTTATGCAGGCGGATTTACTGAAAACCCAACCTACGAAGCTAGTAACACAGGAAAAACAGGCCATGCAGAAGCCGTAGAAATCATTTATGACCCTGAGGTTATTACTTTTTCGGAATTGGTTGATGTCTATTTTGGCTCACAAAACCCAATGCAAATAAATGGACAAGGACCAGACAATGGTTCACAGTATCGCTCTATTATATTTTATCAAAACGACGAACAGAAGAAAATTATTGAAGATAAAAAAGCAGCTTTAGCAAAAGAACTAAATGTAACTATTGCAGCTGAAGTCTACCCTTTTCAAAAATTCTGGGTCGCTGAAGATTATCATCAAAACTATGAGCGTTTACATCCCAATCAAGGTTATATTAGAAATGTATCTATTCCTAGATTAAATAAATTTAAAGCTAAATTTCCTGAGTTATTAAAGGAAGACGAGAAGCATTAATTAAAAAAGGCCTGAACATGTGTTCAGGCCTTTTTTATATTATATTTTAGTAGCTTTCAGTTCAAAAATCATCGGAAACTTTTGATCTTTCATTTTATACATACCTGAATCCGTTTTTACTAAATCCGGAAATACATCATACGGACTTTCGTCATATTCATTAAGGTAATCAATTTGTAATCCTGCTTCAATAAGAGAGTTTATCACTTCGCTTAAACCATGATTCCAACCATATTCCTTACTTACCATTTTTGAATCTTGATTAGCATAAGTTCCTTCGTACTCGTCATAAATCACTTCATCTTGACTGTAATGATATTTCATTTCCGATTTACCATCAATGTAATCAAACATCCAAGCAATAGGATGAAATTCTACGATATAAAATGTTCCACCAACGTTTAAGCGCTCTGCAATCATTTTTGCCCATGGTTTTAAATCTGGTAACCAACCAATGGTTCCGTAGCTTGTAAACACAATATCAAAAGTTTCTGAAATATGGCTTGAGGTATCTAAAACATTACAGCATACAAACTGAGCATTAAGCTGTAATTCTGCATTTAACTGTTTTGCCAATTTCACACCTTCATCACTCAAATCTACACCAACACACTTCGCTCCCATTCTACTCCAACTTAATGTGTCTTGTCCAAAATGACATTGTAAATGCAATAGGGATTTACCTTTTACATTTCCTAACGCATTTAACTCATAAGACATCAGCGACGTTTTCCCTTTTTTAAAAGCGGCTAAATCATACATTTCACTTTGTGAATGTATAGCAACTTTTTTATTCCAAGTCGCTCTATTAACTTCAAAATAATTCGTTTTCTCTTTCATGTTGGTTAATTTAGCATGTAATTTAAAACATCTTTTAATATGAAGCCATTATATCTCAGTTTAATCTGCTTATTTCTTGCATTCAATTGTAAATCTGACAAAGAAAAAACTGAAATAACAGAAGAGGAAAAACAATTATCTATAGCAGAAAAAATAGCCAATGCTCATGGTTTTGAAAACTGGAAAAACGTTTCAGTCATTGATTTCACTTTTAACGTTGATCAAAATGATACTCATTTTGAACGCTCTTGGAGTTGGAAAACGACTACAAATGTTGTTGGGTCTACAATAGGAAAAGACACAACATAT
The DNA here is from genome assembly GCF_003386165.1 of Winogradskyella eximia. Classification (GTDB taxonomy): domain Bacteria; phylum Bacteroidota; class Bacteroidia; order Flavobacteriales; family Flavobacteriaceae; genus Winogradskyella; species Winogradskyella eximia. The sequence goes on along the minus strand of NZ_QRDV01000001.1, from coordinate 1,128,582 downwards.
TATAACAGGAAACAACTTGATAGCTCATCTATATCACTTGACAAAAAATTTGTTAATGATAAATTTTGGTTATTAGTGCCTTTTCAATTGGTTTGGGATACTTCTGCAACAATTTCAGAACCTAAAAAAGCTGAATCACCAATTAGTAAAAAACAATTAGATATGATTACCATAACCTATCCAAATGAAGGAGGTTACACACCTGGAGATGCTTATGATATTTATTTTGATGAAAGTTTTTTAATAAGAGAATGGGTTTTCAGAAAAGGAAATTCTAAAGAACCTTCGCTAACCACAACTTTTGAAAACTACAAAGATTATAAAGGCATTAAAATTGCTACATACCATAAAAAAGCAGATGGTAAATGGAATCTAAATTTTACAAACATTGGCATTACTTTGGATCACTAAAAATATAACTTACTTTTGTAATCTATAATGTAAGATTCGCGTATTAAGAATTTTCTTAAATATGCATAGCTTACATTTTCCGCCTTATGGCGTCTATATATATTAAAGCACTTTTATTATTTAATGGAAGTGCTTTATTCTTTTATAAAAACGATGTTATATCTGTTGATTTTGTTGATTTTCTAAATGTGTTGTTATGCTAAACATAAATGTAGAACCTTCACCTTCTTTACTAATAAGAGATAAATTCCCTCCTAACAACTTCACATAAGCTTTAGCTATAGATAAGCCTATTCCTGAGCCATGAAGTGCATTTTTATTGGTAATATCTACTTGATAGAAAGGATTAAAAATAGTTTCCATTTTATCTTTAGGCACACCAATACCTGTATCTTTAATAGAAAAATTTAACTCCGAGTTATTAGACTCAATACTCAGAGTTATAACATCTCCTTTAGAGGTGAATTTTATAGCGTTTTCTATTAACTTTTTTAAGACAATAGTAATTTTAGCTTCATCTGATTTTATTAATTTTAAAGATTCAGAAACATTATTTTTAAGCACAAACTTTACGCCCTTTAATTCTGCCTCAAGCGAAAAAAGCTTATAAATAGTAGAAATTGTTTCATCAATATTAAACGTAGTAACATTAATCTTCATTACACCTGTTTCTATTTCAGAAATATTTAATATCCCAGAAATAACGTCAAGTAACTTAGAACCATTTTGTTCTATAATACCTACAAATTCTTTAAAATCCTTATCGTTATTCGCTTCATAATCCTTTAAAAGCTCAGCTGACCCTAAAATACCATACATTGGTGTCCGAATTTCATGACTAATATTTGCTAAAAAGGCAGATTTTAACTGATCGGATTGCTCTGCTCTTTCCTTTGCTATTAATACATTTTTATGTTTTTCTATAAGCGCCTCTTGTAATTGATTTTCTTTTAATAGCGCATTATGCAAACGATCAACTAAAAATGAAACTGAAAGTACAGTCATCAAAATAAATAGAATATTATTAATAAACACAATTCCAATGACTTCAAATACTTCGTCTTTAAAAACCGTCAAGTCAACTATTTTAAAATAGAAACTTATAGCAATTAATAAATATGCAAATCCTGAATAAACAACCGTTTTAATACCTGCTTTTTTTCCGCTGTATAGTGTTACTAAAACACAAAGCATAAATAAAAGCAGACCATTGCTACTTTCCAAACCTACATATAGCAGAAGAGCAAATGACAACAAAAATAAATTAGCTGAAAAAATCATCTTCTTTAAGCTTAAACTCATTTTATTATTAAAAAACAAAAAGCAAATAAGAAAAAAAGCAATCGTATCTACATAAAAAACGAACCATTTCCCTAGTATGATGCCAATAATAGCACTCGGAATGTAAGAAATTAAGCCAATTGGAAGAATTAATATTAAAATAGAGATAAATAGTTTATCCCTAAAATAAGACAAGTCATCTTGTTTGGTTCCTTTAGAGAACCCACTATATTCAATATACCATTGGTGATATGAAGACCATAGTTTCTTTAGCATATATAAAATAATTATTGACTATAAATTTAGCCTGAAAGATATGCACAAAACTATTTAATTCTATTTAATTCTCTACTACTTTCTACATTAATCGATTAACGGAAATATCATATAATTATGCTATTTTTGTTACAAACCGAAAAACCTTTCAAATTGTCCAACTATCAACCCGGTCTTGATTACGCAAAAAAACAAGACGCTATAGACGAATTATCTCAGTATAGAAAACAATTTCATATCCCAAAAGACAAAAACGGAAATGAACTAATTTACCTCTGCGGAAATTCACTTGGTTTGCAACCAAAATCAACAAAAGCTTATATCAATCAAGAATTAGAAGATTGGGCAAACCTTGGTGTAGAAGGACATACAGATGCTAAAAATCCTTGGCTACCTTATCATGAGTTTTTAACAGACGCAACAGCAAAACTCGTTGGTGCAAAACCCATCGAAGTCGTAACAATGAATTCCTTAACAGCGAATCTTCATTTTATGATGGCTTCGTTTTATAAACCAACTAAAGAGCGTTATAAAATTCTTATTGAAAGTGATGCCTTCCCTTCTGATAAATATGCTGTAGAATCGCAATTACGCCATCATGGCTATGATGACAAGGAAGGTTTAATTCTTTGGAAACCAAGAGAAGGTGAAGAATTATTAAATTATGAAGATTTAGAAGGCATTCTTAAAACTCACGGTAACGAAATTTCGCTTATAATGATTGGAGGTGTAAATTATTACACTGGTCAGTTTTTCGACTTAAAACGTATAACAGACCTTGGTCACAGTTATGGTTGTAAAGTCGGTTTTGATTGTGCACATGGTGCCGGAAACGTCAATTTAGACTTACATAATTCTGGAGCCGATTTTGCGGTTTGGTGTACTTACAAATACATGAATTCTGGACCAGGAAGTTTATCGGGTTGTTTTGTCCACGAGCGACATGCTTACGACAAAGACCTCAACCGTTTTACAGGTTGGTGGAGTCACAACAAAGACACACGTTTTAATATGCGACATGAGTTTGATGTCTTACCAGGAGCCGAAGGTTGGCAATTAAGTAATCCACCAATTTTATCAATGGCTGCCATTAAAGCATCCTTAGATATGTTTAATGAAGTTGGTATTGATAAAGTGATAGAAAAATCGAAAAAACTAACCGGATATTTCGAGTTTTTACTGAAAGACTTAGAAGAAGACACCATAAGAATTATCACACCAGAAAATCCTGATGAACGCGGTTGTCAGTTATCTATTCAAGTTTTAAACGCTGATAAATCGTTACACGATAAATTAACCGAAGCCGGAGTCATTAGCGATTGGAGAGAACCAGATGTCATTAGATGCGCACCAGTACCATTGTATAATTCATTTGAAGATGTTTATTTGATGGTTGAAAAAATGAAAGAAATATTAAAGAGCTTAACATAATTCTCTAATAATACAGATGCCGTTGAGAATATAGATTTAGAAAGGAACGAAAATCCGTTTGAATAATTATAAACTAAATATTCAAGTCCTAAATCAATTCAAAGAATTGAACATCAAAATTCAGAAATAGTGAGCGAAGGAATGTAGATGCGAAGCGAAGCTTCAAGCACGGAATTCCGAAAGTGAACGATGCCTTAGCAATTTCCTATATTTTGATTGTGATTTTTGGTTCGTTTGCATCAAGGCAAATGAACAGAAAAAATAAATATATGAGTAACAAAAAACAAAACATACTAATCATTGGAGCAGGACTTTGCGGAAGCCTATTAGCATTAAGACTAGGACAAAGAGGCTACAACGTCAATGTTTACGAAATGCGTCCAGATTTAAGAACTACAGATATTTCTGCAGGTCGTTCCATCAATTTAGCATTTTCAGACCGTGGAAACAAAGCCATGAAACTCGTTGGTATTGAAGATAAAGTGAAAGAATTATGCATTCCTATGAACGGAAGAATGATTCACGACAAAGAAGGCAACACGTTTTTATCTAATTACAGCGGAAGGGATTACGAATACATCAATTCCATTTCCAGAGGTGAATTAAATGGTTTATTGCTAGACGAAGCCGAAAAACATGACAATGTCTCTATTCATTTCAATAAAAAATGTAACTCTGTAGATTTTGAAAACACCACAGCTACATTTCAAGATTACAATTCTAAAGAGGAATTTATTGAAGATGCAGATTGCATAATTGCCACAGATGGAGCAGGCTCAGCATTACGAAAAAGCTATTATTTAGGGAAGAAATTCCTTTTTAGTTTTTCTCAAGACTATTTAAGTCATGGTTATAAAGAATTAACCTTTTTACCAAAAGAAGATGGCAGTTATAAAACCTATAAAAACGCATTACATATTTGGCCAAGAAGCAGTTTTATGCTTATTGCTTTACCAAATTTAGATGGTAGTTTTACGGTTACTTTATTCTTAAGTTACAGCGAAGGCGAATACAATTTTAATAATTTAACAACACCAGAATTGGTAACAGAATTCTTTCAAAAAGAATTTCCAGATGCCTTAGAAATTATGCCGAATTTGGTAGATGATTTTTTCGAAAATCCTACAGCAGCTTTGGGCACTGTAAAATGTTCCCCTTGGCATTATAAAGGCAACACTTTATTAATGGGAGATTCAGCGCATGCTATAGTTCCTTTTTATGGTCAAGGCATGAATGCTTCGTTTGAAGATGTGGTAGAATTTGATAAAGTTTTAGACCTGAATTTAAACCATTGGGAAGCTACGTTTGAAGCCTACGAAAAAAACAGAAAGAAAGACACAGATGCCATTGCCGATTTAGCCATTGACAATTTCCATGAAATGAAAGGTCATGTTGCGAATCCAATATTTCAAGAAAAACGAAAAATTGAAATGGCTTTAGAAAAAGAATTCCCTAGTGCCTATTCTTCAAAATATAGTTTGGTTACCTTTAATGAAAACATTGGTTACAGACAAGCGATGTTAAGAGGACGAGCACAAGACAAGGCTATTTTAAATATGTTAACAGATAAAATTATTTCATCAGAAGATAATTTAAAAGACATTTTAGAAAAAGTAAAAGTAGAAACTGAAGCGATTTTAGAAGACGACAGAATTGCTGGATTGCATTAACTGTTAGCAAAAAATTAAAAAACTTGGGATTGAAAACAATAATTAGTAAATACTAATGTCCCAAATCAATTCAAAGAATTGAACATCAATCTGCAGAAATAATGAGCGAAGGAATGTAGATGCGAAGCGAAGCTTCAAGCACGGAATTCTGAAAGCGAATGTTCCGAAGGAATTTCCTCAGATTGATCGTGATTTTTGGTTCGTTTGCATCAAGGCAAATGAACGGAATAAAAAAATAAAATGATGAGTAAAACAAATGATAAAATTCCTGCTTCTGCAGGGACAGGAGTAACACCAAGAGGAGCCTATCCACACGTTAAACAAGTTGGCGATTTTATTTTCGTTTCAGGCACAAGTTCTCGTCGATCAGACAACACCATTGCAGGAGTTGATATTATTGACGAAATGGGAACAAAAAAACTAAACGCTTACACCCAAACTCAAGAAGTTTTAAAAAACATCGATAAAAATCTTCAAAAACTTGGATCGAGCATAAAAGATGTGGTGGATGTTACCTCATTTTTAGTCAACATGAATGACTTTGCCGATTACAACAAAGCCTACGGAGAATTCTTCGAAAAAGAAACAGGACCAACACGTACAACCGTTGCTGTACATCAATTACCTCATCCTGATTTAGTGGTTGAAATTAAGGTTATGGCTTATAAGCCTCAATAAATGATTAAATTCTTCAGACATATTAGAAAATCATTACTTTCTGAAAACAAATTTAGTAAGTACTTAATCTACGCCATTGGAGAAATCATTTTGGTCTTTATTGGCATAGCCATGGCATTACAATTTAACAACTGGAATGAGGCTAAAAAAACAAGAGAAAAAGAACAACAAGTCTTAACAGAAATTATATCAGATTTAGAATTTACACTTCAAGATTTAGATAGAGTTATCAATACAAGAACCAATAATTTAAAAAGAACTATTAATTCAATTCATACAGTAATTGATATCCTAGAAACTAATAAACCCTATCATGATTCTTTGGCTTACACTTTTAGATCTATAAACGCTTACGATGATATTCATTTTAAAACTAGTGGCTATCAATCTTTAGTATCCATAGGAACAGACCTTGTTGAAGATCCTAAATTACGATCTTCAATAGGAGAATTTCACACCTCGTCAATTAAAGAAACCAAAGGTCGTTTTGAAGAAGTACATTTAGATTTTTATAGTTACATGATAGATAATTACAGAAAAAAATATACATCTGTTTTTGATGAAAATTCTCTTGAGAGATTAATCCCTAATGATTTTGAAACGCTAAAAAAAGACAAAGAATATATACAGTCATTAAAAGTTTTTTTAGGTGTAAATATTTCTTATTTGGAAATCTTAACTGAAGTCAACCTTGAAGCAGAACAACTAAAAGAAGACATAGAAAACTATTTAGAGTGAACATTCAAAACTACATAAATGGAAAATTCCACGTCCCAATTCAAGATAACTGGATAGACAACTACAATCCATCTAATGGTGAAGTTTACGGACAAATACCTAACTCATCAAAAGAAGATGTTGAAAATGCCTATATCGCAGCAAAATCTGCTTTTCCAACTTGGAGTAAAACGACGCTAGAAGAACGAAGTAGAATCTTAATTAAAATTTCAGAATTACTGGAAGCCAACTTACAGCATTTTGCAGAAGCAGAAAGTAAAGACAACGGGAAACCTGTCAGTTTAGCTAAAGGAGTTGATATCCCAAGAGCTGCAAGTAACTTTAGATTCTTTGGAAATGCGATTACACAATTTGCAAGTGAAAGTCATGAATCCGTAGGACAACAAGCCATAAATTACACCTTACGCCAACCCATTGGTGTTGTAGGCTGTATTTCACCTTGGAACCTTCCACTCTACTTGTTTACTTGGAAAATCGCACCAGCTCTAGCAGCCGGAAATTGTGTGGTTGCCAAACCAAGTGAAGTCACACCAATGACCGCTTATTTATTAGGCGAAATTTGTAATGAAGCTGGCTTACCAAAAGGCGTATTAAATATTGTTCACGGACTAGGAACCTCAACAGGACAAGCCATTATTGAACACCAAGATATTAAAGCCATTAGTTTTACAGGTGGCACAGCAACTGGAGCGCATATTGCCAAAGTAGCTGCACCAATGTTCAAAAAATTATCTTTAGAATTAGGAGGGAAAAATCCAAACATCATTTTTGCAGATTGTGATTATGAAGACATGCTAAACACAACGGTTCGCTCATCGTTTGCAAATCAAGGGCAAATCTGTTTATGTGGAAGTCGCATTTTTGTAGAAGCTTCTATTTATGAGAAATTCAAAACAGATTTTGTCACCAAAGTAAAAGCGTTAAAAGTTGGGCACCCTTCAAACGAAGACACCAATATTGGCGCATTAGTATCTAAACCTCATTTAGAAAAAGTAAAAGAATATATTCAAATCGCTAAAGATGAAAATGGAACTGTGTTATGTGGTGGTAATGAAATTACTGTTAAAGGTTATGAAAACGGTTATTATTTAGAACCAACGGTTATTGAAGTTCCTAATGACGACTGTCGTGTGAACCAAGAAGAAATTTTTGGACCTGTCGTAACTATTATGCCATTCAACACCGAAGACGAAGTTTTAGAAATGGCCAACAAAGTTAAATACGGACTTTCAGCGACATTATGGACCAATGATTTAAAACGCACCATGAAACTAAGTAACCAACTGCAAGCAGGAATTGTTTGGGTAAACACTTGGATGATGCGCGATTTAAGAACGCCTTTTGGAGGTGTAAAAGCTTCTGGAGTTGGACGCGAAGGTGGATTTGAAGCTTTGCGTTTTTTTACGGAAGCCAAAAATGTTTGTATAAAGTATTAAGCGATGGGAATTGGCAGAATAGAGTTTATAAGACTTACCGGATTAGCTCTTACAGGCACAATGATTGATCCATTTCAAGCAGTGTTAACTCACGACGAATATTATATCAACAAAAAGTTAGGGATTATGTTTACCATTCCCAAATCATGGGGTTTTATTAAAATACAAGATTTTGGAAAGTTAAAAGAAGAACAGATTCTAGATGACTATTGTGATTATATTAAAGATGACATTTATGAAGAATTAGGTGATCCAATTTGTATTGTAACCAAATACTATGAAAACCTCCCTAAACATGAAGGTCTTTTTTCACCAACAATAATTTTGAATGTTAATCATGAAACTGATTTAGAAGGCTCTAGTTTATTAGATTTCGAATCTGTTTTAAATATTTCTAAACTTGCAACATCAAATATTCTTAAAGAATTCAAGGTTATTAAGAAATATGAACCTTTTGAAATTAGTGGTGTCTCTTTTTACGAATTTGATGCAACATATCTTTACGAACATAAAGATTTGATTGACCCTATTAAAGTTGATTTAAAAATCTTCAAAGCAAAGCACAATGGCTATTTTTATGACTTTAATTGCCACCAATCTATAGAAAAAAAGCAAATTGCTCATAATGAATTTAAAGCATTTAAAAACAGTATTAAATTAATATGAATCTAGAACTAAACAACAAATACGCATTAGTGTGCGGAAGCACAGCAGGAATAGGAAAAGCAACAGCACTAGCCTTAGCAGCAGAAGGTGTTCAAGTCACACTAATTGCTAGAAATGAAGACAAGTTAAAAGCTACATTAGCCGAATTACCGCAACAAAGACCACACGATTATATTGTCGCTGATTTTTCGAATCCTACGGAATTGAAAGCCAAAGTATCAGACTATGTTTCTAAACATCATGGGTTTCATGTTTTAGTTAATAATACAGGAGGTCCAAAAGGAGGTCCTGTTTTTTCAGCAGACGTAGACGAATTTGAATCCGCTTTTACGCAACATTTAAAATGTAATCATGTCTTAGTTCAAACGGTTGTTCCATTCATGAAGGCTGAAGGTTATGGTCGTGTCATCAATGTGATTTCAACCTCTGTAAAACAACCTTTAGATGGTTTAGGTGTTAGTAACACCATTCGTGGTGCAGTGGCTAATTGGAGTAAAACCTTAGCCAATGAATTAGGCCAATTTGGCATTACAGTGAATAACGTTTTACCAGGAGCAACTGGTACTGAGCGATTAACTCAAATTATTAAAAATAAATCTGCGAAATCTGGAAGCACAGAAGAAGAAGCGGCTAATGCAATGAAAAATGCGGTTCCTGCAAAACGTTTCGCTAAACCAGAAGAATTAGCAGATGCTATTACCTTTTTAGCAAGTGAACGCGCTGCTTATATTAACGGAATTAATCTTCCGGTTGATGGCGGAAGAACAAAATCTTTGTAACTTTATAGAGAATAAAAAAACAAAAATCATGAGTAAAATATATCCTCCCATTAATTTCAAAGCATGGATAGATGAAAATCGTCATTTACTAAAACCACCTGTTGGTAACAAAGTGGTATGGAAAGATGGTGATTTTATTGTGATGGTTGTTGGAGGACCTAACAGCAGAAAGGACTACCATTATAATGAAACACCAGAGTTTTTCCATCAAATTGAAGGAGACATGGTGCTTAAAATCATTGAAAATGGTGAACCTAAAGACATTCATATTAGAGAAGGTGAAATATTTCTTTTACCACCAAAAGTTCCACATTCTCCGCAACGTGGAGCTAATACGGTTGGTTTGGTTATTGAATATCCAAGAGACAAAGGTGTTCAAGATGCATTACTTTGGTTCTGTGAAAATTGTACAACAAAACTATATGAAGAAGATTTTACGGTAGAAAATATTGAGACAGATATGCCTAAAATTTTTGATAACTATTATAGTGACAAAGACAAACGCTGTTGTCCAAACTGCGGTGAAGTAATGCAGCCTCCCAAAAAAGTACAGGTAGATTAAAATCACTTTTAATTTCCCTGAAAGGAAAAATTTAAACCCTAACTAAAAAGATTCCTCCCTTCTCGGGACATAACTATGGAAAAACGTAAACTTAGAATAAACGGCCACTCACATTTACTTCCTTATCCAGAGGAAATACCTCAGTTTATGCAAGACAAAGGTATTTTTTGGGTAGATAAAGACCGAAAATTCATGCTTCAAAAAGATTGGAACCGTCCAATTACAGATTCTAGTTTTTTCTTAAATGAAAAATTAGCATGGATGGAACGTTTTAATATTGACCATGCTGTTGTTTTAAACCTATCGCAACTTTATGGAAATGGGCTGCGTGTTGAGGAGATGAAACAGGCCTTACGTTTTCAGAATGATTTTAATGCTAAAATCCAACATAATCATCCAAGTAAGTTCACCTGTGGATTTGTTGTTCATCCTGGGTTTGTTAGAGGAGCATGTTGGGAAATTGAACGTTGCGTTGAAGTTTTAGGCCTTCAACTTCTATGTTTACCAACCCATTACATGGATACTATTGGAACTTGGCGTTGTATTTTTGATGAGGAGAACGAGCCTATTTTTGAGTTAGCAAATAAATACAATCTTGCCGTAGAAATTCATCCTTACGATGGTGAAAAATTTATTAAACTAGAAAATACCTCTTGGAGATTTCACTTAATTTGGATGTTAGCACAATGTGCTGATGCGTATCATTTCTTAACTTTAAATGGGTACCAAGACAAATATCCTAATATGCGAACTTGCTTTGCACATGGAGGACAATTGGCACAAATTAACTTAGGAAGACGAATTCAAGGTTTTGATGGTCGTCCAGATTTATTTGAAGGCAAAAGCCACCCTAGAAAAGCCGTTGGTCATAAAAACATATTCTTTGATACACTGGTACACGACACAGGTGGCCTAGAACTATTAATTAGAAATCAAGGCTCTAAACAAGTCTTAATGGGATTAGATGATCCTTATCCACTTGGAGAAATGGAAAGCGAAAAGCAGTCTTCTTACCCTGGAAAAATCATAGATTTAGCTATAGAGCGCGAGATAATTACAGAGACCGAAGGTGATGCTATCTGGGAAGACAACGTTATTCAATGGTTATGTGGAGATGATGAAGCCGCTAAAAAGAAATTAGTCGATAGAATTTTATCCTAGCAGTTTCCTAGACCTTATTCCTATAATTAAAATTATCATGTATGTATTTCTTGCCTGAAAACTTAGATAAATATGTAGTTGATCATTCTGAACAAGAACCTAAACTACTACAACAACTGACTAGAGAAACGTATCAAAAGGTATTACAACCCATTATGCTTAGCGGACCATACCAAGGTCGTGTTTTGAGCATGATATCAAAATTAATTAGACCTAAATCTATTTTAGAATTAGGTACGTTTACAGGTTATGCTACGCTGTGTTTGGCAGAAGGTTTAGATAAAGATGGTGAACTTCATACTATTGATATTAATGAAGAATTAGTTGACTTTCAACGAAAGTATTTTGACAAATCTAATTTTGGATCTCAAATTATTCAACATACAGGAAGTGCTCTAGATATTTTACCTCAATTAAATCAAACGTTCGACCTCATTTTTATAGATGCAGACAAACCTAACTACTCTAATTATTTTCATTTAATTATAGACAAATTGAATCCAGGAGGCATTATTCTCTCTGATAATGTCTTATGGCATGGCAAAGTCGTTGAGCCTTTAGATGAAAAGGATAAATCTACAAAAGCGGTTTTAGATTATAATATACTGCTTAAGAATGATGAACGCATTGAAACGGTTCTTTTACCAATTAGAGATGGGTTGACAATAAGCAGAAAAAAGTAAATGATAAGAATTATTTATTCCTTTTTAACGATCCGGTAAAGTCTTCTAAATCATCCTTTACTTTCTTTATTTCGTCATTGATGTTTTTAGTAACATCTGTATCAATAATATTATTTTCTTTAGCACTTTTAGTAACTTCTTGCTTAATATCATTGGTGGCATCCTTCAGTTGACGCATACCTTTACCTAGGCCACGCGCTATTTCTGGTAATTTATCCGCACCGAAAACAAGTACCACAATAAATAATACGAAGATTATTTCGGTACCTCCAATGAATAATAATGTTAGTTGATGTATCACAGTGCAAATATAAAGTGAGTTTATCAATTATAGTACTTCTAATTGAAAATAAAAAAAAGCCGACTTAAAAAAGTCGGCTAAATATTATAAAACAACTAAATTTAATTCTTTACCTTGTTCTTAAACTTATCAAAATCACTATCCTTAACCTCAATTGGCCAAGAATTATTAGTGGTATCAACATCTGCTGTTTCTAAATCAGGATCTACTGTTATTGAAACAATTTCTTTTTCACTAGCAATAGCTTTATTAACTTCCTTGTCATTTAATCTCCATACTTGGGCAGGATATGTCTCTCTCATTTTAGAACCATCTGCATATGTAAACTCTACAATAATAGGCATTACTAAACCACCTGGCTTATTAAAAGTAACTTGATAAAAATACTTTGGAGCTTTCTTAATCTCCTTTTGTTCCTCTGGAGTAAAATTGTCCATAATGTACTCTTTTACTGTTGGTAGGTTGTTAAGATCTTCCATGTTTTTAATGGCATCATCATAACCTTCATCTCCTTCTTCAATAAAATAAACCAAACTTTTTGGATCTCTATTATATTGTTCCGCTAATCTTCTACCATTATCATTTGGAGTACTAGTAACGGCGAATTTCTTAACTTCTTTAATACCTATATCAGTGTAATCTGTAGTGTAAAACCATCCTCTCCAAAACCAATCTAAATCTACAGCAGAAGCATCTTCCATTGTACGGAAAAAATCTTCTGGTGTTGGGTGTTTAAACATCCATCGGTTGGCGTATTCTCTAAAAGAATAATCAAAAAGTTCGCGACCCATTATGGTTTCTCTTAAAATGTTTAATGCGGTTGCAGGTTTACTGTAAGCATTATTACCAAATTGATAAGTATTTAATCCTTTGGTCATAATTGGTGCAATATAATCTTGATTACCTCCCATATATCGCACTATATTTTTAGCAGGACCTCTTCTTGATGGATAGGCTTTGTCATTTGGTGATAATGCTTTAGGATACCATTCCCCAAAATCTTGTTCGGCAACATATTGAGAGAAGGTATTTAATCCTTCATCCATCCAAGTCCATTGACGCTCATCACTATTTACAATCATAGGAAAAAAGTTATGTCCTACCTCATGTATAATTACACTTATCATTCCATATTTTGTTCTGTCAGAATAGTTACCTTCCTTATCTGGACGACCAAAGTTGTAACAAATCATAGGATATTCCATTCCCATTGGTGCATGTACTGAAATGGCCTTATGATAAGGATAATCGAAGGTTAATCTAGAATATGATTTTAAAGTACTGGCAACAGCCTTGGTTGACCATTGTTCCCAAAGTGGATTTCCTTCTTTAGAATAAAGAGACACAGCCATAACATCTTTATCTCCGATTTTAACAGCCATCATATCCCATAAGAATTTACGAGAAGTAGCAAAACCAAAATCACGAACCATTTGTGCAGAAAGTTTCCACGTTTTTTTGTTTTTACTTTTAGTTTTTTCAGTTTTTTCTGCTTCAGCCTGTGTTACGATCATTACAGGTTCATCATACGACTTTTTAGCTTTATTATAACGCTTCATCATATCCTTAGTAAATACCTCTTCCCTATTTACCAAATAACCAGTACCATCTACAATATGATCTGCAGGCACAGTAATATTAACATCAAAATCTCCAAATGGTAAAGCAAATTCATCACGTCCCCAAAACTGAGAATTTTGCCAGCCTTCTACATCATTATAAACAGCCATACGAGGATAAAACTGAGCCATCACATAGATACGGTTATCATTTTCTTCAAAATACTCATATCCTGATCGTCCACCATCTTTTACATGGTCGTTAATATTATACCACCATTTTATTTTGAAAGAAAAACTCTCTCCAGATTTTAAAACCTTTGGTAATTCTACTCGCATCATGGTACGGTTGATAGTGTGCGGTAAATCTTTTCCATTAACAGTTTTAACATGCTCTATATGAAAACCACCATCAAAAGATTCTTTTAAATAAGATTTTACAGCTCTAGACGATGATGTTGCTGGTGCAATACCAGAATTACCAATCAAAGGAGTTTTAGAATCTCTGGCACGCATATTCTGGTCTAATTGTACCCAAAGATATCTTAAGTCATCTGGTGAATTATTGGTATAGGTAATAGTTTCATCACCATATAATTTTGCATTTACGTCATCGATTTCGATATCCATTTTGTAATCTGCTTGTTGCTGATAATAAGCTGGACCAGGAGCACCAGAACCTGTTCTAAACATATTTGGAGTTGCAAACTCATCATACAACTGTTTGAATTTGTTTTGATTAGTGTGCCCTTGTTGACGCTCTACCTTTTCTTCATCTTGAGCATAAGCACTAAAAGAGGTAAAAAGTATTACGCAAAAGAGGTATTTAAAAATTTTCATATGGAATATTTAGTGATTTATTATGAGGCCTAAAATAGGAATTTAAGATGGCTTTAACAGAATTTTATTTAAAGTTTAACAAGCACGAATCATTCTCAGGAACCAATAAAAAGCTCTTATTTTTCCCCAAGAGTTTTAAACGAAGAATATTTTGTTGGTCTGCAAACACATCGAATAAAAGTTGATTTGTAACTCCTATGGATTTAATGTTTGAAACATTTTCTACTTCTAAGTAACAATAAGTAATATCCTCTTTATACTCTTTACCAATAAATTTAAAACTTACCGGACTTCCGTTTACACTAAATTTTAGTTTATCTGCTAAATAACGTTTCATGTAAGTTTCAACAACCTCATCTTCTTGCTCTGTATCTAACGTAATATTTTCATCGTATCGTTTGCGCAATAAGGTTTCAAAATCATTTATAAAAATTTGACTAATTATTTGAAGTGATTGTGCTTTTTCAGAATATTCTACTTGTGTAACACTAACATAATACTCATGATTATTATTAGTAGTAGATGTAAAAAAAGGAAGAATTAAAAAAGCTATGAATAGGCTAAATGACTTCATGATAATTATTATAATTTCTTTATTGTTTGCAATACGCGTTCCAGACTCAATCTTTAGTAACTATTTTTCTATTTTCTTGATATGCAGAAAGCTTGGCTTGTAAAAATTCGAGTAATTTAATTTCGTTGTTTTGATTACATAAGGTTAAGAATTCCTCGTCCTCTTGACAAAACAGAAAATATTCAATTCGTAAATTTTCGGCTAAGGTATCTTTTTCAAAAAGAAAGGACTCATAATTATCTTTTAAACGCTGAAGACAAGCGTCTCTATTATCTAATTCCACTATGGCTTTCAACTTTTTAGTTCTGCCGCTGATGGTATTTAGTAACTTAAAGAGATTAACACTTGGGCCACCACCATAAATTCCACCAACTAACCCAACCATGTCACCACCATCTGCATCAAATAATTTACGTTCGTTCTGTGTTAGTGGCTTCCCTGTAAAACCAGGAATACCTAAATCGTAAAAATTAATTTCGGGTTTTACATCTGAATTTTCTAAATCAGACTCTAGACTACCTGTTAAAATCTTACCTACAACAACTTCGTTTAACTCGCTTACATTTTCAATTAATTGCACATTAAACTGACCTAAATCTACTATTGAAGCAGTAATAATAAACTCTTGTGTTTCATATTTTACTCCAGTAATCACTAAAGTATCTGAAACCTTTGCTGGGATTATAAAACTACCATCATCATTAGAGATGGTATACTTTGCTGCTGTTTTGTTTTGAATATGAAGACCCTCAACCTCATCATTAGCAATGAGCTGACCTCTTAAATCTTTAATTTGTGCCTGAAGATTAAAACCTAAAATGAAAAGTATAAAAAGCGTAAAAATTTTAATCATCCTCATTTAATTTATTTTTAAAATCTTCGAGTTTTTCTAATAGAAAACCAACATCATTTATCTGATTTTCGTCTTCACAAATGGTATTAAATTGCGCATCTTCTAAACAAAACTGAAAAAATTCAGTTTTATACTGTTCCGGAATTGGGATGGCCTCAAAAATAATATTAGCGTATTCGGCTTGTAGACTATTTATACAATCTTCACTAGATTCTATTCTTACTCTTTCCTTATAAGCCTTTGTATCACCATTAATTCTATTCAATATCTTATGCACATTAATAGCAAATCCGATACCATAATAATAAACAAATTGCCCATGGTCTGCATCATACAATCGTTGTTCGTTTTGTGTGGCAGGTAAGTCTGTAGAACCTGGAATACCTAAATCGTAAAAATCAATTTCGTGTTTTACATTAGAATTTTCCATATCAGACTCTAAGCTTCCTGTTAAAATCTTACCCACAACAACTTCGTTTAGCATATTTATATTTTCAACAAGTTGCACATTAAAGTGTCCCAATTCCATCATTGAAGCACTAATTACTACTTTTTGATTTTGATACTTAACTCCTGAAATCACTATGGTATCTAAAGTTTGCGCTAAAATTTCAAAACTACCATCGTCATTAGATATAGTATATTTCAGTCCTGTTTTGTTTAGAATATGTAGACCTTCAACGTCATCATTTGCCATTAGTTGGCCACTGATGCTTTTACGTTGAGCCATTAAAACATATGTGAATAAAAAGGCGGATATAAAACAAAGAATTTTAATCTTCCTCACTTATATCTTTTAAAAACAACTTGCTCAATTGAGAAATTCGTTCTAATAATTGCAATTCTTTATCTTTTTCAAACAACGTTTCATCAACACCTTCGTTTTCTACATAATCTGCAAAGGCTTCAACTTGGTCTAAAGGAATATTAAAATTAGAATGAATATAATTGATGCTATAAGTATCTAGTGCTTGTTTAAAAGGCGTTTTTTTAACTAATTGCTTTTCTTTTTCTGATTTAAATTTAACGGTATCAAAATTAACCACTTGTTTAATTAAAAAACCTGCGACATTAACTAAATTCACCATATTCACTACTTGCGGATTGTACTCGTTAAAGGCAAGGTTATCGGCTTTAGTTTTGTAATCTGCTGAAAATTCAAAATCTTCAATATGGTCTAAACCAAAATAAATAGCATCTAAATCTACATTATGAGTTCTTACATTATCTAAATCTGCATTTAAATTACCGGTAAGACCAAAAGGCAATAACACCACCTCATCTAGCTTATTAATTTCTTCCACCAGAATCACAGTTAATTGTTTGGACGCAATTATATTTTCTGTAATAGTTACACTAAAATCCTTAAATTGGAGTGCACTAAACTCTACCAAATCATTAACAGCAACTTTGATTTCAAAATTACCATTTACGTCAGTTGCAGTACCTTTGTTAGATGATGAATTAAAAACCGAAACGCCTTCTTTATCATTAGAAGACACCACAATTCTACCATTTACGGTAATTCTATCAATATTTTGCCCAAAGGCAGTTAGAGTAAAAATACCAAATACTAGGAGTATAATTTTTTTCATGTTGTTTAGTTAAGATTAATAAAGTTCGGTTTAATAATTGTAAAACCATAAAAAATGAGGTCAAACTTTTGTTAAAAAATTAATTTATGATTTTTATATCTATCGATATTGAAAAGGATTAATTAAATTCGTTTATTATCATTGCTTTTAAAGTTCATTTGGTATAATTTTTCAATCACACAAAGAATTCATATTTTAACAAAAAAGAATCAAATTTTGAAATCCATTATAATCGCAAGCACCTCTACTATTCATGGTAGTGGTTATTTAGAATATTTATTAGATGAACTTAAAATTCATTTTAAATCTACGGACCATATTTTATTTATTCCATATGCTAGACCAGGAGGTATATCTCATGATGAGTATACAAATATAGTAGCCAAAGCCTTTAGTGCTATAGGCAAAAAGGTTACAGGAATACATGAATTTGAAAATGCAGCAGAAGCCATAAAACAAGCAAAAGGTATTTTTGTTGGTGGAGGAAACACCTTTGTTTTGGTTTCTCAACTCTATAAAAACAAAGTACTATTACCCATACAAAATGCTATTGAAAATGGCACTCCTTACTTAGGCACAAGTGCTGGTAGTAATATTTGTGGACTAACCATGAATACTACTAATGATATGCCTATTGTATATCCACCAAGTTTTAAAACTTTGGGCTTAGTACCCTTTAATATTAATCCACATTATTTAGACCCAATTGCAGGTAGTAAGCACATGGGAGAAACTAGAGAAACACGCATTAAGGAATTTCACGCTTTTAACACACAACCTGTCATTGGACTGAGAGAAGGAAGTTGGATTGCTGTAAAAGGAAATAATCTCACCTTAAAAGGACCATTAGACGTAAGAATTTTTGAATATGACAAAGCGCCTTATGAAGTTAGTACTAACTCAGATTTAGGGTTTTTAAAATAAATTATAGTTTTTTTAAAAAGTGATACCCTAAAATCTGATACCCTTCGTTGTAGTAAAACTTATGTGACGCATAATTTTGAACATAAGTATTGAGTTCTACCGAAGCACACCCTTTTTCTGTTACATAGTTATTAATCCAATTCATAAACAATTTACCTAAACCATTGTTTCTAAACTCTGGCTTAATATAAACATGATCTAATTCTACGGATTTACCAATATAATGACGCGTGCAAAACCATAAGCCTGTAACTGCAATTAGCTCATTATCTGTAAAAACACCAGCACATTCATAGTTTTGTTGTTTAATTTCGTTGAAACGCGATTTTAGTAATTCCTCACTTACTTTACCATCATTTAATGCGTACACTAATGGAATAATTTGGTCTAAATTATCGTTAGGAATTATTTTGAATTGAAAATTCATAGCTTATAATTATTGATATAAATGTAAATAATTAAACCAAATTGAAATAGGAAAATTATAATGATTTATACAAAAGCAATGACTTTTAAATAAATTATGTGTCAAACTTTTGTAAATTAAACTCAATAATACAATTAACATGAGAAGAGGTAACTTTAAAGTCAGGCTATTCATTGGTATCGCTATTGTAGCATTTGCATTTATCCGTAGATGTAGCCAACAAGAAACAAACCCTTATACAGGAAGAACCCAAGCGATATCATTTACCCCTGAACAAGAAATTGCTATAGGTTTACAAAGTGCTCCAGGAATGGCGCAACAGCATGGAGGTTTACATCCAAGAAATGATTACCAAGCTTTAGTAGAAAATGTTGGAAATAAATTAGTAAATAACAGTTTAGCTAAAGATACCCCTTATAAATATGAATTTCATTTGTTAGCAGACGAGAATACTATCAATGCTTTTGCATTACCTGGAGGTCAAATATTTATAACGCAAGCCTTATTTTCTCAACTCGAAAACGAAGATCAATTAGCAGGAGTTTTAGGTCATGAAATTGGTCATGTTTTAGGTAAACATTCTAACGAACGCATTACAGATTCTAAATACTGGCAAACCCTAATTATGGGAGCTGGAGCTTTTGATATGGGAGCTATAGCATCTCAAATAGGAAACGGAACACTTCTTAAAAACGGAAGAGAAGATGAATTAGAAAGTGATGAACTTGGTGTTTTATTTATGCTAAATGCGGGTTACAATCCTGAGGAAATGATTGGTGTAATGGAAATTCTTAAAGCAGCTGCAGGACCAAATAGAGTTCCTGAAATGCAAAGCACCCATCCAGACCCTGAAAATAGAATTGAAAAAATTAGAGAAGCTATTGCTAAATATAAAAATGCGTCTTAAATAAATTTAAAGACGCATTTTATAACTAACTCAAATAATAAACTAAACTATACTGTTTTCTTTTTAAAACGCTTTAAAAATAGTGCAGCATCTGTTGCGTTTGCTTTTTCTGCAAGTCTCAAAGCCGTATAACCGCTATCACAAGACTCGTGTATTTTAGAACCTGCCGTAATTAAAACCTTTATTAATTCTACACGATTATATTTTGCAGCATAATGAATGGGCATCATACCATTGGATTTGGTATTAACATCCACACCATTATTTATTAATCTTTTTACTTCTTCAGTGTTACCTGTAGCGACCGCCTTACATAAAGGACTGACTTCTACTGTTTGTACACTAACCTCTTTTGTTTCTGAAGTTAGAATCTCGTTCGATGCATTTAAATTACTAATTGAAAAGGCTAATGCTAAAGCTAAAACTACTGTTGATTTTTTCATGATGAAAGATTTTAAATTAATATTGATTGTTTTTGATTATACTAAATAGACGACGGAATTCTAAAAGTGTTACACTTATAAAAAATTATAACATTTATTTAACATTTTGAAAACAAGCATATTAAAACAAAACCTGAACATTTTCTAAATATTAAAACATAAAAGGGAGTTATTAATTATATATTTTTTTAACATACAGAATAGTAATAGTATTCTATGTATTATCTTTGATTTAACAAAATAAAACACTCATGAACAAGAAGGTTATTTTAATGATTTTAGACGGTTGGGGAAAATCACCAGACCCTAAAGTTTCGGCAATAGATAATGCACAAATTCCATTTATAGACTCACTTTATACTAAATATCCTAATGCAAGTTTAAGGACTGACGGCTTAAATGTTGGGTTGCCAGAAGGTCAAATGGGAAATAGTGAAGTTGGACACATGAATTTAGGCGCAGGCCGAATTGTATATCAAGATTTAGTAAAAATTAATCTAGCGGTAAAAAACAAGACCTTACGTGAAGAACCTGTTTTAAAAGCTGCTTTTGAATATGCTAAAACCAATAATAAAAATATTCATTTATTAGGCTTAGTAAGTGATGGAGGTGTTCATTCTCATATCAATCATCTTTTTGGTTTGCTTAATGCTACACATGATTATGGCTTAGAAAAAGTTTTTGTCCATGCTTTTACAGATGGTAGAGATGTAGATCCAAAGTCTGGCTATGGTTTTATATCAGAATTACAAGATCATTTAGATAAAACATCTGGAAAGTTAGCTACCGTAACAGGACGCTATTATGCAATGGATAGAGATAAACGTTGGGAACGTGTAAAAATCGCCTATGATGGTTTGGTAAATGGAGAAGGTGAAAAAACACAGAATGTTTTAAAAACCATTCAAGGCAATTATGAAAACGATATTACAGACGAATTTTTAAAACCAATAATTGTAACCGATAAGGATCACAAACCTGTTGCTACAATTAAAGATGATGATGTTGTAATATTCTTCAACTTTAGAACCGATAGAGGTAGACAATTGACTGAAGCATTATCGCAAAATGATTTTCATGAATATAACATGCATAAATTGAATCTCTATTATGTCACTTTAACAAATTATGATGCTAGTTTTAAAGGCATAAAGGTGGTGTTTAATAAAGATAATCTTACCAAAACTTTAGGTGAAGTTTTAGAAAAACATCATAAAAAACAAATACGTATTGCGGAAACTGAGAAATATCCACACGTGACATTTTTCTTTTCTGGTGGTAGAGAAAAACCTTTTGAAAGTGAAACCAGAATTTTAAGAAACTCCCCAAAAGTTGCTACTTACGATTTAAAACCAGAAATGAGCGCTAATGAGTTAACAGAAGCTTTAGTTCCGGAACTTAAAAAAGGTGAAGTAGATTTTGTGTGCTTAAATTTTGCGAATGGAGATATGGTTGGTCATACTGGTGTAATGGCGGCTGCAATAAAAGCATGTGAAGCCGTAGACCAATGTGTAAAAAGTGTAGTTACTACAGCGTTAGAAAATGATTATACTACCATTTTAATCGCAGATCATGGCAATTGTGAAACTATGATTAACCCAGATGGTTCTCCAAATACAGCTCACACTACAAACCCAGTACCTATTATATTAATAGACAAAGACTTAAAAGAAATAAAAGATGGTATTTTAGGAGATATAGCTCCTACTATTTTAAAATTAATGGGCATACCTCAGCCAGAAGAAATGACGCAAAAGAGCCTTGTATAATAGCATGTTAAGCATAAGATTTTTCGTCTGAGTTTGTTTCTTTTTATTGAAAATCCTTAGTCGAAAAATCCGTATGCTTATAAGTTTTAATGTCAATTAATTATAAAACTATTTCAACTCTAATTACAAGATTCGATATTCAAATTGGTAAAAACTTGTTATTATTGTAACTTTGCCGTTCAATTTATTATCCACATGAACTTTCAGAACAGATTAATAGTAGCCGTAGATTTTGATGGTACCATCGTAGAAGATGCTTATCCTAAAATTGGGAAAACTCGAATTTTTGCTTTTGAAACTCTAAAACGATTACAAGCAGATGGCCATCGATTAATTCTTTGGACCTACAGATGTGGCGCAAAATTGCAAGAAGCTGTTGACTTCTGTAAAGAAAACGGCATTGAATTTTACGCTGTAAACGCAAGTTTCCCTGAAGAAAAATACGACTATAGTAGAAGCCGAAAAATCCATGCTGATCTCTTTATCGACGATCGTAATATAGGTGGTATTTTAGGTTGGGGAGAAGTTTACCAACTTATTACTGACGAAAAACCAGAAATTAAAACGGCAAAAAAAAAATGGTGGCAGTTTTAGTATTTTAAAGCATATCAAAATAAGCTCTATCTATACTTTCTCTATGATCTGGATGAGCAATATCTACCAAAGCTTTAACTCTATTTTTTATTGTTTGTCCATATAAATTGGCTACTCCGTATTCCGTAACCACATAATGTACATGAGCTCTAGTGGTTACCACGCCTGCGCCAGGTTTTAATGAAGGTACAATTCTACTAATTCCATTTTTAGTTACTGATGGCAATGCTATTATAGCTTTACCTCCTTCGCTAAGTGATGCTCCTCTTATAAAATCCATTTGCCCTCCAACACCCGAATATATTGAGGAACCAATTGAATCTGCACATACTTGACCAGTTAGATCTACTTCAATAGCAGAATTTATTGCTACCATTTTAGGGTTTTGCTTAATATACGCTGCGTTATTTGTGTAATTTGAAGCACGCATTTCTACAAACGGATTGTCATTTACATAATCATATAAACGTTTAGAACCCATTACAAAAGTAGAAAGTGCGCGTCCGCGATTAATCTTTTTATAATTTCCGTTAATCACATTGTTTAGAATTAAATCTATAACTCCATCAGAAAACATCTCAGTATGTAATCCTAAATCCTTATGATTTGTTAAGCGTGTTAATACGGCATTAGGAATAGAACCAATACCCATTTGCAATGTACTTCTGTCTTCTATTAAATTCGCTACATAATCTCCTATTTGACTCTCTATTGCGTTAGGAGCTGCCATTTCATGTATCGGAATTTCTTCATTTGTTTCTACAAAAAAATCTATTTCAGAGATATGAATAATTCCTGCTCCATGTGTTCTTGGCATCTGTGGATTTACCTGTGCAATTACTGTTTTAGCATTATCTATTGCAGCTAATATAGCCTCAACTGAAACACCAAGAGAACAATACCCATGACGATCTGGAACCGAAACATGAATTAAAACCACATCGAGTTCTAAAATACGTTGTTGAAAAAGACGAGGCAATTCACTTAAAAAAACGGGAGTATATGATCCGTTACCTGCTTTTATAGTATGTCTTACATTTTTTCCAACAAAAAAAGAATTAACATGAAAGCTATCTCTTAATTCCGGATTTGCATAAGGTGCTTCCCCTTCTGTATGTAACTGACATATTTCAACATTTCTTAATTCTTCATGGCGAGCAGACAGTGCTTTTATTAAAGTTTGAGGTGCTGCTGCAGCGGCTTGTATATAAATACGGTCATTAGACTTCACAACCTTTAAGGCTTCTTCTGCGGTAACGGTTTTATACATAGTAGTTTTATTTGACTGCAAATTTATAATAGACAGCCTATTTAAAAACTGTCCATCATCATGTTTTGAAAATTTTTTAAATTAATTAGCTCGTCATATTTCTCATTTGAAATTAGGATAATAAAACAACATTTTTCAATTTCGTCATTAATTAAAGTAAAAAATCCTCATTTTCTCCCATAGTAATTTCAAACAAGAAATGGTATTACCTATCTTTGCCGCTCAATATTTTGAAATTATGATTATAGTAAAAACAGCAGAAGAGATTGAATTAATGCGTCAAAGTGCGCTCATCGTATCTAAAACTTTAGGTATGTTAGCTAAAGAGATTAAAGAAGGTGTTACCACTAATCATTTAGATGCTATCGCTGAAGAATTTATTAGAGACCATGGTGCTCTGCCTGGCTTTAAAGGATTATACGATTGTCCTTCAACATTACTATGCAGTGTAAATGAAGCTGTTGTTCATGGTTTACCTACTGATATACCATTAAAAGATGGAGATATTGTTTCTGTAGACTGTGGCTCTTTTATGAATGGCTTTTATGGTGATCACGCTTATACTTTTGAAATAGGAAATGTTGCAGAGGAGACTAAGAAACTCATTCAGATTACTAAAGAATCACTTTATAAAGGTATTGAACAACTAAAAATTGGCAACCGTGTTGGTGATGTTGGTTTTGCAATTCAACAATTCACCGAAGCGGAAGGCTATGGTGTTGTTAGAGAATTAGTTGGACATGGTTTAGGAAGAAAAATGCATGAAGATCCTGAAATGCCAAATTACGGAAAACGTGGTCGTGGAAAAAAGTTTATTGAAGGTATGGTAGTTGCTATTGAGCCAATGATAAATTTAGGAACTCATAAAGTAAAACAGCTTAGTGATGGTTGGACTATTGTAACGCAAGATGGGAAACCGAGTGTACATTTTGAACACGATGTTGCTATTGTAGATGGGAAACCAGAAATACTTTCAACTTTTGCTTATGTGCATGAGGCTTTGGGTATTACTTCAGATGAAGAAGATGCTTTTAGACAGAATGCACTTGTTTTATAGTTATATTTGATAATGCTTAAATTTTTTCGAAAAATTAGATATAACCTTATAAGTAAAAATAAAACAGGAAAATATATTAAATATGCTCTTGGCGAAATTATTCTTGTTGTTATTGGTATTTTAATTGCGCTTCAAATTAATAATTGGAATGGAAATAGAAAAGATGTTATTTTAGAAAAAGAATATCTTACCAGATTAAAAAGTGATTTAGAATATGATCAAAGTTTACTTAAAAGGATTACCATTAATAGATATGAACGTAAGGTAGAATGTCTTGAAAAAGGTAAAGCCTACAACCAAGGTAATTATATAATAAAAGACACATTACAATTTTTGGACGATATTGGTTATGGAGGAGTTTTTGGAAATGTAAATTGGAGTCTGAATACAAACACCTATAACGAACTTATAAGTACTGGTAATTTGAGAAAAATAAAAAGTGATTCCTTAAGAAATAATATTATCACATATTATGAAAACAGCAATGCATATCAAATTTCAGGAAGGGATTATATCAGTGGTTATATCAATTTTGTAAATTCATTAAGACCTTATAACTCAAAAAATAAAGAATCAGATATTGTATTTGATACACCAACTATGCTTAAGCATTTGAAGACTGAGGAATATTACCGATTAGCTAATCTTGAATTAACACTTGCTCATAGCGTTACTAACTTTGCAGATAAGTTAATCCAACAATCGCAAGAATTAGTTAATAGTATTGAAACCGCTTTGAAAGACTAAAATTTTTCGTGAAAAAACTCTTTAAACTTATTCTCAATCTAATTCCAAGACCTTTACTCATAAGATTAAGCTACGTGGCACGCCCAATATTAGCTTTCTTTTTAAAAGGAGATACATTCACAGATCCCATTGACAACAAAAGTTTTAAAACATTTTTACCGTATGGTTACGGTAACCAACGACCAAATGTACTTTCACCTTCTACCCTTTCTTTAGAAAGGCATAGATTGTTGTGGTTATATTTAAAAAATGAAACTGATTTCTTTACTGCAGAAAAAAGTGTACTTCATTTTGCTCCAGAACAATGTTTTTTAAAACGTTTTAGAAAGCTTAAAAACTTAAAATATACGACAACCGATTTATTATCTCCTATTGCGGATGTGAAAGCAGATATTTGCGACCTTCCTTTTGAAGATAATAGTTATGATATTATTCTTTGTAATCATGTCTTAGAGCATATCCCAGATGACACTAAAGCCATGCAAGAATTATACAGAGTCATGAGACCTGGTGGTTATGGTATTTTTCAGATCCCACAAGAATTAGATAGAGCTGTAACTTTTGAAGATGATTCTATTACAGACAGAGATGAGCGTGCTAAGATTTTTGGACAATACGATCATGTTCGTGTTTATGGTCGTGATTATTTTAACAAGCTTCGTTCTATAGGTTTTAAAGTTAAAGAAGTGGATTATACCTCGAAACTTTCAAATGAAACTGTGGATAAATATCGATTAGCTAAAGGTGAAATTATTCCTGTGGTTTATAAATAACAACTACTTTTTAAAATGACTCAACAAATTATTATTGCAACTGGTGCACTTTTTGGAATGTTATCTGTAATTTTTGGTGCTTTTGGAGCACATGCTTTAAAGAAAATCTTATCTACAGATCAATTACATAGTTTTGAAGTTGGCGTAAAATATCAAATGTATCACGCCATCGTATTACTAGCTTTAGGTCTAAGCGCTACCAACGTGACCTCAGCAACGTATTGGTGTTTTACAATTGGTATTATATTATTCTCTTTTAGTATTTACGGATTGGTTTTATCAGATACTAAAGGGAAAAAACTTCGATTTTTAGGTCCTGTAACTCCAATAGGTGGATTGCTTTTGGTAATAGGCTGGTTGCTTTTATTAGTTAATACATTTTAATAAATGTGACAAAGTTGTTAGTAACAAAAAAAAAGCTGCTCCACCCTAACCTGGAACAACTTTTTTTTTATTTAAATGCTAATAGCACTTGCATATAAGAAACCAAATTTATTGATAGGTCACATAAAAATTTATTTTTTTAAATAATACATTATAAGAAAATGTGAAATAATAAATGTCATTTTATTAACACAGAGACAACCTATAGAAATGTCTTTATTCAGTTAAAAAAATATAAAAAAAGGAACGATATTCATTCCGAAAAAACATTTAAACTTAAGGTTTGTAACTCTTTATTTTCATCTTCATAAATAAAACAAACGCATTAAGAAAATCCCAATAATAATAATAATAATAATAATAATAATATAGAAACAGAAAAGAAAGAGTTCTAATTTATTTCGTTTTAAGTATTTCATACAATTCTAAAATAAGAAAAGTTGAACTAAAATTAATTAGCCCAACTTTTCTTAATCACTTATTTTAAATTATTAAATAGCAACGCTGTTAATATTACACGTATTTACAAGCAATGTGTGCTATAACTTGCATTACCAGAAATAGACCAACCAGCAAAACCATCTGTAGCTCCAGTATCTACTTGTACACAACTTAAAGTGTTAGATCCCAATTCCATTCTCCACATATTAGCATTGTTTCCGTTTGCAATGTTTACAGAATTTGTAAAATTATTGCTACCGCCTTTTAAATCGGTTAAATTTACCAACATACTTACATCTAAATTTTCTAAATTATTACCTTCTAACAATAATTGTTCTAATAGTGTATTATTAGAAACATCAATTGCCGTTAGATTATTATTAAATAATTGCAAGTTTTTAAGATTAATATTTTGACTAATATTAATGGTTAAAAAACTATTATTATTTGCTACCAAAGATCGTAATGCCGTTAGTTTTTGCAAGGCAGTTGCAGGTAAATCGTCAATATTAGAGTTTCCTATGCTTAAAACTGCAACTCTACTATCTTCAACTGTAACACCATCCCAAGTTGAAACATCGGTTGTTGTAATATCCCAAGATAAGGTATTGTTTGCATTGGCATTATAAATTTCAATTAGTGCATCACGATCACTTTCTAAGACGTAATTTGGTGTGGCATCGTCATCACTATTACAAGCGGTTATTAATAAAATAGCGAAGAGTAGTGTTACGGGTTTAAATATTTTCATTTGTTTTAATGTTTAGCTTATACCATTCCTCATTTTAAACAAGAAATGGTATAACGATTTGAGTTTTAAATTTATTTGGTCTTTGTTCTAGAATATTAGTTTATGGACACCGTATTACCACAACCTGAATTTTTTCGGTACACTTGGATATTAGTAGAATCATAAGCATGACTTCCACCAGACTTCGTTATTTTTTGTAAATAAGCATCTTGATCACAGCTCCATCTGGCTGTTCCACCAGCACTAATTCTTGTTCCTGGATTACTACTTCCAGCTCTACCTACATAAATTTCATGATTCGAGTTATTACGAAGTGTTACCGTGTTTTTTAACTCTGATGCCTGATAGTTTGCCTCATTTTGTTTTATTCTTCTTTGCAAGTCTTTATACTCTGGCGTAGCCTTTATAGAATCGTTGTAGCGTTTTATTTCTTCGTCTCCAGCTTCTCTTGCGCGTTTAATTTTTGCAATATCTTTTTTGTCTTGGGCCGTTATTGGACTCGCTTGTTTGGCTTTCATCGCCGTGACGTAATCATTGAATATCTTTTCAATATTTACCGTTTGAATATACTTATAGGTTGGTGATTGTCCTGTAGCTTCTAACTTAGCTTTCATGCGTCCTAAAAAACCACCTTTCTTCTTTCCTGAATCTTCTTTTGCTTCAGTACGATCTTTAACCATAACATATACAGCAGTGACATTCTTCACTTCTGGAACACCTTCACTTGGTATGTAACTAATCTTAAATAATAAATCGTCAATGACCATATAACCATCTAACCCTCTTTTGTGAATATTCTTTATAGTCATTACATTTGGGTAACTATCTACTCTACCATAATCGCTTATTTCCGACATACCAAAACCACCATAACTTTCTGAAATGGGATTAGCTTCAAAACCCACAGGTTGTCCGGTTGCTAATTTTTTTACGGTAATAGTTACCGCTGGTTTTCCACTTACAATGCCAATGGTACCATCGTCATTTATAGATATACCAGAAAAACCTTCGTAGATTGCTGTCTCTCCATTAGCTTCAAGAGCTTCGTAAAAGGTTTTTTGAGCTTGCGCTATGGTTGCTGTAAAAATTAGAGCAACCGTTATCATTATTTTTTTCATAATAGGTTAAATTTTAAGTTTATATCGTGTCAAATATCGAATATGACAGAGCTAAAAAATGAAGTAAGTTTCTGAAATGCCGTTTTTAACTTCTAAAAAATAAGGCTTATAACAATTTGAATTAATTCGAAATTTATTCTGAAACCGCTACAACAAACGCTTTAATTTTTTGTTGTGTCATAGTAATAACCTTCGCTTCATTTTTGCTGTAAAAATTACTGTAACTAAAGTCCGTCCAGTCTTCACTATCTTTATCTGCTGCTTTAACCATAACAAAACTTTCATTGTCGTATGTAATAACAAAAAGTCCGTAATCGTTATAAAAAACAGGGATTCCCAACTCTTTACTTTCTTCTTTTTGATACTTATAAATTGCAGGCATACATTGAGCACAAACTGCAATTGCTAATACCTTATCGCCTGCAAACTCTCCATATTGAAAAAGCTTAGATTTGGTTGGCTTATTGCCTATTCCCTTTTCGGCTTCTAATAAATGGTAAGTTCCGTTAATGGCTTCTGTAGGAATTTCACTTTGAGAAAAAAGTATAGATGATGTAAATGCTATAATAAGGTAGGTTAAAATTGTTTTCATAATTATGTATTTATAGGTTTTAATACGAATCTAAGTTTAGTATAATTTCAATAAAAATGAAGATTATACAATATACTGTTAGTCTAAAATAGTAATGTCTCCATTATAATAACCTGTAACATTATTACCCAATTCATCTGTTAAATCAATGCTAATGGTATATTGACTATTTTCAACTGTAACAGAAACATCTCCAGATTCAATATCAACAGATCCTGTTTGACCATCACCTAGAGAAGCATCATAGTCTAAAATATAGCCACCTCTATTTAATATAAATCCTAAAGAATTTTGATTATCATAACTATAATCTCCTTCTGCTAATCCCGTTTGTTCATTTGAAAATAACGTAAGTGTCAAAAAACCTCCATGACCATTAATATCTCTATTTGAAGCGATAGTAATACCTGAACCTGTTAAAAGAAGTTCAAACTCTGTAATTCCATTATAGGTTCCATCATCAAAAAGTGTTGCATTTGTAACTTCAAAACTATTAGCGTTAACCTTAACTTCATTTCGTTTTACAGTAACAGAATCATCGCTATCGCAAGAATTTAAGACACAGAAACTAATAGTAATAACGAGTAATTTTAAAATTTTAATTGTTTTCATAATAGGTTGTTTTTTTTTAGATTTATAACACAAATATCTATGTTGCTGTCGTTGGTTTAGTGTATCAGTTTCTGAAACAACAATCTCAACTTCTAAAGACAAAAAAATCTCGTAAGCATAACACTTACGAGATTTAAAATAACTACGATTAATCGTTATTGCTTAACAAAACGTTTGGTTGAAACATTTCCGTTTTCGTCTTCAATTTTAATTAAAAAGACACCATTTTCTAAGCTAGAAACATCTAGCTTTTTATTTTCAGATTTTAATACTTCTTTACCT
>NZ_QRDV01000001.1:1010855-1097899 GCF_003386165.1 Winogradskyella eximia | reverse complement strand
ATTTCCGTTTTCGTCTTCAATTTTAATTAAAAAGACACCATTTTCTAAGCTAGAAACATCTAGCTTTTTATTTTCAGATTTTAATACTTCTTTACCTAACATAGAATAGACACTTGCTTGTTTTAAACTCTGAGTCATTTCTATATTTAAAATTGAAGTTGTTGGGTTTGGATGTAATGAGACTGAATTTATATTAAATTCATCTACGCTTAGTGTGCAATTAGTGCTAAAACTTGTTTGCGTGTCAACGTTTGTCCAATTGTTTGTACTATACGTAGCGTTATCTACCTGAATACAGGTTAAGTTAGGGTTTCCTGTTGCTTCAAAATAAGCATCAATAGTATTAGCATTATTTCCATTGGCTACATTTAAACTTGTTAATAAATTATTTGAGCAACCAAGGATTAATAAGTCCGGATTTTGTGAAACATCTAAACTACTTAAAGCATTATCTCCGCAGCTTAATGTTATTAGAGCTACATTTTGAGAAACATCTATACTACTTATTGTATTATTAAAACAGTAAAGCCATTTTAAAGCTGTAAATGCCTCTATACCTGTTAAATCTGAAATAGAACTATTAGCACAATTTATAGACTCTGTAAAATTACTAGCTTCACTACACTCAATCTCTGCATTACCGTTTGTGTTTATTGCTGTATCTGCTACAAGTATTGCTTTAAAGTTTGCGTCTGGAATAGTTACTATGCAAGGTGCTACATTACAGTTATCGCTATAATTTGCTGTTCCGTCTTTTTGCCAAGCTGTTGGTGGTGTAAAACCAGCATCTACTTGAATACAAGTTAAATCTTGGTTGTTAAGTGCATTAAATTGAACGAAATTCACATTGTTTCCATTAGCGACATTTAAACTCGTTAAGGAATTATCAAGACATCTTAAAGCAGTTAAAGAGGTGTTACTAGTGACATCTAAAGTAGTTAATGAATTATTATTACAAAATAACCCTATAATATTTGTAAAAGCCTCTATACCTGTTAAATCTGCGATAGATTGATTTTGAACATCTAAAATTCCTGTAAAAGCTAATGCTTCAGTGCAACTAATTTCTGAATCCGTATTGGTATTTATTGCTGTATTTGCCACTAAGGCAGCTTTAAAATTAGCGTCAGGTATTGTTATTGCAGTACAAGGATAGTTACAATTTGTACTAAAACTTGCGATTCCAGCATCTATATTTGCCCAATTAGACGTACTGTATGCTGCATCATCTACCTGTATACACGTTAAATCCGCATTATTTCTTGCTGTGAAAACTGTAATTGCCGTATTGTTTCCACTTGCCATATTTAAGACTTCTAAAGCATTATTATTACAACGAAAATCCGATAAACTAGGATTATTAGAAACATCTAAAAGCGTTATGGCATTATATTCACATCGTAAACCTGTAATATTAGTAAATGCCTCTATACCTGTTAAGTCTGAAATATTTTGATTATTAACAATTATAGTTCCCGTAAAAGCAGTAGCTTCATCACAACTAATCTCTGTATCGTTATCTGTATTTATTGAAGTGTCTGCAACAAGTGCTGCTTTAAAGTTTGCGTCTGGCAAGTTTACTGTGCAAGGTTCTAGAATAGACACATCAAAATTTAAATCGAAATTAGGCTGTTCAACTGTTACTCCATTATCACTTTGAAAAAAAGTACCACTTGTATATCCTCCATTAGGATCAAACATAATATCAACGGTATCAATTCTAATTTCAAAGGTGTATTGTACGTTATTAACCACATTTACATTACCGGTAATATCTACTCTAATTGGATCGTTAGCTTGACTTACTGTAATAGCAGGATGCGATTGCGTGTATATTGGTGAACCAGTTACCTGATTACCATAAAATATCTTTAGGGTTCCAGCCGGAATTGTACCTGAAGATCCGGCAAAGAATTGAACATATTCTAAATTTCCATCACATTGGGCTATAAATCCCTGACCACAACTATAATTTGGGCTAAGACTAAGCGTCCCTTGATTAAAACTGGATACACATTGTGCTTGTATATTAAAAAAGCTAAATACAGCGAATAATAAAAGTAATTTTGTCTTCATAGGTTAAGAATTTTAAAGTTTATAAGACCAAATATCTTAAATCAACCTATTAAAAATAACATGAACTTCTGAAACACCACTTTGGACTTCTAAACCAAAAAAAAAATCCCGTAAGCATTACACTTACGAGATTTCTAATAAAAACAAAACCAATTTATTATTGTTTAATAAAACGTTTGATTGAAACGTTTCCGTTTTCGTCTTCAATTTTAATTAAAAAGACACCATTTTCTAAGCTAGAAACATCTAGCTTTTTATTTTCAGATTTTAATACTTCTTTACCTAACATAGAATAGACACTTGCTTGTTTTAAGCTCTGAGTCATTTCTATATTTAACATTGAAGTTGTTGGGTTTGGCTGTAATGAGATTGAATTTATATTAAAATCATTTACGCTTAATGCTGCGCAATCATCGCTATAACTTGCTGTCGTATCTGTTTGCCAGTTTGCAGGTGGTGTAAAACCAGCGTCTATTTGTATACAAGTTAGGTCGGGATTGCTTACTGCAACAAAACCAGCTAGACTACTATTATTACCATTAGCAAGGTTTAAACTGCTTAGTGAGTTGCTATAACAAAGAAGCTGATTTAAACTTGTACTATTAGAAACATTCAAAGTGCTTATTGAGTTATTATAACAAAGTAGCTGAACTAAACTTGTGTGGTTAGAAACATCTAAACTGCTTATCGAATTATCGTTACAATACAAATTTACTAAACTAGTATTATTAGAAACATCTAAACTAGTTAGCGTATTATTTTGGCAATAAAACATAGTTAGACTCACATTATTAGTAACATCTAAACTACTAAGTGCATTATTATTGCAATAGAATATTTCTAAACTAGTATTATTAGAAACATCTAAACTGTTTATTGAATTATTCTTAATATCAAGATAGAATAAACTAATATTATTAGAAACATCAATACTGGTTAATAAATTATTTTGACATTGAAGTGCCGTTAAACTAGTATTATTAGTAACATCTAACGTGCTTAGTGAATTATCCGCGCAATAAAGCTCAGTTAACTCAATAAAAGCTTCAATACCTGTTAAATCTGAAATAGATTGGTTGGCAACATTTATGGCTCCCGTAAAAGCACTTGCCTCACTACATTGTATTTCTGTATCACCATTAGTATTTATTGCTGTATCTGCAACAAGTGCTGCTTTAAAATTTACGTCTGGGATGTTTACTATGCAAGGTGCTAAATCTGGATCATTTATTTTATAAATACTACCATAGGTATTAGCTGCATAAATATCGTATCCATCTATTTCCATAGCAACTCCACCTCCTGGTACAGAAGAAACCGCAGTAACAACTAAAGTAGATTTATGAACCTTACGAACTTGACTTGCATTTAAAAAATAAAGATAATCATCTGCAAAATGAATCCCTTTAACCACACCTAAACCACTTGTTACTAGTGTTGCTACTGGTGTTGTTGCAGCTAAATCTATTTGATAAATTGAACCTGTTGTAGTTGAAAAATACATAATAGAACCATCTGTTGTTACATCAGAAATATATTGATAATCTACAGGCAATGTAGCTATTAAATTACCACCACTTAAACTATAATGTTCAATTAATTCGGCAGAACCGCTAGCACTATTTGCTATATAATTTAAACCACCATAATAAAATACATTAGATATCGAATATGTCATATTCACTATATAAGGCGAATTATAAACAGGAAAAGCAGTTCCAGCACTAACATCTGTGTAAGTCATAGTACCATATGCTATTCCAGGTGTATAAACACTATCGTATATACCAAAAAGATTACCAACAGTTCCAGAGCGAGCCATATTGGTCACAACTGTTTCAAAATTATTAGTACCTACTTGAGTTTTGTTAGCTCTAACAAGACTACTATTAGTTCGGTTAACGGTATAGATATAATCTCCTACAACAACCAAACCTGATGGACTAGAAGCTCCTGTTGCTATTTGTGTTTGAGCACTACTGCTTAATGTGAGAATCAGTAGTATTAGAGAAAGTAATTTTGTTTTACTCACGAAACATTTATTGATTAAGTGTTCGTGAAAAAATGTAATTTTTTTCATAATAGGTTAAGAATTTTAAAGTTTATAAAAACAAATATCTTAATCCAACCTACTAAAATTGTAACTGAATTTCTGAAACACCACTTTGGACTTCTAAAGCATTCTACCCTATATTCTGTACAATAGTTAAAAACTCGTCTTTCTTATCTTTTGAAATGGAAACGCTTTCATCATTATCCATTATGATATAACCACCATCGCTTTTAACATATTCCTGAATGAATTTTAGATTAATTAAATACGAACGATGTGGTCTATAAAATGTTGGAATGGCATCTAATAAGGTTTCAAAATGCTTAAGCGGTTTACTTATTAATAATTCAGATCCATTTTGAATACTTACTTTAGTGTACATACCATCTGCTTTTAAGAGAATTATATCTTCAAAATTCACAAACTTGATACCATCTGCTACAGGAAGTCCTATTTTTTTAAAGTCAGACGATTTTAAGCTTTTTTGAAGCTCGTCTAATTTAATATTGATATGGGATTTTCCAATATTATGGATGGCTTTTTCAATAGCATCCACCAATTTATCTGCTCGTAATGGTTTTAGTAAATAATCTACCGCAGAAAGTTCAAACGCCTTTATAGCATATTCGCTATAAGCGGTTGTGAAAATGATTTCGAAATTATAAGTCTTAGATTCAATAAAATCAAAAATCTCTAATCCAGAATGTTCAGGCATTTCAATATCTAGAAATACGATTTGCGGTCGTTCTTTTTTAATAATTTCTACACCACTTAATAAGTCCTCAGCCGTAAGAATCTCAGTGATTTTTGGGCAGTTTTCTTTTACTAATATCTCTAGTAATTTTCTTGCCTTTGGCTCATCGTCTATTATAACTACTTTCATTAGTGCTTTCTATTTTGTAAACGGAATTGTAATATCTACTTTAGTTCCTGTTGGTTTTTCGGCTTCAAACAAATCTGTAATAGTTATGCCAATTTGTTTTTGTTTACCGTAATTAAGTAATGCTAGTCTGTCTTGGGTTGCTTTTGTGGCGAAAGATTTATGATTCTTGTGGCTTCTAGCTTTAAATTCTTCGGCTTTTTCTCGGCCAACACCATTATCTGTAATAAGACACCTTACTGTATTAGAGTCTTCATTTATAAAGAAACTAATTTCTAGAATTCTATTATCTTTTCGATGTAATAAACCGTGTTTTAAAGCATTCTCAACATAAGGCTGAATAAGCATTGTTGGGATGTTTACTTGATCTGGTTTTAAACTTCCAGATGTGGTAATGGTATAATTTAGTTTATCCTCGAAACGCAACTTTTCTAATTCTAAATACATTTCTAAACTATCTATTTCTTCTTGTAATGTGATTTTTCCTTTAGTACTATGGTTTAAGTAGGTTCTTATTAAATCTGCAAATTTGCCCAAATATATAGTAGCTAATATTTTTTGGTTTAAAACAATATATTCTTGAATTGAGTTTAGCGCATTAAATATAAAATGCGGATTCATTTGCGACCTTAAATTTTCTAATTTTAAAGCAATAAGTTCATTATCTAAGGATAATTGTTTTACTTCTATTTGGCGTTGTTGTTCTTTCTTTTTTATTTTTCTTCTGAAATATAAAACTGTTGATCCTAGGACTAAAATTGAAATACCTGACATAAACCACCACGTTTTCCAAAAGGGTCTTGAAATAGAGAATTTAAGTTCCTCAACACAATTTTCTTCACTTTCTACATCCAAAACAGGTTTTACTTGGAAGGTATAATTTCCTGCTGATAAACTGTTGTATTTAACAGAATTGATCCCAGTTTCAGTAGTAATCCAATCGTCATTTAAACCTAATAAACGATAAGCGTATTTACCCTTTTGGTTAAATTGAAATCCATTAACATTAAAACCGAATTTAATACTATTTTGATTGTAATTTAATGTGTAATCCGACTTTAAAGCTACCTCTTGCTCATTAATTTCAACCTGATTAAAATAAACCTTTGGTTGCTTTTCAGGTTTAAACGCTTTTACTTTATCAATACAAAATATGCCTTTATTAGAAGAAAAATATACTTTGTTTTCTAATATTTCTATTCCAGAAATATCGTAAGAAACTACACCATCTCGTTTGGTTAGTGTTTTAATTTTATTTGTTTCTACGTCTATAACTTGTATGCCATTATCTGCAGCAACCCATAAATTATTTTGGTCTGCTTTTATCTTTTCTATTCTATTAGAAATGAGTCCGTTTTCAGTAGTAAAATGATAAACGACTTCGTTATTTTTTATCCCGAAAACACCTTCTTTAAATGTACCAACCCATACGATTCCATTAGGGGTTTCAGATAATGAAAGTGCAAAAATCGATTGATCTTTATATCGAATGTTATTAGGTTTCCATTGATCATCATAAGCTCTTAAATCATCAACAAACGCAACATAAGTCGTTTTGCTAATTAAACTGTAAAATGAAGTATATGCTCTTTTGTTAGCCGAAATTTCCTTATTTACTTTATTAAAATCACTTCCTGTAATTAAACTTGCATTTGCATAATTTACAAATAGCAAATCTTTATGATCTATTATGGAAAAACTCTTTGCAGTAAAGAAATTTTTAATGGATTCAATACGCTTAGTATTATAATCCATCAAAAAACCACTTACATCCTTACTGATATAGATTAATTCTTTTTCGGGATGATATTTTATTGCCGACACGCGTTCTGCTAACGGCAAGTCAATAAAATATTCTTCATGTTTTTTTGTGTCATAAAAAACAATATCACCTTTATTTGTTCCAAATAACAAAGTGTTATTATCTATTTTTTCTAGGCAACTTATATTGCTATTTTCTTCTGAAACATTAAGATGCTCTACATGTATATTTGGCATTACAAAAACACCGTTATTAAGCGTTGTTAACCAGAAATTATCATCTTTATCTTTAATAACTTTTGTTACAAAATACTCTTGTAAAAAATGTTTTTCTAGCTTAAATAAGTCATTTTTAAAAGAAAACACAAAAACCCCATTATTAGTTGCAACCCAAAGTTGCCCATCGTTTTCAAAAAATTTGAGGTTTTCATTATTCTTAAGTTCTTCTAACCCTTTGACTTCTACTTGTGTATTAGTATCGATATCTAGTTTAAAAAATGTGTTGACTTTTTTATAGTTTTCCCTAGAGAATAATAGTGATTTTAATTGAAATAATTCAGTTTTTTGATTAATAGCATTACCTCTATTCTCTTTTGGTACAGAGAAATTAAATTGTAATAATTCTTCTTTTTCTTCTTTTGTATTTAAACTAAATAAACTTTTACAATTTCCGAAGAGGATGGTTTCATTAGATGTAATTGGTGGTCCATATTGAAATTCAGTAGTAAATTTCAATATGACTTCTTTGCTCAACAAATTGACATAGTAAATCTTAAACTTAGTAAAAACGATCAGATGTTTTTTTGTAACCAGAAAAGATGAAAGCTCACCTTTAAGTTCTTTTCCTAAATCTATAAAAGTGACTAATTGGTCGTTTTCAACATAAAAAAACTGACCAGAAATGTTGTTACACCATACACGTCCCAAATAATCTTCTACTGGTTCAAAAACCGACAATCCTCTTTTTTCTGGATTACTATAGTTTTTAAATATCTTACCATCATATCGAAATAACCCTTTGTCTGCAGTGAGCCAAATAAAACCTTTGCTATCTTCTATAATGTTATAAAATTCTTTGTCTGGTAGTCCGTCTTTTTCTGTGAGATGTACAGAAACGGGTTGTTGTGCTTCCAGTAAAAACGAAAGCAGAAATAAACATAGAAAAAATGGTTTTCTGTACAATTTTAAAAATTATAAGTAAAAATACAATTTACTAATACTTATAACTCTATTAACTTCTAAAATGCTAGTTTGAACTGCTAAACCCTTGTTTTTTAATTTTAAAATTGGAAGTTATATTGATGAAATTTCGGCTTGTACTAATACTAAGTTCAGCAAACAACAAGAAATTAACGCGACGATTCTTCAATAAACTGCACTTTATTTAATAAGGCTTTATCTCCAAAAACTAAATAATCCTTGCCTTCTCTATTCTGAAGAATTCCATAAGTACCATCAGCATGTTTCACAAATCTAGATGTACCTGAATACATACCATTTTCATCTTTGTTAGTTTCTCTTTTTATGCCATCTGCGTCCATCCAAAATTGTTTTCCATCTTCAAGCAATTCGAAATTACCATTGTAAAAACCTCCTAAGTAGTTATAAAAATTAGCATCTAACACTTTACCATCTGAAGTATTTAAAAATCCAAATCTATTGTCATCTCCATACAATTCATAAACTCCAGCACCTAAGTGACTTCCTAGAGTTAACCATTGTTTATTAATCCGAACTTGCTCATCTTTATATTTTTCAATAATATCATTTTTCTTCAACATTTTTAAAAAATCATTTAAATCAGTTGTTTCCATAAACGATTTATCTTTTACATTGTAGACATAAGCTTTTTTAGAATTATTGGGATAAGTTACCATTAACCCATTTCCACGTGGTAACATCACTTTACCATAATGTGTAGACTTAACATTGAAGGTAGAAACACTTGGTAATAAAAAACCTTGTTTAGTATTGCAATTGTAAGCATAAATTTTTTCTGGATTCTTTTGTTTATCTAACATAAGGACATATCCATCATAGGTTATAAAATGATTATAATTCTGTGGTTTATCTATAACATTACCAACATCGTCCATTATACCAAGTTGACCGTCTTTAGAGAAAACTGCTAAGCTGTGTTTGTTGAATTTATAGATGCTATCAATTTTTATAGTATAAGCCTTAGACATATCTGTCCATAATTTATTTAAAGAATCTAACCTATGTGCCTCTTTATCTTCCCTTAATCGCTTTAACTCTAACGCTTTTTGCTCTGCAATATACTTATCAATTTCTTCTTGAATATTAACGTAGGTTTCTAACATATTTTGATAATCTTCCGTCTCCTTATCTTCTTCTAATTCAAAATACCATTTAGCATAAGAACGTGCTTCAAAAAACTTTTCATGTTCAAAATGCAATAAAGCACCTAATTTAGCCACGCGACTGTTTGGAACACTGTCCATATATTTTAAGGCCTTATTAAAAATTTCTAAAGACCTATCCATTTCTAAATTATGAAAAAGCACTTCTGATCGCTTTATATAAACATTTGAAATTTCACTATTAGTTTGTCCAATAATTGTAAATGGAAAGAGAAAAACTAATGAAAGGATAATAAATTTTATTTTCATAAGTAAGAGATTAAAAAGCTAACAATCTGCTAACTGTGAGAAAACTACTAAAAATAAAATAGGTAAATTAAACTTTTCGACACTATACCTATTATCAAGGATATTATGTAAAAATTCTAATTCAAAAAACGAGAAATTACTCAGGAAAGTTATTTACACTTAGTGTTTGTAATGTTTTATTTTCATCTTCATAAATAAAATAAACTTTCAATTCTGGGTGTGAATTTAAGAACCAATTCACTTTTTCAATTCCCATAGCCTGAAATGCCGTGGCATACGCATCAGCCGTCATGCAATCTTCAGCTAGTACAGAGACGCTTAAAATATTAGTTTTAGAAGGATATCCTGTTTTTGTATTTATGATATGCGCATAACGATTACCGTTTTCATCTGTCTTAAACTTTCGATAAGTCCCTGAAGTTGCCATGGCTTCATCTTGTAAAGCAATCACTTTTGAATAGCTTTGTTCTTCATTAAAATTAGGATCATCAATACCAACTCTCCAAGGTGATTTTTTATCGAGATTAATACCTCTTACACGTATTTCTCCTCCGATTTCAACTAAATAATCTTTAACATTCTTGCTTTCTAAAAACTCTCCAATAACATCTACTCCATACCCTTTTGCAATAGCATTAAAATCTAAAAAGGAATTAGAGTTTTTTACTATTTTATTGTTTTTTAATCCCATACGATTATAACCAACAGACTTCATTAA
The DNA here is from genome assembly GCF_003386165.1 of Winogradskyella eximia. GTDB lineage: Bacteria > Bacteroidota > Bacteroidia > Flavobacteriales > Flavobacteriaceae > Winogradskyella > Winogradskyella eximia. Next base: position 1,087,778 of record NZ_QRDV01000001.1, on the reverse strand, counting down.
ACTATCTATGGTTGTGCTATCTATATTAATTATTTTACCTTCCGGTCCAAAATCCCAAGCATTAACCACAGCTCCAATTGTAGGATCAAAAGCTCCTTCGGTTGCTCTATAAATTTTCTTTGCATTGTTAAAAACACGCGTAAAATGCTCATCTACTTCAATAATTTCTCCTTTATTAATTCTAGATATTTTTGAATCGGGAATATAAGTAGACATCGACTCATTAATTACAGCAAAAAGGCTATCAAACTGCGTTTTATAATTTGAATTATCTGTTGTGTAATATTGAATATTATAGGCTGTACCAAATACAGGTCCACTAATTTTAGTGTTTTTAGGTTCTTCATTACAAGAAGAAAGAATGGCAATTAGAAATAGGTAAACTATTTTTTTCATAAATATGTAGATTGATTTAGACAGCAATGCCTGATAAAACTGAGAATTTATTAATTCAAATTCATTTCAATGACTTGGATGCCATTATATTCTATAAGATATTCTTGATCTAAATATATAGGTAAATCTTCTCCTTCAGGATTCCCCAAACCAACTCCTGCGTACAACACTTTGGCATCTTTTTCGTAAGCATGTTTTTTAAAGGTTTCCATCCAAACGATATCGTAATTGTTTGGATTTTCTGGTAAGATCACAGCACGAACTACTACAAAGTAATACTGACTATTTTTATCGATACAGACAAATTGCGGATGGCGTTTTAGCTTGCTATTAATGGCAACAAATTCAAAACCACGTGCTTCTAGGTCTTTGCCAACATGGTTCATGGCAAGATTGTGAACTTCTTGAGGTGTTAAAGGTTTACTCATAACAACAAAGATACAAAGTTGCTATTTAAAACGCACAAATTTAGAATTCCCAAATGTATAATTTGAAACCGAAATCACAGTATCATCTTCTAATTGATACCATGGAGATAGCGTTGAATCTTCCAAATTTTTAACCAAATGTACACTTTGCGCTGGTGTATTACCTTGAAACAATAAGAATAACTTTTCACCACTTTCATTTATAACCTCATCTGCAATCATAACAATATGACCAGGTGAACCTCCTTTAATAAGCATATCACCAATTTTTAAATCTTTGGCTGCAACAGCTTCCAACTCATTATAAAGTGATAAGGTTCCAGAATACATGTAAATTAAATTCAAGTATTTATAGAAGTTTTCTTTTGATGTATTGGCACTTGCCGTTTTATGAAACGAAACTTTATTACCATTGATTTTAGGCCTATACCCTTCTGCATATTTTTTCCAAGAACAATAATGGCCTGAAGTAAAATTGAAACCTATTTCATCTTTTCTGTTGTTATCCCAAAGGTATTCGCTTCTAATTCTAATTAAAGCATCGGCACATTGTTGCAATCCGTTTTTAGGCACTGGAATTTCTAAAATTCCGATATGACCTCCTTGCCAAAAATAATAGGTGTCATCGTAGTTGATAATTTTACTTCCAAACGGTTTTAATTTGTAGTTTCTAAGATAGTCTTGAAAACTTCCTTTTTTATAAGTTACACGTTTATAGCCTTCGGGTAAATTCACTCGTGAAGCAATGGTTAAACTATCCTTATTAACAAGACTTGGAGTTTCGATACTAGATGTAACTATAGTAACCGCTTTTTTTACAGGTTGAAACTGAAAGGCTAAAACAGCAAGTGATGCCAATACAAAAAGGATGAGTATAACTTTCTTCATACATAACCTAACGCAAAAGTTATGATTTTTCGTATGCCGATCTTTGAATTACAACTCGTTATCGTAAGATTTTTTGATTAATTCGGCTTTACTATTAATCTCTAAAGCCTTGTAGATGTTTTTAATATGTGTACGCACCGTATCAATGGAAACAAACAAATCATTAGCTATCATTTTATAACTTTTACCATCTACAATTTCGGCAACAATTTCCTTTTGTCTAGGCGTTAGTAAGTTACTTTTATTCTGCTTTGGAGCAAAACTATTCACTATTTTTCGAGCAATGGAAGGCGACATATAAGAACCGCCTTTATGCACCACTTCTATTGCTTCTTTTATTTTTTTTAGTGGTGTTTTCTTCGACAAATACGAACAGGCTCCTGCACACAATGCTTTGTAAATACTATCATTGTCTTCAAAAGTCGTCAGCATAATAATGTCTACTTTTGGAAGTTCGTTTAATAGTAATGGAATCCCTTTAATACCAGACATACCTAATAAGTTAATGTCGAGAAGAATTATCTCAGGTAAGGTTTTAAGCGATTTAATGGACGTTAAAAAATCTTCAACAGAAGACGACATTAGTACACAATCTATTTCAGCTTGAGCATGGAAGAACTCCTTCAGACTTTCCTGAACGAGTTGATCATCTTCTATGATTCCTAAGGTAATTGTACTCATTTTGCGACTTAAATAGGCTTCAATTTTATAAAAAATTTAAATGCTGAAAAGGTTATAATTCTTCATTAGTAAAATTATAACAATAATCAACACGTACAATCACATCATGATGTGATATTACATATTAAAAGGCAAATGAAGCTTAACACAAAACCCATTTTCTTTGAGAAATTTTAATTCTCCTTTTAATTTTTCCGCACGCATTGCCATATTAGACAAACCTAAACCTGTAGATTTATAACACTCTTTTTTACTCCCATTATCTTGGATTGTAAAGACACAACCTTTAGACGTATTGGTAAAAGCTACTTTAACATTAGTAGCGTCAGAATGCCTTAAAATATTGGTTATGGCCTCTTTATATATTAAAAACAGATCTTGCTTCGTTTGTGCTGTCAGTCGTTTATTAGGATTTTTAATACTGGAACTATCGATCTGAAATGCAATGTCTTTTGGTAATAATAACTCTTCTGCCAACTCGTGCATACGTTCAATTAAGTCATGAACCGTTTCACGTCTGCTATCAATACTCCATACCAAATCGCGCATCTGCGAAATGGCATTCCGACTGATGCCTGCAATTTTTTGAAGTTTAAACTTATCAGCTTCACTAGCACTAATTTCCATAAGTTCGGTTTGCATAGCGAGACCAGACAATAACGAACCAACATCGTCGTGCAAATCACTAGATATTTTAGTGCGAAGGCGTTCCATAGCCAAAGCTTGTTTTAAACGGTATCTAAATGCAGAGTACACCATACCAGAAATCGCAACTATAACTAAAGCTATGAACCACCAACGCTTATAAAAAATTTGTTTTACCGTTATAGGAATAGATAAAATATTAGCCGTTTCGCTACCTCTAGAATCAGCCCCTTTTATTTTAAGTACATAATCTCCTGCTGGTAATTTGTTATATCTTACAGAGGTGGCATTACCTTGGTAAAACCAACGATTTTCAAACCCCTCTAACTGCGTACTGAATATATTTTTAGAATTTTGAAAATAACTAGGCAAAGACCAATTCACTTCAAAGTATTGATCGTAAGGAGATGCTATAAAATTATTTAGTTCTTTTTGAGCATAATCTTTAACAAAGTTCTCATTTGTTCTACTATTATAACCCGAAATTCCTAAGAACTGAATATCTGGTGGTCTTACAGATTCTTGTAAGGCTTTAGGATTAAAAACATTAATACCATTCATACCTCCAAAATAGAATACCCCTCGACTATCCTTAAAAAAGGACGAATAATTAAATTCATTATGAGACAAACCATCTTCGGAATAAAAATTCTGAAATTCTTTGGTCGTTTTATTAAATCGAGACAGACCATCATACGTACTAATCCACAATTTTTCATCTCCTTCTAGTAGCAAACCAACAACATTATCATCTGGCAATCCATCCGCTTTTTTATAGCTTGTTATTGTTTTTCCGTCCGGAGAAATATGACTCAACCCACCACCATAAAAGCCTACCCACAAACTACCATCACGATCTTCTTCAAGACATAAAACATCATCTTTAACAAGTTGAGGAGTTGTCTTGGTGTTAAACATTTTTATGATGTTTCCATTAAGATCTATCTTCAGAATACCATTCTCTGATGTACCTATCCAAATGTGATTTTCATCTTTACTTTCTTTAAAAAACTTTAAGCCTCTTATGTTATTTTGTATGGTCTGGTTATTAAAAACTGCCTGGTGTTCTTGAGTTTCCGGATTAAAAATGGTTAAGTATTCTTGAGTAAAACCAAATAGCAAGCGTCCATCATGTAATCGTAATAGCGCATTTGGTCCATGGATATTATTATTAATACTAAATTGATTATAAACCGTAGTAATACCTGTTTTTAAATCTATCTCACAGATACCACTTCCTATGGTGAATGCTTTCGTTTTGCTACTATTTGTAACTATAAAACTGGCATCATACATCAGTGTTAGAGGTTTTCCCAATTTAGTTTTTAATGGTAAAGAATCAATCTTTCCTTCTTTAGTCTTATACCACAACTGATGTTTGCTTTCACAAAGGGAAAAGATACGTCCATCAGCATCTTCAAAAATACCTCGCATAGAATTTCCCCAACCTTCCTTTGTTGATTTAAAAAGATTAGAAAATAATTGTTTCTGGGTTTTCACCTTAAATAAACCATTATCTGTAGCGACCCAAAGCAAACCGCTTTTGTCTATAAATAGATTATTTATAAGAGAATAGTCAAGTTTAGATTTGATTAAATTGGTATAATCAGTAAAATTTCGATCCTTATCCATGCGGTATAAGGTCTTATCACCTGCAAACCAAATATTTCCATCAACATCTTCTATAGCACGTCTTATAATTTTTTCTGTCTCAAATAGCGTTTCTGATGTCTTTTTTAGCGCATTATAGATATAAATACCACCTTTTGATTCAGGAAAATAATAATGTGTATTATTACTATCGAAAAAATTTGGTACGTAATGAATGAGATCACCGTTCCAGTCGTAAGTATCTAATACGTAACTTTCCAATAATTCACCATTACTATTATATTTATTAGTACCATTAGTTGTGGACCACCATACTGATCCCTTAGTATCAAAACTTAGAGCATTAAAAACATACTTATATCTATCTACTGAAGAAATGGTATTAAACTTCCCATTCTCAAACCTTTTAAGATAAAGTTTTGATGTCTCTTTTTTCACCTGCCAATAATCGTCAGTGACCACCCAAATAGAATTATCTGGTGCTTTATACAAGCCTAACATACGATCGTTTAAATGTTGTTTTTCATTATAAGATATAATGGAATCCGTAGAAATTTGAAGTTGAAACAGTTTGTCATTAGCTGAAAACCATACAGAATTGGTTGCGTCGTCATAAACCATATTCCACTTAATATAATCATCTTCGATAAAAAAAGGATTACTTACATCACTATTGTAAACCTTGAAATTCTGCCCATCATAACGGTTAAGCCCTTGTGTAGTTCCAATCCACAATAAACCTTTATTATCTTGTGTAATATTAGATACATCTCTAAACAACAAACCATCCTCCGTAGTAAGGATATCTATTTGCGATGGATTTTGAGAATAGACACTATAGCATACAAAGAGTAAGCTCATTTGCAGAACAAAAGCGCACAGTGTTTTAAAGGAATTCAAAATAATGGTTTAATTAATAGCTAAGTCTCAAATATACAAAAAGATATCAGCCAATATCACATTAAGATGTGATTGACAACAGAACAATTACAACCTAAATTAGCTAAAGTTAAATCATACCCTAATTATTTATGTTTTAACAAAGCAGCTCCCTTTCCCTAATGATTTGATTTTACTTGTTATGATTAATAGCAACATATAAAAATAGATCCCATTATAGTAATGGGTTTATTTAAATAGCAATTACAATATAACACAATTTTAAAATGAAAAAAGTAGGCATTATTGGTGGCTCTGGCTTTATAGGAAGCCATATAACAAAACAATTTTTAGATAACGGATATGAAGTTAAAGTATCAACTAGAGATTTATCTAAACTAGAAAAATACCAACATTTAAGTCAGCTTAAAAATGCCGAGCATTTAAGTTTTGGTGAGTTAGATGTTACTGATAAAAACAGACTAGAAAACTTTGTAAAAGATTGTGATATTGTCATTCATTCTGGTACACCTTTTCAGTTAGATTTTAAAGATGCTCAAACAGAATTATTTGATCCAACTATAAAAGGAACAGAGAATTTCTTGGAAGTCATTCATAAGACACCAAGTGTAAAAAAGGTAGTTATCATTGCTTCTGTTGCTGCATGGAACACCAATTTCCCTTTACCAGCAGGAGGAAAATTAAGTTCAGATAATTTTAATGAAAATGACACTCCATTTACAAGTGAAGAAAGTCATCCGTATGCACAAGCTAAATTTTTGGCTAATCAAACGGTTAATAAATTCATTGAAACACATCCAGACTCAACTACTGAAATTGTGAGTGTATCACCTGTAATGGTTATGGGACAATCGCTTTCAAATCGAGAAGATTCTACTTCAACAGGCATTCAATATTTATTCAAAAATAAGATTGCACCTAATCCTTTGATTCAAATGTTTTATGATGATGACATAGAAATGGCAATAGTAAATGTTAAGGATGTTGCCTCTGGCGTCTATAAAGCTGCGACGATTTCTGGTTTGCATGGAGAAAACTATTTATTCTCAAGTGAAACCTATCCCGTTTCTGACGTGTCTTTGATGCTTAACAATAAACAGCCCAAGCATACTCCTAATATTATTTATCAAAACCAATTAGCAGAACGACAATTGAGTATCTCATTTCAGTCTGTTAAAGATACTTTACAACAATATAATTCCTAAACCTTAAAAACCATGGCAAACGATATAGCAAATTGGTCTAAAGCAGAATTTAAAATTTACATGTTATTGCTTTGTGCAAAATTTGACCATCATGAAGCGGAAGAAGAAATCGCACTGATAAAATCTAAAACAGACGAAGCTACTTTTAACAAAATACACAACGAATTTGCATGTGATGAAGAAAATGATTGCTTTGAAAAAATAGAAGATGCTATCAACCAACTAGAATATTCACCAAGAGAATTACTTCAGTTAAAACAAGAGATTCTGGAAGTCTTTATTTCCGACAATGAAATTTCACAAAGGGAGCGCTACTTAAAAAAAGTATTTGACAATATTTTATACTGAAAAAAATGAACCAACCAAAGCAAAATAATACCATAGGAAAATATAGTATCATAGTTTTAGTTGTGCTCACAAGCCTAATAGTATGCTATTATGTTATTTCTAGAGCATTTCCAATGCTAATTCCAACCGAAGAAGTTTACGGTTCTTATTACTTTCCAAGAGTATTTTGGGTATTTCCGCATATTGTTCTAGGGATAGTTGCTACCATCATTGGACCTTTTCAATTTATACCAAAAATTCGAAATAAGTATCTAAAAACACATCGACAATTAGGACGCGTTTATATTATTTCTACGGTTTTATCAGGAATATCTGGTATGTACATGGCAGCTACTTCTGATATTAATTTACCATATGCCGTTGGCCTATTTATGCTTGGCGTTGCGTGGTCAACGTCTTCCATAATGGCCTTTATTTCTATAAAGAACCGAAAAATAGACTTGCATAAAGATTGGATGATTAGAAGTTATGTCTTAACGTTAGCTTTCGTCACATTCAGATTTATATACGACATTATAAGGTCATTTGATATTGGAACATGGGAAGAAGTTCAAGTTTTAATGAGTTGGGCATGTTGGGCTATACCCTTATTTATTGCCGAGGTTTTTATACAAGGAAGAAAAATAAAAAAGAAATAATACAAAAAGAGAACATACTCGTGGTTTAAGCCAGAAAGGATGAGGTCTAATTTAAATTAATTAAAAAAAAACTGAAGTAATTAAGCTTTAGCATAATCAAGTTATTTCAATGCAAAATACTTAAATATGTATCTAATCTTTTAAAACCGCAATCGCTGTAATATAACATTGGGCTAAATTGAAAAGTCCTAAAACAAAAGTTAAATTAAATAATTATGAAGAACATCCTATTAGTATTAAGCCTTGTTTTACTCATTATAGGTAGTAACCAAGGACACGCCCAAAAAACAACATTACCTGATGGTGGTATTACTGAAAAACTGAGCTACATCAAGGATAGCAAAAATTTCAGTAGCGAAAGTGAACGTTTAAAAGTGCTCTTTGAAATCTATACTGAAAGTCAATTAGAAGCGTCACCTGGAATGGCCACGTTTTTAGGCAAACCTGGGTACAACCATTTATGGGATGATGTTTCACCTGAAGGCACAAAAAAAAACTTAGCGATATTAAAGATTCTTAACGACTCTAAAGACTGGTTTAAGCCTGAAAACTTAACTGAGGAAGACAAAGTAAACTTTAACATCTATAATCGCTCTGTTGGAGACCAATATGCTTTAGTTAGCCAGTTTCCTGAACAATATTTAATAATAGACCAAATTCAGGGAATTCATACCTACATACCCGTAATAATTCAAATGATGCCAACCAATTCGCCAAAGGCACTAGAAGACATCTTGGCAAGACTTGAGGGAATTTCAGAACTTTTACAAAATCTTGAAACAACGTTGACAGAAGGTATTAACAAGGGTATCGTAATGCCACGAAATACAGTAGCTCAAGTTCCTATGCAATTAGCTAGTATGGTTTCTGAAAATCCAATAGAAAGCCTTTTTTATACTCCATTTAAAAACCTCGAAGAACATGATGCTTTAAAAGAAAAGGCGAAAACCATTATTTCCAATAGTGTAAACCCAGCATTTAGCAGATTTAATAGTTTTATGACCGACACCTATTTACCTAACACAAGAGAAAGCTATGGCATTAGTGAATTACCCAATGGAACGGCCTGGTACAATGCGCTTATAAAGTCTCATACCACAACGAATAAGACAGCTCAAGAAATCCACGATATAGGCCTATCTGAAGTTGCAAGATTATTAGTTGAAATGGAAAAGGTAAAATCAGACACAGGCTTTAATGGAGACTTAAATGCATTTAATACCTTCCTAAAAGAAGACCCTCAATTTTATTTTGACACGCCTGAGGAATTGCTTTCGGCATATCGCGATATTTGCAAAAAGATAGATCCCGTGTTGCCTCAGCTTTTTGGTAAATTACCAAGACTTCCTTATGGTGTAAAAAAAGTTCCCGCATATTCGGAGCAAGCGAATACAACGGCATATTATTATCCAGGTTCTCTACAAGCTGGTATAGCAGGTTATTTCTATGCTAATACCTATAAACTAGAATCGAGACCCAAATGGGAGATGGAAGCCTTAACTATTCATGAAGCGGTTCCTGGTCATCACCTACAGATTTCACTTGCTCAAGAACTAGAAAACGTTCCAGAATTTAGAACCATGCTCAATTTTACTGCATTTGTTGAAGGTTGGGGACTGTATTCTGAAAGTCTTGGACCAGAACTTGGAATGTACCAAGATAAGTATTCTAAATACGGGCAATTGACATATGAAATGTGGCGTGCCATGAGATTGGTGGTTGATACTGGCATCCATGCCTTTGGATGGACAAGACAAGAAGCGATTGACTATTTCAAAAAAAATTCTGGTAAAACTGAAAACGATATTACGGTTGAAGTCGATAGGTATATCGCTTGGCCTGGGCAAGCCTTGGCGTACAAAATTGGCGAATTAAAAATAAAAGAACTTAGAAAAAAGTCAGAAGACATCCTAAAAGAGCAGTTTGATATCAGGGCGTTTCATGACGTTGTTTTGGGTAGTGGATCGGTTCCTTTAGACGTACTAGAAGGCAATGTAAACCAATGGATAAATAATCAAAAAAAGATAATTGAGAACTAAATACTGTTTTAGATAACACCTTTGCAAAACAAACCGGACAATATAATTATCAAAATAAATAACACTTTAAAAACTATGAAAATACTTAAAAACCGTACGAATCCATTACCCTTAATAGTAATGCTTACTGTTCTAACATTTTCAATACAGAGTTGCAACTTACAGCCTAAAGAAACACTTGTTGAAATTGAAAAAGAAATTAGTGTCGAAAACGAAACACCAGAATACTTCCTACTAAGACCTGAAGTCGAAAAAGCTTATGGTTACTCTCATGCAGTAAAAATCGGAAACTCAATTAAGATTTCCGGTGCTGTAAGTATGGATGATGAAGGCAATCCAACAGCGGTTGGAGATTTGGCACAACAAATGAAAAATTGTTATGCCGATTTAGAAAAAATCTTAAAACATTACGGTTGCACATTTGATGACGTGGTCAAAGAGGATGTGTTTACAACTGACATGTCAAAATTTTTAGAAGCTGCAGCCTATAGAACTGAAATTTACAAAACCCAATTCCCTACCGGTTCTTGGCTTGGTGTAGCAGAATTAGCTGTTCCAGAATTTATGATTGAAATTGAATTAGAAGTACATAAAACGAAATAACACTATAAGAGACGTCGAAATGATATGATGATAAAAGATAAAGGATTAAAAAGAAAAGTTGGAGTTTTTGGTTTATCGGCTAATATCATCAACATTATTATTGGGTCGGGTATTTTTGTGCTGCCTGCGATTGTAGCCAGTTATTTAGGAGCCTCTAGCATCATTGCGTATTTATTTTGTGGCTTGTTAATGGCTACAATTATGCTTTGTTTTGCCGAAGCCGGAAGTAAAGTCACCAATACTGGTGGTCCTTACACTTACATTGAAACTGCCTTTGGAGATTATGCTGGGTTTGTTGGAGGCTTTTTTGCTGTGGGAAGTAATCTGTTTGCAGATGCTGCAGTTTCTAATGCTTTAGTCAACGTTATTGCTTCCGCATACCCAATATTTGAAAACGGTTTACCTCGAATTCTATTTTTATTTATATTGTTTTATGGCTTGGTTTACGTCAATGTCATTGGTTTAAAGCAAGGTATCGGTTTAGTAAAGTTCAACACTATTATTAAGTTAATACCATTACTTTTATTAATTGCTATTGGCTTTAAAGATGTCTCATTAAGCAATTTATATTTTCAAAAGCTGCCTAGTTTTCAAACATTAGGAGAAACTTCCCTTATTCTATTTTTTGCCTTTCAAGGTTGTGAAACCGGAATTATTGTTGGTGGAGAAGTTGTGAATCCAAAACGCACTATTCCTAAAGCTATCTTAATAAGTATTACAACGGTTATGGTTGTTTATATTCTAATTCAAACCGTTGCTCAAGGAGTTTTAGGGGATACTTTACCCAATTTTACAGCGGCACCACTTGCCGAAACGGCTAAAGTTGTATTTGGTAATTTTGGATATCTACTGCTAATTATCGGCGCCGTTGTGTCTATGTTTGGGTATATGAGCGGCACTATTCTCAACAGTCCAAGAATTGTATACGCGCTTGCCAGAGATAAAGTCATCCCAATAACAGCACTTTCTAGAATTCACAAATCATTTGCCACACCACATATCGCCATTATTGTGTATGCCACTATCGGTTTTATTCTAGCCATTTCAGGCAGTTTTGAGCAATTAGCTGTTATTGCTAGTAGTTCTATGTTAATTCTATATTTAGGAGTCGCATTATCGGTAATGAAGCTACGTAAATCTGACATAGATCATAAGGGCAGTTTCAAAATTCCAGGAGGTTGGACGGTTCCCATAATAGCCATTGCTATAATAATTTATTTTTTATCAAGTCTTTCTGTTAATGAGATAATTGGCACTGGACTGTTTATAGTTGCCTTAACGCTCATTTTTTTCGGCATGAAATTTTTAAAAAGAAGGAGGAATGACTAAACTTTTCAGAAATATCCGTAATAACTATCTAAATGAGGGCAACAACACCAAGTATTTAAAATATGCCATTGGTGAAATTGTGCTTGTAGTGATTGGTATATTGATTGCATTACAACTCAACAATTGGAAAGAAGCCAATGCAGAACTTTAGAAGAAGAACAACAAAAATCGCAAGACCTCATAAACGTATTACAAACTGATTATGACATTAAAATTTCAGATGACTTGAAATCACATTACAAAGAATATATTATAACAAATATGCTATCTCATAATCTGAAAACAGCAATAGCTAATTCTAATGAAATTCCTATCTTGCTTGCAAATCAACTAAATGAAAACCAAAAATGTTTTTAAACTCGCTTTCCTTATAGCAATTGGTCTTTCGAGCTGTAAAAACAAAAATCCATTACCAGACCCTTTAGAAGCAGGTTGGAAAGGTGAGGCAGTCTGTGAGGTTATAGAAGAAAACAACGAATTAAGAGTCCTTAAATGCACTTTTGAGCCTGGTGTTGGACACGAGAAACATTACCACAATCCTCATGTTGGTTATACTTTAGTTGGAGGAAAATTCAGAATTACAGACCACACAGGTACACGGGAGGTAGATGTTCCAACAGGTTACACATTTCGCAAAGATTCCATCACCTCACACGAGGTTTTAAATATTGGAGAAACGACGTCTGTTTATTTGATTATGGAATTTAAATAAGCTCTTTAGAGTATTTCACTTTTGTTGAGTTTTGAAATTCTTTTCAATTTTTTGTATCTTTTATCTTGAAAAGTAGAATCTACAACTATGAAAAATTCAATTCGTTTTGAAAATGCTATATATAAATTATACACTGCATTTCATAATAAGACTTTAAATCCAGATGATTGCAAGCAATGTGCAGTTGGTAACATACTAGATAATAAAGACAGTTGGAAACACTTAACCGACCAGCATGGTTCGGTAACATTAAATTATATAGGATTAGTTCACCAAAATTTAGGAAGACGATTTAATGGTTACACTCCTATTGAATTGCTGCAAATTGAAAGTGCTTTCCTCAACGGTTGTGGCTATTATTTAACAGATAAACGTTTATTTAAACCAGATTCCATTGATAGTTATAATCTCTTTGATGGACTATGTGCCGTTGTATCACAACTCTGTTCTATAGATAACATTGATAATATTATGGATTGTTCTATATTATTTAACTTCGAGAAAAAAGCTTCACTGATTGTAGTATAAAATCATTAACAATTAGTCATAAAAAAACCAACTCTATTGAGTTGGTTTTTATTTTTATAGATGTTTTTTAGCTATTAGCCTCCAAAATCATCAAATCTAATGTGTTCATCAGGAATTCCGAAATCCTCTCCCATTTTTTGAACAGCTTGGTTCATCAATGGTGGGCCACAGAAATATAATTCGATATCCTCTGGCGCTTCATGCTTAGATAAATATTGGTCTATTACCACTTGGTGAATAAAGCCTACAAATCCATCTCCAGATTCATCATTAACGTCAGTTTTAAGTTTCCAATTATCAGCATCTGTAGGATCTGATAATGCAATAAAGAATTTGAAATTTGGAAAATCTTTTTCTAATGCTCTAAAATAATGTATGTAAAACAATTCTGCTTTAGAACGTCCTCCATACCAATATGTTACTTTACGTCCTGTTTTTAAAGTTCTAAATAATTGGTATAAGTGTGAACGCATTGGTGCCATACCTGCTCCACCACCTACATATAACATTTCTGAATCTGAATCATTAATAAAGAACTCTCCATAAGGTCCAGAAATAGTAACTTTATCGCCAATTTTTTGATTAAAAATATAAGAAGAAGCTACACCAGGATTAACATCCATCCATCCACCTTTTTCTCTATCAAACGGAGGAGTTGCAACACGCACATTAAGCATAATTCTTCTTCCTTCTGCAGGATAAGAAGCCATAGAGTAGGCACGTTCTACAAGTTCATCATTCTTCATAACCAAAGGCCATAAACCAAACTTTTCCCAATCTGCTTTAAACTTATCTGGTTCACCAGGATGATCTTCTGGATGAGCAGTTACGTCCATATCAGCATATTTTACTTCACAATTAGGGATTTCAATTTGAATATATCCACCTGCTTTGTAATTCATATCTTCAGGAATTTCAACAACAAATTCCTTAATAAATGTCGCAACGTTGTAATTTGAAACTACGGTTGCTTCCCATTTCTTAATACCAAATACCTCTTCAGGAATTGTAATTTCCATGTCTTGCTTTACCTTTACTTGGCAAGCTAAACGTGCACCATGTTGTAATTCGTTTCTACTAAAATGAGGTGTTTCTGTTGGTAAAGCTTCGCCTCCACCAGAAAGTACATGACATTCACATTGAATACATGTTCCACCACCACCACAAGCAGATGGTAAGAATATTTTTTGATTTCCTAAAGTACTTAATAAAGTACCTCCAGAACCTACTTCAATTTCTCTCTCACCGTTAATCGTAATCTTTACAGGACCAGATGGTGATAATTTTTGCTTTACAACTAATAATAAACCCACTAAAATTAGTGTGATTAATAAAAATGCCGCTACAGTCGCTATTACTGTTCCTAATGTACTTGCTGCTAATAAAATCATATTACTCAACTACTTTAATTGTGTTATCAGCTAATGCTTTTGTTTCTTCTATTGTCTTTTCTGCTTCCACTTTAGCAGTTTTCTCTTCTTTGGTACCTTCATCATCACCACCTGTTAACATACCACCGAAACTCATAAAACCGATAGCCATTAATCCTGTAATTATAAATGTAATTCCCAAACCACGTAATGCTGGTGGTACGTTAGAATATCTAATTTTTTCACGAATTGCAGCAATTGCTAAAATCGCTAAGAACCATCCAATTCCTGAACCTACTCCATAAGTTGTTGCTAAACCTAAAGTTGCAATTTCACGAGATTGCATAAATAATGAACCACCTAAAATAGCACAGTTTACAGCAATCAATGGTAAAAATATACCTAATGAATTATATAATGATGGAGAAAACTTCTCTACCACAATCTCTACTAATTGAACCATTGTAGCAATAGTAGCAATAAACATAATGAAAGATAAGAAGCTTAAATCATAACTAGCATACTCTTCCCCTAACCAAGATAAAGCTCCTGGCTGTAATAAATACTGATCTAATAACCAGTTTAATGGTACTGTTATGGCAAGTACAAAAATTACTGCGGCACCAAGACCAACTGCAGTACTCACTTTTTTAGATACAGCCAAGTAAGAACACATTCCTAAGAATGTAGCAAATACCATGTTATCTATAAATATCGATTTGAAAAATAATTCTATATGTTCCATATTCTTTTAGTTTTCAGTTTCAGTCTCAATAAACAGTAAATACCGTATAATCTGACTTTAACCTGTGTACTTTATTAGTCTTCTATTAAAGCTTTGTTTCTACTACGTTGTATCCAAATAATAATTCCCACAACTATTAATGCCATTGGTGATAATAACATAAATCCGTTATTTTCATAACCTAGAGCGTACAATCCTGTTTTTTCAATTGGATCTCCTAAAACTTTAAATCCTAATAAAGTACCAGAACCTAAAAGCTCTCTAAAGAAACCAACAATTATAAGTATTAAACCGTAACCAGCTGCATTACCAATTCCATCTAAAAATGATTGCCATGGTTTGTTAGCTAAAGCAAAAGCTTCAAAACGTCCCATAATTATACAATTAGTAATAATTAAACCAACAAATACAGAAAGCGTTTTACTTAACTCGTAAGCATATGCTTTTAATACTTGATCAACAATAATTACTAAAGCAGCAACTACCACCAATTGAACAATAATTCTAATTTTTGAAGGAATAATATTTCGCATCAACGAAATCACTACGTTACCAATTCCTAAAACAAATAATACTGAAACAGCCATTACAATTGAAGCTTTCAATTCTGCAGTAATTGCTAACGCAGAACAAATACCTAATACCTGAATAGTAATTGGGTTATTATCTGCTAATGGATCAGTAATTAACTTGGCGTCTTTTTTTGATATAAGTCCCATTATGTATTATTGTTTTAAAGTTTTAAAATAAGGCACATAAAGCTTTAAGTCACTTCTAATCATAGCTGTAACGCCATCACCTGTAATTGTTGCTCCTGCAATAGCATCTACCTCATTATCTGTTTTATCTAAATTTTTAGGATCTGCATTTCCTTTTGCAACAGTAATTCCTTTAAAATCACCTGAAGGACCTAACAAATGTTCTCCTATAAAATCATCCATAAAGAAACGTTGTTTAATGTTTGCTCCTAGTCCAGGTGTTTCACCTTTATGATCGAAGTAAGCACCTTGCACTACCATATCTTTATCTAAAGCTATATAAGCCCAAATAGCATCCCAAAGCCCTTTACCTCTAATTGGTGCGATGTAATAAGTTTCACCATCTTTTTCACCAACAAATAAAGGCAAACGTCTAGTTTCACCTGCTTTAGCTTTAGTTTGTTCTTTTTTAACATCAATTAAGTATGCTTGGTCATTTTCTGATGCATTTCCATTTTCAATAACTAATTGTTTAGTAATATATTTTGAAAACTCACCAGCAACCTTATCCGTTGAAATAAACGTTGCACTACTCTCGTCATTATCATTAACACCCATTGCATACAGAATATTCTGCTGCTTTTCCATTCGCTGATTCTCTGTGATTGTAGGCTTTAATGAAGACGCTGTAAACGCTAATAATGAGCCAACAATCAATACCATACCTATAGCAAAAAGTATTGTGTATGAATTTTTATCTGTTCTATTTTCCATCGTTATGCAACTTTAGCTTTTACACGTTTCATTCTTTTCTTTACATTTCCTTGAACCACATAATGGTCAATGGTTGGTGCAAACACATTCATTAATAGAATAGCTAACATTACACCTTCTGGATATGCTGGGTTGAATACACGAATCATAATAGAAAGAAATCCTATTAAGAATCCATAGATCCATTTTCCTTTATTTGTTTGTGAAGCTGTAACTGGATCTGTTGCCATAAATACAGTACCAAAAGCAAAACCACCAATTAGTAAGTGATGCCAAAACTCTGTACTCATTAATCCGTAAAATTTACTGCCTTCTGATATAACATCTGCACTAACAAGGCCATTAAAAATTAAGCCCATTACTAAAGCACCTACTACAGATGACAACATAATTCTCCAACTTCCAATTTTAGTAAAGATTAAAAATAATGCACCTAATAATATTAATAGTGTAGATGTTTCACCTACTGAACCAGGTATTAATCCGTAAAACATGTCCATGACATCATAACCTACAGATTTCCCTTGTGCTAAACTTCCTAAGATTGTTTCACCAGAAATAGCATCTACATTTTGTCCAGCTGCAATCATTTGATCACGTTCAACAGCACCAGCTACCCAAACTTTATCTCCAGACATCCATGTTGGATAAGCAAAGAATAAAAAGGCTCTAATAGTTAATGCTGGATTAAGAATGTTCATTCCTGTACCACCAAAAACTTCTTTACCAATAACAACACCAAATACAACTGCTACAGCTAACATCCATAAAGGAGTATCAATAGGTACTATAAGTGGTACTAACATACCAGTTACTAAATAACCTTCTTCTACTTCGTGGTTGTTTTTTATAGCAAATAAAATTTCGATTGCTAAACCTACAACGTAAGACACAATAACTAAAGGAATCACTTTCCAAAAACCAACAGCGAAGTTATCTAAAGTCCAAA
The DNA here is from genome assembly GCF_003386165.1 of Winogradskyella eximia. Lineage (GTDB taxonomy): Bacteria > Bacteroidota > Bacteroidia > Flavobacteriales > Flavobacteriaceae > Winogradskyella > Winogradskyella eximia. The sequence goes on along the minus strand of NZ_QRDV01000001.1, from coordinate 1,070,291 downwards.
ACTGAGCACTTAAGAAACCTCCTGTAGCTTGTTGAATTTCACCAAAAGCTAAGTAATGCTGGTAACCTGCATTAAACATACCAAAAATTAAACAAGGAACCATTGCCATTATAACAGTGTTCATTGTTCTTTTTAAATCGTCTGCTGCTTTAATATGAGTTCCATTGTGAGTGGTCTCATTTGGCAAGAATAAGAATGTATGTATTGCCGAAAATGCTGGCAACCATTTTTTATCTTTATTCTTTTCTTTAAAACTATGTAAATTTTGTTTTAAACCCATTATCCTATCTCTTTTAGCATTAAGTCTAATCCTTCTCTTATAATTTTTTGATGTGGTTGTTTAGACACACAAACAAATTCTGTTAACGCAAAATCCTCAGGCGCTACTTCATACATCCCTAAAGCTTCCATTTCATCTAAATCTTTATACATACAGGCTTTTAAAATCTGCATTGGATAAATATCTAATGGAAATACTTCTTCGTAAGTACCAGTAGTTACAAATGCACGATGCTCACCGTTTGTATTAGTATTTAAATCGTATTTTTTCTTAGGATTTAACCAAGAAAAAGTCATTGCTCTAGAGGTAGAAATCTTGTTAAAAACCGGCTTGTTCCAACCAAATAACTCATAGTCGTCTCCTTCAGGAATCACAGTAATAACATTGCTGTAATAATCTAAATACCCATCAGGCTGTACTTGTTTTCCAGTTAATACATTACCCGAAATTATACGATCATTACCTTCTCTTTCAACACCATTATCATAAATCATAGTTGCAATTTCAGAACCTAATTTAGTTCTAAAATATCTTGGTTTCTTAACTGAAGATCCTGCTAACGCAATAATACGCTCTGCATTAAACTTACCTGTAAGTAACAACTCTCCAATAATTACAAGATCTTGAGCATTTACTGTCCAAACCGTTTCCCCTTTATTAACAGGATTCACCTTATTAATTAAAGTACCAACATTACCAGATGGATGTGGACCAGAAACTTTATGAGTAATTGTGTTTTGTAAATTAGCTAATGGAGAATTAGAATTTTTACCTACAGAAACATGCACTCCACCTTCTGTTAATTTAGCCAATGCAGTCACTGCAGCTTGTAATTCGGCTTCTTTTCCTGCCAAGGTATAATCTAAATCCGCAGCTAAAGGAGCACTAGCATAGCCTGAAATAAAAATAGCTTTTGGTGTGCTATCTGCTTTTGCAACAACATCATATGGACGTTGCTTTATAAAAGACCAACAACCTGTAGCTAATAAATGTGCTTTTGTTTTTTCTGCATCAGAATTTAAATCAAACTTACCATGATCTAGGTATGTTTGTTCTTTATCTGCAGTAATTTTAACAGCATCTATTCGACGTCTAGGTCCGCGTTGTACTTCTGTTACCTCACCAGAAACTGGCGAAACAAACTTCATGGCTTCATTATCCTTATTGTAAAACAAAGTCTCACCCGCTTTAACACGTGTACCTTCTTTTGCTACTAATTTTGGAATGATAGTATGAAAGTCTTCAGGTCTTATGGAATAGAAATTACTAATAATAGCATTTTCTGTAGCTTTCTCGGCTTCACCGACAAGCTTTATGTCCAAACCTTTTTTAATTTTGATGTCTTTTGACATATCTCTAATAGAGTTAGTTATCTAAAAATCCGTGCAAATTTACGAATTAATGCTTAATTAAGAATGAATTTAGAGCAACTTTTTTATTTGTATTCATTACAAATAAGATATTTGCTTTAGGGCATAGATTTTGATTATCTTTACACAACACACAATTTTAATGATGGATAAGAACATTTTCAACCTTTTATTACTCGTATTATTGCCTTTAATTTCAGCTTCACAAGTGGCAGAAGAAGTTGTTCCTCCTGATTTTATTAAAACAATTACGTTTAAAAGTAATACAACCCAAGGGCAACTGCCAATTTTAAAACTTGGAGAATCATTATTGTTAGAATTTGATGCATTAACAGGCAACGAAGAAGACTTCTACTACGTTATTGAGCATTTTAATTTTGATTGGACTCCTTCTAACTTAGTAAAATCTGAATATTTAAAAGGTTTAGACAACCAAAGAATCTTAACCTATGACAATTCTTTTAATACGTATCAAATTTATTCGCATTATAATTTAAGTATACCAAACGCTCAAACGCGTGCCCTACTTAAAAGTGGAAATTATATGATCTCTATATATGATGATTATGACGAACTCATGTTTAGCCGAAAATTTATGATTTATGAAGATTTAGCTAACGTTGGTGTAAAAGTAAAACGCTCTAGAGATGTAAAAGCTATTGCAGAAAAACAGTCTGTAGACTTGGTGATTACCACTAACGGCATGAATCTTAACAACCCTTTAGAAACTATTAAAGCCTTAATCATTCAGAATAACAACCTCAATACAGCTATTTCAAACTTAAAACCACAGTATACATTAGGCAACGAACTTATTTATCGCTATGATACTGAATCTGCATTTTGGGGAGGAAACGAATATATATTCTTCGAAAACAAAGATATTAGAGCGGCCAATATTGGTGTACAATTTATTGATTTGCAAGAACTATATCACAACTACCTATACACCAACATATCCCGAAAAAACAGACCATATACATACAATCCTGACATTAATGGTAATTTTTTAGTTACAGTTGTAGATAGAGATAATCCAGATATTGAAGCTGATTACGCTATGATTCACTTTTCATTACAACATAACGAACTAATAGACCAAGATGTACATGTTTATGGTAATTTCAATGCTTTTGCCATAGAACCTTTAACAAAAATGAAATATAATCCAGAAAGTAATCGCTATGAAGCAGTCATAGAGTTAAAACAAGGTTTTTATAACTACAAGTTTGTCGCTGTCGATAAAAAAACAGGCGAATTAGACGAAGGAGCTATAAGTGGCAACTTTTGGGAAACAGAAAATAATTACAAAGTTTTGGTTTATTACAAAGATTTAGGATCACGTTATGATCGCTTAATTGGTTTTGGAGAAGCTACTTCTTTAGATATTTCTAATTAAATTCAATCTCTAGAAACCTCTAATTCAATATCCTTAAAACTAGTTATCATTGTCTATTCCAAATTTAAAAGCTATAATTATTACCAATTTGTTAAATTTATGACCACTTAACCGAATAATCATGCTTCATTCAAAAATTATATTACTTTAGCATAGAATAATTATTAAATCTATGGTACAACAAGTTACAAGTGGAATTAAAATTTCTGTAGAAACCAATTTTGAGGGAACATTTTATAAAAATTATAAAGTGCATTTTGCTTTTGGCTATAAAGTAACTATTGAAAACCAAAGCAAAAATTCTGTACAATTAAACTCTAGACATTGGAGAATTCTAGATGCTTTAAATAACGAAGAAATTATTGAAGGAGAAGGTGTCATTGGTAAAAAGCCTGTATTAAGACCTGGAGAATCGCATACCTATAATTCTGGGTGTTTATTAACATCTCCGTTTGGAGCTATGCAAGGACACTATAACATGATCAATCTTTCTAAAACTAATAAATTTAAGGTTTATATTCCTTCTTTTAAACTAAGCGCTCCGTTTGCTCTCAATTAAGCTACTCTAGAATTTCATTTTTCATTTTTATTAGTGTTTTTATTTTACATAGACTATAACGATAATTTTTTGTAGAAGACAATTGTTGTAATTTATTAAAAACTACAAAGCGCAATACTACACTCCACAAAATGCAAGACTACTCTTAGTTACTAGATAATAAGTGTACCTCTTAACACATCTAAGTCTAACTATTTTAACTTACTATCTACAAAATCTATTTTCTTAGCCTCAAACAACTATAAGGATTGAAAGAAATATTCTCTCATAAAAATTGTACCTTTGCACTTTCAAAATTCAAACTAAAAAAACAAATATATTATGGGAAAAGGATTCTTTAATGTACCAGTAGCAGTTAACGAACCTGTTATGTCTTACGCACCAGGTTCAGCAGAACGCAAAGCTGTTGCTGAAGCTTACAAATCAATGTTTAACTCAAAGGTTGAAGTTCCTATGTACATAAATGGAAAAGACGTTAAAACTGGTAATACCAGAACAATGTCTCCTCCGCACGATCATCAGCATATAGTAGGCGAATATCATTTAGCCGAAAAAAAGCATGTTGAGGAAGCTATTGCTACAGCATTAGAAGCTCGTAAAACTTGGTCACAAATGCCTTGGGAACAACGTGCTGGCATTTTCTTAAAAGCAGCAGAATTAATTGCTGGTCCATATAGAGCAAAAATAAATGCTGCAACTATGATTGCACAGTCTAAAACAATTCATCAAGCTGAGATTGATGCTTCTTGTGAGTTGATTGATTTCTTACGTTTCAATGTTCAGTTTATGACTGATATTTACATGGAACAACCAGAAAGTACTAGTGATGCCTGGAACAGAGTTGAATACAGACCTCTTGAAGGTTTCACTTACGCAGTAACACCTTTTAACTTTACAGCTATTGCTGGGAATTTACCTGCTTGTATGGCACTAATGGGTAATGTAGTCGTTTGGAAACCTAGTGACAGCCAAGTATATTCTGCAAAAGTAATTATGGACATTTTTGAAGAAGCAGGTGTACCAGCTGGTGTAATTAATGTTGTATTTGGAGATCCTGAAATGATTACTGATACTGTGATGGCAAGTCCTGATTTTTCAGGTTTACATTTTACAGGTTCTACTCACGTTTTTAAAGAATTATGGAAACAGATTGGTAATAATATCCACAACTACAAAACCTATCCAAAAATTGTTGGTGAAACAGGTGGAAAAGATTTTATTGTTGCACATAAAACAGCAGACGCAAAACAAGTAGCTACTGCGATTTCTCGTGGTGCTTTTGAATTTCAAGGTCAAAAATGTAGTGCAGCATCTAGAGCGTACATACCAAAAGGTATATGGGCAGATGTAAAAAAATATGTAATAGAAGATTTAAAATCTTTTAAAATGGGCTCTCCAGAAGATATGAGCAACTTTATTACAGCTGTTATTCACGAAGGTTCTTTTGATAAATTAGCTGAATTTATTGATGGTGCCAAAGCAGATAGCGATGCTGAAATCATTGCTGGAGGTAATTATGATAAATCAAAAGGTTATTTTATTGAGCCTACTATAATCGTAACTACAAATCCAAAATATACAACGATGAGTACTGAGTTATTTGGCCCAGTAATGACCATATATGTATATGAAGATGAAGACTTCTCAGAAACTTTAAAACTCGTTGATGAAACAAGTGAATACGCCTTAACAGGAGCAATTATAGCTAAAGACAGATACGCTGTAGAAGAAGCAACTAAAGCACTACAAAATGCAGCTGGTAACTTCTATATTAACGATAAACCAACAGGTGCTGTTGTAGGTCAACAACCTTTTGGAGGAGCTAGAGCTTCTGGAACAAATGATAAAGCTGGTAGTGCTCAAAATTTATTACGTTGGGTGTCACCAAGATTAATAAAAGAAACATTTGTAACTCCAGTAGATTACAGATATCCTTTCTTAGGTTAACAACCTATAATATTCTAATTATAAAATCCTTAGAAGCTTTAATGCTTTTAAGGATTTTTTTTTGCAAAAGTAAAATTTGTATATTGTACGAATACATTCATTTAACCACACGAATTATCCATAATTAATTTTAAAACCAAAGAGCATCATTGAATGAATTCTCAATGTGATCTTTAAAAAATTTTAATACATGAAAAAATATTACCTTTTTATTTTATTAAGCTTACCATTTTTTCTTATTGGTCAAACCAGTATCACTTCTAGTATTTCTCCAGATTTATCTGCATATGGCGAAACTGCTAATCACTCTGGCGAAGGTGAATATCAAATATTTTTAAGTGCTGATAATATTCTGGACAAACCCATTATAGTTGTTGATGGTTTTGATCCAGGTGACACAAGAGACATTAATGGTCTTTACAATTCATTAGACTTTGTAGGAACATCTGGAAGTCAAAATTTAGCGGATTTAGTTAGAGCTGAAGGTTTTGATGTTGTGATTCTAAATTTCCCAACATATGTTAGAGCTGCCGACAATGAAACTATAGACGGAGGTGCTGATTTTATGGAACGTAATGCTATGATTTTAGTAGAGCTAATTAACACCATAAATCTAGATAAAGCAGCCAATAACCCAGAACAAAATGTAATTATTGGCCCGAGTATGGGAGGTATAATTTCTAGATATGCTTTAAATTACATGCAAGCCAACTCAATAGATGCAGATACTAGACTTTATATTTCCTTTGATTCACCTCATCATGGAGCCAACGTACCAATAGGTCTGCAACATCAATTAAACTTTTTAGCATTTAATTCCACAAATGGAGTTACAGAAGTGCAACCCATAATTAATGGTTTATTAAAATCACCTGCGGCTAGACAATTACTAACAGACCATATAGAAGCACATTTATCTGGTGCAGATTTAGTCACTGTAGATCCTGCAATAAAACTACCAACAGCACATCCGTTTAGAACTATATTCGAAGCCAATATTAATGCATTAACACCAAGTGGATTTCCAGAAACCATTCGAAATGTTTCCATCATTAATGGGAGTGGCACTAACAACCCATACTTTGCAATAGGCAATTCTGGACCAACTGTAACAAATGACTACTCAGTTCTAAGTACCACTTTAGATGTACCAGTAGGACCATTTACTGCAAGTATTCTAATGAATGTAAATTTCACTCCAGCAGCTGGAGTTACAAATACTGCTAGTAGTATTTCCATTCAATTATTTGGTGCAGAAATCGATGGCTCCATTGCAGAAAGTGAAGCCTATACATATTCTGATGGTATAGATGCAGCGCCTGGCGGATTATTCGATTTAGGCGGAATAACAGCAGGTATTGGTGGCGCAGGTGGCGTTGGTGGTGATTTTGTAAATGCATTAAATATTGATAAATTCAATTTTATCCCATCTGTTAGTGCATTGGCATTAGAATTTTCTAATGATGAAATTGATTGGCATAGTGCAATAGATCTAACAACATCTCCATTTGTTAACATCTATTTACCAACTGAAAGTGAACCTCACGTACAACTTACACAAGGTAATGTAGATTTTGCTTTAGACGAAATATTAAATCCTCCTTTAAGTATTTCAAATAATGAATTGTTTGCTGTACAATTAGAAAAAAACCCTATAAACAACGAATTGGTTCTCCTTTCAGACACTAACAAGAACACCTATATTAGTATCACTGATATAACAGGAAAAATGGTATACCGTTCTAATTTAAGATTAGATAATAGAACTAAAATTCCATTGAATTTAACTTCTGGATTTTATATTTTAAATATGCTAGGTGAGAACAACTCTACATTTACCACAAAGTTTATTGTGAGTAATTAAACTCAAATATTTAAAGCACAAAAAAACCTGAGTGATAAAATTATCGCTCAGGTTTTTTTCTAAATTTAAAATTCAGAAAACCTTATTCGTAAGATTTATCTTCATTTACATGAGCATGCTGTGAGTTCTTAGCAGTATTATCTGCACCAACTACCATGGCAACAATACTCAAATTTTCCACAACATAATTTGAAGGAAGCGTAATTGTATCTGACCAAATATGCTCAGTTAATTCTGCCGTTACAGGAATTGCATCTCCCAAAACACTAGATAAAGAATTTCTTAATACCTCATTATGTTCAAAATCTGGGATTATATCTCCCATATTATAAAAAGGACTTGTAGTATCATCATTATAATAATTAAATTGATCACTTATAATACCATCTTCTAGTAAATAAACGACTAACTTATCTCCTTGAACTGAGCCTTCCTCATAAACGACATTGACTTGAACTAGCAATTCCCCTTCTTCAACCTCAGAATTTATTGCTATTGCCAAATTAGTATCTAAACCAGCCATACTAGTAACAGCACTATTTGGGTGTGGTGTTGCCCAATCTTCAGTTCTATTTAATCTAGCTGCAGGTAAACCATCTACATTAAAAGCATCTTTTAACAGTTGTACTTGTCCAAAATGCATTGGCTCAGGAAAATTGTTATTTGTTTCATGTATAGCAACAACCGTAATATCATTCGTTTCTTCACTTAATGAATAAATTGCTCCTGCCACTCTTGGACAAAAGCCACACCATGTACCAGTATAATCCTCAACCACAACTTTTCTTTTAGGTATGATAACACTAAACGATTCTGTATTCGTAGTAATTTCTACACCATCTTGCATATAAACACCATACACTTCAAAATCTCCAATGACATCAGATGAAAAAGGTAGTACACTCACAGGTTCGCCATTAACATAAAAAGTAGCATCAGCGGTAACATCTTCACCGTCTTCAGTTATAATTGTAAAAGGTATCTCTTGATTGATTAAGGATGCTTTTCTAACTAGCTTATCAACAACAATCTGGGCAGTTGGCGTGGTTAACGGTACATTCTCTTCCGTTTTACTACAAGCTACACTCATTAGAATAATAAATAATAAAAATAACTTTGGCACTTTTTTTGAAATCATAGCAATTGTATTGTTTTTGCTAAATTAATTAATTTTTACAACAACCCTACATTTGAAAATAATTTAACTAATATTGTGAAACAAAATCTCAAAATTTAATTATGAAAAACCTGATTTTATTTTTTTGCTTAGGTCTATTTAGCCTAACATCTATTGCTCAAAATGACCTTCCTAATGTTGATGTAACATCAATTGATGGTAAAACTGTGACACTAAAAGACGCTACCAATAAAGACGGAATAACAATTATTTCGCTTTGGGCAACTTGGTGTGTACCTTGCTTAAAAGAGCTAGATGCCATTAATGACTTATATGACGAATGGCAAGAAGAAACAGGTGTTGAACTTTTAGCTGTTTCTGTTGATGACAGTAGAACTGTTAAACGCGTAAAATCTATGGTAAATGGTAAAGACTGGGATTACACTGTTTTATTAGATACCAACAATGATCTTAAACGCGCATTAAATGCTTCAAGTATTCCGCTTACAATTCTAGTTAAAAACAACAAAATTGTTTACGAACACTCTGGCTACAGTCCAGGTGCTGAATTAGAATTATATAAAAAAATAAAGGAATTGTCTAAATAATTTAGACTTTAGAACTTACCGCTTACAACTAACAACCACCTTACAATGAAAAAATTAGTTATTCTAGCTACGCTATTATCAAACCTCTACTTTATAAACGCTCAAGAGACTGGCTATTTTTACGGAGGATTAGAATCTAATTCTCAATGGCTTCAAACGGACAAAGGCATTAACTTCTTAGCACCAGAAGATCAATTTAGAGCCAATAATTATATTTTAATGAATTACAATCTTGGTAAGTTTACTGCTGGTGCCCAATATGAGTCTTATTTACCATCTGCCTTATTAGGGTACAGTCCAATATATGATAATCAAAATAATGTTGCTACCTACTACTTTAACTATAAGGACGAAAATTTAGATATAACAGCAGGTTATTTTTATGAACAATTTGGTAGTGGATTAATATTACGATCTTGGGAAGACAGACAATTAGGATTAAATAATGCATTAAAAGGATTAAACATTAGATTTAACGCTACCAAAGACTTAAGCCTTAAAGCAGTCTTTGGAAAACAACGCTATGGTTTTGAGGAATCTGCAGGTACAATTCAAGGTATCGATGCTGATTTAAGTCTTAGTGGAGCTTTAAATATTGAGTCTATTGATATACAATTAGGAGCAAGTTATGTTGGCAGAAACCAAGATACTGAAGGAAACGAAGCATTACCAACTACAGTAGGCGCATATGGAGGTCGTTTAGATTTTATAATTGACAACTTTTACGCAGGTGTTGAAGCGATTATAAAAGATCCAGATGCTATTGCTAATGAAGGTCAATTATCTTCTAATAAATTATATGACGGAACAGCTTTACAAGTCAATGCAGGTTATGCAAAAAAAGGACTAGGTATAAACGCCACCTTTAGACGTTTAGAAAATTTCAGTTTTTTCTCAGACCGTTTTGCTGAAGGAAACATATATAACCAACAAGTTATTAATTATGTACCTGGCCTTACCAAACAACAAGATTATCTTTTAACCAATCTGTACGTTTACAACCCACAATCTAGATTAATCATAGAATCATTTGACCAACGTGCTGGTGAAGTTGGCACACAATTCGATTTGTTTTACTCCTTTAAAAAAGGTAGTACTTTAGGTGGTAAATATGGCACAAAATTAGCCATGAACTTTTCTTATTGGGGAGGATTAGATGCCGAATACAATATTGAAAACCGCTGGTACAAGGCTAAGTTTATAGGTAAAGGTCATCAACTATTTAGAGATTTAAATCTTGAAATAAAAAAGAAATGGTCAAAAAACTGGAGCTCTGCATTTACATACCAAAATGTAATTGTAGATAAAGGAATTGTTGAAGGTGGTCCTTTAGGAAACAAATCTATCTTAGCAAACATTGGTGTTATTGAATCCACTAGAAGATTTGATGATGGTAAAGCTGCGCGTTTTGTTGTACAACATTTATGGAGTGAAGACGATCGTAAAAATTGGGCAGCAGGAGTTATTGAATATAATTTTTCTACACGTCTAGCAGTTTATGCCGCTGATAACTATAATTATGGTGGAGAAAACAAAACTCACTATTACAGTGTTGGAGGAAGTTACAGTAAAGGCAATACTAGATTAGGAATTAACTACGGAAGACAACGAGGTGGCTTGATATGTATAGGCGGCGTTTGTAGATTTGTACCTGAAAACACAGGTCTTAGTGCAAACCTAACGGTTGCCTTTTAAGTTTATCCGAAAAAATAGCATTTAAACGGTATTTAAAATTAAATACCGTTTTTTTTATGCCATATTTTTGTGGCAATTAGTGATTTAGTTATCTTCAAGGCAGAATAATAAATATCAATTAACTTAATTCAACTAACACTATGATTAAAAAAATTACTCTCGCATTTGTGCTTTGTTTTGCTTTTACACAATTTACTATGGCGCAAACTTATTTTTCTGATGATTTCTCTTCTGGAAATCTTGACAGTTGGACTTTAACAGATTCTGACGGAGATAATAATAATTGGTATGTTGCGAATCTTGAAGCTGTACAAGCTGAGCATGCAACGTCAGCCTCTTGGAATCCAGCTACCGGAACCCCTCCAGGGGCATTAAATCCTGACAATTGGATGGTTTCTCCTGCAATAGATTTATCTGGAGCAACAGGTAACGTTTTTCTAGAATGGAAAGCTTACGGACAAGATCAAGCTTGGGCTAACGAAAATTACACTGTCTATGTAGCGACAGCTTCAGATATTGCTACACTTGGCGCTTCTACCACTAACTTCAATGAAGTGATTGGAGCTTCTAATGGTTATCAAAGTCGAAATTTAGAAGTAACTTCTTTTATAGGACAAACTATCTATGTTGCTTTCAGACACCATAACGTTTCAGATCAATTTCGTTTAAATATTGATGATGTTGAGGTTAAAAAATTCAATGATGATGATGCAGCTTTAACAAGTATAAATCTTCCTCGCTATGGTTTAGTTAATACAAACTACCCTTTTGAAATAACAGTTACAAATGAAGGTGGTAATATGCTAACGTCTTTAGATGTAGAATGGACTGATGGTTCAACAACAAACTCTGCTACAATAACCACTAATATTGCTGGCGGAGCAACTGCAACAGTTTCTCATCCTGATATGGTAAATTACAGTAGCTCTGTTGCAGTAGATATTTCAGCTACAATAACAGGTATTAATGGTGGAGCTGATACTAACATGACTAATAATTCTCAAACGGTTCAATTTAATACTATGACACAGGCTGGTACAAAAGCTGTATTTATAGAAGAAGCTACAGGTACATGGTGTGGTTGGTGTCCAAGGGGTAGTGTTGGTTTAGATTATATGACCTCAACATATCCTAATAATGTTGTTGGAGTTGCTGTCCACAATGCAGACCCAATGTCAGTAACTGCATATGACAATGGTATTACTGCTTTAACTGGAGGTGGCTGGCCTAATGCTACCGTTGATCGTAAAATCAACGGTGTAGACCCAGGACAAACATCTTTATTAGGTGCTTATAACATTCAAGTTACAGAAGTAGTCCCTGTAGATTTATCATCTGGAGCAACACAATCAGGTAATACTTTAACTATTTCTGCTAATGCAAATTTCTATACAGCATTTAGTTCTGCAAACTTTAGGTTAGGTGTTATCATATCAGAAGATGGTGTTACTGGAACAGGAGATGGAACTAATACTAATCAACTAGATTATGACCAAGTAAATTATTACGCTGGAGGTGGAGAAGGCGCTATGGGAGGTTACGAAGGTTACGGAAACCCTGTTCCTGCTACTCAGATGGTATATAACCACGTAGGTCGTGCTTTACTTGGTGGATTCAATGGTCAAGCAGGATCTGTCCCAAATGTTATCAATGGTGGAGATATTGTATCCTATGACTTCACATATAATATTCCTTTAACAAGTGATGTTAACAATATGCATATTATTGTAGTATTAATAGATGCTGTTGATGGTAGTATTGTAAGCGCTAAACAAAGCAGTGTTACTCAAGCTTTAAGCGTTGAAGAAGTATCAGGAATCTCTACAATAAAACTATATCCGAATCCTACAACAGACAAACTTAATATTGCTTTTCAAGCTGGAAATGGTGATTACAATATCACTGTTACAGATATGTTAGGAAGAACTGTAATTAATAAAAATTACGAAGGCCTATTCGGTAATCAAACTATAGAGTTACCAGTGTCTCAATTAAATGCTGGTCATTATATAATGAACATTAATGATGGAAATGCTTTATACAGTTCAAAATTTGTAGTGAGTAAGTAACACAACGTATTACTATGATATTAAGGGAGGTACTTCAAAAAAGGCTTCCCTTTTTTATTAATTATAAAAAACCTTATCTTTGAAAAGACATTTTTTAATATTAAAATTCACAAAATAAAACACTATGAAAAAAACATTACTTTTTATGGGCTTAATTTTAGCCTCTTTTGCAGCAAATGCTCAATTTGAAGTTAGAGATAAAAGCGACGATAGTATTGTAACAGAAGGGCAAACTATCAATTTTTCTGATGCAGGTTGTGATTATCTTGATCCGTGTAATTGGAAATTTAAAGTTACAAACACTTCTAGTGAAGCTATTTACATGAGAATTTTTGTAGACAACCTAGTTGGCACAGATGGTTCTAATTTTCAACTTTGTTTTGCCGGTGTATGTTTAAATAATATCGCTTTAAACAGTGGTTATCCAAGCACTGCAGCTATGATTGCACCTGGAACAACTAATAGTGCAGGAAATAATTTTTGGAATCAAAATGCAATTGACACATCAACTGCAATGAGTTGGACATTTAGATTTCAAGCTTTTGATGTTAATGGCAATACTTTAGGTACACCTTTAAATGTAACTTATAATTACACTCCTGCTTTAAGTATTGATGATTCACAACTTTCGACTTTAGAAGTTTATCCAACAAGTGTAAAAAACGAACTAAGCGTAAATTCTACAGAAGATCTAACGGTTGACTTTTTCGACCTTTTAGGAAGAAATGTAAAACAAGCAAACATTGTTTCTGGTGGAGATAAAATTAATATTTCAGACTTATCTGCTCAACCATACATTGTTCGTTTTACTAACGAAGAAGGTGAATCTACTACTAAAAAAATAGTTAAGCAATAAATCATTTGACTTTCTATCATAAAAAAAGCCGTCGCAATACTTATTGTGACGGCTTTTTTTTATGACTAATAAATCTATAACTAGACTTTATATTTTAGTGGTAGATGAATTACTTTTTTAGTTTCAAAAAAAGGTTCTTCAAAATAATCTGAAAGTAAAAAAGCTTTTACAGTTTTATACTGCTTTAACTCTTCTGTTAAATCTCCTCCTTTTAAATACAAGATGCCATTTTTTAATTCGTTTTTCTGAGTTCTCGCAGTTTTACCTTTTACCCAAGTTGTAAACTCTGGCATGGTGGTAACAGCTCTACTAACAATAAAATCGAAAGTTTCATCAATAGCCTCTACTCTGCTATGAGTTGTTTTTACATTAGTGAGTTCAATGGCTTCACAAACAGCATTAATAACTTTTAATTTTTTATTAATACTATCTACCAAATGAAATTGACATTGTGGATACAAAATAGCCAATGGTACTCCAGGAAATCCTCCTCCTGTACCAACGTCTAAAATTGAAGAGCCATCAGTAAAATTCATAACTTTTGCAATCCCTAAAGAATGCAAAACATGTTTTAAATAGAGTTCATCTATATCCTTACGAGAAATTACATTGATTTTGCTATTCCAATCTTTATATAATTCTTCTAAAGCTTCAAATTGTTGAATTTGAGTCTCAGTTAAATCTGGGAAGTATTTTAGGATTAATTCCATGGCTAAAAAGTTTGAACAAAAATACTTAAATTTAAGCTGTATAATTTAACCTTAATCGATAATGGTTGCTTTTTATTTATTAACTATCTTTGTAATGTTGTAATGAATTAAAATCCCTTACGTTATAACAATAAATAATACATATTCTAATGGCACAACAAACAGTAAAATTCTCTAGAACAGATTCAGCAAAATTCTTTAGAACCCTAAACAAACGCGTTAACAACTACTTTAAAGAAAATAACATCAAAAAAACAGGCAACTGGAAACTATACATAAAGGCTGTAGTAATGTTTACATTGTTACTTGGTCCGTTAATAGTATTGTTAACAGTAGACAATCTACCTGTTTGGTTACAAGTTATATCTATGATGGTTATTGGTATTGGTATGGCTGGAGTAGGTATGAATGTTATGCACGATGCTAACCATGGCTCTTTTTCTAGTAAAAAATGGGTAAATAAACTTATGGGAAGTAGCATACACATATTAGCTGGTAACGATTATAACTGGAAAGTACAACACAATGTGTTACATCATACTTACACCAATATCCAAGGACATGATGAAGATATTGATGCAGGAAGAATTATCCGTTTTTCTAAACATGCTAAATGGTTAAAAATCCACAAATACCAAAAATATTATGCCTTTTTATTATATGGTTTATTAACTGTAAACTGGGCAATTACCACAGATTTTAAACAAACCTACCAATACCTTAAAAGAAAATTATCTTACGGTGATTTCCCTAATCCTGCGACGCAATGGACTAAGCTAATTATTGGAAAAATAATATACTATACGATTTGGGTTGTATTACCTTTAATGTTAGGTTATACGTGGTGGCAAGTATTAATTGGGTTTCTAATTATGCACTATACGGCTGGTATGATTTTAAGTGTTGTTTTTCAATTAGCACATGTAATGCCTAATACAGAAATGCCATTACCAGATGAAAATGGAAACATGAAAAACACTTGGGCAATTCACCAACTGTTTACTACATCGAACTTCTCACCAAAGAGCTGGATTGTTGAATTTTATACAGGAGGCTTAAATAGACAAGTTGAACACCATTTGTTTTCAAACATTAGCCATGTTCATTATAAAAATATAGCAAAAATAGTAAGAGAAACTGCTCATGAATTTAGTCTACCATATAATGAGTACAACTCAATGTGGACAGCTATTACAGAGCATTATCAGCAATTAAAACAATTAGGACAAAAGCCAAGCATGGCTTAGTACATTTCCCAGAATAAAAACAACACAATCACATGAATCAACTTTCGGATAGAATTAACAAGCTAGCTACATCAGCAACGCTTGCTATGGCTGCAAAAGCTAGAGAACTCCGTGCAGAAGGCAAAGATATAATCGGATTAAGTTTGGGTGAACCAGATTTTAATACTCCAGATTTTATTAAGGAGGCTGCTATTGAGGCCATTAACCAAAATTATAATAGCTATACTCCTGTTGATGGTTATGTTGAATTGAAAGAAGCCATTATAAAAAAATTTAAACGCGACAATAACCTTAGCTATACCTTACCACAAATAGTCGTTTCTACAGGCGCTAAACAAGCCTTAGCTAATATTGCTGCTGTAATGTTAAACCCTGGAGACGAAGTTATTTTACCTTGCCCTTATTGGGTGAGTTATAGCGATATTGTTCAATTAAGTGATGGCGTTCCTGTAGAAGTGCAAACATCTATTGATAACGATTTTAAAATGACAGCAGAACAACTGGAAGCTGCCATAACACCAAAAACCAAAATGATTTGGTACAGCTCACCATGTAACCCAAGTGGTTCTGTGTATAGCAAAGCTGAATTAAGAGCATTAGCAGATGTTTTACAAAAACACCCTAATATTTATGTAGTTTCAGATGAAATTTACGAACATATCAATTTTAAAGGTGGTCATTTTAGTATGGCTGAATTTGATGACATGTACGATAGAACGATTACTGTGAATGGCGTATCTAAAGCTTTTGCTATGACAGGTTGGAGAATTGGATACATTGGCGGACCAGATTGGATTGCTAGAGCCTGCAATAAGATGCAAGGACAAATTACTAGTGGTGCAAACTGTATTGCACAACGTGCTACAATTACAGCATTAGAAGCAGATCCATCTAGCATAAAGTATATGGTTGATGAATTTAAAGAAAGACGTCAACTTATTTTGAATTTATTAAGTGATATTGAAGGTTTTAAAACTAATGAACCTGAAGGAGCGTTTTACGTATTCCCTAATATTTCTTATTATTTTGGAAAAACTATAAAAGGAAAAACTATAAATAATGCCTCTGATTTTTCTTTATTCTTACTTGAAGAAGCTTTAGTTGCAACGGTTACGGGAGAAGCTTTTGGAAACAAAGATTGTATAAGAATTTCTTATGCTGCTTCTCAAGACGACATTAAAGAAGCGATTAAACGTATTAAGACTGCATTGAGTTAAAAAAATATTTTATCGTTTTAGAAAAAAAACCTTTCAAGTTATTAAAACTCGAAAGGTTTTTTTATTGAGTTAAAAGATATAAAAGCAAACCACCTGATATAATAAAAAAGGCTACGGTTGTTTTTAACCAAATCATTTGATTTTCCTTTTTCAACTTATTCTTTATTTCTAATAAATATTCTGGCGTTGCTTCAGGAAAACTATATTTAACTTTTCTACATTTATTATAGCCACCAAGTGTTTTTCTAAATCGTTTAGATTTATCAAGCATAATGCTCTTGTTACTTTTCACAGTACTAATCATTGATTCTCCTAGTGGCATAATTTACAATTTAGATTGTTCTAAGAAATTAATAAGTTAACAATTCCGTTATTCCTTTTGCAGATTGCAAAAACACATATACTAGTCCCATAAACAGAATTGCTGTTAGTGCAATAACTTTTAACATTCTAACCTTACGTTCTTCTTTCAATCGCTTTCTAATTTGATTAAGCTGCTTGGTTGTTGCTTTTGGCAAATTATATTCCGTTTTTTCTTCGCGATTAAAACCACCCAGTCTATTTTTCAATCTATCACGTTTAGAAAGTAAATTCAAGTTATTTCTAACACTTGTATTCATTGCACTTGCAGACATAGTTTCTAAGGTTTAAAGGATGAAAACAAAATAGCATTTATGTAAAATTTATAATGCTATGATAGCTATAAAAGGCACACATTAGTGTATCAGTTGAACGTTACGAATATTAATACGCTATTTTAAAACAAAGCGATTAAAGCTATGGCAAAAACAGATAATTTTAAGATTGCAGCTGTATGATTTACCATATTAAATTGCGAAGCTTTTAAACGCTGTTTAATTCCGAATATAGATTTTGAAGATGAGTTGCTAAAGCTATTCTTCACAACAGATTTGTAATTAGAATTTAATAAGCCTTGAGTTGTAAAATGATTAACCTCAATGGGTTCTGGTACAAATTCTAATTGATGATTGATTACTAATTCCATGATTGATGATTTTAATTGGTTATACAAATAAGACGTAAAACCATTACAAATGTTACACCTTGTTTGTTCAGAAACAACAAAACTAAATTTTAAAAATCACGAAAATATTAATGAGAATATAGGCTAGATATAAATTTAAAATACTTAAAAAAAATTCTAGAATTATTTTTTTTCTTTAACTAATACATAGATAAAAAGTCCAAATCCTATAGTTTTAAATATTAAAATTAATGGATTAAACTTTAAATCATTTATAAAAAGCAGAACAGAACCTACAATTATAAATATTGCTGCTAATAATTTAGTTTTATTTACAACCATACCTTTATAACAATTATCGGTTCCTCCAGAAAAAAGGAGTTAATAAAATCAAAACGGTAAACAATTCTAATCGTCCTATAAGCATTAAAAAGGAAGCCCACCATTTACCTAAAGGAGGTAAAGCAGAATAATTATTTACTGGTCCGAAATCACCAAAAGCAGGCCCTACATTTCCTAAACTCGATGCAGAAAGACCAATAGC
Source organism: Winogradskyella eximia (assembly GCF_003386165.1). Lineage (GTDB taxonomy): Bacteria > Bacteroidota > Bacteroidia > Flavobacteriales > Flavobacteriaceae > Winogradskyella > Winogradskyella eximia. The sequence goes on along the minus strand of NZ_QRDV01000001.1, from coordinate 1,051,824 downwards.
CGAAGTAAAATCCATATTGAACATAGAAAATACTAGGGCACCTACAATAAACGATAGCATATATAAGATAAAGAAACCAAGAACATTGAATACAATATCTTTAGAAACTGATTTGCCGTTGTAACGTACAGGCAGAATAGCATTGGGATGCAAAGCACGTTTAAATTCAATAAAACTATTCTTAATTAAAATCAATTGACGCATCACTTTTACACCACCAGAAGTACTACCAGCGGAACCACCTAAAAACATCATTCCGAAAAAGAATACAGTTAAAAACGGAGTCCACAATGTATAATCCGCAGTCACAAAACCAGTTGTAGTAATAACGCTTAACACTTGGAACAATGCATGTCTTATCGCACTCTCTCCTTCACCTAACACCATTGGATGATCTATAGAAGAAATTGACACGTCTGCCTTAAAATAGATTAAAGCTGCTGCAATTATAGTAAAGACTGCGATAAATTTAAAATACAATTTAAACTCTTCGTCTTCTAAAATCTTAGAAACCTTACCTTTAAACAAGTAATAGCTTAATACAAAATTTGTACCGGCTAAAAACATAAAAAATATAATGATGTATTGTATTGCAGGATTATCATTCCAATAAGCCACACTTGCATTTTTAGTAGAAAAACCACCCGTTGACAAGGTACTTAAAGCATGATTAATGGCATCAAAAAATGACATACCTGCTAGTTGTAATAGAATAGTTTCAGCAACAGTGTAACCAACATAAATTAACCATAATCGTTTTGCCGTATCTGTAATCCTTGGATGCAACTTATCACCTCCAGGACCCGGAGCTTCAGCTGCAAATAATTGCATACCACCAACACCTAATAAAGGTAGGATAGCGATCGCCAATACAATAATTCCCATACCACCAATCCAATGGGTTGTACTCCTCCAAAATAAAACTCCTTCTGGTATAACTTCAATATCGTTTAAAATACTAGCACCTGTTGTCGTATAACCAGACATCGTTTCAAAAAAAGCATCTGTAAAAGACGGAATAGCTTCAGTGACTACATAAGGCAATGTGCCAGAAAGTGACATCACTATCCAACCAAAAGCAACCACAATGTAACCTTCGCGTTTATTCATTTCCTTGCGATGGTCCTTGGTTCTATACATTGCAAATGCACCTAACAAAAGAGTTGTAAGACCAGCTAATAATAATTCTAAGGTTACACCATCACTATAAATAAGACTGATTAATGTTGAGATAAGTATAAAGCCACCATTAAACAATAGTAGTAATCCAAAAAAATGAAAGATGATTTTATAATTGAGTTTTATACGAGACATAATTTCTGTTTCAATTAAGAGAAAAATGTTTCTACTTCAGAAATAGATCGCGGCAAACAACAAACAACCACGCGATCTCCTGCTTCTATTTTAAAGCTTCCTAATGGAATTAATCCATTTCCATCTCTAATTATACCTCCAAAAATGGCCGATTTCGGGAATTTTAAATCCTTAATTAACTTATTTGTAATTTTAGATTTAGGTTTTACCACAAACTCTAATAGCTCAGCATTCATATTTGTAAGCTTAGTCATTGCAACAACCTCACCTTTTCTTATGTACCTAAAGATATTATTTGCTGCTAAAAGCTTTTTATTAATTAAAGTATCAATACCTATAGATTGGGACAATTGATAATAGTCCATATTCTCCACTAAAGCAATAGTTTTTCTAACACCTTTAGATTTAGCTAAGAGACAAGACATAATGTTAGTTTCAGAATTACCTGTAACAGCAATAAAAGCATCCATATCAGAAATATTTTCTTCTTCCAATATATCCACATTTCTACCATCACCAAAAATTACTAAAGCATTTGGTAAATCCTCTGCTAAATCCTCTGCAACGTTTCGTTTACTTTCTATAATTTTTACATTAAACTTATTATCACAAAGATCTTTAGCTGTCTTATACCCTATTTGACTTCCACCAAGTATCATTACATCTTTGATTTCGGCTTTCACTTTTCCGGATAAATCAAACAATTCTTGATCACCACCTTCACAAGTCATAAAAACAACTTTATCACCTTCTTTAAAAATAGTATCGCCTCTTGGGATTATAGTATATTGGGTCCCTAAACGTTGAATTGCTATTGGAATAAAATGTAATTCAGGATATATTTCTGCAGCTTCTTTTACTGTCTTATCTACAAAAGTTGCTGTTCTAGACAAACGTAAACCTAACATGGTTAACGCACCTTCTTCAAACTGATAAGTATCGTTAAAACCACCATATTGATTTAATAATAATTCTATTTCAGAGGCTGCTAAAGATTCAGGAGAAATAAGCTCGTCTATACCAAATTTCGAAAACCCTACAGTTTCTTTATTATCAATAAATTCGGTATTAGATATTCGAGCAATAGTCTTTCTAGCACCTAATTGTTTTGCTAAAACACAAGCTGTAATATTTGTAGTTTCAGAAGACGTTACTGCAATAAAAAGCGCTGCTTTATCAATCCTTGCATCTCTTAAGATAGCAATGGATGTTGCATCTCCTTTTATAGTCCTAATATCCAAGTGCTCACCTGCATACGCTAAACTATCTTTTTTTGTGTCTATTAAAGTGATTTCTTGAGACTCGTAAGACAACAGTTTTGCCAAATGAAATCCAACCTCACCTGCACCTGCTATAATTATTTTCATTTTATATACTTGAAATAAAGGTGCAAATATACTTATAAGTTACAAGTTAATATGTGCCTAAAGTATTTTACTTTATATGAATAACTAAAAATTACAAATTATTAAGTATCTAGTGCATAAAGCAATATAACTACAAATGATGTTTAAACTCTATTTGTAATTTTACATTTAATATTCCTTCTCTAATTTTATTTGCTTTTTTCTTAAAAATGAAGACCATGGTAATCTAAACTTTAAATACTTACATCTTTATGAACTTATAACTAATCCGTATATTTGCCAAAAATTTTTATGGCTGAAAAAGTAAATCCATATAAGGACAGTGACCAATCTAAAAAGGTTCAGGTTACAAAAATGTTCGACACCATTTCTAATGAATATGATGGTCTAAATCGAGTAATATCATTTGGAATTGATGTAAAATGGAGAGAAAAGGTTGTGAAGTTGGTTGCTAAAACCAATCCTGAAAACATCTTAGACATTGCTACAGGAACAGGTGATTTGGCTATTAACTTAGTTTCTACTAATGCTAAAGAAATCATTGGCTTAGACATTAGTGATGGCATGTTAGAAGTTGGTCGTAAAAAAATTAAGGCAAGCCATCTAGACAATATCATCTCTATGGTTATTGGCGATTCTGAAGATTTGCCTTTTGAAGATAATACGTTTGATGCAATAACCGTATCCTTTGGTGTTCGTAATTTTGAAAACCTCGAAAAAGGACTTGCCGAAATTCTAAGAGTACTAAAACCGAATGGTATATTTGTTATTCTTGAAACTTCAGTGCCTACAAATCCATTTTTTAAAGCAGGATACAATTTCCACACAAAACTAATTATGCCTACTATAGGAAAACTGTTTTCTAAAGATAAAGTGGCTTATACTTATTTAAGCGAATCAGCATCTGTTTTTCCTTATGGTGAAGCATTAAACAATATTTTATCGAAAATTGGGTTTATAAATGTGAAACATGATCCACAAACTATGGGAGTGGCTACAATTTACACAGCATCTAAAGCATAATATGAAGCAAATATTTGTCCTTTTAGTATTTTTAATAGCATTTCAAAGCTCATCTGCTCAACTTTTTACAAAAGAAAAAGTAGCAAATAACCCAGACAACATTGATCAAAAGTTTTTGTCTTGGGGCTATTTTATTGGCTTTAACCAATATGATTTTAATTTCGATTATAATGAAGATCTAAAAGATATACTTGTACAAAAATCATTTGGGTTTCATTTAGGTCTTGTGGGTGATATGCGAATTAATGATTATCTCAATTTAAGACTAGAGCCAGGAGTATTCTTTACTACTAGAAATTTAGAGTATGATGAAAGTTATTTTGAAGGCATGGAATATAATGACTCTGATTTACTAAGAGAAGTAAAATCAACTTATGTACATATTCCATTATTACTAAAGGTTTCTACCAAGCGTATTAACAATTTTAAACCTTTTATTATTGGTGGTATTTCAACGGCACTCAACCTTTCGAGCAATCAAGACAACCCAAATGATAATAGTTCTGGTGAATTTAGAATGTCTAAAAACACATATTTCTACGAAATAGGATTTGGGATTGATATGTACCTACTCTATTTTAAATTTACGCCTTCTATAAGAGGAGTTTTTGCCATGAATGATGAGTTAATTAGAGATGTTGATCCAAATAGCCCATGGACAGGTAACGTATCTAAAATGCAAACTAGAGGTGTGTTTATCAATTTTACTTTTCAATAGAACGCCGTTTAAATTCGCTTAATAGTATTGCAGTTGCATTGGCAACATTTAAACTCTCCGTCTTTTTAATTTTACCAAATTGAGGAATGGTCACCTTTCTGGTTACTTGGTCTTCAATACTCTCAGAAATTCCATTGGCTTCATTACCTAAAACAATAACACCTTCATTTGGCAACTCTGAAGTATAGATATTTTCTCCATCTAGAAATGCTCCAAAAACAGTTGTTTTTTGAGTTTTTAAATAGGCATTCAAATCTAAATACTGCACATTTATACGGGTTAAAGATCCCATTGTTGCCTGTACTACTTTTGCATTATAGCAATCTACCGTATTAAGACTACAAATTAAATCTGTAATACCGTACCAATCGCAAAGTCTAATTATGGTTCCTAAATTCCCTGGATCTCTAACATCGTCTAAAGCCACAATTAAACCACTTGTTTGCGTGTTTTTTTGATCAGGTATCTCAAAAATTGCTAATCCTGTATTCGGGTTTTTTAATGCTGATATTTTTTTTAATTCAGCCTCTGAAATTTCTATTACTAATTCATCGGGAGCATCAAAAATTGGCTGTGTTGTATAAAGGTTTTTTAACCTATAATTTGAATTTAAAAACTCAGAAATCCCCTTTATACCTTCAACAACAAACATGCCTTCCTGTTGTCTACCTTTTTTTTGACCTAAACTTTTAATTAACTTTATTTGATTCTTTGATAACATAAAATGTCTTTACATTTGTTTAGACGTTACACCTAAAAACACAAAGTAAACGTTTTTTGATTTAATAGCGTTTCTAAATTAAAGTGACTATGCTATTTCTAATGAAGAAATGGTATTATTTTTGTTTCATCAATACATTTAAAATAAGAGATCTCATTTTGAGTTTACAACGTTTTACTATAACCACACAGACTAACAGCAAATTGCTACATTATAGTGTAGCGCTTATGTTGTGTGTTTTAATGTTTAGCTCTTGTAATATTGTAAAACGTGTAAAAACAGATGAACATCTTATCACCAACAATACCATTTTAGAAGATGGCAAAAGAATTACTAGTGAACGTATTAATAATATTGTTGTACAGCGCACTAATTCTGGTATGCGAAAGTTTCTAAGCTTCCCTCTAAAACTACATATTTATAATCTTGCTAGACCCAATATAGATTCCATATTAAATGCAAATATTTTAAGTGATTCTTCTAAAGTTAAAAGAAGAACAGCATTGCTTTCAAAAAAGCAATTTGATAAACAAATAGACTCTAAACGTAACTTTAATGCTTGGTTAAAACGTACAGGTGAGGCTCCTGTAATTTATAATGAAGATAAAACTATTAAAACAGCAAGTAATCTAAGAAAATACTATCATAGTAATGGATGGTTTAATAACAATATAACTTACGAAGTCGCTAAGGATAGTAATCAACTAGCACAGGTTACCTATAAAGTTACAAAACACAAACCCTATGTTTTAGACTCTATACATCCTAGCATCAGTAGTCCGGCAATTGATTCTTTATACAATACATTTAGCAAAGCGTCATTATTAATAAAAGGGGAACAGTACAATGAACTCAATTATGAAAATGAGCGCGAACGTATAAATACATTTTTAAGAAATTCTGGTTTTTATCATTTTGGACAAGATTACATCCGCTTTAAAATAGATACTATAGACACCAATCACAAAGTACATACCGATATAATTATAGCAAACAGAACCATAAGAGGCGATGATTCTACGACAACAACACCGTTTAAAGTATATAAAATAAAGGAGGTTAATATTTTTACGGACGATAATTACAATAACCGAGAAAAAGCCATTTCTGATACAACTACCTATAACAATTTTAATCTTTACAGTAAGGAAAAATTAAGATTTAAGCCTAAAGCACTAACGGATGCTGTATTTATTAATAAAGGAGATACTTATAGTTATTTAGCACAAAGTAGAACATCTCGCCATCTTAACGATTTGCAAATGTTTAGATACCCAAACATTGATTTTGTTGAAAACGAAGAAGACACAACACTTACAGCAAACATCTATTTAGAACCCAAAAAGAAATATGGTTTAAGTTTTGATTCTGACATTAACCAAAGTAATATTCAAACGATAGGGTTTTCATTTAGTTCTGGTTTAAAAATTAGAAATATTTTTAGAGGTGCAGAAACCTTAGAAATATCTGGTGTTGCTGCCATTGGAGCATCTAAAACTAGAAATGATCCTGAAGCTGCCTTTTTTGATATTAATGAATTTGGAGGTAATATTCGTTTAACTATACCAAGACTCCTTAGTCCTTTTAATACAGATAAAATTATTCCAAAATACATGTCGCCAAGTACGGCTATGAATATATCTATGACCAGTCAGCAAAACATAGGTTTAGACAAACAAGCACTATCTGGTAACTATAGTTATAACTGGTATCCTTCTACAACCGTTACAAACACATTAGAATTGTTTAATGTAAATTTTGTAAAAAATCTAAATACTAGTAATTACTTCGGTGTATATACAAACTCCTTTAGTAGTTTAAATACTATTGCCCAAGACAACAATTATATAGGTAGTGATGAAAGCTTATATAATTCTAGCTTAGCCAGTCCATATTCTCCTGCGGATGTATTTATTGATGATGTTTTATCTGGTAATGTATCCTTATCAAGTGATGATTATGATACTGTAAATACTATTGACGAACGTAAAGAACGACTAACAGAAAATAATCTTATTTTTTCTACAAGTTTCGATTACAAAAAGGACAAACGTAAAAGTATCTTTGACAATAATTTTTCAGTTTTTAAATGGAGAATTGAATTAGCTGGTAATTTACTTTCTACAATCTCTAACCTCAGTGGAGCTACTAAAAATGATGTCGATAACTATGAAGTTTTTGGCGTTGCTTTCTCTCAATATATCAAAACCGAATTTGATTATGTCAAATACGTAGATTTGGGTAGAAAGAATGTATTTGCTTTTCGCAGTTACGCAGGTATCGCTATTCCGTACGGTAATTCTAACAGTATTCCTTTTGCAGAAAGTTTCTTTGCAGGAGGACCAAATGACAATAGAGCTTGGTCTGCTTATAATCTAGGACCAGGAAGTTCTAAATCTACTAACGAATTTAATGAAGCTAACTTTAAGCTTCATTTAAGTGCAGAACAACGTTTTAGTTTGTTTGGAGCATTTCAAGGAGCATTATTTATAGATGCTGGTAATATTTGGAATGTATTAGATAATGTCGAAGAAGAAGCCGCTACACTCACTAATTTTAGCTCATTAAAAGATATTGCAGTAGGTTCTGGTTTTGGTCTGCGTTATGATTTTGATTTTTTTGTACTACGATTTGATGTCGGACTTAAAACTTACGATCCATCTCAAAGTGACAACAAGCGTTGGTTTAGAGATTACAACTTTAGAAATGCAGTATATAACATTGGTATTAACTATCCGTTTTAAAAACATATCTTCTGTCTTAACTTTTAATGCTCTTTTAAATTTGAGTTGCACAACCATTAAAAACAAAACCATAAATTCTAAAACTGCACTTTTGTTTTCTTCAGTTACATACAATCTTCTTATTTTAAAAAACGATAACGTTTTCGGCATTTAATAATAATTTTCAGGTAATAAATACTCAAAAATTACGTATTTTTGAGTATTAAATTTTCAATCTAAAAATTATGAGTCATAATATTAAACCTGGCGTAGCAACAGGTAAAGAAGTACAGAATATTTTCAATTATGCTAAAGAAAAAGGCTTTGCCTTACCAGCAGTAAATGTCATTGGTTCTAACACAATCAACGGTGTTTTAGAAACTGCGAGAGATTTAAATGCGCCTGTGATTATTCAATTTTCAAATGGTGGTGCACAATTTAATGCAGGTAAAGGTTTAAGCAACGAAGGTCAAAAAGCAGCTATCGCTGGTGCTGTTGCAGGCGCAAAACATGTTCACCAATTAGCAGAAGCTTATGGTGTACCTGTTATTTTACATACAGATCACTGTGCTAAAAAATTATTACCATGGATTGATGGTTTATTAGACGCAAGTGAGCAACACTTTAAAGAAACAGGAAAACCTCTTTATAGTTCTCATATGATAGATTTATCTGAAGAACCAATTGAAGAAAATATAGAAATCAGTAAAAAGTACCTTGCGCGTATGAGCAAAATGGGTATGACTTTAGAGATAGAATTAGGTATTACAGGTGGAGAAGAAGATGGTGTAGATAATTCTGATGTAGATGATTCTAAATTATACACACAACCAGAGGAAGTAGCATATGCTTACGAAGAATTAAGTAAAGTAAGTGACCAATTTACAATTGCTGCAGCATTTGGTAATGTTCATGGTGTTTACAAACCCGGAAACGTAAAATTAACACCAAAAATCTTAAAAAATTCTCAAGACTATATTACTAAAAAATATGGCGTTGAGCATAACCACATCGATTTTGTATTCCATGGTGGATCTGGTTCTACTGTAGAAGAAATTAGAGAAGGTATTAGTTATGGTGTAATTAAAATGAACATCGATACAGATATGCAATATGCATTCTTAAGTGGTGTAAGAGATTATATTCAAGATAAAAAAGATTACTTACAAACTCAAATTGGTAATCCTGATGGCGATGATTTACCTAATAAAAAATACTACGATCCACGTGTTTGGTTACGTAAAGGTGAAGATGCTTTTATCGCAAGACTTAAAAAAGCCTTTGAAGATTTAAATAATGTAGATACTTTATAAGTATATACACATCACTATTAAAGACCCATTAAAACTCAAAATCAGAGTTTTAGTGGGTTTTGTTGGCTTATAAATATTCTAATTTTGAGATACTTTTCACAAATTTTGAGTTATATTTAATAAAATAGTAAGTTTGTACCCCTTGCAATTGCAAACTATAACTAACTAAAATAACAGATTTAAGATTAGTAAATCTAAAATTATAAACCTATCCTAAGCATAGTCTAAGGATCCAAAATCGTAACCTAAATATGGCTTGGTTTAAAAGAAAAGAAAAAGGTATTCATACCTCTACAGAAGAAAAGAAAGACACTCCTAAAGGACTTTGGTATAAATCTCCAACAGGAAAAATAATAGATACTAAAGAACTTGAGCAAAATTTTTATGTAAGTCCAGAAGATGGTTACCACGTAAGAATTGGTAGTAATGAGTATTTTCAAATTCTGTTTGATGATAACAAGTTTAAAGAATTAGATGCTAATTTAACTTCTAAAGATCCACTTAAGTTTGAAGACACCAAAAAATATCCAGATCGCCTAAAAGCTGCACAAGCAAAAACAAAACTTAAAGATGCCGTACGTACTGCTGTTGGCAAATCTAATGGTGAAGATTTGGTAATTGCATGTATGGACTTTAGTTTTATTGGTGGCTCAATGGGAAGTGTTGTTGGTGAAAAAATTGCCAGAGCAGCAGATTATGCTATGAAAAAGAAAACACCATTAATGATTATTAGTAAATCTGGTGGAGCACGTATGATGGAAGCTGCACTATCTTTAATGCAGTTGGCTAAAACTTCGGTAAAATTAGCTCAATTAGCAGATGCAGGCATACCATACATTTCATTATGTACAGATCCAACAACAGGAGGAACAACCGCTTCCTTTGCTATGTTAGGAGATATAAACATTGCTGAACCTGGAGCTTTAATCGGTTTTGCAGGACCAAGAATTGTAAGAGACACAACAGGTAAGGAATTACCAGAAGGGTTTCAAACTTCAGAATTCTTATTAGAACATGGCTTCTTAGATTTTATAACCCATCGTAAAGATCTAAAAGCAAAAGTGAATTTGTATATTGATTTAATAAAAAATCAGCCTATACGAGCTTAATAAAAAATATCTAAAGAGGTGATAATCACCTCTTTTTTTGTGTTTTAATTTAAAATTAATATATTTCGGCCTTAACCTAATTTATTTTTTGTGCTATTTATCACTATAAATAAATTAAAACAACCCAAAATGATGAAAATTAAAACAAAACTTAGTGTCTTATTACTTGTAATGATTACCGCATTTTCTTGCGAGGATCTTGACGAATTAACCGAATTTGACATTACCGAAGATTTTACAACGACATACAACATTTCAGTTCCTGAAGATTCTGAAGGTATGCCTCAAAGTTTTTCTGAATCTGCAACTATAGATATTGCGGAAAACGAAGAAATTCAAGATAACTTAGATTTATTACAAGATGTTACACTTAACTCTCTAAGTTATGAAATAGCTAATTTCTCTGGCGCACAAGATGCAACATTAACCGAAGCAACATTAAACTTTGGAAGTGTTTCCATTTCAATATCAAATATTAATCTTCAACAATCTGATATTGATAATACAATATATGAAATAGCCGATACAAGTTTATTAAATGCTATTGCTGATGCATTGGAGAACAATATTGCAATTAATGCTTCTGTAACAGGAACCGTAAGTGCTACTCCTGTAGTATTTGATATTATAATAAATTTAGATGTTACAGCAACAGTAGATGTTCTATAACAGATATATAAGTCTAAAATAAAAAAAAAGCTATCTAAATAACTAGATGGCTTTTTTTTATTCTATGCACCATTCTTTATAGCAGTTTATAGTTTAATCATTAAAGTATTGAATTATACTTTTTTAAAGTAAACCGAAAACTCTGTACCCACATTAACAATACTAGTTACAGTAACTTTTCCTCCTAAAGATTCAATATGATTTTTAGTAATAAAAAGACCAATACCTATAGCTCCTTCATTTTGATGAAAAGTTTTATACAATTGAAAAATAGTATCACCAAACTTTTCTAAATCTATACCAAGTCCATTATCTTTAATTTTAAGCACAACAAATTCATTTGTTATTTCAGACGATAATTCTATAATAGGCCTTCTTTCATCTGACTTATACTTAATGGCATTGGTTAAAAAATTAAGTATAATACTATCGAGATAAGCAGGTATACCCTTTACAGTAAGATTCTCATCAATTTCGTTATAAATAATAGCTTCCGCATTTTGTGCCAATGCAATAATATTATAAGTTGCTTTTTCTACATAATCATATAAATTGAGCGCTTCCATTTTAGAGTCATCAATTTTCCTAATCTTAGCCACCTCTGTTAAATGAGAAACGGTTTCTTGCAAATTCTCAACAGCCTGCTTTAATAATTGAAAACTTTCATTATGTTTTAATTTTGAAAAATCCTCCTCTAAAAAATCCGTAAGTGAAAGTAAATTCCCTGAATGTGCTCGTAAATTATGCGTCACAATATTAGCAAAGGACGTTAATCTCTCATTTTGTTCTTTCGCAACACTGAGCATGGCTTTTAATTTGTCTTCACTTTTCTTTCGATTAGTAATATCATTAAATTGCCAAATCATATGTGGTCTGCCTTCCTTAAAGTAAACAAGAGAAACTGAAATCAGCATCCACTTAATAGTACCATCTTTATGAAAATAGCGTTGCTTTACACGGTATTTATCAATTTCACCATTAATAAGTTTTTCGTATTTTTCTTCGTGCACACCAAGATCTTGGGCATAGACAATGTTATTAATGTCCATATTGAAGAGTTCCCATCTTGTATATCCAAAAATATCACAGACACTCTCATTAACCTTTAACCAATTTCCATCTAAATTTACAATAGCAATACCATTATAAGTATTGTTAAATGTGCGCTCCAATACGTCGTAGGCATTAGAGAAATTTCGCAGATGATTTGAGACTTTCATTCATTAAGTTTAAAATAGATTAATCTTTGTTGAAAGTTATTAGTTAGTAAGGGTTAACTAGGTTAAATCATTATAAATAATATTTTTGACATCAAAAAGTTACGAAAAAAAAATCAAATCACAAAAAAATAGTATATTTGCCGCTCGAAAGAGAAGCTTTCGTGTACATAACAATCATTTACAATAATATTAGAATGTATTTAGATCAAAAAGGAAAAGAGGAAATCTTTAAAAAACATGGTGGTGATGCAAAAAATACTGGTTCTGCAGAAGGACAGATTGCATTATTTACTGCAAGAATTAATCACTTAACAGAACACTTAAAACGAAATCGTAAAGATTATAACACAGAGCGTTCATTAGTAAAATTGGTAGGTAAAAGAAGAAGCTTACTAGATTACTTAACTAAGAAAGATATCTTGAGATATCGTGCAATAGTTAAAGAATTAGGATTAAGAAAATAATCTCAATATAAAAGACCACGCCTAACAGCGTGGTTTTTTGATATATAATAACTCGGTTTTGGACGAGTATAATCCCCAAAATTGAAGAAGCTAGATTCTAAATGAAGTTTAGGTCTAACGGTTTTTCATTGGTCACACAACAACTACACAACAACACAACGACCATTGTTTAACATCATTCTAACGAGCAATAATGCGTTAGAATTAGAATTAAAAAATTTATGATTCCAAAAGTTTTTAAAGAGGTCATTGACCTAGGGGATGGTAGAGAAATTTCTATCGAAACCGGAAAATTAGCAAAACAAGCGCATGGTAGCGTTGTGGTGCAATCAGGAAAATGTATGTTATTATGTACAGTTGTTTCCAACTACGAGCAAAAAGATGTTAACTTTTTGCCGTTAACAGTAGATTACAGAGAAAAATTTGCTGCTGCAGGTCGTTATCCAGGTGGTTTCTTTAAAAGAGAAGCAAGACCTAGTGATGGTGAAGTATTAACGATGCGTTTAGTGGATCGTGTTTTACGTCCATTATTTCCAAAAGATTACCATTCTGAAACTCAGGTGATGATTCAATTAATGTCTCATGACCCAGAAGTTATGCCAGATGCAATGGCAGGTTTAGCAGCTTCGGCAGCTATTCAATTATCAGATTTCCCATTTGAATGCCCAATTTCTGAAGCTAGAGTTGGTCGTGTAAATGGAGAATTCATCATTAACCCAACATTTGCTCAATTAGAAGAGTCTGACATCGATATGATGATTGGAGCTTCTGCAGATTCAGTAATGATGGTAGAAGGTGAAATGGATGAAATTTCTGAAGAAGAAATGGCAGATGCCATTAAATTTGCTCACGAAGCAATTAAAGTACAATGTGCTGCACAAGTTAGATTAGCTGAGGCCTTTGGAAAGAAAACTACTCGTGAATACGAACCAGAAAGAGAAGACAAAGATTTAGAGAAGAAAGTATATGACATGGCATATGATAAAGTATATGCTATTGCAAAAGCCGGATCTGCTAAACATGAAAGAAGTGCTGCTTTTCAACAAATAAAAGAAGATATTAAAGCTACTTTTTCTGAAGAAGAATTAGCTGATTATGGTGGTTTAGTTTCTGACTATTACCGTAAAGCTGAAAAAGCGGCTATTAGAGACTTAACCTTAGATGAAGGTTTGCGTTTAGATGGTCGTAAGACTGACGAAATCAGACCAATTTGGTGTGAGGTAGATTATTTACCGTCAACTCATGGTTCTGCAATTTTTACACGTGGAGAAACTCAAGCATTAGCTACAGTAACTTTAGGTACTTCTAGAGATGCAAACCAAATAGATATGCCATCTCAAGAAGGTGAAGAGCGTTTCTATTTACATTATAACTTCCCTCCTTTCTGTACAGGTGAAGCAAGACCAATCCGTGGAACATCTCGTAGAGAAGTAGGACATGGTAACTTGGCTCAACGTGCTTTAAAAGGAATGGTGCCAGATGATAGTCCTTACACAGTAAGAGTTGTTTCTGAAGTTTTAGAATCTAACGGTTCTTCTTCTATGGCAACTGTTTGTGCTGGTACAATGGCATTAATGGATGCTGGTGTACAAATGACAAAACCAGTTTCTGGTATTGCCATGGGATTAATTTCTGATGCAGATTCTGGAAAATATGCTGTATTATCTGATATTTTAGGTGATGAAGATCACTTAGGAGATATGGATTTTAAAGTAACTGGTACTGCAGATGGTATCACAGCTTGCCAAATGGATATTAAAGTTAAAGGATTAAGCTATGAGATTTTAGTAAACGCTTTACAACAAGCACGTGCTGGTCGTTTACATATCTTAGGGAAATTAACAGATACTATCGCTACTCCAAATAAAGAAGTTAAAGAACACGCACCAACTATGGTGACAAGACGTGTACCTAACGAATTTATTGGAGCCTTAATTGGACCTGGTGGAAAAGTGATTCAAGAAATGCAAAAAGAAACTGAGACCACTATCGTTATTAACGAAGATCCAGTGACTGAAGAAGGTATTGTTGAAATCTTAGGTGTAGGTAAAAAAGGTATTGATGCTGTTATGGCAAAAATTGATGCTATTTTATTTAAGCCAGTTGTTGGTAGTGTTTACGAAGTAAAAGTAATCAAAATGTTAGATTTTGGTGCTGTTGTTGAGTATATGGATGCACCAGGAAACGAAGTATTATTACACGTATCTGAGTTAGCTTGGGAACGTACAGAAAATGTTTCTGATGTTGTAAACATGGGAGATGTTTTTGATGTGAAGTACTTTGGACAAGACCCAAGAACACGTAAAGAAAAAGTATCTCGTAAAGCATTGTTACCAAAACCAGAAGGTTATGTAGCAAGACCACCAAGAGATGATAAACGTTCTGGTGGACGTGATAACAACAGAGGAAGAGATAATCGTGGACGTGATAACAGACGTGATGATCGTAAGCCTAGAGAAGACAAGAAAGAAGATTAATTCTGAATTCTAAACTTTATAAAAACCCTAAATAGAAATTTTCTATTTAGGGTTTCTTTTTACAATAAAATGAAGTTAAATCATCACAATAAAAACCAATTTTCTTATGTACTAAAATGAACAATTAAACAATTTTTAACTTTGCGTTCCCTGTGTTAAATAAAAATTAAAAAAAGTCTAAAGTAAAAAAGCCAACGTACATCTGTTTTAGTTAATCAATCTATAAACATAATCTATGGCTTCAGAAAAATCGACCTCTAATAGTATACTTTCAAACACTAAAAACAAAAGAAAAAAATTATCAAACAATCTTAATTTGTTTCTCAATAGTAAATCAAAAACAGAAAATCCTAACAACAAAATTGTACTTTTTAGTACGTTTTTACTTATGATTTTGGGCATTTATTTCCTTTCTGTTTTTTATGGTGATTTTGAAAAATTGAATGCAGACAGAATGAGTTCTACCATAGGACTTACCTTCATATTTTTAGCTACTACACTTATGGCTTTTAAAGTTTCTTTCTTTATTTATAAAGCCTATAATTACTTTAAATACAAATCTATTGCATCAGTATCAGATAAAGAACTACCAACGTGTACGGTTATTGTACCTGCTTACAACGAAGGAAAACAAATTTGGGATACATTAATGAGTTTAGCAAATAGTAATTATCCTAAACATAAAATTCAAATTATATCTATTGACGACGGAAGTAAAGATGACACATGGGATTGGATGCTTGATGCTAAAAACAAGTTAGGCGACCGACTAGAAATCTATCAACAATCTGAAAACCAAGGAAAACGTCATGCCCTTTATCGTGGATTTAATTTAGGCACTGGAGATATCTATGTAACAGTTGATAGTGACTCAATTGTTACAGAAGACACATTAAGAAATTTAGTAAGTCCTTTTATAAAAGATGAAAATTGTGGTGCAGTTGCCGGAAACATTCGAGTTTTAAATAACAAAAAGGAAATGTTACCTAAAATGCTAGATGTCAGTTTTGTTTTAAGTTTTGAATTTGTACGTTCTGCAGAAAGTAACTTAAAATCAGTACTATGCACACCAGGAGCTCTTGCCGCATACAGAAGTACTGCTGTCCATAAATGCTTACCACAATGGATTAACCAAACGTTTATGGGGCAACCATCAGATATTGGAGAAGATAGAGCAATGACCAATATGATTCTAAAACAAGGCAAGCATGTATTATTTCAAAAGAATGCTGTGGCGTACACTAATGTACCAGAAGAATATTTAGGTCTATATAAAATGTTTATTCGTTGGGGAAGAAGCAATGTGAGAGAGAATTTAGAAATGGCGAAATACGTATTTACCAATTTTAGAGCTAAAGGTAAATCTGGCACACGAATTTTATTTATAAGTCAATTCATAAAAATAATAATGAGCTACCCTTTATTATTTTCTATGTTATTTTTTGTTTTAGTTCATCCATTATTATTTTTAGGTTCTACCCTAGTTAGTATTTTAGTTATATCCACATTCTCTGTTCTATTTTTTGCTAGTCAATATAAAACAACGCAAGGTTTTTGGGCATATTCATATAGTATCTTATTTACATTTGGTTTATTTTGGATTACTCCATACGCAATTGTTACCGCTAACCGAAGAGGTTGGTTAACACGTGGATTACCTGAGAAGAAGTAACTGACAATAAATTTGGTTTTCTACTAAGAATTTATTATATTATTAGCTATGATACCACAAGACAAAGAAAAATATTCAGAAGAGTTGAATCAGTCTATTTCCTATCTAGAAAATTTAGGATACAGTAATATTAAAGCAGATATTAAGGGTTATGATTCACCAAAATCATATCTCAAAAAAGGAAGTAAGATTAATGTAACACCAGATATTGTTGCAGAAAAAGAAGGCAGAAAACATATATTTGATTTAAGTTTAAAATCGAAAAAACCAAGATTATTAAAATCAAAATGGTTATTTCTTAACAGTCTAAGTCAACTAAAATCGTATCGATTTAGGTTAATTACGACTCGAGGACACTATAAATTTACAAATCAAACTATTGATGATATTAATCTTGATACCGTTAAACTGCTAAAGATTTAAAAATTTTATTATTATTGTGTAACATTTCATTGCTTTTGTACGTATAATAAAAGCAACACGTTGTTGTAGTAAATTGCACAAATCTTAAAAATTAGATGAGACAACTTAAAATTACCAAGCAGGTTACCAATAGGGAAACTGCATCATTAGACAAATACCTACAAGAAATTGGTAAAGTAGATCTTATTACCGCAGACGAAGAGGTAGAATTAGCTCAACGTATTAAAGCAGGAGATCAATTGGCTTTAGAAAAATTAACTAAAGCTAACTTACGTTTCGTTGTATCTGTTGCAAAACAGTACCAAAATCAAGGACTAACATTACCAGATTTAATTAACGAAGGTAACTTAGGTTTAATTAAAGCGGCTCAACGTTTTGATGAAACACGTGGTTTTAAATTTATTTCTTATGCTGTATGGTGGATTAGACAATCTATTTTACAAGCATTAGCAGAGCAATCTCGTATTGTGCGTTTACCACTGAATAAGATTGGATCGATAAATAAAATTAATAAAACTTTTGCTTTTTTAGAACAAAGCCACGAGCGACCACCTTCTGCAGAAGAGATTGCTAAAGAATTAGACATGACGATTAACGATGTTAAAGAGTCTATGAAAAATTCTGGCCGTCACGTAAGTATGGATGCTCCTTTAGTTGAAGGAGAGGATTCAAACTTGTATGATGTATTAAGAAGTGGAGAATCACCAAATCCAGATAGAGATTTATTGCACGAGTCTTTGCGTACTGAAATTGAACGCGCTTTAGAAACGTTAACACCTCGAGAAGCAGATGTTATTCGTTTATACTTTGGTTTAGCGAGTCAGCACCCAATGACGCTTGAAGAAATTGGAGAAACATTCGACTTAACAAGAGAACGTGTAAGACAAATAAAAGAAAAAGCTATTAGACGATTAAAACATACGTCTAGAAGCAAAATTCTAAAGACATATTTAGGTTAATTAGAAATGTGAAATTACCTGCAATTATGTAAGTAATAAGTAACATAAACGACTAACCTAATTAAGGTAACAACAGTTACAAACATAACTGTTCGTTTTTTGATTGATGAAAGAACCCACGGCTGATTACCGTGGGTTCACTTTTTTATACACTTTCGGTCTATTCTAAACTACCTGAGGTAATTACTTATAACAGCCTTATAATTGGTTGCTTTTAAGTAAATCTATTATCCATTAATATCCTATCTTAAAGTACCGTTTCACATCTAAAATTATAAAAATATCCTCACATTTTAATTACCTTTGGAGAAACCTAAAAGAATTACATAAAATGGCTACAAAATTTATTGCTCCATCAATGCTAGCTGCTGATTTTGGCAATCTTCAACGCGATACAGAAATGGTTAATAACAGTGAAGCAGACTGGTTTCATATAGATGTAATGGACGGACATTTTGTGCCTAACATTTCTTATGGAATGCCCGTAATTGCTGCTATTAAAAAACATGCAACAAAGCCGTTAGATGTGCATTTAATGATTGAAAAACCTGAACGTTATATTGAAGAATTTGCTAAAGTAGGTGCAGATATAATTACTGTACACTATGAATCTACCGTTCATTTACATCGTACATTAAGGCAAATTAAAGATGTAGGTTGTAAAGCTGGTATTGTTCTTAACATTACAACACCACTAAATGTTTTAGAAGATATTTTACCTGAATGTTATATGATATTATTAATGTCTATAAATCCAGGATTTGGTGGACAAAAATTTGAAGACATCACTTATAAACGCATAAAAAACCTTCGTAAAATGATAAATGAGCAAGGTTTAGATACGCGTATCGAAGTTGACGGAGGTGTAACAGATCAAAACATTCAAAAATTAGTTGAAGCTGGTGCAGACACTTTTGTGGCAGGTAGCCATGTTTTTAAAAGTGCGAACCCAACTGCTACAATTAAGGCTTTAAAAGAATTAGCTAATTCATAAAAAATGCGCTTAAAGCGCATTTTTTTTTATAATTGTTTTAGTAAATAATTTATTAAGTCTGTTGTAGTAACAATACCAACTAAACGCCCATCATCAACTACTGGTAAAGCGTGAAATTCTTTCTTCGATAAAATTTCGGCAACCTCTTTAATAGTCGCATCCGAAGGTACAGTAACCACATTTTTAGCCATTACTTGATCTATGGTAAACATATTATATACCAACGTCTCAACTTCAGTATCAGTGTCGTCAATAGCATCTGCAAAGCTAATTCTTAACAAATCGGTATAACTTAACATACCAATAACAACGTCCTCTTTTACGACAGGAATATGTCTTATTTTATGTCTTTTAAATAATATTTCTGCCTTTTCAAGATCATCTTCTCTATTAAGAGCGATAATTTTGGTTGACATAATTGAAGAAATTGGATCGATATTTTTCATGACTATCAGTTTTATAATTCACTATTAAAAGTAATTTATAAAACCATTAAAAAGTATGACAAATATCACATAACTGAAAAACAGAATTATAATTTAAAATTATTCCTTGTTACCATAGCCATAATTATAGCCGTAATTGTAACCATAGCCATAAGACTTACTAGCACCAACGCTATTAACAACGTAAGCCATATTTTTTAACTTACCAGATTCAGATAAATCTTTTGAGAATCTTAACAGATTTTTCTCCGTGTAATTAGCACGAGCTAGATATATAGTCGCATCTGCTAACTGAGAGATTAACATGGTATCTGTAACTAAAATGGTAGGAGCCGTATCAACAACAATATAGTCATACTCATCTTTAGCTTCTTCAATGAGCTTCTTAAAACGACCATTTGTTAATAACTGCGCTGGATTTGGTGGAATGCTACCTGATAAAATAATATGATGATTTGGGTGTTTATCAAAACCACGAATTAAAGAATCTTTCCAATCATAATTAATATCATGAAGGTAATTTGATAATCCTGGCTTATGTTTTTCTTGATGAATATGTGTATGAATCTGCGGATTTCTTAAATCGGCACCAATTAACAATACTTTTTTATTAATGCTAGATAATGCCAATGACAAATTAACACTTATATACGTTTTTCCCTCACCTTTAATAGTAGAAGTACAATAAATTACCTTAGCCTTTTTATTATCTCTAACTGGTAAAATATAATCCACATTAGAACTTAATATTCTAAAGGATTCTGCTAGCGCTGTTCTTGCATTTGGATCTGAAAACAATATATCCTTAGTCTTTTTTACATCTGGTATTTCCCCTATAACTGGGATTTTAGGATTTATATTATTTATATCTTCTTTGCTATGCAACTTGGTGTCTAACATAAATATAAGATACAAAACACCAAATGGAATTAGTAAACCACCTAAAATAGCACCAGCATATACAATATTTGATTTTGGAGAAATAGGACCTGAACCGGAGATAGCAAAATCTACGACCTTTATAGATGGCTCTGTGATTGCGAGATTAATAGCTGCCTCTTCACGCTTCTGTAATAATAAAATATAAAGGCTTTCTTTAATTTTTTGTTGACGCTCAATCGCTCTTAACAATCTATCTTTCTCGGGTATCTGTGCTACTTGTCCCACAAACTTTCTATTTCTTCCCTTTAATTGATTTTGAGAAACTTGTAGTTGTTGGTTATATGAATTTAGAGATTGGGTAAGGTTCGTTCTTAAATCATCAATTTTAGATTCAATAAGCATTACAGTTGGATTATTTACACCTGCACTTCCTGTTAATTTATCTCTTTCTAAAATAACCAAATTATACTCAGCAATAAGCCCATTTATACCGCTGTTATCTATGCCGATATTAGACGGTAATAAGCCTTTTCCAGAATCTGACTTTAGAGCTTGTTGAACAAGTTGCGCTAAAGCGATTTGTGTTTCTATTTTAAACACCTCCTCATCAGATTTTGTTCTTTGCTGTAATCCTAACTCTGCATCAGCAGCCAAATCCACTAAATTATTCTGTTGTTTAAAATCCTTTCTATCTATTTCTATAGAATCTAATTCTTCAGCAAGAAAGACAAATCTTTCATCTATAAACTCTAATGTATTTTTGGATACCAATTGGCGGTCATTAATACCATCCTTATTGAAAACATCCATCAACTTATTCAAAATCAACTCTGAAAGCTCTTTACTTTCCCCTTTAATGGATAATTCTAACAAATCACTTTGCTCACCCACGGGCTCAACTTTTATTCTAGATTTTAATTTTAAAGCTGAAGATTTCAATGGTCCGTACTTTATAATAAATTTTTTACCTAAAATTTTATTTAAGGATGCACTATTTTCAAGTTTTAAATTAAAAGGTAAATTATATTTACTGTTTTCGAGCCCATTGTTCGAAAGTTTAAAAGTTTTATCAGTATTCAGATTGGTAATTTCGAAATTTTTCTCTTTAACGATAACACTATAGGACAAGCCTGTAGATATACTATCTGGATGAATAATTTGCTCATAGTTAAATGGTAATTGAGCTATTTGCGCTGTTTGAATGGTGCCTTCCTCGTAGAAGCTTGTATTTAAATTTAACTCTTTAGAGACTTTTTCAAGAATTAGATATGAGGTTAATATTTGAATTTCATTCTCTAAATTAATATTTACTCTTTTAAAAACGAAAGCTGAAGTAGGAAGTTCTAATCCTTCTGACTCATCTAAAATTTTCATTTTAGCAGAGGTCTGATAGATTCTTGGTGCAAATCTTAAATAGACGTAAGCACTAATTAATGCTATAAACAATGCTAATACAAACCAAGGCCAATACCTCAAGAATTTGCTAACTTCTTGTTTTAAATCTATACTATTATCGTCATCAAACGATTTAAAATTATTAAAAGAATCATCCATATTTATCGTGACAATAAAATTGTTAAAGTAAGTGCAAAAGAAACAACGCTTAATACCGTTCCAACATTACCAATATAACCCGATTGCTTAACTCTAGGGTCATTTTGATTTACAATTATATTATCATTTGGCTTAATGTAGTAATATTCACTATTCATAAATTCTGTTGATGTTAAATCAATATGAGAAATTTGACGAACACCATTAACATCTCTAGTTATAATAATATCATCACGTTTTCCATTTATGGTTAAATCACCAGCGTAACCTAAAGCTTGTAAAACAGTAATATTTTGCTCGGTAAACGTATAGGTACCAGGTGCATTCACCTCTCCCAAAATAGTTATTTTTGCGTTTAAAAGACGCACTACTATGTTGGGATTGTTTAAGTGACCACCCTCAACTAATAATTCTTTTATTTTATCTTCAATCTGTCTGGTAGTTAAGTTAGAGACCGATATTTGTCCTAAAACGGGGAAATTAATTTCACCTTCATTAGATACTAAATAACCCGTTAACTGCATCAATTCTGGTGAATTAGCTGACGCACCACCACTTACACCTCTATTATAAGGCAATGCTGCAAGGGGTTCAAGAGTTTCTATTGTAATTTTTAAAATATCATTAGGTTGAATTGTAGCATTTTGATATTCAATTTTTGAACTATAGTTTGCATCTGCATCTTGTAGGTATAAAATGTCTTTTCTGGAAGCGCACGATGTGATTACCAATAATAGCACAATGACTAAAACCCTAATTTTCATATTTTTATTTATTATTAACCGACGGCAAATATAAAATATTTATAGTTATCACAAAACAATACTCATACCGACAAAAAGTTGTATTGTTAGTTTATAAAAAAACTATCCCTTACTCTTCTTTAATTTTCTTTTAACGATAAATGGAGCATAAAATAAAGCGGCACCATAAATGAGTAATAACCCTATTTGAGTATTTAAATTTAAGTGTAGCATATTAAACGCTATCACTATAATCAATAAGTTTATGGAAACAACAGTTAAAGTGGTTTGTAAATGTGAAAACCCATAGAGAATAAAACGATGATGTACGTGATTTCTATCCGCTTCAAACGGGCTTTTCTTTAAGATAAAAATTCTTATAAAGAAAATTCTGCAGGTATCCATCAATGGGTAAAAAAGCATTGCTAAAACCAAAGCTGGTGATGCTTTATGGTATAAAGATTCGGGGTTAATTTGAGACTGAGATATAAAACTGATAGAGAAAAAAGCCAAGAGAAAGCCTACAATCATCGATCCCGTATCTCCCATAAATATTTTTTTTCTGTTTGAAAAGTTATATCTTAAAAATGCTGATAAAGCACCTATTAAAGCTACAGCAATAGTAGCCAAACTCAGTGCTCCAGAATTATAGAAAAGCACACTAAACACTACACTTATTAATAAAGCCACACTACCAGCCAAACCATCTACACCATCAATTAAATTGTAAGCATTTATTATTAAAATATACACGAATAATGTAAAACCAATAGATACCCAATATGGCAGAACATCTACGTCGAGAATTTTAGAAAAGCCCATAATCCTTGTATCTGTAAAAACTATTAAAAGCAGCGCTGCAAATAATTGTCCTATAAATTTCTTTCGTGCAGAAAGCACTGTTAAATCGTCTTTTAACCCTAAAAAGAATAGTATTGTTAATCCACCCATTACCAGCATCAATACTTTAGTGTTTAGCATGGCACCAACAATGGTCATTACCACTACTAAACTAAAAAAAATACCAATACCACCTAAGGTTGGTGTTCTGTCTGAATGCATACTTCTACCGTCCGGCTCATCCATCAAATGTTTTTCTTTAGCCACATATAAAATCGTTGGAAACGTTTGATAAGCAATAATAAAGGCTAAAACAAAGGCAGAGGTTAACCAAACAAAGGGTCTATTTTCTGGATTAAAGTTATCTAGTAGTATTTTAATCATAAGCATATTAACATCTTAAACTAAGACAGCTATTTGGCCGCAAGGTACAAATTAATGCGCTACTTGCTTTTACTTTAAACATATTTAGACGAATAAAATTCTATTTAACAAAAAAATAACTATTCACTAATGTTAATCTTCAAGTTTTCTACAATTCTAGCTGCTGTTTTTCCATCCCAAAGTGGAATATCATTCCCCTTTTTCCAATTACCAGCGAATAAGGTATCTAAATAAGGTTTTAGATTTTTAGGATTAGTTCCTACTAATTCATTTGTTCCTAATGTAATGGTTTCTGGACGTTCGGTATTATCTCGTAATGTTAAACAAGGTACACGCATTATTGAAGCTTCTTCAGTGATTCCTCCAGAATCTGTAATTACTGCTTTTGCCTTTTCTACTAAATAATTAAATTCTAAATAGCTTAAAGGTTCAACGGTATGTAGTCTTGAATGACTAATATTAAGTCGTTCTAAAATTTTTGCCGTTCTTGGGTGTACAGGAAAAATCAAAGGTAAATCTTGCGTGTTTTCTATAATTTCATCAATCATGTCTTTTAACTGCGACTCTTCGTCTACATTGGCTGGTCTATGCAGTGTCATCACAATATAATTCCCTTTTTCTAATCCTAACTCGTCCCAAACCTTAGGTGCAGTAAAATTAGGACGTTGCTTTAACAAAGTATCAATCATTGTATTTCCTACAAAAAATATCTGGTCGTCTTTCACTCCACTTGCTCTCAAAGTGGTGTTTGCCGTTTCAGAAGTTGTAAAAAAGTAATTCGTTATACTATCAGTTACCAATCGGTTAATTTCTTCTGGCATTGACCAATCATCTGAACGAATACCACCTTCAACATGAGCTACTTTAGTATGTAATTTCTGCGCGACCAATGCACATGCCATTGTAGATGTTACATCACCTACCACTAATACTAGGTCTGCAGGATTTGCCATTAATTCCTTTTCAAAATTAATCATAATTGCTGCCGTCTGCTCAGCTTGAGTACCTCCACTACATTCTAGATTCACGTGTGGCTCAGGAATCTCCAATTGCTCAAAAAAGCTACCAGACATATTTTTATCATAATGCTGGCCTGTATGTACCAAGCGGTAATCGATTTCAAAATTTTCTTGTTTTGCTTTTTGAATGGCATGAATGATTGGCGCAATCTTCATAAAGTTAGGACGCGCACCAGCGATTATTGTGACTTTGTACATTTTTACTATTTACAATTTGTGTTAATACTCTCTCTTATTCTAATTATCATTTTCAAACCAGATCCGAAGCACACCTGAAGCATACCCGCATCATACCCGAAGGAGAGCCGAAGGAGAGCCGAAGGAGAGCCGAAGGAGCTCATAATGTCAGTTGCGTTATTTATTTTAGACAAAAACGCCTTAAAAACACGCTTAAAATCCCAAAAAAAGTTTATTAAAACACTAATTGGACACGTCTTATGAACTTATCGGGATCGTCTTAATACCGATTTAAATGCAAATTAACAAAAAATCGAACTAAGTGTATCTGTCTTTTAATTCTTGATGGCTGACTTAACAATCTATAGGTCCATTCCATATTGTTTTTCACCCACCATTCTGGTGCGCGTTTTACATTGCCTGTAAATACATCAAAACTCCCTCCTAAACCTTGATAAACGGCTTCGTGTTCTTTTTGAATGCGCTCCATTAATAATTCTTGTTTTGGCGAACCCATGGCCACAAAAACCACATCTGGATTGTGTTTTTTAATATCTTCAATCAAAGCTAATTCTTCAGCTTCTGTTTTTATATACCCATTTCTATAGTTACAAATATTAATACCATTAAAATCTGACTTCAATTTTGACACTGTAGTCTCAATGATTTCTTGTTTTCCACCAACTAAATAAAACGATTTTGTTGTATAGTAATTCGCTACTACATCTAACCAAAGTTCGCAACCCGGAATTTTAACCACCTTACCAGCACCTTTTTTCTGTAAAGCCCAAACCGCACCAATACCATCTGGATAGCCCATATTTCTATTGATCAGCGCTCTACTTTCATCTGTAGCATGCAGAATTTTCTCTGCATTAACTGCCACCATAATTTTATGGTTATCAAAAGCGTACTGCATTAATTCTTTTCGAGATGTTGGAGCAAAAGTCATTACTCCGTTTAAGGACTTAGCCTCCATATTATTCTGGTTTTGTTTCTAGTAAATAATGAGCCATTGCATTAAACATAAACGCATTGCTCCAGCGCATATAAGAAATTTTAGAACTCATACCTTGTCTATACTGGTAATAAAAATACCCTTTTTTATGTTGCATGTTATCAATCGTCCAATGTAACACCTTAGAAAGCAATACTTCATTAGGCTGAAAAGCATTCATTTTAGATAAGGTGACTATAACTTGAGCAGGACAATGAATATCTATAGGAAATGTTTTATCGTGATAATATTTTGGCATACCATCCGCTTCAAAGAAATTTTCTAGATAGTATTTTAATCCTGAATCTAAATGCTTTTGAAAACTTTGATCTCCCGTATTTTGTTGATAGGTTTCAATAGCATCTAAATTAAATCCGGTATGAAAAGAATCTATCCAAGATTGAATGGGTAGTAAGCCATAAATCCAAGACCCATCTTCGCTTTGCAAATCGCAAGCCGCAATTACAGCCTGTTTTGCTAAATCAGCATGTTGTTGGTTTTTGGTATACTTATAAGAATAACTTAATATTTTAGCCCCTAATAACGATGCGTTAATAACCGTATTATTACCATCTAGCACACTATATGAGAAAATAATTCCTCTCTGATGTTTTGTTCTCGATAAATCATTGACCACAAAATCGGCAGCAGTTAAGGTTTCTTTTAAAACGGTTTCATTTTTTGTGATTTCGTATGCTTCTAATAAAGCTTCTACACAAAAACAAGTGGCTACAACCGTTGGAGTATACTTCTTAAAAAGAAACAAACGTCTTGCTTGCCAATCGAAATTATAACCCCAAGCCGAACCCGAATAGCCTTTAGACCTTAAGCCTAATAGTAATTCTGAAAGTTCATTGATACGTTCTAAAATCTGGTCTTTAGTTCCAAAATCTTCGTTACCAGTTTCAGCTAGTTTATATAAGCGACAATACCCTAAAAGAAATAACGCTAAGCCTTTAGTGTTATGTTCTTTTGGCACTAAAAGCAGCTTCCTAAAATTAATTGGACTTCTTTTAAAACCTTGTATCCAAGCTAATCTTGCTAAATCCCAATGTT
The DNA here is from genome assembly GCF_003386165.1 of Winogradskyella eximia. Taxonomy (GTDB): domain Bacteria; phylum Bacteroidota; class Bacteroidia; order Flavobacteriales; family Flavobacteriaceae; genus Winogradskyella; species Winogradskyella eximia. Next base: position 1,024,560 of record NZ_QRDV01000001.1, on the reverse strand, counting down.
TTAATGGTAAAGCTTGAAAAACCTTAGAGTTCATCCCATCATAAGGATCCCAACCTTTAAAGTTTTCGGCTTCACAATAGCTTTTAAGATGTTTAAAACTTGATGCTATATTAGATTTCAACTTGCTCACCTCCACGTTTTACAGATTCTAAAACTTTAAATGACGCTTTGGTTACCGCTACAATGTCTTCAAAAGGAATTGGTGCTTTGCCATCGGTTAATAAGCCATTAACAAAAGCTTCAACCATTTCTTTCTGACCTTTATTTTGATTGAAAATCTTATCCTTTTTAGGTTTTCCTTTACCGTAAATTTTTAATTCTTTAAAGTCGTTTAAGGTTGCTGAAATTCCAGCAGAAAATACCTCAACATATTCTTTAGTCATAGACTTAGAGCCGTTAGCATAATACGCTACTACTCCTGATGATCCATTTTCGAATTGAATTAAAATATTCAACGTATCATTTAATTTATTGGCATCAGGTAATGCTGAAGCCGACACTTTAACAGGAAGACTTCCATTAAGATGGGTTAAGTAATCGATAAAGTGACATACCTCACCTAAAACGCGACCACCTCCAATTTCTAAATCTTGAATCCAAGTATCACCAGGAATAGCACCTGCATTAATTCTATATAACATGGTCATAGGATTGTTACCTACAGCCTTTTTAAGCTTATCTGTTAATGGTGAAAAACGTCTATTAAAACCAATCATTACTGCTTTTTTAGCTTCAGATTGTGCTTCTATGATCTCTTCTAATTCTGATTCTAGTAAACATATTGGTTTTTCAACAAATACATTTTTGTTTGCCTTTAGACTTTTTAAAACGTAAGGACCATGAGAATCGTGACGCGTCGCAACAAAAACCGTATTGGTTTTGTCATCTAACACATCAGCTTCTTCTGTAGCACAGAATTGAAACTTGAATTTCTCGGCAACACGCTTAGAAGTTGTACCCGTGTTTGTAAGTACTCCTACTCTAGCAACGTCATTGGTTTCTGGTATATTTGGCAATAGATTTCCCTGTGCATAACTACCAGCACCTATAAATGAAATGTTTATTTTTCCTAATTGCTCTGATTCTGAAGTTGCAATTTTAGTTTTATTAGCTGATTTTTCCGTATTGTATTTTAAAGCGATACCTGTAAACGGTTCCGCTTTAGACACTACTAAATCGAATGCTTCTTTCGCATTATCAAACTCAAACTCGTGCGTGGTTAAATAATCGATATTGATTTTACCAGTCGCGATTAAATTTTGAAACGCTTCCATGTTTCGTTTTTCTGTCCAACGCACATAAGGCAACGGATAATCGATTCCTTTTTCTTCGTAATTAAGATCATAACGTCCAGGACCATAAGAACAGGCCATTTTTAATTCTAGCTCTTTACGATACCAGAATGGGTCGCGTTCAAAACCAGTTGGCACAGCACCTAACACCACCACTTTTCCTTTTTTACGTGCAATAGCACCTGCAAAATTAATAGGGTCTAAACTTGCTGTTGCTGCTGCAATAATTACAGCATCTGCTCCATAACCATTTGTTGCGGCTTGTATTTGTTCTTCTACTCCTGCTGCATTTCTAGTTAAGCCTAAATCAACTACTTTATTATCTACTGCTTGTTTTACTGCAGCTTCAGAAACATCGATTCCGATGACCGTTACACCAGAAGCTTTTAATATTAATGCTGCTAATTGGCCTAATAAACCTAGACCAATAATGACACAAGATTCTCCTAAACGTAAATCTGCTTGACGCACACCTTGCATAGAAATAGCTCCTAAAGTATTATAAGCTGCATCTTTTAGGTTGGTATTATTATCTAGTTTTACACATAAGTTAATTGGCACCGCAACAATTTCTGCATGATTAGCATAACCTGCGCCAGCGCAAGCCACTTTATCTCCCACCTCAAATTCCGTTACACCTTCACCAACTTCAATGACTTCTCCTGCACAACTATATCCTAATGGAGAGTATGCATCTAATTTTTTCATTACAGCTCTATAGGTTTGAATTGGCCCTTGTTTTTTTAAGGTGTCGATGACCTGCTTTACTTGTTGTGGGCGCTCTTTTGCCTTACCAATTAAACTTTTACGCGCTGCCACGACTGTTGAACCTTCTGTACCAGCACTGATTATAGAATAGTGATTTTTAACGATCACCATGCCTTTTCCTAATTGCGGATAAGGTACGTCTTGAATAATCATATCGCCAGAACCTAGCTTTTGTGTGAGTTGTTGCATTATTTTATAATTTTATTAAGAAACCTATTTGGCTTAATTATCTTTTTAAATATAAACATGGGCAAAAATAAACCGAGTAAAAAGAAAATGAGCATTATTGGTAGAGAAAATTCGAAGTTTAATTTTTTGATGATCAAAAGATAAAAAGACCCCATCACTAATGTATTCATTAAATAGATGTAGTAAGAGTGTCTTCCTATGTCTGCTAGATAGTTTGCAATTTTAAAAACAACGAGCTTTAATGCTAAATAATGCACTAGAGGTATTGACACTATACCAAACAAAACTTTAGGAATTGCATAATAACTATCAACCACAACCAAAGTTGCAAAAATAAATATAAACAACCAACCTACTTTTTTTAAGTACTTATAATATAACTCTAGATACTGAGTTGCAATAATGCCTAAAACAATATACAATAAGTAAAAACTAAATAGGTCGAAATTCAATACGTTAGTAAAGTTTAAAAACTGAAAAGCAATTGCAATAACTAATGCTAAAATATAATTTTTGCGTACTAACCTTTTTAACAATGGAAAAATCAAATAGTATTGAAATAAAACATATATATACCACAAAAAACCTGCAGGTGCTTTTGAAGGATATACTAACATATCTATAATGTCTAACTTTAACTTAGACAGGGAATAATTATTTGCTATATATTCAAACCCAATAAAAATAAATGAAAACAAAAGATAGGCAGGAATAAATTTATTAATTCTTTTTTTAATATAATTGTTATATGCTGATAACGTTTCTATTCTCTTATAGGAATAAGACATTAAAAACCCAGAAAAAAACATAAACAATGGCATATGAAATTTGTAGAGGATTTTACGAGAATTGATATACCATTGCGGGAGACTGTCATCTAAATACAAATGACCATATACTACTAAGATAATAGAAATTCCGATAGCTACATCGACGTCCAGTAAACGCTTTAATTTAGGATTTTTCATTCTAAGGACTTATTTAACGTGGTCAATCCGATTAATCCCCAAACTAAAATATTATAGAAATAATAATTACCTGGCATTAATCCCGTACAATCAACTATAAACATGGTTAATAGCATTAGACCAAATAATTTATACTCGCGATTGGCTTTAAAAACACTATTAAACATTCTTATTATAAAGAATACAAATATTACAACTCCAACTACTCCACTAATTAATAAAAGTCTAAGAAACTCATTATGCGTTGGTCGTGTAAGTCCATCTCCAAAAATCTGAAAAAACAAAGGCTGCTCGTTTGTCCAAAAATCCCAATATTCTTGCCAAACATAACCTCTACCTGCCAACGTATATCTCGCATCTTTTATCTCTCCTGCCTGATAGCCTGTTTCTTTACTAAATAACTGCTCAATATTCCCATAGATAACATCTCCAAACATTACAGACACCACTATTAGAGCAACAGCAATTGCAATTGTTTGCTTAACTTTAGATTTAGAAAAAAACATTATTAACGCTATCCATAATCCAGTAATCCCAACCCCAGCTTTACTAAAAACCAGATAAACTGAAAATAAAGCAGAAAATGTGACTCCGTATAAAAAATATTTTAAAAATCTTTGAGGCTTGAAAAACTGAAAATACATCAAGATTGCCAATAAGGTCATTAAACCATAAAACCGAACTGGAAATGCATCATGATAAAAGCCCACATATCTCGTTAAACCAACCGTTTCTCTGGCATAAAAAATAATACCCGTTTGAAACTGAAACAGACTAACTGCTATTGGGAAAAGTCCACAAATTATAATAGCCAAAAGTAATTGCTTTAATCTCTTTTTATTAGTAATTAACGATGGAATTAAAAAAAAACCCATGTAAATATTGAGATTCAAAATCAACAACTCTAAAGTCGCAGAAAGCTTTACAGGCAATGCCAGAATAAAACTCAAAGATAAGGCTAGAAATAAAAATGTTGCATTTAACCTCCATGATTTTGGGAAGTTTTTTCTATTTAAAAGGGTAGGGTAAAACAAAATAGGAATTAATAAACCACCTATGGAGCCAAAAGATAACGGTCCCATTCTAATATTCCAAAATGCATCTACTATTGATTTCGTAGCCACCAAAACCAAAAAGGCCGCAAATATGCCTTTTTTCAATTTGGCCAAGATTATAGCAAAGAGTATTAATATTGGTATGATTATCATGATACGTCCATATGCTTTTTAGGTAAAGGTCTATATGGCTTGTCTAAGGTTTTTAATATTTTAATTGGATTTCCTGCAGCAACCACTCCTTCAGGAATATCTTTATTCACTACGGAACCTGCACCAATGATGGCATGGTTACCGATAGTAACATTACGCATCACTACTGAGTTGACACCAATAAACACATGATCTCCAATAGTTACATACCCTGTACCATTATCTTCTGGATTAATGATATGTGCCGCACCATCGTGTGATAGTATGTAACAACCATGCGTAATTAAACAATGATCACCAATAGTCACTTTACCACGTCTTACATCTATTTTAGCCCCTAAACTGATCATCGAATTTTTTCCAATGGTAGCTCCAGATGCTTTTAAAAACGACATTTGAAAAAAACGAAGCACATTACCTAAATAATGTATTAATTTTCGAATTATAGTTTTCATGTGTATATATTTATTGTTTTTCAATGGTCACATGGTACATCCATATCATCATTTCTTTGGGTATTGAAATTTAATTATGAATGTATTATGCTGTCAATGTATTTGAAATAATAATTTTAAAATCATTCGCAATTTTTTCAATAGAGAAATTAGAAACTACATACGCTCTATTTTCTTCTCCTATGGCTCTGCGCTTTTCATTATATCTTAAAGCCTCTTGCAAAGCCTTCTTTAACTGTTCTAATTCCCCTGGCACAAACGAAAACCCATGCACCTTATCCTTAAACACTTCTTTATGTGCGCCTACTGGTGTAAACACTACTGGTTTGCCCATAGACATGGCTTCTAAAAGTGAACGTGAAAACCCTTCCGAGTAAGACGCTGTTAAAAATATATCAGTTGACTGCAAATGTTTCATTTTATCCTCACCACTAATAATGCCCAGGTTCACATAATTCTTTTTGTACTCTGAGTTTAAAATTTTTGCCTCTGCTTCAAACGGATCTTCATACGTGATTTTCTCGCCTGTAAACTGATTATAAAATACACCACGTTCCCCTTTTCTTATATTACCTGCAAAACAAAAGGTTGCCCATGGAAACTCTTGGCAAATTTGAGGAATTATTTTTAAAATATCCGTATAACCTTTGGCTTTCGTCATATGACCCATGACCAATATTTTACCTTCTTCTATCTGACTATCATCACTTTTAGCGTATTGCTCTATATCCATAGCCTGATATAACACTGCCATCTTATGCTCCGGAACAAAGGGTTGAAATTGGTCTTTTAAGTAATTGGCTTGCACTATAGCACAATCCACCTTTTTTAAACTTATACCAACCATTTTTTTTATAAGCCCATTAAATTGTTGAAAATTAAGTTTAAAGTGACTACCTCTTAAGTGAATAATGACTTTTGCTCCAAATAATTTACTTAATAAAATGGTCCATACATCTCGTCCAATCCAACCAATTTGTGTTGGTGTAATGGGATAATATACACATTTAGGTTTATTTGTAATGAGTAGCTTTAATAGTTTAGAAAAGTAAATAAAAAAGTTAGTCAGCATGGATAGATCTAACTTTCCTTTCTTTGTATTGTCAGTTCTAAAGTTGGTTTTAAGAAACTTAATATCAAAGGCTGTATTTAACGTTTCAGACTCTAAAAACTGTTGCATACTTAATTCGGGACCAGAATATGGAGGAGGTGTCGGTCCAATAAATAGTATTTTTGGCTTTTTACTCATCTAATAAACTCGTTTTTATTTGTTGTACCCAGTTTTGTACAGATAAGTCCATACCTTTTAGTTTCGCATTTTCACAGAATTGTTCTAATACACCTCGATTTACTAATAGATTTTCAATCTTGCTCACATTGGCATCTACATCCTCTTTAAGCACAAAACCATTACTACCTTCTTCAATATACTCTAACTCTGGCGCATGGCTAGGCCCTTCTAAAGTGACATAAGGTCTACCATAAGCAAAGGCATGGTTAATAGACAATCCTGAATGCCCTGGAATAAACACTAGACTTGCCTTCTTCATAATTGGCGCAATTTTAGCTTCATCTACCAAAGTACCATGCCAATATATGTCTTCGTTTTCTTTTAAAGCATGTTCTACAATAGCTTTCTCAGGACCATCACCAATAATATCTAGTTTTAAATCTGGAATTGTTCTTTTAAGTTTTTGAATATATTCTATAAGTACTTCGATTTTTTTTGATGCAATGAGTCGTCCTATAAAAACTATTCTGGTTTCATTTTCTGGAGGTAATTGAAATGTATAAAACTTTTCTACCTCAGTATTATCTATTGTATTGTTAGCCCAATAGGCTTTTTTAGAATTAATTAGTTTATTCTCAACAGCCCAATCACAACTTTTATGTGTATAAAAAATTACGCGATCAAAACTCTTATAATAAAACTTCGTCAACACTTTATCTATAAATGTAATTTTCCCATTACCTGATTTTAAAATAGGATGGTTATAGGAAAACAACTTTACGCCTGAGTTTTTCTTTCTAAGATTTTTAGCATATAAAAATAAGGGTAGGTTCTTTTTTTCTGCAGGAATTAAAATCCAGTCAAAATTACCGAATACGTTTTTCAATTCCTGTTTTACCACTTTTGAATTTCCGAAGTCTTTTTTAGATACATTGACTTTAAGCTGCTTAAAACTCCATTGTGTATGAAGTTCTTCATCTCCCATGTTATCTCTTCCCGTACCCGATAAAATGGTAAGATTAATACCATTCTCTTCTGCTAAATGATTAAGAAAACGTGCTTTATAGTGATTAAAATTTGGTGCGAGCCAGAGTATTTTCATTATGCGAGTTCTTCTATTAGTGCGTTCCAACTTGACTTAAAATAGTTTAAATCAAATTTACTAGCGTATTTATGACCTGCGGTGGTATATTGATCTGTGTTTTCTATACTACGTGCTATATGTTTATCTAACTCATTTATATCCTTAACCATAATTTGGTCTGCATTCTCTAATAATTCTAGCATGCCACCTGTACCAGAACCAATTACTGGTGTTTTAGACAATAAGGCTTCGTGGGCAATTCTGTTCCAACCTTCAGTCATGGTTGACATACATAATACCACATCGCAACATGCTAAAAATAGCGGAAACTCTTCTTCAGAAAAAAAGAAGGTTTTTACATTTTTATTACTGACATCTACTTTGCCTGTGGCTACAAGGTTGTATTTATCTTGATCAATTACCTCTAATATTTCACTAATACCCTTACCTGGACTATTTGGCCCTATATAAACTACTGGTTTGATGCCTTCTAAATGGTATTTCTTTTTAAAAATCTCTTTTTCGTCATATGAAAACTCATAATCTTTAATATCAAATGCATTGTATATGACTTTCACATTATTAACACCTATGTTGGTAAGTGTAGTCTTCCATACTTCAGACACTACCACAACGGCATTCATCTTTTTTAGATTTCTCTTTAAATTGAAGTAAAAGATTTTAGACATCAGATTTTTATTAAAAATGTCTTCGTCTATATGATGCACAATTGCAATATTCTTTTTTTTACCATTGAATTTCCCTAAAGCCAGAAGGTATGGATCAATAACACATATATCTCCATTAATTTTTGACTTATGATTTTGAAAAATATAGTTTATTGTATTCGTGGTTTTTATTAACGCTTTATTAATAGCCACCTCATAATTTTTCTTTAAAACATCTATAGCTAACAACTCATAAACTCGCCCTCCCCTAACATGCGCTACGCTTTTTTCTGAAACAAAAGCATTGTACATGGCCAAAGACTTGGTAAGCCATTCGATCTTTATGTTAGATGCCATAGCCCATTTTTTTTGCTGTGTCTCCACAAATAGCATTAAAGCTCTTCTTCATATCTTCGGACCACTCGTTATAGCCACCAATAAGCTCAACGTCTGACTCTTTAAACTGCAGCATTGATTTTGCTTTTACTCTGAAAATTGCTGTTTTAGACGTGTTTTTAGGCTTTGAAACTTCCGTTTTCCATACGGATTCTGGTATCATAGGAATCTCTAGGTAGTTAATGAGTTCTTGAAATTTACCGTAGTCTGAAATTAAGTCTTCAAATTTGAAACATCTATCTAAATCATCAGAAAGCCTATTGTTTGTATGCGTCCAGTACCAACAAATTTTTTCGAATCTACTCATTTTTCCCCATTGGCTAGCATAAGGATCTGAATTTTGAGGCACAATTTCTAAATGTGAACTTCCGTTTTTATATACATTTCTTGAATAAATAGAAGGCACTACTTTTTTAGGATCTCTTACAACGTGTGCTACTTTAGCATTGAGGTTATTCTTTAACCAAGTGGTGTTATAGCGCAATAATGAATTGACTTCACCATAATAATTACAGCTAGACTCTGCACTCGTTTTGAGCTCAACATCTTTAAACCGCTCTTGCAGATTGCTCTCTAACACTTTTAAGTCACTAGCATAATAAGATAAAGGTAGACTCACATAATCCTCTCTATACGGTTCATGAAAACACATGACCTCATTAGAATGATTTAACATATTCGCAAAGAATTTGGTTCCTGATCTCCCTAATGATGTTATAAAAAAATATTTCATGAATTTTTACTTAATGTATTTATAAAATGGTCCGTCATTACTGTAACGGTATGATTTTTATTTGCATAGTCAGATACACCACTCGAAAGATCAACAAAAGCTTTATCATTTTCTAATAATTGAATGCAAGTATCTTTAGCCTCCTCAACAGACTGTACTACAAATCCTAATTGATTTTTGGTAATGACCTCATCTGGATTAAACCCAAAACTTAGCACAGGCACTCCTCTTAACCAACTTTGTATAAATGTATTTGGAAAACCATCTCCATCTGGAGTTGATGTGTTTACAAACAGTGATGCTTCATTAAAATAAGATAAAGCCTCCTCAAAAGGCAACTGACCAGTAACTTTTAAATTTTTAGGACAATCTTTTAATAATTGATCCACATACCCTTTATCACTATGTCCACCTATCATTATAAAATTGTACTTGCTGTCTGCCATATTACGCGCCAAATTTACAAATAATTCTGGTCTTTTATGCTTTCCCCAATTGGCACACCACAAGATGTTTTTAATCCCTTTCACATTTAATTCTCGAGACCTATTTTCTGGAGTTGGATGTCCTGAAATCATTTTAGAACTCTCTAAACCAAAATTCTTTTTAATATTAAGTCTTTGAAATTCATTTTGAGAAAAGGCCCTACTCACTCCTTTCATGGCTGCATTTCTTAGTTTATCACTAATCACTGCATTTATATAAAATATACTATATTTTATTAAGCCCACTTCTTTTTTGTTATTTCTAGCCTTATAACGCTTGGTGAAAAAATTATTAAATGGAGCTAAATTATCGGTGCATACCCATATTAATTTAGCGGATGACTTCTTTTTATACTGTGCAGAAGCCCATAAGAGTGGAGATGAGTTGCGTTGAATAATAATATCTGGAGTTAATGACTTAAATGCCTTTAAATACGCTTTACAATTTAGCCATACAAACTTATTAGCAGGCTTAAGCCAAAGCACATTTACTCCATTAACCATACTCGTTGTATTGACTTTACTTGCTTTCGTAGTTTGGCAAACGTAAGACACATTATAACCACGCTCAGCAAGCTCTTGTGCTAAATAATTGGCTTGCACTTCTGCACCACCACCACGCTCACTAATATGCCAAAGCATTACAAAGGTTATTTTATGTTCTTTATGCATTTTGTTGAAATAACTTTACATAGCTTTCAATGATACTATCGTTAGAGAATTGCTGTTTTGCAAATGTTTTTGCATTTGCACTCATTTGGGATAACATGTCAGGGCTCTCAATTAACTCTTGTAATTTTAGTGCTAATTTATTGACATCTCCGTTTGAACAATACCCAATATTATGTGTTTTCATCCATTGATTTGGGTCATGATGCAATGATAATACTATTGCTCCACTCAACCAACTTTGAATGTAGGCATTTGGTAAACCATCTGCATCTGGTTGGCTTGTATTGATATAAATTTTTGCGCGATTATAATATTGAAACGATGCTTTAAAATCTACTCTTCCAAGAGTTTTGATTATTGTTCCTGCAGACAACTCGTCTATGTGTGTTTGATATGATGCTACATTTGTTCCACCTGCTAGAACAGCACTCCAATCGGAGACCTTAATTTTCTTTATAATTTCAACAAAAAGTTCTGGTTGTTTAACTTTAGACAGATTAGCCAACCATAATATTACATTTTCTTTGGTCTCAATTTTTTGAATAGGCATAAAAAAGTAGCTCGATATTACCGTACCAGATTTACCTAAATGCTTTTTGGTTGCTAATTTTTGCTCTTCAGATTGGTTAACAACAGATTGCGCCATTTTCATACCTTTATTGATATACTTATCTTCGTAAGCCTTAATAGGGTATAAAAATGCTTTTTTTAATATTGATTTACCAGACTCTCTTAAGCGTTTTACATTTTTATTGAATTCGGCACTATCATCTCCATTTGTACCCCAAACATATGTGATGTTATGCGCTTTAGCATAAGTACCAGCCACATATTGCATTACATTTCTTCCTCTCACATATACAGCATCTGGTTTTACCTCGTTGAGGATAGACCTATAATCATTCATTGTTTTTTTCCAACCTAACATGCCTGGTCGCGCTTGTATCCAATAAAAGTGCACGCCTTCTATAATCTCATCTTTTGGTTTGGTGGTGTCTTTGGTAACTGCGATATAGTTAACATCTATATTTTTTGATTTAAACCCTTGCGTCAAATTATAAAGCTGCACTAAAGTGCCATTAATTGGAGCTGTTTTATCAAATAAATAAGCTTGTGCTAGTATGGCTAGTTTCATTGATTAATTTAATTTAAAGGTTCCTCTTTTTAGAAACATATTTTTTAAACACAAGTTTTACGGTTTTAAAAACACCTACAACTGGTACAAATGACATAAATATATTTTTTATGTAATTTAAAGTGTCCCAGTAATTATAATTTAAATTAAGACTTTTTAGGTCTATATAAGTGGCCTTTTTATCTGTTGCTTTATATAACTCTTTACCAAAAACTAATTCGATTTTCTTTATAAAACTAGGGGATAATTGTAATTTATATTTATCAATATTGTTAACAAGTAATTCATTTGTCCCTTTTTTTGTTCCTGACTGACTTTCTTTGATTCTTAATTTTTTTAAATCAAACTCATTATCAATTTTTAAGAACTCGGAAACCGTATCAAAAAAGGTATTAGAATCCCCTAAAAGCTCTTCATAATTCACTTCTATATAATCAATATTTTTATCTTGAAAAATCTGCCTGGCCTTAGTGATGTTTTTAATACACGCACCAATTCTCTTTAGCAATACAGTATTATCTTTCTTATTTAGCTTTTTCCAAGCTTTATTTAGGGACTCCTTATTTATAAATTTATAGTGCCTAAATGAAAATTTATCCTGAGAAAGTGCTATGTCTATTGGGTTACGTGTTAATAAAATATACTTTGCATTAGGAAAATGTTTTATAAGCAAATTTATATTCTTAATATGTTGTGGAGATTTATCCCCTAACCATTTTAAATTTTCTTGCGATTTTCCAAAGATCTCTGAATGGTGATATAAGAGCTTAGCATAAACGGATTGAAAACTAAATTCAGAAAGACTATTAAACCACAACGACTCCTCTAGCTTAAATGTATTAGCATTTTCAAACCCTCCTTTTTTTAAGTCTAATTCTGCAATATTTTCATTGTCTAGATAAAACTTCTCAAAATTCTCTTTAATACTAAGATCACCATAAACCTCTATTTTTTTTAATATAGAAAGTAATGATCCATACTCTCGTTCAGGAATTCCTATAGACGGATTTGTATTTAATAACTGTCTTAACATTGTGCTTCCCGAACGCGCATTGCTAATAATGAAAACTATGTGAGAGGTATTTATTGACATTTACATTATAATTTTAATTGTTTATATCTAAGACTTCAATCATATCCTTAACAAATGATTGACTAAAGATCTTTGCTCCAACAGCATTTAAATGTGTTGCATTATGAAATAATTTAACATCTGTATTTCCTTCCCATTCACTATAATTAAAAAAGTAAACATTATCATTTTCTGACGCTACACTTTCTAATTTATTTAAAATAGTCTGTTTTCCTTTAAAAATGGCATTAGTTTGACTAAACTCAGGAGCATACACTATAATCAAAACTTTCCCTTTCTCATTGGCTAATTGAGCCTCATCTCTTATAAAACTAGTAGCTAAAGATATATCATCTTGAGAAATCACTTTTGAGTCTACCTTAATCTCACCGTCCCATATATCTTCAAAACCTCTATATCCCTTATACTTAGTATATAAACTTGATGTATTTGGTTTGAACTTAGACTTTATCCCTTTTAAAAAATATTTATAGTTCCCATGGAACTTATACAGTGGCACATACTTATCTTTCCAAAGATCAGGTTGAATGTTCGATAAATTAGAATATACATATTGGTTATTAAAATATGGAAAAAATTTATACTTCTTAAAAATGCCATCTTCTCTTCTAGAAAATTCTAAGGCGCCAACAACATGCACAATATACTTAACATCATTCTCGGAACTTAAGGCTTGTTCCCAAAGCGCTCTTTGCATGTTAAAATCTGCACCAGACAAACCAATTACTCTAGATTTTATTCCTGTTTGCTCTTCTATTACTTTTATATCAAAATGGTTCCATGCTCTTGATGAACCAAGAATCAAAAGCTCGTCGTCTATTTTATTATTATAGAGTAAATCTAAATCTTTATAATCATCATCCTTCAAATTAGATAAACCAGATACAGCCAGGACATCTAACAATTTAAAAAGAATTGTAACAACAATTAAAAGAGCAACGGATTTATATAAAAATAACTTCATTATAACTTAAAATTGAAAATATATAAATGAATTAGCTTCGTTTGGCATAAATAATACTATTAAAAGTAACACTAGGACATATAACATGTACCGAAACACGAAAGGTAATTTAATTAATCTACTTAAAGAATGAGTCTCTTTTCTCCCAAACCACTCTATGCCAATTAAGAAAAATATTAAAACTATCAAAACCGTAGGAACTATTGATTGTCCCTTATTAATTAAAAAAATATTTTTGATATAATCTATACTATGTGCAATGTTGTCTGCCCTAAAAAATATCCATGCAAAACATGTTAATACAAAAGTGACACCTATTTGAAAAATCTCTTTTATACTTGGCAACATTTTATTTGAAGCAACA
>NZ_QRDV01000001.1:614084-1010757 GCF_003386165.1 Winogradskyella eximia | reverse complement strand
TGCCCTAAAAAATATCCATGCAAAACATGTTAATACAAAAGTGACACCTATTTGAAAAATCTCTTTTATACTTGGCAACATTTTATTTGAAGCAACAACATCAATATGATTTCTATTATTATTAGTTAATAGTAATGGCAGAAAAAATAATGCATTTAAAAATCCCCAAACAATGAATGTCCAATTGGCACCATGCCAAAATCCACTCACCAAGAATATTATAAATGTATTGCGGACTTTCATCCATTTACCTCCTTTGCTTCCTCCTAAGGGAATATAAACGTAATCTCTAAACCAAGTAGATAAAGAAATATGCCAACGTCTCCAAAACTCAGCAATATCTCTAGAAAAATATGGAGTCGCAAAGTTTTGCATTAAATTAAAACCAAATAATTTAGCAGTTCCTATAGCGATATCGGAATATCCAGAAAAATCACCATAAATTTGAAATGCAAATAACACAGCTCCTAATATTAAAGTAGGACTATTATAATCTTGAGGTGCATCAAAAATTTGATTGACATAAACCGCACAATTATCTGCTATAACCATCTTTTTAAATAATCCCCAAAGAATTTGGCGCATTCCGTCTGAAGCTAAATCATAGGAGAACTTTCTTTTAACCTTAAATTGTGGTAATAAATTTTTTGCGCGCTCAATTGGACCTGCTACTAATTGTGGAAAAAAGCTTACATAAGCAAAAAACTCAATAACATTCTTTGTAGGCTCTAATTTTTTTCGATACACATCAATAGTGTAACTCATGGTTTGAAACGTGTAAAAACTGATTCCTACTGGTAGAATGATCTGAAGCGAAGACAAATGCATGTTAATACCAATTGACTCAAAAGCCAGCTTAAAATTATCGATAAAGAAATTATAGTATTTAAAATATCCTAAAAAACCTAAGTTAACGAGCATACTTATATACAATAATAGCTTCCGTTTTCTTTGCTCTTGGGTTCTATCTAATCGCAAACCAATATTATAATCTACAAATGAACTAAACGCTATAAGTGCAAGAAATCGCCAATCCCACCAGCCATAAAAAACATAACTTATAACCAGCAAAAATAAATTTTGAAGTTTTAAATGTTTATTGAAAACAAACCAGTACAACAGAAAAACCGTTGGAAGAAATATTAAATATTCAAATGAGTTAAATAGCATAACTAATTATTTTTTTGGAATGAAACCAAGCACTCAACATTACAATTGTATTGCGGTATCTTTTGCAAAAGTGGGTTTATCAAATATGTCTAATTTCATAAATAACTAGTTATTTATTTTTTCTGAAATATTTTTAAAAAAATACTCTATTCCGTCTGAATTTAGATGATGTTCATCATAATAATATTTTTTTTCCTTTATCATATTAGAAAAATCGTAAAAATCTACTTCTTCTACAAACCGATTTTTTAATAGGCTATTTTTTAACAAATCATGTCCTGGCCATTCACCAAATAAAGCAGGTGGAATTATAATTTTTAAGTTTATTTTATTTTGATCACAGAGATTTTTTAAACGCATTAAAGTTTTTTCATTTTGATTTATACCATCAAATCCGTTTGGATAATATAACTTAAACATTTTTTTTAATTTAAGATGATCTATTGAGTCTATTATCTTCGTCTTTCTAGAATCAGAAATTGGCTTCAGAGTTATCCAAGTTTTAGTATTATATTTAGTTTTAACAAAATTAAAAAGTCGCTTATACTTATTAGGAGCCTCGTAAGTGAGGTATCTCATATAAAAATCAAAATCTAAAGGTTCATCATTAAAAGTATTCGTGGCAGAATCTAAGTGACTAGTTAGAAATAAGGTTGGTGATAGTACTAGAATCACATTTGTAATATCAACATCCTTGTCTATGTAATATTTAAGATAAAAGACTTGATCATTTAAACCACACTTACCACCTCCTTTTGCTAAATTTAGAATTGAACTATCTAGTAGATTCTGAAGTATTTTATAATTACTTCCTCTTGAGTAAATCCTGGCATGAGAAATTCCCATAAATGCAAAGTCATAGCTCTCTTTTTTAGGAAATATATTTACACTATTTTTTGTATTTGAATTATCAAAATCTCTAGATGAAACATATATAGATAGTAAATAGGCCCCTAAATAAAATCCGAAAACCAATACAAAACCATAAAGACTTATTTTTTTTAGAAATTTTCTCATTTAGAAGTCAAAATAAATAAATTCGGTTAATTCAAAATTACCAAAAGTTAGTATTAAAAAAGCGACTATAGCATATATCATTCTCATTTTAATAACAGAATCTGATGGAGAATACTGCAATGCAAAGCTTCTTTCTCTATGTCCCCATTCTAATAAAACCATTAGCGCTATAACTAATAGTACTTTAACTGGCAAGATTGCCTCTGAAGATTGAAATGTACCAATCTCTTGTAAATAATTTAATGCACTCGACATATTTTTAGCCCTAAAAAATATCCATGCAAAACATGTTAATACAAAAGTGACACCTATTTGAAAAATCTCTTTTATACTTGGCAACATTTTATTTGAAGCAACAACATCAATATGATTTCTATTATTATTAGTTAATAGTAATGGCAGAAAAAATAATGCATTTAAAAATCCCCAAACAATGAATGTCCAATTGGCACCATGCCAAAATCCACTCACCAAGAATATTATAAATGTATTGCGGACTTTCATCCATTTACCTCCTTTGCTTCCTCCTAAGGGAATATAAACGTAATCTCTAAACCAAGTAGATAAAGAAATATGCCAACGTCTCCAAAACTCAGCAATATCTCTAGAAAAATATGGAGTCGCAAAGTTTTGCATTAAATTAAAACCAAATAATTTAGCAGTTCCTATAGCGATATCGGAATATCCAGAAAAATCACCATAAATTTGAAATGCAAATAACACAGCTCCTAATATTAAAGTAGGACTATTATAATCTTGAGGTGCATCAAAAATTTGATTGACATAAACCGCACAATTATCTGCTATAACCATCTTTTTAAATAATCCCCAAAGAATTTGGCGCATTCCGTCTGAAGCTAAATCATAGGAGAACTTTCTTTTAACCTTAAATTGTGGTAATAAATTTTTTGCGCGCTCAATTGGACCTGCTACTAATTGTGGAAAAAAGCTTACATAAGCAAAAAACTCAATAACATTCTTTGTAGGCTCTAATTTTTTTCGATACACATCAATAGTGTAACTCATGGTTTGAAACGTGTAAAAACTGATTCCTACTGGTAGAATAATCTGAAGCGAAGACAAATGCATGTTAATACCAATTGACTCAAAAGCCAGCTTAAAATTATCGATAAAGAAATTATAGTATTTAAAATATCCTAAAAAACCTAAGTTAACGAGCATACTTATATACAATAATAGCTTCCGTTTTCTTTGCTCTTGGGTTCTATCTAATCGCAAACCAATATTATAATCTACAAATGAACTAAACGCTATAAGTGCAAGAAATCGCCAATCCCACCAGCCATAAAAAACATAACTTATAACCAGCAAAAATAAATTTTGAAGTTTTAAATGTTTATTGAAAACAAACCAGTACAACAGAAAAACCGTTGGAAGAAATATTAAATATTCAAATGAGTTAAATAGCATAATTAAAACATCTTTTTATAAACCTCAACTGTTTGTTGCGCCACATTTCGCCATGTTAAATGTGATACTGAAGCTTTAATTATTTCTGTTTTTTCTGAAAGTGATTGACGTTTCTCATACAAACCAATAATAAGTTCTGCTAAGGACGCTGGAGTTTCTTTTGGCATAACCCAACCCGTTTCTCCTTCTAGTACCACATCTCTGACTCCATGCTTTTGTCCTACAACAATTGGAATACCACATGCTAAAGCTTCTGCAGCTGCATTGCCAAAAGATTCCACATAAGATGTGGATATATATAGATTTGCACTTCTAAATGTATTTATTAGTTCTGCATAAGGCTGCATTATATTAAAGTTAGATTCTTTTGGTATTTTGCCTGTTAAAACTAACTTATCTAAAACATTGTATTTTGAGGCTAATGTAGTCAAGTTCTCTTTTGGCCCTACACACAGACATTTTATGTTTTTGTAATCTTTGAGCTTTTCTAACGCCTCAAACAACAATTCCATTCGTTTCACTGGTCTATTTCTACCTACTGTAATAATTACAAAATCGTCTTGAGACAGACCATATTTAGTCCTAAAATCTTGATAAGGTATATTATTAATCTCATTAATTAGAATACCATTAGGTATCACAGATATTTTACCTATATCTGCTCCTAACTCTAACAAGTTTTCTTTATTAATTTCACTTACTGCAATTATTTGATTAGAGTATTTAATTGCCTGTTTGAGCTTAGCAAGGCTGCCTGCTTCTAACTGCGCTCCATAACCAATTTCTTTCACCAATTGAACATCTGAACCTCTGGAATGTACAACTGCAGGAATATTTAGCTTCTTGGAAAGTTTTACAGCTTCAAAACCCCCTCCATGAAGCATTGGTCCATGCAAAACATTAATATTATTTTCTTTTATCATTTTTAACTGATTTCGCTCAAAAAGAAACGGAGTAAAAACAGAAAAACTTTTTGATCTATAACACGGATAAGGATACTGAAACGTTTTAGGCACTTCTGGCATTGTACTGCAGGCAACCGCTGCCGAAACTCCTTCCATTGATTGCATATTTTTCACAAGATTATGCACAGCTATTTCCATACCACCTAAACGAGGGTAATGATTACTTGTTAGAACACCTACATTAACCATTCTTAAAACTTGGTTTTAATTTCTGAAAGACCTAATGACGAAAAGTTATCTTTAGAGGTTACCCAACTTAAATAAGCATCTAACCTATCTAAGATTTTATCTACAGCTGCTTCATTTAAACTATAAGGACTCATACCCACTTCAAATTCATTACTATGGAACATCATACATAAAAAGACATCACTTCCTTTTGCTTGTTTTACCATATCATTTGTAATGCTTTTCATTTGATCTATGTCTGCATACGTAGGTCTTAACCATCTTGGTTTAGAAAATTGCGTTAAATAATTAAAGATAATATGTTGGTAAGATTTATCTACCATTATACCTCTTTTAATCCACAAAGGAACATTCAATACTCTCTTATGAACTACCGTGACAGGAACTTGTAAAATACTTAATTTACCGTGACGTCGAAAATCTTTTTCAGACGGAAAATAAGGTTGGTAAGGTGCTCCAAAGAAATTAATCACCTGTTTACTTTCTTTATTTTTTATTGTAAAATCTGGAGTTACAGAGCTATCTACTAAATATCCTAAGTCTTGCAAAAATTTTAAAGAGTACTTACTAATTCCAAAACGACCAGCTCTAAAAGAAAGTGGCCGATAACCAAATGTTTCAATAAACAAATTGGTTAAATTTACAAGCTTAGCCTTTTCAATTTCTGGGTCAAAATTACTTTGAAATTCTTTAGTAGTGTCAGACGTAAAATTGGCTTGTGGCTCTATAAACTCTGCATGCAAATGAGTTCCGAGTTCCACTTTGCTGTCAAATTTTTTTAATATTTCTACAGATCTTTCATCCCTTATAATTTCGGGACTTAAAAGGTAGGTTGCTTTTACATTATATTTATCAAATAACGGCTGTAATCGATTAACCACGCCATTGTACATGTTATGAAATGACATGGGTTGCTTCACTTTCCATTTTGCGCCTTTGTCGCATTCGGTATCAATTGTTATACTTAAATATATATTTGAATTCATGCTACTATTCGTTTTTATCTATTCGCATGTAATGCATATTTTCTAATTCTGAATAAGGTATTTTAAAATCTGTATTTATGATATACAACAATGTACTTGAGCCCGCTTTAGATATTTTGTAATTGTTATCTTCAAGCATTTTTTTAATACCTTTAAAGTTATTATGAATGCTATTTATCTTTATAATGTTTTTATTTAGAGTAGCTAAGTCAGAGGTGTATTTTAGTAATTGATTAAGGTACTTCATTTCCTGATTGTAGATCGCATCAACAATATAAAGCATGTTATTAGACCTTTTAACAACCATTACTGCCTGTATTTTTTTATGTGCATCGAAAGCTCCATATATCTTATAACTCCCAGTGGTATCATCTAATCTCCATTTTAAATATGCTTGAGATTTCTCGCAAGTTATTGCATATTTATTTTTTTGATTCGTATAAAACTTAGCATAATCTTCAATAGCTATTTCCTTGATGTTATCTTTTTGTTTTATGGCAAGTTTACCAAATACATTTAAAAACAAGTTATAACCTTTCATTAATGGGTGATTATACCGTATTCTTTTAGAAGCTTTAGTAGACGAAAAAAAATCCTCAAAACCTAATTTATAAAAGGCTTTCCTAGACTTATCATTTCCTGTTCCGTAAATAAATGAAACATCTCTACTAGTACAAAATTCATTTACATGACTGAGTAACTTTTCAAACAAGCCTAACCGCCTATAATCATTATGAGTAGCACCATCTGACAGCAGTGCAAAGCGACAAGGCTTTCCCATAATAATCATTTCATTTACAATAATTTGCAATGTAGCAATACATAAGTTATCATTAAAAACACAAAATGTATATTCCTCAATACCATATTCTTGAGTTACATTGTGTTTCCATTGGTAATAATCCAAGCCCTTACCAAAACTACCTTCTAATAAATCTAGACATTGATTAACTTCAGTTTTGGATGTTTTATCTAGTAGTGTTACTTGATGCATATAGTATTAACTTATAAAATTATTTGTTTTTTTTGATCTTTAATTTAATAAGTATATTATCAAACAGTTCTCTTTTTAAACTTCTCAATATAATTACAAAAATAATAGACCCTATGATCAGTTGTATTATTAACCCAATTACTGGCTTTATATCCAAGAAATTAATACTATACACTGGAATAAATACTATTATAGCAATTAATACTGCGTCCTTAATCGTAGATAATGCTGCATTCTTTTGCTCTAGTGCTTTGTTATAATAGATAGACGTATAAATCCACCCAAATAAAGCACCTAATAGATAGCCAATCATTAAACCATAAATACCTAAATCTTGCATTAAAATATACATGATTGGCAATGAGAACACTACCTCTACTATCGTTGACACAAATATAACTTTAGATTTTCCTTTAGATATTATAGCACTTCTTAAAATATGAGACAACCCTCTCAATAACCCAACTACAGAGAGTACCATTAAGTAGCTCCCTGCCTCTTGCCATTTTTCACCATAAAATGTAAAAATCAAATTCTGACTTATCGCCATAAGCATCACCATAAAGGGTATAAAAACTAATGATGTATAGCCCAAAGCAAGCGTATAGTTCGCTCTAAATTTTTCTGCATGATATTGTATTTTAGAAAAACCTGGTGTTAAAACTGATGTTAAAACGGATTGAATTTTACTCGCTGGCACAATAGCCAAATTAAAAGCTATATTAAAGAGTCCCATAACTTCCTTTCCGAGAAATCTTCCTGTAAGCATACCGATCATGTTCTCCGCAAAAAAATACACCATTTGTGCACCCATCATATTTATACCAAAATTAAATAAAGGTTTTATACCTCTAAATTCTGGTTTTCCAGGTAACCATTTTCCATAGTAAAACGATAGAGCACCATAAATTAATCGTTGCAAAATTAATCTCCACACTAAGGACCAAACACCAAAACCATAAAGCGCCATTATAATAGCAGCTATATTAGATGTCACCATAGAAACAATTTCTGCAATCGAAAAGCTTTTAAACTCCATACGCTTGCGCAATATAATATTTGGAAACTGAAACGTTTGTATAAAAATAACAAATGCTATTACTTGAATAATTGGCACTAAATCAGGCTCTTCGAAGAACGATGCAGCTAAACCTGATCCAAAATAAACGACTGCAGTTAGAACTATATTGAGAGCCAATTGAATGTAAAAAATGCCGGATATTTGCTCTTTTGTAATCTCCTGACTTTGTATAATAGCTGATCCAAAACCAATACTCGTCATCGCTTTAACAAAGCGATTTACAATAAGTGCCATAGCTACTAATCCAAAATCACCACGGGTTAATAGTCTTGCCAAAACAATGGTGAACACAATTTGTAAGACTTGCTGAATAACATCCGCAGATCCACGCCAAGCAATACCACCTATAACTTGTTTTTTTAATGTCTTTTGCTGCACGATTGGGTTGAAATTAAATTTAGAAATCTAAAAAGTTTTGCGGTGTAAATATATCTAATCATATAGACTATCAATGTGTTATATCAAAAATTTAATGTTCTAAAACTAACATTTTAGTAACAAAAATGAGTCTATTTTCTCACCAAAAACCAATTGTTCAATAATTCCTTTCTATTATACAACATACACTCTTTTGTACTCCAGTCTATCACCTCAAAACCTGCATGTTCGCAAATGGCCTGACCTGCAGCCGTATCCCATTCCATGGTTGGTGCAAACCTTGGGTAACAATCTGCTTGCCCTTCTGCAACCATACACAATTTTAATGAGCTTCCTTTAGAAATTAAGTTGACATCACCATGCTTTTCTCGCATCTCAGAAACATAAGTTTCCGTTTCAGGCGACATGTGAGAACGGCTTGCTACAACAGTAAACGTTTTATTTTCTCTTTCTAGAGGTAATTTACTAGCTTGACTTACTAAAGTGTCTACATTATAATCTTCGAGATTCACCGATACTTTATATGCACCGCTGTCACTAGTTGAAAAATAAAGATCCCCTAAAACAGGTACATAAATAACACCAATTACTGTTTTTTGGTTTTCTATGAGTGCAATGTTTACCGTAAACTCACCGTTGCGTTTAATAAACTCTTTGGTACCATCAATAGGATCTACAATCCATAATTGACCCCAATCCTTTCTTTCATTGTAAGGAATAGATTTACCTTCTTCTGACAACACCGGAATGCCTGTAGCACTTAAGTGCGACATAATTACATTGTGCGATGCTACGTCTGCTTTGGTTAATGGTGAATTATCGCCTTTAATTTCCACCTGAAAATCATCGGAATGATAGATATCTAGAATTGCTTTTCCAGCCTCTAAAGCAGCAATTATTGCTGTTTTTAAATTTTTATTCATGTCAAATAATTAAATAATCATCCCAGCACCAATGGTTTCATTGGTTTGCTCATCAATAATAATAACACTACCTGTTTGACGATTCTTTTTATACGCATCGTAAAACATTGGTTTAGCGGTTCGGATAGACAATCGAGCAATCTCGTTCATCTCCACTTTATCTATATTTTCAATGCGGTGTAAGGTATTGATATCGATTTTATATTTTAACTCTTTTACCATACCAATAGATTCGTTAGTGGTATGTTTAATTACAACTTTGGTGCGTGCATGTATAGGAGTTGTACTCATCCAAGTCACTAACACCTCTAAATCTTGCCCTATTTCTGGCACATTATTTTCGCGCACAATCATATCTCCACGACTGTTGTCTATTTCGTCTTCTAGTGTCATGGTTACAGACATCGGTGCAAATGCTTCCGAAATTTGTTCTCCATTAAGCTCAATAGTTTTTATGGTAGACACAAAACCTGAAGGTAATGACTTTACTTTGTCACCTGGCTTAAAAACACCACCATCAATACGACCAGCAAAACCTCTATAATCTTGATTTTCTAAAGTATGAGGACGAATTACAGACTGGATAGGAAAACGACAATCTACCAAGTTATGATCACTTGAAATATGAACGGTTTCTAAATGGTACATCAACGTACTTCCGCCATACCAATCCATTTTCTCTGAACGGTTAACCACATTATCACCATTTAAGGCTGAAATTGGAATAAACTGAATATCGTTAATCCCTAATTTAGACGAAAACGCCTTAAAATCTGAAACGATATTATTATAAATTTCTTCACTATAATCTACCAGATCCATTTTGTTAACACATACGATAGCATGAGGAATACGTAATAAAGACGCAATAAATGCATGTCTATGCGTTTGCTCCAACATCCCTTTACGCGCATCAATCAATATAATAGCAAGGTTTGCCGTAGATGCACCTGTCACCATATTTCTGGTATACTGTATATGACCAGGTGTGTCTGCAATGATAAATTTACGCTTTGGTGTTGCAAAATAGCGATATGCCACATCGATTGTAATACCTTGCTCACGTTCTGATTTTAAACCATCTGTAAGTAGGGATAAATCTACATAATCGAACCCCTTAGATTTACTAGATTCCTCAACGGCATCTAATTGGTCTTGAAAAATTGATTTACTATCATACAACAAACGTCCAATTAATGTACTTTTTCCATCATCTACACTACCTGCCGTTGTAAAACGCAATAATTCTATATCTTGATAATCCATTTTTAATCCTTGTTAGTTGTTAGTTGCTAGGCTTTAGTACATTTAATTAATCTGATCTCTAAAGTCTCAACCTAATTTCTATTTATATTTTAAAAGTAACCTTGTTTTTTACGATCTTCCATGGCTGTTTCTGCACGTTTATCATCTGCACGTCCACCACGCTCTGTTGTTCTAGTTGTTGCAATTTCCTCGATAATCTTATCTAAATTATCAGCTTCAGATTCTACCGCTCCAGTAATAGGCATATCACCACAAGTACGGTAACGAATGGTCATATTTACAACTTCCTCGTTTTCCTTTAACTTAATAAATTCTGAATTTGCTAATATCACACCATCTCTAACCACACAATCTCGTTGGTGAGAAAAATAAAGTGATGGTAAATCAATGTTTTCTAATTTAATGTATTCCCATACATCCATTTCTGTCCAGTTAGAAATAGGAAACACTCTAAAATGCTCTCCGTAATTTTTACGTCCATTAAACAGATTCCACAATTCTGGTCTTTGATTTTTAGGATCCCATTGCCCAAATTCATCTCTATGAGAAAAGAAACGTTCTTTAGCACGAGCTTTTTCTTCATCACGTCTTGCACCACCCATTGCTGCATCTACTTTATAAGCTTCAAGTGTATCTAACAGAGACACAATTTGCAGTGAATTACGAGAGGCATCTGCACCTGTTTCTTCTTTTGCCCTACCATTATCTATCGCTTCTTGTACCGACCCTACAATGAGTTTTACACCTAATTTTTCGACCAAAGCATCACGAAAAGCTATTGTTTCAGGAAAATTATGACCTGTATCAATATGTATTAAAGGAAAAGGTATTTTTGCAGGAAAAAAGGCTTTTTTAGCTAAATGCGTTAGCAAAATAGAATCTTTACCTCCAGAAAATAATAATACTGGATTTTCAAATTGCGCTGCAATTTCTCTAATCACAAAAATAGCTTCTGATTCTAATTCTTTTAAATGATTAATTACGTAATTACTCATGTTTTTTATTTTAATTTTTGAATAATAAAGTCTAAAATGGTTTGAACAGATGTGTCCACATCTTGATGGTCTGTTACAATTTCTATATCTGGGTTAACAGGTGCCTCGTAAGGAGCCGAAATCCCTGTCATATTTTTAATTTCTCCTGCTCGTGCTTTTTTATATAAGCCCTTAACATCTCTTCGCTCACATTCCGCTAATGAGGTATTAATATATATTTCAATAAAATTATCTACTCCTACAATGTTTTTTATATTCTCTCGGTCCTCAATATAAGGTGATACAAAAGCAGCTAAAGTTACCACACCAGCATCCACCATTAAATGACCAATTTCTGCTATTCGTCTAATATTCTCAGTACGATCTTCTGGAGCAAAGCTTAAATCCTTATTAATGCCTTGTCTAATATTATCACCATCCAAACTAAATGTTGAAATGCCCTTTTTATGAAGCTCCATCTCAACCAAATTAGCCAATGTAGATTTACCAGAACCTGATAATCCTGTAAACCAAAGTAAAAAAGAGCGATGTCCATTTAGCTTCTCACGATCTTTTTTTGTGATTTTATAATCATGTCTAACTGTATTTAAGCTCATAATTCACTAGCGTTTTTTAACTGTCTTCTTTCTTTTCTTCTGTCCAGACCATAATTAATTCGGTACCATAATTTCTCGTGCCCAAAATACAATAACATTTTTGTAATCACCTCAGCACCACCTATTTTAAGACCCGTTAAAGGATTTCCAGTGATTATCCAGCCTAAGACTATTGTATCTAACGTACCTACTCCTCGCCAAGAAAATGTTTTTAAAATATGACGCTTATTTGATTCTTTTATAGTGGATTTAAACCAGACTCTTTCATGCACATAATACAACAACATTTTAGTCACCAATTCAAAAAGCCCCATTTTAAGACCAACAGACATATCGTTTGATATAAACCAAGACAAAAGAAGTGTATCTAAAGTACCTACAATACGCCAAGTAATGGTTTTTGCAAAATGACGTTTACTAAATTTCACCCTTCAATATTCTTAAAATTTCACAATAATCCATCTCATTAAATTAATCCGTATAGCTAAAATATAAATTCAACAAATAATTTACGATATAACGTCTTAAAAAAACCTCAATATTATACCAATCATTAATAAAGTGAGCAAAAGTACTTAAATACCAACTCTTAACCACATAAAAGATTGATATAATTGTAACAACTATCACCATAATTGAAGCTTTCATAAAAAACAATACATTTTATTATAATATCAATCATAGTTATTTAATAATGTTACGAATCTAAAAGAATTGAAATAACAGTTTAAAACTTACCAATTAAAAATAGTTAATATATATGTACAAATGATATTACACTTCATTTATCAAAATAAGAATAACGTAATTATTGTAGGAATAAAGCTTCTAAATATTGCCTTTCGCCGAAGAAATATGCGTTTTTGTTTTTTTTATTAAGAATTTCACTTATCTTTGCGCATTCAAAACTATCATAAAAACTTACTTGTAAAAACCTTAAAACAAGTAGTATATGATTAATTAAAAAAAATCATGAAAAAGACTTACGTTTTTTATTTATTGGTTACCTTATTTTCTTTAGGATTTAGCCAAACACCGATTGTCACAATAGATCGCGCCAACATTACTGGTCCGACAACCACAGGGAATGACCCTTCCATATCATCCACTGGCTTCACTAGAGGCTCAGGCATAGACCTGTCTAATCCAGGCGCAGCAAACCACACATCAAACCATTGGGATGCAACTACACAAGCTGATGCTGTAACTAATAATGAATATATTGAATGGTCAGTAACTGCAAGTGCAGACAACAGTATTGAAATTACTGAATTTGATATTATTACAAGAAGAAACACTGATGGACCAGCTAGCTGGCAAGTGTTTTATAGTTTAGATAATTTTAGCACTGCTGGTATTGCACTGATCCCAGTACAAGCAAATCCTACAACAGCGACGGCTGAAAACTTCAATGGGCTAAGTGTTAATTCTGGCACAGCAGGAACAATTACGTTCCGCTTATACGCATGGAATGCTGCCAACGCTAATCATTGGTTTAGAATTCCCGGTAGAGGAGCATGGTCTGCCTATGGAATTTCGAGTCCTGGACTTCGGTTAATAGGAAACATTACAACGACTTCTGTTAATAGCACTGATTCAGACATTATAGCTACTAGCTTTAATCCTTCTGACAATATTGATTATTCAACTTACAGTACAACTTCTGGACTCACAATATCTAACTCTATTAAAGTAGGTGAATTTACCATACGAGATGGAGGATCTACGCTATCAGACACAGATGCGTTACCAACTATTTTAAATGATCTAGAGTTCAATATTACTAACAGTGATCTTATTGCAACATTAGCAATTTTTGACGGAGCTCTAAATGTTACCGAAACTTCCGTTACCTCAGACACTGCAACATTTTCTGGGATTCCAAGTTTAAGCGCACTAGACAATAGTTCAAAAACTTTTGATGTTTACGCAACTTTTAAATCATTTGTGATTGACAACACACAATTTCAATTATCAATCGCTACAGCATCTGCTGATGTAACAAATGGATCGTCATTTGACGCTTTTGATGCAGGAGGTGCACAGACACCAATTAATGGAGATGACAACAGAATAGAAGTTACCGCAAGTGCTAATATATTTGGACAACAACCTATTGATGTTAATCAGTTTGAAACCATGAAACCTTTCCCTACAATTTTAGCTGTAGACTCAAATGGTAACCAAGACTTAGATTACAATAATAGTGTTACAATTCTTAGTACTGATGGTGACTTAGAACCTTCTTTCATCATCTACCCAATAATCAATGGTATTGCTACACTAAATACACTTGTTTTTACAAAGCGTGAAGTTGTTGCATTTCTTGTTGCTATTGGTAATCCTTTAGCTAGTGCTACAAGTGCTTCATTTAACGTAAATGGACCATTAATAAATATAGCAAAACAAGATTTTGATGGCTTCACTCCAGAATGGACATATACAACAAACACCACAACATTTGATAATGGATGGGGAGTTGATGGTTATTACGGAGTAATAGATAGCGCTATTGCATCTCCTTTAGACAATGTTGACTTTTCAAATAACATATTTGGAGAAAATGATTTAGACGATGAGGGCAATGGAGCAAGTGGCTATGCAACCTTAGCATTCCACCCAATTGATATAAGCGCATTTGACAATGCCAGACTAACATTTGACTGGGACATCCATGGCTATGATAATAATAGCGATGATGCACAATATAGATTAATTTATGATGGCGTTAATCAACCACTAGTATTTCTATTAAACGGAAATGACGGCATTGAAACAGACCAAGGCACTGTAACTATAGACATACCAAATACCGTAAATACCATTGCTCTAGAAATCAGAGTAAGAAACGATGGAGAAAACGGTTATTCTGGTTTCGACAACTTTAGATTATCGAGTGTATTTGACGGACTAATATACGTTGATGATGGCACATCTGTAGGATGGGAGCCAAGCGCGCCAGACAATACAACCGGAAGCCAAAATGCTTATGTATATAGCGGAACTTACAATGTAGGTACTAATATTCAAATTAATGATTTCTTTATTAGAAATGGAGCCACAACAACGGTGTCTGCTGGTCAATCCATTACAGCAAATGCTGGCATACGTAATAACGGAACATTAGAATTAAACTCAGTTTCAACATCTTACTCAAGCTTAATTACAGATAAAGTATATGGAGACGTTATTTACAATCGTCATGTAAACAATAATGATAGTGATTCTGCAACAGGAAATAACGATTTAGTTTCTGCACCTGTTACCAACGCCAATCAAACAGTTGCAGTACTCACAGCTAATAACCCTATCCCAACTGGTACAATAGGAGGAGTACCTTCAGTTTTATTTGGCCCTTTCGATAATGGCATTAATAATTATATCAATTACCCAACGGCAGACGTGACTACAGTATTAACCGCTGGTACAGGTTATAGAACAGCCTCAGATTCTAATCTTTACCCTACTGGTACCACATTTGAATTTGTTGGTAACGTTGAAACAGGCACTCTTGCCGTACCAATTGCAGTAGGAGCAAGTAGTAGATCTAATCTAATAGGAAACCCTTACCCATCTTATATTACATTATCATCATTTTTAGCTGCTAATAATACTCAATTTAACCCAACAAGCTCTGGTATTTATGGTTATATTGGCAATATAACAACTGGCTTTAAAGTATGGAACCAAGCGTACTCTGACGCTCATCCAACTGCTAAAATAACTCCCGGTCAAGGATTCTTTGTGAATTCTAAAACTGGTGGTGGCACCATTAATTTCACTCCTGCCATGCGAACTATTGGTACTACAGATGATTTTATTGCTGGCAGATCTGCTAACCTTAATTTAGCGTATGCGAATCTTCAAATTTCTAAAGGTCAAGACCTATACCAAACTGACATCTATTTTAATGACAATGCAACTTTAAGCATGGATGCTGGTTATGATGCCGAAATGATTAACAATACAGCACCAAGTTTTGCTATCTACTCACATCTGGTAGAAGACAATTTAGGAAACGATTTGGCTGCACAATCGGTGAGTTTTACAGATTTAGAAAATGTAACTATCCCATTAGGAATCAACATCGCACAAGGAGAACAAGCCGTTATAAGTATTTCTGAAAGCGACTTCCCAGAAGACACTTCTGTAATATTAGAAGATAACATCTCTAACACATTCACAAACTTACTTGAGAGTGACTATACATTTACATCTTCAACTACCTTAAATGATACAGGTCGTTTCTATGTCCACTTTTCAAGAAGTACATTAGGAATCAATGAAAACATTGTAAATGGTTTAGAAATATACAGTAACGCAACTTCAAGATCAATTGAGGTAAAAGGCCAATTAAATAATTTAACAACGCTTCGTTTATATGATATACAAGGTCGATTAATAAAATCGAACATATTAGATTCTAAGCAAACTGAAAATAGTATGGATGTTTCTGATCTTACTACTGGAATATATATTGTTGAATTACAAAATACTTCAGGTGTTTTAAAAACCCAAAAAGTGATTATCAAATAATAAAAAAAGTTTATCTACAACAAAGCGCATCTTTACAGGATGCGCTTTTTTTATGCCCTAAATTTGAAATAGAAACTGACAATTAAACACACCTATTCACCTGAACTTAAAGAAAATAAACACCACTAATCGACAAAATATTTTTTTTGCTAAAAAACCATCAATTCTCTTAAATTTTAATCACTTATTAAAACTATTCTCAATATAACATTTAAATAATAATTACTTCACAAAAACGAAACGCCAAACAACTTATAATGAAGGAGTTAAACCTACAACTATTTAACTAACATAACTAAGACACAAACTATCGTTAACTATTTGTTAAAATAAAATTACCAAATGAATATTAACTTTTAGTATATTTGAGTCCCCTCATTCTTACACACTTAGCCCAATTTTTTACAAATTAACGACGAACACCATTTTTTTAACGATGATGTGTTAATATTTGTAGGTTATTTAGTTTTAACTAATAATCACAAATAACACAAAAGTTGTGCTTTAACTATAATTAATTCTTTCTATGAAAAACTTTTACGCATTTTTAGTGCTCCTTTTAGTAGGACACTTTAGTTTTGGGCAAATCACCGAAAACTTTGATACCGGATTATCTGGGTCATACACTACAGGGAGTCAAACATTAACTAGCGGCACTTGGGAAACCGTTCAAGTTATTACTGAAGCAGTAGGAGACTCTCGTGGTGGAACAGGCTCTGCAGCCAGAATCAATGATGATGAAGCTGGAGCAAGTATAACCACACCTACACTCTCAGGAGCTGGTGTCGTCACATTTTGGTATAGAGAATTGACTTCCGGAGGAGGTACATTTGCATTGCAAACTTCTACTGATGGCACAAATTACACCACACAAACAACACAAGCCTTTTCAGGTACTACGTACACACAATTTACGTACACCTTAAATGATACAAGTTCTAATCTAACCATTAGAATCTTAAACGATAACCAACTTGGTCATCTTATTATAGATGATTTTGATGTTACAGCACCACCAGCTATAACCATAACATCATATCCATACAACCAAGATTTTGAATCTGGAGCAGGAGGATGGACTTCTTCTGGCACTAATAGTAGTTGGGCACTTGGTGCTCCTTCAAATACAGGAATTAGCAATGCTGATTCAGGTACTAATGCATGGGTAACAAATTTAACTGGTAATTATAGTAGTAATGAAAATTCTGCAGTAACAAGCCCTATTTTTGATTTTTCTAGTTTAACTGCACCTGCTATTCAATTAAGTATATATAGAGATTCTGAAAGCGGTTACGATGGTGCTGTTTTACAATCTTCAATAGATGGAGGTACATCATGGCAAAATGTTGGCGCTAATGCTGATCCTAATAATTGGTTTAATAACAGTGGACTTTCAAGTAATCCTGGAGGGCAATCTTCAGGTTGGGCTGGTGATTCTGGAGCTTGGGTTGTTGCAAGCAATAATCTTACAGGCTTAGGAGGTCAAAGCAATGTATTACTTCGTATTGCCTTCGGATCTGACGGAAGTCTCCAATATGAAGGCTTCGCCTTTGATACAATAAGTATAGTTGATGTTACATGTCAAGAAATTTCAGGCTTAACTATAGATAGTTTTACAGATACTGCAGCTACTATTAGTTGGACTGCAGGTGACACTGAAACAGATTGGGAAATTGTAGTACAGGCTGATGGAATTGGCGAACCAACTGGTTCTGGCACAGCAACAACAACAAATCCTCATACAACATCTGTAATATTAACAGAAAGAACTGATTACGAAGTCTATGTAAGAGCAAATTGTGGAGTTACTGATGGTTTTAGCAATTGGGTTGGTCCAGTAACTTTTACTACGGCTCCTTCTTGTCCTGATGTTACAGCAATAACCATTGATAGTTTTACAGATGAAACAGTAACGGTTAGTTGGACAGCAGGTGACTCTGAAACAGATTGGGAAATTGTAGTACAAGCAGATGGAACAGGTGCTCCTACTGGTGCTGGTACAGCAACAACTGCTAATCCACATACTGAATCTGGATTAACAGAATTAACAGATTACGAAGTTTATGTAAGATCAGATTGTGACACTAACGGTTTTGGTATTTGGGTTGGCCCAATAGATTTTACTACAGCTCCATCTTGTCCTGATATTACAGGATTAACACTAGACAGTGCTACAGATACCACAGGAACAATAAGCTGGACTGCTGGTGGAACAGAAACCGCTTGGGAAATTGCAGTACAAGCTGATGGAACAGGTATTCCAGGTGGTGCCGGAACAGTAACAACATCGAATCCGCACACAGAGACTGGTTTAACATCATCTACAGACTATGAAGTATATGTTAGAGCAGATTGTACTACAAATAGTAATGGTTACAGTGGTTGGGTTGGTCCTATAGATTTCAAAACAACTGCAGCACCTATAACAGCTTACCCTTATAATGAAAACTTTGAAGGAGGAGCAGCAGGTTGGTCTATAAATAACACAAATAATGGTTCTTGGCAGCTCGGTACGCCAGCAAATACAATAATTAATACCGCAGATTCTGGTGCAATCGCATGGGTAACTAACTTAACAGGAGATTATAATAGTAATGAAGACTCCTTTGTAATTAGCCCTCCACTTAATTTTTCAACTTTAGCGGCTCCGGTAATTGAACTGAGTGTTTGGTGGAGTTCAGAATTTAGCTGGGATGGTGCTGTATTACAATCATCTATAAATAATGGTAACACATGGCAGAACGTTGGTGCTTTAAATGATCCAGATAATTGGTTTAACGATAGTAGTATTGGTGCAGGTCCAGGTGGACAACAAATTGGTTGGACAGGTACAGGAGCTAATGCATCTGGCGGATGGGTTGTCGCTAAAAATGACTTAACTGGTCTTGGCGGACAGAGCAGTGTATTCTTACGTGTAGCATTTGCTGCTGATGGCTCTACAAATGGTGAAGGTTTTGCTTTTGATTCCGTTAATATATATCAACCATCTTGTCCAGATATTACAGCATTAACAATAGATAGCTTTACAGACACAGACGCAATAATTAGCTGGACTGCTGGTAATACAGAAACAGATTGGGAAATTGTAGTACAGGCTGATGGAACAGGTGTTCCTGCAGGTGCTGGAACAGCAACTACAACTAATCCTTATTCAACATCAGGCTTAACAGCTGAAACAGCTTACGAAGTTTATGTAAGAGCAGATTGTGGTGCTAATGGTATTAGTGCTTGGGTTGGTCCAATAGATTTTACAACACAAGCGGCTTGTCCAGATATTTCTGGTGTAACTATTGATAGCACAACAGATACAACGGCGACAATTAGTTGGACCGTAAACGGAGTAGAAACAGATTGGGAAATTGTTGTACAAGCAGATGGTACAGGTGTACCAACTTTAGCAGGTACTGCTATAACAAATAATCCTCATACTGAAACTGGTTTAAATAGCAATACTGCTTACGAGGTATATGTAAGGGCAGATTGTACTAATGCTAGTGATGGTTTTAGTAATTGGGTAGGTCCTGTAGATTTCACAACTGATTGTGGAATATTTACAGCACCTTACACTGAAAATTTTGAAAATAGTGGAACAGTTCCAGATTGCTGGACATTAGCAGGTGATGATAACTGGGAATTCAGCACTACAGGAAGTGGCGAACATATAGGTAATAATGGTACTTTATCTGGTACAACAGACTCCGGTGGCTACTTTGCTTTTCTAGATGATTCTGATCCAACTGCAACAAATGCAGAATTAATATCACCACTAGTAGACCTAACACCTTTAACTGCACCAATCTTAACCTTTTTTGAAATTAGTAATAATGAAGGTAATGCAAATGCAACCCTTACAGTAGAAGTTTGGGATGGTACAACTTGGAATCTTGTAGGTACTTATAACACAAATACAACTGGTTGGGAAGAAAAAACTATCGATTTAAGCGGTCTTACCTTTACTGGGCCGGCACAAGCAAGGTTTCTAATTGCTGATTCTGGAAGTTTCTATGATGATATAGCAATTGACGATGTATCCTTCTTAGAAACACCAACATGTATAGAACCTACAATATTAGCTATTGATAGTTTTACAGATACTGAGGCTGTTGTGAGTTGGACAGCTGGTGATACAGAAATAGATTGGGAAATTATTGTACAAGCGGATGGTACAGGTGTGCCAACTGGCGCAGGTACTGCAACAACAACTAACCCACATACAGAAACAGGCTTAACAGCTGAAACAGACTACGAAGTTTATGTAAGAGCAAATTGTCTTGGTAATGGATTTAGCACATGGGTTGGACCAATTGATTTCACAACAGCACCTGCTTGTCCTGATGTTACGACTTTAGCTATAGATAGTTTAACAGACACTACGGCTAACATTAGCTGGACAGCCGGTAATACTGAAACAGAATGGGAAATTGTAGTTCAAGCAGACGGAACAGGTGAGCCAACTGGTGCAGGTACCGCAACAACAACTAACCCTCATACGGAAACTGGTTTAACAGCAGAAACTGCTTACGAAGTTTACGTAAGAGCAGATTGCGATACCGATGGCTTTAGTAACTGGGTTGGTCCCGTAACTTTTACAACTCCTTGTAGCCCTATTGTTCCTGAATACATTGCTGATATGTCAGTTAATGTCCCAGATTCATGCTGGGAAGAAGCTGGTAGTGGCGAAGTTGCTGCTGGTC
The DNA here is from genome assembly GCF_003386165.1 of Winogradskyella eximia. Lineage (GTDB taxonomy): Bacteria > Bacteroidota > Bacteroidia > Flavobacteriales > Flavobacteriaceae > Winogradskyella > Winogradskyella eximia. The sequence goes on along the minus strand of NZ_QRDV01000001.1, from coordinate 989,536 downwards.
CTGGTGGAATAGGTTCTTCAGATTGGAGACAAGGCACTTCTTATGCTATTGGTTCTAGTAATGCAATAAATCTATACCAATCCATTGATAGAGAATGGTTGTTATCACCAACTTTCGATTTATCTACTGGCGGACCATTTCAGCTAGAAGTTAATGTTGCTGTAACAGATTATGCCAGCTCAACTATAGATGGCACTATGGGTTCTGATGATGAAGTACAACTATTAAGTAGTACCGATGGTGGCACAACATGGGTAAATATTACCACATGGAATGCCGCTAATGAACCTGACGTTACAGGCACAGAATATACAGCCGATTTAACTGCAATTACTGGTAATGTACAATTTGCAATATGGGCTTCAGATGGAGCCACAGATGATTCTGAAGATTATGATTTCCATGTCGGTAAATTCAGAGTTAGAGCTATACCTTCTTGTGATGATATTACAGGCTTAACTATAGATAGTTTCAATGATACTGCAGCTACACTAAGCTGGACAGCAGGTGATGTTGAAACCGATTGGGAAATAATTGTGCAGGCAGATGGTACAGGTGTACCAACTGGTGCTGGTGTAGCAACTACAACTAACCCTCACACAGAATCAGGTTTAACACCATTAACAGCTTACGAAGTTTATGTAAGAGCAGATTGTGGCGCTAACGGCTTTAGTAGTTGGGTAGGTCCTGTTGATTTTACAACAACAGCAACCGTAATTAACTCATTTCCTTATAATGAAGATTTCGAATCAGGCCCTGGAGATTGGACAGCAGATAATACCACTAGTGGAACATGGGAACTTGGGGCACCTGCAAATACTATTATTAATAGTGCAGATTCTGGTGCCAATGCATGGGTTACTAACTTAGATGGTAGTTATAATAGTAATGAAGATTCATACGTAATTAGCCCTCCATTTGATTTCTCAACTTTAGTTGCCCCTGAAATTGAATTTAGTATTTGGTGGAATTCAGAGTTCAGTTATGATGGTATGGCATTAGAATCATCTATAGACAATGGTGCATCATGGCAAGTAGTCGGTGCGTTAGGTGATCCAAACAATTGGTACAACGATGGTACTGTTAGTGGATTAGCAACACCACAAGATGGTTGGTCAGGTACAGGAGCTAATTCATCTGGAGGATGGGTTGTCGCTAAACATGCTTTAACAGGTCTTGAAGGACAAAGCAATGTTATACTGCGCGTTGCCTTTGGTTCAGACGGAAGCGCCCAAGATGAAGGTGTCGCTTTTGATACGGTAACAATATCTCAACCAGCATGTCCAGATATTACAACTTTAGCTATTGATAGTTTTACAGATACAGAAGCAGTAATTAGTTGGACTGCTGGTAATACAGAAACAGATTGGGAAATAGTAGTGCAAGCTGATGGAACAGGTACACCTGGAGCCGCTGGTACAGCAACTACAACTAACCCTCACACGGCATTAAGCTTAACAGAACAAACAGCTTACGAAGTTTATGTAAGAGCAAATTGTTTAGTTGATGGCTTTAGCGAATGGGTAGGCCCAATAGATTTCACTACACTTTGTAGTGATATTGTTCCTGAATACATTGCTGATATGTCAACGAATGTTCCCGACGCTTGTTGGGATGAATCTAATGATGGAGAAATAGCTGCTGGTCCTAGTGGTTCTAGCACTTCGGATTGGACAACAGGTTCATATAGCGTTGGTTCTTCTAATAGAATAAATCTTTTTTCTAATGTAGATAGAGAATGGTTATTATCACCAACGTTCGATTTATCAACAGGTGGACCTTATCAATTAGAAATGAATGTAGCCGTTACTGATTTTGCAGGTACTGCAGATGACACTATGGGTTCTGATGATGAAGTACAACTATTAAGTAGTACAGATGGTGGTACAACATGGGTAAATATCACCACATGGAATGCTGCTAACGAACCAGATTTTACTGGTACAGAATATATCGCAGATTTAACAGCTTATACGGGCAATGTTCAGTTCGCAATTTGGGCTTCTGACGGAACTGTAGATGATACTGAAAATTATAATTTCCATATCGGACAATTTATAGTAAGAACACCTCCTACATGTTTAGATATTTCAGGTTTAACGATTAACAGCTTTACACCTTCTGATGTTACTGTTAGTTGGACTAATGGAGATACAGAAACGGCATGGGAAATTGCAGTACAAGCAGATGGAACAGGAGTTCCTGCAGCAGCTGGTACAGCAACAACAACTAACCCACATACTGAAAGTGGTTTATCTGGAGAGACTGCTTATGAAGTTTATGTAAGAGCAGATTGTGCCGCTAATGGATTTAGTGCCTGGATTGGCCCTGTAGATTTTACAACTCCTTGTGATTATACAATTCCTAATTATTTTGCAGATATGTCTGTAAATGTTCCTGATTCATGTTGGGATGAAGCTACTAATGGAGAAGTTGCTGTAGGACCTACTGGTCTAGGTTCTTCTTCTTGGTCTAGTACAGGTTCTGGTGACGACAATAATTATGGCGCGGGCATTTATAGTAATAGAATTAATATTTATGGTACTACTGCTATAAGAGATTGGTTAATATCACCAGTATTTGATTTGTCTACAGGAGGTCCTTATCAATTAGAACTTAATGTTGCTGTTACCAACTATGATGATGGCGATACAGATGACACCATGGGTACTGATGATGAAGTACAACTATTAAGTAGTACAGATGGCGGTACAACGTGGGTAAACCTTACAACATGGAATATAGGAAACGAACCTGATTTTACAGGTACAGAATATATAGAAGATTTAACAGCAATTACAGGCAATGTACAATTTGCGATCTGGGCTTCAAATGGTACTGCTAGTGGTACAGATTATGATTTCCATGTAGGGCAGTTTATCGTAAGAACTCCTCCTACATGTATAGACATCACAGGTTTAACTATTGATACAACTACAGCTACTGATGTAACCGTTAGTTGGACAGCTGGAGATACAGAAACAGCTTGGGAAATTGTAGTACAAGCAGATGGTACAGGCACACCAACAGGAGCAGGTACAGCAACAACCACTAATCCACATACTGAGACAGGTTTAACAGAGCAAACAGCATACGAAGTTTATGTTAGAGCAGATTGTGATGTTAATGGATTTAGCGAATGGGTAGGTCCAGTAGATTTCACAACAGCACCTGCTTGTCCAGATATTACGGCTTTAACGATAGATAGCTTTACAGCTACTGACGTAACTCTTAGTTGGACAGTTGGAGATACAGAAACAAATTGGGAAATTGTAGTGCAAGCAGACGGAACAGGTATTCCTAGTGGTGCTGGTACAGCAACAACAACTAATCCGCATACAGAGACAGGCTTAACAGAGCAAACAGCTTACGAAGTTTATGTAAGAGCGAATTGTGTAGCTGATGGTTTCAGTGGATGGGTTGGCCCAGTAGATTTTACCACAGGTTGTCTAGCTATTACTGATTTCAATGAGAATTTTGATGCTGTTACAACACCAGATTTACCGAGTTGTTGGTCTAGTATTATTGATAACGGTGCATCGAGTTTTGCCAGCGTAACATCAAGTACAAGTGCAGATAATTCTCTACCGAATGGGATTAGCCTTTACAATTCAGGTTCTGCTGCTACATCAAATATAATGCTTGTCTCACCTAATTTATCAAATTTAAGTGATGGGACACATAGATTACGTTTTTATGCACGTAATACAACTGCTACTCAAGATATTGAAGTAGGTACAGTAACGGACCCTACAGACGGTTCAACGTTCACAGCATTATCTTCAATAGATATTGACGGTACCTTTACAGAATATGAAGTTTCTTTTGCAGCATATGCAGGAACTGATACTTACATTGCAATTAGAAGGTTATCAACATCAACATATACCTATGTATATTTAGATGATATTGTTTGGGAAGCCATTCCATCATGTTTTGAGCCTTCAGATATAACTCTTGATAGTGTTACTCGAGATTCAGCAACATTAAGTTGGACTCCTGGTACAACAGAAACAGACTGGGAAGTTGTAGTTCAAGCAGAAGGAACAGGTATTCCTAGTGGTGCCGGAACAGCAACATCAGCTAATCCATATACAGAAACAGGTTTAACGGCAGCTACTAACTATGAAGCATATATTAGATCTGACTGCGGAGTAACTGACGGGTTAAGTGTATGGGAAGGTCCATTTACATTTACAACTTCAAATCCTTTACCAACCATCACAGTAACATTAGACATTACAGCATGTGGAATAGGAAATGAAGACAGCTACAATGGAGCTTTTGATGCTAGTACATCAAATATCGTTTGGGCACAACTTAATTACACTGGTAGTTGCCCTTCACTTACAGTTGATACTATCACATCTGACTTTGATACAGAAATTGGTATCTACGATACTGATGGTAACTTAGTAGGTACTAACGATGAAGGAGGAACTGGAATAGACCCACAAAGTTTATTTACCGAACTTGGACTTGCTAACGGTACTTATTATATAGCTGCAGGTGCATCAAGCACAACTTTTGGACCTGACTTTGTTGTAACTTCTACAAACACAACTCAAACAGGTACACTTTATATTAACGTAAGTACACAATCTAACGACACTGTTGATTTTTGTAACATACAATCACCAAACAGTGGTATTATTACTGAAGGAGGTACATTCGATGTATATTCTAGAATCTATCAAGCTGGTATAACAGATGGTGGTACACAAGGTGCAAACATTCAATCTTGGATTGGTTATAGCACAACAGATGCCACAACTACAGCAGATTTTGCTACAGGTTGGACTTGGGTACCTGCGACTTATAATACTAGTTATGGTAATGATGATGAATATCAAGCTACGTTTGGATCTACATTAACGCCAGGTGTTTATTATTATGCTAGTCGTTTTTCTTATAACAATGGAGCTTACGCTTATGGAGGTATTAACCCTGGTAGTACAGGTGGAAATTTCTGGAATGGCACAACTGCTGTTTCCGGTCAATTGACGGTAAATTCTGCATCAATACCAACAACAGTTGCTACATTTAATATAGCTGGCTGCGGTGATTCTGATAGTTATAATGGTGCTTACGCATCCGCTACAGACGATGTTGTATGGGTAGAATTGATATATGATGGTAACTGTACAGAAATAACAGTAGATACTGAATCTTCAACTGGTATAGATACACAAATAGGTCTCTATGATGAATTTGGTAACTTCATTAGTATGAATGATGATGGCGGAACTGGTACTTTGAGTTTGTTAACTGAAGCAAGTTTACCTGCTGGAACCTATTACATCGTTGCTGGTGCTTACGAAGTAACTTTTGGCAGCAATTTTGGTGCTTCAACATCTGACACCTCTGATTCAGGGACACTATTCATTAACGCAAGTACACCTAATTTTGTTGACTTCTGTAATTTACAGTCTCCAAGTAGTGGTAGTATAGTTGTAGGAAGTAACTTTGATGTATATGCTCAAATCTATGAACCTGGCGTAACTGAACCAGCAGGACAAGGTGCAAACATCGAAGCATGGATTGGTTATAACACTACTGACGCAACAACTTCTGCAGATTTTGCAAGTGGTTGGACATGGCTACCAGCTACTTATAATACTGACGGTGTCGATGGAAATGCTAATAATGACGAATACCAAGCCGAAATTGGATCTAGCTTAGCCGTTGGAACATATTACTATGTAAGTCGTTTCTCTGTAGATAGTGGAGACTTTGCATATGGTGGTATAAACCCAGGAAGTACTAATGGTAACTTCTGGGATGGTACAAACTTTGTTTCTGGTGTTTTAACAGTAAACCCAATACCAGAGCCAACAAATCATGCATTAGCATTTACTGCTGTAGCAGATTCAGATTCTCAAATCACTTTAACGTGGAATGATAATGATGGTGCTCAACCAGCAGATGGATTTGTTATAGTTGGTAAAACTGGTACAGGCGTATTCACTACAATTGTAGATGGTACCGACCCAGCAAATGATATAGATTGGTCTGATGATGAATTTGAATTTAAACGAGCTTCTGGTTTACAATCATATACCGTAGTAAACTTAAACGCTAGTACACTATACGAATTTGAAATTTATCCATATACCAATGCAGGAACGTTAATCGACTTTAAAACAGACGGAACAATTCCATCTGCAAGTGCAACAACTGGTGCTGACCCTTGTTTAGTAGCAATAAATACTTTCCCATATGATGAAGGATTCGAATCTGGAATACTACCAGCATGTTGGTCTCAAGAAGTTGAAGCTGGAAGTGCTAACTGGACCTACAATAACGGTAGTCAAGGTGGTACAATAATATCTGCTCATACAGGAGCGTTTAATGCTATGTTTTATGACACCTCTAGAACTGGAGTTGTAAAATTAGTGTCACCAAAATTAGATATTACAGGTATCATCTCTCCTACTCTAACGTTCTGGCATGCTCAAGAAGCTTGGGGTTCTGATCAAGATGAATTAAGAGTTTATTATAAGACTTCAGAAGCAGGAGCATGGACTCTAATACCTGGTCAAACATTTACTAGTAGTATAACTACATGGACAGAAGAAACTATCGAGTTACCAAATCCAAGTGCAGAATACTATATCGCATTTGAAGGAACTGGTGACTATGGTCGTGGAGTAATATTAGATGATGTAAAAGTTGAAGAAGTCATTGCGGTTACTTATACTTATACCGGTACTTGGTCACCAAGTGATCCTAATGGTACGGCTACAACAAATGATGATATTATTATTATGTCAGGAGATGCAGTTATTTCAGCTACTACTTCAGCAGACAATGTTACTGTTAATCCTGGAGCAAGTCTTACAATTAATACCGGTGTGACATTGACGGTAGATGGAGATGTTACTTTAGAGTCTGTTTCAAACAGTTACTCTAGTTTAATGTACGATGGTACTATTGTCGGAACCATTAAATACGAGCGTTATGTTAATGCTAATAGTGGAGGTAATGATCTTATTTCACCACCACTTGAAGGTGAAACTTGGGCTAACTTTTTACTCTCTGACACCAATGCAGACGATTTATTAGACAACGGACAAACAAGTCCTACAACTTATGCTTGGGCTCCTTTTGATAAATCTGTTGGTGCATATGTTAATTATACAGATGCAACTGCTGCAACATTAACTAGTGGAACTGGTTATAGAGCAGCTACAGATGCTGGTACTACATTAACCTTTACAGGTACTGTACGAACCACTACCGTTCCAATAAATATTACTGATGAAGGTCCTAATCATCCAGATTGGAATCTTGTTGGTAATCCATATCCTTCCTATATAGATATGTTCCAATTCTTATTCTATGAAGTCGTTCCTTCTTCAGGAGTTTACAATTATCAACTTTTAGAAGATGAATCTGGTATCTATGGTTACGATGGAGATGGTTCAAACGGTTGGGATATTGTTACTTTAGCAAATTCATTTGGAAGAATAATGGCGCCAGGACAAGGTTTCTTAGTTGCAGCAAATGATACACAAGTTGCGACTTACGACCTTACTTTTACTCCTAGCATGAGAGTTATTGGCAACTCAGATGACTTTATTGCTGGTCGTAATGCAGATGTATTAACATACTTTAAGCTGAATACAACTACAACTGCAAATGATTATACTACGCAATTCTATTTTAACGAAGAAGCAACAAGAGATGCGGATCATGGTTATGATGGGAAACTACTAGATAACTTTGCACCTAGTTTTGCATTATATTCTCAATTAGTTGAGGGTAATCCTGATATGCGTTTAGCATTACAAGCACTACACCCTTCAGATATGATGGATGTAGTAATACCATTAGGTGTAAATGCCAATTCTGGTGAACAATTAACATTTACTATATCAGAATCTACATTGCCTAGTACAGTAGAAGTGTATTTAGATGATACGTTGAATAATACATCAACATTATTAACGTCATCTGATTATGTTATAACGCCAAACACGAACATAAGTAGTACTGGTCGTTTCTACTTACGTGTTACAGATAATACATTATCTTTAAATGATGAAGAATTTAATAGTATTAAAATCTATACTAAGAAGTCTCCAAGATCAATATTTATTCAAGGTATTATTAATGAAGGTACTACTGCAACAATCCATGATATTCAAGGACGATTGGTTTATAGTACAGATTTAGAAAGTAATAACTTAGTGAACGAAATAGATGCTTCTGATTTCCAAGATGGTGTTTACGTAGTAACTTTAATAGATGGATCTCAACAAAAATCACAAAAAGTGATTATTAGATAAGTCAAATTTTATTAAAATAAATTTTAAAGCGCATCCTTATAGGATGCGCTTTTGGTATTAATAAATTGGAAGAACATTTTTATTAAACTCAAGAATAGTGACCTAAAAATAAAAATGGTGTCCAATTAACAGTTTATTAATATTTAAAATATTCTATAAATTAAAGTTTTAGTATTTTTGACATCTTTAATTTTATGAATAAATAATTCGAATAGAAAAATTCGAATAGAAAAAATTAACCTATGAAAAATTTTTACACACTTTTATTTACTTTAATGATTACCAGTTTCGGATTTTCTCAAACATTGTCGCCTGGTGATTTAGCTATTATTGGCCTAAGTGTTGATGACGAAGAGGTACTAATTGTTGCACTAGAAGATATCCCTTCAGGTGAATCTGTCTTTTTTACAGATGAGGAATGGGGAGGCACTTCTTTCAATTCAGGCGAAGGATTCTACGAATGGATTACACCAGCCATAACTGCTGGCACTGTATTTACAATAGATACAAGTGGCACAAGTGTAGGAGGAACCGTTAGCCAAAAAGCTGGTAGCTTCGCACTTGGTAATAGTGGTGATGGTTTCTATTTATATCAAACATCTACTAATATCTACAATTCTGGAACTTATACTATACTTGGTTTTGCTGGAGAAGATGGTGGTGATGCTGGCACTTTAACGGGTACTGGATTAACAATAGGAACAAATGCCATATATTATGGTGGAGACAATGGTATCTACATAGGTACTAGAATTGGTCAAGATAAGGCTACTTATTTATCTTTAATATATGACTCAGCCAATTGGGCTACCTCTGGATCATCTCAAACCTTTGATTTAACAAACTTCACATTCACTGGAGCTTGTACACCTCCTACAACTCAAGCAACTGCTTATAACACAACTGCAATAGGCACTGCATCTGCAACTTTAAACTGGACTTCAGGAAATGGAGATGAGGTATTGGTGTTAATTAAAGAGGGATCTGCTGTAGACACCGACCCTTCAAATGGTACAACTTACACAGGTAATACTGTTTTTACTTCAGGTGACCAAATAGGCACTGGGAATTATGTAGTCCAATCTGGATCTGCAACAAGTTCTGTTAATGTAACAGGCTTAAACCCAGCTACCTCTTATTATGTTGCCATATATGAATATAACACTACTGATACATGTTACGAGTTGACAGAGTTAACAGGGATCTTCACAACAGATTGTTCTACTCCAACAGATGTAACGGCTTTTACCGTAATATCAGGAAATACAACTATAGATTTGAGTTGGACTAATGAGGCTTGTTTTGACGAAGTATTGATAGTAGCTAAAGCAACTTCTGCAGTAACAGTAACACCAACAGGAGATGGTTCTGCTTATACTGCCGATGCAAACTTTGGTTCAGGAACAGATTTAGGATCTGGTGAATTTACAGTTTATAAAGGTACTGGTACAACTGTTACCGTAACAGGTTTAACTAACGGTACAACTTATCATTTTACCATTTTTACTAGAAAAAATACTACTTGGAGCACTGGAGTAACAAATAATATTGCACCTAGCACTGCTCCTGTAGCAGGAGATATAGTTATCTCAGAAATTATGTACAACTCTTCAGGAACTGATGATGAATGGATTGAAATCTATAATGCCTCTTTAACTGACATCAACTTAGATAGCGATTGGAGATTAGTTTACGGTGGTAGTACTTATGATTTTACCGGAATCACAATTACATCAGGTAGTTATTTAACCATCGCTTTAGGAAGTAATGGAGATGGCACGTTTAATAATGATAATCCTTTTACACCTGATGTTAGTGTCATTAGTACGCCTGCAACGACGGCTTCAACAGATGACTCCAATAATCTTGTAAATAGTTCAACAACTATAGCAATTATACTTGAGCCAAGTGGTTCTAACGTAACCATTGACACTGTTACCTATGATGACGGATCTCCGTGGCCTACAACACCAGATGGTAATGGTCCATCTTTAGAATTGGTAGATGTTACTAGTGATAACTCTTTAGCTGCCAGTTGGGATGCTTCAGATATCGATGGTGGAACACCTGGAACAGGATATATTTTAACTTATACTTACGCTGGCTCATGGTCACCTAGTAATCCTAATGGCACTGCTACTGCTGCTGATAATATAGTAATCGCATCTGGTACTGCTACAATTGACACAAACACTACTGCTAATTTAGTAACTGTAAACCCTGGTGCTGCCCTTACTGTTGATACTGGCATAATACTTACAATAACTAATGATTTAGTTTTAGAATCTATTTCTACTAGTTACTCAAGTTTAATCTTAGATGGAACTATTGCAGGCACAGTAACATACAATCGTTATGTTAACAGTAACAATTCTGTAAATGGTAACGATTTAATAAGTGCACCTCTATCTGGTCAAGCTTTTAATACTTTTATAGCAAACAACCCTAATATTAGAGCGAACCCTTCTGGACCAGAAGTACTATTTGGTGGTTTTGATAATGACAGTAGTACTAATCCTTTTGAACTTTGGAATGACACTGACACTACTCCATTAACTGCGGGTAAAGGTTATCGTTCTGGTATTACAGAAGGAGAAGCAAGTAATCTTGTAACCTTTGAAGGTACTGTAAGTACTGGATTAGTTCAAACTGTAATTAATCAAGGTACTGTTAGTAAACTAAATTTAATAGGAAACCCTTTTCCTTCATACTTAGATGCTCAACAGTTTTTATCCCATAATGCTAGCCTATTGGATCCTAGTGCTCTTGTAATCTATGGATATAACGATAGTACAGACGGTACATCTGCTGGCGATTACACTATAATAAGTGCTTTATTAAACACTAGTATGAATATTGCACCAGGACAAGGCTTTTTTGTAGCTTCAGGTGCAACAGGTGGAAATATTGAATTTACAACAACTAGCTCAGATATGCGTTTAGCTGCTGGAGGCGATGATTTTATTGCTGGAAGAGATTCTTCAGTAATATCTAACTTAAAATTAAACTTGAGTAACGCTAATGCTAATTTTATTACTGACATTTTCTTTACAGAATTCTCAACTCTCGGTTTAGATCCTGGATATGATGCAAGCTTATTAGGTGGATCGGCACCTTCATTTGCCTTATATTCAGAATTAATTGAAGACAATACAGGAGTTCCATTTGCTGTTCAAGCTCTTGGAAAAACAGATTATTTAGACGTTACAATTCCTTTAGGTGTAAATGCAAACCAAGGTGAGCAAATTACATTTAGCATAAATGAAACCAATTTACCAAGTACAATAGACATTTACTTAGATGATACTGTTGAAAACACATCAACACTATTAAATACAAGTGACTATGTAATGACACCTATTACTAACCTTAGTGGTGTAGGTCGCTTTTACTTACGTTTTTCAGAAAGTACGCTTTCAACATCAAATCATAGTTTAAACAATATATCTATCTATACTAATGCTAATGATAAGACTGCAATAATTGCTGGACAATTATTAGAAAACACTACAGCTTATATTTATGATATACAAGGTAGAGTTGTAAGCACCACAACCCTAAACAGTACAAGCAGTTTACAAAGCTTAGATACGAGCCATTTAACTGCAGGAATTTATGTAATACAATTAACAAACGGAACGCAAAACAAAACACAAAAAGTAATTATACATTAAATTCTTATACCTGATTTCTGAAAATATTGTATATATTGTGATTCATTTTGTTTTTGAATAAAACCAAATTAAAAATTATTACGTAGATATATACAGAAATCTAGTTTTAGTGCAATTAAAGCACTAACTTTAGATGTAAATTAGTAAGAATCAGATTGGTTTATCAAAGAATTTTAACTTTTATTGTAAACCTTTTCGTATTTTACTTTAATAAATAAAATATTTTATTATTTTTGAACACAAATTTAGGGCAAAAGCCATGAAGAAAGACAACAACATAGATAAAATCACTCGTAAGGAAGCCATTCAAAAAATGGGTAAGTATGCTGCATTAACTGCGGTAGGAACATTTGTGATTTTAAATCCACTTAAAGCACAATCGTCATCACCACCAGATCCAGGTGGAGACCCATTCGATTAATTTTCGGTTTTTATTTTGAATACTAACTTAGCACCTACATATAAAAAATTGTTTGGTGAAAACTGGATATTGTGGTTTGCATTATCCAACAGTTATAGTATCATTGAACCAGAATTTAATTTGCTTTTAGAATCTTATTTAAAATCTAGCTCCAACGCTGATTTTTCTACAATGATTTCAAATGATATTAACGTCTTAGAAAGCGAAAGCATTTCTGAGACGTTATTTAATTATTTAAAGGACTGTAATAAACCTTATATTTCACCAGAGATAGATTCGATTGTTTTAGATACTTCTAAAAGACATATTTCTAAACAATATGATTTTAAAGGACAAACAATTCAAATATATTACGATACAGAATTAGTTTTAAAAACTGTTCACCCAGCGCTTTCATATTATTGTACTGAGACGAAAAATGAAGTTTCAGCGACATTCGACATTTATTTAAAAAATGACGACTTATTTTTATTCAAAGATCAGCAATTAATATCTCAAGTTTCAAAGCACAAGTACCATTTGATGCAAGGAAAATTTATTATGCAATTACTTTGCACATTGCACAATAAAGACGAGAACGATTGGATTGGTACCTTTCATGGTTCAACCATTACGGATAGCAATTCGTCTATTCTATTTGTAGGAAACTCGGGAAAAGGAAAAAGTACGCTTTGTGCTTTATTAACTGCCAACGGTTTTGATTTACTCGCTGATGATGTTTCTCCAATGTTGTCAGAAGACAATGAGATTTATTATAACCCTTCTGCCATATCAATAAAACAAGGAGCATTTAATTTACTCGAACCTTTAGTCTCAAATTTTAAAGATTTACCAATTGTAAAATTCAATAAAACTAAGGGAAATTTAAAATATATTCCTTGTACCAAACCTAAAAAAGACCACTACCCTTGTCGTTCTATTATTTTAGTGAACTACAAAGCAAAGTCTGAAACTAAATTAGAACCCATATCAGTTAAAACGATACTAGAAACTATTATACCTGATTCTTGGTTATCACCCAATCCTTTGCATGCAAGACAATTTTTAGATTGGTTAGCAACATTAGAAATCTATCAACTCACATATAGTGATACACAAAGTGTCACCAATGAAATATCTAAATTATTTAAACAACTCAACAAAAAGGTTTAATGCTTATATTAGTAGCACATTGAGAAACCTATGAATAATTTAGCCATTACATATCAACATATTGCAGATATTCTCAGTTTCAAAACTAACGATTCTCAATTAGAGAAAACGATCAGTAATACCGCCTTTGACTGGGAAGACATCGTAAGAGAAGGCAGTAAACACTATGTTATACCAGCCATTTATTGTAGACTTAAAGCAAAAAAACTTTTACATAAATTACCCGAAGACCTATTAAATTATCTTGAACTAATTACAAGTAAAAATAGACAAAGAAATTCTATTATACTTATACAAATTCGTTCTATCTCACAATTATTTAATTTAAACCATATAGACCATGTGTTTTTAAAAGGCTCCGCTTTATTAGCTTCGGGCTGTTTTGAGGATAATGCTGAGCGCATGTTAGGTGATATTGACATATTGGTATCACCAGAACAATTAAAAGAAGCATATCAATTACTATGTGATAATGGCTATTACCCATCTGACCAAACATTAGGACATGACTTTTTTGAACATAAACACCTACCTAGACTAAAAACAAAACTTACAGATAACCGTATTGCAGCAGTAGAAGTCCATAGAAAACTATTTACAACTCATAATGATGATACACTAAACTTTGAAGCCATCTTTAATGATAGAAAACAAATTAACACGGTGTATATTCCATCAAAAAAGCACCTTTTAATGCATAATATTCTCAATTTTCAGATTAATGATTATGGTGCACTATATAATAGTATCAGTTTTAGATCTACTTATGATACTATTATTATACAACGCGGTTACTCTGGTGCGAAAGAATGGTATAAAAAGAAGGTTTATAAAAACTACTTTAAATATACGAGCCTATTTTTTGAAGATATAAGAGTTTCGACAAATGTAAAAATCAATATTTTTACCAATTTCTATTTATTTAAGTTAAAGCACCTTAAGTTTTATAAAAATTGGAATAAACTAATAGGAGTAATGAGATTTACACCTATTTTATTGTACAGATTATGGCTTTTTATATCCAATAAAACGTATAGAAAAGCCATAATAACAGATAGAAACAGAATTTTCAATCATTTTAAGTCTATTTTGAACCACTTTTAGTTTTTTTTGATTAATATTATAAAATTTTTAATCAATATTTGTTTTATAATCCATAAAGTTTACCTTTGAACAAAATTATTTCAGAATGAAAAAATTAATTTTAATTGCATTATTAGTATCTTTTAGTTTATCTGCTTTTGCACAAAGAAGTGATAAAGATTGGTATTTAAGCGTTGGTGTCAACGCCATCAATAGTTTAGGTTCACAATCACCTATTTATCACCCAGAAGACTGGAGCTTTCAAAATCCTATTGCTGCAGCAGTTGAGTTAAATTGGACTGAAAAATTCGCAATAGAACAATCTATAACCTTTAATGGTTTTACAACTGAGAATAGAATAGATAGTGATTACAATAATCTTAAAGAAGATTACAATTACTTATCATTAGATACACATGTAAAATATTATTTTGGAGAACATATATTAGGTGACCGTATCGATTGGCTAGAATTATATGTTAATGCTGGTATTGGCTTTTTTCATATAGATGAAACAAATATGTCTGCCAACCTTGGTGGAGGAGTTTTAGTTTGGCTAAATAATAGTAGAACGTTTGGTTTGAGAGCTCAGACTATAGGTAAATTTGCATTTAATCATCCTGATAGCGGTTACGATGACAATCACTACCAATATCATTTACAAGCCGTATTTAAATTGTAATACGACTTTACAATAAAACATAAAAAAAGGTTCACAATTTAAATTGCGAACCTTTTTTTATGTTTTAGACTTCTAAATCTTATACTTCTTTTAGTAGATTATCAAAATAATTAATAGTCTGTTTAAGCCCCTCTTTTAATTGAATCTGAGGTTCCCAACCTCCTAATTCTTTCTTAGCTAAACTAATATCTGGTTGTCTTTGCAATGGATCATCTTGTGGTAAAGGAAGAAATGAAATTTTAGATTTTGAACCTATTAAATCTATTACTTCTTTAGCTAAATCTAACATAGTAAACTCTATTGGGTTGCCTATATTTACAGGACCAATAAAACCATCTCTACTGTTCATCATACGGTGCATTCCCTCAACTAAATCATCAACGTATTGAAAACTTCTTGTTTGAGTTCCATCACCAAAAATTGTAATGTCGTCCCCTTGTAACGCTTGCATAATAAAGTTAGAAACTACACGACCATCTTGAGGGTGCATTTTTGGCCCATAAGTATTAAAAATACGAATGATTTTTATCTTTACTTGATTTTGGTTATGATAATCCATAAACAACGTCTCAGCGCAACGTTTTCCTTCATCATAACAAGAACGCAACCCAATTGGGTTAACATTTCCCCAATAACTCTCTGGTTGTGGATGAACGGATGGATCACCATAAACCTCACTAGTAGATGCTTGTAATATTTTTGCTCCAACGCGTTTTGCCAATCCTAGCATATTGATGGCACCCATAACTGAGGTCTTAACCGTTTTTATAGGATTATATTGGTAATGTATTGGCGACGCAGGACAGGCTAAATTATAGATCTCATCGACTTCAACCATGTAAGGATTGATAATATCATGACGCACTAATTCAAAATAATGATGATCCATTAAGTGCTCAATATTTTTTTTAGAACCTGTAAAATAATTATCTAAGCAAATGACCTCATTTCCTTCGCTTAACAAACGATCACATAGATGCGAACCAACAAACCCAGCTCCTCCAGTTACCAATATTCTCTTCATGTTTTATTTTTAGGTTAAAAATAAGGTTTATTTTAAATAGTCTCTAATAACCTGCAAACTTAAAATTTAACATTTGCTTTATATAGCCATATAGATGTGGAAATTGTGATTTGAATTCTTTTGGTGTTTCAACAAAATTCTCAAGCAACACAGCAAAAAACTCAAACTGATTAGTATAAGCATAAGCCCTAAAATATTTTGAAGCGATTAAATTTTCTCTAAGCGTTGGATTCTTCTGTAAATAGGAAGTTAGATTCTGAAAACCTTGACTAAACACTAAACTACTCACATCATTATTCATAGAAGCGTTTAAATGAATTGCATGGCCAAACTCATGGATACCAAGATTTAAGTTATCATCTCCTATGTTATACCCATGCTTAAAATCTTTCCAAGAAAATACTATGGCCTTCAACTGTGGATTTGTTTCTCCCTTATGATTTGCTTCATTAATTTCAGAATAATATTCATTTGGATATAAGATAACAGTATTTAACAAGTCTAAAAGATATTTTCTAAAACCGAATGTTAGCATTATCGATGTTGCTGCAACTAAGACTCTCATCTGCTCTGTAACAACTAGGTCTTGCCTCCCTATAAATTGAGTTTTATCTATAAACGTCGCTACTCTATGTTCAAAATAAGATTGATGCTTGTCTGATAACTTACCAAATAAAGGATATTCGTTTTTTAAAATTGACAACTGAATGGGAGTAAGTTTTTTAAGCTTAAAATAAAAGTGAGTAACTATTGGTTTTTTGAAATGCCTAGCATAAAAGTACTGAAAAATCATAACCAATCTAAACAGTATAAAAAGAGCTATAATCCCCATTCCTATAGGTATAATATAAGTATATATTAATTCCCACTCTAGTTTTTCTTGTTCAGTTTTTAGCAGCATAAAATAAGACTCTGAAATAAATTTATTGGTTAAAATAAAAGTTATCTCACTAATTTAAGTGCTAATATCTATATTTCTTTTTCATAACTATTATTTTATTCTTAAAGTCTCATTATACTTAATGATACCTCATAAAAACAAAGTATCAATCTCATCTATAACTAAAGTCAAAAAAAATAACCATAAAAATTTCTTTTCATGGTTATTAAAACTTAGGGATTACTTAAAAGTTTTGAGTGTAAACTGTAAAAGGGTTAAAAAAATTAATTATAAAGAAACAGCGTCTAACTTAACAATGAAAACTTCCCTTGAGCCTTATTAAAAAACTCATCTTTAAGCCTTCTATACTTGTCTAAATGATACAAATAGCTTCTTCGATAGCTTTCGTGCTCTTTAATATAAACCATATCGCATTGAGTGTCTTCGCACTCAGCGATATCAATTCTAGAGTTAGAATATTTAACTAAAGCATCTAATAATATTTCATTTTCACTCTTTTTCTTATTAAAACGCTCTATAACTTCCGCATCGTCTAACTTTCCATTAAGTTCATTAGTACATAGACCTATTAGATTAACTAACTCTTTCTTAATATACTTTAAATGACTCATCCAGTTATTTAACTCAACAGAATTAATTTTGTGTGTAACATCTATATCAGTATCATGATGAAATATTTCATTATTTTCAGTTGTCATACTTTTAAATTTAAGATTGTTAAATTTCTATAGTTCTAAATTTTCCCTCTTGTTCTACATCAATTATTTTAATTTTCTGTTTTCCCGATGGAAAATCCCAAATAATTGTGTCATCTGTTGAATAACCTATTAATGCAGATCCCATTGGTGTAAGTATTGAAATTTTATTTAATTGTATATCTCTTTCCGAAGGAATTACGAGTTGTAATTCCTTCTCTATTCCATTTTCTAAAACTAAGGTGACTCTACTATTAAACCTTATTACATCCTTAGGCATTTCACTATCATCAACGATGTGTGCAGACTTTAACTCGTTAGCCAATGTTATTAAACACTTTTGCGTTTCGTGATCTTCTGCGTAACCAGATATATTAAGAATGCGTTTTAAATAAACAAATTCCTTCTTTTCTAATATTATACTTCCGTATTTCATTTTAATTAATTCTAAAAAATTAAGGAAAAATACCTCTTTGTACATAGGCCTTTTCAATGCGTTCTATAGCGATACAGAATGCAGCAGTCCGCGTATCGATATCTTCTCGCTCAGAATAATCGAAGACTTTATTAAATGAACCTCTTAGCTTTTTACTTAGTTTATCCATAACTTCTTCTAAATGCCATATCTCACCATTTCTGTTTTGTAGCCATTCAAAATAACTACCAATTACACCTCCAGAATTACACAAAATATCTGGTATAATTGCTATACCTCTTTCTAGTAATATTCTTTCTCCATCAACATTTGTTGGACCATTAGCACCTTCTGCAATTAAATTGGCTTTTATTTTTGGTGCATTTTCCTTAGTAATCTGATTTCCTAATGCTGCAGGAATACATATATCACAGTCCACAGCAAAGAAGTCATCCTTATCCAAAGACTCAGAATTGGGAAAATCTACAATACTTCCTTTATTAAGTTTTGCATAATCAAATAGGTTTTTAACATTTAACCCATTTTGATTTTGAATGCTTCCATATGCATCTTGAACGGCTACTAACTTAGCACCATCTTTTTCTAAAAAAAGTGAAGCCCAATAGCCTACATTACCAAAACCTTGAACAATGTATTTCTTACCCTTTAAATCTATATTATTCTTCTCAGCCCAAAACTTAATAGTTAAATACACACCAAAGCCTGTAGCTCTATCTCTTCCTTCTAATCCACCACTACCATCTGGTTTTCCTGTTACTACATGTTGATTTGCTGTACGTTGTGCAGGTGGTCTGGTACTCATATAAGTATCTGCAATCCATGCCATTGTTTGGCTATTTGTATTAACATCTGGAGCTGGTATATCATGTTCAGGACCAATATTGTCCGCTAAGGCATACGTAAAACGTCTTGTTATACGCTCTAATTCAGATTCTGAATACTTAGAAGGATCTATCTTAATTCCTCCTTTTCCACCTCCATAAGGCAAACCAGCTAACGAGGTTTTCCATGTCATCCACATTGCTAATGCTCTAGCCGCATCTAAATCTACTGTTGGGTGATAACGCAACCCACCTTTATAAGGGCCTAATGCCGAATTATGTTGCACACGATAACCCGTAAATATTTCTACATCACCATTATCCATTTTTACAGGAAAATTCACCAAAATCTCATTGTTGGTAATACTTAAAATTTTTCTAATATTAGGATGTAGATTAATATGATCTGCAGCACTATTAAATTGCTCCATTACATTATCCATCATCCCTCTTAAGGGTTGTTTTTTTGTAGCCTTTTTTACACTTGCTTTTAATACTGTCATATTTGTGTTTTATATTTTTCTATTATTTGAAATAACGATTAGATATAGATCTCTCGTGATATTTTTCTGTTATATATTTAGCTCTAGACGATCTAAATTTTGGTTTTTTTTCTACCGAAGCTATATTAGCTATCATAGACATTAAAGCGTTAAAATTCATGATTTATAAATAAGGGATTAAACTAATTCTAGTTTGCGTTTAGGTTGCTTTACTTTATCTAAAACAACATCTTTTGGGTTTTGTTGATCGAATTCACTACAAGACCAGACTTTATCTTTTTGAGTTGTTAACACACAAGAATTACGGTGCATACAACTTGGACAAATATTAAAATGATTCATGATTAATACATATTAGTGTTATACACACACTAAAGGCAATCCATGTGCCGTTGTATTTAAAAACCAATTTGAAATCACAAAAACCCTTTAAAACAAAGGGCTAAATGGAATATAATAAAAATCTTAAACGTGAAGAGACTGAGACAAAATTACTCAACTGCGTAAAAATGCACCAATAATAGTAGTTATTCTGAAAGTTTTTGGCGAATTGTTTTACGGTCTATTTGTAGAATTTCGGCTGCCTTTGTTTTGTTATTACCAGTGGCTCTTAACACCTTTTCAATATATTTTTTTTCTATAATTTTTAATGGCTGTAGTTCTTCTGTAGAAAAGTTAATATTGTATTTCATGTGTTCTGGTAAATGTTCTATATCAACAATTTTATCACACATAATAACAGCATGTTGAATGCAATTTTCTAATTCTCTAATATTACCTGGCCAATTGTAACGTTTTAAAACACCTAATGCTTCTGGTGTTATTTTTAAAAAACGATCCTTGTACTCTTCTCCATATTTAAAAAGGAATTTATTCACTAAAAGATCTATATCATCTTTACGCTCTCGTAATGGTGCAACATCAATTTCAACAACAGTTAACCTATAAAATAAGTCATCCCTAAAAGTGTTATTCTTAATCATTTCTCGCAAATCACTATTAGTAGCAGCAATAATTCTGATATCAACTTTTTCGGCTTTTGTTGCTCCCACTTTTACCACTTCTTTTTCTTGAAGCACACGTAGTAATCGCGATTGTACTGCTAGCGAAGCATTTCCTATTTCATCTAAAAAAATAGTACCACCATTGGCAGCTTGAAAAAAACCATTTCTATTTGAATCTGCTCCTGTAAAAGCTCCTTTTACATACCCAAACAATTCCGATTCTAATAAGTTTTCTGGTATAGCACCACAATTAACTGCAATAAACGGTGCTTTAGCAAACTTACCTTGATAATGAATAGCTCTTGCCACTAGTTCTTTTCCTGTACCACTCTCCCCTTTTATAAAAACGGTAGCTTTATTATCCTTTACACGCTCAATAATTTGAATAACCTTATTTATCTTTTCTGAATTCCCTATAAGTTCACCATAAGCTTTACCTTTATTAACTGCAGATGTATTGGTCTTAATTGTATTATTTTCTAGACTAATTAAGGATTTTGATATTGCCGTTTTTAACTCGTCTTTTGTAAAAGGCTTTGTTAAATAATCTACCACACCAGATTTAATTGCAGATAGAGAATCTTGAACGGAAGGATAACCTGTAACAACTAATTTAGGGAGTTTAGGATAATGCTCAGAGACAAATTTAATGAGTTCAAAACCATCAATTTCTGGCATTTTTAAATCAGTTATCAATAAATCGATATTTGTATCTCTTAAAATTGTCACTGCCTCCTTTACGGAAACTGCCTTAAAAGTATGATAGTTCCAAGATTGTAAATGGCGCTGTAAAAGTTCAATAATATTTACATCATCATCAACAATTAGTATATTTTCTTTACGTAACTGCATAGCTTAAAATCAATCTTTTGGAAGTGTTATTGTAAATATAGCACCTTTATTTTTATTGTTTTCTGCAACAATACTTCCTTTATGGGAAGCCACAATACCATGCACAACACTTAACCCCAAGCCTGAGCCATCACCTGTTGGTTTTGTGGTAAAAAATGGTTGAAATATTTTATCTAAATCTTCAGTTACAAAACCTTTTCCTTCATCAGAAATCATTAAAACAATATCTTTTTTTGTTGATTTAGCTTCTATAGTTACTAATCCATTTTTAGGCGAAAAGTATATTGCATTAATTAATAAATTAAAAATAATCTGTGTAAGTTGAATAGGATCGGCTCTTAGCCACAATTCCTCTTCTTCAATTTTTACAATATATTTTACTTGCTCTTTTCTAAAAGTAGCATCTAATAAATTAATCGCGTTCTTAATATTAGGTACAATGTTAACGCGCTTCTTTTCTTGAGGCATTTCGCAAGCAAAAAACATCAATTTCTTTACCACTTCCCTAGAGAAAATAGCATTCTGAATAATTTTATCAATATCTTCAGTAGACTCACTTTTTGCACTTAAATCATCTTTCAGCAATTCGGCAAAACCCAAAATATTAGCTAAAGGTGTATTAAGTTCGTGTGCAATACCAGCAGTAATTTCTCCCAATATTCCCAAACGGTCTGCACGTTCCATTTGCCGTTTTAAGGATGTTTCATTTTTCTGAATTTCAATACGTTCTAA
This sequence comes from Winogradskyella eximia, assembly GCF_003386165.1. Taxonomy (GTDB): domain Bacteria; phylum Bacteroidota; class Bacteroidia; order Flavobacteriales; family Flavobacteriaceae; genus Winogradskyella; species Winogradskyella eximia. Next base: position 967,265 of record NZ_QRDV01000001.1, on the reverse strand, counting down.
CAAGCTACCTATTTTGATTGCTACATTATCTAAGAGTAATTGTTCTTCGTTTAAAAAATTAATTTGTTCAAAGTTTGAAGCTTCAGAGTATGCAATTAATTGACCTTTGTTTTCATTGAAAATACTGATTTTTGATTCTATCATCAAATTTTCATCAGGTGATGTGCATGATGCGTGAGTGCTAATTAAAAGCTGTTCTATGCTAATAACAATCTCAGTCTTTTCCGGATATTGAAATGCGTTTTTTAAGCTAAAAGCAATAGCTCTTAAAGTGTCTTCTAAAAGTTTGGCATTAGAATTTCCAATAATTGAAGATACTTCATAAAGACAAGTCAGTTCTTTAATCCGTTCTTTTAACGCTTGTTCAGTTGTGCTCATTATTTTACTTTATAATTTTTCATCACATCTTCGTTAACTACGGAAATGACTATAATTTGGAAACCTAATCATCAAACTTAGTTTACAAAATCAATAAAACATTGCCCATTAAGATAAATAAATTCCAAGCATTTAAACGAACTCTTCGTTTGTTTTAAAGAGATTCTTAATCTCTTGTCTGGCTAATACTTGGTTTTGAATCTAAGCGTAAAATCACATATCCAATAATGGCAGATATAAAAGAGCCTAAGAGAATACCAATTTTAGCAGAATCTACATATTCTGGTGTGGATGCAAACGCTAAACTCGCAATAAAGATAGCCATAGTAAACCCAATACCAGCCAAAAACGCAACGCCTAAAATCTGTTTAAAACTAATATCATTTGGTATTTCTATAAGCTTAATTTTTTTTGCAAGCATTACTATAGACGTTATACCAATCCCTTTTCCTAAAATTAAACAAATAACTATATTGGTCACTAATGCCGTATCTAAATTATCGGAACCACCTATAAGCACACCAGCATTAGCAAGTGCAAAAATTGGAATTATAAAATATGCCACCCAACCATGCAAGTTATGTTCTAAATGCTGTAATGGAGATTGAAATTTAGATGACCAATCTTCCAAATCATCTATATGCTGTATTTGTTCAGTAGAAAGAATCGGTTTTTGTAATACACTCGCATTTTTAATATCGTTGTAAACTTTCTCTAACTGTTCTAAAAATGTACTGGTATCAATTTTTTGTCTAATTGGAACCGAAAATGCTAACAAGATTCCTGCAACTGTTGGATGAATTCCGGATTTTAAAAATAAAAACCAAATAATGATACCGAAGAAAAACATAACGAATTTAGAATAATAACCTCTGTATGAAAGAAAATACAAAACCGACAACATCACTAACGCTATTAACAGCAATGTTGTATTAATTGTACCACTATAAAATAAGGCGATTACTAAAACGGCTCCAATATCATCAACAATCGCAAATGCAGTTAAAAAAACCTTAAGACTTAATGGAACACGTTTTCCTAAAACATTTAAAATTGCCAATGAAAATGCAATGTCAGTTGCCATTGGGATTCCCCAACCTTTAAAAGTATCTGGATTTTGATTTAGCAAAAGAAAGAAAACAACCGGAACCAACATTCCTCCTATGGCACCTACCAACGGAAAAGCAATCTTTTTTGGAGAATTGAGTTCACCGATTAACAATTCTCTCTTTATTTCTAAACCAATAAGAAAAAAGAATATCGCCATTAATCCATCGTTTATCCATAAGATTAAGGGCTTTTTAAACTCAAAAGATTCAGTTACAATACCAATTTCATATTGCCATATTTCTCTGTACACATCACCATAGGGCGAATTTGCCCAAATTAAGGCTAAAACTGTAGCCAACATTAATAAGATGCCACTAAAGCTCTCAATTTTTACGAATTTTTGGAATGGTGTGAGAAATACTTTTTTTATCATATGAAAGGTTTTATTTCGAAAAAAATTAACTTCAAATATAAAATTTCAATGTGATAACAATAAATAATTAAGATGACTTTAAGAAGTTTTAAATGTTATCTATCTCTAGAAATAGAATTATCAATATTTCAAAAAAATAAAAACAACATTTTATAGGCCATACTTTTTGCTGATAGCGATTTTTATCAGAATTACAATATATGTGACAAGAATTACTGATTTCGAAATATATTCAGCAAAAAAAGATAAACTATACATTTTTAGTTTAGTATTAAAATACGTAATCTTATATTTACCGCTTTATTTAAAGTAGACACTATGAAAGTCCGTGAGTATTTTATTATTATTTCAGTCGTTCTTGTTTCAGTAATTATCGGAATAGCTTTTATTTGGAAGCCTATTCTATGGGCTTTTTTAATAGTTGGACCACTTGTAATAATGGGTGTTTTTGACATTATGCAAACATCACATACCATTAGACGAAACTTTCCATTACTAGGAAGATTTAGATATATACTAGAATCTATTCGACCAGAAATAATGCAATATTTTGTTGAAACAGATACCCAAGGAAGACCTCTAAATAGAATCCTTAGATCTCTAGTATACAGAAGAGCTAAAGGGGAAAACGACACAGAACCTTTTGGTACGCAAATGGATCTTTACCATTCTGGCTATGAGTGGCTAGAACACTCCATGTATGCTAAAACCAACCCAAAGGATATTGGTGAGTTTCCACGTTTATTAATTGGTGGTAAGGATTGTAAGCAACCTTATTCTTCTAGCTTATTGAATATTTCGGCTATGAGTTTTGGATCTTTAAGTAACAACGCTGTATTGGCTTTAAATAAAGGTGCTAAGATGGGGAATTTTGCCCATAATACAGGTGAAGGTGGAATTAGTGAATATCATTTAAAAAATGGTGGAGATTTAATTTGGCAAGTTGGAACCGGTTATTTTGGTTGCAGACATGATGATGGTACTTTTAACGAAACTACATTTAAACAAAATGCCTTAAGACCAGAAGTAAAGATGATAGAAATAAAACTATCTCAAGGTGCAAAACCTGGGCATGGTGGTATTTTACCTGCTTCAAAAAACACTGAAGAGATTGCTAAAATCAGGCACGTACAACCTGGTATTGCAGTGCATTCACCACCTTCGCATTCCGCGTTTTCTGATCCTATTCAGTTTATGCATTTTATAAAAAAATTAAGAGATCTTTCTGATGGAAAACCTATTGGTTTTAAACTCTGCTTAGGAAGGAAACAAGAATTTATGGATTTTTGTGAAGCTATGATTTTTACAGGTATTCAACCCGATTTCATTACTGTAGATGGTGGTGAAGGAGGAACTGGTGCTGCACCTGTTGAGTTTTCTAATTCCATGGGAATGCCATTAAGAGAAGGTTTAATATTTGTACACGATACTTTAGTTGGCTTTGGACTTAGAAAAGATATAAAAGTCATTGTTGCCGGAAAAATAATTACAGGTTTCCACATGGCAAGAGCTTTAGCCTTAGGCGCAGATGGCTGTAATAGTGCACGTGCTATGATGTTAGCCATTGGTTGTATCCAAGCTTTACAATGTAATACCAATACTTGCCCTGTTGGTGTGGCCACACAAAATGCCTCTTTAGTTAAAGGTTTGGTGGTAGATGATAAAGCACCTAGAGCTAATCGTTACCACGAAGCTACAATTCATAGTTTCTTAGAACTTGTTGCTGCTGCAGGACTAAATAGTCCAGCAGAATTAACAAGAGACCATATAAGTAAACGTGTAGGTCTTTATAATGTACAAACGTACCATGATATTTATCCTCCTATGAAAGAAGGTTCTTTATTAAACATTGATACAATACCTGAAGATTACAAAAAGTTTTTTCAATTAACTCGTATTATGAAATAATACACCTACCTATTATATTCTTTTAGCTGTTAAATTTCATTGCTTTAGTGAAATTTAACAGCTATTTTTTTTCTTATAATTGTTAGTTATAAATAAAACACGCTTCTCTACTCAAGTTGTATCTTTGTTTTAAACTCAAAATTATAAACCTCATTTTAACTTTCATCTCTAAACACGCTAAAGAGTTATTTGAATTCTTTAAAAGTACAAGTTTTTCAAAAGCTGTATTAATTGGTGTTGCAGTAACAACTCCTATTATTTTAGGTATCGTAACCAATCAATTTGAAGTTGGACTTGCACTTTGTTTTGGTGCGTTTTGGTGTTCTCCTAGTGATGTTAGTGGTCGATTAAAACACAAACAGGTTGGAATTCTTTTTTCGGCGATACTAGTGGTTGTTATCAGTTTTATTGGTGGCTATCTCAATATTTCAAATTTTTTACTATTCCCTATTTTGGGCTTTTTAACCTTTTGTATTGCCTTTATTTCAATTTATGGATTTAGAGCATCATTAATAAGCTTTTCTGGATTATTGGCATTAGTTTTAAGCTTTGCACACACCTCAGATTCTTTAGAAGTCTATCAATATGCCATATTGATTGGTGTTGGTGGATTATGGTATTTATTTCTCTCCACGTTATGGTATTACATCAATCCAAAGGCTCAAACTGAAGAAACTCTCAATCAAACTTTTATATTAACCGCAGATTTTTTAGACACCAGAAGGCAGCTCATAGGTGAGCAACCAGATAGAGATGTTTTGCAAACCCAACTTATGACCTTGCAAAGTGAGTTGACGGAACATCACCAAACCTTGCGTGAAATATTAATACTATCTCGAAAAAGCTCAGGAAAATCTAACTATCAAAGTAGACGTTTATTGGTGTTTATTCAATTGGTTGAAATTTTAGAAGCTGCTATTGCCAATCCTGTAAATTATGACAAGATGGATGTGCTTTTTGCTCAACATCCTGAATTTAAAATTGATTTTCAGAAGTTAATTTCCGAATTATCTCTTCAATTACGGTCTATTGCTAAAAATATTAACAAGCCGAAGCTGTTTAGGTCAAACAATGCCCTTTCTGATGCTTTTAAAGCACTTGAAAGTGATCTTTTAAAATTTAAAAATGAAAATCACCTAGAAGATTACGAGCGTTACTTAATGCTTCAGAATCTGTTAGACTACCAGAAAAAGCAATTCGAAAAATTAAAAAAGATTAAATGGTTGTTGGGTAATCCGCAATTAACCTCAGATGATTATATAAAAAATGATAAGCTAAAGCGTTTTATTGACTCTCAAGATTATAGCCCTAAATTATTACTTAGAAACCTCAGTTTTAGATCTACAATTTTTAAACACTCATTACGGTTGTCAATTGTAGTAATGTTGGGTTATGGTATTGGTTTATTTTTCGACTTTCAGAATCCATATTGGATTATTTTAACAATAATCGTAATAATGCGACCTAGTTACGGTCTTACCAAAACCCGATCACAAGACCGAATGATTGGAACTCTAATTGGTGCTGCTTTAGCGAGTGGGTTAGTATTTATAGTTAACGATCCATACATTTATGGTGCGCTAGGCGTACTTTCTTTAGTCGTTGCCTTTTCTATGGTGCAGAAAAACTACAAAGCCTCTGCGACTTTTATAACCTTAAGTGTCATTTTTATTTATGCCATTTTAGAGCCCAATATTTTAACAGTTATTCAATTTCGAGTTTTAGATACATTAATTGGTGCTGCATTATCTTATATGGCCATGCGTTGGCTTTTACCTGCTTGGTCGTTTATGGAAATTGGAGATAATATTAAAGCGGCTTTAAAAGCAAATACTGCATTTTTTAAATCTATTAGCAATTATTACCAAAAGAAAGGTCTTGTACCAACGAGTTTAAAAGTGAATAGAAAAGAGGCATTTTTACAAATGTCTAATTTAAGTTCTGCTTTTCAGCGTATGGCTCAAGAGCCAGAATCTAAACAAAACCATATTGACGACATTTACGAGCTTGTAGTCATTAATCATAGCTTCTTAGCGTCTTTGGCATCCTTGAGTATTTATATTCAAAATAACTCAACCTCTGAAGCATCAGAGGATTTTAAAAAAATTTCAGAAAAAATTAATGCCAATTTAGATATCATCTGTTCTCAATTGAAGGTTATTAATTTTGAAAATTCTAAAACTAACGATTCAATCTTTAAACCTGAACCGTTTAATTTTCCTATTCATAGAATTACTAAGAATGTTATTTCGCAATCAGATAGTGAAAACACGCATAAGGAAGCTCATTTAATTTGGGAACAACTGTATTGGCTGTTTAGTTTAAGTGAAAAGATGATCACCTTAACATCTAAATTCAAAATAAATTAACACCTTATAAAACCACTTTTTAGACTTTGAATTATTTTTATAAAAGAAAACTTCTTTCAAAATAAATTTAAAAGAAGTTTTTCTTATTCCTGAATCACAAAACGTGTTTTCCTATATTATGATGCATTTACTGCTATAACTCTATGTTTCTGGTTTTGTATACCGATTGTATGATCCTTTGATGATAAAAGTTGATTTAAATAATCTTGCCAATTTTGAGCTACTTCTAATTGGTCACTTAAAATCATTAGGTCATTGTTATAAAACTCAACGTAGGCGTCATTGTTTTGATTACGATGATAAAACGACAAACCTATTTTTTCAACGACATCATAATGTTTTGTTTTATCCTTAACACGTTTAGTCTCTTTTGTTGTTTTACAAGACATAACGGATGATAAATCGATAACTTTAGAATAAACAGCAGTCTCCGTTTTTCTATGAAAGAATAATTTTTGCTGAGAAGTATCTACACCAATGGCGTAGTTACCATGTATTTCAAGTTTATCTAATTTACAATTATGTTCTGTTGCTTCTGTCTTAAGCGTGTTACGAAGTTGTCTTGATCTTTTTTTGCTTCCGTTTATAAATAAAGCAAAAGGTAAAATAACAATAGCGATGATAATAACATCGATAATAATTAATCCTGTTCCCATGATATTTGTTTTTTAATAAAATTTAAAGTGTAAAAATTGATATGGTATTTTATACCATAATTAAGACATCATATATAATGCATGATGTTTTACACCTATTTTACCAAAAACAATGAAATGGAAAAAGGATTTCCCTTAAATGAAAATTAATTATGCTGCTGTGCTCTGCTCTAACAAATTGAGAGTGATGTAAGGCAGAAAAACAATTACTAAGACAACTAAGTCCATAACTATTTACAGTAATTTCCTCAAGTTGAGGTGGCTCAGTATCTGCATTAGAAACGGTACTAAAACTTTCAATTTGTAGGTCGAAAAAATAGTGATGAGAATTAACGTTCTCGTATACTTCGCCTAAAGCTTCTGTACTTATAGAATGCTCTAAATCACTATTTAATACTTGAAAATCATAAGCATGGGCAGAATTTGCCAAGCCTACAAAAATCAATACTATATTAAAAAGCGTTTTTAACATTTCTATTCGTAATTATTATACAAAGTAAATCTATAATTCTGACACAAATTAAGATAGAAGTGCTAAATGATTGTTAAAATAACGCACATTTTTCTTTTCTAAATTGAGTAACTCATTTGAGCCAATAAATATTATTTATATTGTAATTAATTGGATTATTTACTCCAAAATAAAACTAAATGAAGACTTCTAAAACATTAAATATTGTCATTGTTTTGATTCTATTTATCTGTATTACATTATTTCTTAAAAGCTCAACACACAACACATTCAAACAAAATACTGATAGTCCTAAAACAGACACGTCTAAAAACTACAATATAAAAAACACGTCAATACTACCAGACATATTAGAAGAAGTTAGTGGTATTGCTTGGTTAAGTGAAAACACCTTTGCATGTGTACAAGATGAAATGGGTCACATTTTCATTTATGACACCCAGCTAAACACAATAATAAATGATATAAAATTTGATGGTGCTGGCGATTATGAAGACATAACCATAAACAACTACGATGCCTATATTTTACGCAGTGATGGACTTATTTATGAAATATTAGACTACAATTCTAAAGACAGAAAAATTTCAAAAATTAAAACTCCGTTTACTGAAAAGAATAACATGGAAAGTTTAACTTTTGATAAGCAAAACAAAAGATTACTACTAACACCAAAAGATAAGGATTTAGGTAAAAAACGTATTAAAAACATTTATCAAATCCCTCTACAAACTAAAAGCTTTGATACTGTTCCTATAATTGATATTGATTTAAAATCGAAAAAATTAGAATCTTCTAAATCTAAAAAGGTTGAAAAGACTTTAAGACCTTCTGCAATTGCTGTGCATCCACAAACACAAGATATTTATGTGTTAGATAGTAAAAATTTACAACTTCTCATATTACATTCAAATGGTGAAATTTTAAAATTGTATAATTTAAACAAACACGATTTTGCCCAACCAGAAGGTATAACGTTTAGCACTAAAGGACACTTATTTATCGCTAACGAAGCCAATAAAAATAATGCTAATATTTTAGAGGTAGAATTGAAATAATCTTCTTAAAATAAAATGAACTCAGGTTGGAAATAATAGAATAGATCTCTTAAGGATTGCTGATTATCCTTAATATTCAGCCTTAAAAATAGTTTCAACAAAAAAACGCTCAAGCAAGCTTGGCGTTTTATAATTACCCTTAAAAAGCAATCCTAAGCATTAGAGGATTGCTGCGCATCCTTTAATGCTCAGCCTTGAAAATAGTTTCAACAAAAAAACACTCAAGCAAGCTTGGCGTTTTATAATTACCCTTAAAAAGCAATCCTAAGCATTAGAGGATTGCTGCGCATCCTTTAATGCTCAGCCTTGAAAATAGTTTCAACAAAAAAACACTCAAGCAAGCTTGGCGTTTTATAATTACCCTTAAAAAGCAATCCTAAGCATTAGAGGATTGCTGCGCATCCTTTAATGCTCAGCCTTGAAAATAGTTTCAACAAAAAAACGCTCAAGCAAGCTTGGCGTTTTTTCTTATGAAACTATTTATTCGTGACCTCGAAGGGACAGAGTTCAAACTTTTTGAAGGAAGATATTGACTTAATTATCTCAAAATCAATATAAATCAAAACTCACCCTTATTACTTCGAACCCAAGAGTTTATTAGAATTGTTAATTTTGATTTTATTTTTGTAATCACATTGTCGTACAGTAATTTCTAAAAAAATCAAATATATGGTTGTTGAAATTGATAATGCTCAAGGGATAAAGTGGTTCTCGTTATAAATTGATATTCGTTAAAGCCTGTATTATTTTGCTCTATTTTCCTCAACAATTCTAACCACTCTATTTATCATTATTTCTGACAAATTCCACAGTAATAAATCCTCATCAGTTGTATTATTAAAAAGAATTACTACAGTGTCTATATTGTTATGATATTCTGTAAAGCTCTGATATCCTGGAACCCATCCAGAATGTTCATATTCATAAATTTCAGAATAGATTTTCCGTTCTCGTTCTTTGAATATAGAACCATCGTTTAATGCTCTCAAAAATATACCAACATCTTCCGCAGTAGCCAGCATACCGAATTCTTTCTCTTTTAAATCAGGTTCATAGCCAACGTAGTAACCACTCATCACATCCTCTATATCTACCTCGCTTAACGAGAAGAATGTATTATTCAGTTCGAGTGGTACTAAAATTTGCTCTTTGATATATTGATGATGATTATACCCCACCGTATTGTCAATAAGTAAACCAAGGAGTAAATAATTTGTATTTGAATAGCTATAGTCTTCTCCTGGTTCAAACAGCGCGGGTGTATCCAATACTAATGCTAACGATTCCTCAGCACTATCAGGTGGGTTTTCCCAGTAACCTCCACTGTCTGTAAAATTTGGAATCCCGCTTCGATGTTGTACCATCATTTTTAGAGTTATTCTATCTGCATTTTCAATCCTACCTAGCAATTCAGGGAAATAATCAGCAAGGGTTTTATCTAGTGACAATCTGTTATCATTAACCAACTTAGAAATGGAAACCGCTACATATAACTTGCTAATACTAGCTATTTTAAATAGTGCATTGGGTTTAGCAGGTATTTTATGTTCTCGATTGTGCCAACCACCTGTATAAAATTCTGGTTGTTTCCCTGCCTCATCTACATAAACAATCATACCATCCAAACCGTGACTTATTGCTTGGTCAACTTGTTCTTGAACAGTATCTGGCAATGGTAATATCCAAGCTTTCACTAAAATCCAAGGCACAAACCACAAGGAAATTGCAGTACCTGTGAACAAGGCTATCCTGATTATAATTTTTTTATTTCGTTTTTTAGAATTAAGCATAGATAGTAAAGTTATAATTATTGCTCATTTTTAGGAAGTATTATTCGTAACACAGTTCAGAAAAGTTCAGGGTTTCAAAGTTTATGTTTGGAAATATGATCCTATTATATACAACATAAAAATACTATTTGTTTTCTTGATTAATTTTATGCGTTTTAAGTTTGATTCAGAAAGTACATGTCCAATTTCCCTTTTCCCTTTGCATGGATCTTTCCACGAGAAATACACGAAAATTCATTTTTAATCAGTTCATAGGTGGATGAAGATATATTGATTTTACCTACTTCACCTGCAGATTCCATCCTGCTGGCGGTATTTATCGTGTCTCCAAAAAGGTCGTATGCGAACTTCTTCTTGCCCACAACCCCTGCTACTACAGATCCAGAATGTATACCAACCCTCATTCTCCATTTTATGACATGGCTTTGATTTCTCTCCTCAAGATAGGATAGCATCTTTTGTGCGGCTTTGATGCAGTTAGTAGCATGATTTATCGTTTCTTTTTCAAGGCCACACGCTGCCATATACGCATCACCAATCGTTTCAATTTTTTCTACTTTCGTTTCTTCCATAATTTCATCGAATCGACCAAAAATATCATTGAGTTCATTGACTAAAGTGATTGCTGACATGGACGCCACAAGATTTGTAAATCCTTCAAAATCAGTAAACAGGACAGTGATATTTTTGTGTCTTTTTGGAATTGTTTTACCGCTTTCTTTTAAGTCTCTTATTATGTTTGCGGGTAATATATTGTGCAGAAGATCATCTGATTTTTTCTGTTCAACCATTAAAGATTCCTCAGATTGATCTATTAAAATAGACATACTTGCTATTAGTATGAAGCAAATCAATGCAGTAATACTGATATTAACTATTTGTGATATATAGGGATCTAATCCTCCAAAATGGGATTTTATATTTGATTGAAATATTACTGTAGCAATCAACGTTAGGCAAGCTAGAATACTAAAGACATGGGCTATATTCCTAGCCTTACGAGGAAAAGTCATATATGGCAGAATAATAATTAGGAAACAAACAACTGCAACTCCTGAGGAAAACCCTAGCAAGTAAAGAAATAAGAGAACAGACATATAAGATGCTAGAATAAGCCAAACGGAAGCCAGGACTCGTAACCCTTTCCAATTGAAAATTAACGCCATTAGAAACATTAATCCCAAAAAAGTATTACTTCCGTAAATTATTAATGCGTCTGTCAAGAATAATGCAATTAGCATCCAAGTTACATTATAAACTACACCTAAAAGAGATGCAATATTCGTAACACGTAAATATCTGAGTTCAGTTATAGAAAAATTGTACTCAGCGCCAATATCGACTATTCTTTGAAAGAATCTAGACTTGTTTTTATCATAAATTGACATAAATGCTTTTCAAGTTTTATGAATTGTTAATGTCTTTATTATACGCAAGTAAGTTAACCTTTTTAGCGTTAATTTCTGGATTTTTAGAAGGTCAAAAATTGCAGATTTTCTTTATTCTTTTGTGAAAATGGTAGCATACCTCTCCTTATTGATCTAAACATATGGTGGTTCGTTTTATTTTAAGCTTAGATATGTTCTTTCTTTATTATAAATGTGTTCCGCTTGTTTGATCATCTTCTTAGCTAACGTAAGATTTTTAATGGTTTGCCACAATAAGCACAGGTTTTATGCTTTTATGAGAAGTTGATTTATTTAACCTTAGTGATTTTTTAATACACCCACAGATTCAAAAAGCTCCTCGATGATATGCTGGAGATTGCTTGGTGTAACTGCTCTGAAATACTCTAGTAAGTCTTGAGTTGTCGCATATCTATCAGTCTGCATTTTTAGTTTGCCGTTTTTTGTATTCCAATCTTCAAGAAAATATTTTAATGCTAAATTCACATTCTTTTCTCCTATTGCTTTTTGAAGTTCATACATATTGATCGCTCCTTTAGCATAATAGACATAATCTTGATTTTCTACAAGAGCAAGAGATGGTTCTTCCTTACTTTCTTGTTGTTTTCCTTCTTTATATTTATCCAATTGAAGTGCTAAAAACTGTTGCACTTTTTCTTCGGAATACTGCTCTTTTAAAACCATTATTGCTGCATATTGAGATAAGGTTTCTAAAACCATCAATTGACCTTGCACATTCGCAGCTTCCACTTGCATTCCAAACCATTGGTGAGCTACTTCATGTGCAGTCACATAAAAAGCCATATCTACATCTTTTTCGTCATCTATATCTAACACAAATCCAATAGATTCTGAGAATGGAATAGTTCCAGGAAAAGATTGCGCAAATTGCGCATAACGTGGAAACTCCATAATACGCAGTTGCTGGTATTGATAAGGACTGAAGTTGTTACTATAATAGGCTAAGGATGCTTTCATAGACTTCATCATTCTATCGATGTTATACTCATGTCCTTTTTGATAATAAATTTCAAGGTCAACAGGCTCAGTGATCGCCTCATTACTTGTCATCCATTTGTCTTTTTTAATTTCATAGTCAGCAGAAACTATGGCATAAAAATTAATAATAGGTGTATTTGTTTTATAGTGAAAATAATTACGATTATTATCTGTCCATTTTCTCAATAAATCTCCAGGAACCAAAGCTGTTTGATCTTTGGATGTACCAATAATCATTTCAAAATTAATACCATCAGAATCACCACCAGATCTCGCATTAACTAATTCTTTAGGGTCATCTATGTTAACTTTTTTAGATCTTTTTGATAAGTTATGATCTCTTCGTTTATCTTCATCTTGAAGTTCATATTTTTTATTGTAACCCAATGTTGGAAACTGTTCGTTATTGAAAAATGTACCATTGTAAACAATATTGGTATTAGAACGACCTTGCTCAAAGCCTTTGGTTGTAAAACGTTGCTTAAAATACATTTTTACAGAATCACCAGGTTGTAAAGCTTTCTCTAAGTTAAAAATTGAATAATCAAATTTTTTGTATTGATTATTAGTTGTAAAACCACCTTCAAAAGAGATACTGTCTATAGTAACATTTTCTTCCAAAAGTTTTTGAATATGGATGGCTTTTATGTTTTCAATTGATGTGTTTTTTAACATATAATACCCTTCTACTGTGTAATCTCGTTTAGAAGGATACAGCTCTAATTGTAAGTTAACGTCTATTATTTTGGGCTGTGGTATATATTCAAATTGTTTCAATTCTTTTTCATACGCTACTCTGAATTCAGTAGCTTCAGAATTGCTCCAATATTCATTTAAAATATTCGTATTGTAAAATATAAACCCTCCAATAATGATAAAAGCAAAAAGAATGATGTCAGTAAATTTTATGAGTGGTTTGCTGAACTTATATTTAGCAACTCTTATTCGTTTTATTAAATTTGTTTCATTTCCTCTAACAGCGACTAAAGATCCTATGATTAATAAAAGTATTCCGAAAAGAAACCAATACAATTTAATGAGTAAATAGGGTTGTAAAAAATGCCCATAACCATTCATATCTGAATAAGCACCTAAGGAACTTCCTCCAAAAAAGTGTAAATCATGATCAAATCCCAATACAGCAATGGCTACATTAACAATACTAAATACAATCACCAAAATGATACCTACAAACTTATTATTCACTAAAGATTGTATGAAAAATGCTAAGCAGGTAAAAATGGATAATAGGGGTAGAATTTCTAAAAAGAATCCATTAAAATACACTTGCAATTCATAGTTATAATAGCCACTTAGCGTTTGGAATACTATCCCTGAACTAATTAAAGCAAGTATTAATACGACATAAATTAAGTTTAATCCAATAAACTTTCCAGCTAACCTTACAAAACTTGACATGGGTGTAGCATCATAAATTAAATTCAACTTCGCACCTCTTTCTTTCCACACCAATTCTCCTGAATAAAAAACAAGGATGATGATAAAGAAAAAATAAGATGTTTCCTGAAGTTCCTCAACTATAAAATAGGTTGCAGGATAACTATCAACGCCATATACAGTTCCAAGATTTACAGAATTGATTAAGATGATAATCATTCCGCAAATAACAATTCCCCAAAATGATGGTTGTTTAAAAATACTTATAAAATAAAACCACGAAAACTCTTTTAATTGTGTCCATTTAGATGATAAACCATAGTGTTTTTTAGCTTTAGGGATTTCTATATCAGTATTTTTATTGGCACTTTTAGCTACTAATTTTTGAACATGCTTTCTCTTTGATTTCTTTTCTTTAACCAGATTAAAGTTGAATTTTTTATAACCATACATTAATGCGATTACTCCTAAAAAAAACCAAAATAATTTGTTATATAACAAAGCACTAATAAATGGAAGCTCTTGAGTGCTCTTTTCTAAGACCGTCCAGGATTTTGTAATATAGGTTACTGTTGTTAATGAAAATGGATCAAAAATAGCTTGCCAGAACGCATTGGTAATTGCTTTTGTTAATAAAAATACGACAAACAAGATCACGCCTTGTGTATATACAACTACTAAATTTCTAGTTAAGGCACCAGTTACAAAAAACAACGCTGCTCCAAAAAATAACGTTGGTAACGTTACCATTACAAAGGTCTTTATATAAATAAATGCATTAAAAGCTAATAGCTCATCTGGACTATTCCAGGGCATAAATTCACCCAACATCATACCCAATATAATTCCTGTAAATACAAACAGCAGAACAGTAAATGCGCCTAAAAACCGACCCATTAAATAATCTCTTTTTTTGATAGGTGTAGAAAATAGTAATGACTCTATCTCGTACTCAAAATCTCTAAGTACAGAAACTCCCATAATCATTGAGGCTAAAATCATAAAGAAACCAGTTATAGCTCCCATAGTTTTCGCTATTACTATGGGTGAATTTCTTTTCATTAGCCCCATTTCTGAACCTTGAAAAATAAAATCTACACCAACAATTGAAAACAGAAATATAAATAAGAAGAACACATAGGTGTCTGGTCGTTTAATTCGATATTGGATTTCGAACTTAAAAATTTCATACCACATAATTAAATAGATTTAGTTTTAGTTCCATTGAAAATTTCTGAGAAATACACATCTTCTAGTTCCGCATTAATAGCTGTAAATCCATCTCCAGGATTAGTCTCACTTATTATATGAATAGTTGGTTTACCAAGAAATAATCGTTCACTGATGACCTGATAATTTTCTTTATATAGGTTCAATTCTGATTTCTCGATTGTTTTTTTATAGACTTTATCTTTTAGGCCTTCTAGTATCTGCAACGGCTGCCCTTTTAAGCATACTTGACCTTGATTAATAATGGCCATATTTGTGCAGAGTTCTTTGACATCGTCAACAATATGCGTAGATAAAATAACCACAGTATGTTCTCCGAGCTCGCTTAAAACATTGTAAAAGCGATTGCGTTCTACAGGATCCAATCCTGCTGTTGGTTCATCTACAATAAGTAACTTCGGATTGTTAAGTAAGGCTTGTGCAATGCCAAATCGTTGCTTCATCCCACCAGAAAACCCTTTCAGATTTTGTTGTCGCACGTCATATAAATTGGTTTTATACAAAAGTGCTTTCACTAATTCTTTACGTTCGTTTTTATTGGTGATGCCTTTAAGCACTGCGAAATGATTGAGTAATACTTCTGCCGATATTTTTGGATACAAGCCAAATTGTTGCGGCAAATACCCTAATACCTGTCGCAATTCATTTTTTTGTTGTAAGACATCGATGTCTCCAAGAACAATGGAACCAGAATCGGCTTCTTGCAGTGTTGCAATAGTTCGCATTAACGTAGACTTGCCTGCACCATTTGGGCCTAATAGACCAAACATCCCTTTTGGTATATCAAGTGAAATGTTTTGTAAAGCTTTAATCCCGTTTGAATACGTTTTTGATAGATTGTCAATTCTGAGTTCCATACTGTTCATTTTTTGATTGATTGAGACAAACATATAAGCGTTTTTAGCCTTTAAAAAGTGTTAGTGACACAAACACATGCATTAGTGACAAACACATTTTTTTAAGGTATAAAGACACCTCAAAACACATTTAGGATTGTTTGTCACTGATGAGATACTGTTTGTCAACTTATTTGTCTGAGGTGTTTTATTTAATTAATATTGAATTATGAATTTTAAAATACCAGAAAGAAAAAGGAAAACTATCAAGCGGTTATATAAAATAGCGCTGGTTATTATAGGCTTAGTCATCGTCATTTTTAATGACACTTTTGGAAAACTAGAAGGGTTTGTAGAATTTATTGCATTGTACTTTATCCTTGTGTTTATTACCATTGCACATTGGCTATTTAAACAAATCAAATCACTAATAAGATTGAAGAATGAAAAAGCAAAAACAGAATTAATGCATTTAAAGAGTCAAGTGAATCCACATTTCTTTTTTAATATGCTTAATAACCTTTATGGATTAGTGGATAAGGATTCTAAGAAAGCTCAAGAGCTCATTCTAAAACTTTCTGATATGATGCGCTATAGTATTTATGATGGCGAAAAAGACAGGGTTTTACTGTCTGAAGAAATAGCTTATCTCGAGAATTATATTGAACTTCATAAAATGCGTTATCATAAAGCGATTGATATACAATTCAATATTGAAACAAACGACACTAATTATGAGATTATGCCACTTCTTTTCATTATTCTTTTAGAAAATGCCTTTAAGCATGGTGTGGAAAATTTAAGAGAAAATGCTTATGTTCATATCACATTAACAGCGCATAATAGTGAATTGACCTTTGAAATAGAAAACAATTTTGATGAAACACAAGATAACCCTGAAACAGGAATTGGATTAAAAAACCTAAAACGACGATTAGAATTGGTATATCCAAAAAAGCATACCTTAACAATTTCCAAAACAGATACCATCTATAACGCTACATTGAATATTAAGGGCTTATGATTACATATATCATTATAGACGACGAACATATTGCACACGATATTATAAAAGGCTATTGTGATATGCTACCAAATTTAGAATTCAAAGCAGATTGTTATGATGCTATAGAAGCTATTGACTACTTAAGCAAACATGATATAGATCTCATTTTTTTAGATTTGAATATGCCTAAATTAAAAGGATTTCAATTTTTAAAAACCTTATCATCTCCACCAAAAGTTATTGTAACCACTGCGTATAGTGAATTTGCGATTGAAGGCTACGAATTAAACGTTGTTGATTACTTGTTAAAACCGTTTAGTTTTGAACGCTTTTTGAGTGCTGTGAATAAAGTGACCTCTCTTAACACCAGTACAATAAGAAAAGACAATAAAGAGACTATAAAACCTGAAGGACAACATATTTTTTTAAAGCAAAATAATAGTCATATTCAGGTAGATGTAGATGATATTCTATTTATTGAAGCTTCTGGTAATTATACCAAAGTTGTTACAAGCAATGAAACCATAAGCATTCGAGAAAAAATATCGGATACCATCCAATTGCTTTCTGAGAATGATTTTCTTCAAGTTCATAAGTCATTTGCTGTTGCAAAAAAGCACATCGTTAGTATAGAAGGAAATCGGATTTTTATTGGCGATTATATGGTACCTATTGGTAAGCTCTATAAAGCAAATGTTAATCAATTATTGAAGTAATTTGCTATTGCCATGTCAATATATAATCTAGACTGAAAATAGAGTGAGGATTTTCATGAGTAGGTGAGTACTAGTAAAGAATTATTCAAGAGGTTACTACAAGTATTTTATATCTTATTTCAGATGTTCTATTACCCAATTTTTTATTTCGTTCAATGCTATTGGGGAAAATGTTTGTTCTATTTTTCTATATTCATCCATCTTTCCAGTTTCACACTCTTGAAAGAAGTGGTTTAAGTTTTCTAATTCCACTATTTTATAATTTTTATTCTGGCCTTTGATTAGTGCTTGTCTTATAGCTTCTTGATTAATTTTTGCATTTACTTGCGTGTCTTTACTGCCATTTAATGACAACACTGGAATTTGTAATTTTTCAATTTCATCAGCAGGATTGTATTGTAAAAAATAGCGTGACCAAGGTTGTAAACTTGTTTTAAGTTGGTTTTCTATAAATGCATTGATATTCTTTTCTGGTACGTTTAATGATGTTAAAATGGGTCTTAAAAACTCATTATAATGAGTTGTCAATTCGATTTTAATTTCTGTTTTACTCTTATTAGAGATTACAATTGCAATCGCTTTTCTGGTGTTTTTTTCATAAGCCACCTCATCTTTAACAGGAAATTCTCTCAATGTTTTAGATTGCATTACAGATAGTTCTGTTCCCGAAATTCCGGTAGAAGCTAATAACACCATAAAAGCGACATCTTTAGAGTTGTTAGCCGCTAGAGGTGCGATAATACCACCTTCACTATGACCAATCAAACCTATATTTTTAATATCTACATCGTTTCTAGTTTTTAAGTATGCGATGGCACTCAAAACGTCTTTGGAAAAATCTTCTGTGGTTGCTTTACCAAAATTTCCTGTAGATTCTCCAACTCCACGATCATCAAAACGCAATACGCCAATGCCTTGTCTTGTTAAATAATCTGATAATACTAAAAAAGGTTTGTGTCCCATAAAACTTTCATCTCTGTCTTGTGGACCACTTCCGCTAATTAAAATTACTACTGGAAATTTTCCGTTTTTATTGGGTAAGGTTAAAGTACCTGCTAATGTTATGTTGGCTTCATTATTTTTAAAAATGACTTCTTCTTCATAATAAGGGTAGGGTTTTACAGGTTCCTGCGGCCGTTTCGAATCTTCTATTTTTATAGTTCCTTTTTTTAAGTTTAGGACCATTTCTATGCCACCTTCCTTGTAAATACCTTCAAATTGTTGTGCTTCAGTATTAAAAACTCCTGTATAGTTCATTCCAACATTAGAGCCATCAATAATTAGCTTTCCATTTGTAAAAGTTGTAGCTGATGGTTTGATGCCAGCAATTCTAAACGTTGGAACATCCATAGTAGTTGAATACGTAGCGTTTTCTTGTTTTATATTAAAAACAAAAGTGATTTCTTTATCGCCTCTTTTGGTTGTTCCGTTCCAATGTCCTGAAATATCTTGAGAACGTGCACTAGTAATGGCGAGTAAATTTAAAAGTATGATAATTGTTAATGTTTTCATGTTCGTTAAATTTTGATTGGTGATGTCTAGGCCAAATTTTCGTTAGCCTTGTGGTATTAAAAAATAGTATTACTAATTTAGTAATCGAAGCTATTTGAAGAGAGATTTAGTTAGATTTACATTAGAGCACGTTTCCAGCTTCTTTAGCTTGAGCATCCTTACGGCGACCTATTAATGCGCCAATAAATAGTCCCATACAAATGCCAACGGAAATCCCTAAAGACCTTTCAAAACGCTCACCTATTAGAATTCCAGCTATAACTCCGAATAACATTCCTAAAGTTACACTCAGGTTTGTATAGTATCCTTGAGAAGTCAAAGAAAAGGTGTCCTTTAAATAGGTCTCAAATTTACTCAGTGCGTTTTTAAAGAATTTTTTTCTATTGTCTGGATTTGAGTTTAGTTTTAAGCTATCTAGTTCTGTTTCTATGGATTGAATGTCATCAGTGGTGAATGCTCTATTTTCTAATTTTTTAAGAATCTCAATAAATTGCGTATAAACCTTGATTTCAGATTTATTAGAGGATTCAGTTTTTAAACTTTCAAAAAAGTTAATTGCATTTAATAGTGTCATAATTTTTACTGTTTTCTTGGTTAGTGGCCCAAATCAAAAAATATTACACCTAAAATTTATTTATTTTAAAAAACCACAACAAAACACCTTATTATCAAACGCTTAACTTCTTAAGCTTTCTATATCTGTCATCAATTCTTCTAGTTTTTTGAATATTCTTCCATAAACGATGTTTAAATCCCATTTATAAATTCGACCTCCAACAAGGAATAGCAAAACCAAGATGACTGCCACGATAACAATTCCGATGAGTGGGATTCCAAATATTAAATAGGTATCTGGAAAACCAACAAGTATTTCATCTACAAGCCGTTCACCCAAAGGCATGCCTTCGGCATCTTTAAACCAAAAGCCTAAAACCAATGACATAAATATAATTGGGTACAAAAATCTTGACATTTTTTTATTGATTGCGACCTGCTTTTGTATCCACTCATTAAATGACTTTAAATATTGATAACTACTTGCACCTTTGTCAATTTTTTCTAATCCATTTAATAACATCTTATTAATAAACACAAGAACTGAAAGAGTAATAAAAAATATAACACCTGTTATTGGTATGCCAACAAAAAATGAGACAATTAAAAAGATAAATGAGAATGCTATAATTGCAATCAAATTTATTTTAAACATTCTTTTAAATTTATCAATAATATGAATTGATTTTTGGTTGTAAAGATTGTTTATTTTTGGGACTACTAGTGCGTCGCTCTTGAGAAAACCTTCTTTCCAAATGTTTTCAATTGATTTTTCCATCTAATAATTTTTTTAATCTAGTTTTAATTCTTTTAACACGTACACCAATATTATTTGGGTTCGTTCCTATAATTTCAGCAATTTCCTTTTGCGATTTTTCTTCCAAATAAAGCATGATAACGGCTCTATCTATTTCCGATAGTTTTCTTATGGCATCATATAATAAATTTAGAGATTCGTCTGAAAACGCGTAGTTGTTTTCGGTTTCTTCAGCAGTTATAGAATCAGACACAAAATGCTGAACATTGTTTTTCTTTTTCTTAAGTAAGGTTAAACAGACGTTTAATGAAATACGATATACCCAAGTACTCCATTGCGATTCTTCACGGAAATTGTCTTTACTTCTCCAAATTTGTAAACACACTTCTTGGTAATAATCTTCAAAATCTTCTTGCGAGTTAGTATACGCTCGACATAATTTGATAATTATTCCTGCAAATGGTAAAATGGATGATTTATAAAAATCGCTACTCAATAGTGTTGTTTTTATTGTTTAGTGTCTTAAATTAAGAATTATTACAGGTTAATGTCAAAATTGATTTTATTTTATTAATCGATTTACATTAAGCTTATACATTTTCCCTATTGGAATTTTGTGATTCCTTAGATGTATTCTATTACCTTCAATTAATTCTATTTTATCTATTGAGATAATAAAAGATTTGTGAATCCTTATAAATTGTGTCTCTGGTAAATTATGTGTAAAGGATGTTAGCGTTTGATGAGAAACAATCACTTTATCAACCATATTAATTTTTACATAGTTTCCATAGGCTTCTAAAAACAGAATGTCCTTTAACTTTATCTGGTAGTATTTTTTATCTTCCTTTATAAAAATCTTAGTGTCTTCTATGGTTTCCGTATTTTGTATTGGGCTGGCTTTAATTGATAATGCATCGGAAACTTTACTAACAGATTTTACAAAACGACTGAAATTAAATGGTTTTAATAAATAATCGTCAATATTCAATTCATAACCTTCTAAGGCAAATTCCTTGTAGGCTGTAGTAATGATAATTTTTGGCGGATTAGAAAGTGTTTTTAAAAACTCTAAACCAGAAAGCTTTGGCATATTTATATCTAAAAAAATTAGATCAATAGAATGCTTATTTAAATAGTCTAGGGCTTCAAAAGCATTATAACAACTTTTTTGGAATGATAGATAAGACAAATTACTCGCATAATCTTTAATATTATCATGAGAGGCAGTTTCGTCGTCTACAATTATATATTTTATCATTTCTTATATATATCTAATGTTGTTGAATAGGTGTTTTCTTCAATTTTATTATACAATTGATGTGTGTTTGGATATAATAAATTTAAGCGATCTTTTAAATTTTTGAGCCCAATACCTTTGTCTTCTGATGATTCTTCAGCATCATAATTGTTTTTAACTGTGAAACTTATTTTATTTTCATCTTCAATAAGTTGTAAATGAACAAATGCATTATCTGTTGCTTTTTCAATGCCATGTTTAAAAGCATTTTCTAGCAAAATAATGAATAACAAAGGTGCCACTTTTGTTTCTGGATTTTTAATTGATTTTTCAAAATTCACATCAATGTCTTTATGGTATCTGGCAGTTTGTAAATCAATAAAATTTATTAAATAATCTATTTCATCTTTTAACTGCACGTTTTCCTTTCCGCTATCGTAAATAGTGAATCGCATTAAATCTGATAATTTTAGGACATAGTCTTGAGCTGCATCAGCATCCTTTTTTATTAAGGCATACAAATTGTTAAGTGTGTTAAAGAAAAAATGAGGATTTATTTGATTTTTTAATAGCATCAATTCGGCTTCTAATTTATCCTTTTTAAGTTTTTGAATACTTTTTCGGTATTCGTAGGTCCAATAGAAAATTAAATAAGCAACTGCAATTGCTAAAAGAATTCTTACGCTATTCTTTAGAAAGCCTCCATCTAAATCTGTAGTAGCATCAATAGCAAATATTAAAAGCGGAATACTTATTCCTAAAAAGAGATATTTTAATCGAAGGTTAGAAGTCCCAAATTTTATTTTTTCAGTTTGAAAGAGATAATTCAAAAGGGTGTAAAAGACTACTAAACCCAATGAACTTGAAAGCACTGCGAATATTTCGCTTTGAGCGTTTCTTAAGATTAGCATCAAAATAATAATGATTACAGATAGAACTGCTGCTGCTTTATAAAGTTTTTTATGTGTCATGATTTTAATTTATTTATGATTTTGACACAAATCTATATTGCATATTCAAGGTTACAGCTTTTATTTTATAAACGTCTCTTTTCATATTGTAAACGTATCAAATTTAATGATAAAGGTACTTTAAATATCATAATGAGTTGATTGCCATTTGATACGCTAGCTTCATCAAAATAGTTCTAATTAACGAATATTCAGCTCTAGGTTTACATCGAATTTAAAACTAAATACATATGAAAACTTTAATTACAATTATTACAATCGCATTATCAACCTTATTTGTAAATGCTCAAACGAGTTCTGAGAAAGAACTATTAAAAACTTTAAATGAAACTACACCAAAGGCATTGCAAGACAATAAAGTACCTGGATTGGCATTGGCTATTATTAAAAATGGCGACGTTATTATTAAAAAAGAATATGGGTTTTCTGATGTATCAGAAAACGAGATTGTAAATAGTAAAACAGGCTTTAATATTGGTTCTATATCAAAAATGTTTACAGCTTGGGGAATTATGAAATTGGTAGAAGACCAAAAACTTAATTTAGATGCTCCAGCTTCAAAATATCTTTTGAATTGGAAATTACCATCTAGTGAATTTGATTCAGATAAAGTAACTATCAGGAATCTATTGCAACATACTGCAGGTTTGTCTGTTCATGGTTACAACGGTTATGAAACTAAAGATGAATTAACTTCAATTGATGCATCGTTATCCGGAACTACTAATCTAGATGAGAAAGTAGAACTCGTTATGGAACCAGAAAGCAAATGGAAATATTCAGGTGGTGGTTATTCTATATTGCAATTAGTTATTGAAGACGTTAGTGGGAAATCTTTTGCGGATTACATGAAAGAACATATTTTTAAGCCTTTAAAAATGAAACAAACAAGTTTTAATATTAGTAAAAAGGTTTTAAAAAATTCTGCAAAGGCCTATGATGAAGAAGGAAATGAAATCCCATTACGCCTTTTTAATACGCAAGCAGCAGCAGGTTTTCATACAACAATAGATGATCTTATTCTTTTTGCAAAAGCATCATTTTCAAAAAATCCTGTTTTGTCAGAAGAAAGCATTGCTCTTTTGATAAAACCTACCGAACTATCCAAAGGGAATTACGGAATGGGTTATATGATTATGAATCGTTTTGGGGATTTTACATTATCTGGTCATGGTGGTTCTAATGAAGGATGGCAATCTGGTTTTATGCTCGATTTTGAATCAAAATCAGGTATTATTATCCTTACCAACGGCTCTAATGGAAAAAACGTTTTATTTGGAAACCTGCAAGATTGGGCAAAATGGCATGGAAGTAATTAATTTAATGTCTTAATTTTTGTAACGGTAAAATCTCGTTCACGGTCAACATTTTTTATGGCTATAATAATACTTTCTGGAATTAAATTGTTTCGGTTTCTATTGGAACTCATAAAATGTACTATTCCAGATGCTGTTTTAAAATGAGTATATCCATCCAATAATATGATAATTGGATATTTTTTCGCCACTTCAGTTGAATCATTATATGAATCAGGAATACTTATTAAACAAGTTCTTTCTTCATTTAAAATACTAGATTTAATAATGAACTGACTTCCAATTATAATATCCGTTTTATTCTGTCCGAACGTCGTTTGTGCTCCAAAAAGAAGAATACATAAAATCACAAATGTAAAAGTTCTCATAGTTTGCTTTATATGTTTGGTAACAAATATTTTCGACAACGTACCACCTGTGGCTTTCATTTCTCCAATTTCATAAGTGGCATTATCACACTTCGGACATTTGTATTTCATAGTTTTATATTTTTTGAGTTGATACTATATGGCTGTAAAATATTAACGCTATTATTCATTGCCTTTTATTTTAAAAACTTAAATCGAGGTCTATATATCACCTCTTTTTCATTGTTTATTCTAAGTGTGTTGATCAATATTAAAATTAAATTGGCGACATACAAAAAGCCAATAACTATAAAAAATGTACTTAACGTTATTTGGTCTGTGAGTCCAATTTTTGATATGATGAAAAATACTAGAGGGATAAAAAATAACAGTATGGTCCACGTGATTTCGAAATTGATTAAATCTTTACCCAACTTATTACTATTTTTTATCTTACCTTTTTTTGATGTCCAAAGTATAAATGGAATTAAAACCCCTAGCAATGGAAAGACCAGAAATAACAGTGCAGAGAGATTGAGATACGTTAAATACTTTTTATCTTCTTTTACGGACCAATCTATCAACTCATCTGGACTTACATTTAAGGCATTGGCTAATCGCTTCAATGACTCACCTGTAGGGTTTGATTCCCCTTTTTCGATGCGTTGAATAGTTCGTAAACTTAAACCAGATTCTTCTGCTAGAAATTCTTGTGACATCCCTTTCTGGTTTCTCAATTCTTTTACTCTTAAAGCTAAATAGTTATTATCCATTTTCTAAAGGTTTGTTTTTAGTTAAAGTTTTTCTGTACCTCATTATTGTTATGGTTACTATTCCTAATAAAAATCCAGGAACCAATTGAACTAACGACCCATAAATCACATGATTTAATAGCGCTTGCCCAAAATTATCATAATATAATCCATAATGAGTGCCAATTTCCCATTTTGTATCTACCCACCAAAGTATAGCAACTGGAATCCTTGAAATAGGTGAGTAAATAAGTAAGCTTAATAAAAGAATCTTGTAAGCTTGTTTTTGATTACCTAATTTAATACCTAGATATATAGCAATCCCTAAGGTAAGCCAAAGTAGCCCGATAATAAAAATAGCATTTTCAGGCAATCCCAATAATTCTAAACCATATCTAACTGGAGTTAAAATTAATGCAATTATGATGGGTGCTTTAGCATAATAAATGGCTTGCTGTAAAGATGTTTTTTCCTTGTTTTTCATCCTAATTCTTTTTTGCGATAATTTTACGACCAGATTGATTCATCGTTAAGCTAATAACATTATTCGCTTCATTTTTATTAAACGTGATTTCTGCATCTACAATTTTTACAAAAAAATGATTTTGAGTTTCAGCAAATAATTCAACCTTTTTAGTTTGACCTGGAGCTAATAAGTATAATTGATTTGTGTTATCCAATCCTATAGTAAGGTTTACATTTGGTTTAACCTCATAAGTACCTGTATAGTCACTTAATATTTCTGAAGGTACATTAATTGATTTTCTCTCAGGTTGATTATGCTTAGCCTCTGTTATTTTATCATCTGGTATACTTACAAATAATTCAGCAACTTGTTTCGCCACGTTATTTACATTCTTACAATTACAGTTGGTTAATGCAGTTATATACAGTTTCTCTTTAGGTAAAAACAGCGCAATACTGGTAAACCCCTTCGTACTTCCTGTGTGGGCAATTACAGGAGAATTCCCCAATTTCGAAAATCGAAAACCATATCCATAAGGTACTCTTTTCCCACTGTTTAATAAGGTTGGTGTCATAGCTTGTTTTATACTAGAAGCTTTTAAAAGTGTGTTTGAAAGTAATGCATTTTGCCATTTTAAAAGATCCTCTGTGGTAGATAAAATAGCTCCCGCGGAATATGCTAAAGACAAATTCATATCATCTGATTTTACAAAATCATTTTGTTCAATGATATAACCCGTAGTAGGGTTTGGAATACCTTGTTTCGGATCTCCACAGGATGAATTCTTCATTCCTATTTTGTCAAAAATATTTTGTTCTATAAAATCACTGTAAGGTTGTCCAGAAACGATTTCAATAATTCGCCCTAGTAAAATATAGCCTGCATTACTGTATTTAAAACGCTCTCCTGGTTTGAATTCTAAAGGTTCATCTTTAAAATATGCAATAAGTTCTGTAGGTGACATATTAGTTTTAGAAATAAAACCCTTGTCACCAACAGGTGTTCTGTTTTTTATTCCCGAAGTATGGTTTAATAGATGATGAATGGTAATGTCTTTTCCAATTTCAGCATATTCAGGAATGTATTTTCCAATTTTATCCTCAACACTTAACTTACCTTGTTCTTCTAGCATTAAAATAGAAATCGCAGTAAATTGTTTTGTTATAGAGCCAATTTGAAAGACACTATTAGTTTCTAAAGGAGTGTTTAATTCTAAATTAGATTTTCCAAAAGCTTTACTATAAATAGATTCTCCTTCTTTTGCTACCAGAATTGAAATACCAGGCTCGTTTTGATTGTAACTTATAGCAACTATGGAATCTATTTTTGATTCATAGCTCTGACTAACGCTAAAATATGTAATGAAAAGAAAAGTGAGTGTTGTAAAAAAATTATTCATTGATTTGTATTTAATGTTCATGGGACAAAATTAAATACAAACCTTACTGGCACTTGCGCCAAGCTTATGACATCTTTATGACATCTGCGCTTATTCCTTTAAATAAAGGCACATTTAAACTTTATTTTACTTAAGAGATGAGATTCTAACAGTTATTGAAATCAGTTCCAAATTGGCAAAGAAATACTGCTGTTTCCTGTAAAAATTATCTCTAATGGAATTTCAGCATCTTTAATACTTTCTTTATTAACATCCTTTCCAGTACCATAATTAATTTGAGCATTATTGTTTTTATTGACATTAACCACCACTACAATGCGACTCCCTTTTTCTAATTTTTTACTGATTAGTTTCGAATTGTCGAAAGACACTTTCGTCTTTTGATTCGGTATCAATAAATTTCTTTGTTCTCTATCTTTAGCATAGCTCGCTCTACCAATATAATAGCTTAAATGAAAATAGTTCCCTTCTGGAGTCAATTCATATACGATTACAGAATAATCAACATCTTTTTTATTTATTGAAAATTCAAGATTCCCTAAAAAAGAGCCATTTATAATTACATCTTCCTTTAGCGCTTCAGATTTAAAAATTAAACCATCTTTTAAATTGATTTGGTCACGTTCCAAAGGCCAAGGATAATACTCTGTGTTAGTCATACTCTTTCGATCCTTAAAATCAACAGACATTTGAATCTCTAAATTATTTGCTTTTGATTTTAAGGCATAAAAATCGTTGGTTTTATCAGCACTTAAATGAAATGTTAAAGTATCATTGGTCATGGCGCTTAAACTTGGTTTGTGCATCCAGGTATTCGTACCCATGACTTGGAAGTTGACTTTATCTTTTAAAATACTCGGTTTTGCTTTTCCGTTCAAAATGTAATCAAACCATTGGTAAATTAGTTCTTCTTCGATGTTTATCAAAGCAGCTTTATCTAATTTGTAATTTCTTAGACTTTCTTCTGGTTTCGTTTGTGCAGCCCAATGATCATAAGGCCCAACTAACAAATAATGATTTGGATTTTTTGCATATTTATGATGTTCATTGTAATAATATATGGCTCCTCTTTGTGAGTCATCATAATACCCTGTTATGGTTAAAATCGGAATGTCAATTTTAGCAAATTCTTGTTGGTATGGTATCATTTTTTTCCAGAAGTCGTCATAACTAGGATGTTGCATATAAGTATTCCATAATGTATTTACCCGACCATCTAAACTATCTAATTTGTTAAACGCTACTCCTGTTTTGTACCAGGTGTTTTTTAAAGAATTCCAACGCTTAAAATCATTTGAAGCTTCAAAATCTAAAAACTTGTTATTGGTTACATAAAAATTCCAAGAATATGAATAATTGTGGAGGATATTGTTTTCCATTGGGTAATCAATACCTGGTGCAATAGCAACCATAGGAACAATGGTTTTTAATGCAGGATGCACCTTATGTTTCATAGAAGCCCATTGTGTAAAACCATTGTAACTCCCTCCAAACATGGCTACTTTTTGATTAGACCAAGATTGTTTACTAATCCAATCAATGACTTCATACACATCAGTATGTTCATATTCAAGTGGTTTTATGTCGCTTTTACTCAACCGTTTTCCTCTTGTATTGGCAATAACGCCTATATAGCCTTTAGATGCTGATAACATAGCAGAAGCTTCATTGGTGCCTGCATAAATAGAAGATACCAATATGGCAGATTTTTTAGCTGTTGAATTTCCCTTGCGTTTAACTACTACCATTGAAACTTCGGCACCATCTTTCATAGGAATGACAATACTATCATTTACGACATATCTGCGTTTATGATCTTGTTTTATTTCTTCAAAATAAATAGCTCTAGTTGATGAAAACACCGATTTTAAAAAGTACTTTTTTACTAAATCTATAGCTATAGGCTGTGATATCTTTTCAGAATTAATACTAGTATACGTGGTATTAAAATTACTAACGTAATAATCAGTTGGGTCTCTAACTATCAAGGCTTTATCTAAATTAAGAACTTGTATGTCATCAGAATTCTTTACGTATTTGTTGTAAGATTTTTTAAACGCGTCTTTGAAGTTCGTAGATAGCTTTGCCTCTACATAATGGATGTATACATCTAAATACTGCCTTTGATCTATTGGTGTTTCTGCTACTCTTTTTTTTATTGAAGCTAATGCGTCTTCATATTCACCTCTTATTAACTGGAACTTAAACAGGTCTAATTCTGATAAATTTTGAGTATCACAGATTGCGGCTAATTGCTGCATTTGGTTTTCAAGCGCTATTGAATCTGATAGTTTCACCTTTTTAAATGGCAATTCTTGTGCAAAAGAAGTGCTACTAATTGCAATTAGAAATAATAAAAGGACTGACTTTTTCATTGTTTTACGTTTGAAAATTGATAAAAAACTAACTATTTCCTATTTGGGTCTATGTACTGGATTAACTC
This sequence comes from Winogradskyella eximia, assembly GCF_003386165.1. GTDB lineage: Bacteria > Bacteroidota > Bacteroidia > Flavobacteriales > Flavobacteriaceae > Winogradskyella > Winogradskyella eximia. The sequence goes on along the minus strand of NZ_QRDV01000001.1, from coordinate 937,802 downwards.
TTCATTGTACAAAAAGCCATCTTGAGTTTGCGTCATCTTAATAAAGTTTTTTAGTTCTGGTGCATACAACCAAACTTCATCTGTTTGTGCGTTGTAGCCTCTAGAATTAGAAACGCTCCCCTTGTATTCTATGGTGTACGCCATAAAGGTTCCAGCGTCTACAGTTTCTTCTTTATATGATAATACTTTTGCCTTTTGACTTTGTGTTCCTGTGGTACCATCTTGACTTGTCCAATTTTTCTCATATTTCCACTTCTTTCCCACTTCTAAAGGCCATTTGTATCTTGGTGTTTCGCTTTCTTCTGGCTTTACAATGTCCGAAACTGGAATCGTGTCTTTTCCAATGACCATACCTAAACCATCAGCTATATGTACTATTTCTCTTGTATCTTTGCCTTCTGAACGCACTTCGCCTTCAGTGGTTATGCCTTTATATTTCCAAGTCCATTGTTCTCCAACTGTATAATCAGCTAAGGTTGGTTGTTCTGCTAATGAAACAGTGTTTTCATTACAAGATATCAACAATGAAATTAGCACTAGATATACGATTCTTTCTATATTAAATACTACTTTTAAATACTTCATAATAAGGATTTTAAATTAATTATAGTACAAAGTAAAGGCGTCTGTTTCTTTCAAAAAAGGAAAAGTACATGAGCGTAAATAAAAGTCAATGAACGTTAGAAAACTCAGCGATTTTCTCTTTATAAACTATTCCAGTTTTTAAACTTAACGGACTGCCTGCTAGATACTTCTACTTTTTCACCAGTGGTTAATATAATTTGTAATTTATTATTGAAGTAGGGGTGAATCTTTTTGATGTAATGTATGTTAATCATTTGACTTCGATTCACACGGAAAAAGACTTTAGGGTCTAATTTTTCTGCTAATAAATTTAAAGAACGCTTTATCATTGCTTTATCCGAACCAAAATAAAGACGTGCGTAATTTTCTAAAGATTCAATAAAATAAATATCTATGAGTGGAATAAAATGACAATTTTCACCATCTTTTATAAATATCTTTTGATGCATCGGTAATGTTGTAGGCTCTAATTTTACCCTATTAGAAAGTTCTTCCTTTACCTTTTCAATAGTTTTAGAAAAACGTTCATCTCTTAAAGGTTTTACCAAATAGTCTAAAGCATTCATCTCAAACGCTTTTACAGCATATTGATCATAGGCCGTTGTAAAAACGACGTCAGGCACATTTGTTAGTTCTTCCAGTAAATCAAACCCAGATTTCCCAGGCATATGAATATCTAAAAACAATAGGTCTGGTTGTAAGTCTTCAATTAAAGTTATGGCATCATCTACATGACTAGCTTCACCAATAATTTCAAACTCTGTATGTTTTTCTAATGCACGTTTTACTTCTTCTCTTGCTAAACGTTCATCATCAATGATTATGGTTTTAAATCTTTTCATCGTTTATATGCATTGGAATTATTAGTTCTGCGCAAACATGGTTATTTTCAGTCGCTGTTAAACTAAAACCAGCCTTACCTTTATATTGAATTTCTAAGCGTTTTTTTAAATTTTCGAGACCTAATCCAACACTTTTATTTTGATTAATTATTCCAGGATTTTCAACCGTAATATGAATATGACTATCCTTCTTTTTAATTTTTAAGTTAATAACGCCACCATCAACTTTTAAATCGATGCCATGTTTAATGGCGTTTTCGATTAACAACTGAATACTTAAGGTGGGAATCTTATATTGACCAAGGTCTTCTTCAATATTCGTTTTGAGTTGCAGTCGTTCCTCAAAACGCAACTTTTCTAATTCAATGTAATCATAAACTAAAGCCAATTCATTTTTAATAGGTGTTAAATCTTTGTCTTTTTCATATAAGGATGACCGCAGCAAATCTGATAATAAATCAATAGCTCTTCTTGCAACGTTTGGGTTTTCGATGACTAATGATTTAATAGAATTTAAAGAGTTGAATAAGAAATGTGGATTCAATTGCGCTGATAAATTATCTAACTGGGCTTGTTTTGCGATTAAGGAAAGTTGCGCATTCTCTCTTGCCGTAACCACTTCTTTTTGATAGTAATGATACAAGTGATACGCCAATATCCAAATAGACATTAATCGAAGTCCTGTAAGTAAAATTGGATCCCAATACATAATGGCTTCAAAGAAATTTTTATCCTCGCCTGCAAGAAAAGTCCAATACGCATACCATTTTAAGTTGTTTATTAACACGTATAGAAGCGCTAACAAAAGTATACTTGGTATTACACTAATAATTAACTTTTTAATTGGCAATTGACTCCAGTTAGCTTTTAATGCATATATTCTATACATATGCGTCAAGATAATTCCAATTGCCACATCTAAAACATAATTTAAAAATGTATAAAAAATCCCATAATTATCTCTAGTATATACGGTGTATGCCCAATAAGTTGACACCAAGCACCAGCCCATCAATTGGCAAAGCCAATACAAACGGGTTTTTGATATTTTCTTGGTATAACTTAAACTCATATGAATAACAAAGCAACGTATTTTCTTTAAAAATAGAAAAAAGAAATACATGAGCGCGAATAAGAAGAGATAAGCGTTTGTTATTAATTTTAGGAATTTAGGCTATGAAATATTTAAGGCTTGGATTAATTGCTAAAAAAATACTAATTGAAGACAAGAGAATTTATGACTTAAATATTGTCTTTCATCATGATAGTCTCAGCAGAGGATTGCTTTTTTTTATATACATCTTTGTTGGTTGTAGGTTTTATACAATTCTTTATCTCTAACTTATAACGCCATTATTAAAATATAATCCAATAAGACTAAGAGAGTTAATAATTCCATGTGCAATTATTATAGGAAAAAGTTTTCGCTTAATTATAAAATAGACTGAACCAAATATAAGGGCAATACAACCAGTGGCAATAACACCTGCTAATCCTTGGTAAATGTGTAACATTCCAAATATTACAGCATGTATAATTAATGCTATAATTATTCCCAATGTATTATTTCCAGTACAATCAACCAATCTATTTAGTAAATATCCGCGAAATAACAATTCTTCACCTAAGGCTGCACCAAACCAAACAACTGTAATTAGGTAACCTATAAACACAAGAGGTTTTCCCATAAAAAAGGCAAATCTATCAGCTACACCTGCTGGGTTCGTTAGGCCAAAACTTTCCAATATTGGTTTTACAATTAGTCCCATAATTGAAAAAACTAGTATTACAGTGCCAAGTGTTATCAATATATTAATCATCCAATTTTTTGTGCCTTTTGGAATCTTAGGCCCAAGCTCTTTCCAGTTTATTTTTTTTTGTTTCATGAAAATCGTACTAACTATAATACCACACCAAATTGCTATTGAGCCAGCACCAATTACGTCGAAATAATCCGCAAGGTGTTTTATGCTCAATATAGTTAGGAATACAATTGTTATTTCTACAAGTATTTTAATATTAAAGGATTTCTTTTGTGGTTCCATATCATTCATCTAATTGTTTTTATGTAATTTTAGGACAAATTTACTAATAATAATTTAAATTAGGACAAGTTTACTAATGAAATCGACAAAAGAAAAAATATTGGATAATTCAAGGCACTTATTTAATGAGCAATCTTATAGTTCAGTAACTATTAGAATGATTGCAAAAACATTAAAGATGAGTTCAGGGAATTTAAATTATCATTTTAAAAAACGTGAAGAAATTTTGGAGGCTTTATATTTTGAAATGACAAAAGAATTTGACTATAGACTCTCAAGTTTCTCTGAGATGGAAGTTTCTATAAATCAAATAAAAATTGAAATTAAGTTAACCATGAAGCGAATGATTGATTATCAATTTTTCTGGACAGACTTATACAATATATTAAATTTAAATGATAATATTAAAACTCATTTTCATAAAATATATGATTCACGATATGAGAGTTATATCTTTTTATTTACTCAATTAAAAAAGAATAAATTAATGAAAGTATCTATACTGGATTGGGAATGCCAAAATCTTGCCGAACAAATGATTCTTTATAGTAATACTTGGTTGTATTCTACCGTATTATATGGAGGGAAAATTAATGAGAGTGTAATAGAAAAAAAAGCAAATACTTTATTAAGTATACTTTATCCTTATCTTACTGTAAAAGGAAAGAAAGAATTTTATGAAATTATAGATTCTAATGAAAGATAAATCTGTTTTTTCCAAATATGCTTTAACTATGTAACTAGTTAGTTGTGAGATGTATACATCTTTGTTGGCAGAAGTTGTTGTTTTATTTCCTTAGTTTTTTTATTACCTCCGCGCTTACCCAAAGTATATCCACATTTTCAAAATCGTCTGATCCTACATTTCTACTAAAGAAAAGGTATTTACCGTCTGGTGTTATACTTACGCAAACTGCACACTTTGTTAGTGTCAGTATTTTTAATCGACTGGATATATTATGAAGCTATCATGAATTTGTTTTGTCGGTGTATCTCCCAATTTTGTGAGAGTGCTTGACAGTTCTTTTAATGTGAGCACACTTAATGGAAGTTGATGCTCTTTAGGTTGGTAGATACTTCCCATGGGATAATCAACTCCAGCTGTTTGAGTCATTTCAATGTGATTTCCAAGTATGGTTGAAACCTCATTAATGTCGGTGAATTTTACAAGTCTTTCAATACTCATTTTAAAAGCAATCCAATCATTTATGTATAGTCTACCAGGATAAAAAGTGTCTCCAGTCAAGAGAATTTTCGTCGAAGTATCATAAACCGCAATTGAAGACGCTTGGTGTCCAGGAATTGGTATTATTTTCATCATGCGATTTCCTAAATCATAATCTACAACTTCTTCGGGCCAGTTTGCTATCTTAAAAAAATCTTGTACATCGTTAACTTCAAGACCGATTACAGAAGTGTTTGGTTTTCCTTTGAATTGTCCATCGCCAGCATAGTGGTCTCCATGCTTATGAGTATGAGCAACAATTAATTCAACTTCTCCATTCTTTTTAGACCAATCGTTAATAATTTTATTTACAGTTTCATAAAGCGGAAAAATATCATCTTCTTGAGTAGCTCCAGTATCCATTAATAGCGCTTTGTTCTCACCAAAAAATAGAAACATAAAAGGCGCTTCGTAATTTATACACTTGTTTTGACGTAAAATATAAGTATTGCTATTATACTTAACGACCTGAATTGGTGGGTCAATATTATTTTCACAGTTTTGAGAACCATGAATCCAATTTTGAACATTTAAATCAACAGTGTCTTCGATTGATGGCTGGCATGACGACATCAGAATTAGTGCTGATAGTAAGATTGTGATTTTTGTTTTCATATGTTGATCTATATTGGTTTTAATGTGATTGAGTAAGATTCGTTACGTATTTAAGCAACTGATTTAACAAATAAATCGCAGATAGACACGAGCTTTGCGAACTGTGCGCAGCAAAAGTCAGCGAGGACTTTCGTAAGTAGGCTATAACTAGCAATGACAAGAGTTTAGCGAACTGGCGAAGCAATTATACACGGTATTAGCCGCTGTGTTTTTTAGTTATAATTTTTCTTTAATTGCTTTTCTTAATTCATAAATAAAAAATCCTCGCCATCCAATCTCTTACCCTAAAGTTGTTGCTGCTGCTCTAATTACTTCGATAGTTCCTAATAAGATAATAGCTATGATTGCAATTGATGTAGGATTTAAAGTTCCTATTCCAATCAAACCAAGTTCTTTTCCCCAATCTGTAATTGCTTCTTCATTTGTTAAACTTCCAAAACCTAAAACCCAAATGAGTATATAAGTGATTAAGCCATATAAAGCAGGAATAAAATAAGAAAGTCGAATATATTTCCAATTTCCCCAATTCCAATTTAGAGATGAAATCTTACGACCTTTTATTTTTAAGGTAATGAAGGCTGCAATTGCAGGACACCACATTATAGCCCCAACATTTATTCGTGATGGATATAAATTAACTATGGCATAATGAAAAGGTGAAGTAAGAAGAATAACGATTGCAAGAAATAGAAAGATTGTTTTCCAAGTTTCTTTTCGTTCTGTTAATTTTTTTTGCATTTTAATTTACTGATTGGTTTGTTAATGGAAGACGATGAGTTGGTAGTTTAGTTACATTGCGCTTAACGCCTACTGTGTATGGCGCAGTGAGGCGCGCCCAAAGGTCTCAGCTATGATTTCGTTGTGGAAAATACAGCATGGATTTTCAAGCGTGAAATCAAGCCTGAATTTATGATATTACTTTAAAATTTTGTTCAATTCCACAATGAATTATAGCCATTTTTGGCTACAGTTTATATATTCATTTCCATTTCATATTGATTAACAGTATTCGATAATCCAATTGAATTGATGAAATTTATTTTCTCGTTTAATCTTGTATCGACATTTATTATTTTTATTGAGTTTGATACTTCTTTTATCCCTTTAAATAATCTATTCCAACAGCCATCACTTTCTTTTAAAATCTCAAATTGTGCTAAATATTCATTTTTGGGGTTTACAACAAAAAATGACTCAAGAAAATTATCCTTTGTAATTTGATAGTATTCGTAATCTCCGTTTTTAATTACTTCTAAGTTAAAATCCCAAGAATATAAATTTTGATTAGGTAATTTTCCCCAATCAAAAGCATTATAGTCAACTTTATTCATCTCAATTTTAGCATTTGAGATTAATTTAATTTCTCCACTGAAGCAATTAAATGTTTTACAAATTTCGAATCCAATTCTTTGATAAGATTTTATTGCTTTAGTATTTTCAATGATTACCTCTAAAGAACATTTTGTAACTCCATTTATTTTTAAATCTGGTATAGCAAAATCGTAAATCGATTTAACTATTCTTCTTCCTCTATATTCTGGAAGTACACCTGTTCCGGTATTAAAGGCTATTTTTTCTCCATTACGTTTATCTATGGCGTTAATTATAAATCCAACTAATTTATCTCCATCAAACATTCCATAAGAAAGAGCATAATCAACTTTTGATATTTTCCATCTCTCTTTATAATAATTTTTGTCAGTAGGAACTTTAACATAGTAATTCTCGAAAGACCTTAAAAAACAATCAGCGATTATATCAAATGTTGTATTCTCTAATTTTTTTACTATCAAAATTTTATAAGTTATTTATTATTAAATTGTGGGTAGTGCTATTATATTTTCATATTCATTGCTTCAGTGACTTCACTTAAAGTTTCAATAGCTGTTTCTCTCGCTTTGCTTATACCTTTAAGCAAAATATCTCTGACATAGTCTTTATTTTTTTCAAGCTTTATTCTTTTTTTTCTAATAGGCTCAAAATATGTGTTTATAGCTTCTGCTGTTAGCTCTTTAAGTTTTCCTGACCCTTGGTCGCCAATTTTATCAGCAATATCTTTTGGGCATATGTCTGAACATAAGGAAGCTAGCTTAAGTAAGTTGGAAACCTCCGGTCTGTTTTGGGGGTCGTAAGATATATAACGACTTGAATCAGTTTTGGCAGATTTTATTAGTTTTATTGTTTCATCAGCGGTTGACTTTATCATAATTGAATTGTTGCGACTTTTACTCATTTTTTGAATACCGTCTAACCCAAGAATAGTAGGGGTATCAGTAAAAAGTGCAACTGGTTCTGTAAAAATATTTTTATTGAATTTGGTATTAAAGCGCTTTGCAATTTTCCGAGTTAATTCTATGTGAGGTAATTGGTCTTTTCCAACAGGAACCACATTACTCTTACAAAACAAAATGTCAGCAGCTTGGTGAACTGGATAGATATACATTCCTGCATTAATATTACTCAGTCCTGAAGCAGTAATTTCTTCTTTAACAGTTGGATTTTTGTTTAATTCTGAACTAGAAACTAATGTCAGAAATGGAATAGTTAGTTGATTTAATTCAGGAATATGACTATGAGGAAAAATATGAGTTTTATAATTTTCAGGGTCTAAACCACAGGCTAAATAGTCCAAAGTTAGTTCATATGTGAATTTTGAAATTTCATTAAAAACATTTCTATCTGTCAACACTTGATAATCAGCAATTAAAATATAAGTCTCAATTCCCAAACTTTGTAATTTTAATCGGTTTATAATTGAGCCAAAATAGTGTCCAAGATGCAAATTACCTGTAGGTCTATCTCCCGTTAATACGCGATACTTATGAGGATTCTTATACAAATCATTTTCTAATAATTTGCTTTGCTCTTTTGCTTTTTCAAAACTTTTATTTAACATTTTTTGTTTAATTTTACTTATAGCTAGGTCTTATGCCAAAAATTAATAAATAACCAATCATCCAAAATTCACCAATAGTTGCCGGTAGCGTAAGATATTCATTGAAGCTAAAATCAATGCCTGCATAGTGGATTAAGGTACTTAATACATAGCCAATACCACCTAAAACAATAACTCTTCCCAACCAGATGGGCATTCTTTTAGATTTGATAACTATGTATCCCATAGGAAACAGCCAAAGTCCAAAGAAAAGACCACCAATACCCCAGGCATTAGAAATTATATGTTGAAAAACCTGAATTAGTAAAACTTTATCTTCCATAGCACTTATATCAGAATTTGCAATGCCTATTGCTGAGGCGATTGAAATTGCACTTATCATAATGACTAAAGCATTTACCATACCCCATATACCTAGAGTCCAGGCTTCCCATTCATAATTATCTTTAAATAATTTAAAAAACCAAACTGCGGTAAGTGCCTGAGAAATTACGATACCAAATTCTAATAGCAACCTAATTCTTGCTGTAGATTCTAATTCTATTAAATTTGTTAGCGTTTGTTCAGGATTACCAGACACAAATATTTGAGAATGAAAGACCATAAACCCTAGAATTCCTGTAATAGCCATCATTAAATACCATAAGCCAGTTATTCTAGCGGTCTTAATCAAATTTTTCTGTTCTGTATTTGCAATCATAGTTTATTTATTTTTATTATTTAATACTAATTCTGACTCTGTAAAAGAGTAATTGTTACAGTTTTGCCCTAATGGCACACAACGTGATTGTATATGGTTTGTAGCGTGTTTTAAGCAACTAATTACCGACCAAGAAAGTCCGCAAGAACTTTCGCAAGTAGGCAAAAAGCCAGCAATAAATTATATACGGTGTTACCAAACGTATTTGTTGATATTACTAGCTTCGAAATCATTCCTCTTGATTAATATATTTTAACCCTTCGTATAAAGCTACTAATGGTACAGAGCGATGGTTTTCTTTTTCAAAATATTCTATTTCGATATTTAGAGGTTTATCCGATTTCTTTGTTATTAAAGTATAGAGAGAGTCGTGTCTTTGTTTATTCCTTTCGTAATTAGCCTCTCCTTGATTGGCAGTAGCGATATAAAGTTTTTTATCTAATGATATTGAGGAAATAGAATCAACTTTGTTTTTCATCATCTCCTCATTCCACCAAATACTTGGGTCTATAGAAATGTAAGCATTAAATACGCTATTTTCATCCATATAGGAATTTAGTGTAAGTAGTCCTCCTAAAGAGTGCCCAACAAGAGTTCTAAACGGTTCTGTCTTATACTTTTTATCAATATAAGGTACTAGTTCTTTCTCAATGAAATTCAAAAAAATCCTTCCACCTCCCATATTATTCGGTCGTTTGGTCTTAATTTTTGTAACTGTAAAATCTCGTTCTCGGTCAACATTCTCTATGGCTATAATAATACTTTCAGGCATTAAATTGTTTCGATTCCTATTAGAACTCATAAAATGTACTATTCCAGATGCTGTTTTAAAATGAGTATATCCATCCAATAATATGATAACTGGATATTTTTTATCAACTTCAGATGAATTATTGTATGAATCAGGAAGACTTATTAAACAGGTTCTTTCTTCATCTAAAATATTAGATTTAATAACGAACTTACTTCCTACTATAATATCATCTGTTTCATTCTGTCCAAATGTGGTTTGTACTCCTGAAAGAAGAATATATAAAATTACAAATGTCAAATTTTTCATAGTTTGCTTTATATGTTTGGTAACGGTTATGTATAAGATCATTTGCGTGGTTTAAGCAACTAATTTAGCAGATAAATTACGGGTAGAAAGTCCGCGAGAACTTTCATAAATTGGCTAAAACAAGCAATTAATTTTATACAGTGTCAGCCGTTTTTTTTCTGTTTAATATTTTAATTCCAAGTGTTACTAAGATGACTATTAATGCAATAAAAAATATACTTGTTGAAATGCTTTTTATAACTGAAAATATATTAGTTGTATAAACTGCAGTCTCATTCAATTCGGGATAGTTTTTAAGCATTGTGATAATTCCGATATTTTCCAAATAATCTGCAATTCCAGCAATTATCGGTATTACGCAGAGATAAATATATGGGGAATTTAATTTGTTCAATTTTTTTAAGAAATAACCCAAAAGCAGACAGTAAGAAAGTCCGAATAGCAGTGGGTAAAACATATCAACAGGTATTTGATTGGTTAGATACGTCAAACGTCCATTTTCTCCAAGCGAATTGAATAATTCACTAACATAATTCAAGTCATATCCTGTGGGCATCATATCCAATAATTTAATTCCGTTAGAGAATTCCATTGTTTTGGGAATGGTGACTGTCAGCATAAAAGTGTAAACAAGATTGGTCAAAATAAAAAGACTTAAAACCTTTTTGCCCGAAATATTCTTATCTATGAATTTTAATAATCGTTTCATTTTTTTCTCAAATAAGTGCTAACGATAAATTGGATAGTTAGTGTCAGATTGCTTAGTAGTTTCTTATAAGACTTCTACTTTAGCATTACTTAAATCCGCATTATGAATTAGAAAATCTATTACGAACCAAAAACACTGCAAATCAGCTACTTCGTTTCGTTATCTTCTCTAACCATAGCGATGCTATGCTTTTCAAATTTAACATCCTGATTTATTGTGTTTTTGATTCTCATAACAAAGTTCTAATGCATATTGCGGGTTATACAAAATGTTAGCCTTTGTTATTTGTTTTTTAGTTCTTGAATTCTGTTTTTATAGTATTCGTCATTACTTAATTCAGCAGCTTTTTGCACAAACCTTAGTGCATTAGTAATATCATTTTGAGCTTCATAATAGTCTGCCATTGAATTATAGGCACTTGCGCTGTTGGGGTAATAATCAATATTCGATTTGAAAAACATAAATGCTTTTTCAGGTTGCCCCATTTCTAAATTCATATAGCCATAGCCACTAAACATTTCCTCAATCATTGGAGGGAAGGGATAACCAAAATGCGTTGAATAGATTTCTTCTTGTTTTTCCAATAGCTTAACCAATTCTTCTACTGTCGTTTCAGGATTATTATATTTTTGCGGAGATTTAAACTGGTACCATTTAAAAAGAAAAATCAATCCATCTCTCATCGTTGGGAGCGGAACAGTACCATGTAAATCTTCATTGTACACCTTCCATGAGAAATTTAATCCACTCTGTTTTTGAGAGGTCGCAAAAGTTGAAAAGTCAACGATTGAACGTGCAAACAAAGTGAATTCTGAAGCGTCGTCCATAATATTCTCCATGGTTATTTCTTCATCCCACATGTGTAGCTGTTCTGCTGCTAAAGACACATAAAGAGATTTACCTTTATAACTTTCTGAACTCAGCTTTTCTTTTGCCTCCTTCAATAATTTTTGGTCGTCCCAATCCAAACTTGGATCTATGGCTATATAGTTTTGAAAGAGATGTTTATGATTAACCAACATATTTACCGTAAACAAACCGGCATAAGAATGCCCAATTAAGGTACGATAGGCCGTGGTTGGATATTTATTGTCAATGTATGGGATTAGTTCTTTTTCAATACTTTGGGTGAAGTTTTCCGCACCACCAGTTTCTTTATTCATTGCTTGCCCACGCCTCATTTTAATCTGAGAAGTAGTTAAGTCCCGTATCCTGTTAGTTTTGTTAGAAATTCCAATTAGAATCATATGAGGCAAATAATGTCCCCAATAATTATCATAAATTTCTTCTAAATTTTCTCTCAGAGAAAATCCATCTAACAAATAAACAACAGGATATTTTACACTACTATTTGGGTTATAATTATCAGGGAGTTTAACCCAAAACTTTCGATATTCTTTGAATACCTCTGAATAAACAGAATCAATAATTTCTGTTTGAAATTCACTCGATTGATTCAACTTCGATTGTGCCGATATACCTTGAAAGACAATAATGAGTCCTATTGTCAATACTATTTTTAATCCTTTGCTCATTTTGTTGTTTTTATTAATTGTTGTTTTTTTGTTGGTGGATAAAGTTCTACAGCTATCTATTTTAAAATAGCATGCTTCAGACCTAATATTATTTTAATCCTAAATTGAAATTCTGATGGCACTAGTGTTTCATTATTTTTGATTATTGATTGATTTTGTAATCTCAGAAATCACATTTCCTGTATGCAAAGCTGATTTATTTTCAATAAGCATTAAATGGCATTCCTTTTTAGAACTGACTTTATGATTAATTCCTTTTTTTACAATGAACAAATCCCCCTTTTTCATTGTAAATGGTTCTTGGTTTTCTATTTCAAAAACAAGACTTCCTTTAAGCACATAAAATAATTCATCTTCATTTTTATGGTGATGCCAAGGCACTTTGTTTCCCTGTATTTTTACAAGTTTTATAAAAACATCATTTACTTCACCAATTATTTTAGGAGAATAGTAGTCTTTTATGGTTTTAAGTTGCTCGTTTATATTCATAATATAAAATAATGAAGTTATGTGAAAAGGATATTTATTAATGAGTTTACGCTTATAAAATAGATTCAAAAATTAATGCTTGTTTATAGTCTCTAACAAATTCTGCTTCCTCTCTATAAATTACCATTCTTGTTTCCATTTCTCTTTTTTAGCCATTAAATTCTGCCAACCATTTTAAAATTGATTGATTAGTTTCTTGTGGTAATTCCTGTTGAATGTGATGGCCACAATCTAAACTAATAACATCTAAATTCGGAACGAAATCCTGTAGCCTTTCAAATTTTGGTATCATATCTAGATTGCCATAGATCATAAGAGTAGGCTGTTTGATGATTGGGTTAATATCTGCTAATAAGTGCCAGTTCCGGTCGAGGTTTCTATACCAATTAATAGCGCCATTAAATCCGGAATTGTTAAAGGCCTTTACAAAAACAGACAAATCATCGTCGTTCATAATAGACTCACCAAAAGGCTTTTCTGCTTTTGCAAGGTTCATCATTAACATTCCTGGTTCTGGTGGTGCAAGAGGTACATTCTTACGAAATAAATTACGAAGAAAATTTTCTGTATGGTTCTCTAATACAGCATCTGCAACTCCTGGGTGTTTATTAAAATGAACAAAATAGAAATCGTCTCCAAAAAACGCTTCCATCAACTCAATCCATGGTTTTTTGCCGCGTTCTTGATAAGGTAGTGCAAGATTTATGACTTTATTTACCCGCTCTGGATGTAAGAGTGCAAGGTTCCAAACTACATTTGCACCCCAATCATGACCCACAAAAACAGCATCTTTGTAGTTGTAATAATCAAGTAAAGCTACCATATCACCTGTTAAATGGGTGATATCATATGCTGTTACGTCTTTAGGGCAAGATGAATAACCATATCCTCTTTGATTTGGAACAATGACATGATAACCAGCTTTAGCAAGTGCTGAGATTTGATAACGCCATGAAAAAGCATGTTCGGGAAAACCATGACAAAGTACAATTGGATTGCCAATATTTTCTTTACCTGCTTCAAATACTTCTAACTCAATTCCATTTATTGAAATTATATTTGGACTAGGGAATTCTAAAGATTTTATTTCTGCTATCATTTTAGTATCTGTTTTTATCAATAATTAAATCCTCTATTTTTTTAAAACCTTTTGAATTTGGTACGTGTTTAGTATCTTCAATCAAAACAACGTCTTCTATAGAAGAAAATATTCGTTTGGCTCTTTTAATCAATTTTCTACCAGGAAACATAATATCGTTTTCACAGGCGAAAATGGTAATAGGTGTTTCAATTTGTTGAGCAGATTTTTTAGCTATTACAGGTAATGGTGAAAAGTCCATATTACAATTTTGAAAAGTGGTTCCCATAAACTGGATGGCAAAATTATCAGCATCACTAAAAAGAGCTTTAATGACTTTTTTTAGATAGTTATCATTACCCGTTTTTATAAATTTCTTTAAAGGAATAAACATCTTAAATAATCCTATAAAAGGATTTCCATTTACGATGTAAACTGGCGCTATTAAAAAAACGTTTTTTATGAGTCGTTCGTTAAATTCTAAAGTCTTTAGTGAAATAAGGCCTCCAAAAGAAAATCCTACTAAAGTAACGGCTTTCAATCCTAGTAAAATAATAACTTCCGTTAACCATTCTCCATAATCTAAAGTCTTCATGTCTAACCTGTTTTCAGCACTTTTATTAGGTTGGGCAAGTACGTCTATTGCATAGACACAATATGTTGAAGATAAATTAGGAAATGATTCTAATATTAATGGTGCACAACCGCCTGTGCCATGAATAAGGAGTAATGGAGGGTTTTTTACGTTTCCAGTAATAATAACATTTGTAACGCCAAACTTTGTTTCTACCGATTCTTCGGAATATTCAATATTTAGCTCATTTAACTTCTGGCTATACAGGGATAAGATTTTGTCTTTTCCTTCTTTTGATTTGAAAAACATATACTGTTCGTTTTTTGATTGATGATTGTGATTGGTTTTATCTATGCTAAAATTTATACCCTATTCGCAAGTGCATATTTAATTCCATTTCACTTTTGTTCTTTACATAACCAGCGCGTTTAGCAAATGTGTAACTAAATCCTGCACCAAGACCTGCTTCAAAATCAAAGTGTTTACCTAAATTTCGCCTAATTCCCCAAGTGGGTATAATGGAAAAGTCACTTACTATAGGCGCATCGTCAGTATTGAACAGTGCCAATTCTGGATGATAACCCATCTTTAAAGCAATAAAATTGCCACTATTTCCATCAATTGGTTTTGAGTTCTCTGAGCGTTTTTTGAGGTTGTAATAGAATCTTGGCTCCACAACTATCACAGGTGTGAGTAGAAATGGAGAGTCATAATCATCGTAAAACGTAGATTCCCAAATACCAAAATCAAAACCGAGCTCTGTTCTCAGTGCTATGGTATTTGATAGTTTTGCTTCATTATATGCCCAGATTCCTAGAACTCCAGTTTGTAATCCGAATATTGATTTTTCTACACTTGTGCTTTGAGCTTTGGCGATTAATGTTAGTCCGCACAAAGTCAAGGTAATTAAAGTTTTTTTCATGATAATATTTATTTTAGATACAATTGAACTTGTAAATATGATTTATGTTCAATTTTTTCTCATTACTCAGAACTTACTGTTTATGAAACGTAGCGTATAAATACACACTATATTTCACTTTAGTTCAGAGCTAAATTTTTATATTTTGTCAATAGATAAATTCACTATATATTAAAGTTTATAACCAGCTAAACCCTAATCCTACATTAAAGATTACTGCATCTCTGTGTGCATCTCCATCTAAAGACGCACGACCAAGCACTAATTTAGACTGAACATTAAGCGCAAAGTTTTTCTTTTTGTAAATTTCATAACCTGTACTTGCCATAACGGCGCAACCAAAGTTCCAATCATCATTTACATCATCTTTAATATCATATAGTGCGGGCGAATCTATGGCTAAACCAATTCCGCCATGAATCCACCAGTTGTCTTTTACCCAATATTGTACAGATGGTATAAAACCTCCAAAATTCCTGTCATTACCTTGAAATTCGTATATGTTTCCTGGCATAGCGGCAGTAATGGCAAGATTTTCATTCAACATATAGCCCAACTTTAGATCTGGAAAAACAAACGTTCCTTGAGCTTTATCAAAGGTTTGAATACCTTCACTATCTTCTAAACTGATTAGACCTCCACCTACTGAAAATTCAATAATAAAGCCATCTCGCTGTGTTGAGGTTTCTGGATTTGTGTTTTGAGCGTATGTTATACTTGATACTAATGCAAAGGCTACGCAAGCCATTCTTGATAAGATTTGTTTTTTGATTGTTTTCATTTTAATTAATTTCATAATTGTTCGTTTTTTGATTGATGATTTATTTTGTAATTTGAGTTGTTACATTAAGATTTTTTTGAGTATTCTAACGCGGCACCAATGGCAATTCCAATTGGAAGCCATAAAGCTATGTTTGAGGTTAATAAGCCTACTAATACTCCTGAAAATATGCCTATTGCAAGTCTAATTCCTTTTTTACTTTTAATTGAATTCATAATTGTTCACTTTTTGATTGTTTTTTTTTGATTAGGATAAACTTAAAAAAGGTCTTTAATCAATTAAACTTTATATGATATTCGAATGTTTGTTAATGATAAACTACCTCTTACTAGTTACAAACAGAATTTGTACCTTATAATCATTTGTTAGTACTTATTTTTCCTTAGTTCATCTAATACATAAGTGA
Organism: Winogradskyella eximia; assembly: GCF_003386165.1. Taxonomy (GTDB): domain Bacteria; phylum Bacteroidota; class Bacteroidia; order Flavobacteriales; family Flavobacteriaceae; genus Winogradskyella; species Winogradskyella eximia. Next base: position 921,340 of record NZ_QRDV01000001.1, on the reverse strand, counting down.
TTAAATCCATAATAATTAAAAACTTGATTTTCGTTTCTACAAAGATCGATCCAGAAGCAATATGCTTCCTACCCCTTATGAAGCCTTATGTATAAAGTTTGAGGATAGATTGAAAACTATGACGCAGTTATATAAATTATGATGCATATAAGGCTTTCTATCGCATCTTTTATTAATTTTTCTGACTTATATCCATTTTTGGCAGTAATTTATTTTTCAATGACTAAGTTTTCCAAATACCTTAGCGCAGTAGCTACCAAATTCTTTCGATTTATTGCATTTTCATTAAAAGAATCCAAGGTCTCTCTGTCTAGTTTTCGTCCTTTTAATCGCACTGCCGTCAACCTAATTGCTATCAACTTTATTAAATCCGTAGCTCCCATGAAAAAAGAAATATTTACTATTTGGAGTTAAGCTTGGATAGGTTTCGTCAAATTGAGTGTTGTTTTTGCTAAAACCTATATCCTATTCGCAAGTGCATATTTAATTCCATTTCACTTTTGTTCTTTAAGTAGCCAGCGCGTTTAGCAAATGTGTAACTAAATCCTGCGCCAAGACCTGCTTCAAAATCAAAGTGTTTACCTAAATTTCGCCTAATTCCCCAAGTGGGTATAATGGAAAAGTCACTAACTACAGGCGCATCGTCAGTATTGAACAGCGCCAATTCTGGATGATAACCCATCTTTAAAGCAATAAAATTGCCACTATTTCCATCAATTGGTTTTGAGTGCTCTGAGCGTTTTTTGAGGTTGTAATAGAATCTTGGCTCCACAACTATTACAGGTGTAAGTAGAAATGGGGAGTCATAATCATCGTAAAACGTAGATTCCCAAATACCAAAATCAAAACCGAGCTCTGTTCTCAGTGCTATGGTATTTGATAGTTTTGCTTCATTATAAGCCCAGATTCCTAGAACTCCAGTTTGTAATCCGAATGTTGATTTTTCTACACTTGTGTTTTGAGATTTAGAGATTAATGTTAGTCCGCAAAAAATCAAGGTTATTAAAGTTTTTTTCATGATAATATTTTTAGAATTATTTGAATTTGTAAATTCAACCTTATAACCAGCTAAATCCTAAGCCTACATTAAAGATTACTGCATCTCTATCTGCATTTCCATCTAAAGACACACTGCCAAGAACTAGTTTTGACTGCACATTAAGCGCAAAGTTTTTCTTTTTGTAAATCTAATAACCTGTACTTGCCATAACAGCGAAACCAAAGTTCCAATCGTCATTTACATCGTCTTTAATATCATATAGTGCTGGCGAATCTATTGCTAAACCAATTCCACCATGAATCCACCAACGATTTTTTACCCAATATTGTAGCGATGGAATAAAACCTCCAAAATTCCTGTCGTTATCTTGAAATTCATATATATTTCCTGGCATAGCGGCAGTAATGGCAAGATTTTCATTCAACATATAGCCCAACTTTAGATCTGGAAAAACAAACGTTCCTTGAGATTTGTCGAACGTTTGAATACCTTCACTATCTTCTAAACTGATTAGACCTCCACCTACTGAAAATTCAATAATAAAGCCATCTCGCTGTGTTGAGGTTTCTGGATTTGTGTTTTGAGCGTATGTTATACTTGATACTAATGCAAAGGCTACGCAAGCCATTCTTAATAAGATTTGTTTTTTGATAGTTTTCATTATAATTGATTTCATTATTGTTCGTTTTTTGATGGTGCAAATTTGAGGTATAAGAAAACTGTAAACGTCCGAGATTATAATTTCGGACGAATTCAAGTATTAAAATGAAAACTGTTTGAATTTTAAATTTGTTCGGTTAACTCTAGTGGTGTACAAGAGTAAAATAATTTTAAAATCTAAATATTAAGAAAGGATAAGGCATCTAAAAATTAATTTAAATTCTATTAACTGAGATAAAGGACTTGTAACTTTACGTTATTTAGTATTAGATTTTACCCATTTACTAGGTGTAGTGCCCTCTGTTTTTTTGAAGTACGTGTTAAATACGCTTTTAGAATTAAAACCACTGTCATAAGCTAAGCCAAGAATAGTTAAATGTGAGTTTTTTGGATCTATGGCTATTGATTTAAAATGATTTAAGCGATACGAATTCACAAAGTCATTAAAATTAAGATGAAAAGCTTTATTGATTACGTAGGATATTTTATTGGTATTTAATTCAAACACATCAGCCACGAATTTTAAACTTAATTGTGGATTTAAGAAAGGTTCATCCTCTTTAAAATAAGAACCTAATTCCTCTTTTAGCGTTTCTACTTGTTGAGCATCTAAAATGATTGGTGATGATTTTTCTTCGTCTGTTTGATGGCAATCAACGTCTTCAATGGACAAATTAGACTTGTGTAGCTCTGAAAATTCTTTGATATTATGTAACGGTTGTAAAAAAGGTTCTAGCCTATAGTTTATAACCTGCCCACGTCTTTGCTCAATCATTTCTTTTAAGCGTGTAAACCCTTGGTCTGTATAACTTGAATTGCTTAAAATAAACACATCATAGGGAACTGGCATCGTTTCTTCGTTTTGAGATTGTGACCATTTTGTCATCATTTGTTCCGGAACTTCAATATCCTTATTGTTGATAAGTTGAAATAATAGATTTTTCTCCTCTTTCAAGGTAGTATCCTGAATACAATATTGAAACTGTTGGCTTCTGTTTAGCCATATTAAACAGAAACATTTCAAATGATGCGCTAATGCTAAATCAGTATTAAGTGTTAGAGCGTAGTTTACATTTTCTAATGCTTTTTTAAACTTACGTTGGTAGTAGTAAATGCTAGCTAATGTGTAATGGTTATTTGCGGATAGCGGATCTACCTCTAATAATCTATTTGCATACGTTAAAGCCTTATCAAAAAAGCCAAGTGCTATAAAAAGCTCTGTCATAGCTTCTAATCCATCAATATAATTAGGATTCATATCTAAAGCTTTTTCTATATGTATAAATGCATTTTTAAAATCCCATTCACCCCAAAGAAACTTTCCTACAAAAGAGAGTGGATATTCGGGTAATGCTGTTTCTATTTCTTTGGCTATTAATAGATTGCCAACAGCTAAATCCATAGCTTCTTGGTAAGGCATATAACCCCAAACGGCCAATAACCCATAGCATTGTAAATTGGCATAATATGCTTTAGCGTAATTTTTATCTAAGTTAATAGCTTGATTATAGTATGATATGGCTTGATTTAGACTTTCTGGTGTCCATTTTAATTGCAATGAACGCCCTTGTAAAAATAATTGATAAGCCTCGACATTATTTGTAGGTTGTTTAATTAAATGGTCCTGCACTTCAAAATGCCCAAAATTGTTTCGGACTTCATCAGCTATGGCAAGACTCACTACATCTTCCAATTCGAAGATATCTATTAATTCTCTATCGAATTTTTTAGACCAATATTGCGTACCGTATTTTGTATCTATCAATTGCCCTGTTATGCGAATGCTATTGTTTGATTTTCTAACGCTTCCTTCTAAAACAGTAGCCACACCTAATTGATTACCAATATGTCGAACATCAATGTTTTTATTTTTAAATGCAAACGAAGACCGTCTTGCAATCACCTTTAAGCCTTTTATTTTTGATAAGGCATTAATTATTTCTTCTGCAATACCATCACAGAAAGATTCGTTATCAATATCATTACTCATATTGACAAAAGGTAAGACAGCAATAGATTTCTCGTTGATCAAAGTGATGAATTAATCACACAAATGTATAAAATTAAAACTTTAAATTTATGAGAGCCAACGATTGTTGCGCAGTATATTAACTAAGTTTAGAAATAAAAGAAAATAAGACTAAAAACAAATCGATAATTAGGACATTTACTCGTTCTTCTTGATAGGGGATGTTGAGGTATTGTAGTTTTAAAACTTTAGGACTTGTGTTTTTCCATTAAATTGCATGAATTGTTCGTTTTTGTGATTGATTGATGATTTCTGTTTTTAATTAAATGTTAAGAAGCATTTCAAGGAATTTTGATTTCTCCACTTTTCCAACAGCGTAATCAATTACCTCTCCCTTAGGATCAATGAAAATTGTTGTTGGTGTAGCACCAATATTATATTGTTTTACTAGTGCTTTAGAATTTGGGTCATCAATATTAATTTCTAGTGAGACAACTTTAGCATCCATAGCTTTTGTAACCTCATTATCAGCAAAGACTTCACGCTTCATAATGCGACAAGGTGAGCACCATTCCGTGGTAAAGAATACCATAATATTTTTATCAGAATTAAAAGCTAGCTTTTGAGCAGATTCCAAGTTATCTTTCCATGTAATATTATTTGAAGGTGCATAAAATGAGTACCAAGCATACCAAAGCGATACGACAAGAAATGTTAGCCAAAAAAATCGCCAAAAAGGATGGGATTTTCTTTTTATATGCTTTGGAGAATTGTTTGATGTGTTTTCTGAGTTATTCATTTGTATTTGATTTATTTACAGATTGAAAAATTATAATTACTCTGCAAAATCTAAGAGATAAGTTAATTTATATATGTTCCTTCAATCCTTTGTGCCAAAAGTAAATTCCAAAAACACAGGTCACAATTGCAAACATAATTCCGTTTTCACCAAGCCAATGTTCTGTTCCTTCATCTTTTATGGTTAGAGGCGGCATTATTTTTTGAATATACACATTACTGACTGCATGAAAAATGACTGCTGGCCATAGACTTTTAGATTTAAACGTGTAGTAAGTCATAATAAATGACATGGAGACAATTACGATAGTGAAGGTTGCAAATTCTAATAGGACATTGTTACTATAGTAAACTAGCAATGGCCAATGCCAAAAAGACCAAATCAATCCACTAAAAATTGCTACTCCAGTAAAAGACAGTACTTTTCTCAATTCGTAAATAAAAAATCCTCGCCATCCAATTTCTTCTCCCAAGGTGGTTGCAGAAGCTCTTATCACTTCAACAGTGCCTAATAAAAAAACAGCTATGATTGTTATCGCTGTTGGGTTTAAAGTGCCTATGCCAAATAAGCCAAGTTCTTTTCCCCATTCTGTAATGGCTTCGCTTTGGCTAAATTTCCAAAACCTAAAATCCAAATAAGCACATAAGTGATAATACCATATAAGGCAGGAACAACATAAGACCATCGGATATATTTCCAATTTCCCCAATTCCAGTTTAGGGATGATATTTTACGTCCTTTGATTTTTAAGGTTAAAAATGCAGCTATTGCAGGACACCACATGATAGCTCCAACACAGATTCTGGATGGGTATAAATTAACTATTGCATAATGAAATGGTGACGTAAGAGCAATTACCAAACCGAGAAATATAAAGATTGTATTCCAAGTGCTTTTTCCTTCTGTAAATCTTTCTGGCATTTGAGTTTTCATGTTATTATTTTTTGGTAAATGATTATTAAGTCTGCTTGATTTCTATTAAGGTCTAGTTTTTCTTACTTACCTCTATATTTTTTTCAATCAGTGATGATTTATTATAAATTACAGGCATTTGTCCTTTCCAAGTAATCCATAAACTGGCATTACTAATGAGCTTCATCATAAAATGCCCAACATTTATTCTACTTGTTTTTCCTGCATTAAAAATTGCGCTTCTTATTGGAGAAGGATAAATTTCGTAGTCTGAAACTTTATCATCATTAATTAAGCCATCTGGTCTCACTATTACCCATTCAATTTGTTTATTATTTTGCCCTATTTGGGTTCGTAAATAATCGGCTGCTTTTTCATTGTCTACATGAGGTGGTAATACTATGCGAAGTAAACCCACGACACATTTTTCAGCAAATGAAATGGTTTCGTTTAAGTCACGATTACGATTTCCTGTAGTGTTCATTAAAACAAACTTTGTTGGACTTTGAGCATTGTTTGATTTTATGGCATCACATAAGCGTTTCGTAGCATCTGTTACTAATCTTCTTGGTTCCCCATATACACCTTTCCATGTTAAATTGTGACCAAGACAAGATGCCACAGCATTGCAACCACTTGTAATAACACTCATTTCCGTATCGCTTAATTCTAATATACTTGCAGAGATAATTTGTAAGTTTTCATTAGCTTTCCACGATTCTGGTAATTTTTCTGGCGATCTTACAATCACTTTAACTTCGTATTCTTTAATTAAAAGTTGTTCTACTAACTTGCTACCTGTGGCTCCACTGGCACCGACGACTAATACTGTCATTTTGTTTTTATTTTTTATAATTTGCAATACTCAGTTTTCAATAATTTTTAAAAAAGAAATCAAAAGTTAAAGAATGGGTTAACTTATAGTCAAGCATTTTTTAATTTGTATTTCGTAATTCAGCATAAGTATATTTTAGGTTTTTTAATGATTCAATAACCTTACTGTAAGCCTCACGATTTTGCGCAAGCGTTGTCATTCTCGTTAAAACCATATTCTCAAAATAAATGTCTTTTCCGTAAGTGTCTGAAGACGTATCCATTTCCCTAAATTTAACGTTTGGCATCAAAGAATTCTCGTGATAATCTGCAAGGGTTGGTTGATCTGCTAATGAAACGGAGTTTTCATTACAAGATATTAACAATAAGATTAGCACTGGATATAGGCTTTTTATTAATTGAAATACTACTTTTAAATAACTCATAATAAGACTTTTAAAATAATTATAGCACAATGTAAAGCTTATGTCTCTATCACAAAAGGAAAAGTACATGAGCGTAAATAAATCTAATTGTACGTTAGAAAATTTCATAATTGTTCGTTTTTTGATTGATGATTGATTGATGATTGATTGATGAATTATATTTTATTGTTTTGATGTACTGATAACTATTATAAAGTGAAAAGATAAGTTTGAGTTAGATTCTAAATCCTTTTTAATTCTTTCTGTACGACCCTTTTAAATTTCCATTTCAAACCAAATAAAGGTCTCAAGATTGTAATTCTTTTTAAGGTGAATTCATAAATGAGAAAACAGACTATAAACGTAAATACTGTAATTCCTACAAACTCTAGCATAGGATGAAGATCTAATGGCAGAATGAGTAATGCACCTGCATATAAGACAAACATGTGAATAATATAAACTGGATAAACAGCTGCACTCAAATAGCTTAGTAAGGCACTTGGTTTATTAAGGTAACTATAGCCTATTCCAAATAAACCCAATATCCAAGAATTTGATTCTATGGTGGTGATATACATATTTGATAATGACTCAAACCCTGTGAAACGAATCACGAAGAGGATGGCTGCCAAACCGATATATAACCATTTCCACTTTGAAACGGTTTGCCAGAATACTTTACCGCTATATACAAACAGAAATCCAAAAAAGAACCCAAGCAACCCGATAAAAAATCCATGCCAGGTTTTAGCGTATAGTTCAAATAGCTGTGGTTTAACAATACCTATTTCTATCATAAAAAATACGGATATAGATAATGGTCCTAAAGCATAGGTCATCACTTTTGAAATGGCTTTTTTAAATTTTCCATTTCCATTTTTTTTCAAATAGTAAAAAACAGGTGACAACACTACGACATAGACAAAAATGTTTCCTAAAAACCATAGATGTCCCATATGCGGAAAATAACTCAATGGCATATTATAGTAGTTTTGAAAGACTAAAAAGTGTAACGGAGTGATAGCTAAAATACCGAAAACAAAGGGTAAAAGAATTCGTTTACTGCGCTCTATGAATAATTGCTTCCAATTTCTTTTTTTCATTGCAAAATATAAGCCCATTCCCGATACAAAAAACAGTAAGGGTATCCTCCAAACATTGAGCATGGTCATTGGTTTCCAAAGTCCTTCTAAAGCGTCTTCACTTCTTATAAACCCTATAAACATGGCCCAAGGTTGAAATATAATCGCTATATGGTAAATCAGTAATAAACCTATAGCAATGACTCTAAGCCAATCAATATCGTATCTTCTTTCTGTTGTCATCTTGTTTTATGTTTATTGTAGCATCATTGCAACAACAGGACGTGCCTTTTGTAATTCATCAAGATCTAATGTAAATCCCATTGGTTTTAATTGCTGAATTAACATTTCATAGATAGGTTTCATTTGAGCAAAATCTACCATTACTGTTTCCCTTGGTGTAGCTCCATAATTATTACGAACCGTTTTATCAGCTTTTGCATCCATAAGTAATTGTACAATTTCGATTCGCCCGAAGAATGCTGCAGTGTGTAAAGCTGTTCCACCATCATTATTTTTTATAGACAAATCTGCATTTCCATTGATCAATGCTTTCGCTATTTCAGGTTTATTAAAAGTGGCTGCTGACATTAAAGGTGTAGATCCAGACATGGCCTCTTTTTGATTAATATCAGTCCCAGCTTCAATATGTTGCTTAACTGCATCCAAATTTCCCGTTAATACAGCTCCGTGAATATCTATATCAGGTGCGTTTACTGTTTTTGTTGCTTTAGCGGAATCATTTGAACTTGTTTCTTTGTTAGATTGTGCGCATGAACTTGTTAATAAAAGTGCAAAGATTAACATCTGAATTGTCATTCTAATTGAAGTAATTTTAAATGTTTTCATAATTTAATTTATATTGATTAAGAACTTGATTTTTGTTTCTACAAAGATGCGATACTAACTTAGTTGGTTGATAATCCGCATGAAGCCTATTGTGTCAAGTTTGGTGAGAGATTGAAAATTATGACGCAGGAGTATAAATTATGACGCAAAAACTCATTTTTTGATAAAGAACTTTCAACTATAAGCGACATAGTGTTTAAATAAAAATTTCTACTTTTGGAACAGTACAAAGCAACATGTCTAACATCTCACATCAAGAAAAATTTATTGAGCAAGCTCAGTCGCTTATTTTAGAGAATATCTCTAATGAGCAATTTGGAGTTTCAGAATTGGCAGACCTCATGAATATGAGCCGATCAAATTTGTTGCGGAAGATTAAGAAACAAACACAAGGTAGTGCAAGTCAATTTATTCGTGAAGTCCGACTTCAAAAAGGGATGACGATGTTAAAAGAAACGGAGCTTACTATTTCTGAAATTTCTTATGAGGTTGGCTTTAGTAATAATTCTTATTTTATTAAATGCTTTAGAGACTATTATGGGTATTCCCCAGGCGAGGCCAGAAAAAAAATAGGTAAACAAACAGAATTTGAAGATGAATTTAAAGTCGAAGGAGATCACCAAAACACAGAGATTATTGAAGTTGCTGAAAAAACTTTTTTTAAGCCAAACCGTATTCAGATAATAGTAGGAACGGTCTTGGTTATAGTACTAGCACTATTTTTGTTTCTCCCAAAAGAAACAATCAATTCTGAAAAAAATGTCGTCAACCTTAAGAAATCGATTGCAGTATTGCCGTTTATAAATATGAGTAATGACTCTGATAACCTTTATTTTGTAAACGGACTTATGGAGTCAACGTTAAACAATTTACAGAAAATTGAAGATATTCGAGTAATTAGTAGGACCTCTGTAGAAAAATATAGAGATACAGATAAGACAATAACAGAAATCGGTGAAGAACTAGGTGTCAATTACTTGATTGAGGGTAGTGGACAACGCATTGATGGTCAGGTTTTGTTGAATATTCAATTGATTGATGCGTCAAAGGATTCACCTATATGGGCAGAACAGTACAACCATAAAACGGAGGACATTTTTTCTGTACAAAATGAAGTTGCAAAAAAAATTGCAGAAGCCATTGAAGCAAAAGTAACACCAGCGGAGCTACAACAAATAGATAAAAAACCAACGGAAAACGTATTAGCTTATGATTATTATTTAAAAGGACTTGAAGCCTTACAAACAAAGACAAAAGAGGGGTTGCAAGCTGCTATTAATTTATTTGAAAAAGCGATAGAACAAGACTCGGAATTTGCACTCGCCTATGCTCAGATTGCAATTTGTTACTATTACTTAGATGTAAATAAAATTGAAAAGAAATATTTAGCCGAATTAAATGAATATGCAGATAATTCCCTGTTGTTTGATTCTACTTCTGAATTGTCTCTGATTGCAAAAGCACTGTATTATATAAACGCAAACGAATTTAGGTTAGCGATACCTTACTTGGAAAAAGCACTAGATTATAACCCAAATGCTTCTTCTGTAGTACTAATTTTATCTGATATATATGCTAGAGTTGTTCCAGATACAAATAAGTATCTCACTTATGCATTAAAAGGAATAAAATTAAATATTGAAGCTAACGATAGTATTTCTAAAAGCTTTATCTATCTAAACTTGAGTAATGCATTAGTCCAAAACGGGTTTGCTAAAGAGGCTTCAAAATACATTGAAGAATCTCTGAAGTATAATCCTAAAAATCAATATAGTACCTACTTAAAAAATTTTATAGATTATGCGAATAATAAAGATTTAGAATCCTTAAGAAAAAAAATGCTCATAGAGTGGCGTAAAGATACTACTCGCGCTGATATCACTCAAGAATTAGCCAAAACATATTATTTTCAGGAAGATTACGAAAAATCATTGGTTTATTACGAGAAATATATTAGTATACTTACTACTGATAAAATTGACTTGTATCCAGCAGAGAACATAAAAATAGCCTACACCTATAAAAAATTGGGTCTTCCTAATAAAGCAGAAAAATATATTCAGAAATATAAAGATTATTTGGAAGAAGATGAGTCAATTTACAGAGAGGCAAGTTTAGCTATGCTGTATCTTTATGAAAATATGCCAGATAAAGCTATAGAAGCCTACGATAAATTTAGTTCACAAGATGGTTTCCAATATTGGGTGCTTTTATTTATGAAGGAAGACCCTCTATTGAACCAGTTGCAGAATCATCCAAGATACGACGAAACTATTGAGAAAATAGAAGTGCAATTTTGGGAAAAACATAAAATACTTAAAGAAACTTTAAAAAAGGAAAAACTATTATAGATCGTTGGAATTTAATTATCCATACTATTCAAAATATTGGTTGAGGTTGAGTAATAGTTAAATTTTAGCGCAATCAACTCAATTTCATATAACTTAAGAGTGACCTCGAGAGGATTCGAACCTCCAACCCTCAGAGCCGAAATCTGATATTCTATCCAGTTGAACTACGAGGCCATTACCACCTGCAAATGCAGGCATATCCTTTAGGAAAGTTTTGCCTTAACAATATTTGAAATTGTTTTTCCATCAGCTTTACCAGCCAATTTCTGACTTACAATTCCCATAACTTTACCCATATCTTTCATACCTTCTGCTCCTATTGCTGCGATTGTTTTCATTACCTCAACAGTAATTTCCTCTTCAGAGAGTTGAGCAGGTAAAAACTGACTAATTATTTCAGCTTGCGCTAATTCTGGCTCAGCTAAATCATTACGATCTTGTTCTAAAAATATTGCAGCACTATCTTTACGTTGCTTTACCATTTTAGATAAGATTTTTATTTCCTCATCTTCAGAAATCTCTTCTTTAGATCCAGTAGCTGTTTGTGCTAATAATATTTCTGATTTTACAGCTCTCAAAGCAGCTAAAGCCGTTTGATTCTTTTCTTTCATTGCCGCCTTCATAGCAGTCATTATATCAACTTGTAAACTCATAATTATGTTCTTTTTAAGAAGTGCGAAGATAGTAAAAAGTTTTGCTCAAGACACATAAGATTTAGGCTATATCGCAACCTATTATAAACAAAAAGCCCAAAAAGCTTGAGTGACTTTTTGGGCTTGACTTCAGTGTTTTTACACCATAACAAAATTTGCTATTAATCTACATTATCGTGTAAAAATGAATTATTACTTCTTAATTGAATATCGTCGTTTTCATCTGTTCCGACAGACATTCTTGAAGCTTTTGTTTCAGAAGAATGCTGAGCATCTTCTAAATTAACACCATGTCTTTTGTAAGCAGGCACCTTTTCTATTTCGTCTATTTTAGCATTATTAAACTTATAATTGAAATCTTTCATTTTTCTTCTGCGCTCATCTGCACGAGCGATTAATAAATCTGAAAGCGGACTGTTAATAGGGTCAATTTCTTCCTCAGTCATTTCTACAGTTTCATCTAAAGGAAGTGTTTTCTTTTCAAAAACAATTTCTTCTTTTACTTCTGTTCTTTCATTTTTAGTATTTATAGAAGATTCAAATGTTTCAAAATCATCTAAGGCATAACGCTTTTCACCTTGCTCATTAACCTCTGTTACTGAAATAATTTCAATAGGTTGGTTAACATCAATATCCTTAACTTCTTCCTCTAAACTAAAGAACATTTTTTCTTCTTTAGCTTTAGGCTCTTCAACTTGTTGAGGCTCCTTTTTGGCTAATGGTAAATCGAAAGAAAATGTAATTTGCTCTTCTTGTACTTCTTCAATTCTCTCTGCTTTATTTACTATAGGTGTAATAACAAAATCCTCAGGCTCAACTACAGCTTCCTGTTTAGAATCTAAAACCTCATCGTAAACTACATTCATGTTTTTTAAGAAATCTGTAGTTGCGATTAAGTTAGTTTCATTAGTATCTTCTGCTTTAGTTTCAGTAATAACCTCTTCTTCTTCAAGCAAAGTATGTCTAACAATTGGATTTTCCTTTTCTTTTTCTAAAACGATATCTGGCGTTATAATCGCAGGCTCCTTTTCTTGAGTAGTCGTTTCAGTAGTTTCTCCTAAAGCGTGAATTACTTTTTTTGTTTCAGTATTAGAAATTTCATTCTGCTGATCAAGATCAAATCCTGTAGCAATAATAGTTACAGAAATAGACTCTTGTAAATCTTCATCTTCACCAACACCCATAATTATATTGGCTCCAAATCCTGCTTCAGTTTGAATATGATCATTTATTTCACCGATTTCATCAATAGTAATTTCTTGAGAACCAGAAACGATTAGCAACAATACGTTTTTAGCTCCTGTGATTTTATTATCGTTAAGTAATGGCGAATCTAAAGCACTCATGATCGCTTCTTGCGCTCTTGTTTGACCTGAAGCTGTAGCAGAACCCATAATCGCAGTTCCACTATTACTCAATACAGTTTTAGCATCACGTAAATCGATGTTTTGTGTATAGTGATGTGTAATTACTTCAGCTATACCGCGAGACGCTGTAGATAATACTTCATCTGCTTTAGAGAAACCTGCTTTAAACCCAAGGTTTCCGTAAACTTCACGAAGCTTATTATTATTTATAACAACTAACGAGTCTACATGTGCACGTAATTTTTCTATACCACGTTGTGCTTGCGCATTTCGCATTTTACCTTCAAACTGAAACGGCATCGTTACAATTCCTACAGTAAGTATATCGAGTTCTTTAGCCATTTTAGCGATAACTGGTGCAGCACCTGTACCTGTTCCTCCACCCATACCTGCAGTGATAAATACCATTTTTGTATTGGTATCTAACATTCTACGGATGTCTTCTAAACTCTCTACTGCTGCTTCTTCTCCAACATCTGGATTTGCACCTGCACCTAATCCTTCAGTTAAATTAACTCCTAACTGAATCTTATTAGGAACACCACTACTTTGTAATGCTTGAGAATCTGTATTACAGATTACAAAATCGACTCCTTTTATACCTTGTTGAAACATGTGATTAATGGCATTGCTTCCACCACCACCAACACCAATTACCTTGATGACGTTTGATTGGTGCTTTGGCAAATCAAATGAAATGTTTCCAAATTCGTTGCTACTACTCATTTTAATTATGATTATGGGTTTTCAATTTTATTTTTAATTCTATTCAGATAATTTTTACTTGCGCATTATTCCGCATTATCTAAAAAATCCTTTACACGCTCCGTTAATTTATCTAAAAATGAACGACGCTCTTTTTTCGGTTCTTCTATTACAACATCCATTTCTGGCTCTTGTATTTGTTCTTCTTCTACAGCCGCAATCATTTCTTCTTCGATTGCTTCTACTTTTTTACGCTCTTGACGTTTTAAACCATCCATTACTAAACCAACTGCTGTGGCAAATAATGGACTCGCTATATCCTCATCACTATCTCCTGCTAAATGCTCATTTGGATAGCCTATTCTGGTATCCATACCTGTAATATATTCTACAAGTTGTTTTAAATGCTTTAATTGGCTTCCACCACCTGTTAAAACAATACCACCAATGAGTTTTTTCTTTTGCTCCTCGTGACCGTAATTTTTAATTTCAACATAAACTTGCTCTATAATTTCCACAACTCTTGCATGAATAATTTTAGACAAATTCTTTAACGTAATTTCTTTTGGCTCTCTTCCTCTTAATCCTGGAATAGACACAATTTCGTTATCCTTATTTTCACCTGGCCATGCAGAACCAAACTTCACTTTTAAAAGCTCTGCTTGTTTTTCAATAATTGAACAGCCTTCTTTTATATCTTCAGTAATTACATTTCCACCAAAAGGGATTACAGCTGTATGACGAATAATACCGTCTTTAAAAACAGCTAAATCTGTTGTTCCACCTCCTATATCAATCAGTGCAACACCAGCTTCCTTTTCTTCTCTACTTAAAACTGCATTTGCAGAAGCAAGTGGTTCTAACGTAATTCCTTCTAATGTTAAACCTGCACTTTTTATACAACGACCAACATTTCTAATTGATGATACCTGACCAACTACAACATGAAAATTAGCTTCTAATCGTCCTCCATACATTCCGATAGGCTCCTTGATTTCAGCCTGACCATCAATTTTAAATTCTTGAGGTAACACATGAATAATTTCTTCACCAGGAAGCATAACCAATTTATGCACTTGATTAATTAAACGATCAATGTCATCTTCATCAATTACGATGTCAGAATTTGGTCTTGTGATATAATCACTATGTTGTAAACTACGAATATGCTGACCTGCAATACCAACTGTTACGTCTTCAATTTTTTCTGATGCAGCAGCCTCAGCTTCTTGTACTGCTTGTTGAATAGATTGAATGGTCTGCGTGATATTATTAACCACACCACGATGCACTCCCATACTTTTGGCCTTACCTAAGCCCAAAATCTCTACTTTACCATAATCGTTTTTGCGACCAATCATGGCCACAATTTTTGTGGTACCTATATCTAGGCCTACCGAAATGTTTTGCTTGTCCATAGTTTACTTTTTGGTGCAAATAACTTGTTTATCAAATTTTAGATTTACTACAGCATAGTTATCTAAAACTTGGTCTTTTAAAGCCTTTTGGTAAAAAGCCTTATAATTGTTTATTTTTTTTTCGAGTTGTTTTAAAGTTCCTAAATGAACTCTAAAACTATTTCTTCGAATTTTAAAATCGATTGTATTATCGTCATTCTGACGAATCTCAATGATATGCTTCTTCAAAAAATCATCTTCATCTACAGTTTTTGCAAATTGAAAGACTGTTTCGAGCTTATTTTTATCAATATTTCCAGTAACTAGAGGAACTCTTGCTGTATAATTATGAGACAAAGGCATAAATCCACCTTCGTCATCGATATAATACGACGCATTTGTGTTCACTCTTGCAATAGGTCTTTTTTGTTCAATTTCAGCTGAAAGCGCACCGTTTACTGACATGAACACTTCCGCACGCTTTATCATTGGATTAGATTTCAGGGCAGATTCTAATTTGTTCAAATCTATAATTTCTTTAGGTTGCTGCGAAACAGGTTCTCGGTTTTGTATTAACAATTTACTAACATTCGCATCTGTAATGAATAATTTGTTTTCGCCCAAGAAAGTTATGTTTGGTTCGCTTACTTTTCTTGTCTTATTTCTATGATTAGAAAATGCAAACAAAAAGCCTACCAACAGCAATAAACCTATGACTTTTATATAGTTGTAATTAATCTTCATGATGGAACGCTTCTTTAATTTTTTTTACCTCTGCTCCAATATCTCCAGCTCCAATTGTCAATACAATTTGAGCATCAGATTTCTGAATTTCATTAATTATTTCTGATTTTTGAATTAATTTTTTATTCGGATTGTTAATCTTTTTTAATAACCATTCAGAAGTTATTCCTTCCATTGGTAATTCTCTTGCTGGGTAAATATCTAAGAGCAATAATTCATCAAATTTTGAAAGACTCTCTGCAAATCCATCCACAAAATCCTTTGTTCTGCTAAATAAATGTGGTTGAAAAATAGCCAATACCTTCTTACCAGGATACATTTCTCTAACGGCTTGGTATACAGCTTTAATTTCTTCAGGATGATGCGCATAATCATCTATAAAAACAAAATCGTCCGTTTTTATTTGATATGTAAATCTTCGTTTTACCCCTTTGTATGTTTCTAACCCAATTGCCAAATCATTATACGAGCAACCATATTCTAGAGCCATTGCCAATGCAATAATTGCATTAGACAGGTTATGTCTTCCTGGTAAACTGAATTTAAAACCTTTCTGAATGCCTTTAGGTGTTTTTACATCAAATATGTAACTACCGTTTTCAATAGAGATATTCTGCGCGCTATAATCTGAATCATCTTCAATGCCGTAAGTAATACCTTTTAAAGGCAAACCATTTCTAACAAATAACTTTCCTTCTGGCTTTATACATTCTGAAAAATCCTTAAAGCTCTTTACCAGTTCTTCAGCATTTCCGTAAATATCTAAATGATCTGCATCCATCGAAGTAATGCAAGCCAAGTCTGGAGACAATGTTAAAAACGAACGATCAAACTCATCTGCCTCTACAACAGTGACATCTGTTCCGTTGAGTATTAAGTTTGAATTATAGTTTTCCCCTATTCCACCTAAAAATGCCGTAACAGGTACATTACATACATTCAATAAATGCCCTAAAATACTAGTTGTGGTTGTTTTACCATGAGTTCCTGCAACTGCTAAACAAACCGTTTGCTTCGTAATTTCACCTAAAACCGCAGAGCGTTTTAAAACATTAAAATTATTATCTTTAAAATAATTTAATTCCGAATGATTTTTAGGTACTGCAGGTGTATAAACAACTAGTGTATTTTCAGGATTTAAAAATGAATGTGCTATGTATTTGATATCATCTTCAAAATGAATTTCAACACCCAAATCTTCAAGTGATTTAGTGATTTCAGTTGGTGTTTTGTCATAACCTGCCACCTGTTTGCCATTAGCCACAAAATAGCGCGCGATAGCACTCATTCCGATGCCACCCACACCAATAAAATAGACGTTATGTACAATACTGAAATTCATTTACTTTTTTAACAATTTTTCAACCTCATCAACAATATCATTTGTTGCATTTACTAATGCTAAGGCTTCAATATTTTTGCTTAATTCTTTTTGTTTATTTTCGTTTGAAATCAATTCTGAAAATTGGTTTTGAAAATTAAAATCCAAATCTTTTTCTCGTATTAAAATTGCTGCATTTTTATCTGCAACCGATTTTGCATTTTTAGTTTGATGGTCTTCTGCGACATTTGGCGATGGAATAAAAACAACAGGTTTCCCAACGATACATAGTTCTGAAACCGAAATTGCTCCTGCTCTCGAGATTATAACATCCGCAGCTGCATAAGCCAAATCCATTTGATTTAAAAACGCATGCACTTGCACTCCTTTCAATTCATTATATTGCTTATACTGCTCGTAATACAATTTTCCACATTGCCAAATCACTTGAATATCTTGAGCTTCAAAAAAGGCAATATTTGCTTCTATTAATTGGTTGATTCGTCTAGCACCTAAACTCCCTCCTAAAACCAAAAGTGTTTTTTTATTATGCTTTAATTTGAAAGCATCCTTACCTTCAATATGTTTGTTTTTTACCTCTAATAAATCCTTACGTATTGGATTTCCTGTTAGTTTTATTTTTTCTTTTGGAAAGAACTTCTCCAAACCATCATAAGCCACACAAATAGTATTTACTTTTTTAGCCAACAACTTATTTGTAATTCCTGGAAATGAATTTTGTTCTTGAATTAAACTCGGAATTCCTTTTGAAGAAGCCACATGCAGTAATGGTCCACTCGCAAAACCACCAGTTCCAATAACAGCATCTGGCTTAAAACTGTTTACAATTTTCCTAGAACGTAACAAACTACTAATTAGCTTAAACGGAAACGCTAAATTCTTTAATGTCATTTTGCGTTGAATTCCTGAAATCCACAACCCTTCAATTTTATAACCAGCTTGTGGCACTTTATCCATTTCCATGCGATCAGAAGCACCAACAAACAAAAATTCAGCATCAGGATAGCGCGACTTTAACTCGTCCGCAATCGCAACCGCAGGATAAATATGTCCTCCTGTTCCACCTCCTGATAATATAAATTTATAGTTACTCATTATATTGCTTCACTTAAAATAGCTAATGGATCATCTTCCGCATCCTCTTGTTCCTTTAATTCTTCGCGCTTAGCGCTTACACTTAATATAATTCCTATAGCTAAACAAGTCATCCAAATAGATGTTCCTCCACTACTGATTAATGGCAAGGTTTGACCCGTTACAGGAAATAACTCCACAGCAACTGCCATATTAATTAATGCCTGAAAAACAATAGGTAAACCAACACCTAAGACTAATAATTTCCCGAATATAGTATCTGATTTATGACTTACAATCACAATTCTAAATAACAACCACATATATAACACCAACAAGAATACACCTCCATATAATCCGTATTCCTCAATAATTATTGCAAAAATAAAATCGGATGAGGATTGTGGAAGAAAATTCTTCTGAATGCTTTTACCAGGACCTAAAGGTGTAATACCTGTAGCTATAGCAATTTTTGCTTTTTCAATTTGATAATCTGCCTCAGTATCTTCTCCATTCGCAAAATTTTCAATTCTACTTATCCATGTGTCCACCCTATTCGGCATAGCATCTGGAAACGCTTTTGCCACTAAAACAAACATTGTGAGCGCCAACAAGCCTGTACCAATTATAATCAAAAGGTATTTTATTGGATAACCACCAATAAATGCCAACATCATAATCATGGTAAAAATGATTGCTGTAGTAGAAAAATTAGCTGGTAAGATTAAAATTAGAATTAAAAAAACCGGTCCCCAAAGCGGCAACAAAGACTCTTTAAAACTAACATCTTTATCTTTAATTTTCGATAAATAGCGCGCCACATACACCATCAATACAACTGCTGCCAAAGTGGATGTTTGAAAAGACATATTCACAATAGGAATTTGTATCCATCGACTAGCATTTGCACCATCTATGGTAGTACCTTGAAGCATTGTAACTAACAATAGCACAAACACTATTGGAATCATCACCATAGATAAACCTCGAAAATATTTATAAGGTACTTTATGAATACCAAACATAATTGCAAAGCCTAAAAATAGGTGCATAAAATGCTTAATAAAAAAAGAAAATGTATTTGTATTGCCGCTATTAGCCAAGTTACTTGCAGCACTATAAACAGGCATAAACGAAAATATAGCCAACAGTGTGACTATAGCCCAAATGGCTTTATCTCCTTTTATTTGTTTGAATAAATTTTGCATGCTTAACCTTTTATAGATTAGTCCCTAATTCATCTTAACTTTATATTACAAATTTCTTACGGCATTTTTAAATTGACGACCTCTATCTTCATAGTTTTCAAATAAATCAAAACTCGCGCAAGCAGGTGACAATAATACATTGTCTCCAGCATCAGCAAGTTTGTAAGCGATCTTTACAGCTTCGCTCATATATTGTGTTTCAATAATCACATCAACCATCTTCCCAAACGACTCCATAAGCTTTGCATTATCTACTCCTAAGCAGATTATCGCCTTTACTTTTTCGTTTACAAATGGAAATAATTCCCTGTACTCATTACCTTTATCAACACCACCAACAATCCAAACCGTAGGTGCATCCATACTTTCTAAAGCGAAATACGTTGCATTAACATTTGTTGCTTTTGAGTCATTAATATACTGCACCTTATTAATTTTTAACACGTGCTCTAATCGATGCTCAACACCTTGAAAGTTCTCTAAACTCTCACGTATAGTTTGTTTTCTAATTTTAAGTAAATGCGCAACAGTAGAAGCCGCCATTGCATTCTTCACGTTATGTTTTCCTTCTAATGCTAAATTTTTTGTTGGCATAATGATTTTATTGTTATCTATTGTTATTGTAATATTATTATTGTCTAAATATGCGCCTTGCTCAATAACTTTTGTTAATGAAAAAGGCAATTTTTTTGATCGAATTTGATGCGTTTTCATATAGTCTAAAATGACTTCATCATCTGCATCATATATAAAATAATCATCTTCTGTTTGATTCTCTATAACTCTAAATTTTGAAGCGATATAGTTCTCAAACTTATAATCATATCTATCTAAGTGGTCTGGTGTTACATTCGTTAAAATCGCAATTTTTGGTTTAAAATCAACGATATCATCCAATTGAAAACTACTAATCTCCAACACGTAGTTATCATGATTCTTTTCTAAAATCTGCTTCGCGAAACTATCTCCAATATTTCCAGCTAAACCCACATCTAAATCTTGATTTAACAAATGATGTGTTAACGTTGCCGTTGTAGTTTTACCATTACTTCCTGTAATTGCCACCAACGTTGCATCCGTAAATTTGGAAGCAAATTCAATTTCAGAAACCACTTTAATTCCTGTTTCACGAATTTGTTTCACTAAAGCTACTTTATCTGGAATACCAGGACTTTTCATGACGATGTCTGCATTTAGAATTTTTGATTCCGTATGCTGTTCATCTTCAAATTCAATCTCATTATTTAAAAGAACGTCTTTATACTTTTCTTTAATCTTTCCTTTATCTGATACAAATACATCGTATCCTTTTGCTTTTCCTAAAAGCGCTGTTCCTACTCCACTTTCGCCACCACCAAGAATTACCAGCCTTTTCATTATCTAATTTTCAAGGTTACTATTGTTATAATAGCTAGTAAAATTCCAACAATCCAAAAACGGGTTACAATCTTACTTTCATGATATCCTGATTTCTGATAGTGATGATGCAAAGGCGACATTTTAAAAATGCGTCGTCCTTCTCCAAACTTCTTTCTTGTGTATTTGAAATAGCTCACTTGCAATACCACTGATAAATTCTCTGCTAAGAATATGCCACATAGAATTGGAATTAACCACTCCTTTCTAACAGCAATAGCGATTACAGCAATGATTCCTCCAATGGTTAAACTTCCAGTATCTCCCATAAACACTTGCGCTGGATAAGTATTGTACCACAAAAACCCAATTAACGCTCCTACAAATGCTGCGATGTAGATGGTGATTTCTTCAGCTCTTGGGATATACATAATATCTAAATAACCTGAAAAAACGATATTACTAGAAACCCAAGCAAAAATCCCTAAGGTCAATACAATTATGGCTGATGTTCCTGCTGCAAGACCATCTATGCCATCTGTAAGATTTGCTCCATTTGATACTGCTGTAATGATGAAAATACTAACCAGAATAAATATGATCCATGTGTATTTTTCTATACCTGGACTTATCCATGTTATTAAATCTGAATAATCAAACTCATTATCTTTTAAGAAAGGAATCGTTGTTTTGGTTGACTTCTCTTCTGCCTTAAATAATTTTGACGCTTGCACATTTGGGTTTTCAGCACGAATTTCATTTTGTTGCTGGATAGGTAACTTTTCTTTCAGCGTTACGTCTTGATGAAAAAACAATGTTGCACCAACTATGATACCCAATCCTACTTGACCTAATACTTTAAATTTCCCTTTTAAGCCGTCTTTGTCATTTTTGAATTTCTTGATATAATCATCAATAAAACCAATGGTTCCCATCCATAGTGTAGTCACTATTAAAAGGATGATGTAAATATTTTCAAGCTTTGCTAATAAGAGCACAGGAATCAAAGTCGCTAGAATAATGATAATTCCACCCATTGTTGGCGTTCCTGCTTTTTCAACTTGTCCTTCTAATCCTAAATCACGAATCGTCTCTCCTACTTGTTGTCTTTGTAAAAAACGAATAATGCGTTTACCAAAAATTGTAGAAATTAACAGCGACAATATAATAGCCACAGCTGCTCTAAAGGTTATAAACCCAAAAAGTGACGCTCCTGGCAATTGGAACTGTTGCTCTAAATATTCGAATAAGTAATACAGCATTCTCGGTTGTTATTTATTTCTGTAATTGTTTTAAATACTCTTGAACAATTTTATAATCATCAAAATCAAAGCGCTCACCTTTAATTTCCTGGTAATTCTCATGCCCTTTTCCGGCTATTAGAATAATATCATTTGGTCCTGCCATTTGGCAAGCCGCTTTAATAGCTTGTTTTCTATCCGTTACAGATAATGTTTTTTTGAAATTTTGAGGCTCAACCCCTTTTTCCATCTCTTCAATAATAACCTCAGGCACTTCGTTTCTTGGATTATCGCTTGTTAAAATCACTTTAGTACTTAAAGCCGAAGCGATATGCGCCATTTTCGGTCGTTTTGTCTTATCTCTATTACCACCACAACCCACTACAGTAATCAGTTCTTCGTTTTTAGTTCTGATATCATTTATAGTTTCTAGCACATTTTTTAATGCATCTGGTGTGTGTGCATAATCTACAATAGCCGTAATTTTCTCTTCTGAAATAAAATACTGAAAGCGTCCTGCTACATTTTCAAGCTCACTAATCAATCTTAAAATTTCATCTTTTTCTAAGCCTAATAATTCAGCAGTACCATAAATAGCAAGAATATTGTAAGCATTAAAACTTCCTATTAAACGCGTCCATAATTCACTATCATTCAACTTCAGTAATAAACCACTGAACTGATTTTCTAAAATCTGCGCTCTATAATCCGCATAATTTTTTAACGCATAAGTATATTTCTTAGCTTGTGTATTTTGAAACATTACTAAGCCATTTTTATCATCTATGTTAGATAATGCAAAGGCTTCTTTTGGCAACTGGTCAAAAAACTTTTTCTTAACGTCTCTATATTCCGCAAACGTATCGTGATAATCTAAATGATCATGAGACAGATTTGTAAAAATGCCGCCTTCAAACTTTAAACCTTCAGTTCTACTTTGATGAATTCCATGCGAACTCACTTCCATAAAACAAAATTCAACACCTTTATCATTCATCATCTTTAAATATCTATTAATAGTTAAAGAATCTGGTGTGGTATGCGTGGCTTTATAAGTGGTATTATCTACCATAATTTTAACTGTAGACAACAACCCAACTTTATAACCTGCTTTTTTAAATAGTTGGTATAATAAACTTGAAACTGTTGTTTTACCATTCGTTCCGGTAACACCAACCAATTTTAAATTTTCTGATGGCTGCCCATAAAAATTATTAGCCATATATGCCATGGCTTGATTAGAATTTGCAACTTCTATATAAGTGATATCGTCATGAAGATTCTCAGGAAGCACTTCACAAATAATAGCGGTTGCACCATCTGTTATCGCTTTCTCTATATAATTATGACCATCTGTAATGGTTCCAGAAATAGCCACAAAAACATCGTTGGTTTGTATTTGACGTGAATCGAATTCAATTTTACCCACAGTAATGCTTGTACTACCAACGACAGCATTAATTGTAACCTTATATAATATGTCTTTTAATACCATCATGATGCTTCTAAAACAATGGTTTGATTAGTTTGTAATTTCTGATGCTTCTCTACAGATTGCTTTTTTATTATTCCGCTTCCAGATAATTTTACTTTTACATCTACATGCAAGTTTTCCAATAGAGCAATAGCATCCATTGCTGGCATACCCACTACGCTTGGCATTAACTCTCTATATTTGCGAGCGTTTTCAAAATAATTTTCAAACTCTTCGTTTACCAAGTTATCTTTAAAATCAAGAGTCTTAACCTCATCTATTATTGGCGTATCCGTATAAATTTTCTGAGCAATTCTTTTAAATACTGGGCCAGAAACATCAGCTCCATAATAACCCACTTTTGTACTTGGCTCATGGACAACAACAATGCAAGAATACTTAGGATTGTCTGCCGGAAAATAACCAGCAAAAGACGATACATACTTCTTGTCTTTATACCACTTCTCTAGATCTGCATAATCAGTTCTTGCGGTTCCTGTTTTACCTGCCATGGAAAACGTTTTAGAATACATACGTTGACCCGTACCACGAACAACCACATTCTTTAATATATCTTGAATTTCATTCAAAGTTTTATTTGAACATATTTTTTCTACAAGCACTTGCTTTTTAAACACTTCAATATTCTTATCGAAAGATTTTACAGACTTTAAAAAACGAGGTTTAATTAATTCCCCATTATTAGCAATAGCATTATAAAAGGCTAATGTTTGAAGCGGTGTCATTCTTAAATTATAACCATAAGCCATAGAAGGCAAAGCATTTCTACTCCAGTTAGAAGCTCCAGGCTTTGGAATATCTGGTACACCCTCTCCTATAATTGCAACACCCAAAGGCTTATCTAGCTTCCAAGAACGCAATCTATTTAAAAACTTCTCTGGCTGTTTTGAATAATGGTCGTCTACAATAGTTGCCATACCTATATTTGAAGACACCTCTAAAGCCCTTGCTGCAGATATTTCTCCAAAACCATTACCTGAGTCCGTTATGACACGACCATAAAATTTCTTTCTACCTTTTTTGGTATCTACAACCGTAGATGTATCAATAACCTTATCTTCTAAAGCCGCCATCATTGCCATAACTTTAAAAGTAGAACCAGGCTCATGACTTTCACCTACCGCATAATTTAAACGCTCATAGTACTGACCTTTACTATTTCTTCCAAGGTTAGAAATTGCTTTAATCTCTCCAGTCTTCACATCCATCACCACCACACAACCATGATCAGCTTCATAAAGCTCCAATTGCTTTAATAAAGAATGATGCGCTATATCTTGAATATTTACATCAATAGTAGTATACACATCATATCCATCTTTTGGCTCTACCTGATCGTAATCTGCAATTGGCTTCCATTGCCCATTACCAATTCTTTGCTTTAAACGTTTTCCGTTTGTGCCTTGTAAATATTTTACACCAAATGCACCATCAATACCTGGTCTTGTAAAATTCCCATCTTCATCTTCGCGTTCATAACCAATAGTACGCTCAGCAATACCACCCATTGGATGCTCTCTTCTGGTCGTTTGCTCTATAATCAATCCACCTTTAATTGCTCCAAGATTCAACAACGGAAAATTACGTACACGTACATAATCAGAATAACTTATATTTCTAGCTAAAAGAAAATATCTGTTTTTGTTTTTTCGAGCTTTACGAATAATATTCTTATAATAAGACGCTGGCTTTCCTTTATACACATGAAGCGAATCTGCCAAAGCATTAATATACTTTTCAAATGTGGCATCTTTTGCCTGAATAGCATCAATTCTAATATCATATTTAGGTATAGATGTCGCTAACAAACTACCATCAGCAGAATACACATTTCCACGATTTGCAGGAATAGGAAAATCTCTAGTTGTACTCTTTTCTGCAAGCGCTCTATATTCATCACCTTGTATAAACTGAATACTAATAAGCTTGAACACCACAGCCAAGGCGAACACAAACATGCAGCCTGCTACGAAGTACAATCTGTTCAATATGTTTTTCTCTGTTATTGCCAAAGCTTATTGTTGTTGCTTTTTTGATTTTACTATTATTTTTGTTGGTGGATTTAAGGAAATCCCAATACCCTTTGCCATCACCTCAGCCTCCACAAAAGATTCTTTTTTAAGCTGCATCAGCTTTCCTCTTTTATCTACAAATGCCGAGCGCAACTCCTTAACCTCATTGGTCAGCTTTGCTATTTCATAAACTTTCTGATCTGCACTGTGTGAACTTGCTATCATTATAATTGCCAAAAACGAAATAAAAATAATGATGCGCCAATTTTTAAAGGAATCATCACTAATTAAAAACTTCCCTCTTAATATGCCGTAGATGTTTTTTTTCATATTTTTTTAGCAATCCTAAGCTTCGCACTTCGTGCTCTATTATTTACTTTTATTTCTTCTTTTGAAGGAACAATCAGCCCACCTACTTTCTTTAAAGGCACTTCAAAATTCCCAAAAACATCGCGCTCAGGCTCACCTTCAAACAATCCATTTCTAATAAATCGCTTTACCAATCTATCCTCTAAAGAATGGTACGATATAAAACTCAACCTTCCGTCTTTCTTTAAAATCTCAGGCGTTTGCAATAGCAATTCTTTCAACACTTCAATCTCCTGATTCACTTCAATTCTAATCGCTTGATAGATTTGCGCTAAGACCTTATTTTCCTTTTGATGATTTAAGAATGACTTTAAAACAGCTTTTAATTGCTCACTAGTTTTAATTTCAGCATGCTTTCGCTCAGAAACAATCATCCTTGCCATTGCTGGTGCATTTCGCAATTCACCATATTGAAATAGCACAGATTTTAACTGCTCCTCATCATAATTATTAATAACTTCGAAAGCAGACAACTTACTATCTTGATTCATTCTCATATCGAGATCTGCTTCAAAACGCGTAGAAAAACCTCGCTCAGCAACATCAAACTGATGTGATGACACTCCGAAATCTGCTAAGACACCGTCAACTTCTTTCACACCATAAAACCTTAAAAATCGTTTTACAAATCTGAAATTCTCGTTAATCAACACAAAACGATCATCATCAATAGTATTTGCTAATGCATCTTTATCTTGGTCGAATGCATATAGTTTTCCGTTTGGACCTAATCTCGATAAGATTTCACGACTATGTCCACCTCCTCCAAAAGTGACATCTACATAAACACCATCTGGCTTAATTGCTAAACCATCAACCGCTTCTTTTAGTAAAACTGCATTATGATAATCCATTTTCTTCGTCGTCTTGTCCCATTACCTCTTCGGCCAAATCAGCAAAATCTGAAGCCGCATCATCAATAGCTTGTTCGTACTTATCTTTATCCCAAATTTCAAGAATATTAACAGCAGAAGCTAAAACCACTTCTTTTGAAATACCTGAAAAACTAATTAAATCTTTTGGAATTAATAATCGCCCAGTACTATCTACTTCAACAATTTTAACTCCAGCAGTAAACCGCCTGATAAAGTCATTATTCTTTTTCTTAAAACGATTGAGCTTATTAATTTTCTCCATCATTTTATTCCATTCAGACATAGGATACAATTCCAAACACGGCTGAAAAACAGCACGCTTCAAAACAAAACCATCTTGCAAAGCTGATGACAACTGCTTTTTAAGCACAGCAGGTATCATTAGCCTTCCTTTGGCATCAGCTTTACATTCGTATGTTCCTATAAATGAATTCAAAAGGTTTCGTTTACCACTTTAACGATTAAGATTCAAATATATTGAAAAAATCACCACTTTTTACCACATTCTACCACATTTGTTGATAAGTTTTCGTTTAAAACACACTCAAGTAATTTTCACATCAACAAATATCACTTGTAAGCTTTCATTCTCTAAGTGGGAATTATTAACATGACCAACTTTAAAAATTATCAAATAAAAAAATTGATATTTTATTGATAATATTTATATTCTAAAGGATTTAGTTATATTTGTTTTTAACACATAAGCACTGACTTGCAAATGGCACACCTTTTAAAAAAAGAAAAGGATTATAGATATATTGAAGTAGGAGAAGGCACACCAATTATTGTGTTGCATGGATTGATGGGAGGACTCAGTAATTTTGATGCTGTTACTAGACATTTTAGCACTAAAGGCTACAAGGTTATCATTCCTGAATTACCAATCTACACCATGTCGTTGTTAAAAACCAACGTAAAAAGCTTTGCTAATTACTTAAAAGCTTTTATTGAATATAAAGGTTTAGACAACGTAATTTTATTGGGTAATTCTCTTGGTGGACATATTGGTCTATACTACACAAAACTGAATCCAGAAAAAGTTAAAGCCCTCATCATTACAGGAAGCTCGGGACTTTACGAAAGCGCTATGGGAGGTGGCTATACCAAACGCAGCGATTACGAGGTTATAAAAAAGAAAGCACAAGACGTATTTTACGATCCAGCAGTTGCAACTAAAGAAATTGTAGATGAAGTTTACGAAACGGTAAACGACAGAAATAAACTGATAAAAACTTTAGCAATTGCAAAAAGTGCTATTAGGCACAATATGGGTAAAGATTTACCTAAAATGAATACTCCGGTTTGTATTATATGGGGAAAAAACGATAGTGTAACACCACCTGAAGTTGCCGAGGAATTCCATGAGTTATTGCCAGATTCTGAATTGTATTGGATCGATAAATGTGGGCATGCAGCTATGATGGAACATCCTGAAGAATTTAATACGATTTTGAGTTCTTGGCTTGAGAAACGTGATTTTTAAAATTATTAACTTAAAACTTAATCACAAAGTTTCTAAGACTCTACTTAAAATTACCATAAGCGTTTAATTAAAATGATTTCCGATTTCGCGGAAACTAAAGATGAAAATAAAATCAGCCGAATTTGTAGTTAGTAATTCTGAAGTTACTAAATGTCCTAAAGACAACTTACCCGAATATGCTTTTATCGGACGAAGTAATGTTGGAAAATCGTCTTTAATTAATATGCTAACAGATAGAAAAAGCTTAGCAAAAACATCTGGAAGACCAGGAAAGACACAGTTAATAAATCATTTTATAATTAATAAAAACTGGTATTTAGTTGATTTACCAGGTTATGGTTATGCTCGTGTTTCTAAATCTTCTAAACAGAAATTTCAGAAGTTTATAACTAATTACTTTGAACAACGTCAACAACTCGTTTCTGCATTTGTATTAGTTGATATAAGACATAAACCTCAGCCTATCGATTTAGAATTTATACAATATATGGGTGAAAGCGGAATCCCTTTTGGTATTATTTTCACCAAAGCAGACAAACTTAAGCCTAAAGCTATTGAACGACATGTAGAGGACTACTGCCAAGAACTACTTAAGTCTTGGGAAGAATTACCTCCTTATTTTGTAACTTCTTCTTCTAAAAGTATTGGCAAAGACGAGGTGTTAGCATTTATTGCAGAAACAAATGAAGAGATTGAACAATTAAAATCTGAATAATTCTTATTGACTTTTAACATCTAATGCATCTCTTAAAGCATTACCCACCAGCATAAAAGCCATAACCAAAAGCATGATACAAAATCCAGGTATCAATGCTAAATAAGGTTTTCCGAGAATTATATAATTATAATGACCTTTTATCATCGCTCCCCAACTTGCCATCGGTGGTTGTGCTCCAATACCTAAAAAGCTTAATCCGCTTTCTATTAAAATTGCAGCTGCAAAGTTAGCGGCAGAAATAACTATTAAAGGACCAAAAATGTTTGGTAATATATGTTTAGTTATGATTCTAAAATCATTATAACCCAAAGCCCTTGCGGCAGTGACATATTGCATTTCCTTTGCGCTTATTATTTGTCCTCTAACAACTCTAGCCACTTCCACCCACATGGTTAGTCCTACAGCTATAAAAACCTGCCATACCCCTTTCTCTAAGGCTAACGTAATAGCTATAACTAATAGCAATGTTGGGATGGACCAAGTAATGTTAATAATCCACATAATAAAGGCATCTACTTTACCTCCATAATAACCAGCTAGACTTCCCATTAATAGCCCAACAATTAAAGAAATAAAAACAGCTACAAAACCAATAAAAAACGAGATACGCGAACCAATTAAAATTCGGCTTAAATAATCCCTTCCATATTTATCTGTTCCGAAAGCAAAACTTCTTTTTTTAATATATTCTTTATAATTCGAATTTGGAAAACGTGCTATATCAATTTGTTTTTCTAACCCTTGCAATCCATCTGAAGCATATTCCGTATAATATATTACATCTCCTTTTACTTCGTAAGATTGAATAGGAATTTCAGTGTCTGTGTTATTTTTTCCGAAGAACAGTTTTGAAAAAAAGTTTTGATCAGATTCAATACCGGAAGGAATGGTTATCATTTGCACTTCAAAACCAGGAGATTTAGAATGAATAGATAAATGCATCTGATTGGCATTTTGTGAAGCATCTGGAGCAAATACATATGCAAAAACAGAAATCAATCCAATACAAATAATAATACCCAAACTAAAAACGCCCCAAAAGTTCTTTTTAAACTTTTGAAGCGCTAAACTTGATAATGAATTATTCTTGTTGCTCATTGACGACTCTAATTCTTCACAGAATTCGCAACTTTATTTTTAATCGCATACGTCATCTTTAAATCATTTAAAACATTTATAGCTTCTTCAACATAAACATCTTTTGCTAAAGCCTTGTGCCAACGGTTACGCTTTTCCATTAAAATAGAATCTTTATCCATTAATTTCATTTCGTAAGGCAAAGAGTTAAATGTTAGGTCCGTTTGGTATTCAGACAACTTAGAGAAGCGCTTAGCCTCCTCTTCATTAATTTGCATTTCCTTTTTATAAGTCTCATAATTTAATGAGTAGTTTTCACGGTCTCTTATTTTTTTCACCCATTGCGCATTAGCATCAATCAATTTTAACTGCTCGTTAGCTGCCATACGCTCTTTACTCTTACTAATTGTAGTATCGTAATCGTAATAATTCTCCCACACATTATAATCAGCAGCATCAATTTTATCCCAAGGTAATGGGTTTTCTTGATCTTTTTCTCCTATATCAATATAGCTATAACGGTCCGGAACAACAACATCACTCTTCACTCCTTCTAACTGTGTAGAACCACCATTAATTCTATAAAACTTCTGAGTTGTAAACTTTAAAGCTCCCATATCACCTTTGGTGTTATTTCTAACCATACGGTTTAAATCCATAACAGTTTGAACTGTCCCTTTTCCATAAGTCTGCTTACTACCAATAACAATACCTCTCTTGTAGTCTTGCATCGCAGCAGCTAAAATTTCTGAAGCCGATGCAGATAACTCATTAACCAAAATCACTAAAGGACCGTCCCAAACTATTGATTTGTCTTTATCATTAAGCACTTCTTTTGCTTCTCCTGTAGTTTTAACTTGTACAACAGGTCCTTCTTCAATAAATAAACCAGCAATATCTACAACAGTCTGTAAAGATCCACCTCCATTATTTCTTAAATCCATCACCAAACCTTCAACACCTTCTTCCTTTAATCTTAAAATTTCTTGTTTAATATCTGAAGCTGCATTTCTTTCATTGTAATCTTCAAAACTGATATAAAACTTTGGCAAATTAATAATACCGAAGGTTTTTCCGTCCTTTTCTACAATAGAAGATTTTGCGTAAGTTTCTTCTAACTCTACAACATCTCTAGTAATAGAAATATCTTGAATAGTACCATCAACTTTCTTTAATGACAATGTAACCACAGTACCTTTTGGTCCTTTTATAAATTTAATAGCATCGTCTAAACGCATACCTACAACATTCACAGCTTCTTTCTCATCCTCTTGTTTTACCTTAAGAATTTGATCACCAACTTCTAGTTCGTTAGCTCTCCATGCTGGTCCACCACTTATAATTTCATTAACCACAATCCCATCAACTTTCTTTTGTAAACGCGCTCCTATACCTTCAAACTTACCAGAAATATCTCTATCAAAACGCTCTTTGTCTTCTGGTGCAAAATAAAATGTATGAGGATCAAATTCTTCTACAATAGCATTTATATAAACAGAGAACCAATCTTCACGTCTTCGATCTTCTATATATTCATATAATTCGTCTAAAGATTTTTTAGTTTCTAGTCTAGCCTGAGATTCGTGCTCCTTAATTGATTTTTTCGCTTTTGATTTTGATTTTTCGGCATTTTCAATATCTGAATCTTGCTGAGAAACCGCATCATCATAATTAGCAATAGTAGAAAACTTAAGTTGCTGTCTCCAACGCTCTTTCATTTCACGTTTGTTCGCTACATACGTAAGTTTTGTATAATCCGCATTATAATCTTCCTCTTTAGAAAAATCGAAAGGCTTTTCTAAAATATCAGTGTAAATTGTTTTAGATTCAGCAATACGTTGCAACAAACGCTCGTGTGTAAGGTTAAAAAACGATACGTCATATGCTTTTATTTGATCGTCAATTTTATCTTTATAAGCTTCAAATTCTTTAATATCTGAATCATAGAAATAACGTTTAAATGGATCGAGATTATCTAAATAAGATGTAAAAACATTAGTTGAAAAATCATCATTAATATCCTTTGGCTCAAAATGGCCTTGATCTAATAAGTAAGTAATAAGTTGAATCAGTAATTTATCTTTATCTGGATCTTCAAATTTTTTGCTTGTAAAACTACACGATGCAAATGCAATCAATAAGGCGAGTAGTAAAAACTTATAATTCCCTTTCATTTTTCTAATTTTTTATTTTATAATTTGGTAAAAATGTGCTCACCCTTAAACAGAATTCTCTAATTGAACCCGAATCTATGGCTCGGTTCATATTCTATTTATTTACTTTTTAAGTAGGCTTTTCAATTTTTCACTAAAATAGGAGAAAAAACCGTGCCATAAAAAATAGAGGCACTAAATTTTTGTTAAAGCAGTTATTAGTTATTAAACGTTAGCTTTTTAGTATTTTTACAATTCAATAAATCTTTGTACGAAATGTCTCAACGACCTTTAATATTAGTTACCAACGATGATGGGATAACTGCACCTGGAATAAGAACTTTAATTTCAGTTATGAACACCATTGGAGATGTGGTTGTTGTTGCGCCAGATAGTCCTCAAAGTGCAATGGGACACGCCATAACAATTAACTCTACCTTGCATATAGAAAAAGTGACAATCGATGGAAAACAATCAGAATACAGTTGTTCTGGGACACCTGCCGATTGTGTAAAAATAGCTGTAAATGAAATCTTAGGAAGGCGACCAGATATTTGTGTTTCTGGTATTAACCATGGATCAAATTCTTCTATCAACGTTATTTATTCTGGTACCATGAGTGCTGCTTTAGAAGCTGGTATTGAAGGAATACCTGCTATTGGGTTTTCACTTTTAGATTATAACTGGAATGCTAATTTTGAACATTGCAAATCTTTTATAGAAACCATCACTAGACAAGTTTTAGAAAATGGATTACCAGAAGGTGTTGTTTTAAACGTAAATCTCCCAAATCTTGAAAAAGAAGCCATTAAGGGTATAAAAGTTTGTAGACAAGCAAAAGCCAATTGGAAAGAAGAATTTGATAAACGTACCAACCCAATGGGACGTGAATATTATTGGTTAACAGGTAAATTTGTAAATATGGACAAAGGTGAGGATACCGACGAATGGGCTTTAGAGCATGGTTATGTTTCTGTGGTGCCTGTCCATTTTGATTTAACAGCTCACCACACTATCCAAAAACTGAATACTTGGAATTTGAATGACTAATTTAAAAATTACATAACGTTGAAATATTATATCATTTCAGGAGAAGCTTCGGGCGATTTACACGGCTCAAATCTAATGAAAGCTCTGTTTAAACAAGATAAAGAAGCAGATATTAGATTTTGGGGTGGAGACCTTATGCAACAAGTAGGCGGTGAATTGGTAATGCATTACAAGGAACGCCAATTTATGGGTTTTGCAGAGGTCATTCTTAATCTCCGAAAAGTGTTAGGTCATATAAAATTTTGCAAGAATGATATTCAAAAATTTCAGCCAGATGTTATTATTTTTATTGACAATTCTGGCTTTAATCTTAGAATTGCTAAATGGGCAAAAGCACTTAACTACAAAACGCATTATTATATTTCTCCACAAGTTTGGGCATCTAGAGCTAGTAGAGTTGAAAAAATAAAGCACGATATTGATGCGATGTACTGCATCCTTCCTTTTGAAAAAGCCTTTTATAAAAAGTACAATTATGAGGTTAATTTTGTTGGACATCCATTAATTGATGCTATTGCAGATAGACCTCAAGTTGAAGAGGATATTTTCAGAAAAGAAAATAATCTAAGTGATCAACCCATTATTGCCTTATTACCAGGAAGTAGAAAACAAGAAATCACAAAAATGCTTGGTGTTATGCTTAGTTTGGTGGATGATTTTAAAGACTATCAATTTGTTATTGCTGGCGCACCTAGTCAAGATTTTGAGTTTTACCAAAGCTTCATTCAGAAGAAAAACATTAAATTTATTTCTAATAAAACATACGACTTACTAAGTATTTCTTCTGCAGCACTTGTCACTTCTGGTACAGCAACACTTGAAACTGCTTTATTTAAAGTCCCTCAGGTGGTTTGCTACAAAGCAAATGCAATTTCTTATCAAATTGCAAAACGTATTATTACCTTGAAATATATTTCATTGGTAAATTTAATTATGGATCGTGAAGTGGTTACTGAATTAATACAAGGAGATTTAAACAAAAAAAGGCTTAAAAAAGAATTAACAGCTATTTTAAACACCGAAAAACGAGAACAACTATTTTTAGATTATTACGAATTAGAGCAAATTCTGGGAGGTCGAGGAGCTAGTGAAAATACTGCTAAATTGATTTACAATGCCGTTAAGAATCCCATACAATAAACATTTATATACCCAATGAAACAAATTTTACCAATTCTACTTATAATTTTTCTAGCGACCAGCTGTAAATCCAAAAAATCGTATTCAAGCAGAAAAAGCTCAACACCTTCTGTAAAAGTCAATACTACTGCAAAACCAACTGCTGAAGCTGAAACTATTGTAAAATATGCCAAAACTTTTGATGGTACACGATATAAATATGGTGGTACAACAAAAAAAGGTATGGACTGTTCTGGTTTAATCTACACCAGCTACAAAAAGCATAATGTCAATTTACCTAGAACAACATCAGGACTGCAAGGTACAGGAGATTGGATAGACGTTAAAGAAGTAAATGTTGGCGATTTGGTGTTTTTTGCGACTAAGAAAAATAGCCGAAAAGTGAATCATGTTGGTATTGTTACTAATGTAAGGACTGGCAATGTAGAATTTATACATGCGTCTAGTAGCAGAGGTGTAATGATTTCTTCGTTAGCTGAAAAATATTGGTATTTCTCTTTTGTACAAGCTAGACGCGTCTTGTAAATACATTTTTATTATATTAGTAACTCACAATCATGAAGTTACTAAATTTTACCATTATAAAACTGACCATTTGTTTGGTTATTGGAATCCTTTCAGCTCATTTCGCAAAGCTTAGTTTCCAATCCATTTTATACATCACTATCGGTTTAGTAATATCGGCTGGAATCTATTGGCTAATATTAAGATCTAAAATCAATAAATCACCACTTTTCGGAATTCTAGCATGCTTCTGTATGATTGGAATTGGAATGACTTCCTACAATATTCAAAACGAAACATTAAGACCTCAGCATTATTCAAATCAGAACCATCTTGAAAACCAAAATGTTATTATTTTTCAAATTGAAAAGCGGTTAAAGCCTGATGCTTATAATGATAAATATATTGTTGGAATAAAATCGTTTAATAACAAAGAAGCTACAGGTCATTTACTTATTAATGTGAGACGCGATAGTGTCGCAAACCTCTTTAATGTTGATGATGTATTATTTACTAGTACTGAATTAAAAGTAATTCAAAAACCATTAAATCCATACCAATTTGATTATAGCAAGTATTTAGAATTGAAACAAGTTTACCATCAACTCTACTTAAATTCTGATAATATTTTACAGCTTTCAGATTCTAAATCTACTATTTATGGTTATGCCGATCAATTGAGACAAACCATCAACACAAAACTTATAGAAGCAGGATTTAAAGACGAAGTTCTTAGCATAATGAATGCATTATTACTTGGCCAAAGACAAACGATTGACAAAACAATCTATAATAATTATGTCAACTCTGGTACTATACATATCCTAGCCGTTTCAGGATTACATGTTGGTATACTATTATGGATTCTAAATTTCGTATTTAGTCCTTTACTGTATCTAAAATATGGCCATTTTATTAGACCCTTTATTTTAGTTAGTATACTTTGGAGTTTTGCTGTAGTTGCTGGCCTATCTCCTTCTGTTACTAGAGCCGTGACAATGTTTAGTATCATTAGTATTGCTATGCACCTCAAAAGGCCCACAAACATTTATAATACATTAGTAATATCTGCATTTGTAATCTTACTCTTTGAACCCTCATTTCTATTTTCTGTAGGCTTTCAAATGAGTTATTTAGCCGTTTTAGGTATTGTTAGCGTGCAACCAACGATATATAAACTTTGGAAAACTAAATATTATCTAACCGATAAATTATGGCAAATACTCACTGTAACTTTAGCTGCACAAGTGGGAGTTGTGCCGATTAGCTTATTCTATTTTCATCAGTTTCCGGGTTTATTTTTTATTTCTAATATTGTTGTTATTCCTTTTTTAGGCTTGATTCTTGGCCTTGGATTACTAGTTATTGCATTTGCTTTAATAGGTTTTCTACCAAAGCCAATTGTAATAACTTATAGTTTTATTATTGAAAGTTTAAATCATTTTATCGCTTGGATAGCTCAATTTGAAGATTTTCTGTTTAGAGATATTCCGTTTACCTTACTTCAAGTTATTACGTGCTATTTGATTATTGTGGCCTTGGTTCAACTTTATAAATTCCGAAATTTTAAATGGACAGCCATAAGTTTGATTGCTTTAATTGGATTACAAAGTGTTTTCATTTACAATACATTTGAGACTCAAAATGATGCTTTTGTTGTGTTTAATAAGAGTCGTTATTCTATGATTGGTATCAAAAAGAATGATAACTTAGCGTTGTATCATAATTTAGATTCTACTATGCTGAAATCAAATTATGCCATAAAAAACTACAAAGTTGGTGAATCTATAACGAATGTTGCCAGCGATAGTTTACAATCCGTTTATCAATACAATAACAAGACTTTTCTCTCCATTGATAGCTTAGGTATTTACAAAGGATTAACCTTTAAACCCAATTACATCATTTTACGAAATTCCCCAAAAATCAATCTGAATAGAGTAATCGACAGCTTACAACCACAACAAATTATTGCAGATGCAAGTAACTATAAATCTTATTTAAAACGTTGGAAAGCCAGTTGTGAGCATAAAAAAATCCCTTTCCATCAAACTAACGAAAAGGGAGCCTTTATTATAGAATAGATTTTTTATTCCTTAAATTCTGGTTTGAATGATTTGTAATACTCATTAAACTGCTCTTGTGTTGTCATTTCCTTATACTTATCACTTTCAAAAATCTTTAAATACAACTCTAACTGTTGCGGTTTTAAATATCCTTGAACAGGAGAAATCACATTGCCTTCTTCATCAAAAAATACCATAGTAGGATATGCTTTAACTTGTAAGTATCTCGAAAATTCGTGTGCACTATTTCTTCTGTTTGCTTTTGATGCATCATAATTTGGATTTCCGAATGTATTATCCTTATAAGTTACCGTAGAGTTGCCTTCGGCATTAAACTTCACAGCGTAATAATGCTTATTCACATAAGCTGCAACATCAGGATTATGAAATGTATTTTTATCTAACATTTTACATGGCCCACACCAATTGGTATAAACATCCATAAATATCTTTTTAGGTTCCTTTTTCTGAAGTTCTAAAGCTTCATCCATAGTTACCCAATTAATCTCTTGTGCCATTGCTGTCAATGAAAACACAAAAACAGCTATTAATCCTAATGTTATTTTTTTCATCATATTCGATTTGTTGCAAATAATGAGCCGAACTTACAAAAAATGCTCCTAAACAGGAGCATTTTAGATATTTTTAACGGTTTTGCTTAACGCACACCGTGCATTAATTTTTTCAATACTGGATTTAATACGAATATTATAAGTCCTGCGATGATTGGTACAATAGTAAATATTAAGAAGAATGTAGATAAGCTATATTCCTTAGTAATATTTTCAATTTGTCCACCAACCACAGCTGCTAACTTATTACCAATAGCAATGGCTAAATACCACATACCAAACATAAGTGCAATCATTCTGCCTGGCACCAATTTACTTACATAAGATAAACCTACCGGAGATAAACAGAGCTCACCGAGTGTATGGAATAGATAAGCTAATATCAGCCAAACCATACTTACTTTTACACCATCTACAAGACCAAAAGCACCAAAGGCTAATAAACCAAAACCAAGTCCCATAGTACATAATCCCAAAGCATATTTTGTTGCCGCACTTGGGTTGTATTTACTTTCCCACCATTTGGAAAAGAATGAAGCAAATACAATAATAAAGAATGAGTTTAAAATACTAAACCAAGATACTGTAATTTCAACCTCGTTATCTCTAACTTTAGTCACTGTTGCATCTACAAATCCGGTATCTCTACCTAAACTCTTCGCATTAGCAACTAACTCAGCTTTTTTGTCATCGGAAGACACAAATGAGAATTCAGTTAATTCCTTATTCTTATTAATAAGAATTTTGCTATCACCAACTTTATAATCTGCATAAGGTTCTCCAACAGTAATTGTTTTTGTTACAACTTTTTGTGACGGATTAGTAACTGTACTTTGAGTAACAGGTATATATTTAAATTGTAACACACCTTTGTCATTTTTAACTTGCTCTCCTTTATCATCTAATTCTGGTTGCTCAATAGCACTATAACTCACATCGTAAGCCGTAGTATTATAATCTCTATTTAACATCCATCCAACAATTCCCCACATTAATAAGAAACAAATCACTAGTACAATATTAGAACCTGGTATTTTCTTAAATGTTTTCTTCCATAAAATATAAAGAACATAAGAAATAATAATCAAAGGAATAACAGTTAATAATGTATTTACAATATTGAATATTGTCGCAGCACTTCCGCTCAATAATCTATCTACATTATCTCTAGCAAAAATCACTAATGATGAGGCACCTTGCTCAAAAGACATCCAAAAGAATACCGTAAAGAATGCAAATACTATAAAAGCAATCATTCTATCTCTTACGATAGCTGTATATCTTAAAATACGACCAATTACTAACACTAAGAATAGCGCTAAAGCAAATAAAACGGCTGTATATTGCCCTTCAAAATCACCTATTTGTAAAAAGGAGAACATATCTACACCTGCAATTTTAGACATAGGATCGTTAATTGCATAACCTAAACCTATTATTGATGCTATAACAATTAAGACTTTATCTAAAGTAGTAAAAGGATTAGGACGTTCTTCTTGATCCTCTTCAGAGATCTCAACACTTTCTTCATTAATATTTTGAGGTAATTCTACTTCATGTACTTTAGATGGTTTAGCACCAATTTTTCCAAATAATGGACCTGCTAACCAAAACTGAATCGTTCCTAATAGCATAAAAATTCCTGCCAATCCAAATCCATAAGCCCAACCTACTTTCTCAGCTAAGTAACCACAAAGCATCATTCCGAAAAATGCACCTGCATTTACACCCATATAATAAATGGTATAAGCACCATCTTTCTTTTCTGGGTTCTTTTTGTACATATCTGAAATAATAGACGTCATTGTTGGTTTAAAGAAACCAGTTCCTACGACTAAAAGAAACAATCCAAAGTACAATGAGAACTCAGTTTCTAAAGCCATAGAAGCGTGTCCAGCCGTCATTATTAACGATCCAATAATAACTGCAGCTCTATACCCTGTATATTTATCTGCTAGCCAACCACCTATTATTGGTGTGATATATAGTAACATCGCATAAGTTCCAAAAAGTGCACCTGCATTCTCTACTGTCCATTCCCAACCTGGATTGTAGCCTATAGCTGCCATAGTAAGAAAATTAACAAGTAGTACACGCATTCCGTAGAATGAAAAGCGCTCCCACATTTCAGTAAAAAACAAAACAAAAAGTCCTGCAGGATGACCAAGAACTTTGTCTTTAAATAGATTTTCGATGTCTGTATTCATAAAAAATAATTTAGTTAGGATGAATTCTTAAGGTAGAATTCTATAAGGGTTATTTTAATTATATTCTAGTTTTCAGCTAATTCAAAACCTTCAGCTTCTTCAGTGTTCATTTCAACTTCATTATCTTCAGCTCCATGAGTTAATCTTTTTAATGGTTTTAATAGCGCAATCACTAGCAAACCAAAAGCAACAGTAAAGATTACAATACCTGTGAATATAGCATATTCACCAAAGCTTTCAGATTTTTCACCTAAAATCCCTGCCACTTTTCCACCAAGTCCAGTTGCAGCAAAATACAATCCCATCATTAAAGAAGCATATTTTACTGGTGCTAATTTTGTAACAAATGATAATGATACTGGTGAAGAACACAACTCACCAATAGTGTGAAATAAATATGCTAAAACTAACCATTGCATTCCTGAGCTTCCATTTGCTTCGTACTCTCTTACAGCAAAAATCATAAACACAAATCCTAATCCCATTATAATTGTTCCAGTTGCCATTTTAAACAATGACGAAGCTTCTTTGTTTTTTAGTTTGCGTTTTGCCCATATGTTTGCGACCCAAACAGCAAGTAAAATGATAAATCCAGCATTTAAACCTTGAAACATTGGTGTTGGCACTAGCCATCCAAATAGCATTCTATCTGTTTTTTGTTCTGTATAAACACTCATCAAACCACCTGCTTGTTCAAAAGCTCCCCAAAAAACAATAACTAATAAAAAGGACAATAATAATACTAAGAAACGATCCTTCAGTATTTGAGTCTCTAAGCTCTTAAAAATCATCATCATTAATCCTACAACAAAAGAAAGAAAGATAAACAAAGCTCCATAACCCCAATGATCTACGCCTTCTTTTGTAAAGCCTACATAAATTGAAAACGCTAATAAAACTGCAAAAATGGCTAATTGCATTGGTGATTTAATAATATTAGAAAAGATTTTCATTATAGAAACATCTTCCTTTTTCTCTTCAACTGTTGGTTTATTTCCAACATGTGAAATGAATTTTTGTCCAAATATGTAAACTAACAATCCAAATAACATCGCTATACCTGCTAATCCAAAACCTGCATGCCAACCCCATTTTGCAACAACAATACCTATAATAGATGTTGCTAGTAATGATCCTAAATTTATTCCAATGTAAAAAATAGAAAAGCCTTTATCTCTCCTAATATCTCCTTTCTTATACAAACCACCAACCATTGTAGAAATGTTTGGCTTTAAACAACCAACTCCTAAAATAATTAAACCTAACCCAACAAAAAATGCCCAAGGTGCATCTATTGCTAGAGTACCATGCCCTAAAACTAAAATAAAGGCACCCAACATGACCGTTTTTTTCTGACCAAGCACTTTATCTGCCAAAATACCTCCTGGTATTGAAACCACATACACTAACATTACATACCAGCCATATAATTGATAAGCTTCTAATTCAGTCCATCCTAATCCTGGACCATCTTTATGATTTGCTTGAGCAATCATATATATTACAAGTAGTGCTCGCATACCGTAATATGAAAAACGCTCCCACATTTCTGTAAAGAATAAAACATAAAGACCCACTGGATGCCCAAATAGTTCTTTTTGATGCGGTTGTTTAATAGCTGTTGACATGATTATTAGTTTAGTTAGTAGTTAGTTTTGCTTTTACAATCTTAAGATTTCTAATCCTTAGACATCTCTAGTTTATCTCCTAAAGTCTTATGAATAAAATTAGTCATCTTCTTATATAAATGTAATCTTGTATTTCCTCCGTAAATGCCATGATTTTTATCTGGATAAATCATCCATTCAAATTGCTTATCTGCCTGAATTAATGCCTCAACCATTCGCATGGTATTTTGAACATGCACATTATCATCACCTGTGCCATGAATTAAAAGAAAATCTCCTTTCAATTTATCCACGTGATTTATTGGTGAGTTTTCATCATAACCGCTTGGATTTTCTTGAGGAGTCGTCATATAACGTTCTGTGTAAATAGAATCATAGAATCTCCAGCTGGTAACAGGCGCAACTGCAATAGCCATCTTAAAGACATCATTCCCTTTAAAAAGTGCATTACTACTCATAAAGCCACCATAGCTCCAACCCCAAATTCCAATTCTTTCTGCGTCAATATAATCTAGTTTTCCAAGTTGCTTTGCTGCTTCAATTTGGTCTTCAATTTCATATTTCCCTAATTTATTTTGCGTGACTTTCTTAAAATCAGCACCTTTAAATCCTGTTCCTCTACCATCAATACAAACCACAATGTAGCCTTGTTGCGCTAACATTTGATACCAATAATCATTTGCACTATTCCAACGGTTAGCGACTTGTTGAGAACCTGGTCCAGAATATTGGTACATAAACAATGGATAAACCTTATTTGCATCAAAATCCTTCGGTTTAATTGTCCACATATTCAAATCGTTACCATTTATAGAAATGGTACTAAATTCTTTTTTAGACATTGCGTAGCCTTCTAATTGCTTTGCTAAAACTTTGTTGTCTTTAATCTGCTTTACAATTTTACCAGATTTTGTATCATACAACGTGTACTCTTGTGGTGTAGTTGCGCTAGAAAATGTATTAATAAAATAAGTAAAATCTGCACTAAAAGACGCACTGTTTGTTCCGTCTTTTTGGGTGAGACGTTTTTTATTTTTACCGTTTAAGCCTATAGAAAAAACATCTCTATTAACAGAACCATTCTCTGTAGATTGAAAATAAATGGTATTCTTTTTTTCATTAAAGCCGTAATAATTTGTGACTTCCCAATCACCTTTTGTAACTTGATTAATAAGCTTACCAGTTTTAGAATAGTGATAAATATGATTAAAGCCATCTAATTCACTCGTCCAAATAAAACTATTATCTTTTAAAAATGTTAAATTGAAAGTGACATCGATATACGCTTTGTCTTTTTCTGCCAAAACATTTTTTGAAGTCATTGCTTTGGTGTCAATCATCCAAAGATCTAATTCGTTTTGATGACGATTCATTAACTGAACACTTAAAACATTAGCCTCATTTGTCCACTTTAATCTGGGAATGTAGAAATCATCATAAGCTTTATCTACTTTTAATTGCGATACGTTTTTTGAATTAATATCATATAAATGTAGAGATACTTTAGAATTTTCCTCTCCCGCTTTAGGGTATTTAAACACATGTTGCGTTGGGTATAAATCTGAACCATAAACATCCATTGAAAATTCTGGCACATTAGTTTCATCAAATCTTATAAATGCAATTTGATCACTATTTGCATTCCAGTCAAACGCTCTTACAAAAGCAAATTCTTCTTCATAAACCCAATCTGTAATGCCGTTGATAATTTTGTTCTTTTCACCATCCGTAGTGAATTGTTCAACCTTACCTGATTTTAGATCTTTAACGTACAAATTATTTTCAAATCCATAAGCGATTTTAGAACCGTCTGGAGACAAAGTTGGTTCTTGCACTAAATCATCAGACACTTTAGTTACTTTTTTTGAAGCAATATCATAAATGTAATATTCACCCAGCGTAGAATGTCTAAATACAGGTTCTGATTTTGTCGTCAGAATAATTTTAGATTCATCTTTATTAAAAGAATAATCCGAAAAATATTGAATCTCAGCAATATCAGCTGAAGACACTATCGTTTTTGTTTTCTCTAAAGTTTTATAATCGTAAATATCAATTGATGTCGTTCTTGATTCTCTATTAAAATTTAAAACCGAATACTCATTTCCGTTAGCCATAGAATGCAACGATTGCATACCTTCTGTTCTAAATTCACCACTCCAAATCTCTTGAAGTGTAATTTGTTTTTCCTGACAAAAAACCAAAGAAGTCATTAAAAAGCCGAAAACAGCTACAAGATGTCTAAATTTCATGTATTTATATTTAATATTTACAAAAGTCACATGCTGTTCGCTATTAATCATACTTTTATCAATAGCTAGTTTTAACATGCTTGTTTCATAAATTTCAAGTTTCAATAAAGCAATGCCAAGTTTACTAAAAATTATGCAAAAAATAGCTATTATTAACAGTAAATCGGCATTTACAATCGATTATGCAAACATTTCATACCAATCCTAGTATCTTTGTTTTTTCAAAAATTAAAACAACATGCCAAACATCATTTCAGGCTTTTCTAAGCTTTCTAAATCCGAAAAAATTGAGTGGCTTTTAAATTCATATTTCGTAGATAAAGATAGCGCAAGAGCACTAGTACAGCGTTACTGGAACTCGGACGAAAAACTTCAAAAACTTCACGATGAATTTATAGAAAACACCATTACCAATTATTATTTGCCATTAGGTGTTGCGCCTAACTTTTTAATTAATGACACTTTTTACACCATTCCAATGGCTATTGAAGAAAGTTCAGTAGTTGCTGCAGCAAGTAAAGCGGCTAAGTTTTGGTTAGAACGCGGTGGTTTTAAAGCCGAAGTCATATCCACTGAAAAAATTGGCCAAGTACATTTTATATTTAAAGGAGATTTTAATAAACTTAAAACTTTTTTTAAGCACGTAAAGCCCAAATTAATTAGTGATACTGCCTCAATGACCCAAAGTATGGAACGTAGAGGTGGTGGCATTTTAGATATTGAAT
The DNA here is from genome assembly GCF_003386165.1 of Winogradskyella eximia. GTDB lineage: Bacteria > Bacteroidota > Bacteroidia > Flavobacteriales > Flavobacteriaceae > Winogradskyella > Winogradskyella eximia. The sequence continues at coordinate 877,061 of NZ_QRDV01000001.1, read as the reverse complement.
TGCGAAATAAATCGAATGATTTACCCAATTACTATCAACTTCACGCCACGTTTGAAACTTTAGACGCTATGGGAGCGAATTTCATCAATACGTGTTTGGAGCAATTTGCAACAACCTTTAAAAATGAAGCCTTACAATACGAAGACTTCAATGAATTGGAGCAAAACATTACCATTGTAATGAGTATACTTTCTAACTACGTACCACAATGTTTGGTACGCGCAGAAGTATCTTGTAAGATTGAAGATTTAAAAAGTAAGGATATTCCAAATCCTGAAGAGTTTGCCCAAAAATTTAAACAAGCTATTAGTATTGCAGAAATAGAACCTTATAGAGCTGTAACACATAATAAAGGCATTATGAATGGCATTGATGCTGTTGTTTTAGCCACAGGAAATGATTTTAGAGCTGTTGAAGCAGGCGTACACGCTTATGCCGCAAAAGATGGCTCATATACAAGTTTAACACATTGTTCAATTATCAATGGTATTTTTAAATTTTGGATTGAAATTCCATTAGCACTAGGAACCGTTGGAGGCTTAACCAGCTTACATCCATTGGTTAAGTTTTCATTAGAAATGTTACAAAAACCTACAGCTAAAGATTTAATGAAAATAGTTGCAGTTGCAGGATTAGCTCAAAATTTTGGTGCCGTAAAATCCTTAACGACTACAGGTATTCAAGAAGGCCACATGAAAATGCATTTAATGAATATATTGAATCAGTTTGAAGCAACAGAAGATGAAAAAGTAAAACTTGTTGAACACTTTAAAACAAATGTGGTAACACATAGCTCTGTTGTAGAAGCCATTAAAAGCATACGAAACTAAATTAAAACGGCTAATACACTCTTTGAAATTGGTTTTATAGAACATAGATTACACTCTGTGATTATTGAAGCACAGCATTAATAAAAATTTAAACTTTGAATACTAATTCTAAAATATATAGAAGTAACGGAAAACTACTACTTACAGCAGAATACGCTGTACTAGATGGAGCAAAGGCTTTAGCAATACCTACTAAATATGGACAGAGTTTAAGTGTTATTGCTAATAACTCTAATAAAATAAATTGGAAGAGTTATAATGAATTAGGTGAAGTTTGGTTTGAAGATGTGTTTTCTATCGAAAACGCTCCAACTGCGCTCAGCGTGACATCAGCCTTAAAGAATGATATCTCTGAGCGTCTTATTGAAATATTAAAAGCTGTTCTAAGTTTGAATCCTGAATTTTTAACTTCGAATCTAGGATATAATATTACTACGCATCAAGATTTTAATCGACTTTGGGGCTTGGGCACATCTTCAACCTTAATTAATAACATTGCAAATTGGGCAAATGTTGATGCTTACCAATTGCTCGCTAAAACTTTTGGAGGTAGTGGTTACGATATTGCTTGTGCTCAACATAATTATCCAATAACGTATCAGTTAAACTCTAAACACAAGCCTAAAGTTGAAGCTGTAAATTTTCATCCTAATTTTAAACATCAACTCTATTTTGTATATCTCAATCAAAAACAAAATAGCAGAGACGGGATTTCAACTTATAAAAAAAATGCGGAAATCAATTCAGATAACATTTCACAGATTAATGCTATAACAGAAGCAATGATTGTTTGCAAATCACTTTCGGAATTTGAAAGTTTGGTTGAAAAACATGAAGATATTATTTCGAAGCTCACTCAGCAAGACCCAATTAAAAACCAATTCTTTTCAGATTTCAATGGCACTATAAAAAGCTTAGGAGCTTGGGGAGGCGATTTTGTCTTAGTGACTTCTAAGAACAACCCTAAAGCCTACTTTAACGCTAAAGGATATGATACCGTTATCCCATATGAAGATATGATTTTGTAAATGGCTAGCACCTATTAAATGCGATATCAAGTAACAAAACCTTAAGGTATAAATAAAGGCTTCACATTTCTGTAAAGCCTTTATTTATTAATTATATTTCTAATCGGTTAATATACCGTTTTAGCTCTATTATCTTCTATTTCTGCAGCATCTTCTAAAGCTGTAATCACTTTAGTTTGCACAGTGTTTCTACGTTCTGTATTTAATCTATTCATTATTGCAGAATAGTTATCTAACTTAGTAGCTTCGTTAATTTTAGTTACTTCTATAACGTAAACACCTTTTTCACCATCAATTGGCTTAGAAGTTACGCCTTGAGCTAAACCAAATGCCGCACCTACAACTTTAGGCTCTACACCTGCACCAGATAAGGTAGTATTCTTAATTGTGACAGCAGCAGCCGTTTTTTGACTCTGACCTTGATTCTTAGCAATATCTGCAACAGTTGTACCTGTTAACTCTTTGCGAATCATTTGTGCTTTCTTTTCTTTTCTTATTTCTGGTAAAGCTGTAATTGAAGCATCTTCAATACTCATTAAGCCTTTTTCCTTTTTCTCTACCACCTTAGCGACGATAAACCCAAAGTTAGATATTGCGAAATTCTTAAAATCACCTGTTTCAGTATCATCTTCAAATGCCCAACGTACAACTTCTCTTTGACTTCCAAGACCTGGAATATTTTCATCTAATTCTTTAAAAGTAATTGGCTTTATTACTAAATCACGTTCTTTTGCTAAGGCATTAAAATCTCCGTCTTTTGCAGCAATTTCAAACTTAGACATTTTATTAAATACATCTTGAAGCGTTTGTTCAGATGGCTCAATTTTATCTGCAAGAGTTGCAATTTTAACTGTTTTATTAAAACTCTTTTGCTCTAATACTTCAATAATATGGTATCCAAAAGATGTTTGTACAACACCTATATCACCTTTTTTATTATCAAAAGCATACGCTTTAAACTCAGGAGCCATTCCTGCTCTGTAGTCAAATTCAATCTCTCCGTCTTTTTCGTTACTTACTTTATCAGAAGATAATTCTAATAAATCCATAAACTTAGTACCTGCTTGTATTTGAGCAAAAATACTATCTGCTGTAGTCTTAGCTTCTTCAACTGTTTTAGTAACTGAAGCATCTGCTCTCTGACCACCAACATGTGGAATTAAGATGTGACGTACTTTTACTGAATCTGGCATTTGCTTAGTTGCAATTACTCTAGATAATTTATAGTACTCCCCATCTTTATAAGGTCCGTAGTAATCACCAACACTTAATTTTAGTAAAGTATCTTTTGCTACTGCTGGCAATTCTGCAGCTCTTAAAAATGAATCGCTATACTTAATATCTGAATTTGAGTTGATAAATTCCTCAATATCGGTAGCAGAATCAAATCCTGGAATAACTTCAGTATTCTTGCTACTCTCATTGTATTCTGATTTATCTGACTTTAAAGCTAATAAATCGGCTTTAATTTTATCTTCATCAGCCTTAGAAGCTTCTTCTTTAAACTCTACATAAACAACTTCTCTACTTGCTTCTGTTTCGTAAGTATCTTTATGAGCATTCATATAGGCTTGAATTTCAGTTTTAGATGCAACAACTAAACTATCTGCTATAGTTGTATAAGGTATTTGCACGTAACGGATATCTACTGTTTTAGCATCACCAAAATAATCATCTTCAGCTTCTGCAATAGTTGTACTAACACCAGCTTTAATCATATTGTAATATGTTTGCTGAATTGCATTTGCCGCAATTGTCTGCTCATTGTTTGTCCAACTTTCGTAGTTAACCATAAAGTTACCTAAAGGTGCTGCTTCGCCGTTTAAATCTTTTAAGTTAGATATAAAAGCGTTTAAACGATTTACATCAAAATTTCCATTTTCATCTTGAAATTCAGGATATGAAGAAAAACTATTTTTCAATAAATCTCTCATTTCGTCTTTTTCAACAGACAATCCCAATTCATCAAACTCAGATTTTAAAACAATGCTACGTAATTCTTGATTGTAAATTGCATTCATTGCTTGAGTAGACGTTTGTCTTCCTCCTGCTCTATCTTGATAATTTTTAACCTTTTGTTGAAAATCGTTACGATTAATATCAGTACCGTTAATAGTAGCAACCACGTCTTGTGGACCACCCGAAAATGCGGTAGAATTTTTGAATAAATCTCCAATTACAAATGAGAATAACGCTAACGCGATAACCAATATTAATATCAGCGAACGTTGTCTAATTTTATTTAAAACTGCCATAGTCTTTGTTGTATAGTATATTTTTGGTGTAAATAAGTCTGCGAAAATAGTATTTTCTACTAAATAATAAAAGGAGAACAGTAGTTTTTATAAGTGAACTTACCTGCACATTTTCTTTTCTCTTTTTAATATTTCAATTTTGAAGTCTAATATTACTCTTTTTTACAATGGTAATAATGCTAGTCTTAAAGAAATCAGGACTATTGCAGACTAAATACAAAGTTTTTTTGGCACTAAAAAAAGACACCAAATAAGCTAAATATTAATCCACTTCTAAAATTTTTAAAACCACCTCATCTATTTTGGTTGATGACACCTCAGTAATTGTGAATTTAAAATGATCTATTTGAACATCATCATTTTCCTGCGGAATTTCTTGAGTTGCATTAACAATTAAACCTCCCAAGGTTTCATAATTTTCACCTTCGGGTAAATCTAATTTGTAGGTTTCATTAATATAATCAACTTCTAATCTCGCTGATAATCTATAGGTGTTTTCATTAAGTTGTTCTTCAACTAATTCTATTGTATCGTGTTCATCTTCTATCTCACCAACCAACTCTTCTATAATATCTTCAACAGTCATGATTCCGGATGTACCACCATACTCGTCGATAACTACAGCCATACTACGCCTTTTTTTAGTTAAAATATTGAGTACATCTTTTATTAAAATTGTTTCAGGTACAAACCCTACTTTAATTATTATAGATTTAATAGTTTTTGGTTTTTTAAACAGCTCAAAAGAATGTACATAACCCAGAATATCATCAATGCTATCTTTATAAACAATGATTTTTGTTCTACCAGAATCAATAAAAAGCTGCCTTAAGTTCTCAATACTCTCCGAAATATCTACAGCTGTAATCTCAGTACGTGGCACCATAACTTCGCGTGCTTTAACATCTGAAAACTCTAAAGCATTCTGAAAAATTTGGATCTCACTATCTACAACATCATGATCATCAACGGATTCCATTTGTTCCGTAATATAATTTCCTAGCTCCACTTTGGTCATGGCTAAAACAACATCTTCACCTTCGGCTTTAAAGATATATTTTAAGACCGCATCTGAAATCCAAAGGATAAAATCTGAAATCCAAGAAAATAACAAATAAAAAATATAGGTCGGAAAAGCTAACACCTTTAATAAGGTATTGGCATAAATCTGAAAAAACACTTTAGGTAAAAACTCTGCAGTAAATAAAATGATTAAAGTAGAAATTATAGTCTGAGTTAATAATTGCAGATCACTAAACAAATAAGTTAAAGTGGCACTATCTGATGGTAATATCGATTGAAACCATCGCACTAAAACCTCACCCATCTTAAAGCCATAGATTACTAAGGCAATATTATTACCAATAAGCATCGTTGCGATGTATTTGGAAGGCTTGGCCGTTAACTTACTTAATATGTTTCCTAAAAAATCACCTTGTTTTTTTTCTAATTCAATATGAATTTTATTTGCCGAAACAAAAGCGATTTCCATCCCAGAAAAAAAGGCTGAAAGAATAAGAGTACTTATAATAATGACTATATCAGCAGTCATATATTAATTATTGTTATGGTCTCTAAACTTTTTGCTAAAGCGTTGTCTAAAGAAAAACATAAAAAGTGCTAATGCAGTAAAGAAGAACATCATATAAGAACCATTTCGATCTACTGACCATTTTGAAATAGCATCGTACAAAAAGAGTACTGCAAAAACAAGATATGCGTAATGAAAAATTTTCTGGATTCTCATGTATTAGTTATAATGATTAAAATGCAAAGATAGCTAATTATCGAATTCAAAATCACCTCCCATTTCTAACAATTGAAAGTTCTTGAATTCTTTATCAGAATCGAAACCAATTCCATATGAAGGACTACCAGAACGCTTAAATAACCATGCTTCATTAGTAAATGCCCATTCTAGCTTCTGATTATAAAATAATTGCTCTGTAAATAAAGTATCTTTTTCGTGTGTTGCAATTTTTACATTACCTCGCAAATCAATAATATCGGTTTCAGAATACACAATTGCATAATCAGAGGTTATGGTCGTTTTGTTGTTGTTTTCATCATATATTATAAGTTCAATACCATCAGGGAATTCTGAAAACGCAAAACTTCTATTAGAATAATCTAACATTTTAGGGCTTAAAAGATTTGCCAAAAGCCTTACTGTAGAGTCTTTATACTCTGTGTATTTTAAATCGATATCTTCTGCCTCTCCAATAGGTTGATTTTGCAAAATACCTACCTTTTGTACATCATCGAAGTCATTACTACATGAAAAAAACAAAGTCACAACAATTGCTGTGACTACGTTTTTTATAATATGTAAATTACCTTTTATCATTAAAGATTTGGAACTGTTACTGAACGTTGGATCCAACATCCAATTTTAATAACCTCACCTTTGTTACCTGCTTGAAAAATATCTGCTTTAGAAGGAGCACTAGCTCTATAACTCGTTGCTGATTGTGCTGCTGCAGATCTTAATCTACCATCTACTCTTCCTGCTTTTTCTGCTTCTAATGCTGCTAACCAAAATACCGCTCTTTTATTAAAGTTAGTATCTCCACAGTTATTAGCACTTTTTGCATACATAGCTGCTATTCTTAAATAAGGACCACCATTTGATGGATTTAATTTTAAAGCTTCCATATATTGTTGTCTTGCTTTACCATAGTTACCTCTTTTATAATTTTTCTCAGCAACTCTCATTACAAGCTTCCATTTTTTAAGCGGATCAGTTTCTAAATCAAATGATTGACTGTAATACTTATCTGCCTCAGACATTTTCCCTTGCTTTTCTTTTAATACACCTAAGTAAAATGAAGTATTAGCATCTGGTTCTATTGTATTTTTTTGCGCAACTAGTTTCTCAAACATAGGATCATCAGTACAATCCTTCTGTCCCATTTTGTTCATTGCACGTTGCAACCATACCGCATCATTCTTGTATTCTTCGAAATCTTTTTGATATAAAGGTATAAGCACTTCACAATTAGCTCTATCACCAAGCTTTTTGTCCATACTAGATGCTACAGTTTCAAAAGCTTCTAAATTAGCTTCGTAATTATCTTTATACTTTAATTCCTTTTTACTTAACTCAGTACCTGCTTCTTCTTTTTCAACTAACTTGTTAAGCTTCTCTATGTAGCTTTCCTCTACATTCTCAATCATTACAACAACATCATCATATTTGTCAAATAATTTTTGAGCATCTTCTGGTGTTTTTTGTCCTGCATCGTACAAATCAACGGCTAAAGAGAAATAAGTATATAGTCCTTGAGCACTAGTAAAGTTTTCTGGGTCTTTTTTATAAGCGTCATCATACATGTTATACAATTGCACATCTGACTTGTTTAATTCTTTTCTGTATTTATATGCTAGCTGTGCTTTCTCTACTAACATATCACCTAATGAATACTTTGACGCAAAATACTGATGACTTTGATCAAACAATAACATTAAATCATTGATATGTGCTAATTGCTCAGCTCCTGTAGAGTTTTTAATCTTATGCTCTAAAATATTATCTCCATAAGCATATATGGCTTGATTAAATTCAGGACATTTTTCACGTACTATTTTCCAAGGACCATAAGCCTCATCATATTTTTTGCTTTTATAGTAACTATTAAAAATAGATAAGTTATTCATGCATTCTTCTTGATTGTCATCTTGAGCAAATCCTATGTTAACACTTACAAAAAGCGCTAAAAGCAGTATAGTAATTCTCGTCTTCATCTTTAATTTAATTTTGTTAGTTATACTTTTTTTGTTTGAACCATCTTGAGTTTAATGATAAACTTACATTTAAGTTTACAAAATTCTCTTGAATTAAGTTTTTGTTTGTTGTACCGCGTTTTCCAAATTCTAAACCTAAATTAGCATTAGAGAACAAACTTCGGCTTCCAACTGGTAAACCTAGACCAAAAGATATGCCAAACTCATTAATTGACTCATCTTTTATAACTAAACCTGTATTTGCGAAGTTAAAACCAGCTCTATATACTACTCTTTTTAAATAACCTGAAAAGGCCTTATAATTTGGAATATAGAATCCACCTACAGAAATCTGTGATGCGTTTTCAAAAGTTGAATCATTATTAGGAAAAACAGGATTAGAAAAATCACTTGACTTCTGAAAAGTATATTCAGAACCAACAAACCATGAATTAGGCTGACCAATACCAGCACCAATAGAAAATTTAGATGGTAATTTTAAATCTGTCTGATCGACATCAATATCAATAGTATTAGACACTGCAGAAACTTCTAAACTTGATGCATCTAGGGAAACCGTAGAAATCGTTCTTGAATTCTCAGATTTTAGACTACTTCCTGGAGTATAAGTAAAAGTTGTAGACAGCTCTAACTTCTCAGTAATCATGGTTTTATAAGCCAAACCAAAATTAAGATTTAAACCACCTAAATCAGATCTATTAAATTCTCTAGTCTGATACTCAACAACTTCACCTTCTGGCGTATACTTTACTTCGATAGCTGTATTTTGAATATTTCCAAAATTATAATTAAAGTCTACTCCAACACTTAGTTTATCGTTTATTTGATAACCTAAACCTGCAAAAACTTTATTTACTCCTCCTTCGCCACTGTAACGATTTACTATAACATCGTCGTCATTAACATCATCTAGTCCGTAACCTACAGAAGTATATGGCATTAAACCAAAACCAAAGCCAAATTTCCCAACAGGCACTGACATAGCAATGTAATCAAAGATGGTGCTATTTGTTTTTGCATCACCAGAGTTACTTTTTAAAGTTACATCAGACATAGAGCCTGCAACGGAGAACTTTATTGGTCTACTTTCCCCATCAAAAGGAAAAGACTCTACATTTTTACCAGCATAAGCCGCCGGATTCCTTAAATTGATATGAATACTATCTAAGTAAACACCAATTCCTCCCATACTGCGGTTTTCTACAGTACCTTTAGACTTTAGGCTTCCTATACCATAAAATGAATATGGAGAACCGGTTCCTTGTTGCGCATAGGCAGCAGAACTTATAATTGTAATACAAATTACAATGAATCGTTTTATCATTATTTTGAATTATATTCTAGAATAAAATTCAAACCCTCCAATAGAAAATTTGAATTCGCAAATATGGTATTTTTTAATTGGTTTGACAAAAAAATGGCATCTCCTCCTGTTAAAATAACTGTTAAATCTAAGTAATCTTCAATATATTGGTCTATAATTCCATCAATTTCCTTAACAACACCATTTACAACACCAGAATGAATTGATGTTTCTGTAGAGTTCCCAATAATACTTTTAGGCTCTTCTGTTCCTAATAACGGAAGATTTGCTGTTAAATTATTTAAAGTTTTGTAGCGCAATCTAATACCTGGTGATATTGCTCCTCCTAGATAATTATTTTCTTTAGTAATAAAATCGTAGGTAATGCAAGTTCCGGCATCTATAATCAGTACATTTTTATTAGAAAACTGTTGTACGGAAGCTCCAACTAAGGCCATTCTATCTACACCTAATGTTTTTGGAGTTTTATAAAGATTATTAAATGGCAATTTTGTCATTGAACTAAGTTCAATAATAGGCAAATCTTTCTTTATTAACTCTACTTGGTCTTGTGACAAGTGACCAACAGACGAAATAATAGCTTTCTCCAACTTTGGAAAGTCTTTTTTTAGGGTTTTATACTGCTTTTTAAACTCCGAAAGCTCAAAACTTAGTTTAAATATTAAATTATAACTATTATAAATAGCAAACTTAACATACGTATTCCCCACATCTACAATAAGATTCATAAGCAAATTCTATATTGCAAATTTATAAAATCAAATTTTAGCAAATTCTTTTTGTGAATATTAAAAATGCTTCTATATTTGCATCCGCTTAATTAAGCAATTGGTGCCTTAGCTCAGTTGGTAGAGCAAAGGACTGAAAATCCTTGTGTCCCTGGTTCGATTCCTGGAGGCACCACCACTAACAAGCCTTAAACATTTGATTTCAAATGATTTAAGGCTTTTTTGGTTTTTAGAAACTCCCAATACTAGAGACGAAATCCGCAAGAACAGTTCTTAATTAAGGGATTAGCAACGTCTAAGCTTCAAGTTTAAAAGACTTTTAAAAATAAATAGACAGATTAAAAATGTCGCTTTTAGACTAAAAAAACTAAAAAATAACGATTTATCAATACTATTGAAAACTGACAATTAAATTATCACACTACAAGAAACATGGCTATTAATTTTAAATTGATAACGTCTCAAAATACTTATAACAAAAAAAAGCCGCTCCCTACAGCGACTTTTTCTTCTATAAATAATTGTTTTAAAACAATTACTATTTTATTATTGATTAAGTATAAATATTACCAAACACCAATTTTGGAACTAAATGGCTATATCCTTTTAACTTTATTATACTTTTAACAACATTTTTTATCTAATAAATAAAAACAGTTAAACTTAAGGCTCCCTGTGCACCAATCACTAAGGATTGTTCTATATCTGCAGTTTTTGATGGTCCAGAAATAAAAACTCCAAAATCGGTTGCATTAGAAGAGAGCTTTTGATAGGCTTGATGCATAAAAGGAACTATATTTTCTTTATTCAACACCAAGACCAAATGTTTTGTAATAAATGGCAATACGCGTATTGGAATTTGGTTATCCGACAACCAAAGTGCTCCGTTCTCTGCGACACCTATATTACTTTCTAGTATCATTATATCTAAATCTTCAAGTTCATGAGGTTTATTAAGGGCCTCTAAAGAAACTGTATTAAAATCTTGGGTTCCTTCAAGTGTTGAAAAATTAACTTTTGTATTTGGAAAAAGAGATGACACTTGTGAAATAACGTTTTCCTTTGTTACAACATCAACAACATTGCCACCAACAACTTCAATTTTAGTCTTAAATTCTTTAATTAGATCTCTTCCATCTGTAAACACATTTAAGTCTAGGTTTGGTAATTCTAATAAGTCAGGCTTATTTGCTTTTGCTCTTGATAAAATATGTTCTCTACTGCTCATTCTCTGTTCTTTTTTTATACCAATCATCAAAACTTTCGGTTGGTCCTGATGGTAAATCTCTTTCTTTTCCCCAAACATTTGGTTTTGAGTTAATCACTCCTTTTGGTAAATTTCTTAAAGACCATCGTGCCACCTTTCCAACACGTTCAAACTGCATGGGTTTTGCAAACACTTTACCCATCATTTTCATGGATGCTTTCTTAACAAATGGTTGAGGCGTTTCCTTAGTAATAATCTGCCTCCATTTGTACAACTGACTATGAATATCAATTTTTACAGGACATACATCTGAGCATGAGCCACATAAGGTAGATGCAAATGGCAAACTGCTATGTTTTGTTAAATCTTTACCAGGAGATAAAATAGAACCTATAGGACCAGGAATTGTTGCATCATAGCTATGCCCTCCACTTCGTCTGTAAATAGGACAAGTATTCATACAAGCTCCACAACGAATACAATGTAACGACGCTCTAAAATCTGGTCTACTTAATTGCTCTGTTCTGCCATTATCTACAATTACAATGTGCATTTTATTACCATTAATTGGCTTTTTAAAATGAGATGAATAGGTTGTAATGGGTTGTCCTGTAGCACTTCTTGCTAGCAATCTCAAAAAGACTCCTAAATGTTCTTGTTTTGGAATCAGTTTCTCAATTCCCATACAGGCAATGTGAACAGGAGCTAAATGTGCTCCCATATCGGCATTCCCTTCATTCGTGCACACCACGAAACCACCTGTGTCTGCAATAGCAAAATTAACACCTGTAATGGCGGCATCTGCACTTATAAATTTTTTACGAAGATGTTTTCTTGCTTCTCCTGTTAAATATTGAGGATCTCCACCAGAAGGTTTTGTTCCTAAATGTTCTTGAAAAAGCTCATCAACCTCTTCTTTTGTTTTATGGATTGCTGGCAATACAATATGACTTGGCGGCTCTTTAGCCAACTGCACTATGCGTTCTCCTAAATCGGTGTCAATAACCTCAATGCCATCAGCTTCCAAAAAGGGGTTTAGATGACATTCTTCAGTAAGCATAGATTTGCTTTTTACAACTTTCTTTGCATTGTGCGCTTTGAGTATGCTATGAACAATTTTGTTATGTTCGTCTCCATCAGCTGCCCAATGGACTTGTACTCCATTTTTTAAAGCATTTTCTTCAAATTGAATTAAATAGTTATCTAAATTTGAAAGTGTATGTGCTTTAATACCATGTCCATAATTTCGTAACGATTCCCAGCCTTCTACAGCGTGTACTGCTTTATCTCGCTTGTGTCTTACAAACCATAAGGCTTTATCGTGCCAATCGACCTTTTTCTCGTCTTTGTTAAATATAGATGCTGCTTTTGAATGATTCATTTTACTTTAAATTTAAATACTACTATTCAAAATTTCGGCGATGTGCAATACTTTTAATGGTTGCTTGTTTCTATTGATCAACCCTTCTAAATGCATCAGGCAAGATGTATCTGTTGCAGTGATTACTTCTGCTCCGCTATCTAAATGGTCTTTGATTTTATCTTTACCCATCTTTACGGAAATAGCTTCTTCTGTTACAGCAAAAGTACCTCCGAAACCACAGCACTCGTCTTTTCTTGCTAATGACGTCAATTCAGCACCTTCAACTTCGTTTAAAAGATCTTCTATCGATGAAAAAGACGGTCCAACAAGTTCCGAACAAGATCCTAATCGCAATCCACGTAGACCATGACAACTTTTGTGAACCCCAATTTTATAGGGGAATTTTGCATTTACATTTTTAATTTTGAGGATATTCACAATAAAATCGCATAGTTCGTAAACGTTATTACGAACATTAGTAACATCTTCTGTTTGTGGAATAATGTCATAATGCTTTTTAACATGGTAAGCACAGCTACCAGAAGGTGTGACTACATAATCAAAATCCTTAAAATTATCCACAAAATTGTTGCAAGCTCCTACAGATTCAGATTCATAACCTGAATTAGCCATTGGTTGTCCGCAACACGTCTGACCAGAAGGATATGTAACGTTTACATTTAGTTTCTCCAACAGCTCTAATGTTGCTATTCCAACCTGTGGATATAATTGATTGATATAACAAGGAATAAATAATCCTACTTTCATAATGTACTTTTATAATTCATGTATTTTATCCATTAACATCCATTTCTAATCGGTTTTAGCCCAAGGTTCGTTTTGTTAACACTTCTATCTTACTTTTTTTCATAATAGCTTTTGTATTCTATAATTAGATAAGCAATACTAATGAGACAGACCTATACCAAAACGATATCAATTTATTATTGGTCCTTATAAACTTTTAAAGTCCTATAACCATATAAGGCTATAAAACAGAAACAAATAAAAGGAAGAATAAAAGAGAAGTTAACACCAGAAAATGGTCCTATCTTTTCAGTATCTATCATTAATCCTTGCAAAATTGGCATTAAAGCACCACCAACAATAGCCATTACCAAACCGGCTGCTCCAATAGCGGTATCGTCTGCTCTTAAACCATCTAATGCAATACCATAAATGGTTGGGAACATTAAAGACATAAATGCTGAAGTAGCCACTAACAAATAGAGTCCGGCAATACCTTCAATTAATATAACACCAGACATCGTTACCATGGCGCAAAGCGCAAAAATCATCAACAGTTTTCTAGAGTTGACATATTTCATTAAAAATGTGCTAATAAATCTGCTACATAAAAAAATAGCCATGGCTACAATATTATAATTTTGTGCTTCTGCTTTTGGTATACCTAAGTTTCCTGCGTATTGAATAATAAATGTCCAACACATAATTTGAGCGGCAACATAGAATAGTTGTGCTAAAACACCTTCTTTATATTTTCCATTTTTGAATAATCTTTTAAATGAAGATGCCGCACTGGTTGGATTATCGCTAACCGTTCTTTTAGGCATTTTAGTGACAGAAATGACCACTAACATGGCTATAACAACAAAACCAAGAATAACATAAGGGTTTCTAATAATCTCTAAATCATGCGTTCTAATAACCGCTTTTTGAGCTTCGCTTAACGTATTGAAAATAAGTTCTCCAGCCTCATTACGTTTATCAGAATCTAAAGCTGTAAGTATAAATTTTGAAGCCACAAACATACCAAACAGTGAACCAATAGGATTAAAAGCTTGTGCTAAGTTTAATCGCTGTGTTGCCGTACGCTCATCTCCCATTGATAATATAAAAGGATTTGCTGTAGTTTCTAAAAAGGCTAACCCAAAAGTTAAGATATATAAAGACCCTAAAAAGAATCCAAAAACCTCGAATTTTGCAGCTGGAAAAAACAATAAAGCTCCAATAGCGTAAAGCGTTAAGCCTAAAAGTATTCCTTTTTTATAACTGTATTTTCTAACAAAAAGTGCCGCAGGAATAGCCATAGTTGCATAACCTCCATAAAAAGCTAATTGTACCAAAGCAGCTTTAGCTGTTGAAATCTCCATTACGGTTCCAAATGCAGCTACCATAGGATTGGTAATGTCGTTAGCAAAACCCCAAAGCGCAAACAAAGATGTGATAAGTACAAATGGTACGATAACCTCTTTTGATACTACTGGTATTTTTGTTGAATTCGTCATTTAATCTTGGTTTTTTTTTAGTGTCAATGAAAAAAAAGCACCATTCAAATTAATATCTAAAAATGAATAGTGCTTTGGTAATCTAATATTAATTTCTATCTGTATTGTGCATAAATCACCTTCGTTTGAAGGTATTCTTCCATTCCATGTTTCCCATCAGCTCCACCAACTCCAGATTTTTTCCATCCTGCGTGGAAACCTTGAATAGCTTCAAAATGCTCTCTATTAATGTAAGTTTCACCAAATTCTAATTCTTGACTTGCATGCATCACTTTATTAAAGTTCTCAGAGAAAATAGATGATGTTAACCCGAAGTCACTATCATTTGATAAAGCAATTGCTTCATCAAGCGTGCTAAATTTCATTACAGGTAAAACAGGACCAAATACTTCTTCTTGAATAATTTGCATGTTCTGTTTAACGTTAGTCAATAAGGTTGGTTGATAAAAATAACCTCTATCAAACTGGCTAGATCTCTGTCCACCTAATACCACTTCAGCACCTTCTTTTTTAGCGAAGTTGACCATCTCTTCAACTTTTTCTATTTGCGCTTGAGATACCATACTACTCATATCTGGATTGTTAGTAGAAAACGCATCTTCAACTTTAACTTCGTTTAATTTCTTTGTTACTCTATCAATAAACTCATCGTATATAGAATCTTCTACATAAACACGTTCTGCACAGTTACAAACTTGTCCGCTAAAGATAACTTTAGAGTTTACGATAGCATTAACAGCTAATTCTAAATTAGCATCTGCACATACAATAGCAGGAGCTTTTCCTCCCAATTCTAAAGAGACCTTAGTAATGTTTGGCGCTGCAGCTTCCATAATTTTCTGACCAGCATATACACTTCCTGTTAAACTTACAATACCAGTAATAGGACTCTTAGATAAGGCATTTCCAACAAGTGGTCCAGAACCACAAACAAAGTTTAAGACACCAGCAGGTAAGCCTATGTTTTCAATAAGTTTTACAAATTCCATAACGGTATTTGGTGCAACACAACTTGGCTTAATAACACATGTATTACCAGTTACTAAAGATGGTGCTACTTTTCTTGCCATTACAAAGAATGGAAAGTTCCATGGTAATATACCTACAGATACACCAATAGGAGCTTTATGCAAAAAGATATGCTCTTTAGCTCTATCGCTCTGAATAATTTCTCCTTCAATTCGTCTTGCCCAACCTGCGTTATAATCAAAATAATCAGCAGTAACATCAATTTCTACTTGTGCTAATCCAATTACTTTAGCTTGTTCTGACGCTAAAGTTTCGGCTAAAAACACACGATTTTCACGAATCACGTTTGCCATTTTATTTAAATAGCCAGCACGTTCAATTGCAGTTAGAGATTTCCAAGCGTGTTGTGATCCTTTTGCAGCCTCTAATGCTTTATTTGCATCTTCAACAGAACCATGTGGTATCTCTGACAATACTTCTTCTGTACAAGGGTTAAGTACTTTTGTTACTTCTGAAGAAGTAGATTTTACAAACTTTCCGTTTATAAATTGATTAAATTCTTTCATGAGTGTTTACGTTTAGTTTATGTTGTGATATGTTTAATAAATTCGAAGTTTTTATTATAAATAAACAAAAAATCGAATCATTCTTTACCAATGTAGCCAACAAACTTATATCCTATTGTAGTTTTAGCATTTATCCATATTAATCAATAATATGTATAATTTAAACATTGAAGGGTTTCATTGTTTTAATTTTCAATAGTATTTGATATTGAAAAACCCGTATATTTTAATAGAAATTTGTTGACCTACAACCGAATGGTATTGGCCTCTACAAAGAATGATATAATAAGGTAGAGTACGTTTCTCAAATCCGTCAATTGCTTGCTCAAAATCTTCATAGCAGCTAAAACACCCCATGTTTAGGCTTCGGTCTAAATATTTTGAATGGTAAGGCTAGGTGTATTTACCCGATTTGTATGATGCAGGAGTTAATCCTGTAACCGATTTAAACACACGTGAAAAATGGTAGCGATCTGAAAAACCTAAATTAAACGCAACATTTTCAATCGACTTATTAGTATGCTCAAATAACTCACAAGATTTTGCGATTTTTCTATTTTGAACAAACTGATGCAATGTCACGTTCATTTCATCTTTAAATAATCGGGCAAACGAATTTGGAGCCATACTAACGAGCGATGACATTCTTGTGTTGCTTAATTTTTTGTCAAGATTGACTTCAATATAACGGATCACTTTTAAAACACGCTCGTCTATATTAATGGTTTTCCATAATTCCGGACCAATATTAGTGAGGGCTTCTTTAATAAAGGCTTGCAACTTTAAATTAAAGGTAAGTTTAAAATCTTTGTTTTCCACTTTTAGGCGATTGGTTAAATAATTCAATCGATCCTTTAAATAATCGGTTAATTCAATTTTTAAAATACCTGGAAAAACACTATCAAAAGGTACTCCTAAATTAAAATGAGCAAAGAAGTGAATTAAAAACATATTTTCTAAATCGGCTTCATTGTGTTTAGCATTCAATTGTTTCCCTGAAACATGAATACCTTCATTATAGATATGATTCTTTGTATAGCGTGACGAAAATGAGGTAAACGGAGGAATGATATAAATATGATTCGGATCCATTTCAAAAACAGTGTCTTGATGAATTAACTGACCACCTGTGTTTTTATTCCAATATAGTCTCCAAAACGGAAATACCATTTCATGACAGTCCCATAAATCTAATAACCAATACCTACAACATAACATCTTTAATTTCAGGTCAATAAAATTTTGATGATTTGCTGAAGGATCGCCTAATTCAATTTCTTTTACAAACTTCATGAAGCACTAATGTTTGAATTAGATACAAAAATACAGATTTTGAATATTTAATAAGGAGTAATGTGTGTCTATTTTTGTTACAATAATTTTATTTAAAACGATATGAACTATCCATAACTAAACACGTAATACTAAATGTTATGATTAATATGGATGCACTATTTGACAAATAAAAATAATAAACATAAACAAATGAAAACGATAAAACTCCCAGTACAGGTAGAAGCAGAATTAAAAAAAGTATCCGAAGTCGCAGGTTATTTATGGCAACGTGAATGGGCAGAGCGAAATGCAGGAAACATTTCAATGAACTTAACCTCTTACTTTACAAAAGAAGAAGTGCAAGGTATAGGAACAGAAATCCCGTTTGAATTTCCAAAAGGAGCTGCAGGATTTGTAATATACATTACAGGTACAGGTTGTTATTTGAGAGATTTAGTAGATAAGCTTGAAGAAGCGTCTTGTATCTTATATATCAATGAAGACGCAACAGCCTATTCAATTATTTGGGGAGGTAAGCGCGAAAACTTTGGACCAACGTGTGAGTTAATTTCTCATGCCAGTATCCATTTATTTAACTCTATTCATCACCCAGAAAATTTAGCAGTTGTGCACACACATCCATTAGAGTTAATCTGTATGAGTCATCACGAGTTATTTGATAATGAAGAAGAATTAAATAGACAAATCTGGATGATGTGTCCTGAGGTTAAAGTATTTGTACCAAAAGGTATTCACTGTACACCTTATGCTTTATCTAGTACGGCAGCTTTAGCAGATGTAACTATGGAAGCATTTAAAACAAGAAACGTTTCTTTATGGGAAAAGCATGGAGCGACAGCAACAGCACCAGATGTAATGCAAGCTTGGGACTTTTTAGATGTAGCAAATAAAGGAGCTAAGATGTTAATGATGTGTTGGGCAGCAGGTTTTCAACCCGCTGGACTTTCTAACGAGCAATTAACAGAATTAGAGCAATTCACATAATAAAAAAATATAATCATGAGTAGATTAATAGGTAGACTACCAAAAGTAGGCATTCGTCCGGTGATTGATGGACGTGAATTAGGTGTGAGAGAGTCATTAGAAGTTCAAACAATGGACATGGCTAAAGCGGCCGCAAAATTAATACAAGACACCTTACGTTTTCCAAGTGGTGAAAAAGTAGAGGTTGTAATTGCAGACACCACTATTGGAGGTGTTGCAGATGCAGCAGCTTGTGCAGATAAATTTAAAAGAGAAGGAGTTGAAGTGTCTTTAACAGTAACACCATGCTGGTGCTACGGAACAGAAGTTATGGATACCGATCCTTTAACACCTAAAGCAGTTTGGGGATTTAATGGAACAGAAAGACCAGGTGCAGTGTATTTAGCAGCAGCATTGGCAGGTTATTCTCAAAAGGGATTACCAGCTTTTGGAATTTATGGTAAAGAAGTGCAAGATGGTGGTGACCAAACCATTCCTCAAGATGTTTCAGAAAAAATATTGCGTTTTGTAAAAGGTGCTTTAGCTGTTGCTCAAATGAAAGGTAAATCTTATTTATCAATAGGCTATAGTTCTATGGGTATTGCAGGATCTATGGTAGATGTCAACTTCTTACAAGATTACTTAGGCGTAAGAGCTGAGTTTGTGGAGTCTGTTGAGCTCTTAAGACGTATTGATGAAGGTATATATGACCATGACGAATACGAAAAAGCTTTAGCTTGGACCAAAGAAAACTGTAAAGAAGGTAAAGATTATAATACGCCAGAAACACAAAAATCAGCAGAAGTAAAAGATGCTGAATGGGAAAAGGTTGTGAAAATGACTTTAATCTGTAAAGATTTAATGAACGGAAACCCTAAGTTGAAAGACATGGGATTCGGTGAAGAATCTAAAGGTAGAAATGCTATTATGGGAGGTTTTCAAGGTCAACGTCAGTGGACCGATTACCAACCAAACGCCGATTTTACAGAATCTATTTTAAACTCTTCTTTTGATTGGAATGGTATTCGTCAAGCTTACACATTTGCAACAGAAAACGATTGTTTAAACGCAATTTCTATGTTGTTTGGACACTTGTTAACGAATAAAGCGCAATTGTTCTCTGATGTACGTACGTACTGGAGTCCTGAGTCTGTAGAACGAGTGACAGGTAAAAAATTAACAGGAATTGCTAAGGATGGAATTATTCACTTAATCAATTCTGGTTCTACAACATTAGATGCTACAGCACAGCAAACGGATGCAGAAGGAAATCCTACAATGAAACCATTCTGGGATATTACAGAAGAAGAAGTTCAAAAATGTTTAGATAATACAAAATGGCCAGCTGCAATTGCTGAATATTTTAGAGGTGGAGGATTCTCTTCTCAATTTAAAACAAAAGGCACTATTCCATTAACAATGTGTAGAATTAATCTTGTAAAAGGGATTGGACCAGTTTTACAACTTGTGGAAGGCTGGAGTGTTGAATTACCTGAGGATGTTCACGAAGTATTAGACGAAAGAACGAACCCAACTTGGCCAACAACTTGGTTTGTACCAAGAACAACAGGAACAGGTTTCTTTAAAGATGTGTATACTGTAATGGCTAAATGGGGAGCAAACCATGGAGCTATTTCTCATGGACATATTGGTGCCGATTTAATTTCTTTAGCAGCGATGTTACGTATTCCTGTTAACATGCATAATGTTAGTGAAGACGACGTATTTAGACCAAGTGCATGGTCTGCTTTTGGAGAAGGCTTAGAAGGAGCTGATTATAGAGCTTGTAAAAATTATGGTCCGTTATACGGATTTAAAGATTAATTAAAATAACTCAAAAGGGTGATTGGCTTTAAAAACCAAACACCCTTTTTTTAATTTTGAACTGTGATGGTGAATGTAATTGCTGTAATTGATATAGGGAAAACAAATAAAAAAATACTCTTGTTTAATGAAGAGTTTGACGTTGTATACAGAAACGCAACGCGATTTGATGAGATTTCAGATGAAGATGGTTACCCTTGTGATGATATAGAATCTATTGAGAATTGGATTCAAAATGAGATCAAAAGAATACAAGCCGAAGGTGAGTATAATATAAAAGCTATTAACTTTTCTACGCACGGAGCTAGTCTTATCTATTTAGATGCTCAAGGCAATAGAATTACACCTTTATATAATTATTTAAAGCCATTAAACTTAGAAGAGCATCAAGAGTTTTATGAAGCTAATGGAGGTCAGGAAGAATTTTCTAGAAAAACAGCATCACCGGCTTATGGCATGCTAAACACAGGGCTTCAAATATTAAAATTACAAAAAGAAAAACCAGAATTTTGGAATAAGGTAGATACGATTTTACATTACCCACAATACCTAAGCTATCTTTTTACCAAACAAATCACTGCAGATTTCACTTCTGTTGGTGCACATACAGCAACTTGGGATTTTGATACCATGCAGTATCATAAATGGATTTCTGATTACAAATTAAATTTACCTACACCACAAAATGGAAAAGAAGCTATAGTAACCTCTTTCAATGGTAAAGAAATTGCTATTGGCACAGGATTGCATGATAGTTCTGCATCTATTATTCCGTTGTTAGAATCCGAAAAAGACAACGAATTTATTTTACTATCTACAGGCACGTGGATTATAGCCATGAATCCATTTAGTAAAGAAACCTTAACACAACATCAGTTAAAAAATAACTGTTTGTGTTTTATGACTCCACAGAAACAGCAGATAAAATCGTCTATGCAGTTTCTAGGAAAAATCCATGAAGTATATATATCTGCTTTAAGTACGTATTTTAAAGTTGATATTGATACCCATTTACAGTTAGAGCTAAATGCAGCGTTGTGTAATGAACTCATTAATGCAAATGCACGTGTATTTTTATCGGAAGGCATTGATAGTGATTTTGAAGCACACCCGGAATTATTGGCTAATTATACCAATTATGAAAGCGCTTATTACCAATTGGTGTTTGAAATCAGTAAAAAAGTAATTCATGGTATTAATTTAATTTCTGATAAAAATTCAGCAATTAAAGACATTTACATTTCTGGCGGATTTAATAAAAACGAAATCTTTATTAGATTTTTAAAGCTATTAAAAAATGACATTGAAATAAAAATTTCTGATTGTAAAAATGAAAGTGCTTTAGGTGCTGCATTGATGATGAAATCTTATATAAAATAATTAATATTACTATACAGAGCCATTAAAAACTCTTTAGAGAAAAAAATTATTTAAAATAAATCTACATGCAATTAGTATGTTCAATTCCCACGAAAAGTTACATTTGCTTTTCTAATGTAATTCAATAACATTTCTAACAGAGCAAGCATATGGTATAACCACTGATAGCAAGCAAAGTATCATAGATATTACTCCAACTTGTATTATTGAGTGTGCTCATGTTTATAGTAAAAGCCGTTCCTTGATAAAAAAATTTCTTGAATTTATTAGACAATAAATTAAAATATGTATATTCTTAAGCCAAACTAAATATATAACATGCGTAGAATTATATGCTTTATTAGTGTTGTAATTACACTATTTACTCTACAAGCTTATTCTCAAAATTTTGAAAGAATTTCTAATAAAGAAGGGTTCAATCAAAATACTGTTAATGCCATAGAGCAAGATAAATATGGATTTTTATGGTACGCAACTCCAAATGGGTTAATTCGTTATGATGGTTATGAATTTAAAACATTTAGCACACAGACTAAAGGTGAACAAGCCATTTCGAGTAATAATGTCACTTATTTGTTTAATGACAACGATGGTATTCTTTGGATAGGAACCAATGTTGGCGTTAATATATATGTTCCGTGGTTAGAGCGTTTTTTTACTGTTCCGCTTAACTATAATATAGATGTTAATAAGATTGCCACCAAAAACGATGGTTATATTTGGATAACATCTTCAACGAAATTAATACGCTGTAAGTTAAAAGATATAAATAATGGTGTTTTTGAAGTCTCCGAAAACGTTATTGATTTAAAAGAAAAATCTTTAGAAATTAACACGTTTACTTTTGGACTTAATTCTTCAATTATTTTAGGCACAAATGAAGGATTGAAAAAAATTAAGTATCAATCGGAAAATCCAATATTAAAATCAGCAATTCCAGATTCAGATGATTTTAGTTTCTTTAAAGATAAGGAGATTACCGAAATCATAAAAGTGGATAATATATTTTGGATTGGCACAACAAAAGGTTTGTACAGTTCAAATTTAGATTCAAACACTGATTATTTAGTAAAAAAAATAGAGGTTCCAAATCAAGATTCTAATTTCTATGTTAACAACCTTTTTAAGGATAATGATAACGCTATTTGGATTGGAACTACAGGAGATGGACTTTATAAATTCAACCCAATTCTAAATTCTTTTAAGCATTATAATTATGATTCAAAGAATAAAAACAGCATCAGCAGTCATCAAATTAACGCAGTATACCAAGATAGTTTTAATGTGCTATGGGTTGGTACTGCACAAGGTGGCATTAATAAACTAGACCTTTTTCAAAAACCCTTTTATTCTTACACAAACAACCCTTACGATAAGTTTTCTATTGGCGATAATTTAATCACCTCAATTTTAGAAGATAACAATGGTAAAATTTGGATTTCTGGATACAATAAAAAATTATTTAGAAGTATAGATCCTATTAGTGAAAGCAATATAGATAAAATTAAATTTGAAGATTTACAAAGCCAACTACCTATTGAAGCCAATGATGTTATAAGGTGTATTTATCAAGATCAAAGAAATTACATTTGGTTTGGTACAGACAAAAAAGTATTTGTTTACAACCCAAAACGAAAAGATTTCAAAGAGATTCAACTGTTATCTAAAAATGGTAAAGCATCTTTATTCTTAACCAGGAAAATTGTACAAATCAATGATACAGATATTGTATTATCTGGAAATAGAATTTTAGTGATAGAAAATCCTTGGACAGAAATTGATAATTCAAACCAACCAAAAATCACTATTAAGTCTAGCTTAAAAATAACAGCTAGTAGAGTACAATGCTTCTTACAAGACAGCAATAATCAATTGTGGTTTGGTACAGATAATGGTTTATTACAATGTAAATATATTGATGGCAAAATTGAAATTATAAGATCATATAACAACCTTCAAACAGGAAGTAGTAAACTGAGTTACAATAGTATTTTCACACTTCATGAAGATGATAAAAAGAATATTTGGATTGGTACTTTTGGTGGTGGTTTAAATAAATTGACTTTAGACCATGATGGTAATCCGCAAAAAATAGAATATTTCCGAAAAAATGACATCCTACCAGACGATGTTATTTATGGCATTTTACCGCAAGAAAACAGTACTAACTTATGGATTAGTACAGATATGGGATTGGTAAGGTTTAACACTGAAACCAATAAAGTAAATGTCTTTGATGTAAGTGATGGTTTAATTCAAAATAATTTTAGACAATCTGCTTACACCTTGGGTAATTCTGGGTATATATATTTTGGAGGACTGAATGGTCTAACTATTTTCGACCCACAAAAAATAGCCTTAAATAAGCAATCTCCAAGAGTTTTAATTACATCGCTCTTAATTAATAATAAGCCTATTAAAATTGGTGAAAAATTAAATGATATTACAATTCTTAAAAAAGCGATTTCAGAAACAGACACCATTACAATCTCTAAAAGTCAACGCATTATTTCCTTTAATTTAGTTGCCGAACATACCTCAGCACCTGCAAAAAATAAAATAGCCTATAAATTGGACGGTTTTAATAAAGATTGGGTAGAAACAGATGAAGGAAAATCGGCAATAACGTACACCAATTTATCAGCAGGTACCTACACCTTAAAAGTAAAATCTGCTAATGGAGATGGTATCTGGAGTGAATCAACTAAAACATTAACGTTAGTTGTTCTGCCACTTTGGTACCAAACTTGGTGGAGCTACACGCTAATGGCTCTTCTATTTTTTAGTATTGGTGTTGGTATAGTTTTCTATTTTGTTCAACATGAAAAATTAAAACAAAGATTGATCTATGAGCAATTGGACAAGGATAAAATGGAAGTGATCAATCAAGGTAAATTTAAATATTTCACCAATTTATCTCATGAATTTAGAACACCTCTCACCTTAATCTCCGGACCTTTAGATAGAGTTATTGAAAACAACAATAATCCAGAAAGTGAAAAGTTTTTAGCCATCATTAAGAGAAACACACATCGTCTTTTAAGTTTAATTGATCAATTAATAACGTTTAGACAAGCAGAACAAGGCTATCTAAACCTAAACTTTACGAAGTCTACATTAGGCGATTTCTTATATCCAACCACAGAGGCATTTGAAAATTATTCATTAGAAAAGAACATTAATTTTTATTATAAAATCAGTTCACCAAATGAAGAGATTGTTATAGACGTAGAAAAGCTGGAAAGAATACTTTTTAATTTACTTTCAAACTCTTTTAAAAACACACCTGTACAAGGAACTATTAGTATTGATGCGTCTATTATATTTGAAGATGATGTTAAAAAGATAAAAATTGATGTAATAGACACTGGTAAAGGCATACCAAAAGAAAGCTTAAATAGCATCTTTGAGCGATTCTATCAATTAGGAAATCAAGATGGTAATGTTAGTGGTGGTGGCATTGGGTTATCCTTTTGTAAATCTTTAGTAGATTTATTTGGTGGTCGTATTTCTGTAAAAAGTAAACCAAATAAAGAAACGCGTTTTACAATTGTAATTCCTTCTTCAAAAATTGAGGAAGTTAACATTGAAGACAGTCATATAAAAAAATCGTTTATAAAAAATTGGGTTCCCTTACAAGGTAATTCGATTCAGGAATCTGATAACAATAAAAAAAGCAAGAAACAGCATAATGTTTTAGTTGTTGAAAATGAAATAGATATTCAAGATTTTCTAAATAATGCATTATCCGATAAATATAATATCACCATAGCAAATAATGGTATTGAAGCGCTAGAAGAGATTAAAAAGACTGAGTTTAGCACTATTATAAGTGATGTTATGATGCCAGAAATGGATGGCTTTGAATTGTGTAAGCGTATAAAGGCCAACCCAGAAACCTGCCAACTTCCGGTTTTACTGTTAACGGCTTTAGGTGATAGTGTAGATTTAATTAAAGGTTTAGAATTTGGAGCCGATGAATACATTAGCAAACCATTCTCCTTAAAACACTTAGAACTTCGACTGAAAAAATTAATTGAAAATAACGTTAAGATAAAAGATTATTTTTCAAAGAATAGTTTACCTCCAAAAGACAAAAAGGAATTAGGATTTTCTAAAAGAGATCTCGAGTTTTTAGAGAATATCACTGAAATTATAGAGAAGAACTTATCTAACTCAAATTTTGGCGTAGAAGAGCTGTCCATAGAAGCAGGTTTAAGCTCTTCTCATTTCTATAGAAAACTGAAGCAGCTTACTGGGCAAGTCCCAAATGCCTATTTACGTAATTTTAGATTGCAAAGGGCTGCAGAGTTATTAGATAGCAATAGTGGCTATAATGTTGCAGAAGTGATGTATCAAATAGGTATAGAATCTAATTCTTACTTTTCTACGTCGTTTAAAAAGCTACATGGAGTATCACCTTCAGAATACTCAAAACGATAAAAATGACTGTTCTCAGCAACTAAATGATGAATAATAGAACGGCATTAATGCAGATATAGATTATGTTTGTTGTTCAAATAATCTAAACAATTTTAAAATTATGAAAAAAACAATATTATTACTCGTATTTAGTATCGCAATGTGTAGTTCATTATTTGCTCAAAATACTTCAGATAAAAAAATAGACAAAAAAGTTAATGCATACGTAGAAGCTGTAGAAAACAACCTAACGTTAACAGACGAAGAAAAGGAAACTATAGTTACATTAAGGAAAGGACATGCGATAGCTTTTTATGAACTTAATGAAAAGTATGAAAAGGGTTCTGAAGAGCTAAAAAAGAATAGAAAAGAAAACAATAAGGAATTTTCGAAATTGCTTGCCATAGCTTTTGGAAAAGATCGCGCTAAAGAAATAATAAATGCCGCTAAAAAGAATAAGGGTAAAGGTAAGGGAAAAGGAAAAGGTAAAAAGAAGAAGAAAAATTAAATTCTTCAATATTTAGATAGTTCTAAAATTATAGAATGTAAACCAGTTTTTGGTTTACGAAGAAGTAAACCCATATATTAAATTTATGTCCTTAAAGAGTATTAACAAATACTTTTTAAGGACATTTTTTTATGTTTATATAAACCTTAGAGCAAATTTGGATAGCATCAATGCTAAACAATTTAAAATGAACAAATTAAATAATCTTAACGTTATGAGGTTGTTGTTTTAGAGATAGAAACTGATAAATAGTAAATAGACGTGAGCCATACAGATGAATATAGATCGAAGATGGAAGAATTTAAGGATAAATAAAACTCGATGTTCTGGGAAAACTTTAATATGCCACCTCCTACTGAGTATTACAAAAAAAGTATTAAGGAATTAGAAGCCATTCAAGGTATAGATATCGAGACCCTGTTTGAATATGCTAACAAAAGTAATTAAGTCAATTTCTAACTAGATAAATATTTCTTAGAAGTAGCTCAAAAAAGCTGTAAATAAAAAATCTCAGATTAAAAATTAATCTGAGATTTTTTATTACTTATTAGCTAATTGTGTTATTGAAAATTTAAAGAATATTACCAAGCAGTAGCATCTAAAGCAACTCTTTTCCATTTGTCTGCTCCGCCGTCTGTCCCTGTTAAGAAACAAATGTAAATATAATCTGCTGTCACCCGTATTTCGCCCTCTTCACCTGCAGAGTTAGAATTAGCAGGTGCTGTATTTAATGCGGACACTTTAAATTGCGTAGCTTCAGTTGTACCTTCTACTTCTAAAGCATTTGTCGTTGCTATTTTACCAATACCAACTCTGTCATTCGCAAAATCACCATAAATCAATGGTATAGAATCACTTTCATTTTGAATTAACAACGTATTTGAAGTCGTATCAAAAGTATTATCATAACCTGAATGATAACCAATAAAAACGTTAGAACTTCCTGTTACACCACGACCAGCATTTTTTCCAAGATACACATTTTCAGCTCCTGCTGTGGTTGCTGGTGACACATTCTCACCACGACCAGCATGTATACCAACAAATACATTCTCATTGCCACTTAATCTGTTGTTACCTGCTTGGACGCCAACAAATACATTGGAGTTCCCAGAACTCTCATTTCCAGCAAATGAACCCATAGCAGTATTGTTACCAGAACTATTTAAACTAAGTGCACCATGACCAAATGCAGAATTGTTATTTTGAGCAACATTACTACTTAGTGCCTCGTATCCTACACTTGTATTACGTTCTCCGTCTACATTTTGATGTGAAGCATGATAACCAACAGCAGTGTTAGCAGTAATACGGCTAGCATCTGGCGCTGTCGTATCATTAAATAAAGCTTCTGCACCAATTGCTGTATTGCCAACTCCAGTTATATTAGCATATAAAGCTTGATTACCTATCGCAACATTTTCTGCTCCAAAAGTATTGCTAAACATTGTACCATTACCCACTGCTGTGTTTCTAGCGCCAGTAGTTAGAGGATCCGCTATACTAGTATAATTATTTCTTAATGCATCTGCACCTATGGCTGTATTATGATTTCCTGTAGTATTATCTTCTAAAGCTCTTTTACCAAAAGCAGAATTTCCTACTCCAGAAGTATTAAGTTGTAATGCTGTAAATCCAAAAGCCGAGTTATTATTACCCTCATTGTTTGCTAAAGCTGTATAACCAAAAGCAGAATTATGAGTACCATTTGTATTCACTTGTAATGCTCTATAGCCTACTCCAACATTATTATTGTCAGTAGCATCATCATTTTGTCCTGCATCTATACCTATAAAAATAGAAGAACCATCTTCTGAGCCATCTACATCTGATTTTGCATCAGTAAGGTCGTTTAGTTTTTCTATACTTGAAAACCTAACCCAACTTGTAGTTGCTTGATCCCAATAATAAAAGCCTTTAGAGTTTAAACCAACTGCTGTAGTAAGATAAACTAGCATTCCGTCTTGTGCAGCTGTAGGTGCAGTTAATGGAAATGCATCAATTCTAGGAATTAATATGCCATCTTCATTTGAAGGTGTGGCTTGGTTAGATGCTGTAATATCTAAAGTGGCTTGTGGATTTGTATTTCCAACACCAACTTGCCCGTAAGAAAAAGAGAACATAAATAATATAACATAAAATACAATATTCCTTTGACGTACTTCTCTTTCTTTATTTGATTTATTTTTCATATTAGTAGGGTAATTTATATTTTTCTTAAAATTTAATGTTGTGTTTAGATTGATATCAATAATTGTAATTTTTATTGTTTTATAAATTTAAAAACCTGAATTTCACTATTAGCTGTATACGCTTTTATAAAATAAACTCCTTCAATAAGTGTTGAAACATCAAAAGAGGCTTGGTTGCTTTTAAATTCTAATAGTTCTTGTCCATTAGAATTGTAAATAATTGCAGAAGAAATTTCTTTAG
Source organism: Winogradskyella eximia (assembly GCF_003386165.1). Taxonomy (GTDB): domain Bacteria; phylum Bacteroidota; class Bacteroidia; order Flavobacteriales; family Flavobacteriaceae; genus Winogradskyella; species Winogradskyella eximia. Next base: position 847,972 of record NZ_QRDV01000001.1, on the reverse strand, counting down.
ATAAGCTAAAGTTTTGCTTTACAGGATTTGGAAATAAAACAAGTTTATTAAAGTAATCGTCAGAATCAACACTTAATGTTTCACCTACCAAGAAAGCACCTTCTGGCCTTACATAAGGTTCGTAATCTGGCTTAGGCATTTGCATCATTCTGTCGTTTACCTCTTGCATTATGGCCATTTCATCAGCAGTAATATAACCATCGGTAATTGTTGTGCTCCATGTGATTGTTGCACCTGCATCTGTAAAAGTTCTCACAAAACGATAGGCTTGCTCAACTTCAAAAACTAAATCTGCACTAGCAACACTCCACTTTTCTCTAATAGGTGTGAAATAATGCTTCAAGGCTTGCTTACTACCATCATAAGAAGACCAAGGATTTTCACTTATTAACGGAAAGGAAAACTCTTCATATGCCCATGAATTAGGTGGTGCTCCTTGTCCCAAAGGTGTAGGGTGACCAGCTGTAAAATCCATATGAGGGTCATTAGCTTCTAAAAAGAAAACTTTGTAATCTGTAGGATCTTCATCCACTGTAGCATCAGAATCTACATATATATTATTCCCATTCTCATCTTTTATATACGACTTGGTTAAATTGGTAGCAATAGCCGCATCTGGATGTACCTCTCTAATCATAGCGATAAAAGCATCTAAATCTCCTGGTAAATTAGATAGATTATCAATCCAATAGCCATCAACCAAGCTATTAAATCGTTCAAAATAACCTCTAGCTAAGTTTTGCCACGCTAAACCTTGATCTCCCGCAAAGTTTAGATCACAATAATTTTCCCATGCCAATGAAATTTCTGCTTCGGTAGCATCAACATTGCCTTGAATAACTGAAGGTCCAGCACCATTAACATACAGAATTACTTTTTTTCCAGAATTCTTTAAAGTACTAATGACATTAAGTATTATTTGTTCATTTTCTATAGACGGTACCATTGCTGGATGAATTTCATTGGCAACATCTACCTGAGTATTATCTCTTAAGGTATAAAAATAACCATGAGCTGGATGTGTAAAGTTTGTAATTACATGTCCTACTGCAGGCAAATTATCTACAATTTGTTGTACACCAGCTGCCCATTCATAGTCTTCCGTATTGTCTAATCTAATCCCACCGTTGACATTGAATCTCACTCCCCAAGAACCAGATAAAAATGTAGCTCGTGGTATGGTTTGTTCTGAATATCCAGAAATAGTATCGATATAATAGGTTGATGTTAGTCCTGTTTCTTCTTCAGAAGCTAGCTCAATCAGTATTTGATTGTAACCTCCTGCTAGAAGCACATCAGAAGGAATTGTTAACCCGTTAAAATTGAAAGAAAAAGATTCCCAAGTTTCCCCTTGAGAAAATATTAATTGTTCAAAAATATCACCAGAATCGCCAATACCTGAGCTTCTTAAATACAATCGAATTCTATTGTTTGTTGAATTAAGGTTGGTCGTTTGTATGGATGTATATGCTTTTAATGAAATAGAATATGAGGATAAATCTGTTATTGGATTTGTTAAATCAAATAGAATGGTTGGATTAGTGTCCCCATTTCTTACAAATTGTGAAACTGTAGTGTTTGAATTTATACCGCTTGTTTCTGGATTTGATTCATCTGTGGTAAAAGTACCTGCCGTTACGCTGTTAAAATTAATGTTATTAGTGCTACTTGAATTCTCGTACCAAATTTGTTGTGCTACAATTGGACTTAAGCAGAAAAATGAAAATAGAACTATAAAATTAATTTTGTTAATCATACTTTTAATTTTTTATAAAGATAATCCGTAAGCTATTATTACGTTTTCTCTAATCCACCCATTTCTTACTGTAATCCATCTAAAGATTTCATAGTTAAATCGCTAGTAATAAGATTCAAAAGAAGTAATTACTTAACTCTATTTCTATAATTATAACATTAGAAGTAGACACGCTTAATCATAAACGCGTAGGCGAATTGATTGATTAAAGCAAAATTTAAAGCAATATCAGATATAGTATAAGTATATCCTTTTGTTACTTAGCAGAAGCTTACTAAACATTTTAATGAGCATAGTAATTAAGCTTTAGAGATTAAAAAAATAATTTAATAAAACTGAAATGAAGTATAGAGATTATATTACAGGAATTATTGCATTAATTTTATGTTTTAGTTGTAATACACAAAACCCAAAAGTAACCAACCATACATCGCAAAGTACAGATAGACCAGAACCTAATGTAGTGCTTTTACTTACCGACGATTTAGGATGGCAAGATGTAAAGGTCTACGATATAGACGAACCCTCTCCTTACGAAACTCCAAACATTGATGCATTGGCGAAAAAAGGAGTTCAATTCTGGCAGGCCTACTCTCCTGCTCCAACCTGCGCACCTAGTAGATGTGCTATTATGAGTGGAAACCATCCTGCAAGAGCGCAAAAGACACATGTTGTAGGCGGAGCACCTCCAACGGTTAATGGTAATAAAAATACACAACGTATTCTAGATCCTTGGTATAGTGGTCGTATGCCGGAAAACGAAATGACTCTAGCAAGAGTATTGCAACAAAAAGGCTATACTACAGGTCATGCCGGAAAATGGCATATGGCAATTAATCATCATGCTTTTCCACAGCCAGAAGATCAAGGTTTTGATGTTACAACAGCAAACCGAGGAGCAACAAGTCCTCAAAAACCACATCGTTTAACCGATTTTGCAACGACTAAAGCTTCGGACCCGTACCGTTTAGACGAAAACGGCTTTCCTTATCATCAAAATAGTCAAGATGCTTTAAATTTCTTAAAAGAAAATAAACAAGATCCGTTCTTCTTATACTATGCAACATTTCTAGTACATGCGCCTATTCATACAAGAAGCAAAGCACTATTAGAAAAATATTGCCAAAAATTAGGTGTTCCCTACCCAACAGACCCTAATCATTGGGATGTAAAAGGACAGAACAATCCTTATTATGCAGCAATGGTAGAAATGTTAGATTACTATGTAGGTCAAGTTTTTGATTATTTAGAAACCACAGATGATCCGCGTTGGCCAGGTCATAAACTAAGTGAAAACACCTATATTATTTTTACTTCAGATAATGGAGGCATGGAAAATGCTCATGGTGACGTCATAACAGATAATTATCCATTAGACAAAGGAAAGATAAATGCAAAAGAAGGAGGAACAAGGGTACCATTATTAATTTCAGGGCCTGGCATTAAAAAAGGAATAGAATCTGATGTTGTAGTAAACGGACTCGATTTTTACCCTACAATTTTGTCTTTATTAGGTATTGACAAACCTAAAGATAAACATTTAGATGGTGCAGATTTATCTACGTTGTTGTTAAAAGACCCTACCGATTCTAAATTAGTTCTAGCCGAAAACGGCAAAGAAAGAACAACCATGATGTGGCACTTTCCCCATTCTTCATTCCAAAGCACACTGCGTGTAGGTGATTATAAATTCATTAGAAATTATGATTTTAAGAATAACCCAAAAACTCCAGAGTTTGAATTATACAAATTGTACACTACTGGCAATGGCATAGCAGAACGCGTAGATATTGAAGAAGCTAATAATTTAGCAACCACTTATCCTGAAAAAACAAAGGAAATGAACTCGCAACTCACCGCTATCTTAACAGAAATGAATGCGAGTTATCCTTCTTATAATCCTTATTATAAAAGTGACCTAGACCATAAAGAAACGGTTCCTACTGTATTATCTACATCAATAACTAATGACCAAGTTACTTTTAAATACAAAGAAAATGGTGCTAAGGTGGTTAAAGCTAATTTAATTTACACAACCAATGGTGGTCACCGTTACGAAGAGTGGTTTAAAACTGATGCTAAAATAAATGCTGATGGCACTATAACAACTAATTTACCTAAAGGAACAACCCATTATATTATTAACTTAATTGATGCGCATAAGTTCTTAGTAAGTTACCCAGAAATGCCTTCTAATAAAACGCTTAAAAATGAGAAAAAGAAATATTCTGACTATGCTTTAAGGAACAAATAATTAGTTTAATAAAGAATCCAAAAAAGTTATGTAAATATTCGAAATAATACATAAAACCCACTATTTCATAGTGTCTCTGACCAATTATATCAGAAATGAGTATGTTTTTGGGCGAAATCAGCAAAGCAAAATCATTTTATATGAATAAATTTGAGTAACTAATTTTAAAACCACATATTATGAAAAAACAATTACTCTTTACTTTAGCTTTTTTAGGAGCTATAACGTTTGCTTCAGCACAAACAGAAATTTCATTTGATGAAACAGGAACGGATATTCAATCTTTTACTGTTGGACAACAAAGTTCAGATGACCTTGACGAGGGCATTCTTACTGCAGGAGGTACAGGTGTAGCTGTATCTAATAATAGTTTTATGGGTATTAGATCTGATACTCCTACTGACGATGGAGCTACTGGTACATGGATTTTCACTATTAGCACAACTTCAACTACTGCAATAAATGCAACACTTGATTTAGATATGGCAAAAAGACCAGGATGTAGTGTAAGTGGAACTGTTTCTGTATCTGGATACACAGCTACTCCATTTTCTTTTAGTTCTGACGGAACTGATGTTTCTGCAGTAATGGATACTCCTATTCAATTTGGATCAATTATATCACTTGTAAATGGTTCGCCTTTAACAGTTACTATTACACTTAACGAAATGCTAAATATAGATAATACGGCTACTTCAATTTTTAGATTAGAAAATGTTACACTTGAAAGAAATGGCTCTTTAAGTGTTGAAGAAGTTTCAACTAACAACACTGTAGCTAACATTTCTCCAAACCCTGTAACAAACAGTTTTCAAATACATTCTAATAAGCGTATTGAGCGTGTAGAATTATATAATATTACTGGTCGTTTGATAAAAACATTTAACGAAGAAGCTAATTATAATATTAGCGATTTATCTGCAGGAATTTACATTGCAAATATCAAAACACAATTAGGTTCTCAAACCATAAAAATTGTAAAAGACTAATTTAAATTTGCTTTAAAGCAAATAGATAATAAAAAGTTCCTTAGTAAATTTACTAAGGAACTTTTTTGCTTTTTCACCATACCAATCAATAATTATTTAACCATTATTAAGCTCTTAATTACTAGGTTTAAGTATCACCTAACTATTCCTTTTGTAAAGTTCAAAATCATTGAACAACCACAAAACAAACCACAAACAACTGTTTTCCAAATACATCTAAATGCTATTACAAGATATGAGTATGCTTTTGGGTGAACTCAGCAAAGTGGATTCTCCTGGTATAACTAAATTTGATTAACTAATTTTAAACCACATATTATGAAAAAACAATTACTTTTTACAGCAGTATTACTTTTTGCTTCACTTCTAACATTTGGGCAAGCATATGTACTTGATGCAACTACTGCCGCTCCAAGAGCAAGAGTAGCAGATACAAATTTTACTGAAAGCTTTACAAGTGGAACTATTGGAACGGCTGGATCTGGAGCTCATGTTAATTGGAGTGATGCAACAGTTGTTAATGGAACTATTAGTTTTGATGTAGTTTCCTCTGGAGCAGATTTCAACGCGTCAATTGCATTACACGTAAGAAAAAGATTTGGTAATTCTGGTAGTGTAGATTTTACTGTAGATGGCACAACTGAAACGTTTCCTTTAGCTAGTGATGCTACTGCAACCAATCTTGATGCTTATGAGATATTTAATCCTTTAACATTTTCTCAAAATGTAACTATTTCATCGGTTCCTACAACGATAACATTGGATGTTAATAATGTTATAACAGATCTTGCTAGTGACGTTAGTTTTAGGTACTATAATGTTACCTTTACAAATGTAGCTTTAAGTGTAGATGATTTTGAAACACAAGATACAAGTGTTAAAGTTTATCCTAACCCTACGAAAAACAGTTTTCGAATAGATTCTAATAAAACTATTGAGAGTGTAGAGTTGTATAATATTACCGGTCAACTATTAAAAACATTTAGCGAAGAAGCTAATTATGATATTAGTGATTTAGCAACAGGTATTTATATTGCAAATATTAAGACACAATTAGGTTCTAAAACATTAAGAATTGTAAAAGAATAAAGATTTATATCCTCATTTTTTTTGTAACGCAATCTTAATCATCGCTTACATTATCATGTAAAAAAAAGAAAGGTAGCAACTTAAATTGCTACCTTTTCTTCATTTATATAAATGAAAAAAATAAGTTATTTTACTCGTACATGGATCTATCAAAAATTTTAGTATTAGTCCTTCTTTTCCTATCTAATATTCTATTTGGTCAATCTGCACCACCAATTAAAGGTATTGTTGTAAGCGAAAATAAAACTCCAATTGAATACGTTTCCGTAGCACTTTTAAAACAAAAGGATTCCACATTTATTAACTACACCATTACGGATGCCAAAGGTGAATTTGTAATTCTTAACGCGCCTAAGGACTCTCTTTTATTACAGTTTTCTTACTTAGGCTATGTCACGCATTTTGAAAGCATCAACTACCTTAATAAACCCATTGATATTGGTGAGGTTATTCTTAAAGAAGAGGCTTATGAATTAGATGCAGTGACATTATCTGCAGTAATACCTATTCAAATAAAAGAAGATACGATTGCTTTTAATGCTAATTCTTTTAAAGTAAACTCAAGTGATAATCTAGAAACACTTTTAAAAAAGTTGCCTGGTTTAGAGATAGAATCTAATGGAAAAGTAATAGCCCAAGGTAACCAAGTCACAAAAATATATGTCGATGGGAAAGAGTTTTTTGGTGGCGACCCAGCGATTGTATTAAAAAATTTATCTGCAGATGCCATTTCAAAAGTTGAAATCATAGATAAAAAAAGTGATGAAGCAGAATTGACAGGAGTAGATGATGGCAATAAACAGATTGTGATTAATTTCACTTTGAAAAAGTCTAAAAAAAATCAAGGTTTCGGAAAAGCGTCCGCTGGCATAGGATTAGACAGTCGGTACTTTGGTAACCTCAACTACAACAAATTTTCGCCCAAAACGCAATTGGCTGTTATTGGCAAATACAACAATATCAATATCACAGGATCTAATATACAAGGCTTTCTAGAAAATGCTAATGGCATTGCAGACGAGTCTGATGATGATAACACTAATGCTTCTAAAACAAAAAGCCTGAGTGGTTATTTAAAAACTGGAGTCAGTGGCATAAATATTAGTCACGAGTTTAAAGAGAAAGAAGCTTTTAATGCAGACTATTTCTACAACCTTTCAGATAATCGAGGAACGTCATTTTCTAAAAGAATTTCATTTTCAAATTCTAATAACTTTGATTACGAAGCTGATAATCGTTTTAACAAGGTGTCTAATAATCATAATTTCAATTTTAACTATAAAAACAAATCGAATAGCACTAATAGCCTCACTATTAAAGGACGACTAAATTCAGATGAAATTATGCAAAACTCAACGAGAGATGGGTTTTATTATACGGAAGAAGGTGATTTAGAAACTTCTAATAGTCAAGATTACAGTAATAAAAACACCAAAAAATCATTGAATTTAAACATTAATTTCTATCAAAAATTAGCTAAAACAGGTCGTAGTTTTAGTGTTGGATTTAAAACCAATATAAGCGAACAAGCCAAGGATAATGAACAAACAACCTTAATTACTAGAAATATAGATAGTGATAATCCAACGGATACAGAGATTTTTGCTCTAAGAGATGAAACGTTTAATAACGGTTTGTACAATTTCAATTTTAAATACACAGAACCTTTAGGTCATAATCATTATTTTAAACTTGAATCGTCTTTAAAGGTTTTAAATCAAAATGAAGACATCTACCAGCTTAAAACGACATTAACTAATGATAATGCCGAAGAACTCCTAACATTTAAATACAATAACAGAGAGGGCAGTTACCAAAACCGATTGGCGTATAATTACAGTACTAAAAAACTGAATATTTATGCTGGTATTGAACTACAAGAACTCGATAGGTCTTTTGGAGTCATTACTGAAGATCCTTTTAATAGCAATCAGTTTTACTTAAATCCATTTTCTACGTTGCAATACAAACCTAAAAATGGTGTAAAATACCGATTGGTCTATAACAGAAAAATACGCAGCCCTCGTACTTCGGAAAGCTCTACGGTTATCAATGACCTAAATCCATTTTTTATAAGAAAAGGAAATCCCTATCTGAAAACAGAAAAGATAGACGATTTTTCTTTAATCGCTAACATCTACAACTACAAATCTTCACTAAGCTTTACGAGCAGAATTAAATATCAGTTTTCTAAAGATGCCATCATTCCAAATATTGATATTGACGATGAATTTGTTAGAACAAGAAGTTATATTAATAGTGGAGAGCGACAACGACTCACCGCTTCTTTTAATTTCAGTAAAAAAATAAAAGGGATAGGAATACGCTATGCCTTAAAAAACAGTAATTTCTACAATTCCTCTACCTCATTGATTAATCTTCAACTTAACGATGTGGTTTCAAAAGATATCTTATTTGGTTTGTCATTAGAGAACGCTAACAAGAATGTTATAGACTTAAAGCTAGGTACTAATTACAGCGTTAATAACACGTCATTTTCCATAGAACAAGATCTTAATCGAATTTACAAAAAGCAACACTACTATTCGGCTATAGATTACGATTTTACAGAAAAACTGAATTTTAATACACAATTTGATTATTTCGTTTTTTCAGATAATCAATTTGCCACTAATCTTAAACTTCCTATATGGAATATGGCTATTTCATACAATATTGCCAATAACAATAATATTCTTAAACTCGTTTTAATAGACCTTTTGGATAAAAATGTAGATTTTGAAAGACGAAGTACTACCAACTATTTTGAAGAGACCACTTCAGAAAGTTTAGGACGCTATATCATTTTGAGTTATACATACCGATTAGGTAGCCGAAATAAACAGAAAAGTTAGAGCTCTAAAAAGTTGTAGTACGTGTTACTTATTCCTTAACTAATTTTAAAGTTGTTTTACTACCATCGGTATTAATCACTTGCAAAAAGTATAAGCCTGTTTTGAGACTTGATATATCTATATCTTGATACTGATTCTTAAATTCGAATGTTTTTGCTCCTTGTAAGTTATACAACACACCCGATTCTACTTCCTTTGAAAGACTAAATGTGCCTTTTACAGGATTAGGATATAACAAAAGTTTTTGAACGTTTAGATCCACCTCATCAACTCCTAAGAATTCGTCAATATGGAAGGTAAGATCATAAAGCCTAAATCTTGGTGTTGATCCATCAGAATTAGTAAGTGCTGTGGTTATAATTTCCATTTCTTGACTCACATTTGTAAATGTTATTGGAGTATTAAAGTCAAATTCTATATCAGCTGTAGTTGATGCACTAGTATAATTAAAACTTTGAGTATCACCACCAATGGTAACATCAAAACTAACAACATCATTTTCTTGTGATCTTATTCCAAATGTAATACTACTACACACCACAGATGTGCCAGTTGTAGATCTTACCATATATTTAGCACCATCTCCTCCGCCTTCTGTTCGCATTTGAAGATAGCTACCATTACCGTTTATTGTTGTTCCACCGATAAGTTCAGAAAACTCTGAAGCCGGATTAAAAGCCTGTACAAGGTCTGTATCATTAAGCGTAATACGATTTACAGAAGTTATAGCAAGTTCTTCAGATAATACTAAGAAATTATTTTCATCTCTTAAATTAAACACAATTCCAGAAGCATCATCAGGCACGTTTGCTGTTATTATATTATCGTTTATAGCGACAGCTTCAGCTTCAAACCATTCTTCATTTGGTTCGTTTTTTCTATACAATAAATGACCATAACTAATTGCTGCTTCACCTGAACTATTGGCTATGATTGCAGTTGCTACACCTGAATTTTCATCATAAGTTACTGCATTAATTGCAGGTACTAGAAGTTGATTAGGTAAAGGTGCATCAGGTTCTGAATAATCAGGGTTCCATGCTGGAAATCTTGCATCATTATCTACTAAATAGGCTTCCAGTGTATTGATCATATCTTGTTTTAATGTCTGATCCATCGTAGTTATAACATTTATAGTTTCCTCTACATCTACAAGATTATCTCCTCCATTATACAATTGATAGGCTTCGTAAGTATTGTCAACATACCTTTTATATATTTTGTAATTACCTCTCCTAATAGATGATTTAGACCTCTCATCAGAAGCATTTGGATAGTGCCAAAAAAGATCTGTTCTTTCTGTTGTTACACCATTTATTGTATGTTCTACTATAGTACTATTTCCTTTTAGTAAATCACTTAAATCTGCACCATCAAAATCGTCAGAAAGATTGCTAGCTATAGTTGTTCCTGTTAAAGATAAAATGGTTGGAAAAAAATCTAAACCATTAACAACATTGCTATATTCAGCTACTGGAATCTCTGGCCCAGTTACTATCATAGGCACACGAATACCACCTTCTCTAGAGCTTGTTTTCCCTAAATCTAAAGGGAAATTATCTGCTACAACTTCAAAACCATTAGCCGCATTATTTTGTTCTGAAGCTCCATTATCTGAAGAAAATATAATATATGTTGTTTCGAATAACGTTTTACCTGGATGTCTAGGATCGTTAGTTGCTTGTAAATAATCTACTAGCTTACCTAAACTCCAATCTACTGTTTGAACCATAGCTCCATAAAATGGATTATATTCTCCATCCGCAGTTAAAGGTGTCGTTTCAGTTGGTATACCATTTGGACCCACATCAGCTGGATCTATTTGACCAGAATTAACTAATGTTTGTGTTATAGCCTGTAACATTGGTAGATCTCTAGTTTGAATAGGAGTATGCACCAACCATGTAGCCATATATAAGAAAAATGGTTCACCAGATCCACCATTAGCAGCTACTCTATTCTCCATATACGCTACAGCTTCATCTGTAACAGAATCATATGGTATTCCATCAGCATCTAAAGGGTAATTTGGATCATTCCCACCAAAATTTGAAATATCATATCTATCACCCATATTTTGGTGCACACCTCTACTAGTAAATTCAGTGTTAAAACCTTGGTCTACAGCTACAGGAAAACCATTGGCTCCATCTACATGCCATTTACCAACATGGCCTGTATGATATCCATTTGCACTTAAAGCTTCTGCTATAGTATACTCATTAACATCTAATCTTTTTGGAAAATAAGGACCTATCATTTTACGATCAGCTTGTGAATTCCTTAATATAGGTAAGCCTCCACCAGATACTTGAGTTACTTTAGTTTTAATAGGGTGCCTGCCACTTAACATTGCTGCTCTAGATGGAGCACAAGTAGGTGCAGGAGAATAGGCTTGCGAAAACTTAGCTCCAGCAGCAGCTAAAGCTTCCATCTTAGGAGTTTCCCAAGGAACAGGGTCACCTAGGTTATTAAGGTTAGTATCTTGCCAACCTAAATCATCTACGTAAAAAATAACAATATTAGGCTTGTCTATAACTTGACCATATACTCTTGGAAATAAAAGTAAGCTGAACAAAAAAAGCAATGTAGTGTTTTTCATAGTAAATTTATTTTAGGTAAAAATAAGTCTTCTAATAAGTTATGAGTTTCTAATTTCAATCAAGACTTTACTCATTTCAACCTTTTTAGTTTAAAGCTAAGTTAATGTGATTAACCTACAACTATTTTTTATATGTAAACGTTTTCTGTGTATTGCTGAAAGAAAATTTATAGCTTAGACTTGCTAAAAAATAAAAAAGCACCAAAACATAATATGCTTTAGTGCTTTTTTATTCAACAAAATTTTAATTACTTAACAGCAATGGCTTTAGTTGCAAATATTTTAGTTGTTTTTTGGTAGCCTCCATCTGGATAACCGATTAAATAATTGTTTTCATCAATTAAATTAAAAACATAGTGCGTTGTGCCTTTTGGTAAAGTTACAGAAACATTATCATCTCTAAGATTCATAGGAACAGGAAACCAAATTTCGCCAGGTACACCACCATTTGTAGTGTATATCAGCTCTGCTTTTACCACCTTAGCACCATTATTCTTAAATTTTAACCATACATTTTTTCCATCAATGCCATGCTCAACAATAGTAGGCACTTTAGATTTATTAGGTAACGCAGATTTACTAGTTGGATTTAAATAAGGATATCTCGCATCTAATTTTTCTAGTCGTTCTGTTAACAAACGATCCATCTCTTTTGTTTTCTCTGGCATTTTAGTGGCTAGATTTTGAGATTCTTCAATATCAACACGTTTAGAACCGTTTTCATACAATTGATATAAGGCCAAATCGGTCTTTTCTTCAGTCGCTGTATATTCGCGTACAAGCTTAAAGTCTCCAATTCGTAATGTAGATTGCATGGCGCTGTTTGGAAAGTGCCACATCATGGTATTTCTTGGTTCTCCAGTTTCAGGATCTAAAACTAATTTGGCATCTGTTGGGTCTTTATCTAGTAATGTAGATAAATCAGCACCATCGAATATTTGATTTGCATCTTTTGGAGTGTTTGTCCAACTTAGTATCGTAGGGTAGAAATCCACACCATTTACCATAACATTAGATTCTGTATTTGCAGCAATATTTGGTCCTGTTATGATTAGTGGTACTCTTACACCACCTTCTTTTGCATTTATCTTTCCTTTGTCTAAAGGATAGTTGTCTGTAATAATTTCTTTTGTATGTTGTTCCATACCTCCATTATCAGAGGTAAAAATCACATAAGTATTTTCAATTAACATATGTCCTGGCCATCTTGGATCTTCTGTTTCTTCAAGGTATTTGATTAGTTGACCAGTATAATGATCTATCATTTCTACCATCGCAGCATAATAGGCATTTTTTTGACCCTTTTCGTCCCACATATCATTCTTTTTCGGGTACTCTAAACCTAATTTCTCATAGTATTTACGCAATAAAGCTTCACTTCGGGTCTGAATAGGCGTGTGTACTAATCGAGAGCAATAGTAAAGAAAAAATGGATCTTTTTTATTTTGGTCCATAAAATCAATACCATCTTGAGTGATATCATCAAAAGGAAAACCGTCCTCATCTAAAGTAAATGGATCTGAAGCATCTGTTGTTGCAAATCCCTTTGTACGATCGGTCATTCTTTTATGAGCACCAAAACCATGCTTTGAAAAATCGAATCCTTGATCTTTAGGTTCAGGATAGTCTGTTACAGCAATACCAACATGCCATTTTCCTGAGTGTCCTGTTTTGTAGCCATTTGATTTAAGCGATTCGGCAATCGTTACTTTAGAAATATCTAATGCACCTCTCATCCAAGGACTAATCAACGTAGATCCGTGATTAAAAGGTAATGGTGGATGACCACCTCTTACGCTAGTTCGTTCTAAACGCACTGGGTGTTGACCAGATAAGATAGCACCTCTAGAAGGTGAGCAAGTTGTTGCTGGAGAATACGCTTGCCAGAATAAAACTCCTTCTTTAGCTAATCGGTCTATGTTTGGAGTTTCAAATGGAGAAGGCTCGTCAATATCGTAACATTTTACATCTTGCCAACCTAAATCGTCAGTTAAGATTAATACTACATTTGGTTTTTTAGGTCGTTCTTTATCTAGCTCAATTGGCCCATTATTGCTACATGTAGCAGGCAAATTAAGAGAAAAAAGTAGTGAAAATAGAATTAGTTTAGACATTGTGTTTATGTAAAAAATTATTAGAATAGTTTATGTTGAACGTATTAGTTCAATAGGGCTTTTTTTTGATGGACGAATTTAGTTTTTCTTATTCTTTTTTTTGTTCTTATTTTTCTTCGTTTTGTTCTTCTTGTTCTTTTTTTCCTTTTTTGGTGATTGATCAGGCTTTCCAATTAAATAGGGCTTCTTATCTTCAGCCGTTGCATTTCTATCAAATAACACGGCGTATTTCTGATATAAATTATCCTTGGTTGCTTCTTTCTTTAATTTATCGAGTTGTTCATCGTAGATCGAACGCATTATTTGAAGCTGTTTTACCGCAGAAGGGTCGTTGACTTTGTTCGTCATCTCTAGACGATCTTTTCCTATATGATAAAGCTCTTCGGTTGTATCCATGTTATCATCTTCATAATTCCAGAAAATATATTTCCAATCTTTAGACACCACTCCCATGGCTTGTATTTCGTCATTGCCCCACATATTGGTAAGCGCAACAGTTTCACGTTTAAATTTCCTTGGCTTTTCTATCAACAAACGTAAATCTTCACCATCCATATTAGCCGGAGGTTCGATGCCTGCATATCTTAAAATGGTTGGAGCCATATCAATATTTGCCGTAATTTCTTCACGCCTCACTCCTCTTTCTTTGATAGGTGTTCTTGGATCATAAATAATTAAAGGTGATTTTGAAGCCTCTTCATATGGTAGAACTTTTCCTCCCATATTATGTGCACCACAACTATAACCGTTATCACTTGTAAATATGATAATGGTATTATCAGCAACTCCTTGTTCTTCTAACATTTTTCTAATCATTCCTAATGCATAATCAACACCATGGATTAATTGATTGTAATTTTTAATCGTTTCTTGGTAGCTTTCTTCAGAATCTCTCCAAAACGTGTAGCCTTTATACTGTCTTCCTGTTTTTGCTTGAGGTGCTATATGTGTTGCGTTTCCTGCACCATAATTCCCTGGCTTTTTATAGGTTTTTCCTTCGTAGACATAATCAAAATATTGGTCTGGAGAAAATGGCATATGAGGTGCTTTAAAACTGATAGACATAGCAAAGGGTTTGCCAGTTTGTTTCGCCTCAATAACAAAATCTTCAGCCCAAGCAGCATAAGCTCTTGTGCTATGCGGATATTTTTCAGCATATTTCGCCATATACTTGTTCTTTGATGTTTGGTAGCTTGTTTGCCCTAAGCCTCCTGCCCAATTATCAAAATCATCTATTGGTAAGGCATCCCAACTGTTATGTCTTGTACTATTGCCTTCATCAGAAACAGCCAAGCCAAATTTACCTGCAAACCCTGTATAATAGCCTTGCTCTCTTAGTAAAACAGGATAAGATTTAGCAAACTTCTCTTTTCTTAAAGGACCGTGATCAAAATTACAACCCGCTTTATATTCGTACATGCCTGTTAAAATAACAGCTCTACTTGCCATACAAATAGCGGTTGTGTTATAATGATTTTCAAACAAAACACCTTCTTTTGCTAATGTATCCATATTGGGTGTGACTACTTGGTCATTCCCATAACAACCCGTCGCAATATTGGTTTGATCATCTGACAAAAGAAATATGATGTTAGGTCTGTCTTGTGCAAAACTACTAGCTGTAATTGTGCAGATGATTAATGATAGAAATATTTTTTTCATAAACTTTTACGATTATTTTATATGAGTAGTTTGAGTTCTTTTTCTATTTAGATACTATTATTTTTCGAGTGATGCTATAATTATTACCATTGGACAGCTTTACAAAATAAATACCTGAATTTAAAGCAGACAAATCTAATTGTGTCGTTGTGGTTCCGTTATCCCATGTCTTGGTTATTACTTTAGTTCCTAAAACATTCACAACGGTTATGTAATTTTCTTCCATTGCTGTTCTTGTAATTGTTAACCGGTCAGTTACAGGATTTGGATAAAATTTAACATCGGATTTATTAATAAAATCATCTGAATTAGTGCTTAGTGTTTCTCCAACTAAGAAAGCTCCATCAGGTCTTACATAAGGCACACAATCTGTTATAGGAATAGATAAAAGTCTATCATTGATGGCTTTCATAATAAGCATTTCGTCAGGCATCATGTAACCTTTGTCATTAACATCATCTATGGTTGTTGCAAAAGTTACGCCAGCATTGGCTGTTACAAGTTTTTTGGCAAATCGATACCCATCTTCAATTCCAAATACGATAGGTTGCGAAGAGACATGCCATCGCTCTCTTACAGGAAACCAAGCGTGTTTTAATACCGTATTTCCCTCAAACATTGACCATGGATTGTCTACCATAGCAGGTATAGTGAATTCTTCATAAGCCCATGAGTTAGGAGGCGCTCCTTGACCTAATGGTGTAACATGGCCTTTGGTGAAATCTTGGTAAGTGCAATTTGCTTCAAACTTTATTACTTTATAATCTGTGTCGTCATCATCATTAAGACCATCGGAATCCACTCTAATGTTTACTCCGTTTTCATCTGTAAAATATAGTCCTTCAGGTTGTGCTCCCATTATTGCACTTGGATCCGCATCTCTAATCATTTGAACAAAATCTTCTAAATGTCCATCATCATTAAGTTCTGAAGTGGTATCCAACCAATAGCCATCGGCATAATCTTTAATTCTTAATATAAATCCCTGAATTAAATCTCTGTAAGCAAGGTATTCATTTCCTGCAAAGTTATTTGTATAATAAGTTACCCATGCAGCATGTGCTGTGTTAAAGTCTGCATTATCTGATTCGTCAGGTCCTAGTCTATCAAAATAATTAGTAGAGATGTATAAAATATTTTTCTTTCCTGCATCTTGAAATTTTTGAAGAACATCAAAAATTATGGCTTCATTTTCTAGAGATGGAACTAAAAGCTCGTCTATTTCTGTAGCGATATCAACATTTGGATTATCTCTTAATGTAAAATAATAGGACTTTGCAAAATTGGTGAGGTTAGTAATTACATGCCCTGTTGCAGGTAATTCATCAACAATTTCTTGTGCGCCTGCACTATAATCATAACCACCAGCAACCTCAGAATCTAAACGCTCTCCTCCATAAACTGGAAATGTAATTCCCCATGAACCTGATAGCCATGACGCTGGTTGTGAAGCGACATCTACAAATTGATCTGTTGTACCACTTATAGAATCGATGTAATATGTTGTTGCAGGAATGGATGTTGTACCATTAGCAAAACCTATTTTAATAAAATGATAACCATTGGCGTTTATAACTTCATTTGAAATTGAAGTACCGTTAAAGTTAAAGGTGAATGTTTCCCATTCTTGTCCAACTGTGAAATTGAGCTCTATTTCACTTTCCGAACTTACCGTAGGATGAGATAAATGCACACTTATTTTTGAGTTATTAGGTGTTAGTGATGCTGTTGGAATATCTATATAAGCCTTAAATGTTACAGCATATCCTGAAAAATCTGTTACTGGCTGGTACAAATCGAACTTTAGAAAAGCACTTAAGCCTTCCTCTCTATCAAATTTTGAAACAATAGGATTTATATTTATTCCTGTATCATCAGGATTTGTAACATCTGTAGAAAATGTGCCTGAGTCTGTACTTTCAAATTCAATTTGATAGGTATTTGTTTCATTTTCGTACCATAAAAATTGTGCATTAGCTAATTGAACGAAAAACATAAAAAAAAAGAAAACTGGTAGAGATTTATTCATTATTTATAAGTTAACGTTTCATTATTAAACCAAAGATATATCGTGAATAGGGATATCTCGTTTCTTAAAATAGTCAAATACTTGCTCTAAAACACCATTTGTATTTAACCAAAAGAACTTAGCTTTCTTTTACGGATACTTTATAGTGTTACCTGAAATCATTTAATTCTTAAGTGTGTCTTTTTCAACAATACTATAAAGTTTGTAATTGTAACGTATGAGGATATTTGTTTTAAACCAATAAAAAAGTCCTTAGTTAAAAATTTAACCAAGGACTTTTTATTGTCATGTCATCTAATTGTTCTAAGGATTCTTAATTTATATCATAAGTGATTGTATCGATATAAAATTCAAGACCATTATCTAAATTTGTAAAGTTATTACCTATCAATCTAATTTCTCCACTAATGATATCTGAGGTTAGGGCAGCACCTGCTGGTGTTCCTGTAAAATCAAATACCATAGTATGCCAATCAGCTTCGTTAGATTCAACAAAATTACCTTGTATTTGTTGTGAAGCATTTCCATCACTTAAATAGAATCTAATACGCTCACTACTATCAAAATTACTAATATCATTGAAACTAGGCCAGTACAGACGTACGGTTACTATTAAATTAGCATAATCAGCAAGTGTAACACCTTCTCCTTCGTTGAAATTAAAACCAAGGCTTTTATTTCCACTACCAGAAGTTGAACCTATAGTCCATTTTGTTACATTCGTAGCTTCTGCATCCGCAGCATCAGGGTTTGCTACTGTTGTTACAGAACAGTCAGTACAAGTCGTTGATAATTGTATATTCGTAATTGAATTGTCTACATCGAGCCAAGTGTTTTGTGTAGGCGTATTAGTATTACCATCTTTCTCTATAGTTACTTTCGCTAACCTAAAAATTGGGTTTGTTGTATTACCTTCAGTTAACATCTCATCCAATGTAATAGTCACAGTAAGCGGTGTGCCTGAAACAAGTGAAATCGTTGATGCAAATTCAAAATCGATAGCTGGAGCACTACCACCATTCTCTGTTGAAGTAGCCGCATAAGAAAAAGGTGTATCTGGATAACCTGTTACAGAAACTGTTCCAGTAACGCTACCTTTTGCTCTTTTTGCTAACTCTAAATTTAAAGTAGCATCAAATGCAGTAGTTGCATTTGTAGTTAAATCAAAAGTAAAAACTGCAGTGGCACCATCATCACTAGCATCTTCAGTACCAACACCTATAAAGCTATTGTTTTCAACGAGTATACCAGTACCACCTACGGTGATGATATCTTGATTAAGATCATCTTCATCTTCTTTTCCTACATTAAATGTTTGACTATCATCTCCTGCGTCATCAAATAATATTGCTGGGTTACCATCATCAATACCACCTCCACCAGTATAAGTTTCAGATTCTAATATGATTTGTACTACAAATCCTTCCATATTATCTATACTGTCAGAAATAAAGATGAACTTTCCAATGTTTTCGAAATTGAAAGAATACACACCGTTTTCTTCCCCATTAGTTGCTTCTATAAGCGTCTCCGCTGTGTAAGGCCAGTTATTTCCGTCAGCGTCTTTAATATTAAGGGTAGGATGTTTCGTTTTTAATACTCCAAATGCATATTGTAAATTTTCCTCAAGGACACGTGGATAATTCGTTGTATAATCTTCGTATGCGTCAGAATATAAATATACTTTGTCTATAATGTCTGTTGTTGTGTTTACGCCAAACCCTATTCCCTCAGATAAATATTGCCATCTTACTATACCATCTGCTTCTGCAGTTATCTCTTCTGGTTCTCCGTGAAAAGCTTCTAATTCTACTGAAGTATCTACACCTATTTCTATACCTTCTACGGTTTTGAAATCTACTGTACCAAATTCATTCATACCAAATGTATTTGATTCTGGTATCACTACTGGGTCATAGTCAGGATCATTTGAACAGGATATGCTAAACAATAAGAGAATAGCTGAAATATACTTGATAGTTTTCATAACGTTTAAATTAGAATTAATATTTTAACAAATATCTTATACTTATGCAAAAAAACGATTCTTTATTCTATCAAATGCTTGCTCTTTTTATGCATAAGTAAGATCTAGTCGTTAAATAGCATGTTAAATCATAGTTTATAGTCTTTAGCTGATCCAATATTTAGAAGGTTTGATTTGGACTTCTCGAGTTTTTAATAAAAAAATCAGACACACTAAGTACTTAAACTGAGTCTACCAACTTAACAACTATTTTATCAATAATAGGTTTTGATTCATTTTCTGAAGTATTCTTAATTTTAAGTTCAACTTCAAACCCTATTATTCTGGAAAAGGAACATCGTTAAACATCTTTAATTTAAAGGTACCATCATCTTGTTGTTCTACCATCCAAACACCTGTATTTGTTATTTGAGGAAAATGATTTAAAGGATTTTTTGTTAGCATTCTTAAAATAGCTGCTCCGCTGCTTCCATGTCCGGATAAAAGTATCGTTTTATGAGATGTACTGCGATTCTCAATTAATTCTAAAACATGATCGATAATTACCTTCGCCATCGCATTTTCTTTTGCACTCTCGGAATGATCTCTAGGGAAACGCATTTTCTTAAATTCATTCAAGCCATCTTTACGCAACGTAAAATATGGTTCTTCTTCCGGAAGTAAAGTGATAGCGTCTCCAGCGCCTAATATTTTATCAGTTGCTGTATGTTCTGGTAAATCTGGTGCGATAATAAGTTTTGTGGCATAGATTTCTGCAAGTTCTGGCCAAATCTCTGCCTTTATTTTTGATTCTTCTAAATAGGGCAATACTGTATTTTTACAACGCCACGCAGGACTGGTTGCTACAAAATCGAAATTAAACCGCATTAATTTTTTAGATACTCTAGATTGTTGCATAATTCCTTTTGGCGTAAAAGCACTATGATCACCAACATAAGCAGGCCATTCGCTTTCAGGATATATTCCCCATTCTTTTTTAACATTGTGTCCGCCTTCAGCATGTCTTATATAGTAAATCCTAAGCTTTGATTTAGTAGAATCTTTACTCTGAATTATTTCTGAATTACTAGAAGAATGATGCACGGAATTCACATTGTTCTCTGAAATTAGAATTCCCAAAAACAAGATTCCCATGATGATAGGAAATGATAGTAATAGCTTTTTCATGGGTTGTGATATAAGTGTTAAACTAGTTAAGTTCTGATACCAAGATTTTACATCGTTCTCTGTATGCATTTAAAATGTCGATGTAATCTTTATTCCCAACTAAGTTATTCTGTTCCTTTGGGTCGTTTATAATGTCAAACAACTCTTCGTAAATCGGTTGTTCATCCGTTTCAATGGTTTGTTCCGGAATGTATTTATTTCGGTCGTTCGCTTTACTAAACGAACGAATGTATTTAAACTGTTTACTTCGTACTCCTTCTTGTCTAGGATAACCTTGATCTGTAAATAAGTTTTCTAAAAAGATGTCTTCTCTCCAGTTTTCATTTTTACCATCAATTAGTGGTAGCATACTTTTTCCTTGATAGGATTCTGGTACTTTTACTCCGCACATTTCTAAAATAGTGGCAGGAATATCTTGTCCGACTACCAATTCATCAACAACTTTACCTTTGGTTTTATCCTTGAAAAATGGCGAATACACAATCATTGGTACATGTACAGATTCATCATATAAAATAGTTTTACCTCCTAAGCCGTGTTCACCTAAAAACAATCCGTTGTCAGAACAAAAGACGATAATGGTATTGTCTGCTTCGCCAATTTCTTTTAAATAGGCACGTAGATCTCCTAGCATGAGATCGATGGCATACACTGCACGATCCATTTTTAGTTTTTCATTTAATAATTTTCCTTTATTAGACGTGACATAATATTTCATCAAATCTGATGTCGCGTACACATCCTCAGGCAAAGTAATAGCTTGCGGATAGCCATCAGGTAACTCGATGTTATGTTTTACATCGTCATATTTTGTTTTGTAATAGTCTGGATCTTCTGGCTTAGAACCCATACCTCCAATGCTAGAGGCATGCGGAAGATTAAAATTAATCCATGCTGAAAAAGGCTTGCTAGGATCTCTTTTCTTAAGTTGATTTTTAATAGATTCATCCGCATTTTCATAGAAGTACTTGTAGTCATCACCTTGTGATAAATAAGCTTTTGTCGCTTCTAATAAACCTTCAACCTGAGTTTTGTTTTTTAGATTATCAAACTGCTTGTGCTTTTTGGCTGGATAAAAGCCTAAATGCCCATTACCATAATAACTAAAATCGGTATTTTCGACCAAAGGTGTATCCTTTTTGTCTCCAATTTTAGTGTGATGTTTTCCAATAAAAGCAGTAGAATATCCTGCTTTTCTTAATTGTGCTTGCCAACTGTTTTGGAAGGTTTCTTCGGAAATTACATGCTTAGAAACATTAGTGAAGCCAATTTTGTTTCTGCGTTCCCATTGTGCTGTAAAGATGTTCGCTCTACTTGGTCCGCAAATAGGACTAGTAATATAAGCGTTGTTAAAAAAGACACCCTCTTTAGCCAACTGATCTATATGCGGTGTTTCAGTTACAGGATCACCCGTCATACTTAAAGAATTGAACCTTTGATCATCCGAAAACACGAAAATGATATTCGGTTTCTTTGATTGCTTTTGTGCAGTGCATGATGCAAAAGAAGCAAGTATAAATAGGCAGTAGAATAATATTTTCATATGTTTTTTTAATAAGAACTGTAATAGTCATGACCTGGTAGACGTTTTGTTTTCTCTCCATAACCGAATAGATTTTGCTCTGCTTCCGATTTTGGTAATTCTTTTATGCTTAAATCTGTTTTCTTTAAAGACTTTGACGTAATAATAACCGACTCATCTTTCTTTAAATTGATGTTATAAGAACCATCGTCTAACTTTTTTACAGAAATAGATTTTCCATTGATATAAAATTGAGGGTTTTCAAAATCAACTTGAACAATACATGCATTGCCTTTTAAACTTTTTACAGATACAAATTCTGTGTTTCCATCTATTTTTTTAGCACTCACTAAAAAAGCACCTTGTGTTCTTAAATCATGAAAAGCAACGTCTTTCCATTTTTTAGGACTCGCAGGAAACACACGAATTTTTCCGCCCCAACTTTGCAACATCATATCGTGTACGCTTGTTGCAAAAGACAACGGACTTTCAATAACTGGATTAATTTTTCCTTCGGAATACATGGTAGTTGATGAAATATTTTTATGCTTAATTAAGAAATCGAGATAATAATAGGCTTTTTCGGCATCGCCTAAATTAGCATACATGGAAGACGCTCCAGTTGCCGTGTAACCCGTTACTGGCATGGCTTTAATTTTTTTGCCACTATTAAACGTAACATCTAACCAATGGTCTAAAGACGTGCGTAGTAGTTTTTTGTCTTCTTCTTTTTCAGGTGTAATCACCATTAAAGGATAAAAAGCGAGTAGATGCGAATAATGTCTATGTGGATTGGCAAAAGGTCTATCTTTTCCTACCATAAGACCATTGTCATCAATTTGAAAATCCACTAAATTATCTAATAAGTGTCTCCATTCTTTTTTAAGAGGATCATTTATCTGATGCTTTTCATCAATATCGATTAATGTTTGGCAACTCCAACGAATTAAGGCTAACGTGAAATTAATATCTTGACCACGACCAGGTTTGTATTCTGGTGACCAACTGTATTTAATATGAATTTTGCCGTCTTTGGCGTCTACAGGATTCTCTTTGATATAATTTAGGTAACTATTCACTGTCTTTTTTAAGATAGGAAATAATTTATCTCGCATACGAATATCATCGCCTTCAAACTGGCAATGCAACCAATAATCATTTAAAATCCAAGCTAACATATCTGGTACTTTTGCACCATTAAAAGCGATTAGATCTTGAGGCATTAAAGCGGCAACAGCGGCACTGTTTTTCCAATGTTTAGGGACATTGTCTTCAAGGTTTTTCGAATATTTATCAATGTTATTTGGTAAGGATTCTCCAATAGACATTCTATTTGCGGTTAAATGTGTCCAATAGATGAGTTGCACATTTAAATCTCCCCAAACCATTGGCCAAAAGGTTCTATTATACCAAGGTCCCATTAAATCTAAAATCGGTCCGTTTCCTCTAGACGCAGAGCCTAGTTTATACATTTGTATCCAATAGAATGATTCTTTTTCTGCATCATTGATGGTTAAAAAACTTAAAGGATAATACTCATGCCACCATTTTTGATGGGTAGATATAAAGTTGTCGTCCTTAATAAGAACTTCAGCTGTTTCTAAATTT
The DNA here is from genome assembly GCF_003386165.1 of Winogradskyella eximia. Lineage (GTDB taxonomy): Bacteria > Bacteroidota > Bacteroidia > Flavobacteriales > Flavobacteriaceae > Winogradskyella > Winogradskyella eximia. The sequence continues at coordinate 824,338 of NZ_QRDV01000001.1, read as the reverse complement.
TTAGTCACAATTTCTAATGAATTGTGATCTGGATAACAATGGTGTACACTTGCTACTAATTGTTGTTTTCCGGAAGGATTACCTGTTATTTTATAACCTGTAGTAGTTTCTCCTCTATTGTCGTACAATGGTTGGTAACAAAAATTGAAACCATTTTTCTCACTAAATGTTGGTTTGGGTGCCATTTCTAAATTTACAGCTCTCATTTTATCCCAAGTGCCGCCTTTTGGACCGCCTCCGCTTTTCAACACTTCATAAACTGGAGGAATAGGTTCTTCGGCATGCCAAGTAATTTCTATGGCTTCATCTTTTGTATCGGTTTCAAAATAGATGATATCATTGGCGCTATGGGTAAGACCTTTTATTTTATAACTTCCTTTAGACGTTTTTATAGTGCCTATTAATTCGGCATTCCATAAATCTAAACGCATGTCAACACCTGTAATCTTTCCTTTAGATTTCAACTTAAAATGGCCTAGTGGTAATCTGCTGCGTTTTATCCAAAGCATTTCATCAGCTTTTGTTTCTGCTTCTCTGTGATCGTAATAATCATGTCGACCAATATGTAACGAAATCACATTGTCTTTTTCTTCTGGGCTTTGATACAATAAAAATCCAACATTGCCATTTCCTGAATAAGGGGCGGTTTGCCATTTATCTGGAACGATATCCCAAAGCATATCATGTTTTGATAAAAAGGACTCGTAATCGACTTTAAAATCGACATTTTGCCCTTGCATTATCTGCGCGAAGCAAAACATAAATAACAAATACGATAACGGCGATTTAATTAGTCTATATAAGTTCATTATTAAGGTATATAATATTAAATATAAAGATAGAACACTACCTTATAAGGTGTTTTCTCTATTCGTTCAAATGATTGCTGAATATAAGCATTGTTTATTCTACAACTTTGAAATTGTGTTTTTTAAGAAATTCTAGGGATAAATTCATGGTTTTATTGAAAATTTCATCCGTTTTTCTTTTGCGAAAATAAGAGCCGTTAAAAAAGCCATGGCCTTTACCTTCAAAAGGAACTAATTCGCATGTGTTTCCGACTTCATTCATTAATTTGGTAAACCGTTCTACATTTTCAAAAGGAACGGTTTGGTCTGCAGTTCCATGGAATATTAATATTAGTGGAATGCCTTCTACAACATGATGACTTGGTGAAATTTCTGTTTTTCTGTTTTTTCCTACTTTCGCTATACCATAACCTTTTTCTGTTGTATCAATGACTGGGTTGAAAAGAATCATGGCATTTGGAATAGAACTAATTTTTAAATCTTCATCTACTTCGTCAAAACCTTTTATAACACCTGTGCACGCTGCTACATGTCCACCTGCAGAGCCACCTGAAGCTATAATTTTATTGGGATCAATTCCTAGTGCATCCGCATGTGCTCTTAGCCAACGTATGGCAGATTTACCATCCGTTACAGATTCAAAAGGGGTTGTTTTATGCTTACCACGAACTCTATATTCTGCCGAAACTGCTAAATAACCATTATCAGCAAAAAATCGCGCTTGTTGATAGAATTGCCTTGGATGACCTCCAACCCAACCGCCTCCAAAAAAGAATACGATTACGGGACGTTTGTCTGAAATGCTATGACCAGAAGGCTTAAAAACTTTCATTTTTAAGTCGCCTTCCTTTGTCATTTTATAATTAAACGTTGAGTCTGGTTCAAAAGTTACCTGTCCTTGAACGAATAATGTCAATTGAAACATTAATAGTATAATAAGTGATTGAAAAAACTTCATATAGTTATTAATTTATTTAAAATCAAACAAATAACCTGAGTTATAAATAAGACAAATATGCTTATTTATAACTCAGGTTAAGGCTATTAAAATGAATTTTTGGTATTAGTATAAAACTGATTTATTTTTTAACGAACCTAAGTACTTCTTTATTCCCATCGCTATAATTGGTTAAAAGTATATAAAATCCAGCTTTAAGATTAGAAACATCGAAGCTACTTTGACTATCAGAAAATTCTAATAATTTTTTACCTGCTATGTTGTAAATAGATATAGATTGAAACGCTTTAGATAGTTTAAAAGAACTTGTTACAGGGTTTGGATATATCTTAAGTGGTGCGTCCTGTTCCAATTGAGATTCATCAATAAAAATGAGTTTAGTAGACGAGTTTTCAGAGTTATTGCTAGCTCTTGCTGATGTTGTGATATGTTGATTGATTGCTCCTTTTACATTATCAACATAATATGTTGTAGTTGCTCCAGAAGAATCTCCATTAGCAAATCCGATTGCCATTTGATTATATCCGTCAGGATATGTGCCTTGAGCACTAAAATCAAACTCTAGATTCTCCCAAGTTTGCCCAGTGGATAGGGTTAGTTGTTCGTAGATTCTTGTATTTAAAGTGGTATTAAAAAGAAAAACTCGAATCCTAGTATCTACACTTACTGGATTGGCTATATCAACAAAAGCATCTAAAGATATTTTAAGGGAAGTGAGGTCTGTAATTGGGTTGGGTAAATCAAAGTAGATTCTACCCGTTTTACCGCCATCTCTTACGAATTTAGCAACGGTATTACTAGTGTTGTTTCCTGTTTGAAAAGGGTTAGAAAAATCTTCTATGGTTGTACCATGTAATGTGCTTTCAACTGAAATATAATCTGTTATAGTGTTGTCGTTATTTTCATACCAAGGATATATTTGTTCTTCTCCAACAAGAAAAGCACCTACAGGACGCACATATTGTGATGCAGCTGCATTGGCTACTAATTGTTGATCTACAAATTTCAATACCGTTTCTTCATCTTCCATGGTGGTTCCATCTGTATCTGTTGTGGTTGAAAATGTAACGGCTCCTCCAGCATCTGTAATATTTTTTACAAATCGGTATGCTTGTTCACCTTCATACATTAAATCAGATCTTTCACTAGACCAAGTTGATCTTATAGGTAAGAATAAATGTTTTACTGCTAGCTTAGAACCATCATATGATGTTGTAGGTGATGCTTGAATATCTGGAACAGTAAATTCTTCATAGGCCCAAGAGTTTGGTGGCGCACCTTGTCCTAAAGGTGTAATGTGTCCAGCTGTCATATCTGACCAAGGATCTTTAACTGTCAACTTTATAATTTTATAATCAGTTTCATCTATGTCCTCAACTTCATCAGTATCAACCATTAAAAAATCACCATTACTATCTGTAAAATAATCTTTATCATAGTTGGCAGAAATCAGTGCATCCGGATCTACATTACGAATCATTTGTACAAATTCGGCTCTGTCTGTATCATTACCCGGATAACTATTAAAAGCATCTATCCAATAGCCATCTACTCCAAGTTCTTCAAAACGTTTTATATAACCTTCACAGAAATTCATCCATGCCGCATGTTCGTCATTATAGAAATACTGAGCCACATAGTCATTCCATGATTGAGCTCCTGTTGCTGACGCTCTATTTGCAGGACTCATTCCGTTTAAATACAAAATCACTTTTTTATTTGCACTTTTAAACGCATTGATTACATCAATAATAACTTGTTCATTCGCTATGCTTGGTACAAATTCTTCATCAATAATAGAATTCGGAACTCCCATTACAGCATCTACATTTTCATTTGTTCTTAATGTCCATAAAAATGATTTTGCATTGTTAGTCGCATTTGTTATAACATGTCCCATAGAAGGATAACTGCTTATTATTTCTTGAGCTCCTGCTACATAATCATAACCATCATTAACATAATCATCCAAAGTTTCACCTGCTCTAACATACAAACGAGCTCCCCAAGACCCTTGAAGAGATACTGGAACCGTATTTACAAATGTTTGATCTGTTGTACCATAAATTTGATCTATAAAATAGGTTGTTTTTTTTCTTGAAAATATTCCATTTCCATAGCCAATGTACATTTGATTATAACCTCCACTTTCTAATCCACTTGTTGTGAAATCACTAGCATTAAAAACAAAAGTAAAATTCTCCCAATCACTCGCAACTGTAAAATCTATTTGTTTGTATATCTGATCTCCAGTCGTTGTGTTTTTTAAATACAGACGCAATCGTTTAGGACTAGATGATAATTTATTTTGTCTAACATTTATATAGCCTTTAAGACTTACTGTATATGTTAAAGCTGTTTCTATTGGGTTCTCTAGTTCAAAATTAGTATAACCTTCAGTTGCATATGCTTGTCTAACAAATTTAGAACATATTGTATTTGTATTTTCACCGTTAATGTCTGGATTAGTTTCATTTGTAGTAAAAACACCATAACTGCTGTTAGTGAGTAAAATATCCTCAGTTTCTGTTATGTTTTCATACCATAAATACTGTGCTTGAGTTTTGTTAAAAAATAAAAAAAGCGTCAGGACGAAAAAAATGTGTTTTAATTTTAGCATAGTATAAATATTTAGTTGATTAGTGTTGCTAACAAAGCTTCAATTTATATCTATACAGTCCATGTTCATTTCGGTCTTTTATTTGCTTTTTTTACCCATTTGTTAAAAATAATATGAAAATTAGTAGCGTATAATCCAAAATTATTTAGACATTCATATTTAGTCACTATAACTACCATTTATAATCTACGGTCTATTTAGTTCTTCTTTTTAGACTTTTTCTTATTTTTATTAGCTCTAGTTTTCCATAAAATGATTTTATCCACATCATTTTCAGCAAATTCGCCCTTGGTGCTTCTTCCTGTTTTGATATCTAATTCTAATTGCTTTAAAAGTTGTTCTGCAATTTCAGGACGTTTTTCATATAAATTTTCAGTTTCCGCAGGATCATTTTCCATATCATATAACTGCGCAATAGGCATATCTGATGCTTCTCTTTCTCTTGGTGAAGACCAACCTCCAGAACCTTTAGCGAGTAACAATTTCCATTTTCCTAAGCGATAAGCAAAATGACCACTTATAGAATGATGTATAACTCCTGCTCGAGTACTATTGATATCTTCTCCATGTAAAGCGGGTAAAAAACTGACACTGTCTTCTCCACTTTTACTAGGAACAGCAACATCAGAAATTTCAGAAAACGTAGCGAAAATATCGGTTAAACAAATGAGCTGATCACTCGTTGTGTTGGGTTTTACTTTATTCGGCCATTTTACAATAAAAGGAATACGATGCCCTCCATCCCATAAATCTGATTTTGAACCACGATATCCTGCGCTTACGATGTGACCTTTTTTCTCTAAATCTGGTATATTTGCCGCTTTAGATGTACCATTATCACTGGTGAATATAACCAATGTGTTTTCTGATAATCCATTCGTTTTAAGTGCCTCAGTTATAGCTCCGACAGTAGCATCCGTTTGCATTACAAAATCGGCATAATCACCAAGACCACTTTTACCTTGCCATTCTTTTGAAGGTACAATTGGTGTATGTGGCGACCCTAAAGGCACATATAAGAAAAACGGTTTTCCATCTTTATTTTTGGCCTGTTGATTTATGTATTCTACAGATTCATGTGTTAATCTTGGTAACATGTTAATTTCATCATCATAAAGCACAACTTTGTCATTAACAATAACCGCTTTCATATCTTTAGCATGGTGGAATCCATGATAATAATCAAACCCACGATGTATTGGTCCATCAGGTATTGTAGAGCCAACAGGTGGCAAATGGTTTTTAGATTTTTTAGCGATTGGAGTATTTGAAACCGAATCCAAATACTGAAAATTAAGATGCCATTTTCCAATAATTGCTGTATGATAGCCTTGATCTCTAAGGAAGTTTGCAATTGTTGGACGATCTTCTGCAATTAGGTTTGGAGCAAAGCCTTGAACAACACCACTTTGCAGTTTTGTTCGCCAGCTATAACGCCCTGTCATAATACCATAGCGTGTTGGTGTACAAACTGACGAGCCAGAATGCGCATCTGTAAATGTCATGCCTTCCTTAGTCAGTTGATCGATGTGAGGTGTTTTTATTTTACTGGTTTCTGGTGCTAAACTTTGCACATCACCATAGCCTAAATCATCACATACAATAAACACGATATTTGTTTTCTTTGAACTGTTTTGGGCGTGAGAAGACCATGTAAAGACACCTAAAAACATTAAGATTAGTCTGGCTGTATTAATTTTTAAAGTATTCATGTTTATATTAATTTATTTGTGTTCTTTTTTTATTAATCATTTTATAATAGTACTCCGTTTATTCTATATGAGATACTAAATAATCGACTGTCGTTTTAATTATTTCTTCTCGCGTAGGATTTATATCAGCTCCTACTCTTCTCCAATTATGACCTGCGTTTTTAACAATTACTGTTGTTACAGGAGCACCAATTTGAGTTGCTTTTTCTTTCATGTAGTAGGCATGATTTACTGGAATCGTTATGTCTTTATCCCCTTGAATCATTAATAAAGGTGCACTATTCTTATGTAAATAATTAATAGGACTCATTTCTCTATAAAGCGCTAGTTTTTCCTTTGGTTTGGTATTTGGTTTTGTTATTCTAGGGCCAAATCTATCTTTTGAAACCAGACTATCATCATGATTAAACAAACTTATATCTTCGAAATCGCAAGGACCGTACCAAGATACTCCAGCGACCATTTTATAGGTGTATGACGCTAAACTAGGATCGCCAATTAGCGTTTCTGGCGCACTTAATAAGAGCATCTGTGAGATTTGACCTCCAGCAGAATCCCCAAAAGAGAAAAACCGATTGGGATCTATTCCTAATGTTTCATTATGTTTAGATAGATAACGCATGGCATCTTTACTATCTATTACACAATCTCTCATAGATGTTCCTCCTCCGTTTTCCCATAGTCTATAACTTACAGATACCACACAAAAGCCTTTTTCTAAAAGCGCTGTATGCACCGTATTAAAAGACGCATTGGCCGCACCATGTCTGCTTCCTGCAGTCCAACCGCCACCATGTGTGTAAATGACTACAGGTAACTTTTGATCTACTTTTCTGTCTTTTGGATAGTAAATATCAAGATATAAATTTTCTTCTTTGGTTTCTTTGTATAAAACGTTCAATTTTCTTTCACCTCCTGTGTTTAAATAGGGGATTTGAAGTGCTGAGAATTCTTCATAACTCACTTGATTGTCGGCATTCTTATCCAATCGTTTTAATGGTTTCCATCTACGTTTGTTTTCATGTTCTGAAAATTGACCATCCTTGTTTGTATCTAATTTATCCCAATTTTTTTTGATGTACATCTCACGATATGCTCCGTTTGATTGATCATCGGTTTGGGAATTTCCAATTATATAAAATAAAATCACAAATGATACTGCTAATACAATCTTCAATCTTACTTTCATCGTTCTTTGTTAGTGTTTTGTTTTTTTAGATACCGAATAATCTGCAGCTTCTAAAGAGGTCATTGGATCATTGTTTTTATCCATTTCAGCTTCAAGTAAATGCGTCATTTCAATTACTTTATCGTTATATTCAGCACTGTTTGCTAAATCATTCATTTCAAATTCATCCTCTAAAAGGTTGAACAGTTTTTTCTTTTTAATTTTTGGGTAAACAATTAATTTCCAATAGTCTTTAATGAGCATGCGTTGTGTTCCCATATAAGCACTATAAATACTTTCATAAGGATTGTTCTTTTCATTTTGCAGTAATGGAAGTACACTTTGAAAGGTGACATACTCGGGTTTTGAAATTTTCGCTAGCTCTAAAGACGTTGCCATTGCATCTTGAAGATAAATAAGCGTCTCTATTTTATGATCTGCTTTTATACCTGGTCCGGAAATAATAAACGGAGCACGAACAGAATGCTCATACATATTTTGTTTACCAACCAATCCATGATGCCCAACAGCCAAACCATGATCTGATGTAAAAATAATAATAGTATTGTCAGCTTTTCCTGATGCTTCAAGCGCCTCTAAAATGCGACCGATTTGTGCATCCATGTGTGTAATACTCGCATAATATTCTTGTCGGTGTACTTTTATAGCATAAGGCGTTCTAGGGAATGGCGCTAATCGTTCATCTCTAATTTTCGGCACCGCATTGTCTCCCATATCTGGATATAAATCTTGATAATTTTCAGGAAGTTTGATGCTATCTAAAGCATACTTATCTATATATTCTTTTGGTGCTTGTCTTGGATCGTGTGGCGCATTAAAAGCCAAGTACATAAAAAAAGGCTTGTCGTCTTGTTTGGCATTTTCGAAAAATGCAACACCATCATCGGCTAAGACTTCACTCCAATGCGTTCCACCTTGCCAAAAACCACCATTTTTTGTATCCCATGGTAACCAAGCTGTGTCTAAATCTTCGCCTTCAATGGGTCTGTTATACGCTGTTTTAACACTTTTAGGCATTCCAGCTCTAACATTTTTAACGACATTAAACACCGAGTTTACGGGAATCGGCACATGCCATTTTCCGCTCATATAGGTGATGTAACCGGCTTCTTGCATCAATTCTGGCCAAGAACGTTTCTTTTTAGCTTTAATATCTTTAATGATGTTTTGCGCATTCCAAACACTAGCACCACTAATGATCATAGATCTACTCGCAATACATACAGCTCCTGCCCAAGAACCTTGATTGTAAGCATGCGTAAATGTTGTCCCGCTTTTTGTTAACTTATCTAAGTTAGGCGTTTCTACAATGGTTTGTCCGTTTGCGCCTATGGTTTCAAAAGTTTGATCGTCTGAAAAAATGAATAAAATATTCGGCTTTTCAGTCTGAGCATATATATTGAGACCAAAGAGTAATACAAAAAATGTTAAGCTATTTTTCATCTTTAAATTAGTCTTTAAACGCAAAATTTGCTTGAGGCCATTCACCAGAAATAGCATCGTTTTCTTGAACTTTTCCAGGAGTACTTCTGCCGTTCTTTATTTGTTGAATTAATATACCCTTTAATTCTTTAACCTTTTCTGGGAATTGCTGTGCAACATTATTCTTCTCTTTAACGTCCTTTTTTAAATTGTATAGAATTTCTTCAGCTGAAACACCTTTGTGTTTTTTTGTTTCTCCAGACGCCATAATCCCTGAGTTTGGCGATACAATTAATTTCCAGTCTCCTTTTCTGATAGCGAAAACACCATACTTGTCATGATGAATAGTGGCATCTCTTAAATAATCTCCTTCATTGGTTAATAAAGGCATCATGCTGAAACTATCTTCAGCTTCATTATCCTTAAAATCATAACCTATAATATCTGCACAAGTTGCGATAAAGTCTGTTGTACATATTGTGACATCAGAAACTGAATTTGGTTTAATTTTCTCTGGCCACTTTACGAAAAATGGAACGCGATGACCACCTTCTAAATAACTTCCTTTGTAGCCGCTATAGACATAACTTGGACTGTGTTTTTTTTGTCTTAAGGTTTTTAAATCGTTGGTAGTTGCAAAACCATTATCACTTGCAAAAATCACCATGGTATTTTCATCGATGCCTTGTGCTTTTAGCGTTTCAAAAATAGTTCCCATTAAATCATCAATCATGATTACAAAATCGGCATAAGGACTTTTAATTTCACTTTGCCCTTTCCATGGTGCAATTGGTAATACTGGATTGTGCGGGGAAGGTAAGGGAATGTACATAAAAAACGGTTGGTCTTTATTGGCGTTTTCCTTAATAAATGAAATCGATTTATTTACGACGTTTGGTAGGACGTCTTCGTGTTTAAAATCGTCTGCAATGTCTCCTCTTATCCAAGTGGCATATGGCGATTGTTTTTTTGTTTGAGAGGAAATGCCAGTTGGTACCATCGTTGCCTTATTATTTTCGACATAGACAAAAGGTGGCATATTTAAGGATGCTGAAATCATATAAGAGTAATCAAATCCCATGTCATTAGGTCCAAACTTTAAAGGCTGACTGTAATCAATATCCTTGAAATTTAAACGATTGGATTTGTCTGAAAAATGATCAAACTCTGGGCTGTTGTTTTTCATGGTCCAGTTTAAACCTAAATGCCATTTACCAATATTTGCTGTTTTATAGCCCTTATCTTTTAGCATTTGTGCAACTGTTAACCTGCCTTTCTGAATTAAACTCGGCGAGTTTCCCCAAGTCACAAATTCTTTTAAAGGGGTTCGCCAATTATAGCGTCCGGTTAAAATGCCGTATCGTGTTGGAGTACATACTGCAGAAGAGGTATGCGCATCGGTAAATCGCATGCCTTCTTTAGCCATTTGATCTAAATGCGGTGTTTGTATTTTACTGTTTTCATTATAGATGCTTAAATCACCAATACCTAAATCATCAGCGAGAATGTAGATGATGTTTGGTTTTTTAGGTTTAGGTTGTTCTGTTGGCTTGTTATGGTCAAAACTTGTGAGTACAAATAATGATGCCAATAACAGGCCACTGATTACAAGAATTTGAATGGTTTTAGTTTTCATAATTGTGTTTTAAAGTCACTTCAATAACATAGCCTAAGGCATCTTTAGATATACCTGTTACTGTAGTTTGTAAGCCGTTTTCATTTTGATCCCAACTAAGAGCTTTATCGCTTCCTAATAGTTTTACCTCTTCAATTTCTCCTTCATCTTTTTTTAGCGATTTTATTAGAATATCTCCTTCTGTATTGGCTAGTGAAATAGCGTAAACTTTATTTTCTTTAGTCGTAAACCAAAAATCTTTAGACGTGAAATCTCTTTTGAAACCTTTAGCCGCTCTATGACCTGTACCATCTAATAAGGTCTCCTCTTGACCTTCGTTTGGTGTTTTCCAACGCGATGTTCCATAGACTGCATCTGCATTTTTATGAATCCATTTTCCCATCTTACGTAGGTTTTCTGCACTAGTTTCGGGTACGTGTCCTTTTCCATCAGGACCTATATTCAATAGATAGTTTCCACCTTTCGATAAAATATCGACAAAGTAGTACAGTAGTTCTTTTGGACTTTTCCAATCGTTGTCATAGGATTTATAACCCCAAGAATTGTTAGTTGTCCCACAGGTTTCCCAATATTTTTCTAATTTTTCTGAAGCCGAAGGGATCTTATTATCTCCTGCATCTAAATAATCTCCAAAAGCATAACCAACCCTTCGGTTGACTAATACGTTTGGATTGCTATCATAAACGAGTTTATAAAACTGAAAGGCTTGTGCTTCCGTAGTAAAACCTGTGCCATCAAACCAGATTAAACGTAGTTCAGGTAACATGGTTAATAGTTCTTTTATTTGTGGATAGGCTTTGTTTTCTAGATATGATTCATGTGTGTTTTCACTTGGATCCCATAAATTCTTACCTGTTGGGTGTGTATAAATCCCTAAAGAATCGTTTACTTTTTTGATGTTCTTGTAATTCCCATCAGTGCCATCCATCCAATCATTACCATGAGAATAGTACACACCAAAATCTATACCTTCTTCTAAACAGGCATTGTAAAGCTCTTTTATGATGTCTGCTTTGTAAGGCGTGGCGTCAACCATATCAAATTCAGAACTTTTTGAATCAAACAAGGCAAAACCATCATGATGTTTTGAAGTGATAACGATGTATTTCATACCAACATCCTTGGCCAATTTTACCACATTTTGCGCAAAGGATTTATCTGGATTAAAGGTTTTGGCTAATGCTATATATTCCGCTCTAGGAATTTGAAAGGCATGCATTAACCATTCCGCTACTTTGGGTCCAGGATGTGGTGCATTATTAATTTTAGTGCCTTTCCATAGGCCTCCAGCTTGTGAGTATAATCCCCAATGAATAAACATGCCGAGTTTGGCTTCTTTAAACCGTTTTAGCGCTTCTTGTTTCTCAGGAGATTGATGCATGGTTAACCATTCTTGATGATATTTACCAGAACCAATAGGTTTTTTATAATGCGGAATGACTCTTAAACTTTTAAAATCGGCCTCAGTCGTTATAGAAATTTTTAGTTCATCTGTATTTTTTAATGGAATTTTATGTTTGAATTCTGAAACTATGTCGTTTGAATTGATACTATATTTTTTCAATAAGGATGTTTCAAATGCTTGTTCACCTATTTTTATTTTTACAGCTTCTTTATTTTTAAAGGATGCTTCAGTTGAAACCATTTGAAGGACATAATCAGACGGCTGTTTCACATTAAAATCCCAAGAAAACGTAGTTCCGGCTTGGTCTGCATCTGTTTTGTCTAAAACCACCCAATGATCGGTTTGGTTGAAACTCTCATTTTGAGATGTATTAGCTTTTTCTTTTGTTGTACAGTTATATAGCACTATTAAGGCTGTAAATAGTGAATAAATCATTGCGGTATGGATTTTTAATCGCTTCATGATTATAACGATTCTATAATATCGTTTAAGCTTACACCTAAAGTGGCTTTTGCAATGGTATTTAATTCGTGTTCATCGCCTTTTAAATGCATAGTAGTTTGAATATGTACCATGGTTTCATTCGGTTTTAAGGCTGCCGCTGGTGATGAGGTTTCTAACTCATAAAATGGTCCCATTGGCGGAACGCCTGGTTCTGGTGATCCGTCATTATAGGCATTTATAAGATCGCCTGCATAAGGTTCTTCTTGGTATTCCCATGCCGAATTTACATAACCATGTGGTGCTTCTTGTGCATTATAAGTCACTAAAGTCAAAACTTTTCCTACGGCATCATAACTTCCTGCAATACCTTTTGCGCGTTTTGAGTTAACTCCAATTTTACTGCGTTTTGTGCCATCACCCTTAAAGAATAAAACATCGTTTTTAACTTCTAAATAATCTTTAGGCACCTTACCAAAATAGGTGTCATTTACTTTTTGTCCTAAAGCGGTTTCTTCACCATCTTTAAAAGGAATAACCATAGTGGTTTCAGGTGATGGCTTATACATTCCTAAAATCCATATAGAAGGCAAACCCGTCTCAGGTAGCCATGGTTGATCACCAATATTTGTAATTTGATTATGGGTTTGATAGCCTACAAACTCAATATTTTCGGAAAACTGTATTCTAAGGCTGTTTTCAATGGATGCTTTATTTAAAATAGAAATGGAACGTCCAATACCCATTTTAAAAATGGTTCCACTTTTATTTATAAGTTCGCAATGGTGTTCAAACGTCGCCGAATGATCTGTATGAGAAACCAACGTAAAAGTCTCTGTATCTATAACAGCTGGAGTTTTCCAATTTGAGAATTCAAAATCGTCTTTTGGCTTAAAGAAGAGTGAAAACTGTCCACCTTCAGGACCTAACCAAAAGCGTTCTTCGCCTCCAAATACATAAATCTGATTTTCTAAGCGCCCTTTACGTTCTTCTTCCGTAAGAAAACCAGCTTCAATGACCTTTTTGTTAATCCACCCAAAGCTAGCGCCTTCTGATACGTTGGTTGTACTGGTCATTATACGACCTTGAAATTGTGGTGCAATAGCTAATGCACTTTTGCCTTCTTGTAACACAATGATGTTGGTATGCGCTTTTAGAAAGTTAAGATCTTTAGAAAATTCGTTTGCTTTTTTCATAGTGTTAGTCGTCGCTAGAATAGGTATGTAGGATTGGAAAACGTTTTAATTATTAGGTGCTTTTCTTTGATACTTTATAAATAAGATGTTTGCCTACTGTTATAGGCATTGATTATAAAAGAAAACAGGAAGCACAAGCCACAGCTTAACACTATTTTTCATGATTCCCATTGTTATCTTCAACACTTATTTTATTTAACTTTATGAAACTCACCTTTTACCATGAAACGATTTTCATCAATTAGGATGATACCATATTCTATGGCTTCTTTAGGAACCGTAAACGTGTATTCTAAATTATTTTTTCCAGCGTCTACAGGTATTCTGATATACGTAGATTTCACTTTACTTTTCTTGCCTTTTTTTCTTGCTTTAGCCTTATCTGATATTTTTACAAGTGCATAACTTTCAATCACATTAGATTTTCCTTTTTCTAATTGAATAGAAACTTTACGAGATGCAGCATCAAAAACATCTTTAGCAATAACAGGAATTGTTGCTAAATCTTCTTCATTTTTAAATTTTGAAGGATCTTTATAAGGCAATTTAGCATCGTAATCTTTAAGATATTTTTCTAATTTTACAGATAAGGCTTTCGTGATTTCTGGTTCTTGTTTAGCGATATCGAACTTTTCTTCTAAATCGTGTCGTTTTCCGTTTTTATACAAACGATGTAATACATAATTACCTGATATAAAATTTTTATATAATTTATAATCTCCAGATCTTATAGCAGATTGGTTTTTAGTCTCGTCACCATAAGGATAGTGCCACCATAAATCTTCTCTAGGTTTTCCATCTTTATTTAAGACTTCCTTTTCATTCTTTAATAAGACATTTGAAATATCTAATCCATCTAAATCAGAACTATATTTAGAAGGTATTTGACTATTGGTAAGGTTTAAAATAGTTGGATAGAAATCTAACTGATTAATCAAAACATCTTTTGTTTTTTCTTTAGGAATGTTTGGTCCCGAAATAAGCATTGGAATCCTAATTCCGCCTTCTTCTGTATATTTTTTACCCTTATCTAAAGGTGCATTATCAGACATTATTTCTGTTCTGCGTTGTTCTGCACCACCATTATCTGATGAAAAAATGATATAAGTGGTCTCATATAATTTCTTGCCTGGATTTCTAGGGTCGTCTGTTTTCTTTAATAAATCTACAACACGGCCTAAACTCCAATCTAAGGTAGTCACCATAGCACCAAAATAAGGATTGTTTTGGCCTCCAGCAGTCATTGGGATATCTTCCTTCGGAAATTCCATTCCTAATTTATCACAATAATATTGTAATAATTCACGATTCTTTGTGTGAATTGGGTAATGCACCATCCAATGTGCTAAGTATAAAAAGAAAGGTTCTTCCTTGCTGTTTTTAATGAATTCAAGGGCATTTTCAGTCACCTCATCCTTTGGATATGAAATACCATTAGGAGATGCCTTTGTGAAAGGAAAGTATTTTTCTTCGCTTAAACGGTACTTGTCACCTTTATTATGCGTTGCGAAATCATTCACCCTATTATTTTTACCTTTTGGTCCTTGATGTGCACCACGAGATTCGTGAGCAAAATCAAAACCTTGATTTTTTGAGCTTTGAATCTTAAGATGTCCAGCGTGCCATTTCCCTACATGACCCGTTTTATAGCCATTCATTTTTAAAGCTTCAGCAATCGTGAAGTTTTCAGGCATTAATCCTTCTGGAAAAAAAGGGCTAGTATATTTTGACGATTTATCTGCCTTAGGAATTTTTCCTCCACTCACATTTGTTATCCCTGTTTTAGCAGGATGCAATCCACTTAAAAGTGCAGATCGAGAAGGGGCACAAGTTGGTGCAGGAGAATAGGCATTTGTAAAATTGATAGCATCTTTTGCTAATGCTTTAATGTTTGGAGTATCCCAAGCACAAGGTTCGTCTAAATCGTTTAATTCTACGTCTTGCCAGCCTAAATCATCAGCGTAAAATATAATGATATTAGGTTTTATTAAATCAGCTTTTTCTTGACTATTACCATAGTTAGAGGCTAAAAACGCCAATAGTACTAAGGCTAAGAATGTTCTGTTATTTTTCATTTTATATATAATTAAAGCAAATGTGATACTGTTATTTAAATCTATACAATATCACATTCAACGCTTCTTTTTTAGTTGATTTTATGAAACTCACCTTTTACCATAAATCGATTTTCATCAATTAAGATAACACCATATTCTATAACCCCTTCAGGAACAACAAACGTGTATTCTAAATTGTTTTTGCTAGCATCTAATGGTACTTTTATAAAGGTTGTATCATGTTTTCCATATTTCGCTTTCTTCCCCTTCTTTTTTGCTTTAGCCTTATTTGCAATTCGTATTAAAGCATAAGCTTCTATAACATTCGTTTTTCCTTTTTCTAATGTAATTGACACTTTACGAGAATCAGCATCAAATGAATCACTAACTATAACAGGAATAGACGCTACATTACTTTTAGCTCCTTCACTTTTAAATTTTGAAGGATTTTTATAAGGCATTTGCGCATTGTAATCTTTTAGATATTTTTCTAATCTTGTAGATAAGTCTTTAACGACTTTAGGATTTTGTGCAGCTATGTCAAACTTTTCTTCTAAGTCTTCTCTTTTACCATCCTTATATAAACGGTATAATTCATAAGTACCAGGAATCAAATTTTTGTATAATTTGTAATCTCCTTTTCTAATAGCAGATTGCATAGATGCATCATCATTATGAGGAAAGTGCCACCATAAATCTTCTCTAGGACTTCCATCTGCATTATGAATAACATTTTCGTTATTTAATAATACACCAGAAATGTCTAGACCATCTAATTCTGAAGTATATTTTTTTGAAATCTCACTATGTGTAAGACTTAAAATGGTTGGGTAAAAATCTAACTGATTTACTAAACCATCATAAGTTTTTCCTTTAGGAATATTTGGACCCGAAATCACCATAGGAACTCTAATACCACCTTCTTGTGCATGTTTTTTACCTTCATCTAAAGGGTAATTATCTGTAACAATATCTCCATTGGCTTTTTCTGCACCACCATTATCTGAAGAAAATATAATATATGTCGTTTCAATTAACTTTTTACCTGGATTTCTAGGGTCGTCTGTTGTCTTTAATAAATCTACAACGCGTCCTAAACTCCAATCTAAAGTAGTAACCATAGAACCGTAGAACGGATTGGTTTGGCCTTCCGTGGTAATAGGAATGTTTTTAGTTGGAAAATCTATACCTAATTTATCGCTGTAATATTGTAATAACTCCTTGTTTTTAGTGTGAATTGGAGAATGTACTAACCAATGTGCTAAGTATAAAAAGAACGGCTCTTCTTTACTAGTTTTAATAAACTCAAGGGCTTTTTCAGTAACCATATCTTTTGGATACGAAATTCCATTTGGGGAATCCTTAGTAAATGGAGGGTACTTTTCATCGCTTAAACGGTAAGCATCACCTTTATCATGGGTTGCAAAATTATTCAGACGGTTTTTTTCTCCTTTTGGACCTTGATGTGCTCCTCTTGATTCATAAGCAAAATCGAAACCTTGATTTGTTGACTTTTGGATATCAAGACCTCCAACGTGCCATTTTCCAACATGACCTGTCTTGTAACCATTCATTTTTAATGCTTCTGCTATTGTGAAATTTTCAGGCATTAATCCTATTGGATAAAAAGGAGTTAGATAATTAGATCTTTTAGAGGCTTTAGGTAAAGTGCCTCCACTTACATGTGTTACACCTGTTTTAGTTGGGTGTAAACCAGAAAGTGTTGCCGCTCTAGAAGGCGCACAAGTTGGTGCTGGCGAATATGCATTGGTAAAATTGATACCTTCTTTTGCTAGCGCCAACATATTAGGTGTTTCCCAAGGCGTAGGCTCATCCAAATCATTGAGTTGTGAATCTTGCCAACCTAAATCATCTACATAAAAGATAACAATATTAGGTTTTACTAAATCTTTCTTTTCTTGACTAATTGCATAATTAGAGAAGAACAATAAAATTGTCAATGTTGTTAAAAGTGATTTCATTTTTTTATGTATAAATATTTATAGTTCGTTTATTTCCAATCTAATTGGGCTGTTTTGTTTTGTATATCTAAAGTAACATCTAAATGTTCAAAAGATCTTGTGTAAATGTAGCCTTCACGTTTCGCATCTCCTTTTGGTGCTCCCAGTTTTTTCTCGTACTGAGGAAATGTTTTAAGCCAAACCGCAGAACTCCCAACAGCATAACCATCATGAGGATAGACATAGCTGTATTTTTCAGCACAAACCAGAAAAATAGCTAATAGATAATCTAAGCGTTTTGTAAAATCTTCATTTATGTTTACTTTTTCCCTAGCATCATCAATACCAGCTACTGCATTTTTTAATCCTTTACCAATTCCGAGAGACATAGCAATCACATTGCCTTCTCTAGCCGATTTTTGAACAGCCTCGATACCTTTTGCAAGATAATCTTCATAAGTCATGCCAGAATTTCCACGCTCAAAGCCTTCTAAGTATGAACCATCAAAGAATTTTAAATACTCTCTACCTGAATCTTCAAATTCTGGACGTACACGAATGATATTGGCAATAAGTAAATTATCATTTCCTATTTGAGTATCTAAATCTGCCATCATAGACAAATAGCCTGTTTTAATAGCCTCTCGTTTTTCTTTACCAACACGACTATTAAAAAAGAAAGGCACTAAAACTTTAATGTTAGCATCTAAAAACACACCATCAATAAAAGGACTTTCGGTCACCTTACTTACATGGTTTAACCAATACTCACGAACATAATCTTTTGAAATATCAAAGAATCCAGTTTTACCATTAGACATTAAGGCTTTTTCCCCTTTGGCGTTAACTAATATTGCTTCAGGATGTTTGTATAAAAAATCTTCATCTTCAGAATAACCTTTCCAATTGATGACCACATTTTTATAGTAAAGTATCTTGGCATCAGGATTTATTTTTTTTACAGCTTCAGCAGCTTTAATAGTCCCTTTTTCTGTAGATCCATAAGCTTTACTTCCTGTTGTTTTTTCAAATGTTATTAAAGGAAATTTTGAAAGATATATAATCTCTTTTTTTGTAAATGCAGTAGATTTACGTAGATGCATATACAAGGGCATTTTATCCCAAGAAAACTCTGGCAATTTATGTTTTACTACAGTCGTTTCTTGTTTCTGTACTGAACAGGCACTTAACGAAACGGCTAATAAAACCAATAAAAATGTTGTTTTAAAATGCATCAATATTTCTTTTTAACTCAAGCGTTATTCTATTCTGTAATTATTTTAAAGCAAATAGCAGATTGATTTGGTATGGCCTTAAAATCATACGCAATAGCCAAACCACCTTTATTTCTCTTCCAATTTATTTTTTCCTCACTACCTAAGAGTTGTATGTCTTTTATGTTCTTTTTTAAAAGTCCTTTTGTTTTTAGGACTTCAATCAAAATATCCTCTGTTGGTGGTGCTAAAAGAAAAGCATAAAGATTGCCGTCCTTGGTTGTAAAACGAATGTCTTTTTCTGAGAATTGTTTTAAGTTCTCACCTGCTCTTTTGGTTACGATTTCCAAAGGCCCTTCTCCAAAGGTTTTCCATGGTCGAGTATTGTAAATACCATCTTGATTAATCTTTACAAAGGCTCCAAAGTCGCTAAGCATTTTTATTTGATTTTCAGGAATTGTGCCATCTCCTTTTAAAGCAATGTTAATCATCACAATACCATTTTTACTAATAGCATCAATAGCATTACCAATTAAAACCTCTAAAGACATTTTTGTAAAAGCGTTCTTTCGGTAAAACCAACTTCCTGATAAATCGGTTGCCCAAATCCATGGATACTCTTGTAGCTCTCCAAACATCCCACGTTCTAAGTTATAGGTAAATGCAGCTTTGTTTTCTTTAGCGTTTTTAAAGGACAAAACGGTAGTTTGTTTGCCGTTGTTCTCTTTTAAATCTCTATTTAAATAATCTGAAAATAGTTTAACACCTAAACCTTTTCCAGTTTTAATAGATGGATAAGGTGAATCGTTATTAAACATGTCTGGATCGTATTTTTCTATTAAATCCCATGAACGTTTGTACCAATGTTCATTCCAACTATCTTGACTCGCAAAATTATATGTATCATAATCCATATTAAAGAAGTCCCATTCTGGAGTGCCTTTTTTTTGAAATTTCCGAGCCGTTCTAAAAAAGCGTGGAGACCAATATAAGTGTGTAGATACTCCAAATTTTAAATCGTGTTTATATGCTGCATCTTTCCATTCTCTTAGAATGTCTTTTTTTGGACCCATTTTTACAGCATTCCACGGGAAGAACGAATCGTACATGTCAAAATTATCATGATGTGTTGCCACTGGCATAATAAAACGAGCTCCACACGCTTTAACGAACTCTACTATATTATCAGCATTAAAGTTTTCGGCTTTAAAATCTGATATAAATTTTTCGTAACCAAATTCAGAAGGTGGTCCATAACGTTGAACATGCCATTCTGATAATTTTACCGTTCTTTTTCTGTCTGGCTCATTTCTAGCATCATAATCTTTATCACCATACATTCGTCTTCCGTAGTGGGAACCATCGTCTGGTCTATTCTCATCAATTGAAGATGGAATTCCCCAATGCATCCAAACTCCTATTTTACCATTCTGGAACCATTCTGGTACTTGATAGTTCTCAGCCATGGATTTCCAATTAGCTTCAATTGTTTTTTTAGTCTGCTTAGTTTGACCAAATACAAAACAAGAAGTTAATATAAAAAAAAGGATGGTTCTATTTATTTTTATCGACATCTGTAGCCTTTTATCACCTATATACAAAGTAACCATTTACTTATTTATAAACGCTTCTCAATTCCGTCATTTTGTTGCTGTAAAAATTCAAAAGCACCTAGACTGCCTAGCGCTTAAATGTTTTGGTTGATTTGAGAAAATTTTAAAACGAACAGAGCAAGCTGATTTATCTTATTTGATACATATTTGTAGTCATACGAACTAACTCATCAAGTCATGAAAAAAAATAATTCTAAATGTTTATTGCTTTTGTTACTACTGCAATGCTTTATTGGTTTAGCACAAGAGCAATTTGTAACAGGTAAAATTACGGACGAAAACAACCTCCCGTTACCAGGAGCAAGTATTGTAGAAAAAGGCACTAAAAATGGCGCAACGACTAATATGGAAGGTGAATACACCATACAATTAAAGAATGCAGATGCTGTATTAGTGTTTTATTATATTGGTTTTAAGACTGTAGAATATCCTACAACAGGAAAGAATGTTATCAATGTCCAGATGAAAGCAGACTCTGAAGCTTTAGATGAAGTAGTTATTACTGTAGGTATTAGAAGCTCAGAATTAAAAGCCACTAGAGAAAAACGAGAAGCCACTAGCGTTATTGAAGCAATTACGCCAGAGGATATCGGAAGTTTTTCAGATGGTAACGTAACTGATGCTTTACAAAGAGTTGCAGGTGTGCAAATTGAGCGAAATGATGATGGTGTTTCTGGAGATAGAGTATCTATTAGAGGTATAGGGCCTCAGTTTGTGAAAATTACGATGAATGGTCGAGCACCAATTTCTGCTGGAAATGAAGGAAAATCGGATTTTAGAAAATTTAACTTAAATGTTATTCCTACAGAAATTATTAATGGAGCCAGAATTCACAAAACAACGCAGGCTAAAGAAATTGCTACAGATATTGGTGGTACAGTAGATTTTCAAACCTTAAGACCTTTAGATAACAGATATAAAAGAGGGAAGAATTATTTTGCTAGTGTTAATGTAAGAGGAGATAGTGATTCAGAGTTCGAAGATATAGATTTTGATACGAGATTATCAGGTGTGTTTGGAGGTAAAATAAATGACAAATTAGGAGCCGCTGTCTCAGTAGTTCACACTGATGATAATAGATACCGTGATGAATCGGGAATGCGAGGTTATAGAAATGTGGATTTTTATGAAGATACCAATAGTAATGGTGCTTTTGAAGATGGAGAGAATGTTTATGAAGGTATCTTAGTGCCAGCAACTATTAATAATGCTGTAAGAAAAGATAACAGAAAACAATTTGCATTATCAGCGGCAATTCAATATAAGCCAACAGATAAATTAGAGTTTTTACTAGATTACACCCTAACTAAATTAGAAGCTTTTTCAGACAGACAACAATTTCAAATATCAATGTCTACAGGTGGTGATAATGGTTTATTAGGAGTTAATAACTTCTTTACACCAGAAAGCCTTGTTTTTAATGGAAATAATTTAGCGTACATCAATGCAGCTGGTGCAGACCTGTCACGAGTGAATATTCAAAATAAAAATCAGTTTTATACAAATAATACCACAAATAATATAATAGGGTTGAATACCATATATAAGGAATCAGATAAATTGACTTTTAGTTTTGATTTATCGTATTCGGATTTAGATTTTTTCCAAGATTTAACGCAAATAACTGCAAGATTGGATGGAAGAGATTATGACAATAGTGCTATTAGTTTAGATTTGAGAGGTGAACTTCCTCTGTTTGGACTTCCAGATGAAATTTTAGATCCTACAGCGTTTGGTCTTAGATCTGCAGCAAAAAGACATATTAGAACTAAGGGCTATAATTATGCTTCAAGATTAGATGTAGAGTATGAACTTAATAAAAAGGTAAAATTCTCATTGGGTGCAAGATCAGCAATGACAGATTTTGAAGCTAGAGAAGCGCAAGCAGATGCTGAAGATATATATGGTGATTATACAGATGAGCAATTACAGCAATTTGTAGATCTTATTTCTTATGACAATTATTATATTCCAGGTGATTTTTTAGGCGGTGGAACAGGTTTAGACCAATGGATTAATATCCCTGGAAATGCCGTGTTAGATTTAACTCCAGGATTTAATAGTTTAAATGGTGGAAGTGTTTTTGATTTTGACAGACCTATAGATCAATTGGTTTCTGAGGAAGGTGATTTACAATTTAATCCTGCAAAATCTTATGGAGCGATAGAAAAAACCTTTTCTACCTATGCACAAGTTGATGCAAGAACAAGAATATTTGATATACCAGTGGTTTTAAATTTTGGAGTAAGAGCAATTAATACCATAAATGAATCAAGGGGATTTACCGGAGTAGAAATAGTTGATCCTATAGCAGAGACTAGTGGTGTAGTAAATGATGCTATATATCATGAAGTAGACAATTCTAGATGGGATGTGTTACCAAGTTTTAATGCCAATTTTAAAATAAAAAGAAATTTCAACTGGAGATTTAGCGCCGCAAAAGGAACATCTAGACCAAAATACAGAGATATGATGCCAAGTAATGAGGTGGTGTATTTAGATCCTACTTCTGCAATATTCGATCCTAGCTCAGCAGACTATGAGCCAAATTTAGGAACAAGTTTATATAGAGGAACAATTACGTCTGGAAATCCAAAGTTAAAGCCTTATTCTGCTTGGATGTATGATATGACACTTGAACTATACAGCAAAAATGGAGGTGCTATTATTGGTAGTGTTTTCTATAAGGATATTAAAAATTATATCGGACGTCAAACATTAAATGATCAAGCATATCCTGGAATAGAAGCATTAGGTGTAGCACTACCTGCAGGACAAGAAGATTTATTGTTCGATATTTCTACACCTATAAATATTACAAATGCACAACTTTATGGATTTGAAATAGGCTTTAATCATCACTTTACATTTTTACCTGGCTTTGCAAGTGGGTTTGGTTTACGAGCAAATTATTCTTTTGTTGAAAGTAATTTTGATGGAGCTGTTGGAGATGCCACTAATGGTTTCCCTGGAACATCTAAACACAACTTCAATACAGTGATGTACTATGAAAAGTACGGGTTCTCTTTTAGATTTACTGCAGCCTACAGAAGTAATTACTTAAGTAATTTGGGTGGTATTGGATCTACACGTGCAGATGAAGCACATTATACAGAAGGAACGACGCTTTTAGGCATCAATTTAAAATATAAAATTACAAAAAAGTTACAAGCAAGTGCAGGTGTAAGTAATCTTACAGGAGAAGATACACGTCGTTATATTGGAGATGACACTCAAAATTTAACGTCTTATTACCAAAGAACTCCGACTTGGAAAATTGGGTTGAGATACAGATTATAATCTAAAAAAAAAAATCTTGAGCGTCGTTAATGTATTCACCATTATTGACGACTCAAGAATATTGTAAATGATAAAAAAAAGTTGATGGTTTACATCTGCTTGTCAAAAAGTTTAAAATTAATAACAGTTCGAATATGTTTAATAATAGATGTTTTATATTTTCCGTTTTAGTAATGCTTGTTGGTGTTATGGCCATACATTCTCAAGATAAGAACAAAAAGGGAATGGAAGAAATGTGGGGAGAAACCACCGTTTCTGGAGATGCCTTAAAAAGTGGAAAAGCGAAGTTATTCGATGAAGGAAATTACGGCATGTTTATTCATTGGGGTTTGTTTTCAAACTTAGGTGGCGTATGGGAAGATAAGACGTATTATGGTATTGGAGAATGGTTAATGAGCAAGCGTGTTGCAAATATTTCTCCAAAAGACTATATGGAAACCGCGAAAACATTTAATCCTACTCAATTCGATGCCAAACAAATTGCTCAATTAGCCAAAGATGCTGGAATGAAATACATTATCATTACCAGTAAACATCATGAAGGTTTCGCTATGTTCGATTCTGAAGCAAGTGATTTCAATATTGTAGATGCTACTCCATTTGGTAGAGATCCAATGCACGAGTTATCTGCAGCTTGTAAAGAACTAGGACTTGGGTTCGGATTCTATTATTCGCATAATCAAGATTGGACAGCTCCAGGAGGTACTAGAGGTCCAGAAGTTGATGAAGACGGAAATAAAGTAGATTTTAAAGATTATTTCTACAATAAGTGTAAACCTCAAGTTAGAGAAATATGTACTAATTATGGCCAAATAGACTTTGTGTGGTTTGATACACCAGGAGATATGCCAAAAGAGTACGTGGTAGAATTAGCAGATATGGTAAGAGAGCTACAACCAAATGCTATGATGTGCAGTAGAGTAGGCTATGGCATGGGAGATTATGCTAGTATAGGTGATATGGAAGTACCAACTCGAAATGTCGAAGGTCTTTGGGAAACTTGTGATACAAACAACGATTCTTGGTCTTATGCTTGGTATGATAATAATTTTAAAAGTCCTAAAAAGATTTTAGGTCGTGTTATTGAAACAGTAGCTAGAGGTGGTACGTATTTATTTAACGTAGGTCCAGATAGCAATGGTGCCATTCCAAGTATTGGTATAGAATTTTTACAAGAGTCTGGTCGTTGGATTCAAAAATATCCACAAGTCGTTTATGATGCAGGTAGTTCTCCTTGGGGCTATGCATTACCTTGGGGAGATGTAACTACAAACGACAAATCGCTTTATTTATCTGTAGGTAAATGGCCAACAGATGGTAAACTATACCTGCCTGGTTTAAAATCTAAAGTGAAAAAAATCTCGCTTTTAGACGGATCAAAAAGTAGTTCTCTAAAATTTTCTAAAGACAATGATTGGTTAGTTATTGATGTACCTTACAAAGCTCCTGAAAAATTAATTTCTGTAATTGAAGTAGAACTTGAAGATGCAGAACCTATTGTAGAAACACACTTAGGCATCTATCCAAATGTATCTACCAGATTATTAACTGAATTCGGAAAAGCCGAAGGTGCAGAACAAAAAAACGTTCGCTGGATGGAGAAATTTGGTGAATGGAAACACGCCAACCAAGTAAGTAATTGGGAAGAAGATGGCATGGTATGTTGGGAAGTAAACGTTAAAGAACCTGGTTACTACTATTTAGATTTAGAATATAAAGGAGAAGGACGATTGGTTTGGAAAACAACAACAGATGAAGGTATAAAAGTTCAAAACCAACAAGCAGCCACTGACAAATATGCGTATCGTAGAATGGGAATTTTAGAGTTTAAGACAGCTGGTAATCATATTATAAAAACGTCTTTGGTTGAAGGTGATCCACAAACATCTAGTTTAAAATCTATTAAAATTTTACCAATAAAATAATGTAAGCATAATGAAGTTAACGTTTTTACATAAAAGTCTCTTTTTAATTGGTTTGGTCATATCTCAAGCTGCGTTTTCTCAAAACGATACACATTATCCAGAATTTAGTTGGGATAAGGTTCCTGTAGCATTCCACTTCGGAAAAAAAGGAGATCTTCTAACTAAAGCGGAGGCAAAATTCATTGCTTCACATTCCAACTTTACGGTATTAGAAAAAGCACACGGCTATCCAAAATACAAACATTCGGAAGAATCTATTGCTGCTGATGCTGAAGTTTTAAAAGCTCTAAACCCAGACATGAAAGTGGTATTTTATTGGAATGCCTTTTTAGATTACAGCATGTACAAAGCTCATGAAGACTATCAAACAAAATCAGATTGGTGGCTCAAAACAAAAAAAGGAGACTTAGATTTAAAAAGTGAGAAAACAAAGCGCTACGATTTATCTAATCCAGAAGTTAGAGATTGGTGGTCTGATGTTGCGAAAGATAATTTGAATAATAAAAATATCGATGGTGTTTTCTTTGATGCATTAAATCAGGTCACTAGTCCTGGAAATAAAAAATTGTGGGGAATTGAAAAGTATGATTCAATTCAGCAAGGCTTAAAAGATTTAATTAAAGAAACTAGAGCTAAAATTGGTGACGAAAAATTAATTGTGTATAACGGAATTCGTTCTACACCCCAAAGAAATACAGGCAATGATTTTCCAGATTTCACAGATGCCATAATGATTGAGCATTTTGGATATTTTAATAGCAAAACGAAAGAAAGTATGCTTAAGGATATTCAAGAAATGGAAAAAGCAGGTAAAACAGGTAAAATTGTAGTGTTTAAAACTTGGCCAGAAAATACATGGTTGAACAAAAAGTTTATGTCTAAATCTGAAAAAGAAAAAGAGAAAATTTCTAAAGAGCATTTAACTTTTGCACTAGCTTCTTTTTTAGCTGGAGCACAAAAACATTCTTATATTATTTATAATTGGGGCTATCGCTTAAATATGGGATCACTTTTATGGTATCCAGAATTTGACAAACCTCTAGGTAAACCTTTAGATGACATGCAAGTTAACGATTGGATTTTAACCAGAAATTACGAGCATGCCAGTATTTGGGTCGATTTAGAAAATAAGAAAGCCTCCATTGACTGGAAAAAACAAAGCTAACACTATGAAAATAGGCGCCTACTTTTATATTTTAATGTTGGTGTGCTTAACCGCTTGTCAACAACAAACAAAACCAACTAAACCAACTGCTACGGTTGATAAACCCAATATAATCATTTTTTATGCAGATGATATGGGTTATGGTGATTTGGCAATTCAAAATCCTCAATCTAAAATACCAACTCCAAATTTAGATCAATTAGCTAAAGAAGGGCTTTTAATGACAGAGGCTCATAGTTCTTCTGGCATTTGTACACCAAGTCGATATGCCTTGTTATCTGGTCGATACCATTGGAGAGATTTCAACGATATTGTGCACTCTATGGGCGAATCTGTTTTTAAAGAAAATCAGGTGACGTTGCCCAAAATCCTTAACAATAACGGTTACAAGACAGCTGCAATAGGCAAATGGCATTTAGGGTGGAATTGGGAAGCTATCAGAAAAAAAGACTTTACTCAAAAAGAAAAAGCGAAGCATGGAAAAAAAGAAATTGAAATTTGGCCAGCACAAGCTTATGATTGGGAAAAATCCATCCCTAAAGGACCGTTGTCCATTGGATTTGATTCTTACTTTGGTGATGGCACTATTAATTTTCCACCTTATACTTGGATAGAGAATGATAAAGTAAAAGAAGTTCCGACAATAACCTTACAACATCCCAAAAAAGATTTTGCATTAGAAGGTAATTGGGAATTAAGACCAGGACCAGCAGTTAAAGATTGGGATTTTTACAAGATTTTACCAACGGTTACTAGTTCTGCAGTCACCTTTATAAAAAATCAAGACAAAGCAGAGCAACCTTTCTTTTTATATATGGCCTTTCCTTCTCCTCATGCACCAATAATTCCGAATGAAGAATTTAGAGGAAAAAGCAATGCTGGGCCTTATGGTGATTATATGTATCAAACAGATGATGCTGTTGGACAAATTTTAGACGCTTTAAAAGCGATAGATGCTGACGAAAATACCATTGTTATTTTTACTTCAGACAATGGATCAGAGCACTATGCTTACAACCGCATTAAAAATTACGATCATAATAGTTCTAATCCATTTAGAGGCGTTAAAAGAGACATTTACGAAGGTGGACACCATGTTCCATTTATTGTAAAATGGCCTAATAAAATAAAACCAGGGACTAAGAGCACTCAGTTATTTAGCCAAATAGATATTCTAAATACTTTAGCGTCTATTACAAATAGCGATTTACCAAAAGGGTTTCAGCATGATAGTTTTAATTTTTCTGATGTATGGCTAACAAATACAAATGAACCTGTAAGAGAAACCATTGTTCATAATACTTGGGCTTCAAAATATGCGATTAGAAAAGGAGATTGGTTATACATTAATAATAAAGATGGTTACCACACTAGAATACCAAAATGGTTTGTAGAAGGGCAGCGTTTTGAAACCGCTAAGGATACTGTACAACTCTTCAATCTTAAAGACGATATAGGGCAAAACACTAATTTAGCAAGTCAATTTCCTGAGAAAGTCAATGAATTGGCTGCAGCATTAATCAACGAACAGAAAACAGAAACGTTTAAAAATTAACACTGAAATGATAATGAGTCCATTAAAATATATCACACTTTTATGTATTGCAATTGTGATGTATTCTTGTAATGATACTAAGAAGACCACTGTAATTGATAAAGAAACTGTAGTTAAATCAGGAGATTCACGGCCAAACATCATTTTTATTTTCGCAGATGATTGGGGTTATGGAGATTTGGGTGTTTATGGAAATACAGAAGTTGTTACTCCTAATCTAGATAAAATGGCTTCAGAAGGTACGCGATTTACACAGTTCCATGTAACTAGTGGTGTGTGTTCTCCGAGTAGATCGTCAGTTATAACAGGGCATTTTCCCGCAAGACATCGCGTCCATGGTCATTTTGCCGGAAATGAAGTGAATGAAAGACGCAATATGCCCAATTATTTAAATGATTCCTTACCAGTATACCTGCCTCAAACCATGCAACAAGCAGGCTATAAAACGGCACATTTTGGGAAATGGCATTTAGGAGGTGGTGGCAAACCTCATGGAGATCCTTCAGCTCCAGAGCCTAAAGTTTACGGCTACGATGAAGCTAGAGTTTGGAACGGCAATGGACCAACTTGGAAAGGAGATCAAAAATGGGAAACCACACGATTTATGGATACGGATACCTTATGGGTACAAAGCTCTAGTAGAATTGCTGTAGATGAAACAATTGATTTTATTAAGGAAAATAAAGACAAACAGCCCATGTTTGTCAACCTTTGGTTAAAAGATCCACATACACCTTTATGGCCTTCAGAAGCACAACGTGAATCTTTTAAAGGCTTATCACCAAGCAAAGAAACCTATTATGCCGTTTTAAAAGATGCTGATTTTCATGTTGGACGCTTATTAGACTCCATATCTGAAATGGGATTAGATGACAACACACTAATTATTTTTTCAAGTGATAATGGACCAGCAGCTTACGG
Source organism: Winogradskyella eximia (assembly GCF_003386165.1). Classification (GTDB taxonomy): domain Bacteria; phylum Bacteroidota; class Bacteroidia; order Flavobacteriales; family Flavobacteriaceae; genus Winogradskyella; species Winogradskyella eximia. Next base: position 795,239 of record NZ_QRDV01000001.1, on the reverse strand, counting down.
ACCATCATTAGAAGCAGCATCGACAGCAGGTTTAAAAGGAAGAAAAGTAGATATTTATGAAGGAGGAGTTGTGGTGCCTTTAATTGTAAAATGGAAAAATCATGTTGAAAAAAATAAGGTAGATTCTACAAGTGTACTATCTACAGTAGATTTACTGCCAACGTTTGCAAGTTTAGCAGAAATAGAATTGCCAAACGATTATGCTATTGATGGAGAAAATATCAGCTCTATTTTAGAAAATAATAGCTTTAAAAGAACAAAACCATTATTTTGGGAATGGCGTTTCCCAAAAGAGAATTCAAATCATTGGGCAAAGGGAGCGGTTAGACATGGAGACTGGAAACTTTTACTTAATGAAGACATTAGTAAAGAAGAACTCTACAATATTTCTAAAGATCCGTTTGAAAAAAATAATGTAGCAGAAAACAATAAACAAGTGGTGAGCGAACTTAAAAGTCTGTGGAAAGATTGGAAAAAAGACTTGCCTAAATAGGATAAACAAATAGTATCTATGTTCAAAAACAGAATCAAAATGAATAAAAAAATAATAGTATTAATGGCGCTTATGGGATTTACATTGTCATGTACGTCTCAATCAAAAAAAATAGCAACAACCAAAAAAGCAAAGCAGCCTAACGTCATTGTAATCATCACAGACGACCAAGGTTATGGTGATTTAGGTGCTCATGGTAACACCTTAGTTAAAACGCCTGCTTTAGACAAATTTCATGATGACTCTGTTCGTTTAACAGACTTTCATGTTGGTCCAACATGTGCTCCTTCAAGATCTGGTTTAATGACCGGAAGATATGCAGATAGAGTTGGTGTTTGGCATACGATAGGTGGCGTTTCTATTTTACGAGAAGATGAAGTGACTATGGCTGATGTGTTTCAAGAAAATGGTTACGAAACAGCGATGTTTGGTAAATGGCATTTAGGAGATACCTACCCTTCTAGACCACAAGACAAAGGTTTTAAATACACCATTACACATGGTGGTGGTGGAGTTGGTCAGACTCCAGATTATTGGGATAATGATTATTTTGATGATACTTATTTTAAAAACGGTGTACCTACTAAGTACGAAGGCTATTGTACAGATGTTTGGTTTGATGAGGCTATTAAATATATTGAAGAAAAGAAAGACGAACCATTTTTCGCTTATATTTCTACAAACGCACCTCACCTACCCTATAATGTTCCAGAAGACTATTATAACAAATACAAAGATTTAGACATTCCTGAGTTTCAAAAAATATTTTATGGAATGATTACCAATGTCGATGACAACTTTGCGAAACTTCAAAAGAAACTTAAAGAATTAAATATTGCAGATAATACGATTCTTATTTTCATGACAGATAACGGAACTGCTTCAGGATATAAAACAGTTGGAGGTAAATTATACGGTTTCAATGGTGGCATGAAAGGCACAAAAAACAGTGAGTATGAAGGTGGACACAGAGTACCGTTTTTTATATCATATCCAGATAAGAATATTAAAGGCGGTAGAGATGTGAATGACTTAACGGCTCATTTAGATATTTTACCAACCTTAGCGACCTTATGTAATTTAGAATTACCTGAAAGACAAAAAGAAATGGATGGTTCAGATATTTCATCACTTCTATCAGGAACTAAAGAAACAATTGGTAGAGACTATCTTATTACAGATTCGCAACGTGTACAAAGCCCTATAAAATGGAGAAAAAGTGCCGTGATGTCAGACAAAATGAGATTAGTTAATGGTACAGAATTATATGATGTTTCTAAAGATCCAGGTCAAGAAAATGACTTAGCAGCACAGTTTCCTGAAAAAGTAGAGCAAATGCGAGGCTATTATAATGAATGGTGGAGTTCTGTATCTACAGAGTTTAATCAGTTTCCGATTATTGTTTTAGGATCAGATCAACAAAATCCTATAGAACTAACGTGTCATGATACACATGTACACGATTCTAAAATTCCATGGAATCAGAATTATATTAGAGAAGCGAAAAAAAATCCAATAGGAGGTGAATTTACGGTTGCGTTTGAACAATCAGGAACTTACACTATTGAATTAAGCAGATGGCCTTTTGAATCTAATTTAGCAATAAATGCAGCTGTAGCAGGAAAAAAAGGCACCATTTCTACGGAATCTATTAGCGATGGCAGAACAATGAACTTTAAATCTGGTGGAGTAAAAATTGGAGCTTGGGAACAAACTAAGACAGTAGAAAACGATGCTAAAATTATAAGATTTACAGGTAATTTTACTAAAGGAGAAACAGATATGAGCGCTTGGTTTACAACCAATGAAGGTGAAGATTGGGGAGCGTTTTATATTAGAGTAACTAGAGTATCAAAAGAATTTTCTTTACTAGACTAACCGTTTTAGAGATTACGCTTTAGAAACACGTATTGCAAATGATTTTATGAAATAAAAAAAGGGAAAGTTAGATTTCCCTTTTTTTAGTGATATATGTGAAAGATATACGTTATTCTTTAGTAGCTAACATATCTGGTGTAGCAACTGTTCTAAAGCCCATATGATCAGACCCAGAATCTACTGAAACACCCATTTTAGCAGAAATTCTATAACTTGCACAGTAAGAGGCATGGCACAAAAATGAACCACCTTTCATAACGTGTTCAACTTGATACGGATTATTAGGGTTGAAATGTTTATTAGGTCCTTTAGGATTTACAATAGGTTTAGACGTATCTAATTCATTATAATATTTTACACTAAAAAAGTCACTCGTAATTTCCCATACATTCCCAGCCATATCATATAACCCAATACTATTTGGAGGATACGATTTTACAGGTGAAATAAACTCAAATCCATCCTGAGACTCATTATTTGTAGGAAATATACCTTGCCAAGTATTAGCATTAGCATCTAATTTTGCAGCATCATTTCCCCAAGTAAAAATGGTGTTTGGATTTTTACCTTGAGCAGCAGATTCCCACTCTGCTTCTGTTGGCAAACGTCTATTAGCCCATTTACAATATGCTATAGCATCTTGATAAGCCACATGCACTACAGGATAATCGTCTTTACCTTCTATAGTAGATTCTGGACCATAAGGATGTTTCCAATCAGCGCCTGTCTTCCATGTCCACCACTGTCCATAATTTTCCATGTTTACAACAGCATTTACATCTTTGTTAAAAATTAAACTACCAGGTTGCAAGATAGAATCATGAGGTTTTGGTGTGTTCGGAGGCAATTCTTTTTTCATCTCTTCCCAATCAATCTCTCGTTCCGCAATTGTCATATAATTTGTAGCATCCACAAACGCTTTAAACTGCTTGTTTGTAACCTCTGTAACATCTATATAAAAACCATCAACAGTAACCATATGAGCAGGCTTTTCTCTTGGCATGGCATAATTATCAGAATCTTTAGCTCCTTGTAAAAAAGTGTTTTTATCAACCCAAATCATACCGTCAGGAGCTTCAATTTTCGAAATTGGTTTTGATTCAGAAGATATATTCTCTTTTTCGTTTTTACAGCTAGAAAGTGTTAAGAACTGTAACATAATAATAGAATAATAGACGAATTGCTTTTTTATATTTTGATGATACATGTTGGTTTTATTTTAAATGTAATTATTTAGAAATGTATTCTTCCTGTATTAACGGACGAATTGTATAGTTGTTTTGCAAATACTCCATTATTCACGTTATAAATAAACGAATTTTGAGCCTTACTGTTACAAGTATTTCCCACTAATTTTAATAGTTTGAAATATTTCGCTTACAAAACATCTTCACTAATTAGACTGAACTTAGAAGAAATTATTGATGATAAAAAAAACGCAATATTTTAAAAAATATCACGTTTTTTTTCTACTATTAATCAATTCAAGGTTATGACTATTCTCAATAAATTATAACCTCAATTACACATTTTAATTAACAATTATTTTTTGAGTCTTACTTTGTGTTTTACTTTTTAATTCTACAATATAAACTCCTGTTTTTAGAGCATTGACATCAATAGTGTTGGTGTTATTTGAAGTATCTAAAGCTTGTTGTAATACTAATCTACCTTGCATATCGTAAATTACCGCTGTAGTATCAGTGTTTAATTGACCTTTAACAACGACTGTTTTTGATACTTGCTCTGAATAAATATTTAAACCGTTTAATAGATTATCCTTTGTAGATAATGTTGTTGGTGTGAAATGTACGTAGAATCGCCCTGTTCCACTTAATTCAGCAGATGGTGTAAATATATAATCGCTATTGTTTAATAACGTCCAAGTATTAGCTACATTATCTTCTAAGTATACATTAATATGAGAAGGAATAGAAACCGTTTCAGCATCTAAACCAATAGTTAACTGTGTACCTGCATCACCATTAACACCAAGTGGCACAACCACATCGTTTAAATCATTATAAGGTAAGGCTTGAATCGCAAACTCTAAACCTTCATTATCTTCAACTAGATTAGTATAAATACCATTAGTAGAACCTGTAAAAGCAGCAGCATCATAACCTGGATCTAAACCTCTTGTTTGATTGTCTGCAAAGTATATTTTAGTCGTTTGAGTAGATGATTCGTTGGATAAGAATAATTCTGATAACACAAAATTAGGTGTCGCTGTTCTACCTGCAATAAAATCATCGGAAGTTCCAATAGTTCTCATTGCTGGTTTAAAGGTTATTGTTCCGCCAGATATCGTTCTGACAAAGAAACCTTGACCTGGCACAAAATCTGACGTGTTAAATGAATTCCAAACTGTAAAATTACTACCATCCGAATCATCTGCATCATAACCATAAACTGCTTGGTAAGCTCCACTACCTCCATTTATCTCACCCGAGTTTTCAGTCCAAAAGGCATCAAAGTCTAAATACGAAGGGTAAGGATTTCCTATTAAGTTCCATTTACCATAAGTTGGATCACCTCCATCTGTAAGCCCAATAAATACATCTGTTGTTGGCGAGTCTGGTTGTGCTTGAAATACAACTGTACCTCCACTATTAGTTGCGGCTCTATACCCTTTACCAAGAACAATATCCTTAGTAGCATCATTTACAGTATCCCAATTTTCGTATACACCATCAACATTATTAAAAGGACCAAATAATTTTTGTGTAGTCGTAGAAGGGTTTTCATAAAGATTAACACTTGATGCTTCAAAAGTACTAAAGGTTTGAGAAACAGGAGAAGCTATCAAATCATTACCTGGCCTTGAATTTACCCATTTATTATATCTAATATTACCAGTAATATTTCCTTTTAAAATTAAACTTCCTGAACTTGTACTAGAAGAGCTTGCTCTAAGTGCATCTTTTGTTATTGCATCTCCATTTACAATAAGCGAATACCCAGGCTGAATATCTAAAATTTCTTGAACTCCAGTAGTATGTTCTATTGTTATATTATTTATTGTTAGGTTAGAGTTTAAATCTACTTTACCATGTATTACTACATTATCAGTCGGTAAAGAAGGGATTTTTCCACCTATCCAAGTAGAACTATCTTCCCAATTAATATCTTGACCTGGTGTTGTAGTATAAGTATTATGTATAATATAACCATCTACATCTTGAGTAAGAGTACCATCTGCAGGTTCTACTCCATCTAAAAGCCAAGTGTCTAATATGGCTTGAGGTACCGTTGTTGCTGTTGTTCCTATTCTAAGCACTCCAGGCGCGTAGTTTTGTAAATCCACTACACCTTCAGTAGTAGATGTAGTATATGAAGAAAATTGTACAAGATTGACACCATCAGCAAAGACTAAACTTAAAGGTCTAGTATTTACTCTTAAGTAACCCAAATTACTTTGGTTTTGATTAAATGTAACTACAGATGTATTATTTGCTTGAACATCTTTGTAAATATCACCCTCAAATTGATCTGCTACGTTAAAAGTAATAGAAGCAGAACCTTCTAATTCTATTGTAGTTCCCGTACTAATTTTACTAGTACTATTAAAAATAAAAGGATGATTTCTATTTTTAAAATCCCCAGAAAAAGTTGAAAAATCTGAAGTAGCCCCAAAAGTAGCTCCTCCATTCCCAGTACTATTTATAGTATTAAAAAGTCCACTTCCGATTACTTCTCCATTAAACTCAAAAGCATTTGATGATTCATTTTGTAACGTAAGACCAAAAGTATCTGAATCAATAGTATTACCATTTGCAAAAATAGTTGTAGCACCTGCTATATTTTCGAATCTTCCATTAATACCTAAAGTTAGGTTACAATCAACGGTAGTTATTCCTGCAAAATTATTTACTATAAGATCATTTGCAACTGCAGTAGTAAGGGTTAAAGTAGAATTTGAAGGACTACTAATTGTTATAGCAGCATTTATTAACAAATTTCCAACAGTTGTATCAGCATCAATATCTACATTGGCCTCTAGAGTTGCAGTACCAGTTGCATCTGCGATTATTCCACCTGTCCAGTTTGTTGGTGTAGACCATAAGCCATCTCCAGCTCCAGCATTATTTGTAAAAGTTCCATCAACTTGTGCGTTTAGTTGAGAACTACTAAAAGCTAGGAAAGCTAGAAGTATTAAAAATTGTAATTGTTTTTTCATAGATTTAGGATTGTAATGTATTATAACCGCAAATATACGCGTTTAATCGTAAAAACTACTTGCTTAATTCACCCAAAAACATTCTCATTTCTTGTAAAATCCTTTATTTACAAGGCTTTTAACAATATATCACTAATAACCAACAATCTAGACAACATTATTAGAAATAAGAAAATATACCTAAACAGATATCCTTAATGTGCAAATTAATTACATCAAACATATAACTTACCAAACTTAAGATTCTAAAATCATCTTAAATACAAATATCTTTAACCGATATAAATGGTTAGCTTTTTGTCTCTATGTCACCACCTTCACAAACCTAATTCTTGTGATTATTTTATTTCTTTTTGTAATAAAGGCATTAAGATTCTAAAACATAGTATATATCCCTTGAGTTAACATATTAACGCACAAATTATCATAATCATTTCTATTATTCGCTTCGTGATTATTTTACAAAACCGAGGAATACTATAATAATTTAAAACATAGATTTATTTTAAGCCTTCCGTAATCAGGAAGGCTTTTTTTATACAAAAAAATAACACACTTGGACATCATATTTATATCATCCTAAAAAACTAATAAACAACAAGTTAACCCAACTCCAGTCGTATTGAATTTAGATTAAGAAACAGAATATTGCTATATAAACTTAGCATAACAAGTAATTTAGATTTAGCAAATCATTTTTGCCAGAATAAACTATGAGTGAATTAAACAAATACAGTAAAACAGTTACCCAAGACCCAACGCAACCTGCTGCGCAAGCCATGCTGCATGCTATTGGACTAACAAAAGAAGATTTTTTTAAACCTATTGTTGGTATTGCAAGCACAGGTTACGAGGGCAATCCTTGTAACATGCACCTCAACGACTTAGCCAAATTGGTTAAAGAAGGCACAAAAAACGAAGATGTTATAGGCTTAATTTTCAACACTATTGGTGTTAGTGATGGTATTTCAATGGGTACTCCAGGAATGCGTTACTCACTACCTTCTCGCGACATTATTGCAGATTCTATGGAAACTGTAGTCCAAGCCATGAGCTACGACGGATTAGTAACTGTGGTAGGTTGCGATAAGAATATGCCAGGCGCTTTAATGGCTATGATTCGTTTAGATAGACCAAGTATTTTGGTCTATGGAGGCACAATAGATTCCGGTTGTCACAACGGAAAGAAACTAGATGTTGTTTCTGCTTTTGAAGCTTGGGGAAGCAAAGTTGCTGGAACCATGGACGAAACTGAGTATCAAAACATCGTTGAAAAAGCATGTCCTGGTGCTGGTGCCTGTGGTGGAATGTATACCGCAAACACCATGGCTTCTGCAATTGAAGCTTTGGGAATGACTTTACCTTTCAACTCTTCAAATCCGGCGTTAAGCGACGCTAAGAAAAACGAATCTGTAAGAGCTGGTGAAGCTTTACGATTATTATTAGAAAAAGATATTAAACCTTCGGATATAATTACAAGAAAATCACTTGAAAATGCAGTAAGACTAGTAACAATATTAGGAGGTTCTACAAATGCAGTCTTACACTTTTTAGCCATTGCAAGAGCTGCTCAAATAGATTTTACGCTCAAAGATTTTCAAGATATTAGTGACAACACACCATTTTTAGCAGATTTAAAACCTAGTGGAAAATATCTAATGGAAGATGTTCATGCTGTTGGAGGTATTCCTGCAGTATTAAAATATCTTTTAAAGAAAGGTATGATTCACGGAGATTGTTTAACCGTAACAGGAAAAACAATTGCTGAAAACTTATTAGATGTACCAGACTTAAAAGAAGGTCAAGATGTTATTAAACCTATTGAAGAACCTATAAAAATTTCAGGACACTTAAGAATGCTCTACGGCAATTTAGCAACCGAAGGTAGTGTGGCTAAAATAACAGGAAAAGAAGGTTTATGCTTTAGAGGAAAAGCTAAAGTTTTTGAAGGAGAATATGCAGCAAACGACGGAATTAGAGATGGAAAAGTGGAAAAAGGAGATGTCGTTGTCATTAGGTATGAAGGTCCTAAAGGTGGACCAGGAATGCCAGAAATGTTAAAACCAACAGCTGCGATTATGGGAGCTGGCTTAGGTAAAGATGTTGCTTTAATTACTGATGGACGTTTCTCTGGAGGAACACATGGTTTTGTTGTAGGACATATAACACCTGAAGCTCAAGAAGGAGGCACAATAGCCGTCGTTAAAGATGGAGACATAATTACTATTGACGCTGAAACTAATTCAATTTCATTAGAAGTCTCTGAAGAAGAACTTCAGAAAAGACGTGAAAAATGGCAAGCACCAGATTTAAAATTTGAACGTGGTGTGCTCTATAAATATGCAAAAACAGTGTCATCAGCATCTAAAGGATGTGTAACTGATGAATTTTAAAAAAAGAGTAAATGAAAGAAACTCAAACCATACAAAACAAAACCAAAAGCACAGCAATTACAGAACGTATTTCTGGAAGTGAAGCAGTTATAAAATGCTTACTTGCTGAAGGTGTAGATATATTATACGGATATCCTGGAGGAGCCATTATGCCTGTTTACGACGAGTTGTATAAGTATCAAGATAAAATCCATCATGTCCTTACACGTCATGAGCAAGGAGCAACACACTCAGCGCAAGGTTATGCACGTATTTCTGGCAAAGTTGGTGTCTGTATGGCAACATCTGGCCCTGGTGCAACCAACCTAATTACAGGTATTGCAGATGCACAAATAGACTCTACACCAATGGTTTGTATCACTGGTCAAGTCGGTTCACATTTATTAGGAAGTGATGCCTTTCAGGAAACTGATATTGTTGGTATTTCAACACCTGTAACCAAATGGAATTGCCAGATTACAAAAGCATCACAAATCCCTGAGGTATTTGCAAAAGCATTTTACATAGCTAAAAGTGGAAGACCAGGACCTGTTTTAATAGATATTACTAAAGATGCTCAGTTTGAAGAATTCGATTTTAAATACGAAAAATGCAAAGGAGTAAGAAGCTATAAACCAGTTCCAGACACGGATGAAAATTCACTTAAAGCGGCTGCAGAACTTATAAATAATGCAAAACAGCCATTAGTAGTTTGGGGACAAGGTGTTATTTTAAGTGAAGCTGAAGAAGAATTTAAAGCGGTTATTGAAAAATCAGGAATTCCTTCGGCTTGGACCATTTTAGGAGCTTCAGCAATTCCATCAACACATCCATTAAATGTTGGTATGGTTGGTATGCATGGCAACTATGCTCCAAATGTATTAACCAATCAATGCGATGTATTAATTGCTATTGGTATGCGATTCGATGATCGTGTTACAGGCAATTTAGAATCTTACGCAAAGCAGGCTAAAGTGATTCATTTTGAAATTGATCCTGCAGAAATTGATAAAAATGTAAAAACAGATATAGCAGTTCTTGGAGATGCAAAAGCAAGCTTAAAAGCGTTGTTACCCTTATTGAATGCAAATTCTCATACCGATTGGCATCAAAAATTTAAAGATTTATATAAAATTGAATACGAAAAAGTCATTAAAAATGACTTACATCCAACCAAAGAAGGCTTAACTATGGCAGAAGTGTTGAAAGAAATCAACATACAAACCAAAGGAGAAGCTGCTATTGTTAGTGATGTTGGTCAACACCAAATGATTGCGTGTCGTTATGCTGATTTCAATAAAACAAAAAGCAATATTACATCAGGTGGTTTAGGCACAATGGGCTTTGCTTTACCAGCAGCAATAGGCGCAAAAATGGCTGCACCAGATAGAGAAGTGGTAATGATAGCTGGTGATGGTGGTTACCAAATGACGATTCAAGAATTAGGAACCATTTTTCAGCAAAAAGTACCTGTAAAAATCGTAGTTCTAAATAATGAGTTCTTAGGCATGGTACGTCAGTGGCAACAATTGTTTTTTGACAAGCGCTATGCCTCTACTGAGATGACTAACCCTGATTTTGTAGCCATTGCAAAAGGCTATTCTATTGAAGCTAAAAAAGTCTCCGAAAGAAAGGATTTAAAAGCCGCTGTAAAAGAAATGATAGATTGTGAAGGTCCATATTTCTTAGAAGTTAGAGTAGAAAAAGAAGGTAATGTATTCCCAATGATACCAACAGGAGCAAGTGTTTCAGATATAAGATTAGAATAATTATGGAAAACGAAATAAAACAATTTACCGTTTCGGTTTACACAGAAAATAATATCGGCTTGTTAAATAGAATTTCAGCTATTTTTCAAAGAAGACATATTAACATTGAAAGCTTAAATACGTCTCCTTCAGAAATTGAAGGAGTTTCAAGATTTACAATTGTCATCAATATTACCGAATCTCAAATGAAAAAGATTCAAGGTCAGATTGAAAAGCAAGTTGAAGTCATAAAAGCTTATTATCATACTGAAGATGAAATCATTTATCAAGAATCTTGCATGTTCAAAATAAAGTCAGAATTATTATTTGAGGAGCGTCAAATTCAAAATATCATCAAAGAAAGTAATGCAAAAATCGTTACTGTAAACAAGGAATTTTTCGTCTTAGAAAAATCGGGAAGAAAAGAAGAAATAGAATTACTATATAGAGAATTAAGTGTCTTTGGCATTATGCAATTTACACGCTCAGGGCGTGTTGCTGTAACCAAAGAGGAAATGAAAATATCAACAATGCTTCAAGCATTTCAACATTAAAAATAAATACAATGTCAAATTACTTTAACACATTACCATTAAGAGAACAATTAGGTCAATTAGGAAAATGTCGTTTTATGGACGCTTCAGAATTTGAAGATGGCGTAGACGCTTTAAAAGGAAAGAAAATAGTTATTGTTGGTTGTGGTGCTCAAGGACTTAACCAAGGTTTAAATATGCGCGATTCTGGTTTAGACATTTCGTATACACTAAGACAAGTTGCTATTGATGAAAAACGTGATTCATACAAAAACGCAACATCAAATGGTTTTAATGTTGGAACCTACCAAGAGCTTATACCTACAGCAGATTTAGTATTAAACCTAACTCCAGATAAACAACACACAAACGTTGTAAAAGCAATAATGCCTTTAATGAAAAAAGGAGCTACATTAAGTTATTCTCATGGGTTTAATATTGTTGAAGAAGGCACTAAAGTTCGTGAAGATATTACCGTCATCATGGTAGCGCCAAAGTGTCCAGGCACAGAAGTAAGAGAAGAATATAAACGTGGATTTGGTGTACCAACATTAATTGCTGTACATCCCGAGAATGACCCAGAAGGTAAGGGTTGGGCTCAAGCAAAAGCTTATGCTGCTGCAACTGGCGGACATAAAGCTGGTGTTTTAGAATCGTCTTTTATTGCTGAAGTAAAAAGTGATTTAATGGGTGAGCAAACTATATTATGTGGTTTATTACAAACAGGTGCTATTCTATCTTTTGACAAAATGGTTGAAGAAGGCATCGAACCTGGTTATGCTGCTAAATTAATTCAGTTTGGTTGGGAAACCATTACCGAAGCACTGAAGCATGGTGGAATTACCAACATGATGGATCGTTTATCCAATCCTGCAAAAATAAAGGCTTACGAATTATCTGAAGAGTTAAAAGGTATTATGCGTCCACTTTTTGAAAAACACATGGACGACATTATTTCAGGTCACTTCTCTCAAACCATGATGGAAGATTGGGCAAATGACGATATTAATTTATTGACTTGGAGAGCTGAAACTGGTGAAACTGCTTTTGAAAAAACAAAATTGACTTCAGATCATATTACAGAACAAGAGTATTTTGATCATGGAGTATTATTAGTTGCTTTTGTGAAATCTGGTGTAGAATTAGCTTTTGAAACTATGGTAAGCGCAGGTATTATTGAAGATTCTGCTTATTATGAATCATTACACGAGTTACCTTTAATTGCCAATACAATTGCAAGAAAAAAATTATTTGAAATGAACCGAGTAATTTCTGACACAGCGGAATATGGTTGTTATTTGTTTGATCATGCTTGTAAACCCTTATTAGCGGATTTCATGAAAACAGTAGATACCTCTATCATCGGAAAATCATTCTCTAACACTACAGGAGTTGATAACATAGAATTAATAGCTGTTAATGATGCGATTAGAAATCATCCTATCGAATCTGTAGGTCAACGTTTACGTGCCGCAATGACAGCGATGAAAGTGATTAAAACTGAAGATGTAAAAGAATCTGTTTTAGCATAACAAAGATTATCCTTTCAGGTTTTTAAACCTGAAAGGTCTAAAAAATAAGAGATTCTCTTTATAAAGAGAAGTGAACATGGAAGAAACCAAAACCATATACAGACCAACACTAAAAGCCATTGAATCTGCAGCAGAAAAATTAAAAGGTATTGCATCAGTAACACCTTTAATTAAAAACGCTAGGTATTCTAAGCATTTTGGCGCCAATATTTATTTTAAAAGAGAAGATTTACAAGTTGTGCGTTCTTATAAAATACGTGGAGCTTATAATAAAATCTCATCCTTATCTCCTTCTCAAATTGAAAATGAAATTGTGTGCGCAAGCGCAGGAAACCATGCTCAAGGTGTTGCCATTTCATGTAAGCTTTTAAAAATAAAAGGTACTATTTTTATGCCTTCCCCTACTCCAAATCAAAAGATTGAACAGGTAAAAATGTTTGGAGAAGATTTTGTTGAGGTTGTTTTAGTTGGTGATACTTTTGACGATGCTTACCATGCAGCAATGCAACAAAGTGAAGAACTCAATAAAACCTTTGTACATCCTTTTAATGACGAAAAAGTTATAGAAGGACAAGCAACGGTAGGTTTAGAAATTATTGACCAAGCAGAAGCGCATCCCATTCATTATGTATTTGTACCTGTTGGTGGTGGTGGACTTGCAGCAGGATTATCCTCTGTTTTTAAAATCTTATCACCTCAAACAAAAATTATTAGCGTAGAACCAAAAGGTGCTCCAGCGATGTTAACCTCTATTAGGGCTAATAAAAATACGGAGTTAAAAACCATAGATAGTTTTGTAGATGGAGCAGCTGTTAAACGCGTTGGCGATTTAAGTTTTGCTATTTGCAAAGAGACCTTACATCGTGTGGTTACAGTAGATGAGGGTAAAATTTGTCAAACTATCTTAGACCTTTATAATAAAGATGCCATTGTTGTAGAACCAGCAGGAGCATTAAGTCTTTGCGCATTAGAGCAATTTTCCGAAGAAATAAAAGGTAAAAATGTAGTGTGTGTTATTAGCGGAAGTAATAATGATATCACTAGAATGGCAGAAATTAAAGAACGTGCCCTACTCTATGCGAATCTAAAACACTACTTTATCGTTAAGTTTCCACAACGAACAGGAGCCTTAAGAGATTTTGTAGTTGATATTTTAGGTCCAAATGATGATATCACTCATTTTGAATACACCAAAAAAGCCAATCGTGAAAACGATGTGGCTGTAGTTGGTATACAATTAAAATCACCTGATGATTTAGAACCTTTAATTTCCAAAATGAAGCTTAATAATTTCTTTGGGGATTATTTAAATGACAAACCCGATTTGTTTCAATTTTTAGTATAGCTTAACATAAACTTAACCCGCTTAAAAGATGCGATTTTGTATCTTTATTACTTACAATTAATAGTGCAAAACAAGTTATTATGACTTCAACATTTGTGAATATTCCAGAACAGTTTCAAATTAAAAATTTAGTAGAGCAAAACACATATTTAATAGACGGAGCGCTAATACCTTGGAGAGGAGAAACTTCTAAAATATATTCAACAATTTCTTCAACAGAAGATTATAAACCTACACTACTTGGAACTATTCCTACTTTAGGAAAAAAAGAAGCCATAAAAGCATTAGATGCTGCTGTTTCTGCTTACAATAAAGGACAAGGTTTATGGCCAACAATGAAAGTTGTAGACCGTATTGCTTGCATGGAAAAGTTTGTTGAACAAATGAAAACCAAACGTGAGGAGGTTGTAAAATTATTAATGTGGGAAATTGGCAAAAACCTACCAGATTCTGAAAAAGAATTTGATAGAACCGTTGAATATATTTACGATACTATTGAAGATTACAAACAAATGGATCGCGATAGCGCAAAATTTGTAAAAAGTTCTGGCGTCAATGCACATATTAGAAGAGGACCATTAGGCGTTGTTTTATGTCTAGGTCCTTATAATTACCCGTTAAATGAAACTTTTGCGTTGTTGATTCCGGCCTTAATCATGGGAAATACAGCCATTTTTAAACCTGCAAAACATGGCGTTTTATTAATTACACCATTATTAGAAGCTTTTAGAGATAGTTTCCCAAAAGGAGTTGTGAATATCATTTATGGACGAGGTCGAACTGTTGCTGCACCAATTATGCAATCTGGAAAAGTTGATGTTTTAGCTTTAATAGGAAACAGTAAATCTGCAAATGCATTACAAAACCAACACCCTAAAAGTAATAGACTTCGATTAGTCTTAGGATTAGAAGCTAAAAATCCGGCAATAGTTTTACCTGATGCCGATTTAGATTTAGCCATAGACGAATGTATCGCTGGCACCACTTCATTTAATGGACAACGTTGTACGGCTTTAAAAGTTTTATATGTACATGAAGATATTGTGGAAGAATTCAATAAACGTTTTTCTTCCAAAGTAGATGCCTTAAAATTCGGAAACCCATGGGAAGATGGCGCCAAATTAACACCATTACCAGAACCAGATAAACCTGCTTACATTCAAGAATTAATAGATGATGCCACAGAAAAGGGAGCTAAAACTATTAATAAAAAAGGTGGAGACACCACGGAAAACTACATTTTCCCTGCAGTTCTATATCCAGTAACTAAGGATATGCGTGTATTTCAAGAAGAACAATTCGGACCAGTTATTCCAATAGTTCCATTTAATGACATCGAAGAACCATTGGATGATATGGCAGAATCGAATTATGGGCAACAAGTAAGTCTATTTGGTAAAGACGTAAAAACATTAGCTCCTTTAATAGATACACTTGTCAACTTAGTTTGTAGAGTAAATTTAAATAGTTCTTGTCAACGTGGACCAGATGTTTACCCATTTACAGGCAGAAAAGATTCAGCCGTTGCTACATTAAGTGTACATGATGCCTTACGTTCATTTTCAATTAGAACCTTTGTAGCGTCAAAAGACAATGATTATAACAATGCTATTTTAAAAGATTTACTAGATTCTAGAGCCTCAAATTTTGTAAGCACAGATTATATCCTCTGACAAATAGCCGATTAGAATGAATTATTTAAAATTTTAGTCGCTTATATTATGAATTTCATAAAAAAACAGCAAAAGTGCACGCGTTGCGACGAATATTAAATATTAATTATAAATTTACACTATGTTAAGTCAAAAAAATAGAATCGAAAGACCCACACGCTTGTTGTTAAACATGCGACGTCGCTAATGGCACTACTTAAAACCATTTAGTTAATCTTTTATTTTTTTACATTGAACAATCTATCATATATATTTTCCGCTTTAGTACTTTCCTTTTCAAATCGAAATACTTTACGTTGTACCCATAATCGTCGCCCGTAAGGGTACACTTCTATTTACAGAACTTAGGTGAGTCCGGTTCTCCTTTCAGAAACAAAAATTAAGTCAATTTATAATTAAAAAATCAATTACAATGAAAATTGTTATTGCTGATAAATCACATAGCATATACGCAGATATTATTTGCGAAACTATTGCTGAAGCTGCTAAAGTTAGAGGTACTGGCATCGCAAAACGTCAACCAGCATACATCATTACCAAAATGGAAAATGGTAATGCTGTCATTGCATTAGAAGGTGATAAATTCGCTGGCTTTTGCTATATCGAAGCATGGAGCCACGGGAAATTCGTCGCTAATTCCGGCTTAATTGTTCATCCAGATTTTAGAAATATAGGTCTTGCTAAACAAATTAAGAAAGTCATTTTTGAACATTCTAGAACCAAATTTCCAGATGCAAAAGTTTTTAGTATTACCACAGGTTTGGCAGTTATGAAAATGAATAGCGAATTGGGTTACAAACCTGTGACGTTTTCAGAATTAACAGACGATCAATCCTTTTGGAAAGGCTGTCAAACATGTAAAAATTTCGATGTATTAACGAGAACAGAACAAAAAATGTGCTTATGCACAGGAATGTTATATGATCCTTCTAAAGCTGAAGCATCAAAACCTAAAACACGTCCTTATGACAAAAAAGTATGGACACGATTAAAATTGATAAAACAGAATATGTTTTTAATAAAAGACAAAAAAGATGAGTAAAAAATTAGTTATAGCATATAGTGGAGGCTTAGATACCTCTTACTGCGCAGTAAGTTTAAGTAAAGCAGGATATGATATTCATGCCGTAAGTGTGAATACTGGTGGATTTACTCAAGAAGAAATTAAAACTATTGAAAGCAATGCCTATAAAATGGGTGTTTCAACATACAAGAATATTGATGCGGTTGCATCCTATTACGATAAAGTGATTAAGTATTTAATCTTCGGAAATGTTTTAAAAAATAACACTTACCCTTTATCTGTGAGCGCCGAACGTATTATTCAGGCCATTGAAATTGTACAATACGCCAAAAGTATAGATGCTAAATATATTGCACACGGTAGTACAGGCGCAGGAAATGACCAAGTGCGTTTTGATATGATTTTTCAAACCTTAGCACCAGAAATTGAAATCATTACACCAATTAGAGATGGCAAATTAACCAGACAGCAAGAAATTGACTACCTCATAGAAAATGGCATCGACATGTCTTGGAACAAAGCAAAATACTCAGTAAACAAAGGCCTTTGGGGAACGAGTGTTGGTGGAGAAGAAACGTTAACGTCTGAAAAACCATTACCAGAATCCGCTTACCCATCACAATTAAAACATACAGACCCAGAGAAAGTAGTACTTACATTTTCTGAAGGTGAATTAGTAGCTTTAAATGGTGTAGAAAATAATCCCGAAGTCAATATCGAAGTGCTGAACAACTTAGCATCTGCTTATGCTATTGGCAGAGATATTCATGTTGGCGATACTATTGTAGGTATCAAAGGTCGTGTTGGTTTTGAAGCTGCAGCTGCTTTAATTATTATAAAAGCCCATCACCTATTAGAGAAACACACCTTAACGAAATGGCAACTGCAACATAAAGATTATTTATCTAATTTCTATGGCATGCATTTACACGAAGGGCAATATTTAGACCCAGTAATGCGAGACATGGAAGCCTTTTTACAAAGTAGTCAAGACAAAGTTTCTGGTGATGTAACTGTAACGTTAAAACCTTACCACTTCACGCTAGATGGCATAAAATCTAAACACGATTTAATGAGTGCGAAGTTTGGAAGTTATGGTGAGGAAAATAAAGGTTGGACAGCAGATGAAGCCAAAGGATTTATTAAAATATTTGGCAATCAAAACAAGATTTATCAGCAAGTAAACAACTAAATAAGACCTCACAGGTTTTCAAAACCTCGTAGGTCTCAAAATGTTAGCACAATGAAAAAATTAAATATAGGAATCATTGGAGGCGCTGGTTACACAGCAGGAGAATTAATTAGATTATTGATTCATCACTCTAAAGTAGAAATCGATTTTATTTACAGTACTTCTAACGCAGGAAACAAAGTTAGTAAGGTGCATCAAGATTTGTTAGGCTCAACTGATTTGGTGTTTTCAAATGAAATCAATCCAGATGTTGATGTGCTTTTCTTGTGTTTAGGTCATGGCAATTCAAAAGCATTTTTAGAACAAAATACATTTTCTGAAGGCACTAAAATCATTGATTTAAGTAATGATTTCAGATTAACTAAAGATGAAGTTTTCAATGCAAAAACTTTTATTTATGGTTTACCAGAATTAAATAAAAAGGCGATTAAAAAAGCCGATTATATTGCTAATCCAGGTTGTTTTGCTACGGCCATTCAATTAGCATTATTACCTTTAGCTAAAACCGAAATTTTACAAAACGATGTACACATAAATGCTGTAACTGGTGCCACTGGTGCAGGAACTTCATTATCTGCGACAACACATTTCACTTGGCGAGATAATAATTTTTCACACTACAAAGCATTTACACATCAGCATTTAGGAGAAATTAATCAAACCGTAAATGCGCTACAATCAGATTTTAATTCTGAAATCATTTTTATGCCGAATCGTGGTGATTTTTCAAGAGGCATTTTTGCAACACTTTATACGAAATATGAAGGCAGTTTAGAAGAAGCAAAACAATTGTATACGGAGTTTTATAAAGATGCTGCATTTACCTTTATTTCTGATGAAGACATTCATTTAAAACAAGTGGTAAACACGAATAAATGCATCCTTCATTTACATAAACACAACGATAAATTACTGGTTACAAGTATTATTGACAACCTATTAAAAGGTGCCTCTGGACAAGCAATTCAAAACATGAATTTAATGTATGGCTTTGAAGAAACTGAAGGATTACAATTAAAGGCAAATTATTTTTAATAAACACTATAGACCTGTAAGGTTTTTGAAACCTGACAGGTCTTAAAACATTAAACACATGAAAATAGCAATCATAGGAACAGGAAACTTAGGAAAGTCCATCGCAAAAGGGCTCATCACTAACAACGCCATAACGACTCTTTATTTAACCAAAAGAAACTTGGATGATATTCAAGATTTGGATGGCTATAAAAACGTCATATTAACAACCGACAATATTGAAGCAGTAAAGCAATCTGATATTTTAATATTTGCTATTCAGCCTAGACATTTCGAAAACATATTAAACGATGTTAAACCGTATTTAACAGAAAAACACGTTTTAATTTCAACGATTACAGGTTTTCTAATTCCTAAAATCGAAGGTATCGTTGGGACTGACCAATTTATCATCAGAGCCATGCCAAATACAGCTATTGCGGTTGGTAAATCTATGACTTGTATGTGTAGTAATGAAAAAGGTGCTAAACGTATTAAAATTGCCGAAGCTATTTTCGATAGATTAGGTCATACCTTAGCAATACCAGAATCTCAAATGCAAGCAGCAACGGTGATTTGCGCGAGTGGCATTGCCTTTTGGATGCGACTAATTAGAGCAACAACACAAGCTGCAATACAATTAGGTTTTGACGCTAAAGAAGCACAAGAATTAGCCATGTACACCAGTGAAGGAGCTGCCAATTTATTAATTACAAACGGCAATCATCCGGAAGAAGAAATTGATAGAGTAACCACACCTAAAGGTTGTACAATTCAAGGTTTAAATGAAATGGAACACAAAGGATTGAGTTCATCTTTAATCCAAGGCATGGTCGCTTCTTTTAATAAAATCAATACCATTAAAGAAGAACAAATATGAGTTTATTTAATGTTTACCCACTGTTTGATATCACACCAGTAAGCGCAAAAGATATTTACGTTTATGATGATAAAAATGTAGAATACTTAGACCTTTATGGTGGACATGCAGTAATTTCTATTGGTCATTCCCATCCAAAATATGTTTCAGCAATTTCTAATCAAGTTGAAAAATTAGGCTTCTATAGTAACGCAATTCAAAACCCATTACAAGTTGAATTAGCAGATAAGCTTGAAGCTGTATCTGGCTGCAAAGATTACCAATTATTTTTATGTAATTCTGGCGCTGAGGCTAATGAAAACGCTTTAAAATTAGCATCATTCCATAATGGTAAAAAGAAAGTTTTAGCCTTTAAAAATTCATTTCATGGTAGAACGTCAGCTGCTGTTGCAGCAACTGACAATCCTAAAATTGTTGCACCAATTAATGCGCAACAAAAAGTTGATTTTGTAGAATTAGGTGACTTAGACACGGTTGAAACCATTTTAAAACAAAACGAAACTTGCGCAGTCATCGTAGAATTTATCCAAGGTGTTGGTGGCTTGGACCAAAGTACAACGGAATTTTATCAAGGACTAGAACAACTTTGCAAACTATACAACACAGCATTTATTGCAGACGAGGTACAATCTGGATTTGGCAGAACTGGCGACTTTTTTGCTTTTCAAAAACATAATATCACACCAGATATTATCTCTATAGCTAAAGGCATGGGAAATGGTTTTCCGGTAGGTGGTATTTTAATCCATCCTTCAATTAAAGCATCTTTTGGGTTATTAGGTACCACATTTGGCGGTAATCATTTGGCTTGTGCAGCAACACTTTCGGTTTTAGAAGTTTTGGAAGAAGAACAATTAATGGAAAATGCTAAAAATATTTCAAAATATTTTCAAGAAAAAGCGAAGTCATTACCACATTTAAAATCGATTAAAGGACGTGGTTTAATGTTGGGGTTAGAGTTCGATTTTCCAATTTCAGAACTAAGAAAAAAATTAATTTTTAACCATCATATATTTACAGGAAGTGCAAAGAACCCTAATTTAATTAGAATACTTCCGCCATTAACCATTCAGAAAAAACACATCGATGTATTTTTTGACGCTTTAGAAAAAGAATTAAAAATATTAGATTATTAAAACCCCTCGACTGCGCTCGAGGAGACAAATTCACTGTCTGGTCGAGCGCAGTCGAGACCTATTAAAGATGAAAAACTACACCAAAATAAAAGATATTTCTAACCTTTCTGAAATCATTAAGGATGCCATTTTATTAAAAATGAATCCTTTTGAATTTGAAGACTTAGGAAAACACAAAACCTTAGTCATGCTATTTTTCAATTCGAGTTTAAGAACACGATTAAGCACTGAAAAAGCAGCAAAAAACCTAGGTATGGAAGTGATGATTTTAAACGTGAATGACGCTTGGAATTTAGAATTTGAGGATGGCACCATTATGAACGTTGACAAATCTGAACACATTAAAGAAGCAGCGCGTGTTATTTCTCAATATGCAGATATCATTGCTGTAAGAGCATTCCCAACGTTACAAGATAAAGCTAAGGACGAATCGGAATACATTCTCAATAACTTTAAAAAATATGCAACAGTACCCATTGTAAATATGGAAAGTGCTACTGCGCATCCTTTACAAGCATTGGCTGATGCTATTACCATTACCGAACTTGCAGAAAAAGTAAAACCAAAAGTCGTGTTGTCTTGGGCACCACATCCAAAAGCTTTACCGCAAGCAGTTGCAAATTCGTTTATAGAAATGATGCAAGATTTAGAAGTAGATTTAACCATTACGCATCCTGAAGGCTACGAATTAAATGAAATAATCACTAAAGACACATCAATAAATTACAACCAAGATGAAGCCTTAAAAGATGCTGATTTTGTCTATGTAAAAAACTGGAGTAGCTACAAAGACTATGGAAAAGTTAATAATCAAGATAAAAATTGGATGATGACAAAAGCCAAATTAGGTCACGCCAAATTCATGCATTGTTTACCTGTAAGACGAAATGTTGTGGTGGAAGATACCGTTTTAGATAGTCAACAATCTGTGGTAATCAAGCAAGCGAATAATAGAACGTATGCTGCACAAATTGTATTGAAGCAGATTTTGGAAGCATTGTAATTCTAGACCTGTCAGGTTTTTAAAACCTGACAGGTCTAAAACAAAAAATACTCGCTTTCGCGAGCACGAGATGAAAACAATAAAAATCATAAAAATAGGAGGAAATATTATCGATAATGAAGACGCACTAGCCACCTTCATTAAAGATTTTTCAACTATTGCAGGTCCTAAAGTCTTAGTTCATGGAGGCGGAAAATTAGCCACAAAGTTAGCAACACAAATGAATATTCCTGTAAAGATGACTGAAGGTAGACGCATTACTGATACTGAAACTTTAGATATTATCACTATGGTTTACGCTGGAAAAATCAATAAAAATATAGTAGCGCAATTACAAGCTAATCAATGCAATGCCATTGGACTTTCTGGTGCAGATGGCAATACTATTGTTTCAGAAAAAAGACCTGTTAAAACCATTGATTATGGCTTTGTTGGTGATGTGAAAAAAGTAAATACGGTGGTATTAAATATATTACTAAGTAACAATGTCACACCTGTTTTTTGCGCTATAACTCATAATGAAAACGGACAATTACTAAATACAAATGCAGACACGATTGCTTCTGAATTAGCCATTGGCTTGTCGTCTATTTTCAACACCGAATTATATTATTGTTTTGAAAAAAATGGTGTTCTAGAAAGTGTAGAAGATGATGATTCTGTCATTGAAAACATCAACACAGAAAGTTATAAAGCATTAAAAGATAACCATATCATATTCGAAGGCATGTTACCGAAATTAGACAACTGTTTTCATGCTATAAATCAAAACGTTCAAAAAGTTTGTATCGGAAAATCAGACATGCTTTTCAATACCAACAACAAACATACAACCATCACAAAATGATAGAAAGCCTTACTACAGAAGCCATTGACTTGTTAAAACAACTCATAGAAACACAGTCATTCTCGTCAGAGGAAGACCACACCGCTTTGCTTATTGAAAATTGGTTTACATCGCATAACATACCATTTAAAAGAAACAATCATAACATTTGGGCAACCAACAAATATTTTGATGAGAGTAAACCCACCTTATTATTGAACTCACATCACGATACCGTAAAACCAAACAACGGTTACACAAAAGACCCTTTTAAGGCGATTGTTGAAGATGGTAAATTATATGGTTTAGGAAGTAATGATGCTGGTGGATGCTTGGTCTCTTTAATAGCCACCTTCACGTATTTTTATAATAAGAAAGACCTCAACTACAATTTAGTCATTGTGGCTTCTGCAGAAGAAGAAAGCAGTGGACCAAACGGATTAAATAGCATGTTATCTATTATTCCTAAAGTTGATGTCGCTATTGTTGGCGAACCAACTTTAATGAATCTTGCCGTTGCTGAAAAAGGTTTAGTTGTTTTTGATGCGAAAGTAAAAGGAACCGCTAGCCATGCAGCACACCCTAATAATGACAATTCAATTTACAACACTATTGCAGTTTTAAATTGGTTTAAAGATTATAAGTTTGAACGTAAATCACCAGTTTTAGGTGATGTAAAAATGACGGTCACCCAAATCAATGCTGGTAAGCAACACAATGCGGTTCCTGCAGAAGTTGATTTGGTCATCGATGTACGCGTGAATGACAAATACTCAAATCAGGAAATTGCGGATATTTTAACTCAGAAATCACCTTGCTCAAGCATTACACCACGTAGCTTACGATTAAATTCGTCTTCTATTCCTATTAATCACGACTTAGTAAAAGCCGGAATTGAATTAGGCAGAGAAACTTATGGTTCGCCAACGCTTTCTGACCAATCGGTTTTAACTTGTCCGTCGTTAAAGTTAGGACCTGGAGATAGCACACGTTCGCACACGGCTGATGAATTTATTTATCTAGCCGAAATTGAAGAAGGTGTTGATTTGTATATTAAATTGTTAGAGAAAGTATTATAAAAAGATAATAGACCTAGCAGGTTTTTTCAACCTAGCAGGTCTAAATTTATTAACTAAATAATGAAGGCAGAGATTACTGCCTTCGCAGGAATAAGTATGAAATTGTGGGACAAAGGCTATTCAATAGATAAAAAAATAGAATTATTTACCGTCGGCAACGATAGAGAAATCGATATGCATATTGCAAAATATGATGTAGAAGCTTCACGAGCGCATGCTGTGATGTTAGAATCCATCGGAATCATAACTTCAGAAGAGTTAGAACAATTAAAATCAGGATTAAATATTTTAGCAAAATCTATTGAAGATGGTACGTTTATCATTGAAGATTCATTTGAAGATGTACATTCTAAAATTGAACATGAACTCACCAAAACTTTAGGCGACGTCGGAAAGAAAATCCACACCGCACGTTCTAGAAACGACCAAGTTTTAGTAGCCCTTCAACTCTACTACAAAGAGAATCTTGAAATCATAAACAGTAAAACAAAAACGTTTTTCGATACGCTTTTAAATTTAGCCGAAACACATAAAACACAATTATTACCAGGCTATACACATTTACAAGTAGCCATGCCTTCCTCTTTTGGTTTATGGTTTTCTGCTTATGCTGAATTGTTGATTGATGATGTGTATGTACTGAATGCAGTTTCAAAAATTGCAGACCAAAATCCATTAGGTTCGGCTGCAGGTTACGGCAGTTCGTTTCCTATAGATAGGAATATTACCACCAAAGAATTAGGGTTTTCTACACTAAAATATAACGTGGTTGCTGCACAATTAAGTAGAGGAAAAAGCGAACGTGCTATCGCCAGTGCTTTAGGAGGCTTATGTAATACAATGGCACGTTTTGCCATGGATATTTGCTTGTATATGAGTCAGAATTTTGGGTTTATCACATTTCCAGATGAATTAACCACAGGAAGTAGCATCATGCCACACAAAAAAAATCCTGATGTATTCGAATTGATTCGAGGTAAGTGTAATAAAATTCAAGCCTTACATTCTGAAATGCTATTAATCACCAATAATCTACCAAGTGGTTACCACAGAGATTTTCAATTGTTGAAAGAAAACATCATCAATGCGTTTGAAGATGTAAAAGATATTTTGGACATCTTTAATTATTCCATTCAGCAAATCATCGTCAAGGATATTGACCTCACTGATGAGAAATACCAATACCTATTCACCGTAGACAGCATTAATAATTTAGTCGTAGAAGGTATGAGCTTTAGAGAGGCTTATCAAAAAATTGGAAGCGAAGTACAAGCAGGAACTTATAAACCAGATTTAGGAAAAGAACATTCGCATATAGGTAGTATTCATAATCTGTGTTTGGATAACATTAGAGCTAAGTTTCCTAAATGATGTTAAAATTTTGAAAATGATTTTTGAATAGTATCTTCAATTAAAAATTAATGTTACCTTTGATTCTCAAATAAGAAACAAATGACATTAAGTCAATTACATCATCATCATTTTCATACTTGCATTCAGGCGAGCAGGAATTGATATATGTAATTTAAAAATATTTCAAAACCCGTCTGAATAAATTCAGACGGGTTTTTTAGTTCTACACGTTTGGTTTATTCAGATTTAAAAAACTAAAAATGAATAAATTAAAAATTGCTATTCAGAAAAGCGGAAGATTAAACCAAGACTCTCTAGAACTCTTAAAAGATTGTGGTATAAAAATAGACAACGGAAAAGATCAACTGAAAGTTTCAGCACGTAATTTCCCTTTAGAAGTCTTGTATTTGCGAAATTCAGATATCCCACAATATATTGAAGATGGTGTTGTAGATATCGCTATTATTGGTGAAAATATTCTAATTGAAAAACAGAAACAAGCGGAAGTCGTTGAAAAACTAGGCTTCGCCAAATGTAGAGTTTCACTAGCTGTTCCTAAGCGGATTGAAATCGATGAAGCCGCTTACTTCAATGGAAAAAAAATTGCAACCTCTTACCCTAACACACTTCAGACGTATTTAAAGAAAAACAATATAGAAGCCGACATTCATGTCATTTCTGGTTCGGTAGAAATTGCTCCAAATATTGGCTTAGCAGATGGTGTTTGTGATATCGTAAGTTCTGGAAGCACACTTTTTAAAAATGGTTTAAGGGAAACTCAAGTGATACTAAAATCCGAAGCCGTTTTAGCAAAAAATCGCAATCTTAATGCGGAAAAAGAAGCTATTCTAGAAAAGCTCATATTCAGAATCCAAGCGGTTTTAAGAGCAAAAAATTCGCGCTACGTCTTAATGAACGTACCAACTTCTAAGATTGATGAAGTCACTGCAATTCTTCCGGTTTTAAGAAGTCCAACAATACTACCTCTAGCACAAGAAGGCTGGAGTTCATTACACTCTGTAATTGAAGAAGAAAAATTTTGGAATAATATTGACGCCCTTAAAAACGCAGGAGCAGAAGGTATTTTAGTCGTTCCTATTGATAAAATGGTGCTATAATGAGAGTATATAAAAATCCAAACAAATCAGACTGGAATACGCTAGTAAAGCGTCCCATTTTAGAACAACAAGATCTTGATGATATTGTAATTGACATTCTAAAAGATGTTAAAAACAATAAGGATCAGGCCTTATTTAAATATGCTGAGAAATTTGACAAAACGAAATTAGATACTATTCAAATTGATGCTAACGAAATTGAAACTGCAAAAAATCAAATACCTCAAGATTTGAAAAATGCCATCAATTTAGCGAAGCAGAATATTGAAACATTTCATAAAAGTCAAAAAGAAAAAGAACAAATCATTGAAACCACAAAAGGCGTTAAATGCTGGAGACGATCTGTTGGAATTGAAAAAGTAGGCTTATACATTCCTGGAGGTTCTGCTCCTCTATTTTCAACAATCTTAATGCTTGGTATTCCGGCTCAATTAGCAGGTTGTAAAGAAATTATATTATGTTCTCCACCAAATAAGGAAGGCCATATAAATCCTGCCATTTTATATACCGCAAATCTTGTTGGTATTTCAAAAATATACAAAGTTGGTGGTGCACAAGCTATTGCCGCAATGGCTTATGGGACACAAACCATTCCACAAGTATATAAAATATTCGGCCCAGGAAATCAATTTGTGACTAAGGCAAAAGAATTGATTCAACAACAAGGAGTGTCTATAGATATGCCTGCTGGTCCTAGTGAGGTTTTGGTCATCGCAGATAAAACGAGTAATCCAGAATTTGTCGCAGCAGATTTATTGTCACAAGCAGAACATGGAGCAGATAGTCAGGTGATAATAGTATCAGATGATGAAAATATTATCAATCAAACCATCGCAGAATTAGACAAACAACTTAGCCAATTACCTCGAAAAGCCATTGCTTCAAAAGCCTTAAAAATAAGTCGTGCTATTCAATTAAATTCAATAAACGAATGCATCGAATTCAGTAATTTGTATGCACCAGAACATTTAATCATTGCTACAGATAATGCTTCAGATTATATAGAACACATTACAAATGCAGGTTCTGTATTTTTAGGAAAATACAGTTGCGAAAGTGCTGGAGATTATGCAAGTGGCACTAATCATACCTTACCAACAAATGGATATGCTAGAAATTACAGTGGAGTATCCTTAGATAGTTTTGTAAAGAAAATTACGTTTCAAAATTTAAATAAAGAAGGCATAAAAAATATTGGTCCTGCAATAGAATTAATGGCTAAAGCCGAAGGATTAGATGCACACAAAAACGCCGTAACATTAAGATTAAAACAGATAAACAATGTTTGATTTAAAGACCTTAGTTAGACCAAATATATTGGCGCTTAAGCCATACTCTAGCGCTCGCGATGAATTTAAAGGTGATGAAGGTGTATTTTTAGATGCCAACGAAAATCCGTTTGGCACTTTGAATCGCTACCCTAATTCGGATCAAAAAAACCTAAAACAAAAGCTAACAGCATATAATGGCATAGCAAACAACAATACATTTGCTGGAAATGGTAGTGACGAAATTATAGACCTTATTTATCGCATTTTTTGCAATCCAGGAAAAGATAAAGCACTCACGTTTACACCAACATTTGGCATGTATCAAGTCGCTGCAGACATCAATGATATTGAATTAATAACACTTCCGCTAAATGATGAATTTCAGATTAACAGAAATGATTTAACATCATATTTCGAAGATGAAAATCTAAAACTCATATTCATCTGCTCACCAAACAATCCTACAGGGAATTGTTTTAATAAATCAGACATTGAATTCATCTTAAAAAATTTCAAGGGTATTGTAATTATTGATGAAGCTTATGCAGATTTTAGTGATCAGCAATCTTGGCAAAATTCTTTTGAAGCCTATCCTAACCTTATCGTTATCCAAACATTTAGTAAAGCTTGGGCTTTAGCAGCTGCAAGAATAGGAATTGCATATGCTAACGACGAGATTATTCAATTACTCAATAATGTTAAGATGCCATACAATATTAGTAAGTTAAATGAAACTGCTGCTATTGAAGCCTTAGAAAATCGAAAAGATTTTGAAGCCAATAAGCAAATCATTCTTGATGAGAAAGCGCTATTGATTCAAGAATTGAAAACCTTAGACATTATAAAAAAAATATATCCATCTGATGCAAATTTTTTATTGGTTGAAGTTGAAGACGCTAATCAATTATACCAAAACTTAGTGGATCAAAAAGTAATTACTAGAAATAGAAACAGCCTAGTTAAAAATTCTATTCGAATAACGGTAGGAAGACCTGAAGAGAATAAGAAATTAATAAAAGCACTAACAGACCTGATAGGTTTTAAAAACCTGTCAAGTCTCAATACAACCAAATAATGAAAAAAGTTTTATTCATAGACAGAGACGGCACATTAGTCATAGAACCACCAATCGATTTTCAACTCGATAGTTTAGAAAAATTAGAATTTTATCCTGGTGTTTTTCAATGGCTATCAAGAATCGCAAAAGAGTTCGATTACGAGCTCGTTATGGTAACCAACCAAGATGGTTTAGGAACGGATTCATTTCCTGAAGACACCTTTTGGCCAGCACAAAACAAAATCATTCAAGCCTTTAAAAATGAAGGTGTAGAATTCTCAAAAATACTAATTGATAAAAGTTTTCCTGAAGACAATGCACCAACTCGAAAACCAAGAACAGGCTTACTTAACAAATACATTCACGGCAATTACGATTTAAAAAATTCTTTTGTCATTGGCGACAGAGCTACAGATATTGAATTGGCTAAAAACCTAGGAAGTAAAGGCATTTACATGAATTCGGAAGGTAGCGATTATGCCATTTTGAATACCACCTCATGGGAAGACATCTATAACTATCTCAAAGCAATTCCAAGAACAGCAACCGTTGTTAGAAAAACCAATGAAACTGATATTCAGGTTGACATTAATTTAGATGGTTCTGGAAAAAGTAATATTTCTACAGGATTAGGATTCTTTGACCACATGTTAGAACAAATTTCAAAACATGGAAATATCGATTTATTTGTAAAAGTGGATGGAGATTTAGAAATAGACGAACACCACACCATAGAAGATGTTGCCATAACCTTTGGTGAAGCTTTTATTGAAGCTTTAGGAAGCAAACGCGGTATTGAACGCTATGGTTTTTTATTACCAATGGACGATTGCCTAGCACAGGTTGCCATCGATTTTGGAGGCAGACCTTGGTTGGTTTGGGAACCAGAATTTAAACGTGAAATGATTGGAGAAATGCCAACAGAAATGTTTATGCACTTTTTTAAATCTTTTAGCGATGCCTCTAAATGCAATTTAAATATTAAGGCTGAAGGCGACAATGAACACCATAAGATTGAATCCATTTTTAAAGCCTTTGCTAAAGCTATAAAAATGGCAGTTTCAAAGACCAATAATTTTTCAATACCAAGCACAAAAGGAAGTTTATGATTGCAATTATTAAATACAATGCAGGTAATATTCGTTCTGTCCAAAATGCTCTCAATCGTTTAGGTTATGAGAGTATGATTACAGATGATAAAACCGAGATATTAAATGCTGATAAAGTTATTTTTCCAGGTGTAGGAGAAGCGAGTTCAGCTATGAAATATTTAAAAGACAAAGGACTTGACGACGTCATTAAATCCATCGAAAAACCTATGCTTGGTATTTGCTTAGGCTTACAATTAATGTGTGATTATAGTGAAGAAGGTGACACCAAATGTTTAGGAATTTTTAATACACAAGTGAAAAAATTTCCACCAAAAGAGAAAGTACCTCATATCGGTTGGAATAGTTTTGCTGAAGTAAAAGGCGAACTTTTTCAACATATAAAACCCGAAAGCGACATGTATTATGTACACAGTTATTATGCTGAAAAAAATGAACAAACTATTGCAACTTGCAATTATATAGAACCATTTGCAACAGCAATACAGCACAATAATTTTTACGCTACACAATTTCACCCAGAAAAATCGGCTGATGTTGGCACACAATTACTTAAAAACTTTTTAGAATTATGATTAAGGACAATTGTAAACCGAATGTCATGTTGAGCGCAGTCGAAACATCTCAAATAAAAAAACTATATACTATTAAATAATGAGAATCATACCAGCAATAGACATCATCGATGGCAAATGTGTTAGACTCACAAAGGGAGATTATAACACGAAAAAAGTATATAACGAAAACCCTTTGGAAGTGGCCAAAGAATTTGAAGCTAATGGCATTCAATATTTACATTTAGTAGATTTAGATGGAGCCAAATCTAAACATATTGTCAATCATAACATATTAGAAAATATTGCCACAAAAACCAATTTAAAGGTTGATTTTGGAGGCGGCTTAAAATCTGATGACGATTTAAGAATTGCATTTGAATGCGGAGCGCATCAAATTACAGGAGGAAGCATTGCAGCCAACAATCCAGATGTATTTTTAGCATGGCTAGAAAAATATGGCTCTGGAAAAATAATTTTAGGAGCCGATTGCAAAGACCGAAAAATCGCTACCAATGGTTGGTTGGAAGCTTCAGAATTAGATGTTGTTGATTTTATAAACGATTATGAATCAAAAGGCATTCAATATGTTATTTGTACAGATATTGCAAAAGATGGCATGTTACAAGGCACTTCAAACGAATTATACACCGAAATTATTTCAAAATCGAATGTAAAACTAATTGCAAGCGGAGGTGTGTCTTCTATGCAAGATTTAGAATTGGTAAATGCCATAGGTTGCGAAGGAGTAATTCTAGGAAAAGCCATTTACGAAGGCAACATATCACTAAAAGAATTACAAAAATTATGCTAAAAAAACGAATTATACCTTGTCTTGATATTCAAGATGGAAGAACCGTAAAAGGTATCAACTTTGTGGATATTATCGATGCTGGCGACCCAATTGAATTGGCGAAAAGCTACGTGGCTCAAGGTGCTGATGAATTGGTGTTTTTAGATATTACAGCTACAATTGAAAAGCGAAAAACATTAGTAGAATTGGTGACTCATATTGCTGAAGAAATTAATATTCCGTTTACCGTTGGAGGTGGCATCAATTCTATTGAAGATGTTTCTGCAATTATAAAAGCTGGCGCAGATAAAGTGAGTGTGAATTCTTCAGCCGTTAAGAATCCTGAGTTAATTACTCAAATCGCAAATGAATTTGGAAGTCAATGCGTTGTAGTTGCTATTGATACCAAATTTGTAGATGGAGAATGGTTCGTATTTGTTCATGGAGGACGCACAGCAACACCATTAAAAACATTAGATTGGGTACAACAAGTTGAAGCTATAGGAGCTGGTGAAATACTACTTACTTCTATGAATAACGATGGTACAAAAGCAGGTTTTGCTCTTGATATCACTGAAAAAGTGAGCGCCTCTGTTAATATTCCGGTAATTGCTTCAGGAGGAGCAGGAACTAAAAAACATTTTAAAACCTTGTTTGAAAACACGCAAGCAAGTGCAGGATTGGCAGCAAGCATTTTTCATTATGGGGAAATTCCAATTCCAGAATTAAAACAGTATTTAAAAAACGAAAACATAGCTATACGATGGACATAGATTTTTCAAAAGACAACGGACTTGTTCCTGTCATTATTCAAAATAACAACACCTTACAAGTATTAATGTTAGGTTACATGAATTTGGAAGCCTTCAATAAAACTAAAGCCGAAAACAAAGTCACTTTTTTTAGCAGAAGCAAAAACAGACTTTGGACCAAAGGGGAAGCATCTGGTAATTTCTTAATAGTTAAAGACATTCAAATTGACTGTGACAACGATACCATTTTAATTAAAGCAGAACCGAAAGGACCAACTTGCCATACAGGAAGCACCTCTTGTTTTAAAGAAGAAACGGCTAAAGGGTTTTTGTATGATTTGCAGCAAACTATCAGTGACCGAATTGATACTAACGATGAGAATTCATACACCAACAAATTATACAAAAGCGGAATAAATAAAGTTGCTCAAAAAGTAGGTGAAGAAGCTGTTGAACTGGTTATTGAAGCCAAAGATAATGATGCGGATTTATTTAAAAATGAAGCAGCAGATTTAATGTATCACTATTTAATTTTGCTGAAAGCTAAAGGTTTTACGCTTGAAGATATTGAGGATGTGTTGGAAAGCAGACAACGGTAAGTAGTTGTAATACACTTTTTTATTCTACACTTATTTGACAATAAATACATGACTAAACATA
This sequence comes from Winogradskyella eximia, assembly GCF_003386165.1. Classification (GTDB taxonomy): domain Bacteria; phylum Bacteroidota; class Bacteroidia; order Flavobacteriales; family Flavobacteriaceae; genus Winogradskyella; species Winogradskyella eximia. The sequence goes on along the minus strand of NZ_QRDV01000001.1, from coordinate 762,664 downwards.
AAAAAAGCATCTATTTCCAGATGCTTTTTTTATACTTTAATATGCTACTCCTACTAGTAAAATTCCAATAGTCGACTTAATTAATTACAGTCCAACCAAATCACCTTCTTCATTTTTAGTGGCTAAATCTGATTTACCCATTAAATAGATATCAACTTGACGAGCAGCTTCTCTACCTTCTGAAATTGCCCAAACAATTAATGATTGTCCTCTTCGCATATCTCCTGCTGTGAATACATTTGGAATATTGGTTTGGTATTTTCCGTAGGTTGCTTTGTAATTAGAACGCACATCTCTTTCTAAACCTAGTTTATCTGCAATAGTAGATTCTGGACCTGTAAAACCAAGAGCTAATAATGCTAGATCACATTTCCATGTTTTTTCTGTACCTGCAACTTCAATCAGTTTAGGACGTTCTCCTGGCACCATTTCCCACTCTACATTTACCGTTTTTAAAGCTGTTAATTTACCTTTAGCATTTGTTACAAACTCTTTAGTGTTGATTAACCAATTACGCTCCACACCTTCTTTATGAGATGTTGACGTTTTTAATTGCAACGGCCAATATGGCCAAGGTGTTGCTGGTGAACGATGTCCTGGTGGTTTTGGCATAATTTCAAAATTAACTACCGATTTTGCACCTTGACGATTCGATGTACCTATACAATCTGATCCTGTATCTCCACCTCCAATTACTATAACATTCTTCCCAGTTGCTAAAACTTGATCTTTTACTTTCTGACCGAAAACAACTTTAGTTTGTTGCGTTAGGAAGTCCATCGCTTGTACTACTCCATCAGCATCGATACCTGGTGTTGGCAAACTTCTTCTTTCAGTTGCACCACCACAAAGTACGACAGCATCAAACTTTTTTAAATCTTCAACATCATAATTTACACCAACATTAACATTGGTTTTAAACACAATACCTTCAGCTTCCAAAATGGCTAAACGACGATCTATAATGCCTTTTTCCATTTTAAAATTTGGAATTCCGTAGCGTAATAATCCACCAATAGCATCATCACGTTCAAAAACCGTCACTGTATGACCAGCTCTGTTTAATTGTTGCGCAGCAGCTAAACCTGCCGGACCAGAACCAACAATTGCAATTGTTTTTCCTGTTCTCGTTTTAGGTGGCTGCGGTTTAATCCACCCCTCTTTAAAGGCACGTTCAACAATATTTTTTTCGATATTTTCTATAGAAACTGGATCTTCAATAATACCCAAAACACATGCTTGCTCGCAAGGTGCAGGACACAAACGACCTGTAAACTCTGGGAAGTTATTTGTTGAGTGTAATATCCAAGAGGCTTTTTGCCATTCGCCTTGGTGTACCATATGATTAAAATCTGGAATTAGATTCCCAAGCGGACAACCACTATGACAAAATGGAATGCCGCAATCCATACAACGCGACCCTTGTTCGGTCATGTCTTTATCCTTTAAAGGCACAGTAAATTCATTATAATGCTTTACACGATCCTTTACTGGCTTGTATGACTCATCTTTTCTTTCGAATTCTTTAAAACCTGTTACTTTTCCCATTGTCCTATACTGTTTCTAATTCTTCAACCATTTGTTCTTCTGTCTCTAAACGTTTTAAAGCACGTTTGTATTCCGTTGGCATTACACGTACAAAATTCTTCAAGCTAACTTCCCAATTTTCCAAAAGAGATTTACCTAATTGACTATCTGTATATTTTACATGCTTCTCAATTACCGCTTTTAAATCGTTAGCATCTTTCTTCAAAATCTTTTCAAATTCTATGGTTTCGGTATTACATAATCCATTAACAAATTTGTTCTCTGGGTCATATACATATGCTATTCCTCCACTCATACCTGCAGCAAAATTTCGTCCTGTTTTACCAAGAACAACCACTTTTCCTCCTGTCATATATTCACAACAATGGTCACCTACACCTTCTACAACTGCTGTTGCACCCGAGTTTCTAACTGCGAAACGTTCTCCTGCTATTCCATTGATATACGCTTGTCCTTCGACCGCACCAAATAAGCAAACATTACCAATAATGATATTGTCTTCTGCCTTGAAATCTGCTTTAGTTGGTTTCTTAACAATTAACTTAGCTCCAGATAATCCTTTCCCTAAATAATCATTTGTATTTCCTTCAAGTTTAAAAGTCAATCCATGTGCTCCAAACGCTCCAAAACTTTGTCCTGCAGAACCTTCAAAATTTATATTTAAGGTATCTTCAGGTAATCCTAAATGTCCATAGATTTTTGAAATTTCATTACTTACAATCGCACCAACCGTTCTATTTGTATTCTTTATTGGATAAGCTAACGACATCTGCTCTTTTCGATATAAAGCGCGATGCGAATCTTTTAGAATTTTGAAATCTAAAACATTATCTAAATTATGTTCTTGCTTCTCAGTATTCTTAACCGTCATCTTACTATAAGCTTCTGGTCGGTATAAAATAGAAGATAAATCTAAGCCCTTAGCTTTATAATGCTTGATGGCTTTATTTGCATTAATTTTATGTGTTTGACCAATCATTTCTGCCATAGACCTAAAGCCTAGTTCAGCCATGATACTTCTTAATTCCTCTGCGATATAGTAGAAGAAATTAATAACATGCTCCGGTGTCCCTTTAAAGTTTTTACGCAACTCTTTATCTTGGGTTGCGATACCAACAGGACAGGTATTTAAATGACATTTACGCATCATAATACAACCTGAAGCGACTAAAGGTGCTGTTGCAAATCCGAATTCTTCTGCACCTAATAATGCTGCAATAGCGACATCACGACCTGTTTTTAATTGACCATCACATTCAACTACGATTCGACTTCTTAAATTATTAAGTACTAAGGTTTGTTGTGCTTCTGCTAAACCTAATTCCCAAGGCAAGCCTGCATGTTTTAAAGATGTTAACGGTGATGCTCCTGTTCCTCCATCGTACCCTGAAATAAGCACCACATCTGCTTTTGCTTTCGCTACACCTGCAGCAATGGTACCTACTCCAACTTCTGACACTAATTTTACATTAATTCTAGCCTCACGATTTGCATTTTTTAAATCGTAAATTAATTGTGCTAAATCTTCAATTGAATAAATATCGTGATGTGGTGGTGGTGAAATTAAACCTACAAATGGTGTAGAATTTCGAGCTGCAGCAATCCATGGTAATACTTTTTCACCAGGTAACTGACCACCCTCTCCAGGTTTTGCACCTTGAGCCATTTTTATTTGAATCTCTTTAGCGTTAGTTAAATAGTGAGATGTTACTCCAAAACGACCAGAAGCAACTTGCTTTATCGCAGAATTTCTACTATCTCCATTGACATCTGGTTGAAAACGTCTTCTATCTTCTCCTCCTTCACCTGAATTAGATTTTCCTCCAATTCTATTCATAGCGATGGCTAAATTTTCGTGCGCTTCACGCGAAATTGAACCGTATGACATCGCACCTGTTTTAAATCGTTTTACGATATCTGTCCAAGGTTCGACTTCTTCAATAGGAATTGGGTCAATATTATTAAATTCAAACAACCCACGAATGGTCATTAAATTTTCTGACTGTTCATTAATGGCTTTTGCATACACATCGTAACTCGCTTGGTCACTCAATCTCACAGCTTGTTGTAATTTTGCAACTGTTGTTGGATTAAACAAATGCTTTTCTCCATTACGTCTCCATCTATAATCTCCACCTATATTTAATCCTAAACGCTTATCAACTTCGGTATTTGGATAGGCAAATTTATAGCGCTTTTCTATTTCTTTTTCAATTTCATATAATCCTATGCCTTCGATTCTTGAAGCTGTATAAGGAAAGTATTTTTCAACAAATTGAGAATTAAACCCTACGATTTCAAAAATCTGAGAACCTCTGTAAGAACGTAAGGTTGAGATTCCTATTTTATTCATTACTTTCAGTATTCCTTTTCCGATAGCTTTATTGAAATTATCAACCGCCTTTTGCTCATCCATATCAGTAATGAAGCCTTCTTTAACTTGCGCTCTAATGATTTCATTTACCATATAAGGATTTACAGCACTTGCTCCATAACCAAATAATGTTGCAAAATGATGTGGCTCACGTGGCTCTGCAGATTCAATAATAATATCGAAATATGAACGCTTACGTAAACGATTCATCTGATGGCTTACATAAGAACAAGCTAATAATGGTGGGATTGGCGCCATTTCTTTACTAACACCTCTATCTGATAAGATTATAATGTTTGTTTTTCTAACTAAAGCTTTTTCAATTTGAACTATTATGCTATCTAAAGCATCCTCTAAACCATTAAGACCTTTATCTTTTTGATATAACATCTCAATGGTTTCAGCTTTAAATCCTTCAACTTGAATATTTCTAATTTTAGCTAAATCGTCATTTGAAATTACTGGATTCTGAATTTTCAATTTTCTACATTGCCTTTCGGTAATACTAAAAATGTTTCTATCCTTTCCTAAAGACAAACTAATATCTGTAACAATCTCTTCTCTAATTCCGTCTAAAGGCGGATTTGTAACCTGAGCAAATAATTGCTTAAAGTAGTTTGAAATTAATTGCGGTTTATTAGATAAAACTGCTAAAGGCGTATCAATTCCCATAGACCCTAAAGCTTCTTTAGCTTTCTGTGCCATTGGTGTAATGACTTCTTGAATATCCTCAAACGTATAATTAAATAAACGTTGTCTTGTTTTTATATCTAGAGTTTCAATCGGACACGTTTCACCTGTGTAAGGAATATCTTTTAAGTGTAACCTCGTCTTATCTAACCATTCTTGATATGGTCTTTCTCTAACAATTTTACTTTTTATTTCTTCGTCATTAATAATTCGACCTTGGTTCATGTCTACTAAAAACATTTTACCAGGCTCTAAACGACCGTGACTTTCAACATCTTCTGGTGCAATATCTACAACACCAATTTCTGAAGACATAATCAATTTACCACTTTTAGTCACTGTATATCGCGACGGCCTTAAACCGTTTCTATCTAATAATGCACCTATATAATTTCCATCTGTAAATGGTACAGAAGCTGGTCCATCCCAAGGTTCCATAATACAAGCATTGTAATCGTAAAATGCTTTACGCTCTGGCGACATGGTTTTGTGTTTTTCCCAAGCTTCGGGAATCATCATCATCATGACTTCTGGTAATGAACGACCTGTGTGTGTTAACAATTCCACCACCATATCCATAGAAGCTGAATCTGATTTTCCTGGTAAAATAATTGGAAATAATTTTTCTATTTGCGGACCGAAAACGTCACTTTTCATGATTTCCTCACGTACACGCATTCTACTAATATTTCCTCGAAGGGTATTTATTTCTCCATTCTGACACATAAATCTAAATGGTTGCGCTAACTCCCAAGTAGGCATGGTATTCGTGGAAAAACGTTGATGCACTAAAGCCAAACGTGTTACTAAATCGTCTTCTTGTAAATCTTTGTAATAAGGACCTATATCTTCTGGCATAATAATACCTTTATATATAAGTGTATTCATTGATAAACTAGACACATAAAAATAAGAGCTTTGCGACATCTTAGATTTTCTAACGGTATGCTCTGTTATCTTACGTGCTGCATAGAGTTTTGCTTTAAAATCTGCCTCAGAAACTTCATTAGATTTCCCAACAAAAAGTTGTTCTATATTAGGTTCTGAAGCTAAGGCGATTTCACCTAATTGTGTAGAATCTACAGGCACTTCTCTCCATCCAATTACAGAGAGTCCTTGAGCTATAATTTCTTTCTCAAAAGTATCCTTGCAAAACTTATATTGATTTCTGTTTTTTGGCAAGAAAACCATACCTACGGCATACTTACCTTTTACTGGCACTTTAAACCCACAAACACGCTTAAAATAAGCATGTGGAATATCTATTAAAAGGCCTGCTCCATCACCTGTTTTTCCATCAGCACTTACACCTCCTCGATGCTCTAGTTTTACCAGTATTTCTAAGGCGTCATGTATAATTTGATTTGTCTTCTCTCCCTTTAGATTACAGATGAATCCAGCACCACAATTTTCGTGTTCAAATTCTGGTAAATAAAGTCCTTGCTTCTTAAACATAATTCAGAAAAATTTTAAAGGTTTTTACACCTTATTACATCTCTAATATAGAAGCTATAATTCGATTAAAAAAAAAGTAGAAACACTTTTCCCATATCACTAATAATGAGCATTCTTATTGAAAATATTGCAATAATATTAGAATATACTACTAATTAGCTAATAAAAATTATTCAACAAAAAACCATGTTTATTGCGAAAACGATTTCAAAAACATTTAAAAGGTATAAATAATTCATAATTATAACATTTTTATTTCATTTTATTAAAAATCAAATTATCGATATAACAAAAAAATCACCAAAATAAATTTTAACCCTAAAATTTTAGGGGTATAATATCTCAAATTCATAAAAATAACATTTTAAACCTGTTTTTTTATAGGGTGTAAATGAATATTATATAGTTTTGAGTCGAACCAACTATTTTTAAATATGAATATTATGAAGAACATTTTTACTCTAACGCTACTATTAATCTCAATAGTTTTAACAGCACAAGAAACAGAAGAGGCTAAAAAAGAAAAGTCTTTTACAATAAGCGGAAGTGTTGATGCATATTACCAAACCTACTTAACAGCATCTGATGATTCCGGACAATCCTTTGGAACTGCTTTTGCAGACCAAACCGGATTTGCTTTAGGCATGGGTAACGTAATCGCAAGCTACGAAAGCGGTAAAGTAGGTGCAGTTCTTGATTTGGTTGTTGGACCAAGAGGTGCTGGCGCAACTTTTAGCAACGACATTGTTGATGGTATCGTAAATCAAGCATACGCATATTGGAATGTTTCAGAATCTACTACTTTGACATTTGGACGTTTTAATACGTTTTTAGGGTACGAAGTAATTGCTCCTGCAGCAAACTTCAACTACAGTACGTCCTATTTATTTTCTAATGGACCTTTCTCTCACATGGGCTTAAAGGCAGATTTTGCTTTATCTGATGATTTTAGTTTAATGCTAGCCGTTATGAATCCTTGGGACACAAACAACACCTCTACAACCGGAGAATACTCTTTTGGAGCTCAATTAGGTTACAAAGGACAATTCCTAAATTTATACTACGACAGTGGCGCTAACAGTGGCCTAGGTTTTGAAGTTGACTACACTGGTGGCTTTGAAATATCTGAAGCATTTTTCTTAGGAATAAATGCCGCATACCAAACTACATCTTATGTTTTTGATGATGATGGAGAGGTGATAAGCGATGATTTCAAAAACGGATTCTACGGAGCTGCCTTATACCCACAATACACATTATCTGATGATTTCGCACTTGGCTTAAGAGGAGAACTATTTGGCTACCATGCTGAAGAAGGCGAAGACCTACCAAGCGTATTTGGAGCAACTTTAACAGGTAGCTACACAGTAGAAAGCAACCTAATCATAAAGCCAGAAATCAGATTAGACTCATGGAGCAATTGGGATGACAGATATTTTGATGCGGACGGAGAAGACGCAAGTAGCTTAGCTGCATTTACCTTAGCCGCAATCTACACGTTCTAACCAAAGCCACTAACTAACACCCTTTATTATGATAAATAATATTTTAACATTCATCCCAAACCTTATAGCAGTGCAAGGCACTGCCGAACCTACAGAAATCGAAGCTGCTGTTGCCGCCATTAATGGTGACATGGGAATGCTTTGGATGCTAATTTCAGCCATCCTAGTTTTCTTTATGCAAGCCGGCTTCACCCTTGTTGAAACAGGAATGACACGCTCTAAAAACGCGGCCAATATTGCAATGAAGAATTTACTAGACATTTGTGTTGGATCACTAACATACTGGCTTGTAGGTTATTCTTTAATGTATGGAGATACTTCTAACGGATGGTTTTTCTGGAGCGGATTAATGCAAGGAGAAGGAGCCGATCTATTATTCCAAACCATGTTTGCAGCAACCGCAGCAACCATAGTCTCTGGAGCTATTGCAGGACGTACAAAATACTCAACTTATATTATATTTTCTATCGTAATGACCGCTTTAATCTACCCAATCGCAGGCGGATGGCAATGGCAAGGATCAGGTTGGCTAACCAACCTAGGTTTTATTGACTTTGCAGGATCATCAATTGTTCACTCAGTTGGTGGATGGGCAGCATTAGTCGCAGCATACATGGTTGGCCCAAGAATAGGCAAATATGTTGACGGAAAAGTACATGCAATTCCTGGCCACAATCAAATATTAGCAACTCTAGGTGTATTTATCCTTTGGCTAGGCTGGTTTGGCTTTAACGGAGGATCTCAATTAGCTTGGGGAGGCGCAGACGCCATAGCAGCTTCAAACGTTGTTTTAATCACAAATTTAGCTGCAGCAGCTGGTGGACTAGGAGCACTAATTACAACTTGGATATGGTACGGTAAACCAAATCTACCACAAACTTTAAATGGCGCTCTTGCAGGCTTAGTAAGCATCACTGCTGGTTGCGGAAACATGTCAGCTGTAGGCGCAGTATTCGCAGGACTTATTGGAGGTATCATTGTTGTATTTTCAATAGAAATTATTGAAAAGAAATTAAAAATTGATGACGCAATTGGAGCCGCATCTGTACATGGCGTTGCTGGAGCATGGGGAACATTAGTAATTGGCCTCTGGGGAATAGACGGCGAAACTGGTATAGGTTTATTTAATGGAGGTGGACTTGGACAATTAGGCACTCAAGCCATAGGAGTTATAGCTTACGCCACATGGTCTATTGTATTATCGTTCATTATACTTAAAATCTTAAAGTCCACTATGGGTCTCCGAGTAACAAGAGAAGAAGAAGAAGTTGGTCTTGACCTCTCAGAACATGGAGAAATTGCCTACCCTGGAAAACGAGACAGAGGATAACAACACATTTTATACCACCCAAACACCAAATCAATAACACAATCTAGTTATTAAAATAAACCCCTTGAAACTATGGCTTCAAGGGGTTTTACTTTTAGAAGCACTTCACTAAAATTATTCAATTACAATTTATACCTAAATTTTATAGGGTAAAAATTTACAAATTCACAAAAATTACACATAAACCCCATTTTATTATAGGGCATAAGTTAATATTCTATAGATTTAACGGAAATTAGCATGTTTTCACATTATCACAATTAAATATATAATGCAACATATTAATATTCTAACTAATAAATAACACAATGAAAAAGATTGAAGCTATCATTAGAAAATCAAAATTTTCTACAGTAAAAAACGCATTACATGAAGTAGGCGTTAATTTCTTCTCTTACTGGGATGTTACTGGACTTGGAAATGAAAAGGAAGGCCATGTTTATAGAGGCGTTTCATATAGCACAAGCGATATTCAGAGACGCTACTTATCAATCGTTGTTAATGACGACTTTGAAGCTATCACAATCAAAGCCATACTAGAATCCGCATCTACAGGAGATGTTGGAGATGGCAAAATATTTGTCTCCCAAATAGATGAAGTATACAGAATAAGAACAGGCGAAAAAGGAGGAAACACTTTAAAATAAAAAACATGGAATTACTTACTATAAATAATGTATGGATGATGATCTGTACAGCACTTGTTTTCTTTATGCACTTAGGCTTTGCATTTTTAGAAATTGGATTGACACGTCAAAAGAACACCATAAACATACTATTTAAAAATATGTTTATTATCACAATAGGCTTACTACTCTATTGCCTAGTAGGCTTTAATTTAATGTATCCTGGTTTTGAATCTGGTGATTTAGGAATATTCGGATTTGCAGGATTTGGACTAGACTCTCCACTTACTGACGCAGGAACTTTAGATTTAGCTTACAACGAAGGCTATACCTATTGGACAGATTTCCTATTCCAAGGCATGTTTGCCGCAACAGCCGCAACCATAGTATCTGGAGCCGTAGCAGAACGTATGAAGATTGGACCATTTATGATTTTTACAATCATCTATGTTGGCCTAATTTACCCAATTGCAGGTTCTTGGAAATGGGGAGGTGGATTTTTACAAACATTAGAAACACCATTTTATGACTTTGCAGGTTCTACACTAGTACACTCCGTAGGTGGCTGGGCCGCAGTTGTAGCCGTTTGTCTTTTAGGACCTAGAATCGGCAAATTTAAAGACGGAAAGCCACAAGCAATACCTGGACACAATATCCCACTTGCAACTGCTGGTGTTATTATACTTTGGTTAGGCTGGTTTGGTTTTAATGGCGGTTCTGTTTTATCCGCAGATCCAGCATTAACATCACTAACACTAGTAACCACTTGTTTAGCCGCTGCATCTGGTGGTGTAGTTGCTGCCCTAGTATCTACCTTACGCTATAAGAATTTAGATTTAACAATGTTTCTTAATGGTATCTTAGGCGGTCTTGTTGGTATTACTGCTGGCGCAGACCAAATGAGCCCTACAGACGCCATAATTATTGGAGCTGTCGCAGGTACAATTATTGTATTGGCAATATCACTAGTTGACAAATTAAAATTAGATGATCCTGTTGGAGCCATTGCTGTACATTTAGTTTGCGGTATTTGGGGAACACTTGCTATTGGCATCTTTGGAAATCTGGCAGGAGGAGCACAATTTGTAAGTCAACTTATAGGTATTGTTTCTTATGCCGCGATTTGTATTGTCTCTTCATTCTTAATTATTTTTATAATGAAGAAAACGGTTGGCATTAGAGTTTCCGAAAGAGAAGAACTAGAAGGATTAGACGCTCACGAACACGGTATGGATGCATATCCAGATTTTAGACTGAATGAACACTAATAATATTTAAGATTAATTAATTGTTTAGATAATTAATTTGTTAGGAAAAACCCTTTAAGCACAGAGCTTAAGGGGTTTTTAATTATTTAAAAAAATAAAAGCGTGCTAAATCTAAAAATTTAACACGCTTTTATTTTTTAATATATAGATAATTTATGCCGAATTACGACTAGCATTAATATTACCAAACAAAGAACGAGTCACCATTTTCTCAAAGATTTTAATCTGCTCTTCATCTCGTACCTCGGCCTTTTCTAGCTCTTGAATTTTCTTTAAAGCATATTGCTGAATCGTTAACAATGGCAATACAATAGATTCTCTTACGGCAATCGAAGCTTTTCCAGAAGGTTCTTCTTGCATCAATTCTTTATAACCCGTAAGTTTTAAAATTAAACGTTTTGAAGTTTCATATTCTTGATAAATAACATTCCAGAACTCTCCATACTCTGCATCCTCTGCCATATATCTCGTTAAGTCGAAAAAAGACTTAGACAAAGACATCATACTATTCTCTATTAATGTTTTAAAGAAAGCTGAAGTTTTAAACAAATGCTGTGCTTTATCAAACTCACCAATATCTTCATAATGTTTCAATGCTGTACCTACTCCAAAAAAGCCTGGTACATTTTGCTTCAATTGACTCCAAGACCCAACAAATGGAATCGCTCTTAGATCTTCAAAAACCAAACCTTCCGATTTACCTCTTTTAGATGGACGACTACCAATATTTGTTTTCGCATAATATTTAAGCGTACTCATATGCTCTAAATATGAGATAAACTTAGGATGCGCTTTGAAATTTGCATACGCCTCATAACTGCGATTTGCCAGGTCAGTCATAACCTCCCTGTTCTCTGGCTGCATACTTAAATCGGCATCACTTAAACTGTTACCAATACCAGAACTAATCAACTGTTCTAAATTATATTGCGCAGATTCTAAAGTTCCAAAATTAGAACTTATGGTCTGACCCTGTATAGTCAATTGCACCTCTTCATCTTCAATTGTTGGCCCTAAAGACGCATAAAAATTATGCGTTTTTCCACCACCACGCGCAGGTGGCCCACCACGTCCATCAAAGAAAATCACTTTTATTCCATGCTCTCTAGATACTCTAGTTAAATTTTCCTTAGCTTGATAAATCGCCCAATTTGCCATTAAATAACCACCATCCTTAGTACCATCACTAAAACCAAGCATAATAGTTTGCCTGTTTCCTCTTGCTTTTAAATGTTTCGCATAATCAGGATTCGTATATAAGTCCTGCATCACTTTTGGAGCATTTTCCAAATCGGTAATAGTTTCAAATAATGGTCCAATATCTACAGTTAAATCATCTTGAAACGCCACTAATTTTAACATCGCAAACAATTGCATTACATGCAAAGTCGATTGGTTATTACTAATTATATAACGGTTTGCAGCTTGCTCTCCATTTGTTTCTTGAATGGTTTTTATCGCCTTAATTGTCTCTAAAGCCATTAAAGTTTCTTCATCTTTTATTAGAGATAAATCTACAGACCCTTCAACTTTAGATAAAATTTTAATTTGTTCACTTTCTGGTAAGTCATGATAATTTTTTGGAAATATATCGCTACCACTCTCAAGTAACGCATTCACCATATCATTAAAAAACTGCTCATGCTTACGGCTGTCTTGCCTGATATCTAAATTCGCAAAATGAAATCCGAATAAATGTGTTTTGTTAATCAAACTATTCAACTCATCGGCATACAAAGATTGATGCTTGTCGATAATAATTTGCTTCACCACTTTTAGTTCCGAAACAAAAGTCTCCAACGTTAAATCAGAAGCTTCATTTGTTATGATACTATAGAGTTCACGCTCCAAATTACCCATACGATCTTCGACTCCTTGAAACGTTAACTTTCTTTTTAATTGCCTTACGTTTCTATAATAATTCTTAATAATTGAAAGTCGTAATCTACCAGCAACCTTCAACGTAATTTCTGGCGTTACAAAAGGGTTTCCATCTCTGTCACCTCCTGGCCAAAAACCTATATTAATAATATTGTTTTCTATTTGTTCACCATCGAATATATTCTGTTGAATATAATCATATATACCTCCAAAAGATTTATAGAATACATTTTCTAAATACCAGATTAAACTCACTGCTTCATCAAAAGGTGATGGTTTTTCGTGCTTAAAAAATGGTGTTTTTCCTAGCTGTGCTAATAAATCATTAATTCTTAATAAATCGTTCTCACGAATAGCCTCAGTTAAATCAGTTATTATACCTAATACCGAACCTGGATAAAATTGTGTTGGATGCGCTGTTAATACAATTCTTACTTTAAATTCTTCTAAATATTGCTTAAGCGTATCTAGTTTGCCCTCTGCAGTAACAGTTTCTTTTAAACTCCTTAAAGTTCCAATACCATCCATATTATTAACCACAGGAAATGCAGCATCTTCAATGGCATCAAACAATACTACTTGCCTTTCTATATATTGAATAAATCGAAATAACAAATTCACCTGACTTTCAGAAGAGCGTCTGGCTTGATATTTTTTAAAGAACGAATCAACAATAGCCGTAGGGTTATCTTGATTTGCAAATCCTTTTTGACATGTCTCGTGAAATAACGGTAAGAGTGCTCCTGTTTTTGTAACAGCGTCAAAAGGCAAAGTCATAAATATACTATTGTATATCTGATATTTTGACAATACATTTTGATTGAAGCGTGTTAATTTTGGTTGTGTGGGCATTATTTTTTTAATTATATTATTGTTGATTGCCCTAAATGGATATTCTTAAAGTTGAGGTTTGTATCTTTTGGATTATAGATAAAATCTTCAACAAAGTCACCAACATTAGAGGTTGTTACTGTATTTACCACCGAATTTATATCTGGCGTTGTAATGTTTAATTTTAATGATTTTTCTACAGCTAACCTAATTAATTCTGCTTCATTATGTAACTCAAAATGACTCAACAACATAGCAGCAGATAAAATTGACGCAATCGGATTTGCAATACCTTTATCAGCAGCTTGAGGATAGGAACCATGAATAGGTTCAAACATCGCATATTTATCACCCACTGAAGCTGAGGCTAACAATCCAATAGAACCTCCAATAACACTAGCTTCATCACTTATAATATCACCAAACATATTCTCTGTTAAAATCACATCGAACTGTTTTGGATTTAAAATCATTTGCATTGCTGCATTATCTACAAATAAAAAGTCGAGTGTAACATCTGGATATTGCTCTGCAACTTCTTTAACTACACGTCTCCAAAGTCGAGAGGTTTCTAAAACATTAGCCTTATCTACTAAAGTCACTTTATGATTTCTATGCTCAGCAGCAACAAATGCTAAATGTGCAATACGCTCTATCTCTTCTCGAGAATAGCTACATAAATCTGATGCATAATCACCATCTTCTGACGTCTGTTTTTCACCAAAATAAATACCACCAGTCAATTCTCTATAAATAGAAATATCTGTCCCCTGGATGATATGTTTCTTTAATGGCGATTTATCTAATAATGTTTTATAGGCTTTTACAGGCCTAATATTAGCATACAATCCCAACTCTTTACGCAATTTAAGTAAACCTTGCTCTGGTCGTACTTTTGCAGAAGGATCGTTATCATATTTAGGATCACCAATAGCTCCAAATAAAATGGCATCACTTTTTTTACAAAGTTGTAATGTTTCATCTGGCAAAGCATCATTATGCTTATCAATGGCAACAGCACCAACATCTGCTGTTGTAAATTTAAAATTGTGATTAAATTCTGAAGCAATCGCCTTCAAAGCTTTCACAGCTTGATTCGTTACTTCTGGACCAATACCATCACCTGGTAAAATTGCTATATTTAATTTCATCGAAGAAAAATTAATTCCCGAATTAACGAAAATCTTACTTTTAATTATTAGTATATTTTTTGAGCTTCAAAAGCTTCAATTTGTTCTTTATTATTTATCAAATAATCAATATCATCATAACCATTGATCATACATGTTTTTTTGTAGGCATCGATTTCAAAATTTTCCGATAATTCTGAATCTTTTACTGAAATGATCTGTTTTTCGAGATCAACCACTAATTCTGTCTCTGGATTGGACACAACTCGCTGCATTAAGTCACTCAAAAAGGCTAGCGAAACCTGTACTGGTAACAAACCATTATTTAAGGCGTTTCCTTTAAATATATCAGCAAAAAAACTAGACACCACAACTTTAAATCCAAAATCTGTTATGGCCCAAGCTGCATGTTCTCTGCTCGATCCGCAGCCAAAATTATCTCCAGCAACTAAAATACTTCCTGAGTATTTTGAATCATTTAATACAAAATCCGTATTAATTGTTCCGTCTTTGTGATATCTCCAATCTCTAAATACATTGTCACCAAATCCTTTTCTATCCGTTGCTTTTAAAAAACGAGCAGGTATAATTTGATCGGTATCTACATTCTCAATATGTAATGGAATGGCTCTCGATTGTAATGTTGTAAACTTTTCCATAGTAATGCCCACAAAAGTGGGTATCTTCTTTTAATTCATTTTAATTACCTACAAAGTTTTTGAAACATTGCAGGATAATATCAATTCAATTGCTTTGAAATATCAATAATTTTACCTTCTACAGCTGTTGCTGCAGCGACTAAAGGACTTGCTAAAATCGTTCTTGAACCTTGCCCTTGGCGACCTTCGAAGTTTCTATTAGAGGTTGAGACACAATATTCTCCTTGAGGAATTTTATCATCATTCATTGCTAAACACGCTGAACAACCA
Organism: Winogradskyella eximia; assembly: GCF_003386165.1. GTDB lineage: Bacteria > Bacteroidota > Bacteroidia > Flavobacteriales > Flavobacteriaceae > Winogradskyella > Winogradskyella eximia. Next base: position 747,097 of record NZ_QRDV01000001.1, on the reverse strand, counting down.
GGTTGACGCAATTCAAATCCGGCTTCATCGAAAATAGATTTTAAACCTTCTTCAATTATTTGAGTTTCTACTTGCTTACTTCCTGGTACTAACCAAGCCGTAACATTAGCTGCTTTTTTCTTGCCTTTTATATAGTTGGCTGCGACTCTAAAATCTTCAATTCTAGAATTGGTACAACTTCCTATAAACACAAAATTGATAGGTTTATTAATCAAGCTTTCTCCAACTTCAAAATTCATATAAGCTAAAGATTTTTTAAACGATGGATTTTCATCTACAGGAATCGTCTCCGAAATTTTAATTCCCATTCCCGGATTCGTTCCATAGGTAATCATTGGCTCAATATCTTCTGCATCGAAGCTGTATTCTTTATCAAATTTTGCATCGCTGTCTGTTGGCAATGTTTTCCAATAGGCCACTTTCTTATCAAATTCCTCCCCTTTTGGTGCAAATTCTCTACCTTTTACGTATTCAAAAGTCGTTTCATCCGGAGCAATCATTCCTCCTCTTGCTCCCATTTCTATACTCATGTTACAGACCGTCATACGACCTTCCATACTCATGTCTTCAAACACATTACCAGCATACTCACAGAAATAGCCTGTACCAGAATTGGTTCCTAATTTTGAAATAATATACAGAATCACATCTTTGGGTAAAACACCATTTCTCAACTTACCATTAACTGTAACTCTTAAGCTTTTTGGTTTTGTAAGCAACAAGCATTGGCTTGCAAATACTTGAGCCACCTGACTGGTTCCGATACCAAATGCAATGGCTCCGAATGCACCATGTGTAGACGTATGACTATCACCACAGACCATGGTAATCCCTGGTTGTGTCACCCCTAACTCTGGAGCCATTACATGCACAATACCGTTATATTTATGTCCTAATTCGTATAATGTTATACTATTCTTTTTACAATTTTCAGATAATTGCTCCAATTGCTTTCTAGACAACTCATCTTTTATGGGTTGATCTTGATGTAATGTTGGAGTATTATGATCTGCAGTGGCCACAATTTGATTGGGTCTAAAAACAGGAATTCCACGATCTTCTAATTCATTAAAAGCCTGTGGACTTGTTACTTCATGTATTAAATGTTTATCTATATATAATATTTGCGGTCCATTTTCTATAGTACTGACCACATGCGAATCCCAAACTTTGTCAAATAATGTTTTACCCATCTATTTTATGCTGAAATTATTTGTTGATACACATTACTCGTTTCTATAATTTGATGAATATCATTATCATTGATTTCCTTTTTTCTATCTGCAAAACTCAAAAAATTAGCATATACATCATCTAACTGTAATTTGGTAAGTTCATAACCTACATTTTTTGCTCTATAAGCCAAGGCTGCTCTTCCACTTCTTGCTGTTAACACAATAGCCGACTCAGTGACACCAACATCCTTAGGATCAATAATTTCATAAGTTGCTCTATTTTTTATCACACCATCTTGGTGAATTCCTGAACTGTGCGCAAAAGCATTTGCACCAACAATTGCTTTGTTTGGTTGTGTATAAATACCCATACTATCACTGACCAATTGACTCATACCATATAGCATAGACGTATTAATATTGGTATCTAAATTAAGATATGGATGTTGCTTTAAGACCATCACCACTTCTTCCAAAGCCGTATTTCCTGCACGCTCACCAATACCGTTGATTGTACATTCTATTTGACGCGCTCCGTTAATTACACCTTCAATAGAATTAGCTGTTGCTAAACCTAAATCATTATGGCAATGACAAGACAGAATAGCCTTTTCAATACCTTTTACATTTTCTTTTAAGTATTTTATTTTTGCACCATATTCGCTTGGCAAACAATACCCTGTTGTATCAGGAATATTCAATACTGTTGCACCAGCTTTAATTGCTGCTTCGCATACTCTTGCTAAATATTCATTATCTGTTCGTCCTGCATCTTCAGCATAGAATTCAACATCTTCAACAAATGACTTTGCATATTTTACAGCTTCAAAAGCACGTTCGATAATAGCATCTCTGTTCGATTTAAATTTATGCAAAATATGAGATTCAGAAGTTCCTATTCCTGTATGAATCCTAGGTTTATTAGCAAACCTTAAAGATTCTGCAGCTACTTTTATATCGTTTTCTACAGCTCTTGTTAAACCACAAACTGTAGCGTTTTTAACAATTTTTGATATTGCTTCTACAGATTTGAAATCACCTGGACTCGAGACGGGAAACCCTGCTTCTATAACATCAACACCAAGCGTATCTAACTGTTCTGCAATAACAACTTTTTGTTCTGAGTTGAGTTTACAGCCTGGAACTTGCTCTCCATCGCGTAGTGTTGTATCAAAGATTTGTATATTGTTATTTGACATATATCAAAATATAGTTTAGTATTGTCTTACGAATTTATATTTTGAATTTGATTAAACTGTTTACAATTCAATTAACTTTACGATGTTCAAAACTAAAATCAAAAACCAAAACACTGACCTACAGACAAGTAACAACATTTTATATTGATAACTAAAGACCAAAAAGATAATTTATTTTCACTCATAAAGTCACTTACAAAGTCTGAAAAACGGCAATTTAAACTTTATGTAGGGAGACTTGGTGTCAATTCAGATTCTAAATTCTTGAATTTATTCAATCTTTTGGACAAAGCTAAAACGTATAATGAAGCTTTTATTTTAAAAAGTGGCATCGTAAAAAAGCAACAACTTGCCAACGTAAAAGCACATTTATACAAACAAATTTTAATTAGTTTAAAGCTAAATCCATCACATCAAAATGTACGTTTACAAATTAGAGAGCAACTCGATTTTGCATCTATTTTATACCACAAAGGTCTATACAAACAAAGCTTAAAAATTTTAGACAAAGCCAAAGAATTGGCTATTGTAAACGAAGAAAAAAATTCAGCATTTGAAATTGTTGAACTTGAAAAAGTAATTGAATCACAATACATAACACGAAGCATAAGCACACGTGCCGATGAATTAGCTATACAAGCCAAAGAATTAAGTTCACTTAATGTTATTGCTAGTAAACTAAGTAATTTATCACTTCAACTTTATAGTACAATTCTAAAAACAGGCTACATTAGAAATGAAGAAGAAGCCAATATGGTTATTAATTATTTCAACAAAAGTCTACCAAAAGTTAAAATCGAAAAATTAGGATTTAGAGAAAAATTGTGGCTATATAAAGCAAATTTATGGCAAAGTTTTTTACTTCAAGATTTTTTGAATTGTTATAAATATGCTTCAAAATGGGTGAATTTATTTTACGAAAACCCAAGCATGATTAACCTCAATCCTGTTTTCTTTCTTAAAGGTAACAACTATCTTTTAGAAGCCTTATTCTTTATTGGCAACAAGCCAAAATTCTTAGAGAAATTCTCTGAATTTGAAGCTACGGTTCAAAAAAACAATTTCCCAACAGATGAAAATGTGGCCTCTTTAGTTTTCCTTTACTCTAATTTTCATAGTATAAACAAACACTTTATTGATGGTAGTTTTGAAGAAGGACTTCACCTTATTCCTAAAATTGAAAAAACCTTAATTCCATTTAGTAATAGAATTGACCCTCATCACAAAATGATATTTTATTACAAATTTGCGAGTTTACATTTTGGTGCTGGAAACAACAAAGAGTGTATTAAATATTTAGATAAAATCATCTCAAACAAAACGCTTTCTATGCGTGAAGATTTACTCTGTTTCTCTAGAGTTTTAAATCTTGTTGCACACTATGAAGCTGGTTTAGATTATCATTTAGAGACGCTTTTACGAAGCACTTATAAATTTTTAATTAAAATGAATGATCTCCATGAGGTCCAAAAAGAAATGATAAAATTCATTAGAGGACTTCAAGATATTTATCCGCATGATCTTAAAAATGCATTTAAAGAATTACACAAAACTTTAAAGACTTTTGAAGATCATCCGTATGAGCGACGCGCATTTTTATATCTCGATATTATTTCTTGGTTAGAGAGTAAAATTGAAAACAAACCTGTTGGCGTAATAATCCAAACTAAGTATTTAGCAAAGAAAAGCTCTTAAATTTATCAATTTCATAAAAAACTCACAAAATTGACAAATTATTAGGATTTCTAGATTTTGTGTTGCAATATTTGTGCTCACAAAGTTCAAACACTTACTGAAATGTTATCAAGAAAGGCGGAGGGAATGACCCTATGAAGCCTTAGCAACCCTTAGATTTACTAAGAAGGTGCTAAATTCTACTTAATTATTCGATTCATTAATCGGAAAATTGGATAGATAACTCAAGACTAATTACCCATCTGTAATTAGCATTTTCTTTATAATATTTTTCTATTAAGTATGCTTCTAACGAGGCTTATTTGGCTTTTGGTTTAATCATTTATTAACTCAAAAACTTAGAAAAATGAGTACACAAAAATTCGCAACACAAGCGTTGCACGCAGGTCACGACACTAATCAAACTTCAGGAACAAGAGCTGTTCCTATTTACCAAACATCATCATATGTCTTTAATGATTCAGATGATGCAGCCGGACGATTCAACCTTTCCGTTCCTGGCTTTATTTACACTCGTCTAAACAATCCAACAAACGACATTTTAGAGCAACGTTTAGCCGCTTTAGAAGGCGGAATTGCAGCGGTTGCGACAGCATCAGGTACTGCAGCAATTTCCACTACACTTTTAACACTTTTAAGAGCTGGAGACCACATCGTTGCATCTAGCAGCTTGTATGGAGGCACATACAATTTATTGAGTGTTACCTTACCAAGACACGGTATTACCACAACGTTTGTTGATGCTTCAAATCCGGAAGAATTTGAAAAAGCAGCACAAGAAAACACAAGAGCCTTTTTTGTAGAATCTTTAGGAAATCCGAAATTAGATGTTTTAGATCTTGAAGCGATTTCGAAAGAAGCAAAAGCATATAAAGTACCACTAATTGTAGATAATACAGTGGCTACACCTTATTTATTAAACCCAATAGAATATGGCGCTAACATTGTTATTCATTCGTTAACCAAATATATTACTGGAAACGGAACATCACTTGGAGGTATTATTATTGATGCTGGTACTTTTGATTGGACCAACGGAAAATTTCCAGAGTTCACAGAACCATCTGCAGGCTATCATGGGTTAGTGTATAGCGAAGCCATTGGAGCAGCCGCATTTATAGCAAAAATTAGAATTGAGGGTTTACGTGATTATGGCGGAGCCTTGAGTCCGTTTAATGCCTTTCAAATTATTCAAGGTTTAGAGACTTTAGAATTACGTATTTTAAAGCATAGTGAAAACGCCCTTGAATTAGCAAAATGGTTAGAATCTCAACCAGAAGTCAAATGGGTGAATTACCCTGGACTTGAAAGCAGCAAATACAAGGAACTCGCTAAAAAGTATTTACCAAAAGGCCAAAGTGGTGTTGTCACTTTTGGAGTGGATGGAGGTTACGAAGCCGCAAAAACCATTGCTGACACAACCAAACTATTCTCATTATTAGCCAATATTGGAGACACAAAATCACTTATAATACATCCTGCAAGTACAACGCATCAACAATTAAGTGACGAAGCGCAAGAAACCACAGGTGTTACTAAAGATCTAATTCGTTTATCTGTAGGTATAGAAAATATTGAAGACTTAAAAGCCGATTTAAAGGAAGCCTTTGCAGTTGTAAAACAAAAAAGAACCCTTCAAAATTAGCCTTTAACATGTTTTGTTTAGTAATAGATGCCTTTTTTATAAAGGCATCTATTTAATATTTAATTCTTAAAATGGAAAATTTACGTTACATAAATATTTCTAATTACACCTCTGATACAGACAAGCACGCAACTGTAAATCTATCTTACCAAACTTTTGGTAAACCGTTACATGACGCTCCCATTGTCTTGGTTAATCATGCACTTACTGGAAATTCTAATGTTATTGGTGAGCACGGTTGGTGGAATGATTTAATTGGAACAAATAAATGTATCGACACTAATTTATATACTATTCTAGCATTTAATATTCCTGGAAATGGATATGACGATAATGCAGAAAATATCATAGAAAACTATAAAGATTTTACAGCAAGAGATATCGCAAAACTATTTGCTTTAGCGATAGAGCAATTAGAAATTAAAAATTTATTTGCCGTTATAGGTGGTTCTGTTGGTGGCGGAATCGCATGGGAATTAGCTGCATTAAAACCCCAATTAATTCAACATTTAATTCCTATTGCGACCGACTGGAAATCGACGGATTGGGTCATTGCGAATTGCCATATTCAAGATGCGATATTGAATAACTCGTCACAACCTCTAGTGGATGCTAGAATGCACGCCATGACCTTATATCGCACACCAGAATCGTTAACACAAAAATTTGAACGTACTAAGAAAAACGATGCCCTTTACAATATTGAATCTTGGCTGAGTTATCATGGTAACGCACTAGAAAATCGTTTTCAGGTTGCGGCTTATAAACTGATGAATCAAATTTTGCGCACTATTGATATTACGAGAAACAGAACTGATTTTTTAGAAGTCGCTTCAAAAATTGAAGGAGACATTCATATCATTACTATTAACTCTGATTTGTTTTTTAAAGCGGATGAAAACTGGAATACTTATGTGGATTTAAAAGGAGTGAAAGACAACGTACATATTCATGAAATTAAATCCGTACACGGCCACGATGCTTTTTTAATAGAATTTGATCAATTAGCACGTTTTTTGAAACCTATTTTTTCGACGGCATTGAAATCAAAGGAAAAATTAGTACAGCACGTTGCTTAAACAATATATGATATTACATTTAAAAAAGCCGAACGATTAGTTCGGCTTTTTTTACTTATTAGGCCATGTATTTTTAGTATATTTAGAACAAAAACATGGCTTCAGAAACTTTAAGTTATAAATACAATTCCCAATCTAGTATTACATCTTCAAAAGGAAAAGAAAATTTATTACTTTCAAAGTTCAACGAAGTCGAAAAAGGTAATTCTCCTTGTTTTTTCTGGGGAAAATTAAATAACCCATATGAATTATCACGCTGTTTAATTACACTTTCAAATACAGTACAATCAAGTTTTAATCTTTCACCTTTTCAATTGGCATTATTGAAAGATCCTATTGTTACTGCTGGAAATAATCAAATTAGATTTGAAGGGTTTTCACATTGTGCTGGTGTATATGCCAGAGTCGATGTTTTAGAAAATGGACAAGATGGTGAGTTTATAGAAAATGGCACCACCAATGTCGACTTCAATACTCCATTAATTTCCGAATTAGGAAAAATTAAGAAAAATGACGATCTCATTCTTTCTGTTGGAGAAAAAGAAGTTGGTTTTCATAAAGAAGGAGACAGTTTTATTGAACGTAAAGTCCCTTTACCAAGTAAATGGATAAAAGGCTTAACAACAGTTCAGCACTACTTTTCGGAATCAGATTATGCTCAAACTTTAAATAGAATTCAAGCACTACAATTATTTAAAACAATTCCTTCAGGCAAAGTAAAAACCGATTATTTTCTAATTAAACGTGGTAATAAATATTTATTCAGTCCTTTAAAATCTAATACTGCTGTATGTATTGGTGGTATCCATCGTCTTAAATTATTACAACCTTTAATTCCTTTAATCAATGAAATGAAAATCTATCCTCAAAAGGATATGCAATCCGTAACTTTCATTTTATGTTTTAATGACTTAAATTTTGTCTTTTCCATTTCAAGAGATTTTTGGCGCGGTTTTTCTGGTGAAGGAGCTGCTTTAGAATCTTTAATCGAAGATCTTCCTGAAAATTTAATTAAAGCTTTTGATAATTATTCTTACACCAACCAAACTTTTAATCCAACCTTAATGTCTCTTGAAGAAGGTATTGATGTTTCCAAAATAGATAAACTGGCAACTAAATTATCTGCTATGGGATTATTGGGCTTTGACCTTGAAAATAATGGATTTTTTTACAGACGCCTACCGTTTAAACTCGATCGAATTATGGCCTTAAATCCAAGACTGAAAGGAGCAGAAAAATTATTATTAGAGAATAAAGTCGTCATCACCTTAAAAAACGATAACGACATTGAAGCCAAAGTGGAAGGTTCTGGCGTACAACATTACGTTATAATTAAAGGTGATACTCAAAAATGCACCTGTACTTGGTTTAGTAAAAACCAAGGGGAACGTGGTGATTGCAAACATATTTTAGCCGTAAAGAAAAAAGCAAAAGACAACTAATATGCTAACCCAACAAATTGAAGCTATTGTAGAAAGAGAAGAGGATATTATTCCTCTTTTAAAAAGTTTAACACCAACTCAAAAACGAGAGCTCGTTCCTTTTCTCAAAACATTGCGAACAAGAATTTTTGAGCGTTATGATATTCATGAAAAGACAAAATGGGGAGTTTCTTATTCATCAAAGCCTTTGCATTCACAGGCTAAAATGGATATTGTAGACAAAGCTTGCTATGTGTGTTTTAACAAAACAGATACTAAAAAAGCATTTTTTCAGGTGAGCAAACTTTCTGTTAGTGACGATTATCTCGAAAATATAATTCCTTGGTATAAACCCAAATGGTTTGGTGATTTTATAAATGACGAAATGTCTTGGGATTTAACTTATGAGAAACTCATGGACTTATACCAAAAAGATTTATTTGAACCATCACAAGCCTTAATACTAGCTAGATTACCTAATGCCATCGTAGAAAGTTCATGGAAAAACAACGTCAACAAAAGTATTTATAAGCCAGAAGTATTATTAAAACACAAAGACACTTTAGAGCAGCACATTTGGCTTTTATTTGAAGAAGTCTCTGGAATAAACAACTATTACAATTATTTGCATTTAGACAATTACAAAGGTGGAAATGATATTTGGATTGACACATTTATAAATTTAACAGAAACCCAAAAACTTGATAGAAATAGAGTTTTAATTGCAACACTTCACACCTCAACTAAAGGTTTTAACAAAACACTTAGTGGTTGGTTTTTTGATTTACTATTAAAATTAAATCCTAGCATTGACGAAGTTTTAAGTCTTCAAGACGCATTTTTCTCAGCATTAAATTCACCACATTCCAAAGTAGTTAATACCGTTTTAAAATATTTTAAAGTTGCAGCTTCGCAAAAGAAATTTAAGCATACTGTCTTTATAGAAAACGCATCGATACTATTAAATTCTGAAACAAAATCTGTGGTCACATCCACATTAATGATTTTAGATAAAATTGCAAAAATACACAAATCTTCTCAAAATGAAGTTTGTAAAAAAGCCGCTGAAGGCTTAATAAATGTAGATGAAAAAATACAAGTAAGAGCTGCGAAGCTTATTGAAAAATATGGTAAACCAAAGGATGATGAATTAACAAATGACATCGGTATGTATGCTGATAATTTATTTCATAATTCTAAGGAAATACTGAAAGATTTCTTGATTTCTAAAACAGAACATGAAGCAGAGATAGAAGAACCTGAAATTATAGAACCAACAGATGTTTTAGATGAGAGCAATGCAATAGAAAGCTACAAAACCTTAGATGAACTCATCTTTTTTGTAAGTCAGGCCATTGATAATAATGAGGTTTACCACATTGATTTACTACTTAATTATGTACCAAAATTAAATGTACTATTAGACCAATCTAATGTTGCAAAATTAGAACCTATTTTTAAACGGTCTCTAGATTTAGCATTGAGTTACGATTGGAATAGCCAAATCGGAAATTTAGAACATGAAGCCGCATATTACATCAATGATTTTGCAGAAATTTTGATGAAGCGTTTTCCGGTTGAACTTGCTAGTTTTAAAAAGAAAAAGCAATCTAAAATCCAGAAACTTAAAGAAGATAAATTTTACTCTAAACACCATAAAGAAAATTTAAAAGTAATAGAACAACAAAGCATTCCAGATTATATTTATCAAATCCATCATGCGTTGTTTATACAGTCAAAATCGTTTATTCAGAAAAATTCAACTTTAGATTTACTTTCAAAGCCAACACATGCGCCTTGCTGGATTCATCCAACCACTTTAATTAATAGAATTGTGGCTTTTGAAAAGCAAAATGAAACGATAATGCTTTATGATTTTCAAATTGCGATTAGCCGATTGCCTTTTAATTTCATACCAAAAGAGATTGCAGATCAAATTGAATTAATTTCTGATTTTGAATTAAAACAAATCTTTAAATACCATTTTAATTTAACAGAATTAAAAGACGTTAAACTCAAACAACCTGAGTTATGGATACAATCTGTGCTCATAAAAAACAAGACTAATGAACTTGATTATTTTCAAAATAAGCTATCTACCAATTTAAAAAAGGAAATAGGAACTTATACGTGGGATTGCAAACTAAGAGATCATTTTTATTTAGAATACGATTACCCTTCCAAAAAACAAATTAAAAAGAAAATCGTAAAAAAAGAGTTGAAGCTTCATGATTTCGACACTAAAAAAAAGGATTCAGACTCACTTATTGATAATCTGAAAGGCATATTTAAATTCAATAAAAATACCGTCAAAATAAAAAGTATTTACAGTTTTATGTATTTCAAAAAACAAAAATACTATACTACAATTCAGCCTCACGACGATATTAAATTCTTGTATTTATCACCAAATAATCCAAGTATGTTGTTAAGTCAGGTGGTGCATTATAATTTAAAAGAATCAACGTTTTGGGATGAATCGAGCAAAAAGAACATGATTAATTTGCTAAAAGGTTTATATAACATTTGGAATCGACCAGATTATAGTGAAGGTGCTTATCTGTTTTTAGCTACAGGACTTTTGTGTAGTGATAAAATATCCCGAGAGTTGGCGGCCGAAATTTGGATTAAAGCAAATTACGAAGGCACATTAGATAATAATTTTTTAGGTAGTTTCATCGGTAGATTAGAAGCTGGAGAATATGCTCCATTAAAAAGATTTACGGATTTATTAACCTCCAATTTATTCAACATTTCTAAAACACATAATGCGTTTTTATTTCAACTTTTAAACGCAGCAATAAAGGAAATGGGAGACACTCCAATACGTGGAAGCAAAAAATTATTAGAAATTTTCCTAGAACTAAAACGCAGTTCTAACGTCAGTGACATTGACAAGCTAACTAAAGACAAGCTTAATAAATGGCATACTGTAAATTCAGTAAAACCCGTCATTAAAAAGCTATTGGATATTTAATGACGTATTAAAAATGAGTCACACTTTAACTATAAAAATTATTGATCATACTTTTTTCATTAAAGCTCATGACTTTTTAAAACAAAATCTCAACGAATAAAGTTTGATCTATTGTTAAAAATTTATCTGAAAGCGTTAATATTATTAGTATTAAAGACCATTATAATACTTTTACTCGTATATCTTTGAGTCTTGAATAAAATCGAAAACACAGAACCTCATATACAAAAAAAACGAAAATTTCGTTGGTTTCGCAGAACGCTTCGCGTACTGTTAGGTCTGCTTTTGTTTTTATTTTTGGTGATTTTTTTTGTTCGTAGTCCTTGGGGACAAGGTATCATTGTGGACAAAGTCGTTAGCTTCGTTTCAAATAAAACAGGAACAAAAGTTGCCATTGAAAAACTCTTTATAACGTTTGACGGTGATATACAACTCGATGGTTTATATCTCGAAGACAAAAAAGGAGACACCTTAGTCTATTCAAAATCATTGGAAGCTAATATGCCTCTAATTAAAATTATAAGTGGTAATGGTATCGGAGTCGATGCTTTAGATTGGGATGGCTTGCGTGCTAATGTGATTAGAAAAGATAGCATTGAAGGTTATAACTTTCAATTTCTAATTGATGCTTTTGCTTCTACCGACACTACAACCGTTGCAACAGACACCACCTCTACTCCACTAAACCTTGTTTTAGGCAACTTAAATTTCAAGAATTTTGATGTTATTTTTGATGATGCGGTTGCAGGCATTGATTCGAGGTTTAAAATTGGCAAGTTGAAAGCTAATATGAAAACCACCAATATTGAAGACATGATTTTTGATGCTTCAACTATTGAACTTAATGATGCTAATATCAAGTTTATTCAAAAACCAGTGGCAATTGACACCACAACCTCAAATACACCTTTACCAAAATTAGCTTTTGAAACTATTGCGCTAAACAATGTCGTTGCTTATTACGAATCGCAACCAGATCGACTTATTGCAGATGTTGACATTTCGGAATTCTCAACAGAATCACCACTCATAAATTTAGCAGCTAGTGATTTCAATCTTAAAAAAATCACGCTTAAAAATTCTAAAATCAGCTTAACCACAGACGCTGAAATTAATGGCTTAACACAAAAAATAGAGGAAGTTACAGACGAAGTCAAAACAGACATCACAACTTTTGATTGGCCACAACTAACAATTAATATCTCATCCATTGATTTTGAAAACAATCACATTAATTATAGCGTTGGTAATGCAAAACCTACAAAAGACATTTTCAACCCGAATGCCATTGCACTTTCAAATTTTACGCTTCAAGCTAAAGATATTTCTTTAAAAGATAAAAAAGCGACACTAGATTTAGAACAACTAAATTTTAACGAATATTCAGGATTAAACCTTAATCAATTGGCTGTTAATTTCAACGCTACAGACCAAGATATGCGTTTGGAGGATTTAAAATTCAAATTAAATAACAATTCAATTTCAGGTGATGCGCATTTAGAGTATCAGTCACTTTCAAAATTAATAGAAGCTCCTGAAACTACTAAGGTCAACTTAAACCTCCCAGCCTTTCAACTCTCATTGACAGAGATTTTCAAATTTCAACCTGATTTAAAAAATAACGAATACCTCAATAAATTAAGCAAAAAACTAGTTTTAGGAAAACTAAATGCTTCCGGAACTTTAGCATCAATTAATTTGAATAAAGCAGAACTTAACTGGGGAAATTCAACAAAAATCTCCACTAAAGGAACGCTTCAAAACGTCACCAATCCTGAAACACTTCAATTTGATATTCCACAGTTTTTAGCAGTTACAAAACGCTCTGATTTAATTCAGTTTGTAAATGAGGAAGACTTAGGAATTAGCTTTCCAAATGACGTGAAATTTGTAGCACAACTCAAAGGCAACCCACAAGATATTTCAGCAAAAGCAAAACTAACAAGCTCTCAAGGCCTTGCGACTATTGGTGGTAGTTATAAAAACACGGATAAAATTGCGTTTAATGCTACAGTCGCTATTGAAGATTATAAAGTAAATGAATTGCTTAACAATCCGCAATTTGGGACACTAAGTCTTACTCTTACATCTGAAGGAAGTGGAAACACCATTAACACGCTCGATGCCATTTTGGATACTACTATTTCTGAATTTCAACTTAATAATTATGCCATAAAAGATCTTCATCTTAATGGTGATATTAAAAACGGAACAGGAAATATTCAGTCGCAATACAAAGACAGTAATCTCAATGCGAACCTAGATGCTTTTGTGGTTTTAGATTCTATTTCACCTGAAGCTAAAGTCAAAATTAACGTTATTGGCGCCAACCTAGAAGCCCTTGGTGTAATGAGTCGTAATATTAAAACGGCTATGAATGTCACTGTAGATTTTAAAGGTAATGGTGAAACTTACGATGCTAGCGCTAACATTGACAACGGTGTTGTTGTGTATGACAATAGAAGTTATTTAATAGGTGATATTAAAGCCATGGCGCATGTGGATACAGACACGACTTCGGTTTCTGTTAAAAACAACATTTTAGATCTTGATTTAAAGTCAAACACCAATCCTCAAACGTTTAGTAAAGCGATTAAACGCCACGTTTTAAGTTATTTTTATAGAGATGAAAATGTCTCAGACACAATTAGTGATTTTGTAAACCTAAACCTTAAAGGTAAAATTTCGCAATCCCCTTTACTGAATGACGTCTTCTTAGTTAATGTTCAAGGTTTAGACACCATTAACGTGGCTGTGGATTTCAACGAAAAAGCGCGACAACTACAAGCAAATATTACAGCGCCACATATTAACTATAGTGGCAATAAATTGGACAGTCTTGCTTTTTCTATGGATACAGACAAAGAAAATTTCAATTTTAATCTAGGTTTTAAAAACATCACTGCTGGTCCGTTAGATGTGCCTAAAACCATCATAACTGGTCACCAAACCAACAACGAATTAGCGCTTAACTTTTTGGGCTATCATCAAGGAGAGCAGCTCATGAATGTCAACACCAAAATAACTGGCAGCAGAGAGCGTTTAAGATTTACAGTAAATCCAGATAGCTTAATTCTCAATAAAGAGAAATGGTTAATTCCTGAAGACAATGAAATCATCCTAACAGATAAGCATCTCGAATTTAATAACTTTAAAATCAACCAAAATAATCAATCCATTGCGATTACAGATAAACTAGAAGACATTTCAAAAGAGCATATTGCCATTGAATTCGAGAATTTTGACATCAATGCCGTCTTTAATTATTTAAATCCAGAAGCCGAATTAGCAACCGGACAACTGAATGGTAATTTTATTCTTGAAGATCCGTTTACCAATGCTGGTATTTTAGCCGATTTAAGTATTGAACAATTAAACATGCTTAAAACCGATTTAGGGACTTTAAGCGTGAATGGAAATTCATTGGACGACAATAGTTATGCTTTTAATGCTGGACTAAAAGGTGGTGATATTGATTTTGATCTCGTCGGTGATTACACTGTCACTAACAACATAGCAAATCTCGATCTCGATTTTAATATCAACGAATTCAAAATACAAGCACTCAACACCTTATCTATGGGTGAAATTAAAGATGCTGATGGTAGTTTTTCTGGTGCTTTTAAAGTTACAGGTTCAACATCAGATTTAAAATACGATGGCTCCATAACATTTAATAATGCTGGTTTCAATGTCGCTAAACTGAACACTAAATTTAGTATGGCTAAGGAAACATTAAGTATAAATAATGATGGCCTTTCAATGAAAGATTTCACCATTCGTGATGAAAACAATAACGCCTTAGTACTTTCTGGTAAGGCTGGTACCGAGAGTTTTATTAATCCAACCTTCGATTTAAGTGTAAAAACCTCCAATTTTCAAGTCTTAAATGCCACTAAAGAAGATAACGAAGAATTTTACGGCAAAGTTACTTTTGACGCCAATGCTAAACTAACTGGCGATTTACAAATCCCAAAATTAGACGCCAAACTTACTTTAGGTTCCGATACAGATCTCACTTATGTACTACCTTCATCAGTAGCCAGTGTAGAGGAACGTGATGGAGTTGTTGTATTTGTTAATCGTGAAAATCGAGATGCTATTCTCACCCAAACTGAAGAACAAACAGCAACAATTAAAGGTTTTGATATTTCGGCATTATTCAACGTTGGAAAAAACGCAGCAGTCACTATAATTATAGATGAAGAAACTGGAGATAATTTTAAAATTTCAGGTGAAGGCGATTTTGTGTTCACCATGAAACCAAATGGGCGAATCACACTCACTGGTGCCTATGAAATTTCAGAAGGACATTACGAACTCAACCTCTACAATTTAGTGAATCGAAAATTCTTAATTGCTCAAGGCAGTCGTGTCACTTGGTCTGGCGATCCGTTTGATGCGAAACTAGATATACGCGCCATATACAATTTAGATACTTCAGCTTACGGACTAATGGCTTCGCAAATTTCTGGTTCAGATTCATCCGTAAAAACTAAATACCAAGAAGTTTTACCTTTTAATGTCTACCTCAATATTGATGGCGAATTATTACAACCTAAAATTTCATTTGGCTTAGATATGCCGGAAGAAGACCAAGGTGCCATTAGCGGACAAGTATATTCTAGAGTACAACAAGTCAACCAGCAAGAAGGAGAATTGAATCGCCAAGTCTTTTCACTTTTAGTGCTCAATCGTTTTTATCCAGATTCTGGTAGTGATGGTAGTGACGGAGGCTTTGCTACAATTGCAAGAGACAATTTAAATGATGCGGTATCCGATCAGCTGAATACATTTTCTGATAAAATATTAGGTAGTACTGGTATCGAACTCGATTTTGGACTTAACAGCTACACCGATTATCAAGGCGATTCACCAACCGACCGTACCGAGTTAGAAATCGCAGCAAAGAAAAAATTGTTTAACGACAGATTAACGGTTAGTGTTGGTAGTGACGTTGATATACAAGGCAGCAGTAGCACTGATGAGGAAACACCTGTAATTGGTAATGTAAGCTTAGAATATGCGTTAACAGAAGATGGCAGATACCGACTAAAAGGTTTTAGAAAAAGTGAATTTGAAAATGTAATAGATGGCCAAACCATAGTGAGTGGTATTAGTTTAATATTTACAAAAGAATTCAACCAATTTAGCGAACTTTGGGATGCTATTTTACGCTCTAAAAAAGAAAAGAAAGCAAAATCCGAAGCCGAGAAAAGGGCACAAGAAAAACAGCAAGAAGCAACAGACGAAAGCATGGAACAGAAAAAGAATTAAACTTGAAAAGAATCTTAAAACATAGTATCTCTTTTATTTTCTTAGGAATGATTTTATACTCATGCAGTATAAAAAAACACATTCCTGAAGGCGAACGTTTATACACTGGTGCTAAAATTGAAATTGAATCGGATTCTATCATAAAAAATGAAGACGAACTAAAAACAGAATTAGAAACCGTTTTAAGACCTGAACCAAATTCTAAGTTCTTGGGAATGCATTTAGGCTTGTATTATTATTACAAAATGCAAAAGAAAAACCCAGGGTTTCTCAACAGATGGCTATATAAACAAATAGGAGAAAAACCTGTTTATCAATCTAGTGTAGAACCCTTTGAGATTGAAGACGTATTAAGAAATCGCCTAGAAAATAAAGGATTTTTCTATAGCACTGCAACTTCCGCTTTTGAAGAAAAAGAGATTGAGGCGTCCATCAATTATAAACTAAAAATCACGGAACCATATAAAATGGAACGTTTTCAGATCGATTCTATGCCGTCACCACTCTATGAAGATGTAAAAAAGGAAACCGACAAATCCCCATTTCAAAAAAGCATGCGTTTCGATTTGTCTAATATGAAATTAGAACGCCAACGTATTGATGAGCAACTAAAGAAAAAAGGCTATTATAACCTCAATCCCGATTTTTTCATTTTTGAAGCAGATACAAATCAATACGACAATAAACGCTTCGATTTATTTTTAAAATTGAAAGCTGAAGTTCCTAAAAAAGCGACTATTCCTTACCGTATTTCAAAGATAAATGTATTTGCTAATTACGACTTACAAGATTCCACATACGCCAAAACAGAACGGTTCAACAATAAGAATTACATACAGGATACACTGTTTATAAAACCTAAATTCCTCGATGAATTTATTACACTAAATGAAGGAGATCTCTACAGTCCTGAAAATTCTAAAAATACCGCCAGACGTTTATCTAAAATTGGTGCGTATAAATATGTTAACATTCAATATAAAGAAGTTGATTCGCTACTCACAGACAGTTTAGGTATTCTTGAAACCAATATTTTTTTATCACCATTAACTAAACGTGCCGTCCGTGCCGAATTGCAAGCCGTCACCAAATCCAATAACTATACAGGACCTCATTTAGCACTAACCTACAGTAATCGTAATGTGTTTAATGGTGGTGAAACGTTTAACATTAGTACAAATGTTGGTTACGAATCGCAATTTATCAGTGGAGACAACACAGGACTTAGCAGTGTAGAGTTAGGTCTAACAACGGAACTCATTTTCCCTCGTGTTTTATTTCCTGTAAAAATTAATACGGATTTCTTTAAATATTCCATCCCAAAAACAAAAACAAGTATTGGACTTAATTATTTGAATCGGAGTGAATTGTACACTTTACTCTCAGGAACTGGACAGTTTGGGTACTCTTGGAATGCTAATAGATTTATAACCTATCAATTTAATCCTATTTCCGTAAGCTACACTAGACTTTCAAATACCACTGCTGAATTTGAAGCTATTTTAGACGAAAATTCATACTTACAACAAAGTTTCGATCAGCAATTTATTTCAGGTATGACCTTTTCATTTACCTATAACGAAATGGTAGATGCTAACGATCCTAATCAGTTTTACCTAAACACAACTTTAGATGTTGCAGGTAATTCGATTAGTTTACTAGGAAAAGAAACCACTTCTGGCGAACCTAAAGAATTTTTAGGATTGCAATATGCGCAATATGCTAAAGCCGATTTGGATTTAAGATTCCATCTTAACTTCGGTAAAGATAGAGCACAAACCTTAGCAACACGATTATTTGCTGGCTACGGCTTACCTTATGGAAACTCGGATGTTATTCCGTATGTAAAGCAATATTTTTCAGGTGGTCCTTATAGTGTTAGAGCTTTTAAAACGCGCTCTTTAGGACCAGGAACTTACAATGACGATAGCAATAACGACGATGTAACCTATTGGGATCAAACCGGAAATATTAGACTAGAAGCCAATGTAGAATATCGTTTTCCTATAGTTTCATATTTTAAAGGAGCGGTATTTGCCGATGCTGGAAATGTCTGGAACTCTAAATCCAATTCTGTGTTTGACGGAGAAGATAAATTCACCTCTAACTTCATCAATGAATTAGGTATGGGTGCCGGATTTGGGTTGCATATTGATGTACAAGGTTTTGTTATTCGTTTCGATTTGGCAGCACCTTTCCACGATCCGTCATTAGCACCAGGAAAACGCTTCGATTTTAAATATGACGAACCTGTGCTTAACTTCGCTATTGGCTATTCGTTTTAATTATGTGATAAACCGAAGCAATCCTATACAATTGCAAATACCTTATTATATTTGAATTTAATATCTTTATTGAAACATAGGTTTCAAAAACAGACAACAATTATATATGACAGATAAAGAACAATACATGAAAGAAGCTGTAAACGCAGCTTTAAAAGGAATGAACAACAACGAAGGAGGACCATTTGGTTGTGTCGTTGTTAAAGACGGAAAAATTGTAGGACGCGGAAATAACAAAGTTACCTCTACTAACGACCCAACGGCTCATGCTGAAGTTACAGCGATTAGAGACGCTTGTAAAAACTTGGATTCTTTTCAACTAGATGGTTGTGAAATTTACACCTCTTGCGAGCCTTGTCCAATGTGTTTAGGCGCTATTTATTGGGCGAGACCAGACAAAGTATATTATGGAAGTAACCAAGTAGACGCTGCAAATATTGGTTTTGATGATGAATTTATTTACAAGGAAATTCCATTACCATACTCAGAACGTAGTATTCCTTTTGAGCAATTAGCTCGCGAGATTGCTTTAGAGCCATTTCAAGAATGGACTAAAAAGCTAGATAAAACGGAATACTAAATAATCCAATACGTCAGTTCGAGTGTTTCGACTTTTGAGTCGAAATGTATCGAGAACTTTTGTCATTAAAAAAAGCTTCTCGTTAGAAAATTCTGAAAAGGGAATTTCACTCGAAGTGACGCTATCGTTACATTTTTAATTCATTTATAATTGAAATAACTAACATGATCACCTTCATCCTAAATAACAAAACCATTAAAACATCGGAACATTCCGGAACCACTTTACTGGATTTTGTACGTTACCAACAACGCTTAACAGGAACCAAAATTGGTTGTCGTGAAGGCGATTGTGGTGCTTGCACACTTTTGGTCGGTACACTAAACGACGATACGATGGAATACCAAAGTATTACTTCATGTATTTCACCTTTAGGAAATGCGCACGGCAAACATATTGTAACGGTTGAAGGCACCAATCTAAAACACAAACTCACCACAGCTCAAGAAGCCATGAAAGCAAATTACGCTACCCAATGCGGATTTTGCACACCAGGCTTTGTCGTTGCTCTAACTGGCTTTGCCTTATCTAATTCAGAAAACAATTACAGCAATGCCATTGACGCTATTAGTGGAAACATTTGTAGATGTACAGGTTATAAAGCCATTGAAAAAGCTGCACATCAAGTGGTTGAAAAACTAGAGCATCAAGAAAAAAATTCTTTTAAATGGTTAATTGAAAATGGATTTATTCCAGAATATTTCGAAAGCATTCCACAACGTTTAAAAGATATTGAAGGAAAATATATAAATCAACCCAAAGGAAAATATGTTTCTGGAGGAACAGACTTATACGTCCAAAAAGCAGATCACTTAGCGGATAACGACGTGCATCTAATTGCCGAGAAAGATTATTTAAAAGGAATTACAATTGAAAACGGAATTTGTACCATCGGAACCAACTCAACCGTTTCTGATTTATGGAATCACACAGAGTTAAACAGCATTTTACCAAATTTAAGAAAACACTTAAAACTAGTCTCTTCAGAGCAAATTAGAAACATGGCTTCCTTAGGTGGAAATTTAGTTAATGCCTCACCAATTGGTGATATGACCATATTCTTTTTAGCTTTAAATAGTGATATTACTATTACAAATCAAAATCAAAAAGAGAGACATATTGCTCTAAAAAACTTCTATCAAGGTTATAAAAAATTCGATTTAAAGGAAGGTGAACTTCTAAAAGAAATCAGCTTTAAATTACCTACAGCAGAGTTTTTTTTCAATTTTGAAAAAGTCTGTAAACGCACCCATTTAGATATTGCAAGTGTCAATTCAGCTATACATTTATCAGTTGAAAATGACACCATTTCAGAAGCTCATGTCTCTCTTGGTGGTGTTGCTGCAATTCCGAAGTATTTACACAATACCTCAGCTTTTTTAACAGGAAAACCACTGAGTTCAGAAACGATATTAGAAGCTAACGAGATACTTCAAAAGGAAATTAGTCCAATTAGCGATGTTAGAGGAACAACCGACTATAAACGTTTGCTTGCAAGACAATTGTTTTTCGCACATTTTACAGAGTTGTTCCCTAATAATTTCACCTTAAACGATTTTGTTCAACATGCATAAAAACAAATCAAATAAAGTCTTAAACACTAAGTTAGACGCCGTTTCTCTGTCATTAAAACAAAGCATTAAAAACTTAGATTCTTATACGCATGTTCGTGGTGAATCGTTATATGTTGATGATGTTAATATTAGACAAGGTACCTTTCATGCCGTGGTTTTTGACTCACCAAAAGCACACGGAAAAATAAAACATATCGATTATTCTAAGGCTGAAGCTCTAGAAGGTGTCGAACGTATTTTTACCTACAAAGATGTTCCAGGTGAAAATGAAATTGGAGGCATCATCGCAGACGAACCTTTATTTGCGGAAGACGAGGTTCATTTTTGGGGCATGCCAATTGCCTTAATTGTTGCCGAATCTGAATTTATTGCACGAAAAGCAAGAGGTTTAATCGAGATTGAAATTGAAGATTTACCAGTCATCACCACAGCAAAAGAAGCCAAAGCAAAAGGTAGTTTTATCAACGCACCACGCTCTTTTAGTTTAGGTGATACCGAAAAAGCATTTGCAGAATGTGATTATGTTTTTGAAGGGGAAACCTTTTCCAACGGACAAGAACATTTATATATTGAAGCACAAGGAGCTTACGCTGAACCAATGGAAAATGGCAATATAAAAATCACTTCATCTACGCAAGGCCCAACAGCTGTACAAGCCACAACAGCTAGAGTTCTAGGCATTGCCATGCATAAAATTGAAGTCGATGTCACACGTCTTGGTGGAGGATTTGGTGGAAAAGAAGATCAAGCCACACCTTGGGCTGTGATGGCTGCTTTAGCGACTTATCATTTAAATCAATCGGTAAAATTGATACTGAATCGTCATGATGATTTACGCATGACAGGAAAGCGTCATCCTTATGAAAGCACTTATAAAATTGGATTATCTAAAGACTTAAAAATCTTAGCTTACCAAACCGAATTTTTACAAAATTCTGGAGCAGCAGCAGATTTATCACCTGCGATTGCAGAACGTACTTTGTTTCATGCTACCAATAGTTATTACGTACCAAACGTGACCACAAAAGTGTTGAGTTGCAAAACCAATTTACCACCAAATACGGCCTTTAGAGGTTTTGGTGGACCACAAGGTATGTTTGTAATTGAGTCTGCGATTGCAAAAGCGGCTTCTGAAATTGGGGTTTCAGCTAGACAAATTCAGGAAGCGAATTTGTTAGATGAAAATGACACGTTCTCCTATGGACAAATTGCAAAAAAAGTAGAAGCCAAAAACACATGGCATTCTGCTAAAAACATATTTAATAGTGACGCTTTAGAACAAGAAGTTGCTGATTTCAATAAGAATAATACAGCCTTCAAAAAAGGGCTTTCGTTTATGCCAATTACTTTTGGTATTTCGTTTACCAATACACCAATGAATCATGCACGTGCTTTGGTTCATATTTATTTAGATGGCAGTGTTGGCATAAGCACAGCGGCTGTCGAAATGGGTCAAGGTGTAAATACTAAAATGATGCAGATTGCTGCAGATGTATTTTCGATTCCTATTGATAAAATCAAAATAGAAACCACCAATACGACGCGTGTTGCTAATACGTCGCCTTCTGCTGCGAGTTCTACGGCAGATTTAAATGGAAAAGCAACTTTAATGGCTTGTAATGCTTTAGTGGAACGCTTAAAACTAGTAGCTTCAGAAGATTTAAATGTATCAGAAAAGGATATTACTTTAAAAGATGAATCTGTCTTTATAAATGATAAACCATCAGAATTATCCTGGACAGAACTTATTAATAGTGCCATGTTAAAACGTGTCGCTTTAACTGAAAATGCCCATTACGCCACACCAGAAATTCACTTTGATAAAACCAAAGAAAAAGGACATCCTTTTGCCTATCACGTATACGGAACAGCGATTACAACGGTGACTGTAGATTGCACGCGTGGCACTTACGAATTTGACTCCGTTAAAATCGTACACGATTACGGAAAAAGCATGAGTGAAGGTATTGATTTAGGCCAGGTAGAAGGTGCTTTAATACAAGGTATCGGCTGGATGACTTTGGAAGAAATCGCCTATAATGATGACGGTAGATTATTATCTAATGCTTTATCCACTTATAAAGTACCTGATATATTTTCTGTACCAAAACGTGTGGAAGTGATTCCTGTAGAAACCGAAGGCAATGACATGGCGATTTTAAAATCTAAAGCCGTTGGTGAGCCACCATTAATGTATGGTATTGGCGCTTATTTTGCACTTCAAAATGCGATAAAGGCTTTTAATTCTAATTATGATTTAGAATTTCATGCACCGATGACACCTGAGAAGGTTTTGATGGGGTTGTATGAAAATAAAAAATGAACAAAGAACACCCCTCAAGTCCCCTCAAGGGGACATTCCAAAAAATAAACATTGGTACTATTGTCCCCTTGAGGGGACTTTAGGGGTGTAAACAATCACAATAAATAAACGCCTTATCGCTCTACATTACAAAAAACAAAACATCCTTAAAGGCGCACTAATTTACAGTGCTGGTGATACTATTGCTGCTCTTTTACTTGGTGAATTCATCTGGCATCGCTTACTAGGCATGATGTGTATTGGCGCTACTTTTTATGCGTTTGAAATCCCGAATTATTTTGATTGGATTGTAAAAACAACACAGTTTAGAAAAGGTGCTAAAGCCACATTAAGCAAAACTATTTTAGCAATAGCCTATTTTAACCCCTTGTGGGTCGCCAGACATTTACTGTTTATTAAATTATTTTCAGGTCAGTTTGAAGCTATTGGTTTTAATCTTTTAGAGATTGCGTTTTGGTCGTTTTTGGTGAATATTCCTATTTCTTTTATGGCAAATTATATTATTCAAAATCGATTCCGACTGAAATGGAGGTTTCTTGGATCTGCCGTTTTTTCTGCTTTAATGGCGATTTATTATGCTTTGAGTGAGACTATTTTTTCTTGATCCTAATTCCTTTGAAGAAAGGAATCTCATTAATGAGAAGAAAATTACTATCGTACATATCCTGTAAGGTTTTTAAAACCTGACAGGTATCAAAGCAAATTAACAGCAGCAAAGTTTTTTAAAATCATATCAAGATAACAGCCGAACAAATAGATTATATGTTCTTGCTTACCAGACCTGCTAGGTTTGAAAAACCTGCAAGGTCTACTATTTCAAATAAGACCTCACCATACAAACACAAATGAGATTGTGTGATGCGGAACATCTACTTACCAGACCTGTCAGGTTCTAAAAACCTTACAGGACTAATTCAGTGTTTCTAAATTAGGACGATACTTTCAAGTTCGTGTAGGCTTTGATGATTTTACACTTCTTAATTTGGATTAATACTTTCTTCTAAAGTGTTTACTTCATCACCAAATATTCTATATACAAAATCCCTTAATGCTGGTGCTAACATTCTATAGAGTTCTAATTTATCTTCGGGTATATCATCTTCTGATATGGTTAAAAAATAAAGTATTGGTTGAGGTATTTCTAATACCTTACATAACTTTTCTAATGTATCTGGATTTGGGTTATAAGTACCCCTTATTATTTGTGATAATGCAGTAGTACTTTTACCAATTTTACCAGCTACCTCAACCTGAGTTAACTTTTTTTGTTTAATCAGTTTACCGATAACTTTACCTAATTCCATATTTTATAATTGTTGCCAACGATTATCCAGAGCCTGAAAATATCTTTACAATAGCTCCTATAATCTGTATTATTTTAAGAACAATATCGGAGTACTCTTTTTTACTTTTAGCACTAACGAGCTCGCCCTTTAATTCCTTTAATAAGTCTTTATTTTTTGGTGATGTACTTTTATCTTTTATTGCATCATCAATTTTTTCTAATAATTTATGTTTTTCTATCATCGCCTGTGGCATTTAATTAAAATTAAAATGCTAAGGCTGAATATTTATTTATTCAAGCCTTAACCTACTAAAACGGAGGTTAAAGCTGTTGAGTCGTAGTCGTCTAAATTTTTGAAGTGGAAGCTGTGTAATTTGGTAAATATATGCCTGAGGTTCCGAAGTAGCTTTTTTGTTAAATTGAGATGGAAACTTATCTGTCTTAACAATGAACGAATAAGTCTGCGTGCTTTCTTAATCTCTTCATATTCCTCTATAATATATTTATACTCATAAGCATCATCTATTTCATCTTCAGTTAAAAGCTCAGAAATGTTCTTAAATAACTTATCAAAAACAGAAATAATAAATGAACCAATAAATAAAAATAGCTTATGGTCAATTGAAATAACGTTAGAAAGTTTGTCTATCTTTTCTTTTAAAACATCAGTGGATGTTATAATTGTTTTAGACTTTTGTGCTTCAATCCTTTCTTTTAATACTATTTCTCTTTTCTTTAAAGAATCTTCAATACTATTTTTTAAAGAAATATTATGTGCTATGGATTTAGATTCATAGGTGCTTGCATCTTTTCTTTCTCCATAATAATTCTTATCAGATTTAAATCGATAATTATATTGTGATAGATTTACTTTTTTAAATTTTTTTCTTTCTAGAGTATTAAAGCTGTTATTCAGGTCTTTATTTATTTCTTTTAACGTTGCATCAATATATTGTACACGATCTTGTATCAAATCTTGTTCACACAATTGATTGCTAACATTACCCTTGAAGACATAGTTATATTTTTTTAGCCTCGTAGGTAATTCTTCCTTTTTTTTACAGCTAATTTTTTTAGTAGATTTCTTTAAAAACTCCATCCTTCAATTATTTAATACCACAAATATAAGTAAAACTTACATATTCATCTAATAAAACGTGTTTATTATTAATTTTAAGAGTGATTTAACTCGGTTTCTTAGAATTTTAATAAGTAGATAGCTTTTAAGTAACGATGGCTTAATTCATCATTAAAATCGGTACAAAGCTATTTTTTTTACTTATCTGAAGTTTGAGATAAAGTACTACTGTTGAGGTTAGTGTATTGGCTAGGAATTGAATAATTCCATTTTGATGTACCATGTTAAAATTACGTAGAAAAACTACCTTATAAATTCTTTAATTCTTCCCTTTCAAGAATTTTATATTCAGAAATACTATAATGCGTCAAAACAGTATCCAATAAATAATCTCTAACAACAAGTATGAGATGCTTGTTTTCATTACTTTCATAATTTGAAATCAATTTTTCAGCCGAATCATGCAAACCTTCCTTCCTCAATTCTAACTTCCCTAATTCATCAATAATAAGATATTGCGATTCGTTTTCTAAAGCGACAGCTAGTAAATAAGCATTCGCCTTTTCAAAACCCGATTTTAAAAATTTAAAGTTTCCAATTTCAATGATGGCTTCAGTGTCAAGTTCAGTTTCAAGTTCAAATTCATTCTTAGACTTTACTTCTAGAAAATAGCGCTTTCCTTCAGCATTATCCGGACATAATACTCCATCAACATCATCACGGTTTTTACACCACTCTAATAAAGCCGTTGTTTTTCCTGTTCGTACAGCACCTGTGAGGATATATATCATTCTGAAGGCACTTTAAAGTGAATACAATTAGAAATACTATTCGCCATAAAATACTGGAATCGCGTGTAGCCTTTTAAATGTTTTGTGTCTTTCCATGTGAATGCAATAATTTGACGAAAATACGGAAACAAGTCCATCGCATTCGCAATATCCTCTTGATATTTAGATTCTTTTTTTCGAAGATATTTCTGAACCAATTTCAACAAAAAAGGACCAATTACTAGATACCAAAGCATTAAAATCAAGAAACTTCTCAATACAATATAAATGGCTTTTTGCCACCCAAAAAGCGGACCTCCAAATATTGAAAAGGCCAAAACCATAACCGCAACTGTGCCTAGCCACACCCAAATGACTTTCGTTCTAAAAGCTACTTTTTTGGTTTTCTTATCAAGTTTATCCGTTTCAAGATGAAGATAAAAATCAGTTTCTGGTTTATTCGAAATAATCTTAATCGTGTTTTTAATAAAAATCCCAGCTAAAATTCCGCAAATCCCATATACCAAAAGATAGGTGGTGACTAAAACTGATGTTGTAGAGGTTTCTGAAACAAAATCTAATTTTTTCTGAACCCAAGCGCCATAAATATCGATGGCTTCCCAGAGGTTTGTTCCATAAACAATGGTTAGTATTAATAATTTTTGAAGGGCCGATTCTAAAAAGGTCACCATTCCTAAAACCATTATCGTAGCTCCTTTCCATGAGAAATTAGAAAATAAAATCGCTCCTAAAACCGCTTGAAAACTCACAGCAACATAAGCTCCAAAAGGTGAATATGGACTCACTGCCATTTTTATAATTAAGACAATGACCAATGCCTTTAAGATGGCTTGCCATTTATTTTCGGCATAATAAGCAATTAAACTTATAAGTAAAATGGACACGCCACCTACAATCAATCCTGTAAATGGCGAATTAAATACATGCAAAAAACCGCCTAAACCCGACTCGTTTAAAGCCCAAAGTGCTATTAGTTTTTCTATGATGGACTTGTTGTTTTTCATGCTACTTCCCGTGAAAACGGGAATCTTTTTAAGTTTTTCATTATTCAAAAACACCCCTAAAGTCCCCTCAAGGGGACAATCTTATTCAAATAACATTTATTTTTCGATGGTACATTTATAATGCACTTGAAGTAATTGGGCGACCACACTAATCGCGATTTCTTTTGGCGTATCTCCTCCGATATCTAATCCTATTGGACAAACCACATTTGTCATCCCTTCAGGAATATCCATCTCTTTAATCAACATAGTATTAAATCGTACTTTTTTTGTTTTACTGCCTATTAACCCTAAAAATTTAGTTTCATTTTGTAATGCCATGGTTATCAAATCAAAATCGATGGCGTGATTATGTGTCAGCACTAAAACATAACAATTAGGTCCCCATTTCACAGCATCTTTAAACGATTTAAAATCGGTTTCATTGGCTTGATGCGTCGTTACACTGCTGTCTAATTCTAAATTAGAAAACCAATCGTCACGTGAATCTATAAGGTTCACCTTAAAAGGTGTATCGACTAAAAGTTTGCAGATTTCAACACCAATATGTCCTGCTCCAAATAAAAATAATTCTGGTGATTGATTCATGGGTTCTATGATAAATTCTACTTTTCCGCCGCAACATTGTTCAAATTCCGGACCTAAAGTATAGGTAGATTCAATAATTCTATTCGCTTTTAAAGCAACAATAGCTTCGTCTATGGCTTTAAATTCAAGCTTCCCTCCTCCTATGGTTCCGTGAATATCTTTGTTCTCAGTCACAAGCATACGCGAACCCACCACACAAGGTGTTGACCCTAAACACTTCGTTACCGTTATAAAGGCAACAGGTATTTGCTTTTGTTTAAATTCAGAAAGTAATTCAATCCAATTTTGCATTTCTAATAAAAAAAGAGAATTTAAAAGTAAGGTTTTTTGATTGAAATGCTCTTCTATTTTTAAAACTAGCGCCAAACCTTTTAATAGAAATCAATCTTTTAAAATTTTCTGTAATCTTTAAGATTTAACTTCGACTTAATCGTTATATTGATTTTTCTAAATCAAAAAATAATTTTATGTCGAAACCATATTACGATGCTGCGGATTTACGCAAGTTTGGAAAAATTACCGAATGGAGTGAAGAATTAGGAACTAAATTCTTTGACTATTACGGAAAAGTATTTGAAGAAGGCGCTTTAACAGCGCGTGAAAAATCACTCATAGCTTTAGCTGTAGCGCACACGGAACAGTGTCCGTATTGTATAGATGCTTATACAAAAGACACCTTGCAACGTGGCATTACCAAAGAGCAAATGATGGAAGCTATACATGTTGGAGCAGCGATAAAAAGCGGTGCCACTTTAGTGCATGGTGTACAAATGATGAATAAGGTTAATAAACTTGATGGATAATGTCTGGTCGAGTACAATTGAGACCTAAACCTCTCAACTGCGCTCGAAAAGACAACTTTAAAATAATATATGGCAACAAAGTCCCTAAAGAAACTCGGAAATAACTTAGCACAAAGCAATAAACAATTAGAAATACTTTCTAATGGCATCTTTAAAAGTGGTAAATTACCAACCTTTAAAGATAAGATTTCAGAAACGAGTCAATTTCCTATAAAAGCAAAAAAACTAGAAATTCTACAGATTAATGTTGGTTACATGTGTAACCAAGTTTGTGATCATTGCCACGTAGATGCTGGTCCGGACAGAAAAGAAATTATGACGAGAGACACCATGAGACAATGTCTTGAGGTGATTAAAAATTCTGGAGCACACACACTAGATTTAACTGGTGGAGCACCAGAAATGAATCCTGATTTTAGATGGTTTGTAGAAGAAGCTTCAAAGGTTGGTATTACAGATTTTATAGTTCGTTCTAATTTAACTATTATTAGAGCCAATAAAAAATATTACGATTTACCAGAATTCTTTAAAAAGCACAATGTACACGTGGTAAGTTCTATGCCACACTGGACGCGTGGAAAAACGGATAAACAACGTGGAGATGGTGTTTTTGATAAATCTATTAAAGCCTTACAAGAATTAAATGCTGTTGGTTACGGAATGCCAGGAAGTGACCTAAGATTAGACTTGGTTTACAATCCATCTGGAGCCTTTTTACCAGGTGATCAAGTTGCGATGGAAAAGGATTTCAAAAAGGCATTGATGGACGATTTCGGAATTGAATTTCATAATCTATTTGCCATTACAAATTTACCTATCGCACGATTCTTAGATTATTTAATCGCTTCAGAAAACTACGAAGATTATATGTATTCTTTAGTAGAAGCTTATAATCCGGCTGCTGTAGAAAATGTGATGTGTACCAATACCTTATCGATTAGTTGGGATGGTTATTTATTTGATTGTGATTTTAATCAGATGCTAGAATTACCCGTAAATAGTAAGTCGAGACATATTTCAGAATTTAACGAAGAATTATTAGAAGGACGAAACATTGTGATTTCGCAGCATTGTTATGGTTGTACTGCTGGCGCAGGAAGTAGCTGTCAGGGTGTTGTAGCATAACAAAATTCCTGCGAAGGCAGGAATCTCAGATTTAAACCAATTAAGGTTTCTGCCTTCGCAGGAATACATAATGAAGAACAAAACCGCCATATTAATCTTTGCAAATTCTGCAGAAAAAGAATTGACTTCAAAATCAATTTCTTCTTCTGACTTCTTTAATTTGCTTGATTCTGATACTGTAAAAACGGTTAAGAAAACGAATTTACCTTATTTTCATTTTTCCGAAAAAGAGCAAATAGGTAGTTCATTTGGCGAGCGCTTTACTAATGCCATTGAAGCCGTTTTTAATAAAGGCTTTGAACATGTTATTTCTCTCGGAAACGACATACCTCATCTTAGAGCCAATCATATTCTAAAAGCAACTCAAAACTTAGCAACTTCAGACTATGTTTTAGGACCTTCAACCGATGGAGGTTTTTATTTGATGGGTTTCAAAAAAACACATTTTAATAAAACTAGTTTTCAGAATTTACCTTGGCAAACCGCTAAATTAAGACAGCGTTTAAATACCGAATTACAACATCAAAACGAAAGTGTTTCTTATTTAGAAATACTCACAGATATTGATGATATTTCCGATATCGACTCCGTTTTAGAAAGTTTTAAAACTTTAGATTTTAAGATAAAACGATTGCTATTAATACTTCGAAGAACAATTAAGACCATTGTAACGTCTGCTTCCGTTTTTCAATATGCTACAGTCTTTAAATCACCATACAACAAAGGCTCACCAATATCACTTCATCTATAAAGAGGGATTTTAAAGCTATTAAAGTCCAAGAATTTTTACAACTAACGATTCTCACATCTTAAAAAATTGCCACGTTTTGTGGTCGTGATATGAAGTACATTTACTCATGCTTACTGCTATGCTTATGTCTATTGGGCAATGCGCAAATTACAATTACTGGAACCGTCACCGATGCCATTTCAAACACACCTTTACCGTTTGTAAACATCTCATCTAACAATGGCAATGGAACAACAACAGACGAGCAAGGCACATATAGCATTGTCGTCAACTCAAGTACCGAACAACTTACTTTTTCCTTTTTAGGTTTTAAAACCCAAACCATTAGTGTTGGTAATACAACTATAATCAATATTGCACTTGAAGAAGATTCCGCAGCTTTAGACGAAGTGGTCATTACTGCCTTAGGTTTAGAACGGGACACCAAAGAATTGGGTTACGCAGTTCAAGCCATTTCTGCTAAAAAATTAACGGAAGTAAAAACGGTGAACTTCCTAGACAACCTACAAGGTAAATTAGCCGGAGTTACCGTAACGCAAGGCGCCACAGGTCTTGGTTCTTCTTCCAAAATTACCATTAGAGGCGAAGCGTCCTTTTCTAACAACAATCCTTTATTTGTAGTTGATGGTGTCCCTATAAATAATGAAACGGTTTTTAATTTCACCAATGAAGCTGCAGCCGGATTTCAAGAAATTGATTTTGGTAATGGCGCCATGGAAGTCAATCCTGATGATATTGGCTCTGTTACTGTTTTAAAAGGTCCAAGTGCCGCAGCATTATATGGCACAAGAGCATCCAATGGTGTTATCGTTATTGAAACCAAAAACGGCAAAAACAAAAGAGGTTTAGGCATCAGTTTTAATTCCTCTCTTTTTGTAGACACTGCTTTTAGATTACCTGATTTTCAAAATTCTTATGGTCAAGGTAATTCTGGTCAGTTTGAATATAGTGATGGACTTGGAGGCGGCATCAATGATAATATCACCTATTCTTGGGGACCAAGATTAGACACTGGTTTGTTAATTCCGCAATTTGATAGTCCTGTGCAATTACCAAATGGCACTTTTGTTAGAGGTGGAGATACTGCGCTTTATGATGGTTTAGATATCACAGCAACACCTTTTGTTTCTAATCCAGATAACTTGAAGGATTTTTATGAAACTGGTGTTACAACCATTAATAATATTTCAGTGTCCAATGGATTTGATTCGGGTAACTACAGATTATCATTCACCGACTTGAGAAGTGAATCGATCATTCCTGGCGTGAATTTAGACCGCCAAACCATTGCTGCTAAATTAAACTTTCAACCAAGTGACAATACCGAAATCAATTCATCTTTTAGCTACATAAATTCTAGTAGTGACAATAGACCGTCTAATGGTTATGGAAGTGAAAATGCTAATTACTCTTTAGTAGCTTGGGGACCACGTTCTTTAAATATTGAAAATCTTAAAAATTATTGGCAACCTGGTTTAGAAGGCACTCAACAATATTCTTTTAACTACACGTTTTTTGACAATCCGTATTTCATCTTAAATGAGAACACCAATTCCTTTAATCGCGATCGTATTTTTGGAAATCTATCCATTACACAAGAACTGACTAAAAACTTAAGCATATCCTTAAGAACAGGAATGGATTATAGCACAGAGACTCGACAATTACGTAGAGCATACAGTAGTAATCGTTTCAGTAATGGTGCTTATGCTGAGCATGATGTAATGTTTAGAGAAGTGAATACCGATTTTTTGATCAACTATAAAAATCAGTTTAACCACTTTTCACTTGATGTCTTTTTAGGTGGAAACAGACTGAACCAAACCGCATCAACTAAACAATCGCAAACGGTTAATTTAGCACAACCCGGAATTTACAATTTAAACAATGCAGCATCACCAATTGAAGTTTTTCAGTTTGAAAGTGAAAAGCGAATTAATTCATTTTATGGTATTGCAAAACTGGGTTATAAAGATTATCTATTCTTAGATATTACGGGAAGAAATGATTGGTCTAGTGCTTTAGCTACACCTTTTTCCGTGGATGGCACTTCGTTCTTCTACCCTTCTGTGTCATCGAGTTTTATTTTATCTAATATTACGGAATTGCCAGACGTATTTTCGTTTGTAAAACTTAGAGCAAGTGTGGCACAAGTTGGAAATGATACTAGCGCTTACCAAACTTCAGGTGCTTTTGTATCGCAAACCCCTTATAATAGTCAACCCACATTTAGCGATCAAAATTTTATCCCAAATGCCAACTTAAAACCAGAACGCACCACCTCTTATGAATTTGGTACAGACCTACGCTTTTTTGAAAATAAATTGCGATTAGACGTTACCTATTACAATGCCAATACCGAAGACCAAATTATTTCTTTACCTGTGGCTATTTCTTCGGGCTACAATCAGCAAGTGGTTAATGGTGGAAACGTAAATACGCAAGGTGTGGAAATTATTTTAGGGATCACACCTATTCAAACCGATCATTTTAATTGGAATAGCACTTTTAACTTCGCAACGAATCGTTCTGTAATTAAAGATTTACCGCAAGCCGATGGCAGATTAACACTAGCCTACAGCAGAATTTATGATAGCGCCAACCAAACCGTTTGGTTTCAAGTGGAAGAAGGAGGACGTGTTGGTGATTTCTATGGAACAGGTTATGAAAAAAACGACAATGGCGAATTTTTAATTGATGATGAAGGTCGATTTATCGCAGATAATGATTTAAAAAAATTAGGAAATTACAATCCTGATTTCACTTTAGGCTGGAGTAACAATTTCAATTATAAAAATTGGAGTATGAGTTTTTTATTCGATTGGAGACAAGGAGGCGAAGTCGTTTCTAGAACACGCGCTTTAGGAAATGTTGGTGGTCAATTAGCCGAAACCAGCTATAGGCCAGATGCTGGAATTGTAGCGCAAGGTGTTAATGTAAATACAGGACAGGCAAATACCGTAGCGGTTTCGGCAGAAAGTTATTACCGACAGTTTTACGATAGAAATCACGAAGAAAACAACGTTTACGACGCTTCCTTTTTAAAGCTACGTCAGTTTTCCGTTGGCTATACGTTCAATATAAAAGATGGCTTTTTAGGATTGAAAGAAGGTGCTGATTTAAGCCTTTCGTTAGTTGGAAATAATCTATTTGCCATTACTGAGAATCCGCATTTTGACCCAGAACAATTAGCGGTTCAAGGGAATGGTTTTGTAAGTGGTGTAGAAGATATGAGTTATGCGACCACACGAAGTATTGGTTTTAAAGCCGGATTTAATTTCTAGTTCTCACAACAATGAGAATATCAAGAATAGTGAACAAAATAATAAACTTCCCTTTTTTAAGGGAATGAAAATAAAATTTTCAATGAAAAAAATTATATATATCGTCTCGGTTTTAAGCTTGATTTTTACCACAAGCTGTACCAAAGATTTTGAAGACATTAATACCAATCCAAATGCACCAAGTTCTGTTCAGCCTAGTTTATTACTGCGACAAGTTATTTATGATTTTGGCGAAAATATGAGCTACGAAGGTTTTGTTGCGGGCGATTTATTAGCGCAACACAGAACCGCTTTAGATTTTAATTTATTTGATAGACATGCGCTAAAATCACCACAATTAGGTGGCAATCCTTGGCCTATTTTTTATACCAATTTAAGAGATAACGAAATTATTCTCAACCAAGCCAGAACCACAGAAACCTTTGCCGTTTACGAAGGTCCTGCATTAATTTTAAAAGCGTATATGGCGGCTGGATTAACCGATTTATTTGGAGACGTTCCTTATTTTGAAGCTTTTAATGGCGTTAACGGCACAGTAACACCAGCATATGATTTGCAAGAAGAGATTTACCTCAACGAAAACGGCATTTTAGATAACTTAGATAAAGGTATTGCTGCCATTGAAGCGTATGCTAATGCCATTCCGCTAGAAGGCGATATTTTATTTAATGGTAATTTAGACGCTTGGATAAAATTCGCGAATGCCTTAAAAATTAAACATTTGGTGCGTATTTCTGATAAAATTGATGTTTCTAATGATTTACAATCCCTTTTTGATGAAGGCAACTATATCACTTCCAACAGTGAGAATGCCATTTTTAATTTTACAAATACAGACCCAAACAGTTTTAGGTTAGCCCAATTACGCATTGGTGATTTCAACAATTTTGTCTTATCCGAAACAATGGAAACGATTTTAGTGGGTTTAAATGATACACGACTTTCAAGTTTATTCCGACCATTTTCTAATTCAACTGCCAATGAATTTAATGGTTTATTAAACGGCATTGATGCGTCCTCTACGTCTATTGCTTTGTCTGATTATTCTTTAGCAAGCACTACTTTTAGAGAAGACACCTCAACTTTAGACGCTAATTTTATTACCGCTTGGGAAGTTCATTTTGCCTTAGCAGAAGCGGCTGCCAAAGGCATTATCAACGCAGATGCACAAACCCTTTATAATTCTGGAGTCACTTTAGCTTTCGAATATTGGAACACAGCATTACCTGTAGATTACCTCTCTGGTCCTGCAGCTTATGATTCAATTGGTGCAAATCCGATGGAACAAATCTTAACGCAGAAATGGATTGCTAATGTCATTAATGGTTATGAAGGTTGGATAGAATACCGAAGAACAGGTTTCCCCGAACTGCAAACCATTTCGGCAAGTTTAAACAATGATTTAATTCCGATTAGAATGCCTTATCCTGCCGAAGAAGCAGCTTTAAATTTTGAAAATTACAGTGTTGCTGCAACCGCAACGGACAGCAATAGTATAAACGTACCGGTTTGGTGGAACGAATAAACAGAGATGGATATAATTAACTGGCAATGGACATTGATAATCGTATCGAGTTTACTACTCTTTCTATTATCACCATTAGCAAAAACTACAGACGAATTTTTTAAGGCGGTTCATAAAAAGAAAGCACCTAATAGTTTAGTGCTTACTGGAAGTCTTATCATTTCTTGGATTTTTGCCAAGAGCATTACCAACGCTGCTAATTTAGGTTTAGACTTTGGTATTGTTGGTGGTGTTGCGTATGCTGGTTATTATGTATCATTTGCTGTCGCTGGTTTATTGATTTACAAAATGCGCGTTGTTGGTGGATTTAAAAGTATTCATCAGTTTTTGACCACCAAATTCGGAAAAGGAGCCATGGCTTTGTTTTCGATTCTGATTGCCATCAGGTTATTCAATGAAGTTTGGAGTAACACCATGGTTATTGGTAGTTATTTTGGAGAAACAGGCAGTTCCAATTATTATTGGGCCATTATCGTTTTCACCATTTTGACTCTAGCGTATGCGATAAAAGGAGGCTTAAGCAGTTCTATTTTTACTGATGTCATTCAAATGGTATTGTTTGGTATTCTGCTCATGGTAATTTTATGGAATATCTTTTCTATAGAAACCTTTAGCGTTACTGATGTAGTTACCTCAGGTACTTGGAGCTTTGAGTTAGGTTTAAATCTGTTTTTCGCTGCCATTATCCAATCCTTTAGTTATCCGTTTCACGATCCGGTTTTAACCGATAGAGCCTTTATCAGTTCACCTAAAGTCACCCGAAAAAGCTTTTTATGGGCAAGTTTATTAGGTGCTATTTGTATTATACTATTTAGTGTCATTGGCGTCTATGCACAAACACAAGGATTTAAAGGTCAAGCAGCCGTAGAAGTCGGCAAAGCCTTTGGCGTGGTTATTTTATTAGTCATTAATTTTATAATGATTACCTCAGCCGCTTCAACATTAGACTCTACGTTTTCGTCCTTTTCAAAATTATTAGCGATTGATTTAGGTATGGTTAACGATTTAACCTTTGGAAGAGCATCCATGGCTGCCATAGCGATTTTAGGAACACTACCTGTTTTTCTTGAAGCAGAAATTTTATCCGCAACCACCATATCAGGAACCATGGTTATTGGTTTAACCCCCATCTTTCTGTTTTGGAACATTAAAGTACCCAAAATAAGTTTCTATTTGAGTGTTATTACCGGGTTAGTATTTGGATTTACATTGGTTTTTAATGTGTTTCCGGAAGCCTTAATCTTTACAGAAGGCAAGTATGCAGATCTACTTTGGGTTAATATTTGGGGGATTTTAAGTTGTAATATTTTATATTTCATACCAAAATGGTTGAAATCAAATAAATAAGATGTCCACTTTCGTGGAAAATGTTATGAATAAAAACATAGTTGACATAGGAGAACTATCAGGTAAAGTATTACTCTTTGGTGGTGTTTACAGTAACCTTCAAGCACTTGAAGCACTAATTGCTATGGCAGAATCTGAAGGCATTCCACCAGAAAATTGTATTTGCACTGGCGATATTATTGGTTATTGCGCACAACCCGAAGAAACTATTCAAACTTTTAAAAACTGGAATGCCAGAAGCATCGTTGGTAATGTAGAAATTCAACTACGTGATGATGAAGACGATTGTGGTTGCGATTTTAGAGAAGGTTCACGATGCGATGGTTTTTCACAACAATGGTATCCGTATGCAAAGAGCAAACTCTCAAAAGATTCACTTGACTATCTTGACACGCTTCCAGATCATATACAATTCACAATGGGAGATCAAAAGGTGACTGTTGTACATGGTTCGTATTTTAATGTTTCAGAATTTATTTTCAAATCGACAGCTTGGGCGACTAAGCACTCTAATTTTGAAGCTACCGAAAGTGATATCATTATTGCTGGCCATTGTGGTCTACCTTTCGAACATAAAAACAGCGATAAACTTTGGATAAATCCTGGTGTGATTGGTATGCCTGCTAATGATGGAAAACCCAATGTTTGGTTTGCTATTTTGGATGACTCGACAAAACCTTTGCAAGTAAATTTTTATAAGTTAGACTATAACCATACGCTCACTAACAAATTAATGCTAAACGGATTGCTTCCAGAATCTTATGCAAAAACGATCGTTTCAGGGATTTGGGACAACATGGAAATTTTACCTGAAGCCGAAAAACAGCAACAACGAAAACCACTAGAATTGTAAGGTTAATTAAATTATTTATACTAATCACAAATGCGAAACCTCTTTATCTTATCTTTTTTACTCTTAAGTTGCTTTGGAAATAGCCAAGAAACCCTTCAAGAGTTATTAAAAACTCATAATAAAGAGCGTATTCCTTATATTTCTGTTCAAGAATTAGCGATGCCAAAAACGGATGCTATTTTATTGGATGCCAGAGAACTTAAAGAATACAATGTAAGTCATCTTGAGGATGCTATACATGTTGGCTACGATAATTTCGATTTAGATACTGTTGTAAAAACACTGCCTGATACAACATCAACTATTGTTGTATATTGTTCTGTTGGTATTCGATCTGAAGACATTGCAGAACAACTTAAAAAGAAAGGCTACACCAATGTTTACAATTTATTTGGTGGTATTTTTGAATGGAAGAACAACAATTTTCCCGTATATAATTCCGAAGAAAAGGAAACAGATCACGTACACGCTTACTCTAAAGACTGGAGTAAATGGTTATTAAAAGGCATTAAAATCTATGAATAAATCACTTGTTATTGTGTTTGTTAAAAACATAAAATTAGGAACTGTAAAAACAAGACTCGCTAAAACTATTGGCGATTTTGGTGCGTTTGAAGTGTACACCGAATTGGTAAAAATTACTGAAAAAGCAACTCAAAAATTAGACATAGATAAACGCATTTATTTTTCTAATGCTATTGTAGATGACCAAT
Source organism: Winogradskyella eximia (assembly GCF_003386165.1). Taxonomy (GTDB): domain Bacteria; phylum Bacteroidota; class Bacteroidia; order Flavobacteriales; family Flavobacteriaceae; genus Winogradskyella; species Winogradskyella eximia. Next base: position 708,720 of record NZ_QRDV01000001.1, on the reverse strand, counting down.
GGAAAGGTGAATTTAAAGCGGTACAACATGGAGCTGATTTAGGAGAACGCATGCTTAACGCTTTTAAAGATGGATTTGATGCTGGCTATAACAACATCGTATTGATTGGTTCTGATTTACCAGACATTCATTCTACACATATAAAAAATGGATTAGAGGCCTTAAATACGAGTGAAGTGGTTTTTGGACCAGCAGAAGATGGCGGCTATTATTTGGTAGGCATGTCTAAATTGAATACCGAAATTTTCACCAACAAACCATGGAGTCAACCCAATTTATTTCAGTTAACGTTACAAGAGTTACAGAGTAATCAAATTTCAGTTGGTATCTTGGACACTTTAAACGATATTGACACCTATGAAGACTTAATTGCTTCAGACTTTTATAAATCGAACATCAAATTACAAGAAAAAATACAGCAACTCAATGATTAACCAAATAACAGAAAGCACAGCATATTTACAAGGCAAAGGCTTTGATCAACCCGAAATCGGCATCATTTTAGGTACCGGTTTAGGACAATTAGTTAATGAAATTGAAATCATAGCCGAAGCAAGTTATAATCACATTCCCAACTTTCCTACAGCAACCGTAGAGTTTCATAAAGGGAAACTTATTTATGGTAATCTTGAAGGTAAAAAGGTTGTGGTAATGCAAGGCCGTTTTCATGTTTATGAAGGGTATACCTTGCAAGATGTGACTTTCCCTGTACGGATTATGGAAAAATTAGGTATTAAAACTTTATTGGTTTCAAATGCTTCCGGAGCCATTAATCTCAATTATAAAAAAGGAGAATTAATGCTTATTGACGATCATATTAATCTTCAAGGAGGTTCACCTTTAGCGTTTAAAGGCGTTTCAGAATTAGGAGAACGTTTTGCAGATATGAGTGCACCTTATGATGCCGAAATTAATGCGAAATTTGAAAGCATTGCTAAAGCACACAATATAACATTACACAAAGGTGTTTATACTAGTGTGGTTGGCCCTCAACTTGAAACACGTGCAGAATATCGCATGTTAAAAATCATTGGATCTGATGCTGTTGGCATGAGTACGGTTCCAGAAATTATTGTGGCAAACCACTTAAATTTAAAAGTTGCAGCCGTTTCTGTGTTAACAGACGAATGTGATCCAGAAAATTTAAAACCAGTTGATATTTCTGAAATCATTGCTATGGCGGAAAAAGCAGAACCAAATATGATTACGCTATTTAAAGAGCTGATTAAGACCTTATAAAAAAAGATCTGCTAGGTTTAAAAAACCTTATTGACAAAAAAAATATAGAAACAATACCTACTAGGTTTTATAAACCTTGCAGGATAACAAAAAAGATTCCTGCCTACTCAGGAAGCAACTATGGAAAAATACTTAGACCTCATAAAAAAATCCTATTCAGGATATTGGAATTACCTCAAATACGAACTTATTGACCTCAATCATTGGGACAACTTTTTTTATGGTCTTATCCTCATTTCAATTTTAGTTTGGATTCTTGAAATTGCATTTCCTTGGAGAAAAGAGCAAGCCTTATTCCGAAAAGATTTTTGGCTAGATACGTTTTACATGTTTTTCAATTTCTTTTTATTGAATCTTATTGTTTTCATTGCCTTATCTAATACAGTTTCAGAGCTATTTAATGATGTTTTAGGTCTTATTGGACTATCTGTTTCTAGCTTTCAACTTTTTGATGTTGATGAACTTCCTAAATGGTTAGGCTTATTTATCTTTTTTATTGTTTCAGACTTTGTACAATGGAATACGCATCGGCTTTTGCACCGTTTTGAATGGTTATGGAATTTCCATAAAGTGCATCATTCTGTAAAAGAAATGGGCTTTGCCGCACACTTACGTTACCATTGGATGGAACCTGTGGTTTATAAATCTATACTTTATATTCCTATTGCTATCATTGGTGGTTTTGACGCACAAGATGTGGCTATTGTTTATTTCTTCAGCATTGCTATTGGTCATCTTAACCATGCTAATTTGGGTTGGGATTATGGCTTTTTAAAATACATTTTTAATAATCCTAAAATGCATATCTGGCATCATGTAAAAGAATTACCTGAAGATGTAAGGTTTGGTGTCAACTTTGGACTAACGTTAAGTCTATGGGATTACATTTTTAAAACCGATTATATACCACACGATGGTAGAGATATTGAACTCGGTTTTGAAGGTGATGAAAATTTTCCTAAAGATTTTTTAAAACAAGAATTGTATCCTGCGTTTTCAAAAAAACAGGACATCAAGAGTTCAGAATAGTAAATCTAACACCTAAAAACACCATACATGAAATATTTATCAGCCTTAATTGTCACCTTAATATTTACGTTATCGTGTAGTGGATTGCAACAAACAACTCAAGATAAAGCTATAGAAACAAATGCTTCTGAGCTTGTTTTTACAGAACAAAAAAAAGACAATAATTCTACTAAAATAAGCTTAGGGGAAGATGGTACCATAAGTGATGATGGCATTTCAGTAACTACAGAGCTTATTTATACGGAAGCTTTTGATCATGCTATTTTTAATGCATTGTTAAAAAAGTATGTTTCAGAAGATGGAAATGTAAATTATAAAGGTCTTAAAGCTGAATCAAAAACTTTACAGCGTTATATTGATTTATTAAAATTACACCAACCTAATGATGATTGGACTAAGAACGACAAACTCGCTTACTGGATTAATGCATACAACGCTTTAACCATAGATTTAATCCTCAGAAATTACCCAACAAAAAGTATAAAAGATATTAAAGATCCTTGGGATCAAAGGCTTTGGAAATTGGGTGATACTTGGCAAAATCTAAACGATATTGAGCATAAAATACTAAGAAAAATGAATGAACCTAGAATTCATTTTGCTATTGTTTGTGCTTCTGTATCGTGCCCAAAACTTCAGAATACAGCATTTACAGCTTCAAACTTAGATGCACAATTAACCAATGCTACAAAAGAATTTTTAGCGGATACGTCTAAAAACGAATTGTCTAAAGACAACATCAAGATTTCAAAAATATTTAAGTGGTTTAAAAAGGATTTTGAGCAAGATGGTAGCTTAATTGATTTCTTAAATCAATACTCAAATATTACCATTTCCGCATCTGCTAAAAAAAGCTATACCGATTACAATTGGAATTTAAATGATTAAAACTACGATCATTAATTTATCGTAAGTACTGTATGATTAGTATTATTATTCCTGTTTTAAATGAGGCTGATACTATTAGCCGTTTGTTAACACATTTAATAGAGAATTCGTCGTCTAAGAACATTTCTGAAATTATAGTGGTTGATGGAGGTAGTACAGATGGTACTTTGGGCATACTTAGACCTGTCAGGCTTCAAAAACCTGACAGGTCTGAAGTGAATTCAAACCAATCAAAAGGTCTCGACTGTGCTCGACCAGACATAAAGTTACTATCTTCAGACAAAGGCAGAGCAAAACAAATGAATTTGGGTGCAAAGCATGCAACTGGAAGTATTTTATATTTTCTTCATGCCGATTCTTTTCCACCTAAAGATTTTGATCAATTTATTGTAAATGAAGTTCAAAAAGGTAATCAAGCAGGTTGTTTTAGAATGCAGTTTGATAGTAACCATTGGTGGTTACGTTTAGCCAGTTGGCTTACCCAATTTTCTTGGCGTGCTAGTAGAGGTGGCGACCAAAGTCAGTTTATTACAAAAACACTGTTCAACGATATTGGTGGTTATAACGAGAACTATATTATCTACGAAGACAATATTCTGATTAATGAATTGTATGCTCGGAATGAATTTACGGTTATCAATAAAAAATTGACAACCTCAGCACGACTCTATCGTAAGCACGGAGTTTGGAAACTACAATATCACTTCTGGACGATTTATGTAAAGAAATGGTTTGGTGCCTCGGCTGATGAGTTGTTGGCTTATTATAAAAAGTATGTTTGCTAACTACTTCTTGTTCCGTCCTATTTCATTTGGATACAAATCCATTAGTTTATCACTTTGAAAAATGGCTTTTGTATCAATATCTATAGCAGATAATTTCCCTGTAAAGGTGGCTCCTGTATCAACATTCCAGACATTAGCACAATGCATTGGTTGGTCTTCACCAAAATTAATGGTTGGTGTATGACCAATATAAATTTCAGAATAATGCTTTAAACGATTTGGATAAATTTTTGAATCTTTCTTAATACGTTTATCCATGGTTAATGCCATTTCCCAAAGCGTTCTATCAAAATAGAAATTTCTTATATCAATTTCCTTTTCAACACCATGCAATGACGTAAAGCCTGCATGTACAAACAATCGATTTTCAGTATCTATATGATATAAAGGCATACCTTCAAAAAAATCGAGATGGTTTGATTTTTCTTCTTTTGAAAAGCCGCTATAACTCTCAATAGTTTCTTTACCTCCATGCATATACCAAACATCGTTTATTATACCTGAAGCCAACCATTGTTCGCACCATACATCATGATTTCCTTTTATAAAAATACATTTATTGGTTTTAGATAACTCTATTAAATATTGAATAACCTGTGCAGATTCACTCCAACCATCTACATAATCACCTAAAAAAATTAAAGCATCAGATGCATTAACTTTGGCTCTTTCTACCACCTGAATTAAGCCTTTTAATCCTCCGTGAATATCTCCAATTACTAATGTTCGCATTTTAATTCAATTTTTTCAAAGCTAAAGTTTAATTATTAATAAGCCTCGACTTCATCTAAATTCATAAAAAATCTTAAAGTTGTTAAACTTTATATAAATCTAACTTAATAAATCATTAAATTGAGATTTAGACATATCTTAAACTTTTACTTTGCTTTAAAACCTTCTCTATAATGCAAATCAACAAAATCATTTTCTCAATAGTATTACTGGTTTGTTATCAGTCTTATGGGCAGCAAACTTTCACTTCAATATTACTAGACTCTAAAACAGAAAAGCCTGTTGTATTTGCTACTATTCAATTCAACTCAAAAACTGGTGTAATTAGTAATGACAATGGCGAATTTAACATTACTATAAAACGCGATGTAAAAGCAACAGATTCATTAATGATAAGCTGCTTAGGTTATGACGAAAAACGAATTCCACTTTTAAACTTTAATAATTCCACTATCTATCTAACACCACAAACTGTAGATCTGTCTGAAGTATTAATTACTAATAAAAACTACACCATTGATGAGATTCTCGATAAAGTAAAAGAAGGACTTTTGGTGAATTATGATTTTGGATACACTAAAAGAAAACTCTTTTATAGAACATCTAATTATATAAAAATGGATAAGCGATATGTTGATTTAGAAAAGTCAACAATTCCAGAAATTAATCAGCATTTTATAGATAGTTTAATTCAAAGCATTCCTAAAAACATTGACAATCACACTGAAATACTAGGTGAACTTTATGGTGAAATTGAAGCTGAAAAATTTCAAAAAATGGAAATTCTTAAAGCTTGTAAATTATTTGACAAATCAACAGAGGTTAACTTAAAAAATTATGAAGAGCGACTTAACAGCATCTTAAAAAAACATGTGAAACGCGATTCTTATTTTAAGATAAAATCGGGTTGGTTTAGTGTAAAAGAAGGTACAGATTCCTCTTTGTTTGATGACTCAACGGAAAATGATGTTACAGACACATTACTGGCCGAACAAAGAAAAAAAGACTCCATCCGTAAAATTGGATTTTTACATTGGAGAAAAATGATGATTCATCAATTTGAAAACAATAATTTTATTGATTCAGACAATGATCTCAACTTTATACATAAATCTAGACGCTATGAATTTGAGCTCTCAGATTACGCCTATATAAACGATATGTTTGTGTATGTAATTACTTTTAAACCTAAAAGAGGTGAAGATTACTCTGGTACTATGTATATAAATACGGAAGATTTTGCTGTAATAAGAGTTGATTATAAAAATGTAAAACCACTAAGCAAATTCTCATTACTTGGTATTTCAAACAATAAATACTTAAAAGAAGGTACTATTATTTTTCAGATGAGTGATAACAAAAAATACACCTTAAAATATAGAGATGAAACTTTAGGTGAAAAAATAGGCATTAAGAGACCTCTTAAAATTGTTGAAAAGAACAAGAATGTAAAAGGCAGGCGAAAACAAAATGAAGTTAAAGGCGAAATTCACTTTATAGCAAGGAGCATTGAAAAAACAGAACTTATCGTTTTTGAAACAGAAACTATTTCTGCATCTGTTTATAATAATTTTAAAGAAAAAACCCTTGTTGAGCCAATACACCTCAATCAATACGACCCTGAATTTTGGAAAGGTTATAATATCATTGAACCTAACAAAGCCATTAAAGAATTCAAAGTCATATCCTTAGAGTAAATCTCACTAAAAATATTGACCAATTCCAAAGACGATCCCATTATTTGCTTTTTTGCCTAAACTGATACCGTAATCTATTCGAAAAACGGCATTAAATATTCGTTTGTGAATAAAACGCAAGCCTAAACCAGAAAATAAAGTCGCTTTTTCACCCTCTATTAAATCACCAAGATTACCACCTGGCTCTTGCCATGTCCCAGCATCTACAAATGCATTAGCTTGCATTGCAAACCATCCTTTTTCTAAAACAGTGTGTCTGTATTCTGTATTAAAAACTACAGACGCAGTACCTCTATCAATGGTATTACCAACACCTCTTATATTAAGCTGATTATCTAATGCAAATGGTGCAAATGGTGTAGTAGCGTTAGTCGCATAACCTAAACGGAGTCTATTAGCCCAATTTCCTTTGTTGCCAATACGTTTAAAATATTCAAAATCATTTCTACCAATAAAAAAGTTACGCAATAACTCATTATCTCCACTAGAATTCAATGTAAAACTATAGGCAAAAATACTTCTAAAACCATCTACATATTGGTATTCATTTGTAATGTTATTATACTCATATTCACCAATAAAAGACACTCTATCAACCCCTAAATTTTCAGGAATCTCTTCAGGTAGCTCACCACTTAAATAGTTATAATCTTCGTTAGCGATATTTATTCCAAACTCTAATCTGTTCTTAAAATTATGCTCGTACATCAATCGCAACTCAAAAGCTCTACTTGTGTATTTATATTTTACATCGCGTTCATCTTCAAAAAATATAGGCTCTTGTAACACATTATTCTGATAGTTTATTCCAACACCTAACTTTCGCGTAAAGAGATTTGGAGCTTCCCAATAAAACCCGTAGGAGTCGAAGACATTTCTAGCATAAAACCCACCTAATATTTGATTTTGTCCAAGAAAATTAAAATCGAATAGAGATGTCCTAAAAGCAAAATCATCATTATTATCTTGGGACACATTCAGTCCCGGAATAATGGCAAAATTTTCAACAACCGTATATATAAGAGTATAGTTTTCGTCATCAACTTTTTCTAATTTAGAACTTGCACTAGCAACCGACGGTAATAATTTAAAACGCCTAACATCCGACGCTATTCTTGCAGAATCTAGAATACTGCCTTCTTTAACAAAAGCTAATCGTTTTAAAAAACTAGTTCTTGTACGCTTATTGCCTTTAATTATAATTTCTGAAACAATTATTTCTTGTGAATAACCCCAAAAACCTAAACAAAATATAAGAATGAATACTACTGATTTTTGGTTCACACGCTTTAATTTAGGAAAATTAGACGTTAAACATTATGAATCATTACAGAAATTAAAATCTAAACCTATAAATTAGAATGGCTAATATTTTCCATAATGCACTTTAAGAATTTCTTCAACTGGCTTATTTTGCGGAGTAAATTGATTGTCTTCTAAACCACCAACTTCATTGTGATCTATAAACCATTTCCATAAGTAACCTCCAGCAAACCAATCTTCTTGCCATACGGCTTCAAACAAAGCTTGCGTAGCATTATTCTGTGCCGTGAGATTTACAGAGGTCATAGAACGATCGTAACGCCAAGGCTCTTTACCTGAATAATCGACACTTCTATAACCAAATTCTGTAAACAGAATTGGTCGATCTAATTTTTCAGAAAAATTCTTTAATCCCTTTTTATGTTTTTCCCAACCTTTTATACAATCTTCTACAGTTGGTGTTTGCATGTTACTCACCGGAAAATAAGCATCAATCCCAACATAATCTAATTCCGACCAAAAAGGTGTGGTCCAAAATTCATCCCAGTTAGCAGCATAGGTTAGCTTCCCTTTATAAACCGTTCTGATTTCTTTAATTAATTGATGCCAATACTCTGGTCTACCTTTTATAAATTCTTCAAGCTCGGTTCCAATACAAAATACTTCCACATTTAATTCTTCAGCCAGTTCAGCATATTCTATTATAAAATCTGTATATGACGTTTCTAACAATTTCCAATCGGCTTCCGAAGACGCTTTTAAAAGTCCAGTAAATTCTCCATGCGAAATCCATAGTTGTGGTTTCACCATCACATTAATACCTTCCTTATGAAGCTCCTCAATATATTGGCCAGCTCCAGATCGTGTTTCACCAAACCATTGACGCTCTGTATTATGAATTATTTCAGGATGACTCATATCCTTAATAAAACCAAATGGCATAACAGCAGCTGCATTAGCATTAACGTTCACTATTGGTTTTACATGTGAAGCATCCACTAAGCCTCTAGAGGCTACAAAACTGACACCATTTATTTTAATTGGTTGGTACTTTGCAGCAGCACAACTTATAACAATGACGCCTAAAAGGAAGTAAAAAAGATATCGCATACTATAAAATTATGCCTAAATTTAAAGAAATTCGACTAATAGATTAAGGTTTTAACAAAAGCTTCGACCTATAGTCCATATCAACAACCACAATTACATGGAACACATCGTTATTATTGGCAACGGCATTTCTGGAGTTACACTTGCCAGACACATCAGAAAACTATCCGACAAAAAAATAACTATCGTCTCAGCCGAAGCCGATTATTTCTTCTCTCGTACTGCATTAATGTACGTTTACATGGGACATATGAAGTTTGAGCACACCCAACCTTACGAAAATTGGTTCTGGAAAAAAAACAGAATTGAACTCAAAAAAGGTTACGTAAAACAGGTTGAAACAGCAACTAAAACACTTCATTTTGCAGAAGGAGATACACTTCACTACGATAAATTAATTATTGCAACAGGAAGTAAACCCAATAAATTTGGTTGGCCAGGACAAGATTTAAACGGTGTAATGGGCATGTACCACAAACAAGATTTAGAAAATCTAGAAGTACATGCACCCAATAATGAGGTATGCAAACGTGCTGTTATTGTTGGTGGTGGTTTAATAGGTATTGAATTGGCTGAAATGTTGAATAGCCGAAGTATTCCTGTAACATTTCTTGTTAGGGAAGACAGCTTTTGGAATGGTGTATTGCCTAAAGGAGAAAGTGAAATGATTAATAGGCATATAAAAAATCATCATATCGATTTACGACTTTCTACAAATCTGAAAGCTATTAACTCAGACGACAACGGCAATGTAAAATCGGTTATTATTGAAGAAACCAGCGAAGAACTAGAATGTAATGTGGTTGGCTTAACTGCAGGAGTTACACCAAATATTGATTTTTTAAAAGACTCTGATATTGAAATAGGACGTGGTGTTAAAGTGAATCGTTTTTTAGAAACCAACATTCCAGATGTCTATGCTATTGGTGATTGTGCCGAACAGCATGAAGCCATTGGAAACCGAAGACCAATTGAGGCCGTTTGGTACACTGGTCGTATGATGGGTGAAACCTTAGCACAAACCATTTGCGGAAATAAAATGGAATACAAACCAGGCCATTGGTTTAATTCTGCTAAATTTTTAGATATCGAATATCAAACCTATGGTTGGGTGTTTGGAGAACGCGGACGACCAGAATACGAACAACATTTTCATTGGAAACATGAAGACGACACCAAATGTATAACTGTTGCTTACGATAAAAATACCCATAATTTTTTAGGTATTAACACCTTTGGAATTAGAATGCGCCATGACGTTTTTGATCAATGGCTTACTGAAAAACGCGATGTAGATTACGTGATGAATCACCTCTCTGAAGCCAACTTTGATCCTGAATTTTATTCAAGATTTGAAAACGAAATTTTAAAAGCCTACACTAACCAGTTACAACCAGTATAAAAATGAGCAATAAATTAAACCATAGTATGTCTTTAGCAAAACCAGATGCTTTAGATATTAATAATAAACAAAAAGTAGCTCTTGCCATAGGTGTTATTGGCTTATTTATTTTAGCCTTAGCGCTTTTTAATACTAATTTCCCCAATAAAGGTTTATTTCTTACACTGTCGTTAGGATCTATAATTGGTGGTATTATCATGTATTCTAGAGAAGCGTACCTTACAAAACTAGAAGGCATAAAGAATGATGGTGTTTGGTTTAAATCTATTTCCTCTCGTGGAGTTTGGGGTTGGATTGTTGGTGTGATTTTAACCACCTTCTATATTGTACTTTATTTCTTTCCTAAATATCTAGGTTTAGGTACTGACGGAGCAGAAAATACGGGTTTAATTAGTTTATTTGATCCTTTAAGTCAACTCTTAAGTGGCAGAAATGCGAGCCAATGGTTTGTTTACGGCACCTTGTATACCGTTGCTATTTTAGCCTTTGGATATAAATTTATTTTAAAATATAGACATAATCGTTACCAACAATTACGTACCGTTTCAGTGATGTTTTTTCAATTGGGTTTTGCCTTTTTGATTCCTGAATTTATGTACGTCATGAACAACGATTTACCATACTACGACCTTAAAAGTATATGGCCTCTTAATTATTACATTTTTGATGAATGGTCTGTAAAAGGATTTTTATCTAATGGAAACATTGGCTTGGCGTTACTCATATTTGGTATCCTTTCCATCTTTGTTATAACTCCAATCTTAACCTATAAATATGGAAAACGTTGGTATTGCTCTTGGGTTTGTGGATGTGGCGGATTAGCAGAAACTGCTGGTGATTCTTTTAGACAATTATCGTCTAAAAAAATGTCGGCTTGGAAATTAGAACGTTGGTTAATCCATACGGTATTAGTATTTTCTATTGTAATGACTGTTGCCATGGTGTATACCTACTTAGGCTATGATAAAAATGACTTTTGGCTTACAAGAGATGTGTTCATCAGTTTAGTTATTGGATTTTTAACCTTGGTCTTTGCTGCGGTTATGTTTTTTAAAAGACAAGAATTAGGAAAGGATGCTAAATATGGAGCTATTGGTTACTTTATTGTGATTACGCTTTTACTCGTTATGCATTTTACTGGCAATACAGACCATTTATTCTACATTAAAGCTGGAGCCTTAAGATCTGCTTATGGCATTTATATTGGATCCATTTTTTCTGGAGTTATTGGCACTGGGTTTTATCCCATCTTAGGAAACCGTTCTTGGTGTCGTTTTGGTTGCCCTATGGCAGCGATTCTTGGATTCCAACAGCGTTTGTTTTCAAAATTTAGAATTACTACCAATGGTGGTCAATGTATTTCTTGTGGTAACTGTTCTAACAGTTGTGAAATGGGTATTGATGTAAGACACTATGCTCAAAAGGGAGAAAACATAGTACGTTCTAGTTGTGTTGGCTGTGGTATTTGTTCTGCTGTTTGTCCAAGAGGTGTTTTAAAATTAGAAAATGACTCTATGAAAGGACGTATCAATCCAACAGAAGTGCTTTTAGGAAACGATGTTGACTTAATGGATTTAGTAAATCAAAAATAAGAAGATTACTTTTGCACCTTCAAACGCACTCAATGCCCAATATAAAAGTTATTATTCCTGCTTATAATGAAGAAGAATCAATTCCTCTTGTTATAAAAGACGTACCATCTATAGTCAATGAAATTATTGTAGTTAGCAATAATTCAACCGATAATACTGAAATCAACGCTAAAAATGCAGGAGCAACAGTTTTAACTGAAAACAGAAAAGGTTATGGATATGCCTGTTTAAAAGGCATGGATTATATTTCAAAACAAGTAAAAACACCAGACATTATTGTTTTTTTGGATGGAGATTATAGTGATTACCCTGAAGAGTTAACTAAAATCATACAGCCTATATTAGAAGAAAACATTGATTTTGTTGTTGGTGCACGTGTTAAAGAATTAAGAGAAGAAGGTTCTATGACTACGCCTCAAATATTTGGTAACTGGCTAGCAACAAACCTAATGAAGCTATTTTTTAAATCTACATTTACAGACTTAGGTCCATTTAGAGCTATTAAATACTCTAGTCTTTTAGGTTTAAATATGGAAGACAAAACTTATGGTTGGACGGTAGAGATGCAACTCAAAGCATTAAAACAAAAATTAAGATATAGGGAAATTCCTGTTAATTATAGAAACAGAATTGGTGTCTCAAAAGTTTCAGGTACGATAAAAGGTGCTATCTTTGCAGGCATAAAAATCTTAGGTTGGATTTTTAAATACAGTTTTAAAAAATGATTCTCGAATCAATCGTTATTGTTATATATACCATCGCCATTGTACTTATATTTATGTACGCTTTGGCGCAATTAAATCTACTCTACAATTATTTATCTTCAAAAAAGAAAAGACAAGATTGTGAGACCTTTGATTTTTCAAATCCTGAAGAAATCCCTTTAGTTACTATACAGCTCCCTGTTTTTAACGAAATGTATGTAATGGAGCGTTTATTGGACAATATTGCTTTATTGGAATACCCAAAAGACAAGTTAGAAATTCAAGTTTTAGATGATTCTACAGATGAAACTGTTGCGTCAACCAAGTTGCATGTAGATCGATTAGCAAAAACGGGTTTAGACATTACTCATATTACTAGAACAGACCGAAGTGGTTTTAAAGCTGGTGCACTAAAAGAAGGTTTAGAAATTGCAAAAGGTGAATTTATCGCCATTTTTGATGCTGACTTTTTACCGCAACCTAATTGGCTTAAACGTACTATTCCATATTTTAAAAATGAAAAAATAGGAGTTGTTCAGACACGTTGGGGACACATAAATAGAGATTATTCTTTATTAACAAAAATTCAAGCGTTTGCTTTAGATGCCCATTTTACTTTAGAGCAAGTTGGAAGAAATAGTAAAGGCCACTTTATCAACTTTAATGGCACAGCAGGTGTTTGGAGAAAAACCTGTATTATCGATGCTGGTAATTGGGAAGGAGATACACTTACTGAAGATTTAGATTTAAGTTATAGAGCACAGTTGAAAAACTGGGAATTTAAATATCTTGAAGACGTTGAAACTCCTGCAGAATTACCTGTGGTGATTAGTGCAGCACGATCTCAACAATTTCGCTGGAATAAAGGTGGAGCTGAGAACTTTAGAAAAATGCTTTGGCGCGTTTTAAAATCTGAAAACATTTCTAACAAAACTAAATTACATGGTATACTCCATTTACTAAATAGCACAATGTTTTTAAGCATTTTTACAGTGGCTATTTTAAGTATTCCGATGTTATATATAAAGAACGAATATGCTCATTTAAGAAATTACTTTTACGTAATGAGCTTTTTTGTAACAAGTACCATCATCTTTTTTGTTTGCTATTGGTTTATGTACAAAAGTATCTATGGCAGTGGCTTTAAAAAATTCTTTAATTATGTTGGTATGTTTTTCACCTTCTTCTCAATAGCCATGGGTTTTTCGCTCCATAATTCTATCGCTGTAATAGAAGGGCATATTGGTAAACGAAGTGAATTTGTTCGTACTCCAAAATTTAATATAAGTACCATTAGAGACTCATGGAAAGGCAACAAGTACCTTATAAAAAAGGTCTCTCCACACGTGATTATTGAAGGTGTTTTAATGCTCTATTTCGCTTTTGGGATGTACAGTGCTTTTGTTGTTGGTGACCAAGGTGGTGACTTTGGATTGTTTCCATTTCACTTAATGTTATTTATTGGCTTTGGTTATGTGTTTTTTAAATCACTTAGTTCTAAAGTGTGATTGCGATTTGGAAATATCACAAAATTCCAGTTCTATTTTTTATTGCGAGTTGTATCCTTTATTTATGGTTTGCCTATAGTATAACACGACTACAAACTGCGCAACTGCTAATTCTCTATGTTGCATTATTTGTATTTGCCTATAAAATTATTAAGTCTTCGGGATTCAACTTTAGATTACTAGTCGTTTTTTCAATTATTTTTAGACTCTTATTTCTTTTTGCTATTCCTAATTTGTCGCAAGATTTTTATCGCTTCATTTGGGATGGTCAAATGATTTTATCTGGCTTAAATCCTTACTTATCTACTCCAGATTTTCAAATGGAACAAGGGATACTTACCAACTTCCCAAATCAAGTTGAATTACATAATGGTATGGGTAGTTTAAGCGCATCGCATTTCACCAATTACCCTCCAATAAACCAATTATGTTTTGTTTTGGCCAATCTATTTCCTGGCACAAGTATTTTGAGCTCTGTAATAGGTTTAAGACTAATTATTATAGCTGCAGACATTGGAACGCTTTACTTTGGAAAAAAGCTATTAGAACGTTTAAAATTACCGTCAAATAAAATCTTTTGGTACATTTTAAACCCGTTTATAATTATTGAGCTCACTGGCAATCTTCATTTTGAAGGTGTAATGATTTTCTTTCTGGTTTGGTCTTTATATGTATTGCATATTGGAAAATGGAAATGGGCAGCAGTAATTATGGCTTTTTCTATTTCTGTAAAACTAATTCCGTTGATGTTATTACCATTGTTTTTTGGCTATTTTAAGAAAGATGTCAAATTTAAGGAGCCTGATGCAATTAATGGTGAGCTTTCTAAATCAAAAGTAACTGTCAATAATCTATTAAAACTAATAGTATTTTACGCTATTACTGGCCTTACTTCCATTCTACTTTTTATTCCATTCTTTTCTATGGAATTTATAACTAATTACACAAAAACCGTAGGCCTATGGTTTGGCAATTTTGAATTTAATGCTAGTATTTATTACCTTACTAGATCCATAGGTTATGCTATAACCGGTTATAATGAAATTGCTATTATTGGTAAAATTCTCCCTATAATCTCTATACTTATTATTCTAGGGTTTACGTTTTTCAAACAAAACGACAGCATTGCCAAATTAATATCTTCGATGTTATTAGTACTAACGTTGTATCTCTTTTTAAGTACAACTGTTCACCCATGGTATATTGCAACTTTAGTATTTTTTAGTGTTTTTACTAATTACAAATATCCGTTGGTATGGTCTATAGTGATTGTTCTGAGTTATTTGGCGTATTCTAATACTGAAAATTCTGAAAATCTATGGATTATTGCTTTAGAATACACCATTGTCTTTTCAGTTTTTATTTGGGAAGTATTCTCAAAAAAAAGCCAACTCAGTAAGTTGGCTTCCAATTAATTTTATAGTAAGAATGTTTATGGTCTATAAGTAAATCGAAAACAAACTTATTTCTTAATAATTTGAGATTTATCATTTAAGCCATCAACCGTTATATGTGGTGTTCCGTAAACATAAATATTACTTTTACCCTTTGCATAAATCCCTAATTCCTTACTCACATACAAATAAATATCTGATGAATTTGAAGCCTGTAAACTAGCATTGGTTGTTTTTAAATTCTTCGCTTTTATATCTGTAGAACCTGTAGTAATTAAATTCATGTTAATTACATCACCTTCAACATTAATATCTGAGCGTTCGTTTAATGTTAAATTTAAATCTTCAATAGAAAGACTTCCCCTTAAAAATGCATTATCATTTAAAGTAATCTTAGCTTCATTACTTTTAAGTTGAATTTTACCTTTTGAGCTTCCGTTTATAATGATGTTTGTGACTTGTGTTTCTACGTCTAATTCAAAATTAGAATTATCAGAAACCGTCATGGCTAATGAATCGAGAATAAACTTATTTTGACCTTCAATTTTAGCACCATTTCTTAACGTCATTTTATTTAAATTCTGAAAAGTTACGGCAAGCTCTAATTTTTTACTAGATGTAATTCTATGCGTTTGATATATCTTAAGTACGCTATCCATAACTTTAAACTTAACGACATCTACTAAGTTAGAATCAATTTTTAAACTATAGCCATTAGCATTGGTTTGCATTAAAGAAACCTCTAAACCATCATTGATCTCAATTTCGTTGAAAGCATCCAAATTTTCAAACACATCCACAACAACTTTACTCCCTTTAATTTTCGCCTTTTTCTGTGCTGCAACAGGAAGTATTGTTAAACATAATATAGCAACTACAAGTAATTTTATTGTTTTCATAATCTCTTAGTGTTAGGGTAAAAATCGAGCAAAAGTAACAGTTCTTAATATTTTAGACTAACTACTTTTCCTTTTTCGGTTATACTTATATTTATATAACACCAATTGTAAAGAAAAGTCACTCTTTTATAGATGTTATTTTCTAAAATAATACTATTAATGCATATTGATGATATCGTTTAGTTGAAATAAAACATAAAAACAGGCTGCTAGAAACATAGCAGCCTGTTCTTAACAATATAAATCGTATTGTATTTCTGATCTCAAAACCTATTTGAGACACTATTATTTTTACATTTTTTTTACTTCGAGTATTTTAAAACTCTCAAAAGTTTCTATGTAACCATTGTCGTCTTCTACTTCGTATTCAGTAATCTCGTAAGTGATTTCAAAACGCTTACCAATCATATCTTCAGATTTTAGATTTCCGGCTTTTAAAGCTGCATCTGTAATTTCTGTAAAGTAGATTGTTTCTTCACTATCTTCATCGTTTTCATCTTCTCTAATTACAAAAGCGTAACCATCGTCTGCATCGTAACCATCAAAAACAGCCATTGTAGTGACTTTTTTCTTGTTTTGAGTATTGCTATTTAAAAGTGAAAATGCATTTGCACTCATCACAACAACTGAACATATAAATGCTAGTATAAATTGTTTATTTTTCATGTTGAATAAAAATTAGTATTAATAGTAAAATCTTAATTTAAGTTTTGGGAATTTGCCACCTCAAGCCCAAATGCTTTTAGTCTATAACCTTCCTGGCTATAACTTCCGTGGTACATTGTCTAAGTTCTTTTTTCTAATTTTAGAACAGTTTTAGGATAAACATATCTACGACTTCAACTAAGATTAATATAATTATAATCCATTCTAACCGACTACTTTCTCTATGATCCAAAATATCTTTAAAGAGTTCTAAATTCTCTTTTATTATCTCAATTCTATTGTGGATTAAGTGGTATCGATCTTTTAAATCGAAGGTTTTTTTAAGCTCAACATTCAATTTATTTAACTGTTCATCTTCCCAGGTACTATCTGGAGAGTCAAAAATGTATAAGTTTTCAGAAATTTTGTTTTTAATATTCAATATTTTCCCAATAAATCGCTTTAATTTATTTCCTGAAATATTTAGTCTTCCATTAATTTCTAGATACTTAGTATGCTCGTTGGTCTCACTTATTAACGCTTGGGTAATTTCAGAATATCTATCTAGAGCTACTGATTGCGTTGTGTTTAGCATAACCAATCTAATCATTTCACTATTTAATTCTGGCAGTACTGTACTTTCAAAATTAACTTCGAGCGTATTGGGTTGAATGACAACACTAAGCTCTTCAGTAATTTTTTCAGACAAGTAATTATCACAAAATGGTTGAATTAAAGCTAACGCATCGTCAATTTCAACATTAGACATATTGAAAAAGCTAATAATTCCATAATGAAATAAGTAAATGTATTTATTATCTGAACTCGAATAAAAAAGTTCATCACTATCTTGAAACAACAATTGCCACTGTAATTGTTGTTTGCTAGCTTTAATGTTGATAGTGTTTGCTATTTGATAAGCAACAACGGGAAACATTTTAAGATTTAAACATGTCCTTAGGGGTTTTAAAACTCTTAAATTCTAACATATAATCATTAGGATCATTGATAAAAAACGACAAATGCTCGCCTGTTTTATCTTTTAAAAAAGTGGTTTGAGTTACCACTTCTAAGTTTTCACTATTAAGTCTTGCATAGAGTTCCTCCCATTTTGCAACACTTACTATCACTCCAAAATGAAACGATGGTAACATTTTACCTTCGAAAACATAATTTGGGCTATTAAAATTAAATTTTTCGGCTTGAATAAACGTTAGTTGATGACCAAATAAATTTATATCTAACCAATATTCGCTAGTTCTTCCTAGAGAAGCTCCGATGTTGTTAATGTAAAAGTCTTTAGTTTCTTTTACACTTAAACATGGCAAAGACATGTGAAATGATGTATCCATAATTCAACCATTTAAAATTAATATTATTTTAATTCAGAATTCAATTCGTCTATATCGTTGTACAACAGACGAATTTAATTCTTACAGTAAATTACAAAACGTGAATAATTATTCCGTATCTAATTCAAAATCATCGTCGTCAGCTCCTGGTTCTAAGTCTGGATCAACTACAGCATCTGGATCATCATCTTCAAAATCTTCATAGTCCTCTTCGTCATAATTTTCCATCGTTTGCTCTAGCTTGGTACTTACTTTAACCAAATACTTGGTATCTTCAGTAGTCACTTCAACTGCTTCGACTGTTTCATTTTTTGCATTTTTAAACGAGATAACATTATCATCGTCATATCCATCAGGATATTTCTCTACCAGAAGTGCTAAAATTTCTGGTGTCAATTTTTTAAAATCAACTATAACTCGTTTTAAATGTGCGTCTTTTGGTTTCATCAGGTAAATTCTATTTTTTCTATATGTCAGATGTTATATCCATTTTAAAAATGATTCTCCATGATAAACTTTTAGCAATGGATATTTCATTTTTCAATAATATTTCTGAAGCTAATTTTTTTTTAAATATAATACTTATTTGTTTACTCGTATAACATCATAAAAATCTTTTCTTCGATCTTTTAAATTTTTCACAGCTCCAAAAGAATGTAATTCTCTTAAAAGACTCAAATCTACATCAGCAACTAAAATCATTTCGGTATTGGTTGTTGCTTCTGCTTTTATGCCATTATTAGGAAATGAAAAATCGCAAGGTGTAAAAACAGCTGATTGCGCATACTGAATATCCATATTATTTACATTAGGTAAATTACCTACACTACCAGCAATTGCAACATAACATTCGTTTTCTACAGCTCTTGCCTGAGCGCATAAACGCACACGAGAATAGCCATTTTGCGTATCTGTTAAAAATGGAATAAACAAGATATCCATGCCTTCATCAGACAATAATCTTGATAATTCAGGAAATTCAGAATCATAACATATAAGAATCCCTATTTTACCAGCATCAGTCTGAAATGTTTGCAGTTTATTACCACGTTGCATTCCCCAAACTTTTGCTTCGTCTGGTGTAACATGAAGTTTTTCATAACGCTCTAAACTCCCATCTCTTCGACATAAATAGCCTACATTATATAATTTATTATCAATAAGTTCTGGCATACTACCCGTAATAATATTGATATTATAAGAAATAGACAGCTGTTGCATTTTTTCTACAATTGCACTCGTATACTTTGCTAATTCTCTAATAGCTTCTGGCTCGTGTAATTGATTGTACTTAGCCATTAAAGGTGCATTAAAAAACTCTGGAAATAATGCAAAATCCGAACGATACGCAGAAACACTATCTACAAAGAATTCTACTTGCTGCATTAAATCCTCCAAAGTATTATACGGACGCATTTGCCACTGAATAAGACCTAACCTTACAATAGACTTTACACTGCTAGCTCTTTTCCTTTTCTTGGTATAATAAATATTATCCCACTCCATTAACACAGCATATTCATTTGAAGCTGTATCTCCCTCTAAATAGCCTTTTAAAACTCTAACAGGATGAAAATCATTAGAAATCTGAAAATTTAAAACAGGATCATGGATCTCTTTACGTTTTACTTTTTCAATATATTCCTTAGGTGTTAGATTTTTATGCTTATGAAAATTTGGCATTCTACCTCCAAAAACAATCCCTTTTAGGTTTAAGTTTTCACAGATTTCTTTTCTATAATCATATAAACGTCGTCCTAAACGTAAACCTCTAAATTCTGGCTTAATAAAAACATCAATACCATACAAAACATCTCCATAAGGATCGTGATTTTTAAACGTCTCCCCTTCAATAATATCTGCATATGTGTGGTTGTCGTCTATTTTATCATAATCTACAATGAGTGATAATGCAGAACCTGCAATAACACCATCAATTTTAATTACAACTTGTCCTTGCGGAAATATGGATGTTAACCGTTCTATGTGGTGCTTTTTCCAATAGGAATCTAAAACGCCTCCATAAGACTCTAATGTTGCTAATTTTAATTCCTCAAAATCATCAACAGTTAAGTATTTTAATTCTATATTTTCAATCCTATGATCTTCCATTACATATCTAAGAGATAAGCAAATATTAGTGGCGCCACAATGGTCGCATCACTTTCAATAATAAATTTTGGTGTGTTAATATCTAGTTTTCCCCAAGTAATTTTTTCATTTGGTACAGCTCCAGAATACGATCCATAACTGGTAGTACTGTCACTAATTTGGCAGAAATAACTCCAGAAAGGTGTGTCTGTACGTTCCATATCTTGGTATAACATTGGCACTACACAAATAGGAAAATCACCAGCTATACCACCACCAATTTGGAAAAAGCCAATACCGTTTTCAGAATTATCTGTGTACCAATCTGCTAAAAATGTCATATACTCAATCCCAGATTTCATGGTACTTGCCTTCAATTCTCCTTTAAGTACGTAGCTTGCAAAAATATTACCCATTGTACTATCTTCCCAACCAGGACAAACAATAGGAAGGTTTTTTTCTGCTGCAGCATACATCCAAGAATCTTTCAAATCTATTTCATAATGCTCTTCTAAAACACCAGATAATAATAATTTGTACATATACTCATGCGGAAGGTAACGTTCACCTTTTAGCCTCAGCATCTTGCCATATTTTAACAATATGCTCTTGAATACGTCTAAACGCTTCCTCTTCAGGTATACATGTATCAGTTACACGATTTAATCCCTTTTCAAGCAAATTCCATTCGTCTTGAGGTGTTAAATCTCTGTAGTTTGGCACACGTTTATAATGACTATGTGCCACCAAATTCATGATGTCTTCTTCTAAATTTGCTCCTGTACAAGACACTATTTGCACTTTATCTTTACGAATCATTTCTGCAAAAATCTTTCCTAATTCCGCAGTACTCATTGCACCAGCTAAAGACACTAACATCTTTGCTCCAGAATTAAGTTGATCTTCATAACCCTTTGCTGCATCAACCAAAGCTGCTGCATTAAAGTGTAAATAATACTTTTCTATGAATTTTGAAATTTCGCCTTTATTAGTAGTCATCTTCTGTATCGAATTTAGATTTTTTATTACCTGTGTTTGCTGAATCGTTGAAATTACTTTCAAAACCATCTTCTATATTTTGATCTTGAAATTTATAACTCAACATTTTATAATATAATTTTGCTGCTAAGAAATCTGATGATTTATCGTTTTCATTAGGGCATAATTCTACGATATCAAAACCTACAACGTTTTTCTCTTCAAATACTTGCTTTAAGAATTCTAATGTTTCGTAGTACAATAATCCTCCTGGTTCTGGTGTACCTGTGCTTGGCATAATTGAAGGATCAAAAACGTCTAGATCAAATGTAATAAACACGTTATCCGTCATTTGGTCAATTGCAGAATCCATCCAACTATCATCTTCTGCCATTTCATGAGCGAAATACGTTTTGTCTTCGTCCATTACAGTCTTCTCAATGATATCCATAGAACGAATTCCAACTTGTATTAAGTTCGTCGTTTGGCTGGCTTCGTAAACCGCACAAGCATGATTACATGATGTGCCTTCATAACTTTCGCGTAAATCAGCATGTGCATCAATATGTAAAACTGTTATATCTTCAAACATTTCGTTGAAAGCTCTAATCGTTCCTATTGATACTGAATGTTCTCCACCAAAAATGGTAACAAATTTATTCTTCTTTATATACTTTTTTGTAGCTTGATGAACCGCTTCAACCATCGCTTCTGGCGATGCGTTTTCTGTAACAGCATCAGCTAGGAATACTCCTTGTTGATACACTTCAGAATCCGTTTCAATATCATAAAGCTCCATATTTGCTGAAGCATCTAAAAAGGCATCAGGACCTTTATCAGCTCCTTTTTGCCATGTACTTGTACCATCATAAGGTACAGGAATTAATACGATTTTAGCAGTTTCTAATTTTGCTAATTCTTCTGGAATACCAGCGTAAGTTTTTGTTTTCATTATTAAGTGATTCTAAAGTAATCAGAAATTTAATTATTTTTTTAAAATTTTTAATTGAACTATTATAAGTTCACTCAACTATTTTTCGGTTTCATATCCTAAAATACCTAACAAATTTTCGCTCTTTTGTTGTTCAGAAAACACTTTTGTATTTAGGTTTCCTTCGGCATCTCGTTGAATTAAAATATGCTTTGGCGTTGGAATTAAACAGTGTTGCAAACCTCCAAAACCACCAATAGTCTCTTGGTAAGCTCCTGTATTAAAAAAGCCAATATATAAAGGTTTGTCCTTGTTGTATTTTGGTAAATAAATAGCATTGGTATGTTGCTCACTATTGTAATAATCATCACTATCGCAAGTTAAACCACCTAAAAGCACACGCTCGTAACTATCTTGCCAACGGTTAATTGGCAACATAATAAAACGCTTATTTATAGCCCAAGTATCTGGTAATGTAGTTATGAAAGATGAATTAATCATGTTCCATTTTTCACGATCGTTCTGTTGCTTTTGATATAAGATTTTATAAATCGCACCACCACTTTCTCCTACAGTAAAGCTACCAAATTCAGTAAAAATATTTGGTACGGCTACCTCTTCTTCTTCACAAACCAATTTAATCTGATTCACAATTTCATCAACCATATAGGCGTAATCAAAATCAAATGCCAATGAGTTTTTTATTGGAAATCCTCCTCCTATATTCAAACTATCTAAAGTTGGGCATATTCTTTTTAAAGCAGTATACACCTTTAAACATTTGTGTAATTCATTCCAATAATAAGCATTATCTCTAATACCTGTGTTAATAAAGAAGTGTAACATTTTAAGTTCAACTTTTTTAT
This sequence comes from Winogradskyella eximia, assembly GCF_003386165.1. GTDB lineage: Bacteria > Bacteroidota > Bacteroidia > Flavobacteriales > Flavobacteriaceae > Winogradskyella > Winogradskyella eximia. The sequence goes on along the minus strand of NZ_QRDV01000001.1, from coordinate 685,615 downwards.
TATCTTGGATTTGATTTTTATAAAATGGAACAATATTCTTGTAACCAATACCTAAACGAGACGTGTAGAATTCAAACTTTGGTTCTTCTTCTGATGCAATTCTAATCCCAACTTTAAACTTGCCTTTAATCTCCTCAGAAAGCAAATCGATTTCCTCATAATTATCAATTATAGGAATACAATTTTTATGACCACTATTAATAAGGTCTGCAATATTAGTAATGTACTGATCACGTTTAAAACCATTACTTAAAACGAAGGTCTTGTCTGTAATTTTACCTTCTTTTTTAAGAGCTTTCACAATATCAATATCAAAAGCAGAAGACGTTTCTATATGAATATCATTAGTTAAAGCTTCATCTAAAACATGTTTAAAATGTGAACTTTTAGTACAGTAGCAATAATTGTATTTGCCTTTGTATTTATGCTTTTTAAACGCATCTGCAAACCAAGTTTTAGCGCGCTGAATATTATTAGATATTTGAGGTAAATATGTAAATTTTAAGGGCACACCATAGTCTTCAACCAATTTCATTAGGTCTATATCATGGAAATGCAGCTCTTTGTCCTCAAGTTTAAATTCTTCTTGTGGAAAGTGAAAGGATTGATCGATAAGATCAATGTATTTATTGTTCATGTTGTTAATTAAATATTCAAGTGTAAATTAATAATATATATGCGTAATCTCTGTTAAGGTTACGTTATATCATACTTGAATCTGGCTTTGTGTAGTAGGTACAAAACCATAAATATGCTGGCTAGCAGCAATCGCAGAAGCGGAAGTTAGCTCTAAAATTCGGTTACTTAACCTGTAAGCAGCTTTTGAATATGACTTCCTAATTTTCAAAAGCCCGAACATATAAACATGTTTCAATTGTTCAGCTAAAACTGGCTTTAAAATCTTGTTAGACAGTCACCAATTTCATTACAAATGTAAATTATTTTTTAATACATAAAACTTTTTTTTAATTTTTTTAAAAAAAATTTAAATCCAATATATTCTTACAAATAAACTACTAATAAACAAATAGTTAACCAGACCAAACCCAACATATCACTATTACTTATTTCACGTTAAAAAAAAGCATTATTAATTCAATAATATTCCTACAAAAATTAAAATTTAAGACATAAAAATCTTAACTTTGAGAGAGAAAGACATACGCAGTATGACGTATAGATTACACATATCACTTTTCTTCTTTTATCTTCTTGCTTTCACAAGTTCATACAGTCTCAACGTTGCCAATTTTACAATATGTGCTAGCACTAATTTATATAAAAATAAAATCATTAGCACTGTACAAGACTCTGCTAAAATTGAGCTTAAAAATAAAATAGACAAAGCGGCTAATGACAGTTTAAAAATAGCCTCAGCATATTTTGAGTATGGACAATATCTAAATAACAGCGGTGAAAAAGAAGCATCAATAGATTACCTTAAACTTGCCATAAAAATCGCTAATAAAACAAGTAATAAAGCACAAATAGCAGAATTCGACAATTATTTAGCCAACGTTTATTGGCAGGCTGGGATTTATCAATCTTCAATTGACACTTATATCTTAGCCTACAAAAGTGCAGCAATAACCCAAGATAGTAGCCAAATGGCAAAAATAAGCATGAATTTAGCTTCAAATTACAATTACTTAGGTGATTACAACGAAGCTATAAAATATGCCCTTAATGCACTAAAGATTAAAGAAACGGCAAAAGACTGGGAACGAATCTGCTACCATTACGTTGCTATGGCTACAATTTTTAAAGAAACAGATAATGTTGAAAAATGGGATTACTATATTCAAAAAGCCTACAAATTAAAAGATGTTGAAAATTGTGCTTCGTTTGGAGATATTGCTAAAATATATAATAATTTAGGTTCTATCGCAGTGCGAAAAGGAAACCACAAAAAAGCACTCATCTATTTTGATTCGCTTTTAGTTTTAAGCAAACAAGCTGGTTTCGATAAAGGTATAAGCGCTGCTTTAGGCAATAGTTCTAACATCTATAAAGAACTTAACCAACCCGAAAAAGCTTTAGAACTATTACTAGAGTCCGAAAAATATTTTGGAGATCCTTACGAAATCATTTCTAACAATAACAGTAAAGCGGAACTCTACCGCTTGTTAGGACAAGAGCAAAAAGCGCTGGATTTGGTTATGAAAAACACCTCCTTAAACGACCTTAGGTTTTACTCCATGGAGCATGAAAATACACTGAGCCTCCTATCTGATCTAAATGCAGATTTATTAAATTACAAAGCCGCCTTAAAATGGAACGATTCTTTAAGAATTCTTGAAAACAAACTACGAGATGATAAAGTGCGTAAAGGCATTGAGGAATTAGAGACTAAATATGAAACTGCAAAAAAGGAGCAACAAATAGAATTACTTACCGCTGAAAACGAATTAAAAAACCAAGGAATAAACACAGGTATTGCCATTGTTTCTTTTTTAGTCACTGTAATAATTCTTATTCTATATATTGTGAGTATTAGAAATAAACAGGCCGAATTAAAGCAAAACAATTTACGCTTGCAAGTACTAAGAACGCAAATGAACCCACATTTTGTATTCAATGCTTTGGGTTCTATTCAAAATTTCATGTTGAAAAACGATGCTCGCAAAGCCTCGCAATACTTATCTCAATTTGCCTCTTTAACTCGAGCTACTTTAAATAATTCTACTGCCGAAACCATATCATTAGCAGATGAAATCAGTATGTTAAAAAACTATATGGCATTAGAGAAAATGCGAAAACAGAACAAATTTATTTACTCAATTAATTATGATGATGATTTAGACTTAGATTTTATAAGAATTCCGCCAATGCTTAATCAACCCTTTATTGAAAATGCTATTAAGCATGGTTTCAAAAACATTGATAATGGAGGCATATTAGAGATTACAATAACAGATAAAAAAGATTGGGTTGAATTTATTATTGAAGATAATGGAGAAGGATTTCCAGAAGGAAAAATAAAAGGAGGTTATAAATCTATGGCAATGTCCATTTTTGAAAATAGAAGAAAACTAATAAGACAGAAATATAAAAAAGATTTTAAGTTCGAAATATTAAATTTAAATGATGAATACCCCAACCAAACTGGTGTAAGAATAACGATTAATATCCCAATTTTAAACAATGATTAAAGCTATAATTATAGACGACGAAACTGCTATGCAAGAAGTAAACAGCCAATTATTGTCTGAGTATTTCCCAAGCATTAAACTGGTTGGCACGGCAAACTGTATTAAATCTGGTATTGACTTAATCCAAAAGGAAAATCCTGATTTGGTTTTATTAGATATAGAATTAACTGATGGGTCTGGTTTTCAATTGTTACAAAAATTGCCTTCTTACGATTTTAAAGTCGTTTTTATAACGGCCTTTGATTCTTATGCCATTAAAGCCATAAAATTCAGTGCCATAGACTATATTTTAAAACCAGTAAACGAAATTGAATTTAAAGAAGCGATACAACGTGCTCTAGATTTAATTGAAAGTAAAGAGCATACAGAATCGCAATTCAATATTTTAATGAATTCGTTTAAAAAAGAATTACAAAACAAAAAGCTGGTTTTACGCACTCAAAACTCAATGCACATAGTGGATATAAGTGAAATTCATTTTTGTAAAAGCGATAATAGTTATACAACGTTTTATTTTAAAGATGGAGAAAAAATATTAGTTTCAAAAAGCCTAAAAGATTATGAAAGTTTACTGAAAGAGTACGGATTTTTTAGACCGCATCAGTCCTATTTAGTCAACCTAAATCACATTAAAAAAGTAGACAAAACGGATCATGGTTTTATTATTATGAAAAACAAAAAAGAAATCCCAATTTCAACACGCCAAAAAAAAAATCTTATCGATTTATTAGACCGCTTGTAATAGATTAATTTTAATCTCTCATTAGGAAATCGAAACTAGCATTACATACAACTACACCAATAAACCTTAACTGTTTACAATTTTAATTACCCTATACCAATCTGTTATTTTTCTTAAATTTTAGAGTTATTAATTACTATGATTCTCAAAAAAATCAAAATTAAATTTGCAAATACAGTTACAGAACTAGCGAATTCAAATTGAGCCGTAGCAGAATCAAATTCAGCTAAAAACCAACCATAATACTGTCGTAACTTTAAGTTACTAACAACAGATATTATGAAAACTTTACACTCAAAAAAAAGCTCTAAACATCTATTTAAGTTTCTGTTAGTATTAAGTATGCTAATTGCAATACCTCAATACTCAAATGGACAAATTTTAAAACGCCTAAAAAAGAAAGCAGAGGATAAGATAGAACGCGAAGCCGAGAAAAGAGCAGAAAATCGTATCAATAAAAAAATTGATAAAGAATTTGACAAAGCCGAGGATGCTATAGATGGTAAAGACAAACAAAACACAGACAGTATTGCAAAGAAAAACGATTCTAAAACAACTACTAAAAAAAACGACAAGGCGGCTAACCCTAAAGAAAAGCTTCAAAACCCAACTGTAGTTTGGAGTAAATTTGACTTTGTCCCAGGCGATACTGTAATCTTTGAAGATAGTCCGAGTTTAAATGAAGAAAATGGTGAGTTTCCGAGTCGTTGGGATTTAATTAATGGCCAAGTAGAAATCGCGAATGTAGATGGAGAAACAGTTTTAATGTTTTTAGATGGTGGAGAAATAGTTCCTTATTTAAAATATGCATCAGAGGACTATTTACCTGAAGTATTTACGATTGAATTTGATTTTTACAAACCTGCAGGAGGAAATCGACTATCCTTTTATTTAACAGATCAAAAAAACCAAAGAGGCAAAAATGTGTATGATAATGCCCAAGAGTTTGATGTAACACCAATAAGAGTTGATGCACCTGAAGGCTCTGCAGTAATGCACTCAGGAAGAGATTCAGATTATTGCAAAAATGGATGCTGGACACATGTATCTATAGCATATACAAAAGGAAAATTAAAAGTATATTTAGATGACACAAGACTAGTTAATATTCCTCACTATTCATTCAATCCTACTGGCTTTACCATGTATCCATACTTTGCTAGTGCAAAAGATAATGTCCCATTTTATGTTAAAAATGTACGTATTGCTAAAGGTGGCGTAAAATACTATGACAGCGTACTTTCTGAAGGAAAAATAATTGTAAACGGTATTAAATTCGACGTAAATAAGGCAACCTTACGACCAGAAAGCATGGGTCCTATTAATGAAATTTTTGAATTAATGCAAAAACAAAAGGACCTTAACTTTAGTGTAGAAGGCCATACCGACAGCGATGGTGGAGACGATTCAAACATGAAATTATCTATAGCTAGAGGAAAAGCTGTTATGGATAAATTAATAACCATGGGTATTGAAGAAAGTAGACTTAAATCTACTGGTTTTGGAGAATCTAAGCCATTAGATAACAATAGCACACCAGAAGGTAAAGCAAACAACAGACGTGTAGAATTTGTAAAATTTTAGTAACCATTAAATCCACAAATCATGAAAAAGTTTTTAGGATTAATAATAGTATCAAGTTTAATATTATCATTCAACGCATGTGATAATAATGACGATGAACAGACAGAACCAACTTTACAAGAACAATTAAGTGTTGGTGAATGGATAGTAACACACCTCCAAGAAGATAACAATGGTATGTATACAAATAGAGACCTCAACGAGGAAGACACTTATTTCATAACATTTACTGAGACCAATTACTCTATGTATCAAACTGAGAATGGTGTAAGTACATATGAAGAAAACGGCAGTTATACAGTAGTAGATGATAATGTAATTACAACAATACACCCAAATTTAGGAGCAATGACTTTTGTAGCTCAACTAAATCAAGGTGGTGATAAACTAGTTCTTACACAACCTTTGCAAATACTACTCGGATTGGATGACGATGATATTCGTTATTGGGTATGGACTTTAGAACTAAATACTGAATAACGTGCATTTATTAACACACTAAAACTAATAAAATCATGCAAAAGTAGGATTACCAAAAACTGAAGATAAAGTCATAAATATATTAATAAACCTGAAAATTTTAATTAATAAACCTATCAACAAATCATGAAAAAATCAATCACTTTATTCGTCATTTTATTAAGTGGCTTAAGTCTAACACTAAGTTCATGTAGCAGTGATGACGACTCAAACTCAGAACCACAACTTGCCACAGGAGCTTTTGAAATATATTTAGATGGCGTCCTTTACAAACAAGCAACCAACGCAGAAGTAGGTCTTATTAAGGATGCACAAGGTAACTATGTAAACACTGTTTCTATTGGTGTAGGTACCGAAACAGCTATAATGGTTTCAGGTTTTCCAACAGCAATTGGTGAAGACATTACAATGGATTCCGATAGTGACCCAGGGGTAAACATCTCTTCTGGAACAGACTATTATGGCACAGTCTCAGGCACATTAACACGTACATCTGCTAGTAAAATATCATTTCAAGGTACTTGTACCAAATTAATGGAAGCACAAGTTTATACCATAACTGGTTATGTAGAATCTACAGCTTGGGAAGTAATAGATTAATAAACTAGAGCTCTAATTATTATAAGACATGACGTTTATTGTTTAGGGCGAGCAGGAGTATATGCTTAAACTATAGTGGGCTATTAATCAATAATGGTATATGCTCCTGCTTTTTAACGTAATACAGCATCAACAAAAACAACAAATTAAGCTTGAAAATCATGAAAAAGTCACATCTATTAATTACCATATTTATCTTATTTATAGGTTTTACTAATGCTCAAAACGAAAAAATTAGTGGCAATTGGTTATTGACAAAAGTGGAACAAGGAGACAAAATTGATAACCCACTGTTTACTCAAAACTTTAAAGAAGATGGTAAAATGGAAGTTATGGGACAAGTATTAGGCACTTGGAAATACCATCCAGATAATCAACTCATCACAATGCAATCAACCGAGGTTGAAGAGTTTGATGGTAAATTTAAAATCATTTTAATCACCCCTAAAAAACTTCAACTACAACAAGGTAATGTTAAATTGTATTATGCTAAGATTAATTTAGCAGACTCTAAAAAAAATAATGCTTCACTAAATATTGAAGGAGAATGGACCTTAGAAAATGAATTAGATGAAACGCAATTACTAAAAATTGAACGTCCAGACACCTTCTTAATGAGCATAATTTATTCTGGTGGAGGATCCGCAGCCTATAAAGGAACGTGGATTTATAATCCCGAAGAAAAATCCATTTTATTTCTTGGCGGAACTAGTTTACTAAAAGGCTTTAGTACCGTAAAAACAATTACAGAAAATAAATTCATCTTAGAAAAAAATGGCAAAGAAATTATTGGTAAAAAAGAATCAACTGTAAAACCAATAGAACGTTTAACTTTTAATATTGAAGATTTCCCTGAAGAATCAACCGACACATCACCTTGGCAAGATTTTGATGCCTTACTAAACGAATTAAAAAACGTAAGCTATTTAAAATATAAGCAAAGTAAACTGATACCAAATACATCATCTTTTACCTACAACACTTTGCTATCTAAAATCGATGTGAATTCGGAAGAAAGAAGAATCAGTTTAGCCAATTTAAGTATCACTAAAAAAGACACCATGCAATTTTCAGAGTGTGTTAAAGGAGATTTATACAATCAATATAACGACTTTTTTCCTCAAGAAGAATTAGGCCCTTTTAAACTAGTCACAACCGAAACCATAAAAGTACCAGCAGGCGAATTTAAATGCAAAATTTTTGAAGGATTCGATGGTGATGCTAAAGTTAAATACTGGATGATAATAGACAAACCAGGCATCTATGCTAAAATAATCCGTGAAGATATTGGTCTTTTCGATAAGGTAGAATATTCAATAATTGAATTAGAAGAAATTAAAAAATAGTATCAAAATGAAAGCTTTATTTATATCCATAGCATTAGTAATAAGTGCTTCTGTCTTTTCTCAAAACCAAACGGAACAAACAAAAATTAAAGACTATTTAGATAGCACTCTACAAAACAAGAATACGTTACTAATTAGTAACGCTTTGCAAAACGTAACCGCATCAGACATCTATCAAAGTGAATTACTGTTTAGTACAAGTTATCAAGATGGACATAACATATTACAATTACGGTATTTTATTAAAACTGCAAATAAACTAATCGCTTTTAAAGACAGAAACGATTTGCTAGCCTCGAGCGCATTTATTAAAAGTTTAAATGCTAAAAAATTTAAATTAAAAACTGAAGATGATGGTGTTGCTTTTCAATCCTTATTAAAATTATTAGACAATGAACGTGGCTTAGGTTTTTTTATAGAAGATAATACCTGGTATTTTAATAGAGAAACAAGATTTGGGGAGACTATGGCCTATGTTGTTACAACAGCTAACAATGGACAAATCTCTACAATAGTTTATGAAAACGACTTAAAAAAGACGTTGCCTGAAACACTTTTACAATCTGGAGAAACAATAGACTTTACAGGTTCCGGAGCTCTGATTTCAAAAAAAGATAGTGCCTTTATGCATCAGTATTTGTTAGATAACGTTAATTATGAATTTGAAATTACACCTTTAAATTTTTATTCGCTAAACACAATATCTACGCTTTCAATCAACAAATGCAACTTAAAAGTAACAGAAGGAGAAGAAGGTAACAGTTTTACGAATAATATACCATTTATGTTGATTTCTAACAATGGTGAGTATATAAAAACTTCGATTGATGGTCTTTTAGAAATGCCTATATTTTTAAATAGTCTTCAAAAAAAATACACACTAAAAACGGAAGATGATGCCAGACTTTTCCAATACGTATTAGATGATCTTTCACCTGTAAGTAAATTTGATATAGAACTAAAAACCTTTTATAAAAAAGACAATATGTGGTTTTTTGTTAGAGAAAAAAGATTTGACGATTTAAAGGGATTTATTGTTTTAATAGATAGCAAGAACAAGGTTAACCATATAGAATATACTACTATTTCTGAAGAAAGCATCATCCGATTAAAAATGAAAGATCCAAGTTTTAAAGTAGATTATAAATTTAAACTTGCACAACCCACTACAAATAAAGTTACTCTACAAAAAGGTGAAGGTCTAAACATAGAAGTTAGTTTTGATGAAGCTGTGGTAAACGCCTCAGGTTGTTGGATTCTAACACGAAGAGATGGTAGTGACTCAGGAACCTATGCTGGTAATAATCTTCATTCTCCTTATAAATATGACATAACAGGTATGTCGTTAGAAGGCAACCATCACGTTTTTGAATACTTTTTACTAAAAAATGAAACTATGAATGCAGAAGATGCTTTAAGTACAATAACCGTTGAAGTTGAAATAAAATAAAGCACCTGAATTTAGAAAAACAGAAATTATCAATTAAATAAAAATATTATGAAAACTACAGCAAAAATTTTATCGGCATTACTTATTTGTTTCGTATTTACATCTTGTGATGATGACCTCCTAGATGTAGATTTCGATACTACTGTAAAAGCAACCATAGTTGCAAACGTTGATCAAGGTCAAGAAACAGTAAATGAATATGTTGTTTTAAGCATAGACAACAATGACACACACGATTATTTAGATAACATTAAAGGTGTTAAAATCACAAAACTAACTTACAGAATTATCAGTTTTACAGGAAACGAAGAAGGGACTGTTGATGTTGATTTTTATGCAGACAACATCACTTTAAAAGACGTAGCATCATTTACTGTAAAAGACGCTTATGATGCAGGCACCATTTTCGAAGTCACAGATGTTAGTAAACTAAACGCTATGGCAGATTTGCTTAAAAGCAACAAAAGTGCAACGGTTGGTATTACTGGAAATACTGTTTCAAATGAAATTGGTATGAATTTCAATATTGAGGTTACCGCAGAATTAGAAGTAACGGCTAATCCATTATAATCTTTAAACTTAAACAAATGAAAAAGTTTAGTCTATTTATTCTTGCCTTCCTTATTTTAGGTTGCAATGACACTAAAAGCAATACGCTTACAGATGCTTCAGAAAATACAGAACAGCAAGACAACAAACTAAAACGCTACAAAGTAAAATCTGGTATCATAGAATATGAAATAACTATTACAGGAGACGTAATGGGAAGTAAAATTACAGGCAGTGGTACGGAACATATTTATTTTAAAGATTTTGGTGCGTTAGAATTAGTTGAAGAACAATCTACTCAAACTACGGAAACGAATGTATTTGGTAATACATCAACAAATACAACGAAAACACACACCATAAAAAAACTTGACAATGGAGATAGTTATAGTGTAGATTTTAAGCAGAAAAAAATCTATAAAACACAAGATCCTACCATGCAATTAACCAGAAAATTTCAACCTAACGCAGATGTAGGAGAAGCAGGAGAAGAAATGCTAAAAGCCCTTGGAGGAAAAAAATTAAGTAATGAAACCTATAAAGATTTCGACTGTGAGATATGGGAAATAATGGGAATTAAACAATGGATATATAAAGGTGTTACTTTAAAATCGGCTGGTACTTTAATGGGAATTAAAACAACAAAAGAAGCTACAAATATTGAATTAAATGTTGAAGTAGACAAAAGCCATTTTAAACTTCCAGATTACACTATTGTAGAACAAGAAAATTTATTTGGTGATGTAGAAATTGATTCTGATTTCGATGCCAACCTTGAAGACATAGATAAAGATTTAAACAAAATTAAAAATATGTCTTTTGAAGAATGGAAAAAACAGGCGACACTAAATGATGAGGAAATGGGAGAAATGAGTGAAACTGAGTTACGCGAAACTTACGACATGATTCAAAAAATGATTAAAATGAGAGGATAAACATCAATTAAAAACAGTCTTTCATAAACTGTGTTAGTTATAAAGCCTCAGATCAAATTATCGATCTGAGGTTTTATTATTCTTTTTAACTTCCACGAATTAACTTTTATTATAGTAGTAAAAAGCTAACTATTGCTTAAACCGATTTACTACAATGAAGTTAAATCGTCGTTAGCATCAATTACAACTTCAATAGCATCGCAATTCTGTAGGTTTAATTCAATTTTCTGTCCGTAATCGTACTCATTAGACGCTACAATTACAATATTACTGCTCGTTATTTCAATCCAATCACTATCTAAAGTAACAGAAATACTCTGGTCATACAGTGTATTGTAATCATCGTCTAGATCGTAGATTAGAAAATCGAAACTGTGCACTCCATTATTAGTTATCCTAATTTGGGGTAAATCATCCACACAACTTTGTGTTTCTGGTGTGGGAATTTCTGAGATACTATTATCATCAGTTAAATCTGTTGTACAATTTACTATAAGCAAAAGTACTAAGAGTAGTCTTACATTTTTCATAAGTAGGTAATTTTCAATTCTATTTGGGGCTGCAATATAGAAAAAAATTAACACCTAGTCGTCAAAATGAATCATTTATTCGATGAACGGTAAGATATATGTAATCGAATTAGCTTCTCAATTTTGCTATTAAAGCATCTTTAAAGTATTTATTTCTTGCTCAGTTAAGTGTTTCCAGTGACCACGAGGTATATCCTTCTTAGTTAAATGACCAATAGCTACGCAATCAATTCTTACAATATCATAGTTAAGGTTATCAAAGATGGTATGTAAAATAGTATTTCCTGTGTTTTTAATCTTAATTCCAACTTGGTTTTTAGATTCGTCTTTAATATAACTAATCTCCTCAACAGCAATTAATTTACCATCGACTTTAAAACCTTCTTGTATCTTTTTAAGATCTTCAAATTTTAAATTCTTATCCAATTCAACTTGAAACAAACGTGCTACACCATTTTTTGAATTGGTGAATTTTTGTACCACTTTGTCGTCATTTGTAAACAACAATAAACCTACTGAGTTTCTACCAAGACGACCTATGGGTTTTATATTAGCACTAGTTGCATTAGCTACTAAATCCATAACCGTTTTACCCTTGCTTTCTGCTGTAGTTGTAGCAAAACCTTTTGGCTTATTTAGTAAGACATAAACGCTTGGCTCTGGCATAATACGTTGCCCATCAAACCTCACTTCATCAGTGCGCTTTACCTTATAGCCCATTTCGGTTACCACCTTGCCATTAACGGTTACTAAACCTATAGCAATATTCTCATCGGCTTCACGACGCGAACAAATACCAGAATTACCTATGTATTTATTTAAACGCATCTCATCTGGATTAGATGATTTTTTTACAGCTTGACTTTTCTTCTTTATAGGAGCGTTTCCTCTAGCATAACTTTTAGTCTTGCTATTTGCATTTCCTCTTCCTGTAATCTTTCCTTTTCCTTTGCTGTCTTGATTTCTGCTCATATTGTAATTTTTCGCAAAGGTATAACAATAGTTCACATCTTCAACTTAAATATTAAAGTTGTTTGTTGTAGACACTTACAATACAGTTAAAATAACCTTAGCCTTATTTATATTCGGTTTAAAACAACTGAAACATCTATTAATAAGATAGAAAACACACCTGCTACAATTATAAACTTTAAGATATTATGAAGCGTAAGGTAATGGGTTTTATTACTCGATTTTAGTAAAATAATAAGATAAACCAGCAATAAGACTATACTGAGATAAAAGTAATAATACATATGCCCAATTTTAAAAAATGAAATCAATAAGACAGCCGAAATCATAGTTAAAACTGCCACAACAGTAAGCATACGTTTAGATGTTTTTTCACCATAAACCACAGGAACAGTCCTATAATTTAGAGCCAAATCCCCTTTTATATTTTCTAAATCCTTGGTGAGTTCTCGCATAGAGATTAATAAAAACAAAAATATACCATGTGCAAAAACCACTTTTTCGAAATTTTGGTAATAAATAAAGATGACAAAAAATGGGGTTACGGTTAATATGGCAGAAACCATATTTCCAATAATGGGTAGTTTTTTTAATCGATGTGAATAAAACCAAATCGCAAAAATATAAACGGCAAAAAAGCTAACCGCTTTAAATGAGACATAACTTGCAAAAACAACTGCTACAAAATTAAGTACAAAATAAAAGGATAGTTTTGTGTTTTGACTCACCAAACGATCTAACATCGTTTTTCTTGGCTTATTGATTAAGTCTTTTTCTGAATCGTAAAAATTATTAATAATATAACCCGATGCAATAGTCGCTGAAGATGCTAGTACAAGCATTAACAAATTAACATCTAATAAAACGGATTTTAAAGGTCTGTGATGTGCAAAAATATAAACCGAAGCTAAATATTGAGCAATTACAATCACAAGAATATTGTAACCTCTCACAACAGAAAATAGGCTGAAAAATTTAAGAAGAATGTGTTTCTGCCGTCTAGATAACATGAGTTAATTAGGTAAATCTTGAAAGAACACTTAAAAAACGTTCAGTATAACTAAATTGATTTAGAAATTATATACAACCTCTAACTTCTGACCTTTTAAAGCTTCCTTTGCTTTATCTATATTTTCAGTAAAGCCTAGGATATAGCCTCCTCCTCCAGAACCACAAAGTTTTAAATAATAATCATTAGTTTCAAGTCCATTTTTCCAAAGCTCATGAAACTGAGAAGGAATCATTGGTTTAAAGTTATTTAGCACCACCTTAGATAATTGCTTTGTGTTTTTAAATAAGGACTTTATATCGCCTTTTAAAAAATCATCTACACAAGCATCTGTATGTTTTATAAATTGGTCTTTTAGCATGCTACGGAAACCTTCATTCTTCATGTTTTCCATAAAAATACTCACCATTGGTGCAGTTTCGCCAACAATACCACTATCTAATAAAAACACAGCACCTTTTCCATCTGTTTGTTGAGACGGAATACCTGTAGCCTCAATATTATCTTTAGAGTTAATTAAAATAGGAAGGCTTAAATAACTATTTAATGGGTCTAAACCAGACGATTTTCCGTGGAAAAAAGATTCCATTTCAGAGAATATCGTTTTTAATTTTAAAAGCTTTTCGCGTGTAAGATTTTCTAAAACCGTAATCTTATCAGAAGCATATTTATCGTAAATAGCAGCAACTAAAGCTCCACTACTTCCTACACCATAACCTTGAGGAATTGAAGAATCAAAGTACATGCCTTTGTCAACATCATTTTGCAATGTATCAATATCAAAAGCTACTAATTCTTTATCAAGATTTCTCAAATAAGCTACATAACGCACTAAACTTTCGTTAGATTTTATAGCATCTTGATTAGGATTTTTATCTACTTTTAAAGCACCATTATAAAAATTATAAGGAATAGATAAGCCTTTAGAATCTTTTATAATTCCATATTCGCCGAACAATAAAATCTTAGAGTAAAATAATGGTCCCTTCATATATAGTGTGCAATTACTTTAACAAATATACGTATTAAAATTGTATTTGGTTTGCGCCTTGTCCGATTTGGTCGCAAATGTAATGACCATTTTGGCAAAAGCTAACCAATTCATCCTTAATAAATTCAAGGACATTTTCTTTTTCACTTTCCGGATAAAGGACATGAACATTTGCACCAGCATCTAACGTAAAACAAACCTTAGAATCTGTTTTTTCTCTAAATGCCCAAATTTTATTAATGATTTCTAGCGTATTTGGTTTCATTAATATGAAATACGGCATACTCGTCATCATCATGGCATGTAACGTTAATGCTTCACTTTCAACAATTTTTATAAATTCGTTTAAGTCACCAGAAGCTAAAATAGCTTTCAATTTTGCTAAATTAACATGGGCTTGGTCAAAACGTTCTTTTGCAAATGGATGACCATACATTAATTGATGACCAACGGTACTGCTCACTTGCTTTTCACCTTTATCGACTAATAAAATGGTGTCTTGATAGTTGCTAAAATTTGAATGCACATCACCTTCAAATTTTACACCATATAAATCAGAACTTTCCGCTATACTCTCATTTTTTCCCCAAACTACAAGTTCGCCTTCTATACTTCTGCAAGCGCTACCAGAACCTAACCTTGCTAAGAATGATGCTTTTTGGTTAAAGTGAGATTTAGCTTCGCTGAACTTACGTTTCTCGTCACTCATACTTCGCTCTGTCGAAATGACATCAGCTTTAAGTTCATGTTCAATACTCATTAAACAAAGTGCTATCGCACTCATGCCAGATGCAGAAGATGCAATCCCAGAACTATGCGGAAATGTATTTGATGTTTCTATTTTAAAATGATAATCCTTTAAAAAAGGCATATAAATTTCAATACGCTCAAAAAAGGTTTGAATTTTTGGTTTGAAAGCTTCGTTTTTTTCACCTTCAAAATAAATATCGAAACTAAAACCTTTCTCTTGCTTCTTAGTATACGTGATTTCAGTAATAGTTTTACAGTCTGAAAGTGTAAAACTTATAGATGGGTTTTCTGGAATTTGATGTTTCTTTTTTCCCCAATATTTTACCAAAGCAATATTACTTGGTGAAGCCCATTTTACGGAACCACTTTCTATTGTTGAATTGTAGGTTTTAAGAATAAAGTCTTGTTCTGTCATTGTACACTAAATATCTGACCAAGATTGCCTTGAGGCAGCCTTTTCAATTGCTTGTAATTATTATTTGCAAAAATAAGTAATTTCTATAGGTTCTTACTTTATTCTTCTGACAATGCTAATAGTTTCACCATAGTTTTATAATTTCTGGCAGTAGCATGGATATTCAACTTTTTTTCAAAATAACTAAGATTGAATTTTGCACGACCATAACCTTTAGCACAAAACAGATAAATACAGTCGTTAAGAATTACATAGTCATCATCTGGATATGTTTTTTGAGAGGCCTCATTAACTAACATCTCATCAGGAACATCACTTAACATTACAAAATAACTTTCTGATTTTTTCTCATCTGAAAAAGGGCAATTATTGAAAATAGTAGATAATTCCGTTCTAGTTCTCACCAAAACAGGAACTTTAAATCCAAAATGGTCTAAGATTGAGTTCTGAATAGTTTTTTCTAATTCTTTTGAACCCTCATTAATAGATTGAAAAATAACATTACCACTCTGAATGTAAGTTTTTACATTTAATAATCCTGAATTACTTAACAATTCTCTTAGCTGAACCATTGGCACTTTTTTGTGTCCACCTACGTTAATTCCTCTTAGTAGCGCTATGAAAGTTTGCATAAATTAAAATTGTTGATATTAAATAAACAAATGTAATACCATAACTACATCTTTTACACCATTATATAGAATAATAAAGGGCTACAATTTAAATATAGTTTTATATTTCCAAACCTCAACACAAAAGACAAAACGCAATTAAAACCGTTTAAATACACCTTATTTGACAAAAAAGTGTAGTTTTACAACAACCTTAACAGTCTAATTACATGTGTTTCCCCAAATTGAACACTGCTATTATCTTGTTTATAAGCCTAATAACTAATATTTTCTTTGCACAAGCACAAGAATCACTTATAAGCGCAGATAGCAGTTCTTGTACTTTTAACAGTTACAAGCTAGATTTACTCGTTAAAAACGATAGTCTTTATAAGGCTACAATTCTTCTGAATGAAGCCATAAGTTTTTCTAAAAAATACAACCTTAAAAAAACTGAGGCAAAATCCTATAATGCTTTAGGTGAAGTATTGACTAGAATGTCAAATTTTAAGAAAGCTGAAAATTACTATGAGAAGGCATTAAAAATATATGATTCACTTGGTGAAAAAAAAGGCTTAGACCTCTCTTATTCGGGTTTACTTAATGCATATGTTTTAGAAAAAGACTATTCAAAATTTGATAGTCTTTATCCAAAAGCCCAAGAGGTATCTACAAAGCTTAATAGCGAAATCTATTTTGTAAATCTTGAATACAAGATAAGAAAAGATTATTTCAGTCTAGACAACATGAGTATGTTAACATCCAGTGAAGTTGGATTAAATGCTTTAAAACACATCAATTTTGATAGCTTAAACTATTCGAAAAATTACCGAACAAAACATCTGAAACAGAATTTATATCAATCTTATAAGTATTATAATGCTATAGCAAACATAAAAACATCAGAATATAAAGAAGAAGATTTTAAACCTTTGTTTTCTATTAATGAAGACGAACTAAAAGCCTCTGCTTCTGCAGATTTAGATCCTTATAAAAAACTAGCCTCTTTTAATTATTACAAATATCTTTATTACACTCACAGTAATAAAAACTTAGATTCTGCTAATAAATACTTACTAAAATCTGATACTTACAAATATAGAGCACTAAATAATTTAGAGCTGCAGAACACTAGAAACGGTGAGTTAGTCTACAAAATTATAAACGCTGAGCAAAAGCTTGCTTTAGCAAATGAAATTCGGAAAGAAGAAGCACTTAACTCAAAAATATTTTTAGTTAGTACTATAATAATGAGTATTGTATTAGCTATAATATTAACTATTTTTTACTTCTATTTTAAAGCCAGAAAAAATATTGTTAAGATTAATAAAGCATTAAAAAATTCTAATTCTAAGCTTATTGAAATTGACAAAGATCGACTAGAATTTTTCTCTATTCTAAGCCACGAATTACGCACACCAATATATGGCATTAGTGGTTTAGCAACACTTATTGACCAAGAAAATGACAGTGTTAAAAGGCAATCGTATTTAGATTCATTAAAATCATCTAGCAATTACTTATCCACTTTAATCGATAATATTTTACAAGCTAATAGACTTAAATTTGACAATAAAACTCTTCGATTAAAACCAGATAAAATCGAAAAAATTGTTAGCCATGTTATGAGCACAATTGCAATAGCGGCTAAAAATAAAGATTTAGAATTGATTGTTAATATTGACAAATCAGACGAGAATGAGAATATTTTGGTCGATAAAGTAGCTTTTAGTCAAATATTAATCAATTTGGCTTATAATGCTATCCGTTACACTAAAAAGGGCTCTGTTACAATCAATGTTATAGAAAAAAGCAGAAATGGTAATAATATCACTTTACGTTTCGAAGTTAAAGATACTGGCATTGGTATTAAAGAAGAACACAGATCTGTTGTTTTTAGTGCTTTTGAAAACAAAACGTTTTTAAATAAAAATAGTAGTGGGTCTGGTTTGGGATTATATATTGTAAAGACCTTACTAAAAAGCCATAATTCTGATATCGATTTTGTATCAACACCAAATCAAGGAACTTGTTTTTTCTTTGAGATAACGTTTCAGTTATCCATGTCAGAAGAAAACAAAAGTGCACCTACCCTTTTAGTGCAAAGAGATATGCATGTTTTAATTGTTGATGATAATAAAATCAATCTATTAATCACAAAAAAGAATATCGAAAAAATTGAAGGTTACAGTTGTCAGATAATCTCTAATGGTAGAGAAGCCATATCTCTTGTAAAAGAGAAGGATTTTGATTTAATATTGATGGATATAAACATGCCAGACATGGATGGTTATGAAGTAACAAAGCACATAAGAATGTTTAATCCTTATATTCCTATTTTAGCACTTACGGCTTTAAATTCTTCCGAAATTTCTGCAAAAGCTGAAACTTCAGGAATAAACCAAATTATTACGAAACCTTATATTTTTGAAGATTTTAAAGCTATAATTCTATCTTATCGCACAATGTATAATCAATGCAACATTATAGATGCAGAAGCAATATAAGCTCCTGTCCATGCATTTTGAAAATTAAAACCACCTGTAACGGCATCTACATTAATAATTTCACCTGCAAAGTAAAGGTTAGGAATTAGTTTACTTTCAAAAGTTTTAAAATTTACTTCTTTTAAATCTACTCCTCCAGCTGTTACAAACTCTTCTTTAAACGTGCTTTTTCCTGTAACCTGAAAAATCGCTTTTGTTAATTGCTCTGCTAAATCTTCTAATTGCTGTTTATTGATATCTGCCCAACGTTCATTTTCTCCAATATTGGCTGCCAGAATTAACTGTTTCCAAAGGCGTTTTGGCAAATCAAATTGTGTTGAATTAATAAGAGTCTTTTTGGCATATTCTTGTTTGCAATTTTTGAGTTCGTCTAAACAGCTCTCAGTATCCAAGCTTATAAAATTAACCTCGATTTGAAAGTTGTAATTCCGCTTTGCTAATTCCACAGCACCAAACGCAGACAGCTTTAAAATCGCTGGCGCACTCATACCAACATGTGTAATTAGTAATGGTCCATTAGACTCTAAATCTGTACCAACAACTTTAACTTCTACCTGTTTTGCTACAACACCAGGAATATCTTTAATACGTTTATCTTTAATATCAAAAGTGAATAGCGATGGTACTGGTTGTATAATGGTGTGCCCTAAATCTTCGAGTAAATTCCAGATTTTAGGATTACTTCCTGTAGCCATTAATACCTTTTTTGATTGAAAAATTCCTTGCGATGTTTCAATTTTAAAACCATCTGCTAAAGTATCAATAGATTTTACAGCATGATTATACAATACCTCAACACGATGCTTTTCTGCTTCGTTTAAAAAACAATCTATAATGGTTTGTGAAGAATTTGAAACCGGAAACATTCTGCCGTCTTCTTCAATCTTTAACTCCACTCCACGTTCTTCAAGCCAAGCAATAGTATCTCCTGTCATAAACCTATGAAAAGGGCCTAAAAGTTCTTTTTCTCCTCTTGGATAATTTAAGACCAATTCAGATGGAATAAATTCGGCATGCGTCACATTGCATCGCCCACCTCCTGAAATTTTTACTTTTTGCAAACCTTCTTTACCACGTTCTAATATGGCAACAGACAAGTCTGGATGTTGTTCTGCAATGTTAATAGCAGCAAAAAAACCTGCAGCTCCTCCTCCTATGATAATGATATCTTTGTGATTAGACATTGATTGGTATTGATAATTTTGTTGAACCTTTACTACGCTTCAAAATTTATATTCTGATGGATTAATATTTTGAAGTTTGGTAATATATGATTTTATCAGTTCAATATCTCTATCGTTGTTATAATTATCTAAAGCATCTTTTTTAAGATTAACAATTTCCTTGATAATCACTTCTTTGTAATTTTCGTCTAATACATTATTCTGTTGAAGTAAATACTGAAACATAACAAATAACTTCTGAACCACAATAACATCATGCTTACAGTAGGTTCTTAGGGCTACCATAACGTTATATAGCAATTCCTCGAAGCTTACAGTATTGATGTGGATTAGTGCTTTCTCATCGTCATTAAAGTAATAACTATGATCTTTTTTTGTCATTCGTAATGCAAATAGCTCAGTAAGATAATCTATGGCATTAATACAGGTTCCTGGGTCGTTTATTCCTGGCGACATAGCTTTTACAGCAATTTCTGTAATTTGTTTAAAGGCAAGCACATAATTATCTTCTATAAGTTCACTGTTAGAAAAGGTTATGGAGTCTAAAAGTTTAGACTCTAAGTCTTCATTGTCTTCCATGTGATCACTCGCTTCTCCTTTGTACTTTATAACCGGAATTCCTTTAAGAATATAAGCTCCTTTTATAGGGACAACTTCTATCATTAAGTCATGAGATTCGGCTAAATCTGCCAATGCTTTCAAACTGACATCTTGCATGTATCCCGTAGAATTCGCCATAATATTCTTCCAATCTGATGTATCTTCAAAACCGGCATCGATATGTTTTTCTGCTTCAACTAACTTCTCTAAACGTAATTTTGATTTTATAAAAATCTTATCCATAATCGTATTTACTTGGATTTCTTGAGAAATAGAATGGATAAAATAGATAAAAGCGCCTAAACTTAAGGTCATAAAAACAATACTTAATAAGACCGAAAAACCTGGCATTTGATATTTGTCTCCATTTGGTGTAATAGACACTAAAGTGAAAATACAATAGAGTAATGCAGCATTATATGTTCCAAGAATAATTTGGTGTCGTCTGTTAGATATCAATCCTGGTAGTACTCTTGGTGAAAAATTACTAGATGCTTGGTTGAGAAGAATCATTACTAATGAAAAACTAAACACCATAATAGATATTAATCCTGCAATAAATGTGGTTAATAAATTTCTTGCGGTTTCAGTGTTATTTACAACTAAAACCGGATAGTGTTTTACCAGATATTTAGAAATCCCTATGCTTTCTAGATAAATCATTAAAAAAGCAAATAACAATCCAAATAGACTGATGATAGAAGGATAAAAAGCAATATTACTTTCTAACTTTTCTAATGAATTAAAGATTTTATAAATGTATTTCTTCACGACTCAAACATTAAAATTATACTCAATTAATATTAAGTATGATAATTAAGGTCTAAGAAACGTTAATTTAATTTGAATATTTAACTGTAATAAAGAAGATTGTAATTGATATCGTATCAATGGCTTTTAATTCTAAAATTAAAAATAAACACCTATACATTTTTACTAAATATACTAGAATTGATATTTAAGTAAGGTGTCTATGCGCTTATAAAAATTGTTGAAGGTATTACACAAGCCATAAACATTATGCTGCTCTTTTTATGACCTGTTGTAAACTTATTAAAATCCTAATTTACCATAGGTCCAATTAGAACCATCACTAATAAAAATAAGTGTTTTATTTGCATTTCCACCTCCTACAGCTGTTGTCATATTTACAACATTTGTCCCAGAAGTACTATCTCCCGCAAAGAACTCTACTCCAGCTCCAAAAGTATAGATATCCGCTTCTATTGAGTCTGCTATATTTCTAAGCACATATATTCTTCCAGGAACAGCTGTAGCATCAGGTAAGATAAATTCTTCATTAAATACCGTTGGTGTTAAATTTATATAAACTCCATCATCAATAGGTGTGGCAGAACCACTAGGCCCACCATTTAAACTTACAACTTTAACAGATAAATTACCATTAATATCTAATGTGCTTTTTGGGTCTGCTGTCCCGATGCCTACTTGAGCATTAACACTATTAAAACATAGTGTCAATGCTATTATTAGAAGTATATTTTTCATAAGGGATAAAAAATTACATTAATATTATTTCTTTTTTAAACTGATAGCAAATCCTCCACCTTCAGCTAATTTTAAAGTTAATTGAGAGGTTTTATCAAATTCAGTTTTTTCTATTTCTATATCTAGTGGATTGTTATTCCAATGAGCATTTTCTCCATCTTTATAAATGATAGCTTCATAGGATTGATCTTCGTCTAAAAAACTAAAATCTAATTTTAAAGATCTTGCATTTTCATCTGTAATACCTCCTACAAACCAATTCCCAGTCTCTCTTTCTTTTCTAGCAATAGTCACATAATCACCGACTTCACCATTTAAAACTACTGATTTATCCCAATCTACACCAACATCTCTGATAAACTGCAAAGGTTTAGGGTTAGCTTCATAATGTTCTACTAAATCTGCTGCCATTTGCACAGGACTATAAATCACCACATACAAAGCTAACTGCTGAGCAATGGTTGTATTGACTTGATTATCCTTTTTATATTCATCGAATTTTATATTGAAAATGCCTGGCGTAAAATCTATTGGTCCAGATAACATTCTGGTAAAAGCGACGATTGGTAAATGCTCTGGAGGATTACCACCATCACTAGACCAAGCATTAAATTCTTGTCCTCGTAAACCTTCTCTCGATATAATATTAGGATACGTTCTACGTAATCCTGTAGCTTTTATTGGCTCATGCGCATTAACCGCAACTTCATATT
Organism: Winogradskyella eximia; assembly: GCF_003386165.1. Lineage (GTDB taxonomy): Bacteria > Bacteroidota > Bacteroidia > Flavobacteriales > Flavobacteriaceae > Winogradskyella > Winogradskyella eximia. The sequence goes on along the minus strand of NZ_QRDV01000001.1, from coordinate 662,986 downwards.
TTGCCGCTTTAATGGCAGCATTATTATAATGATTCACCATATATTGCCCATGATGATATTCGCCTTCTGGTAATATTTTACCAACATAGCCAGATTTTACAGCATGCATGCCATATTTCTGCATTAAAGCATAAGCCGTATCTTGTTGTTTAGTATAAGTTTCCGTTGCAGCAGAAGTTTCATGATGCATAATAATACTCACTCCTTTTTCTTTTCCATAACTCACAACTTCATCAATATCATAATCTGGATAAGGTGTTACAAAATCGAAAACGCCTTCTCTATCTTCAAAACCAATCCAATGTTCCCAACCTGTATTCCAGCCTTCAACTAAAACACCTCCAATATTATTTTTTGCTGAAAAATCAATAAACTTCTTAACGTTTTCTGTCGTTGCTCCATGTCTTCCATGAGATTTCCCGCCATCTGTCCATGTGCTCATATCTTGCGTCATTCCATAATCCCAAGACGATTTACCTAAATGCATTTCCCACCAAACACCTGTATATTTCATTGGCTTAAACCAAGATACATCACCAAGTTTATTTGGTTCATTTAGATTAACAATAAGCTTAGACTCAATTAAATCTGGGGCATTATCTGTAATTTGAATGGTTCTCCATGGTGTATTAAAAGGCATACTTCGTTTTACTTTGTAATCTGTGTTTTTTGAACCTACAAGATTACTTTTTAAGTTTAAATTTTCAGTATCTACTTTTAAAGTCATACCTGAATAATCAACCAAAGCAGCTTCATGAAAACTAAGATGTATTCCATCTTTACCAACCATAGTTACAGGTGTATTCACCGCATTTTCTGGTATATAAGTTTGTGCTAAATTTTTATGATTAGCATACTGCAAAGCATCAATTTCAGAAAGGTTTGTTGTGTTATATAAATGTTCGTAAATATCCCAATCTCCAGGAATCCAAAAGGTTTTATAATCTTCTGTTAGGTTGAATTCAGTATGTTCTTCTGTGATGAAAACCTCACCTCTTAATCTTGCTTGTTCTGGAAATTCGTATCTAAATCCAATACCATCATCGTAAACTTTAAATACAATATTTAGAAAACGCTCTGGTGTGGTTTTCTCTTGAAGCTCAATCCTTAATTCATTGTAATTATTAACCACATCTAGCTGTTCTCCCCAAGGCATCTGCCAAGTTTCATTAAAAGTTGAAGTACTTGTATTTTTAATAATGAAATTCTTATGAAATGCTGGTACATCCTTAAATTCGAATCCTAAATAAGACGTATCAACAACAGTCTGGTTATTAAATTTTACCAAATAAAATGGACGACCTTGTTTATTGATATTAAAATCAACAACTACTTTCTCGTTTGGTGAGGCAATTTCTGTGACGCGTTCATCTTTTGTACTACAAGAAAACAGGAGTAATGCCAATGTTATATTTAGTAAAAATGCTTTCATAATAATAGTTTCAAACCTTTTAATGCACAATATTTATCTTATTTTCTCTCCAACAAGACGATATCAAATTGTGATGTTATAGTAACTCTTCCTTTTTCAACTTTAGAAGTTTGATCTGAATACGCATCGTATAAAACATCATCATCTTCAAAAACTTTAGAAACATCGATCACTTTTTTTCCTTTTTCAAGTTTCAATCCAACAACGACCAAATCCTTATAATTTCCTTTTTGATAGCTTCTATAAAAATAATATGGTGAAGCTGTAATCATCTGATGAGTCCCAGCGCCAATAGCTGGATGTTTAGCTCTAAATTGCCCTAATTTCTGCCAATGCGCTAAAACTTCTTTTGTATGTTTTCTTTTAGCAATAGAATCCCAATTCATCATTGAGCGCAACGTTGCATCACCTTCCGTATCTGGAATTATAAGCGAGCGTGAAGATTCATCACCATAATACACCTGAGAAGTTCCTGGTGATAACAATAGTTTATTAGCCGCTTCAAAAGGTTTTTTTCTTACCGCATCAAATGGCTGACCATCATCATGTGAGCTTAGATAGTTAAGTGTTCCGAAGCCTTTTAACTCATTATGTAAAATATCATCATAATGTGCAAATAAATCTTGGTAATCTTTGTCTTTAGCATTGTACTTGAATTCAAAATTTATAAGACTTTGAAAACTTGGTGGATTAAAATAATTCACTTTTCGGTCTCCAAAATCAAACTCCTGACCAGAACTTACTCCATAATTATAGACTTCGCCAACGAGATAAAAATTATTATCATCTAAAACCTTATCTAAATTGTTCTTCTTATACGCTGAAAATGCAAAATCACATTCTGCCTTAAATTCTTCCCAAACGTATTCCTCGGTATGTTTTACAGTATCTGCTCTGTAACCATCTACACCAAATTCTGTGATATAATCTGTTAACCACTTTATAATATAAAAACGTGGTGCTCTTGGATGGCCTGTGCGCTCAAAAAAGGCATCGAGTTCTTTTACTTCTTGCTCATAGCGCCCTTCAGCCTTCCACTTTTCTACTAATTGTGGTGGTAATTCTACATTTTCGTTGCTCTCAGTTCTAATATCTGGTAGATTAGCTACTAAAGTGCAACTTATAGTGTTTTCATAATCTTCATAAGAACATTGCTTATCTGTTCTCACCCACTCTTCTGGCCAAACTGGATCTTTTTCAGTTACAGGACCTGTGTGGTTAATTACAGCATCTAATACAATTCTTATGCCTCTAGCATGTGCTTCTTTTACTAACTCATGCAAATCTTCTTTGGTACCAAAATTAGGATCAATTTTTGTCCAGTCTTTTGCCCAATAGCCATGAAAACCATAAGAGACTCCTGTTCCTTCATCGGTTCCTCCATGAATTTGCTCTACAATAGGTGTCATCCAAATGGCATTAATTCCTAAATCGGTAAAATACCCTTCTTTAACTTTTTGAGTAATTCCTTTTATATCTCCACCTTTAAAACCTCTAAGTTTTCCTGTTTCTAGAGTTCTATCAAAATTGACATCATTAGAAGTATCACCGTTATTGAAACGATCTGTTAGTAAGAAATAAAGATTCGCAGCTTCCCAAACAAAGGGTGTTTCAATCTTATCAGAAGATAGTTCTTTACCGTTTGTTTCTTCCGAATTTGATTGATTTTTACAGTTCAATATCATTAAGCTTATACAAATTAACAGGCTTATTTTTTTCATAACGTTTACTTAATTTTAAGTATAAATGATTCTAATGGTTTAATGTCAATTCTTACTTGTGCTTTACCATTTTCAACTTTTAAAGTTGAAGTATATGTTTTATACAATTGGTCTTTTACTTCGTATTCACCATCTTTAAGTTCTAATTTCTGAACTAAATCTTCTGGTAATTGCAACTCAAAACCATACGTATTATCTGCATTGAAATTTGAAATGATAATTAATTGCTCGTCTTCACTCCAACGGACAAATGATAACACTTTATCATTATACCACTCGGTGTTGTAATGGTTATAATGCTGAATATCTTGATAGTCTCCCATTAAAGCCGAACTATTGATTGTGAAGTTCAGCAAGCGCTTATAGAAATCACGAAGCTTATCTTCTTGTTTTGTGGATTGTCCTCCATCAAACTTTTTGTCATTTACCCAACGCACCATACTTGGCACTGACCCATAATCGAAAATAGAGGTTCGGCTTGGGTCTCCAAAACCTAAATCTTCTGCTCCAAGCTCACCAAATTCTTGACCAAAATAAATCATGGTTGGTGCTGTTGATGATGTTGCAGAAACCACCATTGCTGGTTTTCCTTTTTCTGCACTACCAGCAAATTCCGGACTCGCAATACGTTGCTCATCATGGTTTTCTAAAAAGTGAAGCATGTGATGCTCAATATCGCCTAAATCACTTAAAATTGGTGGAATGTTATCTGTACTTCCGTGACCTTGCATGACGTGTTTAAGTGTATCATAAAGTTGAACTTTATCATATAAATAATCCATTTTTCCTCGTTTAATATAATCTCTATATAAACTTGGGTTATAAACCTCAGCTAATAAAAAAGCATCTGGATTTTTCATTTTGATGTGCGAATTCATATAACTCCAGAATTCAACAGGTACCATTTCTGCCATATCATAACGGAAACCATCAACGCCTTTTGCTGTCCAATACAAAGCGATATCCTTAAATTTTATCCAAGAACTTGGCACCGTTTTATCACTCCAAAACTCAAAGTGTTTTTTATAATCTTCATTCTCAAAACCATCTGGTAACTCATCAAAATCTTTTCTTCCATCAGGACTAATGCCATAATTTACTTTTACGGTTTCGTACCAATCATTAACATCTGGTTGCGATGCTCTAGAACCGTTTCCTGTCCATTTTGCAGGAATTTCTTCAAACTTACTATCTACTAAATCTGTTTTTTCTCCTCCTAGAGGTTGGTAGCCGTTCTTCCATTCTGGCACTTTAAAAGCCTCACCAGGATTGTAATAAAAGCTATTGTTAACGTCGTAGGTTTTTGTTTTATCATCTTCTGCTCCAAAATCTGAAGCTCCTTTTGGATTTGACAAACTCTGGTAATTACGAGCCACGTGATTGGGAACGATATCTATTATTACTTTTAAACCTGCTTTATGAGAACGCTCAATTAACGCTTCAAATTCTTCTAACCTGTTGTCGACATTCATGGCTAAATCCGGATTAACATTATAATAATCCTTCACAGCATATGGTGAACCAGCTCTTCCTTTTACAATATCTGGATCGTCATTAGAAATACCATATTTAGTATAATCCGTAATCACATCGTGATGCGGAACTCCTGTATACCAAATGTGCGTTACGCCTAAATCCTTAATTTCATTTAAAGCTAAATCCGTGAAATCATTAAATTTCCCAACACCATTTTCTTCAAGTGTTCCCCAAGGTTTATTGGTAGTATTTGTATTTCCGAAGAGTCTTGTAAACACCTGATATACAACTTCTTTTTTCTTCATATTTTCTTTTATTTCATTGTCACTACGACTAGTCTCAGTGTTGACATCTTTAGTCTCGTTTTTACATCCAAAAAAACTTAAGATAACTAATAGTATTGTAATGCTTTTAATCTTTTTCATTTGGATTATTTCTTTAATTTAATGGTAATAACAGAGGTTTCACCTGAAGTTCTCTCAATAGGAATCCGAGCTGTTTTTAAAGTATCGGACCAATCAAACGCTGTGTGTCTTCCTACCGTAATTCGTTTGGGCTTCTTATCTAAACCATGTATTGTTAAATAAATGGTACGGGATTTAGAACTAAAATTCTTTCCTGTTTTGTCTGTGATTTTAAACTCTAACACAGAACCTTTTGTGTTCATTTCAAAATTTAATATTTCAAAATTTTTATCTATTATGGCTTTTGCAGATTTACCATCATCACTATAAATTTCCCTGTTTGATGTTAAAACAGATGCGTCATGATAATAATCAACCTTATAAACAGTTTCGTCATATTTTTCAGTAGTTTGAACCACATTTACATTTGGAATAAATGCACCAGCTCTTATATAAGTAGGAATTGAACTTTCATTCAATTTTACCGTTTTTGTTTGTCCTCCTTTTATCTTATCATCGGTATAGAAATCGAACCAAACATTGTCTTTTGGAAAGTAAACATCTTGTTCTGTTATTTCAGCTTCTAAAACTGGTGATACCAAAATGTCATTTCCCCATAAATAGGTTTTTGAGTAATTGAACAAATCTGCATTATCCGATTCTTCAAAAAACAATGGTCGCATTAACGGCTTTCCAAATTGGTTGTTTTCATAAACCAAATTGTAATTATATGGCAATAATTTATAACGTAATTCAATAGCTTGTTTGGCTAATGCTTTCGCTTTTTCGCTTCTAAAAATGGGTTCACTTGGCACGTCTTCTTGTGCATGAGGTCTATAGATTGGATTAAAAACGCCATATTGCAACCATCTCACATATAATTCATCATCTAAATTTGCACCTGCAAAACCACCTAAATCACTATGCATGTATGCTAATCCTTGAATTCCCATTTGTAATGCAATCTCTGGTTGACTTTGCAATCCTCCCCAAGTTCTGTTTACATCTCCAGACCATGGAATCATACCATAACGTTGCGAGCCAGAGTAACCAGCACGCATTAAAATAAAGGGTCTTGTATTTGGGAAATCGCGCTCGTAGCCTTCAAAAATCAATCGTGCCCAATCATGTCCATATATATTATGAACTTCATTTGCGCTACCTGTTTTATGCTGTACCCAATCTGGATGTACTTCTGGTTCTCCTAAATCTCCCCAAATACCTGCAACACCTTTATTCGCTAAATCTTTATAGATGTTCCAAAACCATTTTTCGCCATCAGGATTGTATATATCTATGAGTCCTGTGTTGCCAAAGTAGAAGTCGTATTTCGCCGGATTCCCAACAGAGTCTTTTGCCAGAATCTTTTTATCAACCGCTTCATACCATTTCTTAGATGTCGTTAAGATAAAAGGCTCGGTAATGGTAATCGTTTTTACACCTTTATCATTAAGACGTTTTACCATACCTTCAAAATCTGGAAAAGAATCTCTAAAGACTTCTAAATTTCCCATGGTTCCTTTTAGTTCTTTTCCGAACCAATATAAATCTAGAATTATAGCATCAACCGGAATTTTTTCATCATTAAATTTAGCTATGGTTTCTTCAACTTCTTGCTGAGAATGATACCCAAAACGGCTAGAAAAATTACCTAAAGCCCAACGCGGCAGCATTGGTTGTTTTCCTGTTAAATCGGTATAAACATCCATCATATCTAACCAAGAATCACCAACAATGACTTGGTAGGTTTTTCGGCCTGAAATGGTTTCATATTTTAATGAATTATCGCCTTTACTGTCTAAATCTAAAAAACCAATTGGTGCATTATCAAAATGCAACATGTACTGTTTGGAAGACACTACAATTGGCATGGTGTAATTCATTAGTTCGCTATGTGTTTCGTAACCATAATGTGCTCTATTGTATAATTGCAAACGATTGCCACGACGATTCATTCCTAATGCTCTTGCTCCTCCTCCATATAAAAATTCATCTTTTGTAAGATTAAAATTTATAGTTTCTAAACTGTCATTTTTTACATAACCTTCCTTTTCTGAAACAATAAATTTGTCTTTATAATAATATGAAATTTGAAAAGGGCTTTTAGTAATGGCAACGTATAAACCTTTGGTTTTTAATACAACATCATTGCCTCTGTCTGTCATTTCAAAATACGAATTGTAAGGCTTTGCAACCACAGCATGAGATTGTGCTTTTAAGTATTCGCCTTTAGGCACAAAAGTCGTTTCTATAATGTTTGAAGAATAGGGTTTGATAATATAATAGCCATCGTTGACTTCAACTTTTAAATCTAAGCCTTGTTTTACTGCGCTCTTAAAAACACGGTTAGAGTTTTGGGCAGATAAAAACGCAAATGAAAAGAGGACTGCTATAAATAATTTAATGTTTTTCATTTTTAAATTTTTGAAGTCTAATTGGTTATTAAAATCCTACATTAGGCTTGTTGTTTCGATGCTTACTATCTTTTAATAAAAATACTAATGGCTGGTCTAATCTTTTGTTCCAAGAGTTTTCTGAATGGTTAGTCCCTTCAAAAAATAAGTTTTTAGAATCAGAACTTGTATAACCTTTAGCTTTTAAAATCTCATCTACTCTTGGTGCATATTGCGGATAATATTGGTCTAACGTTTTATTACCATAATCAAAATACAATTTATGCTCACCAGCTTTTGGTAAATTAGCATCCATGTATTTAAAAATCCCAATGGGATAAGGGTTATTTTCCATTGGCATTGCCCCTGGCCAATGTGTTGATAAACAAGCTGCACCTCCAAACACTTCTGGATACTCAGAAATGGCATACATAGACATTAAGCCTCCCATACTTGAGCCCATGACAAACGTATTTTTCTTGTCTGTATAAACGGAATACTTTTTATCTATTACTGGCTTTAATTCCTCGACGATGAATTTTAAATAATTATCACCATTCAGTTTAAAATCCTTTGAACCTGAAAGGTCTTTTAAGCTATCTTTAGTTACTTCGTTTATATAATTAAATGCTTTTTGAGGGAATAAATCTTGCCAACGAAGTTCTGCTATATTATGAACTGCAACAACTATAAAGTCTTCAGTTTTTCCTTCTTCCATTAATTGGCTTGCCCATTCATCTACTTTCCATTCTTGTTTGTTCCAAGTAGTTAATGAATCGAATAACATTTGGCCATCATGCATATATAATACATTGTATTTTTTGCTTTCTATATAGCTTTCTGGTAACCAAACATCGACTGGTCTTGGTGCAATATAGTTGGATGGAAAACTATCAATCCTATGAATTTCTCCTTTGAAGAGTGTTGCACTTTTTAAATGTTGAAAGTTTATTGGCGCAACATTTGTTTCTGTTTCATCCGTATTTAGTTCTTCTGTTTTCGATTCATTTTTACAAGAAAACATAAATAAACTAACACATAATACCAGTAAAATAGTTCTCATATTATTGCGTTTTTGTAGTTAAAATTGTACTTCCTTTTTCATCTAAAGTCATACTAGTATTCCAAATAAGCGTTTCCTTTGAAATAATATTAGTTAGTGTTTTACCACTTAAACCTAACTCTTCAAATCTTGATAATTCTAATTCTTGTTCTTCTTCATTTTTATTAATGATATGAACAACAGTTTCATTATCCGAAATTCTCGCCATTACATAAACACCATCTTGTGGCGCAAAATGCATGGTTTTTCCATCGTGAATGGCGTCGCTCGTTTTTCTGTAGTTCAACATCTTAGTTAAAAACTTCTGCATGTCTTTTTGATTATCAGAAAGGCCTTCTCCTGTAAATGCATTAACACTATCACCTTGCCAACCTCCAGGGAAATCTGTTCTTATTAAACCATGGTCTCCAGGATTATCAAAATCGTCCATTAAAATTTCTGTACCATAATATATTTGAGGTATTCTAGGCATTATTAATAAATAGCTCATTGCCATTTTAGTATTTACAACATCACCTTTTAGTTGTGTAAAAACGCGACTCATATCATGGTTATCTGTAAACGCCATAATATCTTTTGGTGATGTATACGCGAAGTCGTTTGCTAAACCTTCGTACATTTTAACCAAACCTTTATCCCAAGATTCCTCTTCATTTAATGCATCACTAATGTTTTTTTGCATGGCAAAATCCATACTCGATTTTAAATTAGAATCGTATTTATCAATGTTTTCATGGCCTTCTTGCCAATACCCAATTAACAACGGATTGTAACTCCACTCTTCTCCTACTATTGAAAAGTTTGGATACTCGCTCATAATGGCTCCTGCCCAATTACTCATAAAAGCCTTGTCTGGATATGGATATGTATCTTGTCTAATACCACCTAATCCTAAAGTTTCAATCCACCAAATACTATTCTGCGTAATATAATTTGCCATAAAAGGATTACGCTGATTTAAATCTGGCATACTAGAAACAAACCAACCATCTGCCATTTCTAAGTAATCGTTTTTAGACGCGTAAGGGTCTTGGTTTGTCGTTCTTCTATGGTTAGACGTTTTTGTTGTTTTCCAATCCCAATTGTCTTTATTTTCTTCGTAAAGCTCTTGGTAGTTTACCCAATCTTTAAACGGTAAATCTTTCATCCACCAATGTTCTAAACCACAATGATTAGCAACTTGGTCCATAATCAATTTCATGTCTCTAGTTCTTAGATTATTGGCTAATTCTTTATAATCTTTTAAGGTACCAAAACGAGGGTCTACTTTGTAGAAATCTGTCATGGCATAACCATGATACGAGCCACTTGGCATGTCATTTATTAAAACAGGGCATGGCCAAACAGCCGTAAATCCAAGATTTTCAATATAATCTAAATGGTTAGTTATGCCTTCTAAATCTCCGCCATGTCTGGCATAACCATCAGTTCTATCGATGCCTTGTTGAAGTAATCCTTCTACTTCATCATTTTTTGGATTCGCATTTGCAAAACGGTCTGGTGTAATAAGATAAATAGCATCAGAGCTATCAAAACCAATGTAATCTTCAGCTGGTTTTTCTCGTGATTTTAACTCGTAAGTTTGAATTAATTCTGAAGCATCTTCAAGCTGAAATCTAATATTGAATTGTCCTGATTTTGCTAGTTCTGAAATCTCTAAATCTAAGAACAAATAATTAGGACTATCAGCCTTATGAACTTCCACTATACTAACTCCTGAATAATTAATTTTTGGTATTGCACTGCCAATATTTGGATGCTTTACCAGTAATTGTAATTTTTGATTTTTAAAACCTGTCCACCAATGTGGTGGCTCAACTTTTTCAATATCGTTTTGGATTTCAGCTACAGGTTCTGAAACTACGCTTTCCTCAGATGTGGTTTCCTGGCATGAAAACACAGTTGCAACTAGAAGCGTTATTAGAATTAGTTTTAGTGTTTTCATTGTAATTTATTTTAAAAATGAAACAAGTTGGTAGTAATCTTTAACAAATACCTACAAGGTTTTTAAAACCTTGCAGGATATTTAATTCATATTCTAGACCTACTAGGTTTTAAAAACCTGCAAGGTCTTCTAAATTATACAGTAACCCTATTATTAGGACTAATTGAAACTTCTTTTCCATCTACATAAATGATTAAATCTTTATCACCTTCTAATATAAATTGTGTTTCGTTTTGGCTAACACTTACAGTGATAATTTGATGTCTAAAGTTCACTTTAAACGAATAGCCTTCCCATTGATTAGGTATTTTAGGCTCAAAAGATAAGGTATCATTTTTAACACGCATACCACCAAAACCTTCAACAATACTCATCCAAGTACCGGCCATTGAGGTAATGTGTAAACCTTCGTGAACCTCGTGATTATAATCATCTAAATCTAAACGCGATGTTCTTAAATAAAACGTATACGCTTGGTCCATTCTGTCTAATTTTGCAGCTTGAATACTGTGTACACATGGTGACAATGAACTTTCATGAACCGTGAATGGTTCGTAAAAATCAAAATGACGTTCTAATTCTTTAGTCGTAAATTTATCTTCAAAGAAATACATCCCTTGCAATAAATCTGCTTGCTTAATATATGGTGAACGTAAAATTCTATCCCAAGACCATTTTTGATTAATTGGTCGTTGTGATTGGTCTAAATCTGCAACTGTAATTAATTCTTTATCTAAAAAACCATCTTGTTGAAGATATACATTTTCTTCTTCAGAATAAGGAAAATACATGTTATCTGCTACTTTTTTCCAAAGTGCTAACTCTTCATGTGAAATCTTTGTTTTACCAGAGATTCTTTCAAAATCGTTACTATGACCTTCTTTTACTTTTTCAATTGTTTCTAATGTATAATCGATACACCATTTTGCTATATAGTTAGTGTACCAATTGTTATTTACATTGTTTTCGTACTCATTAGGACCAGTTACACCAAGAATAACATATTTGTTTTTATTGGTAGAGAAGTTAGCTCTTTGATGCCAAAAACGTGCAATACCGATTAAAACTTCGAGTCCCATTTCTGGTATATAACTAAAATCGCCAGTATATCTGTAATAGTTAAAAATGGCAAACGCAATGGCGCCATTTCTATGAATTTCTTCAAAAGTAATTTCCCATTCGTTATGGCATTCTTCACCATTCATAGTAACCATAGGATATAATGCAGCTCCGTTTTTAAATCCTAATTTCTCAGCATTTTCAATGGCTTTATCTAGATGTTTATATCTATAGGTTAAAAGATTTCGAGCAACCTCTTGATCTTTAGTTGCCATGTAAAATGGAATACAGTAAGCTTCAGTATCCCAATAGGTACTTCCTCCATACTTTTCTCCTGTGAATCCTTTTGGTCCTATATTTAAAGTTGCATCTGTACCTGAATACGTTTGGTTAAGATGAAAAATATTAAAACGTATACCTTGTTGTGCTTTTACATCACCTTCTATAGTGATGTCTGCCATATCCCAAATCTGAGCCCAAGCTTGCTTCTGGTCTTCTAGTAATTTAGTGAAACCAGCCGTTGTAGCTTTGCTTAAAGACGACTTTGCAGCAGTAAGCAACTCATTTTTATTATGGTCACGATCTACAGTATAACCACCAAATTTATGAATAGAATACGTTTCTCCTTGCTCAACATTATAAGTATAACTGAAAGACGCTAAATTTGAATCTGCCGTAAAATTTGGTTCAGTTAATACCGATTTACCATCAATATAAACTTGAGATTCCATGAAAGTACAGGTGTAAAAATCTGTTTTCATGGTTTTTGCCTGAATAAAAGCTTGATTATTCTCGTGACTTACGTTTAAAGTATCCCAAAACTTATCATCCCAATTGGTATCTTCATTAGTAATACCTGAATCTAAATAAGGTTCAAAAGTAATTTCAGCTTTTGAATTTAGTGGCTTGATGTTGAAATTAATTGCACCAACTTCATCTAAATCTAAACTTAAAAAACGTGTTGTTTTAACCTCAACCTCAATATCATTTTGAAGTGTTGCAACGAAACTTCTTGAGAGCCAACCTTCTTTCATGTTCAATTCTCTTCTAAAGTTTTTTATGTCTTTACAAGCGAATAAATCGAGTTGTTCACCATTAACTATGACGTTAATTCCAATCCAATTTGGTGCATTTAATACTTTAGCAAAGTATTCTGGGTAACCGTTTTTCCACCAACCTACTCTGGTTTTATCTGGATAATAAACACCTGCAATGTAACTCCCTTGAAATGTTGGGCCTGAATATTTTTCTTCAAAATTGGCACGTTGTCCCATAGCACCATTTCCGATACTAAATAAACTTTCTGAGGCCTTAACCTGATTTGGGTCAAATCCTTCTTCGATAACTGACCAATTGTTAGGTATGATATAATCTAGGTTCATTCTAATTTTATTTAAAAGTCTCTTTTTGAAACGTTTTACTTCTATTTAATTCTCTATAAGGGATTTTATAAAATCATCTGAGATTTCTGTAAAATCATTGAATATATAATCTGCATGACCTAGAACATCCTTACTTCCGATGCCAATAGAAATCATATTAGCTGTATTTGCAGCTGTAACACCAGCTACCGAATCTTCAAAAACAATACAGTCTTCTGGCTTTATATTTAATTCCTTAGCAGCTATCAAAAACACTTCTGGATCTGGCTTTGCCTTAGTAACATCATTGCCATCTACAATAGCATCGAAATTTGACATGAGGTTGACACGCTCTAAAATTGTTCGCGCATTTTTACTTGCAGAACCTAATGAGATAGGTTGCTTGTTTTCTTTTAAAGTATTTAATACTCTTGGCACATCTGGTAAGATTTCGTTCTCATCCATTTCTGCGATATAATTTAAATACTCTTCGTTCTTTTTGCCCATAAGGTCATTGAACAATTCTTGAGAAATCGTTTTATTTCCCCAAGCCAATATTTTTTCTAAAGAACGAACACGACTAACGCCTTTAAGCTGCTCGTTTTCTTCTTCAGTAAAATCAATATCTAAACCCTTAGCTAGTTTTTGCCAAGCTAAAAAGTGATATTTCGCAGTATCTACAATGACACCATCTAAATCGAATATGAATCCTTTTTTGTTCATTTTTTTATTTTATTCTGTAGGTTGATATGAGATTGCTGCTTTTTCAGTGATTAAGAAATTACATAAACCAGCGATAATTAAACTTAAGCCTGCAATAGTCATAGCATTAATGGCATCGTCTCCTAAAAGTCCGGAAACAAAATTAATACCTCCAAGTGCAGCAATAATTTGTGGGATTACAATAAACATATTGAAAATCCCCATAAACATGCCCATTTTCTTTGGGTCTACTGAGCTAGATAACATAGCATATGGCATGGAAAGAATACTTCCCCAAGCAATACCTATTAACATAAAACAATATTTGAGTTGCTCTGGTGAAACGACCATCATTAATAGAAATCCTGCTCCACCTATTATTAGAGATAACATGTGCACATATTTTCTATTAACGTTTTTCTTTGAAGTGTAAAACACAAACAATAACGCAAAAGCCATTGAAGACAAGCCATAAACTCCCATCGCAGAACCTACTGAATTTGATGCTTTTTGAAAAGCTGTATTTTCAATTTTAAATGCTTCTTGATCTGCAGAATTTGTCATATCAAAGTTAGCTTCAATTGGTGCTGGTGTATTATAAACATGCTCTGTTAAAGCTGGATTAGCCATGCTCCACATGGTAAAAAAGGCAAACCAACTAAAGAATTGGATAACACCTAATTTCTTCATTGTAGAAGGCATATTTCCTATATTATTAGTAATATCTGAAATAAACCTATTTTTTTTAGCTTTCTCTCTTTCGAATTCTTCCATATCCTCTGGTGGATATTCAGTTGTAGTAAAAACGGTATAAAGAATACTAATTAAGAATACAAATGCGCCTATGGCAAATGCAATTTTTACAGAATCTGGTACAACACCTAAATCTGCAGCATCGCTCACTCCCATTTCTGAAACTAACCAAGGTAAATTACTGGCTACCCAAGTACCGATTCCAATAATTAAAGTCTGCATTACAAAACCGTAAGTTCTTTGAGACTCATCTAATTTGTCTGCAACTAAAGCTCTAAATGGCTCCATTGATACATTAATAGACGCATCAAGAATCCACAGAAAACCAGCAGCAATCCATAAGGCTGGCGAATAAGGCACAAAAAATAAGGCTATTGAACTTAAAATGGCGCCAACTAAAAAATAAGGTCGTCGCCTTCCCCATTTTGGACTCCAAGTTCGGTCACTCATATAACCAATAATAGGTTGTACAAGTAAACCTGTCAAAGGCGCTGCTATCCATAAAAGTGGAATATCATGCTTATCTGCACCAAGTGTTTGAAAAATTCGTGACATGAAGCCACCTTGTAAAGCAAAACCGAATTGAATTCCTAAAAACCCGAAACTCATGTTCCAAATTTCCCAGAATCCGAGAATACGCTTTTTCATGAAATAGTATATTTAAATTGATACTATTCTGACAAGCTTAGCTCATCAAAACTTATTATGAGAAGTGAAAATATAAGTTTTGATTATTCGTCAAAGATATAAAAGATTTTAATATGACAATGATAAATTTCTATTTGGTAGATTCTCGCTCTACTAATTCGGTGTTAATTACTACGGTCTGAAACTGTTCTTCTTCAGTATCAAAATCAGTTTCGATTTTATCTATTAATAAATCTGCAGCACGCTCTCCCATTAACTGTGCATGTTGACTTACAGTAGTTAAACTTGGCGTTGAATGTTTAGAAAGCACGCCATCGGTAAAGCCAATAACCTGTATGTCATCTGGCACATTTAAACCCAATCTTCTAGCTACTTTCATTGCAGATAATGCATATAATTCATTAACAGCAAATACACCATCTATATTTTTATGAGCCTTAAAAAGTTGCTCAATCTCTGCCTCTAGAGCTTCTAAATGAACTTCATAATCTAATGTGTCGTCCATTTTTAATATTAATTCGGCTTGAGGTGTAATTTTATTCTCCTCTAATGCTTCTAAATAACCTTGAGTTCTCAATCTTCCAACACTAACATAATCTTTAGTTGTGATTAATGCAATATGATTACATTGGTTAGAAATTAATTTTTGCACTGCATTTTTAGCACCATTAAAATCGTCTACTATTACTTTATCACATTTAATATCAGAAACCACACGATCAAACATCACAATAGGCATACCTTGATTCATTGTTTCATTATAATGATGATAATCTTGCTGAAGCAATGTTTCTTTAGACATTGAAAGAATAAAGCCATCAATACTACCATTAGCAAGCATTTCCATGTTTATAACCTCCTTAGAAAAAGACTCATTAGACAGTCCAATAATAACATTATAGCCTCTTTTGTTGGCTACCAACTCTACACCTCTAATCACTTTTGAGAAAAAGTGATGCACTATTTCAGGAATAATGATTCCAATAGTATTGGTTTTCCTATTCTTAAGACTGAGCGCAATATTATTTGGCCTATAATTATACAATTTAGCGAATGCCTGAACTTTTTGAATAGTATCGGCACTTATTTCCTTGCTATTTTTTAATGCTTTAGATACTGTAGAAATAGAAACATCTAATTCTCTAGCAATTTGTTTAAGGGTTATTTTTCTTTTCATTATTGGCTCTTAATTAGGAACGAATATAGTTCAAAAACTAAAACTACATATTATTGATATCCCAATTTTAAAACTAAAAAGTATAAATTCTCTATTTTTTTCATTATTTTCTTAATAATATGATTTTTATTTAAAAGTTTTTAACACGCAAACGTTTTCGTGACTTTCGTCATATAATTTAACACCCTAAACACATTAAATTTACCTAGATTTAACCCGAGAAGTGAAAATATAAATCTAAATTAAATAAGCAATTAACTTAAAAACATTGTATGAAAACAGTTTTAAATGCTTTACTATTCTGTCTCATTATGCTACCAGCAACTTTGATAGCACAAACTACAGCCAAAGGTACTGTTACAGATAAAGCAAATGCCATGCCTATGCCAGGCGTAAATGTCATTATAAAGGGCACAGCCAGAGGAACCGTTACAGATTTCGATGGCAAATATTCATTAGAATTAAGTAAAGGTGAAATTCTAGTATTCTCTTACGTTGGTTATACCACACAAGAAATAGAGTTTACTGGTCAAGCTAGTATTGACGTCATTATTGAAGAAGATTCTGCTCAATTAGACGAAGTTTTACTAATTGGCTATGGTTCTGTGAAAAAGGAAGATTTAACAGGAGCTGCAGATTTATTGAAAGCTGATGATTTTAATCAAGGGCCACTTGTATCTGCACAGCAATTAATTTCAGGAAAAATAGCAGGTGTCTCAGTGACTTCTGCAAGTGGATCTCCTGGTGATGGTCAAAACATTGTTATTAGAGGTAATGGATCCTTATCATTATCAAGCAACCCACTTATCGTATTAGACGGTATACCTTTAGACCAAGGCGGTGTGGGAGGATCGAGAAACCCTCTTAACCTAGTTAACCCTAATGATATTGAAAGCATGACCGTATTAAAAGATGCTTCTGCTACCTCTATTTACGGTTCTAGGGCAGCTAATGGTGTTATTATGATAACAACAAAAAAAGGTAAAGACTCTGAATTTAGATTTAATGCAACAACCTCTACGACGGTGCATACATCAGTCGATAGAGTTGATGTACTAAGCGCAAATCAGTTTAGACAAATTGTTACAAATCATCCAGATGCAAATGCTACTACAATAGGATTATTAGGAAACTCAAACACTGATTGGCAAGATGAAATATATCAAACTGCTTTTGGTCAAGACCACTCTTTTAGCGCATTAGGTAGTTTATTTGGTGTACCAATGAGAGCATCATTAGGTCACTCAGATCATGATGGAAACTTAATAGGAGATAATTTTCAAAGAACTACAGCCTCAATTAATTTATCACCAAAATTCTTTGATGACCATTTAAAACTTGATATTTCTGCGAGAGGAAATTATACTGAAAATTTCTTTGCTGATAGAGGAGCTATTGGTAATGCTAATAGTTTTGACCCTACGCAACCAATATATGATTCAAGTTCTCCTTATGCAGGTTATTTTTCTTGGATTGATGCTTCAACCGGTGAACAACCAAGTTTAGCAGGTACTAACCCTGTAGCTTTATTAAATTTAAGAGATGACAGTTCTGAAGTTAGAAGATATATCTTAAACGCTAAAGCCGATTATAAATTACATTTCTTTCCAGACATAACAGCTACTATAAGTACTGGTATTGATAAATCTAATAGTCATGGTAGAACAATTGTTTCTGATTTAATTCCAACATCAGACCTTACATGGAACGGATCAAGAAGCTCTTACACCAATACATCTACAAACAAATTGTTTGATGCCTATTTAACTTATAAGAAATCTTTAAACGACATACATAATATTACTGCTGTTGCGGGTTACTCATATCAATCTTTTGAATATGACAACTTTAGTTACGATAGTGAAGCTGAAGAAGATGGAAACGATTTTGAGTTTATAAATAAATCTAAAAATGTTTTGTTATCTTATTTTGGTAGATTGAACTATGATTATAACGGAAAATATTTAGTAACTGCAACATTAAGAGCAGATGCCTCTTCAAAATTAAATCCTGATGATCGTTGGGGTTATTTCCCATCTGTAGCATTAGCTTGGAATATTCATAAAGAGAGCTTTTTAAACGACAATAACAGTTTAAATGAGTTGAAATTACGTGTTGGTTATGGTGAAGTAGGTAATGTGAATGGTTTAGGTGATTATTTATTTTTAACTCGATATACAGGAAGTCAATCTACCGCAAATTACCAATTTGGAAACACATTTTATCAAACCTATAGACCAGACCCTGTAAATCCAGATTTAAGATGGGAAATTGGAAACACATTAAATGTAGGTATAGACTATAGCCTTTTCAATAGAAGAGTGTCAGGTTCTATTAACTTATATAAGAAGCAGACAAAAGATTTAATCGCCTCTTCTTCTGTTGATCCATTTACAAATTTTGGATCTAGAATTGAAAAAAACATTGGTGATATGGAAAACCGAGGTATTGAATTTTCATTGAACTTAATACCAGTTAGAACAGATGATTTTGAATGGTCTATTAATTACAATATAGCGTTTAACGACAATGAAATTACAAGATTGCCATTTAATCAAGAAACTGGTGGTATTAGCGCAGGTGTTGGAAACAATGTACAATTGCATACTGAAGGTGAAGCACCTTATAGTTTTTACGTATACCAACAAGTTTATGATACTAATGGAAAACCTATAGAAGGAGCTTTTGTAGATAGAAATGGAGATAACGTTATTAATGATTCGGATAAATACTTATATAAAGATCCTTATGCTGATATTATCATGGGATTAAATACGAACTTAAGTTATAAAAAATGGGATTTAGCAGTTGTAACCAGAGCAAACATAGGTAACTATGCTTATAATGATGTAGCTGCAAGTAATTCTTATTTAAATGGTGTTATTCCAACTACAAATAACTTCTTATCAAATTTACATTCAAGCTATTTAGAAAATGAATTCGTAAATCAATCTAATGAAAAAACTTTCTTAAGTAGCCATTACATAGAAGAAGCTTCATTCTTCAAAATTGATAACATAACACTAGGTTACACATTAGATAACGCTATTAAAGATGTATCATTAAGACTTTATGGTTCTGTGCAAAATGTTGCAACTATCACAGATTACAAAGGTTTAGATCCTGAAATTACTGGTGGTATTGATAGTAACTTTTATCCTAGACCTAGATCATTTGTTTTTGGAGTTAATGTAGATTTTTAAAAAAATGAATTATGAAAAATAAAATGAAACAAATTATTTTTATCGCAGCTATCTCATTTTTTATGACGGCATGTCATGATGATTTAGATCAAGATCCTATTGATCCAGATAGTTTTACAGAACAAGATGTTTTTGCAAATACAGCCGAAGCCAAAAGTGCATTAGCTAAACTATATGCTAGTTTAACACTAACAGGACAACAAGGTCCTGCAGGACAACCAGATATCTCAGAAATTGATGAAGGTTTTTCTCAGTACACACGTATGTTATTTAACTTAAATGAGTTAACAACAGATCATGCTGTAGTAGGTTGGGGAGATCCTGGTCTACCAGATTTGCACGGTTTATATTGGTCTGCTGGTAACGATTTTACAGGAGCAATGTACCTTCGTTTAGCACAAGAAGTATCTTTTACTAATGCTTTTATTAAAAATGCATCTGCACTACCTGGTGAAGAATCACAAAGTTTTATTGCAGAAGCTCGTTTCTTAAGAGCATTCGCCTACTATAATCTGATTGACTTATATGCTAATGTTCCTTTAGTAACACAAATTACTACTGATTTACCATCTCAAAGTTCTAGAACTGAACTATTTGATTTTGTAGAGTCTGAATTATTAGAAATACAAGATCTTTTATTAGACGCAAACGAGTATGGACGCGTAGATAAAGTGGCTGCATGGGCATTACTTTCTAAATTATATTTAAATGCAGAAGTATGGACAGGTACACCTCGTTATACAGATTGTGTAATTTATTCTGAAAATGTAATGAACTCTTCTTACATACTAAATACTACAGATGCTAACGGAAATGGTTCTGCTTATGATGAACTATTTTTAGCTGATAATGATACCAATGGAGCGCAAAATGAATTTATTTTTGCATTAAATTTTGATGGTATTCAATCTCAAACGTATGGTGGCTCAACATTTTTAGTTCATGCAGCAACAGGTGGCAGCATGGATCCCTTAAGTTTAGGAATCAATGGTGGCTGGGGAGGCTATAGAACAACTAAAGCGTTGGTTGAAAAATTTGAAACAGGTGAAATTGACCTTGTATCACTAAATAGTAGTCTTGGTGGCACACTTTCAGATTGGGGCTTAGTTGGAGATGCAACTGAAAATGCATGGGATGGTCCAGATATGGAAATGTACGAAACTGCAACAAACCAATTTAAATTGTACGCTCAATTGACTGATGGATTATTCAAATTCAGATTTAACGAAGATTGGGGAGTTAATTATGGGGATGATAGTAATGATGGTACATTAGAAGCTGGTGGCGCAAATATTGAAGTAACCGCAGGTACGTACTTAGTCACTTTTGATCTAGACAATTTAACTTATGACCTTACTGAAGTTGTTGCCGAAGGAGATAAGAGAGGCATGTTTTATACAGATGGTCAAAGCTTAGAAATTGGAAGTATTCCTCCTTTTAATCAAGGATATGCAGTGACTAAATTTAAAAATATAGATTCTAATGGTAATCAAGGTAGCGATTCTGGTGGAGATTTTGTTGACACAGACTTACCTATTATTCGTTTAGCTGAAATAT
The DNA here is from genome assembly GCF_003386165.1 of Winogradskyella eximia. GTDB lineage: Bacteria > Bacteroidota > Bacteroidia > Flavobacteriales > Flavobacteriaceae > Winogradskyella > Winogradskyella eximia. The sequence continues at coordinate 642,092 of NZ_QRDV01000001.1, read as the reverse complement.
ATTTAAACTATGCAGAAGCCAACCTAAGAGGTGGTGGAGGTAGTATAGCAACAGCTGTTGACAAAATAAATGAGTTAAGAATGAGAGCTTATAGTGGAGCGTCTGGAAACATCTCTAGTGGAGATTTAACTTTAGATTTTATACTTGATGAGCGCTCTAGAGAATTATACTGGGAAGGTCAGAGACGTACCGATTTAATTCGTTACAACTATTTTACAACTAACACTTACTTATGGCCATTTAAAGGAAACCAAGCAAATGGTTCATCTGTTAGTTCATTTAGAAATATATTTCCAATTCCAACTAATACAATCTCAACTAACCCTAATTTAATTCAAAATGAAGGATATTAATAAAAAAATCATAACTATGAAAACAATAAAATTTCTAGCTTTATTGCTTATAACTGTAATTGGCTTTAATGCTTGTGAAAGTGATGATAGCTTAACATATACAGCACAGCCGAACGGCGAACTTGCTTTCAGCAACTCTTTTCTATCAGAATACATTCTAACACCTGCAGCCTCTGGAAACTTGGGTGAACGTTTCACATGGAATGATGCAGATTTTGATGTTGAAACTGAAATTAATTATGAACTACAAAAATCTATAACTGGAGATTTTACAGATATGGAACTTGTAGGTAGCACAAATCAAAATGCTTATGCTATAACTATTGGAGACATGCTGCAATATGCTGCTGAAGCTGGATTAGATAATGACGCTTCTACTGCAGACATTCCTAATACAGGAAATGTATATTTTAGACTAAGAGCTTCTGTTGGTACAGACTCTTCTGTTGAATTAATGTCTGAAACACAAGCTTTAGTATTAGTACTTCCTGAAAGTACAGGTAACGAAGGTCCTGTATGTGAGTTAGATCAACTTTGGGCTGTAGGTGCTGGATTACCAGATGCAGGTTGGGGATGGGATACACCTGTAAGCCTTCCATGTACTGGCAATGGTATTTATTCTTGGAATGTAAACTTATTAAACGCTGAAGCTTTTAGATTCTTTACTTCTGAAGGAGATTGGGGTTCTGGTCAAAATTTCCCTTACTTTATTGGAGAAGGTTATACTATCGATTCTAATTTTGAAGACGCATTAGATGATGACAACAACTTTAGATTCCTAGGAACTACTGGTTATTATAACTTAATGGTTAATACCGTTGATAAAACTATTACATTAGGTAATCCGCAAGCTACTGGAAATTGTGAATACGACCAATTATGGGTTGTAGGTGCTGGTGCTGTAGATGCAGGTTGGGGATGGACATCTCCTGTACAATTAGTTTGTACTGGTGAAGGTATCTACTCAGGTAGTATTAACCTTCAAAATATTGGTGGTGCAGATAACAACTTTAGATTTTTTACAGTAGAAGGAGATTGGGGTTCTGGTCAAAACTTCCCTTACTATGCAGATGCTGGCTATACTATGAGCAGTAATCTTGAAAATGCTTTAGATGACGATAGTAATTTTGCATTTAACGGAACAACAGGCTCTTACTTTATAACCATAGACACTGTTGCTTTAACAATCACTTTAGAATAATTTTATTATTAAAAAAAGTGATGTAATTATAGAACAAAAGGTTATGATCATGGATCATAACCTTTTGCTTTATTCCTTAAATTTATAAAATCATGAAAAAAATATTACTTAATTTTTTATTGCTATTGCCATTTATTGGAATAGCACAAGTTACTACCAACCCAAGTCCAATACTTATCGATGAATCTGTAACAATAACAGTAGATTTAAATAGTAGTGATACGGATTGTAATGGTATTAGTAATCCAACAAAGGTTTATGCCCACTTAGGAGTTGGAAACGATTCTGACGAATACGGAATAGCTGTAGTTGGAAACTGGGGACAAGATGATGGCATAGGTGAAATGACCAATAATGGAGATGGTACATGGAGTATCACTTTTACACCTAACACGTATTTTAGCTTAACTAGTGCAGAAGAAAGTACTGTTACAAAAATGGGAATGGTGTTTAGAAATATTGATGGTACCCAAGAACTAAAAGCAACGGGTTGTACCAATTTTATTTTTAACATTGGAGCATTTCAAGTAAACATGATTAATCCTTCTCCAAGTGGAAATGGAATAATTGTAGTGAATAGTGGTGGTAGTACTCAAATTTTAGCTCAAAATACGGGAGGTCCTGCTAATTACGAACTATTTGCTAATGGTACTAGTGTTCATACGCAAAATAATACAACGTTTTATAATGGCTATTTATTTTCAAATTTAACAGAAAATCAATCATGCGAATTAGTAATTACCCAAAGCGGAACAAGTATTACAAAATCATTTTCTATAATTGTAAATAACACTATAACTGAAGCACTACCTTCAGGTTTAAAAGATGGTATCAATTATAATACAACAGATCCTACTAAAGCTACTTTAGTCTTAAATGCACCAAATAAAGATTTTGTGTATGTAGCAGGTAGTTTTAATAACTGGAACCCTACTAGTGCTTATGCGATGAAGAAAAACAACTCAACGGATCAATTTTGGCTAGAACTTACGGGTTTAACTTCTCAACAAATTGAAACCTTTCAATATTGGGTTGGAGATGTATCACCTATTGCAAACTCTCCTTCATTGGTAAAAACAGCAGACCCATATTCGCCATTAGTGTTATCACCTTTTGATGACCCATATATTCCTGCATCAACATATCCAAATATGCCAACTTATCCTGCAGGACAAGAGCGAGAAGTTACTGTTTTACAAACAGATCAAACACCATACAACTGGCAAGTTGCAAACTTTACAAAACCAAATGAGGAAGATTTAATTATATATGAGGTTTTAATTAGGGATTTTGATGCCGAAAGAAATTTTCAGAATATTATAGATAGAATTGATTATTTTAAAACGTTAAATATTAATGCCATAGAATTAATGCCGATTATGGAATATGAAGGCAACGAAAGTTGGGGATACAACACCGCTTTTCATATGGCAATTGATAAATTTTATGGAACTCAAGAAAAATTTAAAACGCTTGTAGACATTTGTCACCAAAACGGTATTGCTGTTATTTTAGATATTGCATTTAACCATGCCTTTGGTAGAAACCCAATGGTTAGAATGTGGATGGATGATCCGGATGGTGATGGTTGGGGAGGACCTTCTACAGACAATCCTTATTTCAATGTTTTCCCTACACATTCATATAGTGTTGGTAATGATTTCGATCACAGTTCAACTTACACTAGAGATTATGTAAAACAAGTTGTTGGATATTGGATAGATGAATATAAAATTGATGGTTTCCGTTGGGATTTAACTAAAGGTTTCACACAAAACTGTGGAAATGGCACATACGATGGTAATGAAGGATGTACAGGTAATTACCAACAAGACCGTGTAGATGTTTTAAAAGAATATGCTGATCACTCTTGGTCAATAGATCCAGATCACTACGTAATATTTGAACATTTAGGCTCTGATAATGAAGAAAAAGAATGGGCTAATTATAGATTAGATGAAGGAAAAGGAGTAATGATGTGGGGAATTATGAACTCTCCATACGGTGAATTAACAATGGCCCAAAGTGGTGATAAAAATATCAGCAGAATGGGTCATACAGCGCACTCTGGTTTTAATGGACCAAGAGTAGTTGGTTATGCAGAAAGTCATGATGAAGAGCGTTTAATGTATAAAAATGTTGCTTTTGGAAACACGAGTAACGGAAGTCATAATGTTCAAGATTTAAATACCGCATTATCTAGAATGTCAGCATTAGGAGCAGTTACAGTTATGGTACCTGGACCAAAAATGATTTGGCATTTTGGAGAATTAGGTATGGAAAATTCTATTTTTACTTGTCCTGATGGTAGCTATGATAATGATGGCTGCAAATTATCAACTAAACCACAACCTCAATGGGCTGAGAATTGGTTAACTGATGCTTTAAGAAGTCAGATTTATGAAGATTGGTCTAAGTTACACAAGTTAAAAATTGAAGAACCAGTATTTGAAGGTGATTACGCTATCACTTCTGGGAATTTAACCCCTAGGATTGATGTGTTTGATAATTCAATACCTTCTTCTGAATTGAAAAATGTTATCATTCTTGCTAATTTTGATGTTGTTTCACAAACTGTAAATACAAATTTCCCTACAAGTGTAACTGATACTTGGTACGATTTAATGGATGCTACTGGAAATACAACTGTTAGTAATTCTGCTGCATCAATATCTATTCCTGCAGGTCAGTTTAGAATTTTAGGTAATAAACCTACTAATGTATTAAGCGTAGATGAAGAAGCATTATTTGGTTTCAGTATTTATCCTAATCCATCACATACATCTTTTAGTGTAAATGTGAATGTTTCTAATATTGAAGTTTACGATTTAACAGGAAAATTAGTAAAATCATTTAAAGGTGATTTTACAAGGACGGACACCTTTGATATTTCAACATTAAATTCAGGTATCTACATGGTTAAAGTACAAAACAACGATAACCAAACATTAACAACTAAGTTGATTAAAATCTAAATCCTTAGTGTTTACTAATATTAAAAAAGAGTTTCTTTAATTAGAAACTCTTTTTTGTTTTCAAGATTTTATCGCAATAAAATTGACAATTATATATCATCACACAAACATCAATATTGTATTTATTACAACAGATAAGTATTCAGAACACTAAAGTTAATATATTTGTTAGTAAGCCTTTCTGAAAAATAAAGCAAACCTATTAAACAACACTAACTAATTACTAACTTATGAGTATAAGCACAAAAAGCCAAAACAACCTAGTCCCAATAGTTGTAATTGCTGGACTCTTCTTTATTTTCGGTTTTGTAACATGGATTAATGGAGCGTTAATTCCATTTATGAAAACCATCAATGAACTTACTGATGCACAATCTTATTTTGTAGCTTCTGCATCCTATATTTCTTTTGTGGTTATGGCATTACCTGCATCATATATTCTGAATAAGATTGGTTACAGAAAAGGGATGTCTTTGGGTTTATTTATTATGGCTATTGGTGCATTAGTATTTATACCAGCTGCAGAAGCAAGAACCTATTGGGTGTTCTTAACAGGGATTTTTATACAAGGTCTTGGTATGACCATTTTACAAACAGCAGCCAACCCTTACATTACTATTTTAGGACCAATTGAAAGTGGAGCAAAGCGTATTGCAATTATGGGAATTGCTAATAAAGTCGCTGGAGCTTTAGGATCTGTGATTTTTGGTGCCATTTTACTTTCTGGCATTGATGCTGTAAAAGAGCAAGTTGCTACAGCTTCTGATTCAGAAAAAGCAGTACTCTTAGATACTATGGCTGATAGTGTTTTTACTCCTTATGTAATAATGGCTGCAGTCTTATTTATTTTAGCAATTTTAATTAGAAAAGCACCTTTACCTCACGTTGAACCTATTGAAGATGAAACTTCAACTGCAAATGGATCATCTAATAAAACTATTTTTCAATTTCCACATTTATGGCTGGGAGTTTTAGCTTTGTTTGTTTATGTAGGTGCAGAAGTTATCGCTGGTGATACTATTATAGCGTATGGTATATCATTAGGTTTTACGGGAGAAGAAGCCAAATATTTTACCACTTACACATTATTAGCAATGGTAGCGACCTATGCCTTAGGCGTATTTTTAATTCCTAAGTATGTCAAACAAAAAACGGCATTAGTTATTAGTGCTGTATTAGGAATTATATTTAGCATGCTCATTCTATCAACATCCGGATTTACATCTGTCTTATTTGTTGCTGCTTTAGGAATAGCTAACGCACTGGTTTGGCCTGCTATTTGGCCATTAACTTTAGATGGACTAGGCAAGCATACAAAAACGGCATCAGCGTTATTAATTATGGCCATTTCAGGTGGTGCTATTATTCCTCCACTATATGGAAGAATAGTGGATAGTAGTAAACACGAATTAATAGCTTCAGGAATCAATGAAGCCGAAGCTTTAGCAACAGCATCTACAGAAAGTTATTGGATTCTAATTCCCTGCTATGCTTTGATTTTATTTTTCGCTATTTGGGGACATAAAATGAGAGGTACATCTAAAAAATAAACCTACTAATTCATATAGCTATTTAACATGAAAACATATAATTGGGGAATTATTGGCTGTGGTAATGTAACAGAACTAAAAAGCGGTCCTGCTTACCAGAAAACAGAAGGATTTGAATTAACTGCTGTAATGCGAAGAGATATTTCGAAAGCAGAAGATTATGCAAAAAGACACCATATTTCAAAATTCTATGGAAATGCAGATGAACTTATTAATGATTCTGAAATTGATGCCATTTATATAGCAACACCTCCAGATTCTCACGAGTACTACGCTTTAAAAGTAGCTGAAGCAGGAAAAATTTGTTGTATAGAAAAACCTATGGCACCTACTTATCAAGCTTGTGCTTCTATAAACAAGGCTTTTCAAAATAAAAAACTGCCTTTGTTTGTTGCTTATTACAGACGATCATTACCAAGATTTACCAAAGTTAAATCTTGGATCGATGCTAATAAAATTGGAAATATTAGACATATCAATTGGCATCTCAGCAAACCAGCGAATAACATTGACTTATCTAAAACCTATAATTGGAGAACAGATGCTAAAATTGCTCCTGCAGGATACTTTGATGATTTAGCATCACATGGTTTAGATTTATTCACCTTTTTATTGGGAGATATATCACAAGCAAATGGTATTGCCATAAACCAACAAGGTCTTTATTCTGCAATGGACGCTGTTACTGGGAATTGGCTTCATAATTCAGGAATAACAGGTTCTGGCAGTTGGAATTTTGGAACAGAAAACAGAGAAGACCAGGTTAAAATTTATGGAAGCAAAGGCAAAATAGAATTTTCTGTCTTTGCAGACCAGCCCATCGTTTTAGAATCTAATGGCAATACAGAAAGCATGATTATTGAAAATCCTGAAAATATTCAATTATACCATGTAGAGAACATTAAAAAACAATTATTAAACCAAGCGACACATCCTTCAACTGGAGAGACAGCTGCACATACAGCTTGGGTAATGGATCAGATACTGCAACCATAAACCATTAAGGATTAATATTTTGAAGGTAGAATTAAAATAAAAAAAGCTAACTCGTAAAAGTTAGCTTTCTTCTTTTGTACAGGCGGAGAGACTCGAACTCTCACACCTCGCGGCACTAGATCCTAAGTCTAGCTCTATCGACTTCTTCAATAATCTCGGATTCTTTAGGTTTTTCGGTATATATAAGTCCTCTCCTTTACATTTTATACCATAGTACATATCTTCTCTATGGTATACCTTATATATCAATTCCGTACTGCTTTTAACCAGACCCCCATTTTTCTTCGTTTCAGAATAGCTCCATATTTTACTATATATTGTTTTTACAAGAGCCTAAAATCTTAGCAATTCTCATAAAGTGATAATAATTTAGATCTTTTCATAGAAAAGTAAATCAATTACGATAGTATATAACAACTAGGAACTACGAAGCCCTTTTTATTCATAAGAAAAAATCATCTGTTTTTAATTATCTCATTTTAAAATAAATTATATATATTTGTGTAATCGATTACAATAAACAATTTTTATGTCAAAATTTAATACAAGATACGCTTCTAGTCCTACTTCAGTAAAAACATTGAACACTCAAGAATTACGTGATGAATTTCTAATTCAAAACGTTATGAAAACAGATGAACTAATTTGGACTTACTCTCATTATGATAGATTTATGGTAGCAGGAGTAGTTCCTGTTAAAAAGTCTATAGCATTAGAGACAATTGATCCCCTTAAAGCCGATTTTTTTCTCGCTAGAAGAGAATTAGGGATTATAAATATTGGAGGAAAAGGAACCGTAACCGTCGATGGTTCAATTTACGAATTAGACCACAAAGAAGCACTTTACGTCGGTCTAGGCAACCAAGTAGTTATTTTTTCAAGTAAAAGCAGTAATAATCCAGCACAATTTTACTTAAATTCAACACCTGCGCATAAAGCATTTCCAACCAAAAAAATCGGAAGTAATGATGTAGAGGTAATTGAATTAGGTGCACCAGAAACGGCAAATGCTAGAACATTAAGAAAATACATCGTTAACAGCGTCGTGGATGTTTGCCAATTACAAATGGGTATGACGACCATTAAAACAGGTAGTAGCTGGAACACGATGCCAGCACACGTGCACGACAGACGTATGGAAGTTTATTTTTATTTTGAAGTACCAGAAGACCAAGCCGTTTGTCATTTTATGGGACAACCTCAAGAAACACGTCATATTTGGATGGCTAATGGAGAAGCAGTAATTTCACCACCATGGTCAATTCATTCAGGTTCAGGAACTTCTAACTATTCATTTATTTGGGGAATGGCAGGCGAAAATTTAGATTATGGAGATATGGATGTTTGTAAAATAAACGAATTAAGATAAACAATTATGTCAATAAATTTGTTTGATTTATCAGGTAAAGTAGCCTTGATTACGGGAGGAACGCATGGCTTAGGAATGTCTATGGCAATGGGTTTAGGGAAAGCTGGTGCTACTTTAATTATTAACGGCGCATCTTCTAAGGAAAAACTAAATAAAGCAGTTACTGAGTATAAAGCAGAAGGACTGAAAGTCTTTGGTTATTTATTTGATGTAACAGATGAAACTCAAGTGATTGATAACATCAAGAAAATTGAAAATGAAGTTGGGCACATTGATATTCTAGTTAATAATGCTGGAATCATCAAAAGAACGCCTCTCGAAGATATGGAAGTTAAAGATTTTGAGCAGGTTTTAAAAGTAGATTTGGTAAGCCCATTTATAATGTCTAAACATATCGTAAAAGGTATGATAAGCAGAAAAGAAGGGAAAATTATAAACATTTGCTCCATGATGAGTGAACTGGGAAGAAATACTGTAGGAGCATATGCTGCTGCCAAAGGAGGCCTAAAAATGTTAACCAAAAATATGGCAACGGAATGGTCTAAACATAATATACAAGTTAATGGTATCGGTCCAGGTTATTTTGCTACAACGCAAACGGAGCCAATACGAGTCGATGGCCATCCTTTTAATGACTTTATAATCAGTAGAACTCCTGCAGGTCGTTGGGGAAATCCAGAAGATTTGCAAGGGACAGCTATATTCTTAGCTTCAAAAGCCAGTAATTTTGTGAGTGGCCAAATAGTATATGTAGATGGTGGTATTTTAGCTACCATAGGAAAACCTTCTAACGAGGATTAATGTAAAAACTAATGAGTAAAAATTTTATTAACGATAATTTTCTACTTGAAAATAAATACGCTGAAGAGTTATATCATAACTATTCAAAACAACAGCCTATAATAGATTATCATAATCATTTACCACCTCAAGAAATTCTTGAAGACAAGGTTTATAATAACTTAACCAAGGTTTGGATTAACGGTGATCATTACAAATGGCGAGCTATGCGTACTTTAGGCATCAATGAACGATTTATTACAGGAGACGCATCAGATAAAGAAAAGTTTATCCAATGGGCAAAAACGGTACCTTATACTATGCGGAATCCATTGTATCACTGGACACATCTAGAATTAGCGCGCTATTTCGACGTTAATAGCTTATTGAATGAAAAATCAGCTAAAAAAATATATGATTCTACGGCCGAAAAGCTAAGCAGTACTGAGTATAGCTGTAGAAATTTATTGCGCAAAGTTAACGCAGAATTGGTCTGTACAACTGAAGATCCTATTGATAGTCTAGAGCATCACCAAGCTTTAGCAAAAAGTGATTTTGAAGTAAAAGTTAGTACCGCGTTTAGGCCAGATAACGCTATTTTAATTGTAAATGAAAACTATAATGATTACATCAATAGTTTAGGTAAAGCGGCAGATATTAACATTGAAACCTATAGAGATTTAAAAGACGCATTACGAAGCAGAATAGACTACTTCCATAAAAATGGATGCAGACTTTGCGATCATGGATTAAACCAAATTTCATTCGTTGCATTTACTGAAAGTGATGTTGAGTCTATTTTCAAAAAGAAAAGAAATTACGAAACATTATCAAATCTAGAAATTCTAAAATTTGAAACATCAATCCTACTATTTCTATCTGAGACGTATCACGAATTTGGTTGGGTACAACAATTTCATTTAGGTGCATTACGAAATAATAATAAACGTATGCATACCATATTAGGTCCTGATACAGGTTGGGATTCAATAGGAGATTATTCGCAGGCAGAAAAACTTTCAGCGTTTTTAAATAAATTAGATAGTAAAGATAAATTAACCAAAACCATTATTTACAACCTCAACCCAGCAGATAATGAAGTTATGGCTACCATGATTGGGAACTTTAATGATGGAAGCATAAAAGGTAAGGTTCAGTTCGGTTCTGGTTGGTGGTTTTTAGATCAAAAAGATGGCATGACCAAACAATTAAATGCGTTGTCGAACATGGGTTTAATTAGCTGTTTTATTGGTATGCTGACCGATTCTCGTAGTTTTTTATCATTTCCACGTCACGAATATTTTAGACGCGTTTTATGTAATCTTTTAGGAGACGAAGTAAAAAGAGGAGAACTACCAAAAGAAGAAATAGAATGGATTGGTAAAATGGTAGCAGATATTAGTTACAACAACGCTAAAAACTATTTTAATTTTATATAATAAAAAGATGAGCTATGCGACTTAAAATAATTCTTTTAGTAATTCTTTTCACCTCATTAGTCTCTTGCGAAAAAATTGAGGGACCTGAAGTGCTCTATTTAGGACATACTTTGCCGCAAACACATCCTGTACATAAGGGTATGTTAGAGTTTCAAAAGGCTTTAGAAAAAAAGTCTAGTGGTTCTTTAAAGGTTAAGATTTTTCCTGATGGACAATTAGGATCAGAAAGAGAATTATTAGAATTATTGCAAATCGGAAGTGTAGCTGCAACAAAGGTGAGTGCAGCCACTCTATCTAATTTTGTCCCTGAATACAATGTTATGGGCATACCCTATTTATTCAGAAATAAAGAACATCAATTTAGTGTTTTAGAAGGTTCAATAGGAAAATCAATTTTAGAGAAAGGCTCTAAATTTTGGCTTCGAGGATTATGTTATTATGATGCAGGGAGTAGAAGTTTCTATACTAGTAAAAAGGCCATAAGAACACCACAAGATTTAAAAGGTCTAAAAATTAGGGTGCAAAACAATCAAATGGCAATTAACATGGTCAATACTATGGGAGGAGATGCCACCCCTTTGGCGTATGGGGAACTATATACAGCTATTCAACAAGGCGTTGTAGATGGAGCAGAAAATAACCCACCTTCTTTTGTCTCATCCAACCACTATGAAATTAGTAAGTACTATACGTTAGATGAGCATTCTTCTGTTCCAGATGTGCTTTTAATAGGAACTAAATATTGGGACAAATTATCTGTAGAACAAAGAGTTTGGGTTCAAGAAGCCGCAGACGAATCTGCGCAAGCACAAAAAAAGTTCTGGCGAGAATCTGTTGAAGAATCTATGAAAGTTGCTAAAGATTGGGGTGTTGAAATAATAATTCCAGAAAAATCACTATTTGCAGAAAAATCAAAATCTGTAGTTGAAAAATTTGTAGAAAAATATCCCGAAATGGCGAATATTGTTAACGATATTAAGAATAACTAAATATGAGTAAATCTGAATTTATTTTTAATAAGGTTAACAAAATCCTTGAATGGTTTTTGATTATCATTTTTGCATTGCTAGTCTTAGATGTTTTGTTTCAAGTGTTTTCCAGATATCTTTTAGGTAGATCTTTTACATGGACCGAAGAATTTGCACGATTTTCTTTAATCTGGATGACCATTATAGGTGCTGCCTATCTCAACGCTAAAAAAGAACATTTATCAATGGACTTTTTATACGAAAAAATGTCTATTTCCAATAAAAGAAAAACGTCAATATTCATAGAAGTATGCATCTTTCTTTTTGCACTTATCGTCATGGTTATTGGTGGGGCTAATTTGGTTTACACCACATTGCACTTAGAACAATTATCTGGTACTTTAAGAATTCCTCTAGGCTATGTTTATGCCGTATTGCCTTTTAGTGGTTTTCTAATTATCTGCTTTTCTATTTATCACATATCTGGTGTTTGTTCTAATAAAAGTAATAGTCAATTATGAGTTTAGAAATTATTAGTATAATCGTTTTATTTGTCAGTTTCTTTACGCTTTTGTTATTAAAAGTACCTGTTGCATATAGCATCGGAATTTCAACAACAATAAGCTTGTTGTTGAATATTGATAAAATGCCAGGATTAACAACAATTGCGCAGCGCATGACGACTGGTATTGACAGTTTTGCCTTATTAGCAATTCCATTTTTTGTGCTAGCAGGTGAAATTATGAAACAAGGAGGCATTGCAAATCGACTTATTAATTTCGCGAAATCCTTAGTAGCAAGTCTTCCTGGCGGATTGGCTTATGTAAATGTTTTAGCATCCATGCTTTTTGGTGCAATTTCTGGTTCTGCCGTTGCTGCTGCTTCTGCAATTGGTTCAATTATGACCGACAGAATGGAAGAAGAAGGCTATCCTAGAGCTTTAAGTGCCTCTGTAAACATTACTTCATCAACAACGGGCTTATTAATTCCGCCAAGTAACATTTTAATAGTTTATGCTTTAGCTAGTGGAGGAACCGCCTCTGTAGCAGCTTTATTTATTGCTGGTTATTTACCAGGAATACTTTTAGGTTTGGCAATTATGGGATATGTCGCATTTATTGCTATTAATAAAGGTTATGCAAGAGGACAACGTGCAACTCTTTTTGAAATTTGGACGTATTTCAGAAAAGCATTTTTCAGTTTATCCTTACTTATAATTGTTGTTGGTGGAATTGTAGCTGGCATATTTACAGCAACAGAAGCGTCTGTAATTGCTGTTTTATATGCAGCAATATTATCATTAATCTATGGTGATATGAAAATAAAAGATATGCCTAAAATATTACTAACTAGTGCAAAAACTACAGCTGTAGTAATGTTTTTAATCTGTACATCTATGGCAATGTCTTGGTTGTTTTCTTTTGAAGGTATTCCAGAAATGATAAGCTCATTTTTATTAGATTCACTAAGCAACAAGTTTGCCATCTTTTTAGCTATTAACATAATCCTATTAATAGTCGGAACCTTCATGGATATGACTCCAGCAGTTTTAATATTTACACCAATATTCTTACCTGTTGTAACAACATTAGGAATGGACCCTGTTCATTTTGGAATCGTAATTGTACTTAACCTTTGTATTGGTATTTGTACACCTCCAGTAGGGACTCTACTATTTGTAGGTAGTGGTGTCGCCAACGTTTCAGTTACAAAAGTTATAAGATCGTTGTTGCCCTTTTTGGCCATTATGGTAGCCGTATTAATGCTAATATCTTTTATACCAGAAATTTCAATGTTCTTACCAAGACTTTTTGGTTTATAATTATAAAATAACATGACAGAATTGAGAAAAACGAAACTAGCTTTAAATAGAAAAAATTTAGGTCTTGAAAAAACACTACCAATTAAGGTGGTGCAGTTTGGAGAAGGAAATTTCTTGAGAGCTTTTGTAGACTACACCATTCAGCAATTAAATAAATCAGCAGATTTTAATGCTGGCATTGCTGTTGTACAACCTATTGATAAAGGTATGATAAAGATGTTGAATGATCAAGATGGATTGTACACTCTGTTTTTAAAAGGTATTCAAAAAGGTGAAGAAATACAGAAAACAGAATTAATTACCAACATTGTAAAAGGTATTAATCCTTATTCAGATTTTCAGCAATACTTACATTTAGCAAAAGAGGAAGAACTACAATTCATAATATCTAATACAACAGAAGCCGGCATTGCTTACGTTGAAAGTGACACTATGGATATGCAACCACCAAGTTCATTTCCTGCTAAATTAACCCTGTTATTACATAAGCGTTTTATTCATTTTAATGGAGCTCTAAATAAAGGTTTAACAATAATTCCGTGTGAATTAATTAATCATAATTCTGAAACCTTAAAGGAAACTATTCTAAAGTATGTAACCCTTTGGAAACTAGACAGCGCATTTACCGAATGGTTAAATACAAGTTGTTCTTTCCACAGTACCTTAGTAGATAGAATTGTGCCAGGTTATCCAAGAGACGATATTGAAACTTATAACGCCCAATTAGATTATAAAGATAATTTAATTGTGGCTGCTGAAGTGTTTCTACTTTGGGTCATAGAAGGAGGTGAAGATTTAAAGAAAAAATTACCATTCCATAAAACCAATTTAGACGTTAAAATTGTTGATGATATGCAACCATATCGTACTAGAAAAGTACGAATTTTGAATGGAGCACATACCTCTATGGTACCATTTTCATTCCTTTATGGAAATGAAACTGTTAAAGAAACAATCGATAATGCCTTTACAGGAGCTTTTGTAAATAAGACAATATTTGAAGAGATTAATGAGGTTCTTCCAATGAACAGAAGCGAATTAGATAGTTTTGCTGAAGAAATCTTAGACCGTTTTAGAAATCCGTTTATCAAGCATAAATTAGCAGATATAGCATTAAATTCTATTTCAAAATTTAAAGTACGTGTACTACCAAGTTTATTAGAATTTGAAGCAAAAAACGGAAAATTACCTACTAATTTAACCTTTTCATTTGCATGTTTAATTCGATTTTACAAAGGTACATGGAACGGTAAAGATTTACCAATTAAAGATAATGACGATATAGTGACTAACTTTAGTAATATATGGCAAAATGAGGATTACAACGTCATAGCTAATCTTGTTTTAGCAAACCAAGACTATTGGGATGATGACCTAACTAGGATTAAAAACTTATCTACTGCAATAGCCTTTGCTCTAGCAGAAATAGACACAAATGGTATTGAATACGGTTTTGAAAACTTTAGTAAAAAGTATTAAATATCTCTTTTTAACTAACAACTAATTATTAGTATGCAAAAAAAAATAATAAAAGTACATCCTTCAGATAATGTCGCAGTTGCTTTAGTTAACTTAAAAATTGGTGAAATTATTTCGTTTGAAAATCAAGATATCACAATTGTGTCAGAAGTTAAAGCAAAGCATAAAATTGCTCTAAACACATTTAAAATTGACGATAAAATCATCATGTATGGGGTTTTAGTAGGAAAAGCTAGCTTAATTATTCCTACGGGTGGGGTTTTAACCACAGAAAATGTAAAACATCAAAGTGCAAAAGTCAGTCATAAAACCGAAACTATTGGTTGGACGGTTCCTAATGTAGAAAAATGGAAAGACAAAACCTTTATGGGTTATCACAGACAAGATGGGCAAGTTGGCACAGCAAATGTGTGGTTATTTTTCCCTTTAGTATTCTGTGAAAACAGGAATATTGAAACCTTGAAAGAGATTTTTGAAAAGGAACTATTAACTCAAAAAGTTAACAGTCATCAAATGCTATTACGTTCATTGGTGAATAATGGATTTGACGTAGCAATACAACAAGAACAATCCACTAAGGTATTTGAAAACATAGACGTTAAATTCATTACACATCCTGGAGGTTGTGGAGGTATTCGTCAAGACTCAGAAAGTTTAGCAAAATTATTAGCTGGTTATGTAAAAAACCCAAATGTAGCTGGAGCGACAGTCTTGAGTTTAGGCTGTCAGAATTTACAAATTGATATTTTTAATAATGCCTTAAAGGCCATAAGTCCCAATAACAAAAAGCCTATCTTGATGTACGAACAGCAACAAATGGGAACTGTTGATGAGATGCTAACAGCAATTATTAAAAATTCATTTGAAGCGATTAGAGAAGCTAACAAAATAGAACGACTACCAGCGCCTTTATCAAAGCTTAAAGTTGGTTTAGAATGTGGAGGCTCTGATGGATTTTCGGGTATTTCTGCCAATCCAACATTAGGTTACACCTCTGATATGTTAGTGGCTCTGGGTGGCACCGCCATTTTATCAGAATTTCCAGAGTTATGCGGTGTAGAGCAGGAATTAGTTAATCGTTGTGTAAACGAAACGTCTGCAAAACGTTTTTTAGAATTAATGCAGGCTTTTGAAAAATCTGTAGTAGATGCTGGCTCTGGTTTTGATATGAATCCTTCACCTGGGAATATAAAAGACGGATTAATTACAGATGCCATGAAATCCGCTGGCGCAGCTAAAAAAGGCGGTACTTCTCCTATTGTGGATGTTTTGGATTATGGTGAGTATGTCACTAAACCAGGCTTAAACTTATTATGCACACCAGGAAATGATGTAGAAAGCACAACAGCTATGGTAGGTTCTGGAGCCAACATTGTATTATTCACAACAGGTTTGGGCACACCTACAGGAAACCCAATAACACCTGTAATCAAAGTCTCTTCAAACTCTGAGCTAGCTGCAAAAATGAACGATATAATTGATGTGGATACAGGTGATATTATTAATGGAGAAAAAACTATTGAAGAAATGGCAGAAGTCATGCTTAGCTATATTATAAATGTAGCTAGTGGTACCATAAAATCTAAGGCAAGCTTATTAAACCAAGACGATTTTATTCCTTGGAAACGCGGTGTTTCACTTTAAATCAAATGATAAAATTTAAACCACTTTTATTTTATTCGTTTTGATGAAGATTTACGAATAATCAATTCTGGTTGTAATATGATTCGTTGTGGCTGTTTAGTTTTTGACTTACTATTTACCTCTTGTAAGAATACTTTTGCAGCCTTTCTACCCATTTCTATTGGAGACTGATCTACAGACGTAATAGAGAGCTCCATAAACCTCGTAAACGGCTCATTACTGAAACCAACGACACTAATGTCTTCAGGGATTGCAAGCCCCTGTTCTTTAATTTCTTGAATAGCCCCTAGTGCTGTGAAATCACTAGAAGAAAATATGGCATCTGGTGGTGTTTCCATATCTAATAGTTGTTTGGCCACTCTTCTTCCTTCATCTACTTTACTAATGGTCTCAACAACTAAGCTTTCATCGAATTCTAAACCGCTATCAATTATTGCCTGCTTATAACCTAAATAACGATTTTTAAAAATCTCTAACGAACGATCATTTGATAAATGTGCAATACGCTTACACCCTTGCTCTATTAAATGCTTAGTAGCTTGATAAGATCCGTTAAAATCATCTATGGTAACCGAACTTACATCCGGAATATCTCTTTTTCGGTCAAAGAATATCAGTGGAACTCTTTTCTCGGATAATTTATTGAAGACTTTATTTTTAGTTTTTGAATTTGAAATAGACATTAAAATACCATCTACTTGAGCATTTAATAAAGAAACAATATTTCCTGTTTCCAAATTTTCTTGGTCATGTGTTTGGCAAACTATAACATGATAACCCTTTGGATACAATTCTTCTTCTATACCTCGAATAACAGAAGCAAAAAAATTACTATCCATACGAGGAACAATAACACCAACATTGAAACTTTTTCCGCTTTTAAGTGCACGAGCTAATGTGTTTTGCTCGTAGTTCATTTCAATAGCAGTCTCTTGAACCAGTTTGCGTGTTTTTTCGCTTATTTTAGGATTATTATTTAATGCTCTTGAGACAGTTGCTGCTGTTAATTCCAGTTTTTCAGCAATGTCATAAATAGTTGTCTTTTTTTTCATTAGTAATAAGTACAATAAGGAAACTCGTAAAACTACTTATTTAATTTATAAATCACCCTCATTTTCGATAGTAAGTTTTTGATAAAAACAGTGCTAAATTACAAGATTTTGTTAATTATAGGCCAATTAATATACTTTAAAAATTTAAAAAATTTATTATTTAGACTCTATTAATAAATTAGCATATATCTCAATATTTGAATAATTTTTATCCAACGTACTTAAATGAGCATCTTTTACTTTGCAATCTAATTTAAGTTTTCTTTCCCATTTGTTAGGAATACCATCATTATCAGTATCCTTCCCTGCCTTTTTAGTCCTCAAGATAGGCCATCCGCCGACATTTTCCTGTGAATCTATAATACCTTGTTTATAAGTAACACTGCCCTCTACAACCGATTTTAAAACCCTTTTATCAACAGCATCTCTTTTTATACTTAACCCCACGTGGTTTAAAACTGCGAGATACGCTTCATTAGCACTTGAAGTATTGATATTATCAGAAATATTAATAGGTTGATTCAGTTTAGTAAATTCTGGGTTTTCACACTGTACACCACCATTCCAGTTATTTTGAGTAACGTCTTTATCATTATAAACAAAATTACCATCCACATAAAATTTGCCGTAAGGTTCTGATGGACTAACAATTCTATTAAGTTTTGATGATGTGGTTGCTGGTCCTGATTTAAAATAGTTATTAATTAAATTATATACCCCTTTTTCGCCACCATAGATACTATTTTCACCCCAATTATAAATTACATTATTTCTAAAATCCACGAACTCATTTACAGAATTTTCTGTTGTTTTAGAGCCACTAAACCTTGGATTTCTACTATTGTTACTTACAAGTAAATTATGATGAAAAGAAGCTCTAACCCCTCCCCAAATACCACCATAACCATGTGCACCTTTTTTATGAACAGACCTATTTAACGCTTCAGATATGATACACCATTGTAAAGTAAAGTTTTTATTATCATAAAAAGACGCATTTTCATCTGTACCCCAGCTTATTGAACAGTGATCTATAATCACATTTTCGGTATTTCGGCAGCCTAACGCATCACCTTCTATATTATTAATGTCACCCATTCTAAATCTTAGGTAACGTAAAATAACGTTGTCTGATTTTATAGTTACAGGATACCCCTTTATAGTAATACCATCATTAGGAGCCGTTTGTCCTAAGATGCTCAAATCACCTCTATTAATATCTAATTTTGATTTGAGTTCTATTGTCCCAGATATTTCAAAAACTATAATTCTAGGTCCTTTTTTTAGTATACCTTTTCTTAAACTTCCATCACCTTCGTCATTTAAATTGGTGACTTTATAAATAAAACCACCTCTACCACCAGTTGTAAATTTCCCAAAACCTTCAGCGGTCGGAAAAGCTAATTGTTGTGCAAAACTTAAACTGCAAAATAGTACGCTTAATAAGAATATTAAATACGTTTCCTTAATCATATTTTATTGCCCTATTTAATTTAAAATTGAAAAGGAGAAATGCTCCTTCAAACATAACTCCTTCACAAAGACTAACCTGTTTTATATACTACTGCAACCAACGTGGGTCACCAACATTATTATCTATTAATGATTGATTTAAAACTGTAAAATCCCCACCTTCTGCATTAGAAAATTCAGGATCTAAAGTTGTATAACTTGTTGAATTGTCATATCTCGAAACCGTTGAATCAAAAAGTGTTGGTGCATTAAAATAATTATTATTTTGAAATGTAATCGTTTCATCGGTAGCACTGTTATCTGAATAACCTTCGATTGTAGTATCCGTGATTAAATTATTCCGAGCTATAATATCATTAGCATCAAATCTTACATAAAACAATCTTCTACTCGATGAATTAGAACACGCATATAATGTGCAATTCTCTAACAGTATATTAGTTGTTAACCCAGTACTATTTGAAGTACCCGCAGCATCTATTCTAAAAAAATCTCGACCAGGCGCGCAATTATTAAATGTGCTTGTTCTAAAATTAACACTTAATACATCTGAATTTCTAAAGTCAAAAAAGTCACCTCCACTTGTAAGAATATTTGTAACTACACAATTTTCAACAGTTACGGACTGTACAATGGCATCTGTTTCATTTCCTGCAATAAAAGACCTGTTATAGTCATGAACATTACAGCCACTTAATAATAATGAGTTATAATTACCAGCAGCAGAATATCTGACGGTATCTGTCAAATCTAAAGGAATATCACCTGTAAGGTCTAAATCTATAAGGCTAACATCCGTAGCTCCATCAACAATTGAAAAGCCAACCTTTAAGATGGGTTTATCAAAACTATACAGCCCTCTAATCGTTAACGGTTTATCTATAACCAATACACCTCCATTTACATCATTAGTCTGTGAGGTGTAATCACCAGCATCTAGAACCAAAATATCATTTGGACTAGCGTCCGCAACCATTTGAAATAAATCATCAGTTGGAGTTACTAAAATACCATCACCTATATCAATACCTGTTGTAAAAACTTGAACACCTCTTATGTTGGAATTGTTCAACAACTGTGCTGTGTATTCTGTTTCTCCTGTTAATCCAGTTACTATAGCAATACCATCTGTTGCTTCTTGTGCAGTTATATCTTGAACTATATTCCCAGGATTAACAATAAGCTGAGTCACTTCACTATTAGGCACCCATCTTAATGTAGCTTCTGTAGCCAAAATATCACCTGGTTCTATGGATAAAAACAACTGTTCTGTTAAAGTATTTGCAGTTGTAGTTGCATATGTAGAATTTTCTAAACCTCGAGAACTAATAGCTTGTACTCTTATGTAATACAAGGTTTCACCAATTAACTGTATTTGTACAGGTAGTTGATTGGATGCTACGCTTAACGACTCTTCAATGCTAGAAAAATTTACGTCTTGGCTAACCTCTACCAAATAAGCATCCACATTGTTGTCTTTAGTCCAATTTAATTCAACAATAGTTTGATTTCTAATGATTGAAGTAAGCTCAACGGGAGCAAATTCTCTAGAGATCTGAAGTTCTTCTATAAGCTCATCTTTACCTTCACATCCTGTAAATGTAATTAGTAAGACCATGATTATAGATTTTAGAATATGTTTTGTTTTCATAATAATTTATTTCTAATTAATTATTTTTTAATAACCGTAATCGTTCACCAATAGACCGTTACTTCCATCAATAAAGACTTGCCATATTGGCCAAAATTGTCTATTGTCTGGATTTACACCTTGCTTATATAGAGAATTTATTATATCATCTTCTAAATTATCCCAACCAAAGGCTGAATATTCTGCTCCTTGATCTACGTCTTCATTCCTATTTAATCCATATACCTCAAGAGTTTCTCCATCATCTTCATATTTATAATATAAAGTTGAAGGTACATTGGCATATTCACCCGTACGATTCTTTAAATTAAACATCTTAACCTTAGCTTCTTCAAGATTAGCACCAAGTAAGTTCCATCGAATTAAGTTTTGTTTACGTATCATCTCACCAGTAAATTCATATAAGTACTCATCTACAATTGCATCGAACATATCTTCTGTACTAGTTAAAGCATTTACATAATTATCTACCTTTTCTGTATGAAGTTCAGAAGGAAAAGCTCTCATACGAATTTGTTTTAGATATGGTGCAGCAGCACCTGCCCCTTGTAATTCATTTGCAGCTTCGGCAGCTATTAAAAGCACCTCTGCATAGCGCATATAAATCTTATTTACACCATCATCGTTGGTTGAGGTTACATAACGATCCATCCATTCATAACGATATTTCCCAAAATACCAAGTGTCTAAGTTTACTAATTCTTGCTTCGCAACACCTTCAATTGGATTACCCCATTGATAAGGAACACAAGACACATCTCTACGACTATCCTCTTCATCAAAATCATAAAACACCGTTGGCAAGGGACCAGCAATACCTCCTCTAGCCTGACCCGTATGCTGATCTACTCCACGATGTCTTACAGCAAAAGAGAATAACACTCTACCACGACCAGCCGAAAAAGGAATTTCCCATAGAGACTCTTTACCTGCTGCTAAGACCTCTTTATTATAGTTTTTCCAAAACATTTCAAATGAAGGTTCTAATGAAGCACTACCACTTCCAATGACATCTGTAGCTTCATTTAATGCTAAAGTGTACATGTTTTGAACTGAAAGTTCGGGATCAGTACTTCTTCTAACACCATCAGGATATTGTTGAAAACCACTAGCAACCATAGCTAAACGCGCTCTGAGACTTTTCACAAAAGCTTTGTTAATGCGTTCCACAGAATTTGTAGCAGAAGTTTCATTTGGCCATGCCACTAACGTCGATGCTTCTCCCAAATCTGCAATGATTTGTTTATAAATTATATCTCTATTAGATTTTTCGATATATATAGTTTCTGAATTTATAGGCTCAAAACGAGCAGGAACATCACCCCAAGCTTTCATTAAGTCTGCATAGTAAATAGCTCTTAAAGTTAGTGCTTCCCCTAATAATTGTCCAAGTTCGGTACCAGGTAGTGGATTTCCAAAATTCCGTAATCCTCTAATACAAATATTTGCACGTTCAACACCTAGAAACATCATTGCCCAAGCATTATTTGATGAATTCATTTGAGAATTATTTGGCTTAGCATCATAAATCATAAGTTCACCTTGAGAACTACCAGGTTCATCAGAACTGTAGTTCCATTCTGTATCCGAATTAAATCCATAGAAAGGAATAAAACGTCCTCTATAAGAATTGGTTTGACCAAACGGTTCCATTATACCATCAACGGCTCCTTTAGCTAAGCCCGGTGTGGAAAATATAATTGACTCATCTAGAGTTGACTGTGCTGGCGCGTCTAAAAAATCTTCCTCAAACTCTTGACATGAGTTTAATATTCCAGCTATTATAATTCCTGAAATTATTATTATTTTTTTCATCTTTTAAAAAATGTTTAATTTAAAAATTTAGGTTTAATCCAAAAATGACTTGTCTACTTCTTGGGTATGGAGAATAATCCACACCTGGAGTAAGAGGCGTTTTTCTTCTTGTAGAAACCTCTGGGTCTAATCCGGAATAATTAGTAATAATGAAAACATTATTCGCTGTTACATATAATCTTAATTTAGAAATACCGAAATCAGATAGAGCTGAATCAGGAAGAGAGTAGCCAAGAGTTAGTGTATTTAATCTCAAAAAAGAACCATCTTCAACTGCCCAATCACTAAAGACAAAGTTCTGCATAAAAGGAGACCATGTTGTCGTATTAGCATTGAGTGCTTCTAACTGTGCAGGATCCGTAACCAGCTGTCCAGTAGAAGGATCTAAATTTGTCCATCTTGTACCATCACTCATATCAGTACTTAGATTTCTGTACTGTCCGTTTTGGTTTGACGTATTAAACTCAATTTTATTAGCATTGTAGATATCATTTCCAACACTCCAGTTAAATGCAGCAGAAAGATCAAAACCATAAGCACGGGCACTCAAAACCATACCTCCTGTATGCTTGGGATTTGCATTACCGATTACTTTTTGGTCATTTACATCTACAATACCGTCAGGTACTCCTTCAGGACCGCTAATATCTCTTAATTTCATAGAGCCCGGCATCACGTTACCGATAACGGCACTGTTGTCTGCGACACCATCTATTAAAGTATATTCTCCAGTGTTTGAATCATAATTAAAATCAGACACTTCATATCGTCCATTACTTTGGTATCCGTACATTAAACCAATTGGCTGTCCGACTTTAATAAAATAATCATTTCCTATTTGAGTAGATGCCCAATTTGTGTTTGTTCCAAAATCCTCCATTACACCAAGTGAATTAATACGATTTTTATTAACACCTATATTGAAAGAGATATTTAATCCATAATTCTCCTTTTCTATTGCCCCAATATTTAAAGAAGCCTCAAAACCAGTATTTTGAATTTCCCCCATGTTTCTATATTGACTATCATAACCCGTTCCTGGTGTTGGAAATCTAATTAATAAATCTTGGGTAACATTCTTATATACATCAAAAGCCCCGCTTACACTCCCACCGAATAAACTATAATCTAAACCAAGGTTTTGAGAAACTGTTGTTTCCCACTTTAAATCGGGATTAGCCAAAATATTTGCAGCAGACCAATAGTTATCAATATCATTTAAATAGGAAGTCGTTGATGATTCAAAGTTTTGAACCGTCTGCCCTGCGGGAATATTATTATTACCTGCTTGACCATAACTTAATCTCAACTTCAATAAATTTAACCAATTTGTATCAGCAAGAAATTCTTCTTCTGATATTTTCCATGCCGCAGCGGCAGAAGGAAAATAGCCCCAACGATTATCTCCTAAGAATTTACTAGAGCCATCAATACGATACGTTGCAGTAAATAAATAGCGATTTTTATAATCGTAGTTAACGCGACCAAAAAACGATAACAATTTATCTTCTGGACTGTAAAAATTGTCGACAGATAAAGGTACACCTTGAGTCGTCAGATTAATGGTGGTGCCAAAAGCAAAATCTCTTGGAAAACCTTGGATTTCGCTTGTAATTCTATTGTCTTTCGAAACAATAATTTCTTGTCCTAATAAAAGTTTAAGACCATGGTCTTCACCCATAATGTTTTTAAAATCATAGTTCAGCGTATTAGCGTTTCTAAAACTTTCTCTTTTTCTGTCTTTAATAAGTAGTGCTGGCAAACCTTGGTTTTCGGCTGCTGGCCTGTTGTTTGCGTAGTAAGTAGATCTTCCATAAAAGCGATAATCTAAGTCATTCCTTTTATTTAATCCTAAATCAGTTTTAAACTGAAGATTATCCACTATTTTCCAAGAAAAACTTCCTAACATATTAAAGTTTTCACCTAATTTTTTTCGTTGATTATCGTCTACAGCAACAAACGGATTTACTAAATAACTCGAAAGCGCTTCATCTGTGTTTGTTGTTGTTAATCCCGGAAGTGGTATCGGAGAATAACCAACACTATGTCTAAGTCGAGCATCTGCAGATGAAACTTCATCTTGTTCATTAGCACCACCTCCATTCACTTCAGTATCGGAATAACGGATTGTAAATGATAAATCTATTTTATCGCTGACTTTACTTTTGAGTGCCAATGATAGATTACTTCTCTTAAAGTCTGAACCAATCATAATGGCTTTTTCATCATAAAGCGCATAGTTAAAATTAAAATTAATTTTTTCAGAACCACCTCTTATAGCTAAGTCTCGACTATTTACCTCACCTGTTCTACCGTAGATTTGCTTTTGCCAGTTATTTCCTTTCATACCAACATACTGATCATAATCTTGATAGAGTCCAAAATATTGTTCGTAACTTTGTGGCTGTTCGTCAAGTAGAGCGTATTCGTATTGCCATTTAACATAATCCTGAGGACTAAGAACATCTATAGTATTAGCAATTTGTTTCACACCATAGAAGGTATTAAAATTGACTGAAATTTTTCCTTCCTTACCACTTTTTGTAGTAACAATAACAACCCCATTTGCTCCTCGAGAACCATAAATCGCAGTTGATGAAGCATCTTTTAAAACGGTAAGACTTTCTATATCTGTAGGGGAGATATCACTTAAGCTATTAACAGGAAAACCATCAACAATAATTAGTGGTGAGCTATCTTGCGTTAAAGATCCTGAACCACGTACTCTAATTTGAATATCGGAGTCGGGTGAGCCTTCACTAGATAATACTTGAACACCAGCCAAACGCCCTGTTAATGTTTCAGCTACATTAGAAATACCTTGTTCTTTTAAATTCTCACCACCTATAGAAACTACGGAGCCTGTTAAATCAGATTTACGTGATGTTCCATAACCAATAACAACCACTTCTTCCAACGATTCTGTGCTTGGTATTAGCACAACGTTTAGTCTTGATTTACCATCAACTTTTATTTCTTGAGTTGCATATCCAATATATGAAAATGTCAAAACAACATTCGGTCCGGAAATATTTAATGAATAGTTACCATCAAAATCAGTAGAAGTACCGATGGAAGTTCCTTTTACAAATACAGACACACCAGGAATAGGTGAACCCATATCTTCCGCAGTTACCGTACCACTTATAGTGTTGTTCTGAGCAAATGAAATTGTACTACCAAAAACAAATAACGAAAACAGCATTAACGACATAGATTTTATGGATGAAAATCCATTTGTTTTCCGTTCAATTGAATGGAAAAACAAAAAACCAGTTAGATTATTACACATGAATTATAGAGTTAGTTTATAAATTATTTAAAATGTAATCGATTGCACAAATTTATCGTAAATTTTTAAATACACAAATTTTTGTTAATATTTTTTTTATTTAGTGAAAAATTTAACATTAAAATGATTATAATTCAAACGCAAAAAGTTTTCACCTTTTGTGAATTTATTAGCAGTTAATACATTTTTACATATATTTGTAATCGATTACATTACCCAAGGTTTATGATTTATCTGATATTAAAATGATTCTAATGAAAAAATCAATCCTATTAATTCTCGCCCTATTTTTTACTTCCATAAATTATGGTCAAAATTATTATCTATCTACTCCTGAGGGTTATGGTCAAGCAACTACAGGTGGTGGAAACGTTACTCCAGTTACAGTTAGTACCTATTCAGATTTCAAGGCTAAAATTAAACTATCTACCCCTCAGGTCATTTTAGTCTCAGGTACAATAAATATTGCATCAGGTCAAAATATTAGTGAGGTAGTTACAAATAAAACTATAATAGGGTTACCAGGTGCCAGACTCGTAAACAATTCACAAACACAATCGGGTTCTGGTATTTTAAATTTAAAGAACGGATCTAATAATGTCATCATAAGAAACTTAATTTTCGAAGGAGCTGGGGCCTATGATGTTGACGGTCGCGATAATTTAACAGCCGATGGTTGCACTAACCTATGGGTAGATCATTGTGAATTCCAAGATGGAGTAGATGGTAATTTCGATATAAAAGGAAATTCAGATAATATCACAGTTTCATGGTGTAAGTTCACTTATCTAAAACCGGCTGTTCCAGGTGGTCCGGGTGGCTCAAATGATCATAGGTTCTCAAATTTGGTGGGCTCAAGCGACTCTCAAGCTCCAGCAGACGGACATTATAGTGTTACTTTTCAAAACTGTTATTGGGCCGAAGGTTGTAAAGAAAGAATGCCAAGAGCACGTAATTCTCAACTTCATATACTGAACTGTTATTACAATACGAATGTTTCTAGTTCGAGAGCTCTTGGATTTAGTGGTGGATTAAACAATTTATCATGCTATGTTGAAAATTCAGATTTTGCAAACATTGGCACAGTGTATCAAAGTTATGGTGGCACAGTTACTTTAGAATTTGATAATTGTAGCAATGGAGTATCTAATATTGGTACAGTCCCTCAACCTACATATACTTATAGTGTAATTCCTGTTAGTGATGTCTCTACAAATATTCCAAATGTAAATTGTGGTGCTGGAGCCACATTACAAGTTACAAGCTCTGGTGAAATGTCTTCTAGTTGTGACAATCTTGGAATAGAAGATGCAATTTTCTCAAAGGTTAAATATTATCCAACTATAGTAAAAGATGCATTAAGCATTGAATTTTCATTAGAAAACTATTATGAAGCTAAGTTTTCGTTGTACACCGTTTATGGAAAAAACATAATGAATAAATCAATATCAACACAAAACACACCGAATAATAAAACAGTTATAGATTTAAGTCAATATACTAAAGGCATTTATTTTGTTCAGCTTCAAATTAAAAACAACACTAAGACCTTTAAGATAATTAAAAAATAATTTGAAACTTTTTGAATATCAATAAATTTAAAGTAACTATGAAAATTTTCACATATTTCCTGTTAAATAATTGATTACTAAACATAATATTAACCTTCGTTTTTATTTATGCCTTTTAATTTTATAAACTTATATAATCGATTACATTATTTGGTATTTAATTAATTCAATTTTGTAATTGGTTGTTTTTATTAAAAAAGACCTCCCAAAACAGTATAACCTACGTTGCTTTAGTTAACGATTACAAGACTATATATAAACTTTAAGTAAACACAAACTATGAAAAAACTTTCCTTTTTCGCAATGTTTGCCTTGCTATTTTTTCGATTTATGGCAAATGGGCAAACAACTATTACCTATAATTTGGGCGATGAATCAACTTTCTCAAATACAGGAGTTCAATGGGATCCTGTAACCTCTACAACAAGTTCTGATGGTAAATTAAGAACACAAGCAGCAACTAGTTTCTGGCATAGTAGTAATTATGGTGTTGCTTTTCAAGATGGTAATTCTTTAGAAATAGATGTTGAAGGAGGAAGTTGTACTGTTCGTTTTTATGGCTCAGAATATAGTTCTGG
>NZ_QRDV01000001.1:0-613986 GCF_003386165.1 Winogradskyella eximia | reverse complement strand
ATTATGGTGTTGCTTTTCAAGATGGTAATTCTTTAGAAATAGATGTTGAAGGAGGAAGTTGTACTGTTCGTTTTTATGGCTCAGAATATAGTTCTGGTACTATGGATGGTGGTACATCTATAGGAATTAATGATCTAGGGACAATGGACGTTGATATGGATGCATATCTTGACATGGTTGACCAAACAGGTTATTATGAATTTGTATATACAGGTAGTCCAACCACTTTATATTTTACTTTTAGCGGTAGTAATGCTTATACTCCAGCTATTGATGTAATATCACCAACATCTTCATACAATTTAGGTGACCAATCAACTTTTACAAACACAGGAGTTCAATGGGATCCTGTAACTTCAACAACAAGTCCAGATGGTAAAATAAGAACACAAGCGGCTACAAGTTTCTGGCATAGTAGTGGTTATGGTGTTGCTTTTCAAGATGGTAATTCTTTAGAAATAGATGTTGAAGGAGGAAGTTGTACTGTTCGTTTTTATGGCTCAGAATATAGTTCTGGTACTATGGATGGTGGTACAGCGATTGGTGGTAATCAATTAGGAACAATTGACGTCGATATGGATGCACATCCTAATATGGCTGACCAAACTGGATATTATGAATTTAATTATGCCGGTGGTCCAACGACTCTGTATTTTACATTTAGTGGATCAAATGCTTATACTCCAGCTATTGATGTAACATCTCTAGAGAGTACAATTATTAAAACAGATGTCTGGGATTTCGCTGCAGAGCAATTAGACGAAGTTCTGTATAACAATATGTTGACAGAAACAGATATCAACGCTTGGTATGATGGTTCTATTACTCCTGGCACTTCAGGTAATGTAATGCCTTCAGCATGGACAGCAGGTGATTTGTCTTGGTTAGGAGGAACAAATGATCGCTTAAGAACCGCAAATACTAACTTAACACGCTATGATGAAAATACAAGTGGTATTGCTGACCATTCTGGGAGAATTTATGTTAATGCGGCAGGCGCAACAGGGCGTTATATGAGTTTAACTCTAAATGAAGATGATGAAGTTACTGTAATGATGCTAACACAATCTGGTACAGGAAATGTTCATTTTCAATATACTGCAGACCCTGCAATACAAGATGATGTAGTTGCTGTAGGTGGTGACCTTCAAACGGTTAATTTCGTAGCAAAAGAAGCTGGTGAGTATCATATCTTTGATGAAGTTGATAAACCAAGTTACTACAGAATACTAAGAAAAGAGGCGCAATATCTAACATTAAGCGGAACAGTTGACGAAACATTTGCTGCTGGTATTCCTAGTGGATACTCTATAGTGTTTACCAATGAAGCTGGTAAAGCATTTCCAGCAGTGGTTTCTAGTGCAACTTACACAATCGATTTACCAACAGAGTATACTTATAATCTTAGCCTAGGTGATGCCAATGGCTATATAATAACTAATGGATTGAGTTTAGATGCAACTGAAGAAACAACAACTTATGATGTTGTGGTAGCACAAGTAGATATTTATAACGTTAGTGGTAATATTACTGGGTTAACAGACCTAACAGATGTTACATTACAATACACACCAGATGCTGGAGCAGGAACAGTTTACAATCCTATTGTTACAATAGACGAAATTTCCTCTACTTACAGTGTAGATATTGAAGCAGGAATTGAATACACAATAACTGCAGAAGGGGTAAATGATTATGAAATTTTAGCAAATACAATTACCATTGGTACAGCTGACGAAATAGCAGACGTTGTTTTTTCTGCAAAACCTTTATACAATGTAGTTATCAATGCTAATGGATTAGATGGAACACAACAAAATGAATTAAACCTAACATTTACAAACAATAACGAAGAAGGTTATTCGTATAGTTTTACCGATATCACAACAGTAGCATTACGCGACGGAATCTATACAGTTTCTTACGATGGCATTGATGCTTATCCAGTAAGGTTAGCATTAACTTCAAATCTAAATGTTCTGGGTTCAGATACTTCAAAAGATTTAACTTTTAACCCAATTACTGAATGGACATTTAATGATCGAGTTATCAATGCTGCTTCAGCATACGAAGGGCTCTTATTTACAGGAAGTATTAATGTTAGAGGAACTAATGGAGATTTAAATGCAAGCTCAGGATCTACAATCGCTATTCCTGTTTCTGTTGGCGATAAGGTAATTATTACCGATTATTACGCTTCGGATTATTCTGTTGAAGGAGGTCCAGCAGTAACTAATACCTCTAATAGTACGAGTACAAATGTGGTATATGAATACGTATATCTAGGGGCAACAGATGGTGTGGTTAATATAGCTGTTAATTCAACTTCATATTTTGTATCATTTCAAGTCGTAGCAATTGAAGCTTATAGTTCAACGTTAACAGTTGGTGTAAATAAAGATTATCAAACTATAAACGGTGCTTTAGATGCAATTTCTCGAATGGATCGTCCTAATGACGAACCAGTAACAGTTATGATTGACCCAGGGAATTATGAAGAAATGTTAGTTATTAATAGCAATAATGTAACCTTAAAAAATGCAGCTTCAAATCCAAGTATTGCTATATTCAATGCAGGTGTAGATATTGATGCCAACGCAGTGAGAGTTACTTCTTACTACGGACAGAAATATAATTTCTATAGTCAAGGAACTAATAACAAATGGAATGCTGAAGTTTTAGCTGTGAATACAGAAAATGGACATACCGATTACATAAATCAAGAAGGAACAGGAGGAGGTTCTTCTTATTGGAATGCGACCGTTGTGATTACTGCTCAAAATGTTACAATAGAAGACATCATTTTAGAAAATTCTTTTAATCAGTATATCTCTTTAAAGGAGTCTCAAGACATAGTTAAAGCAAAAGCTGCAAGTGAGCCAACAAGACCAACTAATTTTGGTAATACAGCTGTACAGGATCGATCAGCCGGCTATGTTACACAAGCTGCTGCGATTGGTATTGCTGCCAGTGCAGACAGAGTTATTTTAGACCAATGTAGAGTTATTGGCCGTCAAGATTCTTTTTACGGAGCTGAAGGTGCAAGAGTAGCTATTTATAAAGGAGATATGATGGGAGCCGTTGATTATATTTTTGGAGGTATGACAGCTGTATTTTATCAATCCAATTTTGTATTAAACACAAGTGATCACAGTAGTGATGCCGCATATATTACTGCAGCACAACAAACTACAGAAAGAGGCTTTTTAATGTATGAGTGTAATGTTAAGTCTCCTATTCCAGGAGTTGAAACGGCTTCAACTTATGGTTCTAAGCCTGGCTACTTTGGTCGTCCATGGGCACCAAATACAAGTGAGGTTGTATTTTATAATACAACGATAGATGAATCTACTTACCCTGGTTCAGAAGGATTGTCTTTAATATCACCTGAAGGCTGGACTAGCTCTCTTGGAGGAGAATCTTCAATGATGTACGAATATGGGACTATTGAAAATGCTTCTGGTGTTGATAATTCAGAAACACGCACACCATGGTCAACAGTACTGGTTAGTCCTACTTTAACCGATGGCACAGCTATTAATACTTTTAACTTTACTAAAGGAGCGGATGATTGGGATCCGTTTCCGGAATTGCTTTCGGTAAATGATTATGATAATTTAGAATCATCTGTTATAATTAAAGCTTATGGTCAAAAGCTTCACTTTTCTAATATAACATCAAAAACACATATTGAGGTTTACAACATAACTGGAGCTTTAGTTGCTAACCTAGATACTGTGAGTGATACTTCTATTGATATTGCCGGTGGTATATGGATTGTTAAAATACAGGCTAATGACGGAATTAAAGTGGTAAAATTGATTTCTCATTATCGATATTAGTCTAAAAACAACTAAGTACAAAGATCATCTGTCAAACAGATGATCTTTTTTAATACTTTTTTAATAAATACTTATTTTATTTTAAAAAAATCTTTAAATTTGTAATCGATTACAATTACGTAATAATCTAACCTTAAAATATTTACAACATGAAAAAAAAATTACTTTTATTGGTTTTACCAATGTTGCTTTTTGTGGCTACTTTACAAGCTCAAACTAAAGTTTGGGATTTTGGGGGGGATCCAACTTACACGAGTCCTGAACAAATTGCATTGTGGCCTGTAGTTGCTTTTAACGCAGCTGAAAGTGCTACAATAGAGAAAGATAATCTCTTTTTAGTGGGAGATAGTAGTGGTGATAAATTTGGTCAAATTGAAAATGCAGGTGGAGCTACTTGGGATACTGGTACGCCTGATGAATATACATCAATTAACCGTTTTAAATTTAACGGAGGTTCTGCACCAGTTGATTTTCTACCAAGTTATAGCTATATGTATTTTCCTGTATCTGGACCCGTTGATGTAAAAATTTGGTTTAGATCTGGTAGTAGCAGTGATACTGAACGTATTCTTTATATATCAGACGGCACTACTTTATTGAATTCTTTTCAAGCTGTAGGTAATGGTGATCCAGAAACCATAACAGCTAGTTATACTGGTACTGGTGGAAACATTTATATTTATGATTCAAATTCTTTTAACCTTTATAAAATTGAAGTAACAGGAGCAGGAGCAGATGTGCTAAGCATTAATAATATTGATACAGCTATAAATACAAGTGTAAAATCAGCTAATGATAGAATTTACATCTCTAATGTAACTTCTAACACGGAGGTTAATATCTATAGCATTACAGGTGCTTTGGTAAAGACAGTAAACACAAATACTGATCTTGATTTTAGTTTTAATTCAGGTTTATATTTCGCTAGAGTTACAACTTTAGAAGGCCAGAAATCCGTTAAATTATTAGTGCAATAATAGATTAAGAAATTCATCCTTTTTCTAAAACAAAAGCAGTAGAACGTAAAACCTCCTACTGCTTTTTTATGCTTTAAAATGAAGAAGTATCGATTTCTTTAAGTCTTAGAAAAAACTTATTTTTTTAAAAACTTTTTAGTTACTACTCCTCTATTTGTCTTAAGTGTTATAAAATAACTTCCACTTTCTAAATTAGTCAAATCAACAACTCTTAAATCCTTTTTAATAGTTTGTATTACTGTTCCTATAATGTTATATATAGTTATCTTTTCTATTGTAGAATTAGGTAAGTAAATATTCAACAAATTTGCGATTGGGTTGGGATAAACTTTCAATTTTTGTAGTGGCGAAAGATCTTCAATACCTAGCGCAAATTCACTTTTAATGTAATATAAATTGGCGACATTTCCTTTTGTAATACTATGATTTCCTGAAGGAATATTTGTTAAGGTGAGAACTCCATCAGTCGCAGAATATGTAACACCATCAAGTTTTATGTTTCCACTAAAAGCAGGATCAAATACCAATGTTAAAGTTGAAATAGAAGTTGTTGTGTAAGAAATATTTGTAGACGACTCAATCTTCAGCCTTTCTGTTAATATTAAACCATCATAAATTGTACTTCCTGGATATGAATTCATATTTGCCCCCGTAAATGAATAAAAACCACTATTTAGACCAGACGCTGTAAAATTGTGTATTTCATCTCCATTGGGAAGGCCATTAATTGATACACTTCCAGAAGCTGTTACTGATGAACCAGCTGAGCCATTAGTCGTAATTGAAAAATTTACATTCGATGTGGGAGTTCCTGATACAGTTATAGTTTGCGCAATTGTGTTTTTAGTATATACAATACCCGAAGCAGGTAATCCTATTACAGAAACATCGGTAGCATCTCCTCCCCAAGTAAAAATCATATCTTCAATAGCATTTCCACTATCAACTGATTGGTCATTATTATCTGGAACGGTTAAAGTCTGTGTACTTCCCGTACCTAAAGTATCACCTTGAATCGACACTAAATTCGATGTATAGGAAGTTAAAAGGCCTAATAGTCCAGTATTTATAGCATAGGAGGTATCATCATCAGGAGCATCAAAAGTCCAATTTATATCTCCACCACTCAATCTTCCTGAATACTGTATCACATTATTTTTTGCTACAATAGGACTATCAACTGTTAAAGAATTTATATATAGTGATGGGTCTGTATCAAAATTATTATAAGTATTGCCTCCTTGAAAAGATGAAATGTTACTTTCAATATTTTCATCACGTGTTGTTGCTACATAAGCATCAAATTGAGTAGGATAATTTACAGCATCATAAGCTACAAATCGTGTTTCTCCGCTCATATCATTATTAAATGCTTTTATTACTCCTCCATCTTCACCAGAAAAAGTTCCATTAGATCCGTTAAAGATATCTGTTCCTTGTTGCGATGTCAGCATAGGATATTTACAATTACGAAAAAAATTCCCTTCTAAAAACAAGGAAGAACCTTCAGTAGAACCAGAGCCATATTTTGCATTTCCATCAAAATAGTTATTGTAAACATGAGCCGAATAAAATCGAACTCGTGGATGACGAGAATCTGAATGGTCATACCAATTATGGTGATATGTAATATATAATTCCGTAGTAGTATTTTCACTTAAACCCAACAAATTACTTTTTCCGGTATCCCAAAAATGATTATAAGACATTGTAACATATGTAGATCTTTTACAGTCCAATGCACCATCCCCTTTTACTTGGTCAGCATCACCACCTGCAGCTCCATAAAATAAATCACAATTATGAACCCAAACATATTCATTGTCTTGTTGTAGACCTATATTATCACCTTCATTTGCATTGGTAAGCATAAAACCAAGATTTCGAACCTCTATATTTGTTCCTCTTTTAATGCGCAGTCCCCAACCATTTACAAGTGCGTCGTTGCCTACCCCTTCAAAAGTTATAGAGCCGTTGTTATTATTTTCATTTTCAATAACAACATCTCCATTTAACATATAATCTAAATCAGTAATGTTGCCTATCAATCGAACGGCCAATGGACGATCATCATCCCCTTTTTTAAAGCCATCTAAAATGGTTTGAAGTCCTACACATGGATTTGTTGTAGCACCTATAACATTCAACGATATTGTGTTTTTTGAGTTTTCCGTTATATAAATTACAACAGCATTCGCTTTAAGTGTACCATCGAGATTATAAGCACCAGGAACATGACCATTGCTATGTGCAAAACCATTTCTGTCGTGAGCAGTAACGGTAACACTGTTTGATACCGCAGCTGGACCTTCAATATTTGCGATAACAGGAACAACCTTAAGTATGTAATCACCTGTAGATAAACCTAATACGTCTGCTCGATAGTAACTACCATAACTACGGATAAGCTGTGTATCAATGATTTGATCCGTTAGTCCACCTCCTGTATAATAAACATTGTAGCTATCTACTCCATCTTCAGGTAACCACTCTACAAAAGCCGATTCTAACCAACCCGACGACTCTGTTATAGTTACTGCCTGTGCATTCAATTGTAGCCCCACTAGACATAAGGATAAATAAAGTAATATTTTTTTCATATCATATTAATTTTTGATTAAAGATGTAATCGATTACATAAAAGTAGCTATTAATTTGATATATAGTTGTTTTTCATCAATTATTATTTAGTTTCACATGTAATTAATTAAAAACATTGAATCTCTAGAATTGAGATGTTTATATTTTCATACCTTAATTTTCTTAGATGGAAAATCTTTTCATTTTAAATTCTAAAAGTTTGGAATATCAAAGTAATTTTTTTAGTTTTGTAATCGATTACATTAATGTTTAATTCTCTTTAAATGGTATCAATATTTAGTTTTCAGAATGAAAAAAAAGCTCTAAATTTATTTTCTTCATTTATTTTAATGGTTATAATGCTTATTGCTTTTAGTTCCTGTAAAGAGTCTAAAAAAGAGGATGAAACCATTGCGAGTTCAGAAAAAAGCCCTTGGGATGCAATGAATGCTGTAATAGAAAGTGTTTCTGTTCCTAAATTTCCAGATGCCACTTTTAATATCATGGATTTTGGAGCAAATCCAGATGGCACAACCTTTAATACAGAAGCTTTTAAAACTACCATTGCCGCTTGTGTAGAAAAAGGAGGAGGAATAGTTTTAGTACCTGAAGGCAATTATCTAACAGGAGCGATTCATTTAGATAATAATGTAAACTTACATCTCGAAGAAGGTGCAGAAATTTTATTTAGTACCAACCCAAAAGATTATTACCCGTTAGTTCCAACATCTTATGAAGGTGTTGAGCTTATCAACTACTCACCATTAATTTATGCCAGCAAAAAAAATAATGTCGCTGTTACAGGTAAAGGAACTTTAAATGGTCAGGCAAGTAATGACAATTGGTGGAAATGGTGTGGTAAAGAAGAGTATGGTTGGAAAAAAGGAATGCCGCAACAAAAAGATAGTTTAAACTTACCACGATTAATGGAAATGGGACAAAACGGTACACCTTTAGAAAAACGTGTTTTTGGAGATAGTCATTATTTACGCCCAAATTTTATTGAGTTCTATGAATGCAAAAATGTCCTATTAGAAGGTGTTAAAATAACGAATGCACCATTTTGGATTATACATCCATTTAAATCTAACAATGTAATAGTCGATGGTGTTACGGTTGAAAGCCACGGTCCAAATAATGACGGTTGCGACCCAGAATATTCTAAAAATGTAATCATTAAAAACTGTACGTTTAATACAGGTGACGATTGTATCGCCATAAAAGCTGGTAGAGATGCAGAAGGGAGACGTGTTGGTATTAAAAGCGAAAACATAGTGGTACAAAACTGTAAAATGCTAGATGGCCATGGAGGTGTTGTAATCGGTAGTGAAATGTCTGCTGGGGTACACAACGTTTATGTGGATAATTGCACAATGGATAGTCCTAATTTGGATAGAGCCATTCGTTTAAAAACCAACTCTAGAAGAGGGGGAACTATTGATGGTGTTTATGTTAGAAATGTAAAGATAGGTCAAGTTAAAGAAGCCGTTTTAAAACTAAATATGTTTTATGCAACTTACACTAATCAAACCGGCGAATTTATTCCTGAAATAAAAAATATTTGGTTAGAAAATATTACTGTTAAAAATGGTGGCGAATTTGGAATTTTAGCAAAAGGCTATAAAGAATCACCAATTACAAATGTCACTTTAA
This sequence comes from Winogradskyella eximia, assembly GCF_003386165.1. Taxonomy (GTDB): domain Bacteria; phylum Bacteroidota; class Bacteroidia; order Flavobacteriales; family Flavobacteriaceae; genus Winogradskyella; species Winogradskyella eximia. Next base: position 604,934 of record NZ_QRDV01000001.1, on the reverse strand, counting down.
GAAATGTAAATATAGAAAAAGTAGAAAATGCTTTCTCTTTAGAAAATGTTTCTAATTTAAAACTTATAGATACGTATATTAATGGGGCTTTAATGCAAAGTCCAGCCAAAGAAGAGAATTAGTAGCAGGAATAAAATAGGAGGTATTTTGATTAGTTGTTTAGATTTCAATTCCTATGATAGCCTGATTTACAAAATCAGGCTTATTCTTTAAATAAAAAATAAGAATAGTGTATAAATCAATTTCATATAGCTTCATTTTTTTGTTGAATATATCAACTGTATTTGCTTTTCAATCCATACAGAAAGACACTTCATACACTGTAGCAGGTTCTTATAAAAAATACAAAAAGGATTTTCCGCAAATTGAAATTGTAAAATCGCAACAGTCTCAAAATGTATTTAAAACAAAAAACATTACATACAAAACGTTAGAAAACAGAACTCTTTGTTTGGATGCTTTTATAAATACATCAGAAAATAACCCAGCTGTTATTTTAGTGCATGGAGGCGGATGGAAATCTGGCAATAAGTCTCACATGACACCAATGGCACAACACATTGCTTCTCTAGGTTATTCTTGTTTTGCAGTAGAATATAGATTATCAGACGAAGTCCAATATCCTAAAGGGATTTATGATATAAAACAAGCCATTCAATATATAAAATCTAATGCCAAGCAATTTCATTTAGACACGACGAGAGTCGCTATTTTAGGAACTTCTTCTGGCGCACAAATGGCAACCTTGGTTGGTACAACAAATAACAATCCAAAGTTTGAAGAAAAAACAGAATATTCTACGTCAACGTCTGTCCAAGCCATTGTGAACTTAGATGGTGTTTTGGCTTTTGTTCATCCTAAATCTAGTGAAGGCAAAATGGCTAGTTGGTGGTTAGGAGGTACATCTAAAGAAAAGCCAGAAACATGGAAAGAAGCATCTGCCCTAACGCACACTGATAAAAACACCCCGCCGATTTTATTTATAAGTAGTCAGTATGAGCGTTTTCAAGCAGGACGAGAAGACATGATAAAAATTTTAGATAAACATAATATTTACAGTCAAGTCGAAAACTTTCCAGATAGTCCACATACCTTTTGGTTATTCCATCCTTGGTTTAATGATACTGTAAATTACATCTCAACATTTTTAGATAAAACACTCAAAAAAGATAAAGAATGAAAACACTAAAATTTATAATCGCTTTATGTTTTATTGCATCAATTACAGCCTGTAAATCTGAGAAAAAAGAAGACATAAAAGAACCGATTAAGCAAACTGAAAAAGTAATTGAAACACCAAAAACCTATGCAGAAATCTCTATTGCACAAGGTGGAGAATGGATTGATGGTACAAGAGGACATGAAGAATATGATAGTGGAACTTCATTCAAAAATATTGAAAAATTTCGAGTTCCAGATAACCACACCGACCATTCTTGGTACATACGTTACGAAGGGCCAGGTTGGGAAAACAATAAAATAGGATATAGGCTCTATTTAGATTGGAGAAATGCCATTGATATTTTCGGAAAAAAAACAGATACTATGGTGTTGTCTAACGTCGGCCAAGATGGTTTCGATTCATATCATGAACCTGAGCCTTGGGGACAAGACATCTTAAAAGTGGGAAGTGGACTTGGCGTTGGTTCTTTAGGTCGCTTAGTTGAAGATGAAGTACTTCACTTTAAAGAAGTCGATTCCACATTTGCTTCTGTACAAAATAATTTAGATGCATCTTCGGTAATTATAAACTATAAAGGATGGAAGACAGGTGAAGATAAAATCGATCTAAAATCAACATTAAGTATTCGTCCAGATCAACGGTACACAAAACACACTATTCAGCCTTCAAAAGCAATCGATGGTATTGTAACAGGAATTATCGATCACGGTGTCAATTATTTTCAGAAAGAAAGTGCTAACAAAAAATGGGCTTACATAGCGACTTATGGTGAGCAAACGTTGGTACCAGACGATTTAGGAATGGCAATTTTTTATGAGATTAAGACCACTTCTGAAGTTAAAAAAGGAAAGTATGATTATTTAATTCAATTTCAACCAACAACAAAACCTGTGTCCTTCTACTTTTTAGGAGCTTGGGAACAAGAAGTGGATGGCATTAAAACAGAGGCCGAATTTTTAACCTATTTAGATGGTTTATTGAATGAATTGAATTCAAATAATGCGCTATAATGAAGATTCTATTAAAAAGTGTAATACTCTTTTGTATGTGTATTAGTTTTCAAACTATCAATGCACAAGACAAAACTTATACCATTGAAGACTGCGTAAATACATTTTCCAAAGATGAAGCTATACCAACAAAAGTCGGCTATCAGTATTGGTTTGCAGATAAAGATTTTTTAGATGGGAGAACACTTAAGTTGAGTGTGGTAGCACCAGGGAAATCTACACACGCCCCACACCAACATCACGAAGATGAATTCTTTTATGTTTTAGAGGGTACTGCAAAGTTTTATTTAAATGGAAAAGAAGTTGTTGTAGAAGCCAATACAAGTTTGTATTGCCCACCAAATAGTATGCATGGTATTAGTAATGCTGGTGCTATAGAATTAAAATATTTAGTGATTAAGAAATACGAAAAGCAATAAATAGTTAAGATGAAAAATATAACGCTTATTACAATATTAGCTTTAAGTTTTTTTACAAGTTGTAAAGAAGAAAAGAAGCAAGCGGAAGTACCAAAACAAGAAATGGAAATTTCTGATTCGTTAAAATGGTCAGAACGTATGGCTTTGTCCGAAATTAAAAGATTTCCAGATCCAACACTTTTAGATTTTAGAGACAAACCAAAATGGAGTTATACACCAGGATTAGTTTTGCAAGCAATGTCTAAGGTTTATGAGCAAATTAACAATCAAAAAATATATGATTATATATATGAGTATCCTGATAAAATGATTGAAAAAAATGGGACTATCAAAACCTACAAAATGTCTAACTACAACTTAGATATGATAAAAGCTGGTGATATCATGTACTATGTGTATAACAAAACTCAAGAGCCTCGTTTTAAAAAAGTAATAGATACACTTCATAAACAATTAGAAGGTCAACCAACAACTTCAGAAGGTGGTTTTTGGCATAAAAAAATATATCCATATCAGATGTGGTTGGATGGTTTATATATGGCTGAACCATTTCATGCTAAATATGCTAAAGACTATATGAGTCCTGTAGAAGCAAACAAGGTTTATGATAAAATTGTTCTACAATTTGACTTAATTGAAAAATACAGTAGAGATTCAGAAACAGGATTGTACTACCATGGTTGGGATGAAAGTAGAGAACAAAAATGGGCTAATAAAGAGACAGGTCTTTCAGAGAATTTTTGGTCTCGTGGCATGGGTTGGTACGGCATGGCATTAGTAGATGTGTTAGATTATTTACCAGAAAATCATCAAGGAAGAGCAAGAATTATTAAATATCTCAACCAATATGCCGAAGCTATCGTAAAATATCAAGATAAAAGTGGCACATGGTTTCAGGTGCTCAATTTACCCGAAAGAGAAGGAAACTACTTAGAAGCCACAGGAACAAGTATGTTTACATATACTTTAGCAAAAGGAGTTAATAAAGGATACTTACCAAACACCTATTTAGAGAATGCGAACAAGGCGTTTCAAGGCTCTCTAGATTTATTCATTACCGTTGAAGACAATGGAGTTGTAAATCTTAACAAATGTTGTGGTGTCGCAGGTTTAGGAGGGGATCCATACAGAGATGGCACATTTGAATACTATATTGGAGAAATAATTAGATCTAATGACCCTAAAGGAACTGGCCCCTTTATTATGGCAGCTTTAGAATTAAACAAGTAAAATAAATTTTAAGTCTTTATTCGAGTGATTTTGAAGGAGGAAAAAATCGTATAGAGAACTAAATAATATGAATATGGCTTTAATAAATACAGCATTATGCTCTTTCGGAATGAGTGGATGGGTTTTTCATGGTCCATTTATAGATGTACACCCAGATTTTAATTTATATGCTGTTTTTGAACGCACCAAAAATTTAGCCAAAGAAAAATACTCAAATATTAAAACGTTTCGATCTTTGGAAGAATTGCTTAAAGATGACGCCATAGATTTAGTTATCGTTAACACACCAAATATTACGCATTACGAGTATACAAAAAAGTGTCTTGAAGCGGGTAAACATGTCGTAGTTGAAAAACCATTTACAGTAACTTCAACAGAAGCTGAAGAACTAGTTGCATTAGCAGAAAAGCAAAATGTAAAACTTTCAGTATTTCAGAATAGACGATGGGATAGTGATTTTAAAACTGTCAAAAAAGTCATAGAACAAGGCGTTTTAGGAAATATTGTTGAAGCCGAATTTCATTACGATAGATTTGATCCAGAACTAAGCTATAAAACTCATAAAGAAACACCAACCGAAGGTGTTGGTAGTTTGTACGATTTAGGCTCACATATCATAGACCAAGCATTACAATTGTTTGGAATGCCTGACAGTATTTTTGCTACTCTAGATTCATTTAGAGATAATTCTGAAGTAGGAGATTATTTCGATGTAAAATTATATTACGATTCGAAATACGTATCTCTAAAATCGAGTTATTTTGTTAGAGAACCACTTCCAGCCTATTGTATTCATGGTACCAAAGGGTCGTTTGTAAAATCAAAAGCAGATATACAAGAAACAGAACTTCAAAAGAATTTAAAACCCCACTCAAATAATTGGGGTATAGAACCAGAATCTGAAGGTGGAATACTTCATATTCTGAAAGATGGTGAATTCAAAAAATCATTTGTTAATACAGAACAAGGTAATTATATGACATATTACGATGGGATTTCTGATGCAATACGTAACAATAAACCGCTACCAGTAACAGCAAAAGAAGCAACAGATGTTATAATAATTATCGAAGCTGCAATGAAAAGTAACAAAGAAAAGCGCGTTGTTGATTTATGAGAACTATTTTAATTATCATAAGTCTGTTTTCTGTTTTTAGCCTTTCGGCTCAAGAAAAAACAGTATCTAAAGTTTGGGCTTCCGAGAATGGTAATGGAACTTATACAAATCCAATTTTACATTCAGACTTTTCAGATCCAGATGTCGTTAGAGTTGGAGATGATTACTATATGACAGCTTCTTCTTTTAACGCTTCACCAAGCTTACCTATTTTACATTCAAAAGATTTAGTAAACTGGGAATTGGTCAATTATGCACTTCCAAAACAAGTGCCATTAGAGGTTTTTGACAAACCACAACATGGTAAAGGTGTCTGGGCACCATGTATTAGATATCATAATGAAGAATTTTACATCTATTATCCAGACCCAGATTTTGGAATTTATATGATTAAAACCAAAAATCCAAAGAGCGTTTGGTCAGAACCTGTTTTAGTTAAAGGAGGAAAAGGCCTTATAGACCCAACACCACTATGGGACGACGATGGAAAAGTATATTTAGCATATGCTTTTGCTGGTAGTCGTGCAGGAATTAAAAGCTTATTGGTTATTGCAACAATGAATGAAAATGGCACCAAAACCAATGACGATGAGGTATTAATTATTGATGGTCATAAGAACGAATCTACTATTGAAGGACCAAAATTTTACAAACGAAATGGGTATTACTACATTTTTGCACCAGCAGGAGGAGTTTCTACAGGTTGGCAAACTATCTTAAGATCAAAAACTGTTTATGGACCATATGAAAAGAAAAAGGTTTTACATCAAGGAAACACAGCTATAAATGGTCCGCATCAAGGTGCTTGGGTAACGACACAAACTGGTGAAAATTGGTTTTTTCATTTTCAAGATAAAGATGCTTATGGACGTATCGTTCATTTACAACCTATGACGTGGGAAAACAATTGGCCAGTTATTGGAGTCGACCAAAATAATGATGGTATTGGAGAACCTGTTTTAACATATAAAAAACCAAATGTTGGTAAAACATATCCAATTGTTACACCACCAGATTCTGATGAATTTAATCAACCAAAATTAGGATTACAATGGCAATGGCAGGCAAATCCAGAAGTATATTACGGATTTCCAACAGCAATGGGACATTATACCATGTATTGCAGACCAAAGCCCGAAGATGCTGTTAATCTATATACGATTTCGAATTTATTATTACAAAAATTTCCAGCAGAAGAATTTACAGCAACAACAAAAATGACCTTCAACTCTAGGCACGATAATGAAGAAGTAGGTTTCTTAATTATGGGATTAGATTACAGTTATATTCGATTGAAAAAAGTGGTGGGAAATTTATACTTGTCTCAAGTAATATGTGAAGATGCTAATAAAAATAAAGCCGAAACTGAAAGCGATAAAATTAAAATAGATACAAATACGGTTTATCTTCAAGTTAAAGTTAGTAAAGGTGGAATTTGTGAATTTTTCTACAGTCTAGATAATAAAAAATTCAAATCCATAGGAAAAGCTTTTAAAGCAAGAGAAGGGAGATGGATTGGTTCTAAAATAGGATTTTTGGCACTTCGTGAAGGGATTATAAATGATGCTGGAAGCTTAGATATTGATTGGATAAGATTCAGAAGATGATAAAAGACAAGTCCTTAATAGTGTCTATGCTACTAGCAACGTCGTTAGTTGTGTTGTTTCTCTCATGCGAAACCGATAAGGCTATAAAAGTTCCTTTTAAAGTAGATATCGCCATTTTTAATCAAGATAAAAACGATGATTTAGGGCTTAAAGCCCCTAAAGGAATAGAAACAGTTACTATTTTTAAACCAAATGATTCTACAAATCATTTCAACAATGGAGCTGTGATGACGGTATTTAAAAACACCTTTTATTGTCAATGGCAAAGTTCTTCAAAAGATGAAGACTCTATGGAGACTTGGGTCGCTTATAACCAAAGTGATGATGGAAAAAACTGGTCTGAACCCAAAGTTTTATCTGAAACCTTAGCAAGTGGTTACTGTACTTCTGGTGGTTGGTGGAAACATGGTGATACTTTAGTTGCCTATATCAATGAGTGGCCAGATGATGTTATACCTAAAGGAGGATTTACATATTACAAAACGAGTGTTGACGGTGTGAATTGGACAGATAAACAACCAGTCTTAATGGCTAAAGGCACTCCACTGAATGGTGTTTTTGAACAAGACCCTCATGCCTTACCAGACGGTCGTATTGTTGGTGCTGCTCATTTTCAACCTGGATTAATTGCATCTCCAATTTATACCGATGACCCTTTAGGTATCAGGGGTTGGAAACGACCAAAATTTTCTAATAATTCAGTAAAAAATAATGTTTCTCGAGAAATTGAACCCAGTTGGTTCCTACAAGGAAACAATAATTTAGTAATGGTATTTAGAGATCAAAGTAGCTCCTATTATAATTTGGCTTCGGTAAGTAAAGATCGAGGAGAAACATGGTCAATTCCTGTAATTACAAATATGCCAGATTCGAGATCTAAGCAAAGTGCAGGCAATTTTAATAATGGTATAGCGTATATAATTAATAATCCTGTAAATAACAAAACAAGGATGCCTTTAGCGGTTACTTTAAGCGATGAAGGAAAATTATTTAGTACCTCGTATGTCATAAGAAGAGGTGGTAAAGATATTCAATCGTTGCGTTACGAAGGAAAATATAAAAGGTTGGGTTATCATTATCCAAAGTCATTTGTTTGGAAGAACAATCTCTACATATCTTATGCTACAAATAAAGAAGATATTGAATACACCAAAGTACCGTTAACTAGTTTAACTTTAAATTAAAAATGATGAGGATGAAAAATATAAAAAGAATTGTCTTTTTCGCAATCACTTTAGCCGTTTGTTCAAATTTATATGCTCAAGTTCATGATAAGTCATGGCGAGATATAATTCATAAAAAAGAAGCCGCTTGGTTTGCTACACCTGAAGCCAAGCAAATGGCAGAAAATGTTCTGTTATATCAGCGTGATATTGGTGGATGGCCCAAAAATGTGCAAATGCATCATTCGCTTACCGAAACTCAAAAACAAGAACTTCTAGTCAAAAAACAGACGAATGAGGGTGCTACAACAGATAATGGAGCCACAATTCAAGAAATGTTGTTTTTATCAAAAATATATGCCCAAACACGAGATGAGATTTATAAAAATGCCTTTTTAAAAGCAGTAGATTTTATTTTAGAAGCGCAATATGATAATGGAGGTTGGCCACAATTTTATCCTCTAAAAAAAGGCTATAGCACACATATTACATACAATGATGATTCTATGATTAACATCATGAATCTTTTAAAAAAGATGAAAGATAACACCGCCTACTACTCTATTCAGCCAACAATAATGCAATTAGAAAAAATAAACGTAGCGTTTAATAAAGGTATTGATTGTATACTCAAAACACAATACAAGCAAAATGGAGTATTAACGGCTTGGTGTGCGCAGCATGATGAAAACACACTGTTGCCTGCAAAAGCAAGAGCCTATGAATTACCATCTTTAAGTGGAGCGGAATCAGCTCATATCGTTTTACTTCTAATGTCTATAGAAAACCCATCAAAAGAGGTAATTAATGCTGTAAATAGTGCTGTTACATGGTTCGAAAAAGTAAAAATCACAGGATTAAGAAAAGATAGGATTTATAACAATGTTGGAAAAATCGTCGACAAAAGAATGATTCCAGATGAGAATGCACCAGCAATTTGGGCGCGTTTTATGGAATTGGAGGATAATGCACCTTTCTTTTGTGACAGAGACGGCATAAAAAAAGCCTCTTTAGCCGAAATTGGAGATGAGCGAAGAAATGGATATGCTTGGTATAAAAACGATCCACAGCTTGTATTAAATAAATACCCTGAATGGAAAGCCAAACACGATTTAATAACTATTAAAAAAAATAATGATGAATTTAATATAGTTGTTGCAAAAGATGGAAGTGGAGACTATGAAACTATTCAAAAAGCTATAAACAATACCAAGTCATTTCCATATAAAAGAGTGACAATCTTCATTAAAGATGGTATATATAAAGAAAAAGTTAAAATCCACGAATGGAATTCAAACCTATCATTAATAGGTGAAAGCAAAGACAAAACAATTATTACTTATGACGACTATTTTAATAAGGTTGGATTAGGTAGAAATAGCACATTTTATACTTACACTCTGTTAATAGAAGCCAACTGTGTTATTTTAAAAAACCTTACCATTGAAAACTCATCTGGTGAAGTTGGTCAAGCAGTGGCTCTATCTGTATTTTCAGATGAAGTTGCTGTTATAAACTGCAAACTCTTAGGTAATCAAGATACCTTGTATGCATCAGGTAAAGGAAGACAGTATTACAAAGACTGTTATATTGAGGGTACTACTGATTTTATATTCGGCAGTGCAACAGCTTTTTTTGAAAACTGCGAAATACATAGTAAAAAGAATTCGTACATCACAGCAGCTTCAACACCAAAAGATTCATTATTTGGTTACGTATTTAAAGATTGCAAGCTTACAGCAGATAAAGATATTGATGAAGTCTATTTAGGAAGACCTTGGCGAATATATGCTCAAACAGTCTTTATAAATTGCGATTTAGGAAGTCATATTTTATCAGAAGGATGGCACAATTGGTCTAAATCAAAAGCTAAAAAAACAACCTTTTATGGTGAGTATAAAAACCATAATGTAGGATTTCAACCAGAAAAAAGAGTAGGATGGTCACATCAATTAAAAAAGCAAGAAGCCAAAAAATATACCTTAAAGAATATACTCGGTAAGTATAAAAAAGCTTCAAAAAAAGAATGGTATGAAACATTATAAGGTTTTATTCTTTTTGATTTTGATTATCTATCAATCATGTAAAAAAGATAAAACAGAATCTCAATCAGATCAACGAATACAAAATATTTCTATTTACACAATTGGAGACTCTACTATGGCAGATAAACCAAATCCTGAAGAGAATCCAGAACGAGGTTGGTGTCAATTATTACCTCAGTTCTTAAACAATAATGCCACTGTAAAAAATCATGCAGTAAATGGAAGAAGTACTCGAAGTTTTATAGCTGAAGGACGATGGGATTCTGTTTACCAACAAATGAAAAAAGGCGATTATATATTTATCCAATTTGGACATAACGATCAAAAAATTAATAATCCTAATCGCTATACCAATCCCCATACGGCTTACAGAAATAATTTAATAAAGTTTGTTTCAGAAACCAGAGAAATGGGAGCAACACCAGTTTTATTCACTTCTATAGTTAGGCGTAATTTTAACGAAGAAAAAACTTTAGTAGATACTCATGGCGAATATCCTCAAGAAGTGCGGTCAGTTGCACAGGAGTTCAATGTGCCGCTAATTGATTTGCAATATTTAACCGAAAAGCTTGAAGAAGCTTACGGAGTAAATGATTCTAAGAAATTACATTTGCATTATGCTCCTAATGAAATCCCATATTATCCAAAAGGTAAAGAAGATAATACACATTTATCTGTTTTAGGAGCAACAGAAGTAGCAAGATTAGCTGTTAATGCTTTAAATGAAAAAGTTGAAGGTTTTGATGCTTTCACTAAAACCAATTAAAATGAAAACTCATCATTATTTTTTGTTTTTCAGTTACTTTTTAATGCTTAATTGCTTTGGACAGCCAAAACGCGAAGTCATTGAGTTATGGAACGGTGCAATTCCAAATGTGATAGAAAATCCAGAGTTCAAGGAGATTGAAATCATAAAAGATTCCGTAGTTTCTAGCTTGGAGCAAGTTAGTATTCCAACACTAACGGTTTTCAAACCTAAACAACCTAACGGAACAGCAGTTGTCATTTGTCCAGGAGGTGGTTATCATCATTTAGCAATCAATAAAGAAGGTTATAAAGTTGCAGAATGGTTAAATACGCTTGGTATTACAGCTTTCGTTTTAAAATATAGATTACCAAATGATGCCATCATGGAAGATAGAACCATTGGACCATTACAAGATGCTCAAAGAGCTGTAAGATATGTAAGACGTAATGGTCAAAACTGGAAATTAAATAAAGATAATATAGGCATAATGGGGTTTTCCGCTGGTGGCCATTTAGCAGCAACATTATCAACTCAATATAATAAAGAGTTATATAAGGTTGAAGACGATATTAATGCAAGACCAGATTTTTCAATATTGATTTACCCTGTTATTTCAATGAAAGATTCAATTACACATAAAGGATCTAGAAAAAACTTGTTAGGAGAGTCACCTTCAGATATAGAAATAGAAACTTATTCTAACGAAACACAAATGGACGCTTACACGCCTAAAACTTTTTTAGTACATGCGACGGATGATAAATCTGTTCCTGTAGAAAACAGTATTCATTATTATTTAGCGCTAAAAGATTATAATGTTTCTGTCGAAATACATATTTATGAAAAAGGTGGTCATGGTTTTGGTCTGGGTAGAGGAGATACTAATCATTTTTGGACAATAGCTTGTGAAAATTGGTTAAAAGCTAATAAATGGATAGATTAATTATCTAATATCACTTTTAAAAATCCCCATACTTAAACCTCTAAGTTCAGCAAGCCCTTTTAATCTTCCGATAGCTGAATAGCCAGCATAAGTTGTAGTGTTTTTTAAATCGTCCAACATTTGATGTCCATGATCTGGTCGCATAGGAATAGAGATGTTACGCTCCTTTTCAATTTTTAAAACAGTTTTTACTACCTCATACATATCTGAAGAACCTTCTAAATGATGATCCTCATAAAAACTACCATTAGGTTCACGTTTTACATTTCTCAAATGAAGAAAATGAATTCTGTCTTTAAATTTTTCTATCATTTTAGGTAAATCGTTTTCAGGATTGGCACCCAATGAGCCTGTACAAAACGTTATTCCATTTGAAGGACTATCAATGAAATTAACTAAATCATCCAAGTCTCTTTCAGATTTTATAATGCGAGGTAGTCCCATAATATCAAATGGTGGATCGTCTGGATGGATTGCCATCTTAATTCCCAATTCTTCAGCAAGCGGAATAATTTGATTTAAAAAATAAGATAAATTTGATTTTAAATCGGCATGAGAAATACCATCATACTGCGCAATCATCTCTTTAAATTTTGGAATAGTAAGGTCGTCAACAGTTCCTGGTAAACCTTTTAAAATACTATCTTCTAAACGTTGTTTTTCTTCGGGGGACATATTATCAAAGTGCATTTCGGCATCTCTCAAAATAGAGGCATCATAGCTTTTATCTACATTTTTCCGCTTCAAGATGAAGGCTTCAAAAATCGCCATTTCTACCTTGTCAAATCTCAATGCTGTACTACCATCATTCAATTCCCAATAGAGATGTGTACGCGTCCAATCTAAAACAGGCATGAAATTATAACAAACATTTTTAACTCCACATTGTGCTATATTTTTTAAGCTTTGCTTATAATTTTCAATGCGTTTCAGATAATCGCCTTGTCTTAACTTAATGTTCTCATGGACAGGAATACTTTCTATGAATGCCCATTCTAAGCCATTTTTTTCAATGGTATTTTTTACATTTTCAATATCCTTTATTGTCCAAATCTCACCATTGTCAACATGATGAAGTGCGGTAACAATTCCTGTAGCACCAGCTTGTTTTATATTTGATAGACTAACTGTATCTGAAGTTCCAAACCATCTAAATGTTTCTTTCATTTTCTTTCTACTTAAACACCACTAAAAACACTAAAACCGCCATCAACATGTATTACTGTTCCTGTCATAAATTTTGAGGCATTACTTACCAGTAAATGCACAGCTCCATTTAATTCTTCTGAATCTCCAAAACGCTTCATTGGTGTGTTTTTCACAATGGTTTCACCACGTTCGGTTAATGAACCATCTTCATTGGTTAACAATTGTCTGTTCTGATCTGCAAGAAAAAATCCTGGTGCAATTGCATTAACTCTAATTTTATCACCAAATTTTAAAGCCATGTCCACAGACATCCAGCGTGTAAAATTTTCCATAGCCGCTTTTGAAGCAGAGTACCCCACAACTCTTGTTAGCACGTTCGCTACAGCCACTGAAGAAACATTAATTATTGAACCATTTCCTTGTTGAGCCATATATTCACCAAACACTAAAGAAGGTATCACCGTTCCCATTAAATTTAAATCGGTTACATTTTGGAAATCGTCAATCGAAATATCAAATAATGAATCGTTTGGTGCTAAAGTTGCTCCAGGCATATTTCCTCCTGCAGCATTGATCAGTACATCTATTTTTTGCCATTTTTCAAGAATTTTAGATTTAACTGAAATTAAATTTTCTTTGTCGAGCACATCTGCTTTTATACCTATGGCGTTTTTTTCTGAAAGTTGGTTGGCAAAGAGTTTTGCTTTGTTTTCGTCTCTTCCTAAAATCGCCACTTTTGCCCCAGAATTAATAAGGTGTTTTGCAATACTAGACCCTAAAGTGCCATAACCACCTGTTATAATTATTACTTTATCTTTTATATCAAAAATATTCATATTACAATTAGTTTAAAAAATTAAAATACAATAACTTTTTCTAAAACCTTATTATATTTAAACTATTTATACCTAGGGTCCGCTAGTAGCATTTTTTTTTGTTTTTAGTCAGTTTTAATACTATTTAGAACGAAACACAATTATTATAAAGGGCCTTCCAAAAATAGTCAAATGTTGTACCTATGTTGTACCTGACCTTTTTTTGAAACAATTTTAAATAAAAAAAATCCGAAGATTTCTCTTCGGATTTTGTACAGGTGGGGAGACTCGAACTCCCACACCTCGCGGCACCAGATCCTAAGTCTGGCGTGTCTACCAATTCCACCACACCTGCATTTTAATATTTTTAGAACTTTTCCTTGGATAAGTCCTAAGTCTAGCGTGTCTACCAATTCCACCACGCCTGCAACTATCCAATAAATATTGGGATGCAAATATAAACAATAGTTTCAATATACAAATAGTAAATTTTCAAGAATTCTAAATGATTTCTTAAAGTTTTGAGTTAACCAATTTATTCCTCTTTAAATTCCTATTTTTGATTAAAATCAAATACACTTATGCAATCCATACAATCTTATATTAAAGACAATAAAGATCGCTTTCTTGGCGAACTTATAGATTTATTAAAAATTCCTTCTATTAGTGCTGATTCTGCGTACAAAGGAGATGTTTTAAAAACTGCCGAAGTCATTAAAACAAGCCTAGAAAACGCAGGCTGTGACCACGTAGAAATATGTAAAACTGAAGGCTACCCAATTGTTTACGGAGAAAAAATTATAAATAAAAATTTACCTACAATTCTGGTTTATGGCCATTACGATGTGCAACCACCAGATCCTTTAGATTTGTGGAATTCACCACCTTTTGAACCTGTAATTCAGAAAACAGAATTACATCCTGAAGGCGCTATTTTTGCTAGAGGTGCATGCGACGACAAAGGCCAAATGTATATGCATGTTAAAGCCATGGAGTTTATGACTGCTAATAATGAATTGCCTTGTAATGTAAAATTTATGATTGAAGGTGAAGAAGAAGTTGGAAGTGTTAACCTAGCCAAATTTGTAAAAGCAAATCGTGAAAAATTAACAAATGATGTGATTTTAATTTCTGATACCGGAATGATTGCACCAGATGTACCCTCTATTACAACCGGTCTTAGAGGCTTAAGTTATGTTGAAGTTGAAGTGACTGGGCCAAACAGAGATTTACATTCTGGTCTTTATGGAGGTGCAGTTGCAAATCCTATTAATGTGCTAACAAAAATGATTGCATCACTTCATGATGATAATAATCACATTACAATTCCAGGATTTTACTATAAAGTAGAAAACTTATCTGATGCGGAACGCGCAGAAATGGCAAAAGCACCTTTTTCATTAGAAGCTTATAAGAAATCATTAGATATTGATGCGGTGTATGGCGAAGAAGGCTATACAACAAACGAGCGTAATTCAATTCGTCCAACATTAGATGTTAATGGTATTTGGGGAGGTTACACTGGTGAAGGAGCAAAAACAGTTATAGCAAGTAAGGCCTATGCTAAAATCTCTATGCGTTTAGTACCTAACCAAGATTGGGAAGAAATCACAGAATTATTCAAAACTCATTTTGAAAGTATCGCTCCAAAAGGAGTTACTGTAAAAGTTACACCTCATCATGGAGGACAAGGTTATGTAACACCTATTGATAGTGTGGGTTATAAAGCAGCTTCTAAAGCTTATGAGCAAACTTTTGGAAAAACACCAATTCCACAACGTAGTGGAGGAAGTATTCCTATTGTTTCGCTTTTTGAACAAGAATTAAAGAGCAAAACCATCTTAATGGGCTTTGGCTTAGATAGTGATGCTATACACTCACCAAATGAACATTTTGGAGTGTGGAATTACCTTAAAGGTATAGAAACCATCCCTTATTTTTATAAATACTTTACAGAATTATCAAAATAAGTAAGCGACTGATAAAGTAGCTAACTACAATCCTAAAAGCCTTAAGATTATTGGTAATCGTAAGGCTTTTCTTTTTTAAAAAATAAAAATGTAATACCATTTTTCTTATCAAACTGCACAACCCAACTACTCTACACTTGTAGAATTAAAAAATATACTCTACATTTGTAGAGTTAATTCTAAATACGTAGAGTATGCAACTTTCAAAAACTGAAGAACAATTAATGCAACATCTCTGGAAGCTAGAAAAAGCTTTTATGAAAGATTTATTAGACATCTATCCTGAGCCTAAACCTGCAACAACAACAGTTGCTACTTTGCTTAAACGTATGATTGGCAAGGGTTTTGTTGATTACAAAGCTTATGGTAATTCTAGAGAATATTTCCCTTTAGTTAAAAAAGAAGACTATTTCTCTAAGCATGTTAATGGCCTCATTAAAACCTTTTTTAATGATAGTGCCTCTCAGTTTGCATCCTTCTTTACTCGCAAAACGGATTTGACTAAGGAAGAATTAGAGGCATTAAAAAAAATCATTGACCAAGAAATTAAAAACAAGTAATCATGGAAATCTATGTATTAAAATTTTCGGCTTGTTTACTGGTGTTTTGGTTAGTATATGTTCTTTTTTTAGAGCGACAAAACATGCATCATTTTAAACGTTTTTATCTATTATGCACATTAGCTCTAGCCATAATTATTCCAACACTCACAGTAACAGAATACATTGAGCCCATAATTACCAATTTAGAAACTGCTCCATTATTTATCCCATTAGAACCGTCTTTTGTTGAAATGCCAATTGAAGACACATCTTTTTTTAATCTTGAAACAATACTTTGGCTTGTTTATGGCATTGGTGTTTTATTATTTTCAATTCGATTTTTGATCAATCTCGTAAAAATGCAACGAAGAATTTCTAAGAATGAAAACATAGCCAAACGTTCTTTTATTTATGTTTTACTGCAAGAAAATCTAATTCCGCATTCATTCTTTAAATACATCTTTTTTAATAAAACCCGATACGAATCTCATAACATACCGAAAGAAGTAATGCTTCATGAAGAAACGCATGCCAAGCAATTGCATAGTTTAGATATTATTATTTTAGAGTTACTTCAAATTGCATTTTGGTTTCATCCCTTAATTTACATTTTGAAACATCATGTGAAACTCAATCACGAATTTTTAGCAGACCAAGCCGTTTTAATACATGGATCTGATGCTAAAACCTATCAGAATATCTTATTACAATTTTCATCAAACACTCAAAATCATCAATTATCGAGTGCCATCAATTATTCATCCATCAAAAAACGATTTACAGTTATGAAAACACAAACCTCAAAAACCAGAATTTGGCTAAGTACGTTACTAATATTACCAATTATTGCTATTCTTTTTTACAGTTTTGCTGAAAAGGAATATGTTGAAAAAGAAACAACAGATGTTGCTGATGCTATTAAAGAGGAATTAAAAGAAGTAGATGCTTATAAGCATCAGTATGTTGGAGACAATATTGTTGAAATTTATTTGGAAAAATTCAACCAATATGAAATTTTAAGAAATGATGAACCACATTATATCCACAAATCTGAATCAGAAAAAAATCAAATGGAAGATTTGTTCTCAGATTTAGGAGGTATATACTTTAGAATGTCTAAAGAGAATAAAGCAAACGTAAAGCGACCTATTTCACCTATTAAACCTTATGTTCAGATTACACTTAAAGATAAAACATACTACAAAAAGTATAAGGAGTTAACAGCTGAAGAAAAAGCCACTTTACCACCACCTCCACCTCCTACTAAAAACTCTCAATCTTACATTTCAATCCAAGAGAAACCTATAATGGTAATTCTAATAAATAGGAAAGGAGATTTATTAATAAATGACGAACAAGGATCAATTTCTGATATTGAATCTAAACTAAAAAAATTATCGAAATCTTTTGATAAATCTAGAGCAGTTTATGTTAAATACGAAGGCACAGAAGATTCTTATAAAGTTATCAAAGACGTTAAATCTTTAATTAAAAAGTACGACTTTAAAATGATTCATGCAGATGCATCTCAAATAGCACCTCCACCACCTCCTGTAAAACAACAAAAATCTAAAGGAGGACCAAACACAGAAGACACTCAAAGTATATACAACCCTACTTTTTTAGAATACATTAATGAAATGGAGAATGAAAGTGCATCTTTCTATTTAGATGGTGAAGAAATTTCTGCTAAAAAAGCAAAAGCTATTGCCACAAACCATGAGGGAAAGCGCACAGAAATGACTACTCAAAAGAATACGAAGGGTAAATATGTAGTTAAATTAACGAGCTACGAAAAAAGAAAAATATATGCTAGAAGTATTGAGTTGAAAATTTTAAATGATAATTCTTACTTAATAGATGGCAAAAAAGCAACGAAAAAGACATTTGTAGATGTATTTAATCAATTACATCAAGATATTACTTCTGAAATTCGAAATAATGTGATGAATATTCATGTGAGTTCGTCCAAAGAGATTTCAGACAAGGAAACTTGGTTTATTTATAATTCTCTTCAAGATTATGGGTTTTATCGCATTGTAACACCAAATCAAGAAATAAATAGAGCAAAAGGTAATACTCCTTTTGCAATTGAAAGCCATATTTCAACACAACAAAAAGCCACAAAAAAACAAGTTGCAGAATACAATGCTTGGGCTAAGAAAATTAATGTTGCTATAAAAAAAGCTAATGCAGACAAATCTTATGAGTATCCTATTATTAAACAGAAAGATGTAAAATACTATATAAATATCTATAAGAACTTAATGACAGATGAGCAACGAAAAAATGCAGAGCCTCTTCCACAGATTCCACCTCCACCTCCACCTCCACCTCCACCTCCACCAGCTCATAAAAAAGCAAAAGGAGATCCAATAGAAATAAATGGAGCCACCTATTATTTTATACAAAAAAATGGTAAAACGACCTATTACGATAGTTATGGAAAAGAAGTAGATATTAATAAAATTCCGCCTCCACCTCCAATTCCTAATAATGCTACTCCAGAGCAAAAAGCCAAAATGAAAAAAGCTTCAGATGCTTATATGAAAGCCAATCCGGATAAAGTTGGTAAAGCCACAATGGAAAATGGTGAAGAAATAGATGTTATTGAGGTTCCTAGCGACTTACAAGGCAGTGTAGAAATCAACGGAGAAACATTTTATTACACAACAAGTAATGGTAAAACAACATATTTTAACCGCTATGGCAAAGAGGTGAAGATGGATAATCTACCTCCACCACCGCCTGCTCCAGAATCTACTCTAGATTTTGTTATTAGAATGGCAAAAACCAATGCTAAATTCTTCAATGAAGGAAAATCTATTTCATCGGATAAAGCTATTGATTTACTGAAAAAGAATCCTAAACTTAATGTTAATGCCCAGAAAACAGAGACTAAGACTCCTTTAATTTATATTACAAAAAAACCAATACTTATTGGAGTTAAAGGAAACGATGGAGAGTCTATAAACAAAACATCAAAAAACATTTTACCTATGGCTAACGGTAAAACTATTAAATCAGGTAAAATATCCATGACAAGAGATGAGATTAAAGCTATAAAACTCACTACAGAAAATGGAAAAGTAACCGAATTTAAGTTCAAAATTCCTGGTAAACCAACCCTAACGATAAAGAGTAATACTCTAAATGTTGATGCTCTAAAAAATCTTAAAAGCGCAAAAAAGGATGATCACCTTGTGCTATTTGCTTTTAAAGATGGCTCAAAGTCAGACATAGCTCCTTTAGTTATTATAATCACTGATTAAATTTTAATAACATGCCTATTTAATAAGATTTATTGAATTCATATCGTTCTAAAATCATAACATAAATTAATCTAAGCCTCTAAATTCGAGGCTTTTTTTGATAAAACATGTAACAAAAAACATGTTTTAGCGTTCTAATAGTCAATCAATCAGCCTAAAATTAGGTCAATCAAAAAACGATCAATCATGTTAAAACAATTCTTCATCCTCTGCTCTGGGGCAGACACGGATATTTTAAACGACTGTTCCATAGGAGAACAAAACAAATACGCTGGCATAGGAGCTACCGTTTTCTTTACGGCTGTTATGGCAACTATTGCTTCCAGCTATGCACTTTACACTGTTTTCGATAATCTCTATTCTTCAATATTTTTTGGATTAATTTGGGGTTTACTTATTTTCAATTTAGATCGCTATATCGTTTCAACCATAAAAAAAAGAGATAATGTTATAGATGAAGTATTGCAAGCCACTCCGAGGATTATTCTTGCTGTAATTATTGCTGTAGTCATTTCTAAACCATTAGAGCTTAAAATTTTTGAAAAGGAAATTAATCAAGTTCTTTTAGAGCAAAAAAATGATCTCACTTTAGCCAATCAAAATCAAATTGCAGAACAATTTAATCCTAAGATTTCTGAACTCGAAAGTCAGATTGCAGGATTAAAATCTCAAGTAGATTTAAAAGAAACCGAGGTCAATGCATTGTACGACACCTACATTTCGGAAGCAGAAGGCACAGCTGGCACTAAACTATTAGGCAAAGGTCCTGTGTATAAAGAAAAACGAAACAAACACGATGCTGGCCTAACTGAACTCCAACAATTAAAAACCGATAATAAAGCTAAAATTGAAGCTATAGAAACTCAAATTGCAACGCTTCAAGGAGATTACACTACTAATGTTGCAGAAACACAACCTGTTATTGATAATTTTGATGGTTTAATGGCGCGTATTACCGCTTTAGGAAAATTACCGTGGTTACCTTCATTCTTTATTTTCCTCTTATTTCTAGCTATAGAAACGTCTCCTATAATTGCAAAATTATTATCTCCAAAAGGTGAGTTTGATTTTAAATTAGAAGACCAAGAAACTGCCATAAAAGCTTGGACAACACAACAAGTTGCGGAGCGTAAATTGCTTGTTAAAACTGATAATGATATCAATAACAAAGTTTACAATGAAATCGCTGATGAAGAAGAGGTTATGAATTACAAGCGCAAAAAAGCGAGAGAATTAATGCAACATCAAGCAGATGCCTTTTTGAAGAAGCAGAAAGGGATACTTTAAGCTTATGGAGATCTGTGACTAAATAAAACTCTTAGTTTAAAATTAAGTTCTTACTTTTAAGTTGAAATTATAATTTAACCTTATGAGACTTATTTATACTACAATGATTGCTTTATTATTTGTAAGCTGCATCAGTGTAAATGCAGATGTTACCACTGAGCAAAATAGCAAAACAACGTCTAGTGTTGCAGACGCCAAAGCAGGAATTCGATTAGTAATGGAAGCACAAGAAACTGCATGGAATAATCACGACTTAGAAGGTTTTATTCAAGGCTATTGGCAAAGTGATTCACTTAAATTTTATGGAAGTAATGGTCTTACCAAAGGATGGAAGCAAACATTAATCAATTACAAAAAAGGTTATCCTACAAAGGCAGAAAGTGGTACACTTAATTTTGTGATTAATGATGTTTCTAAAATTGAAGGAGACAATTATTGGGTAATGGGAGAATATCACCTAAAGCGCAAAGTTGGTGACGCTAATGGAGTGTTCATTATTATCTTTAAGAAGATAAATGGTGAATGGAAAATTGTTGCTGATATGTCTTGTTAAAATTACTTGAGAATTAAAAAAATAAAGTGTGTCCGAAACATCTATCTATCACCATAAATGAATTGGAAACACTTTATAATTTTCAAAAGTAAAGTATGTGTTAAGCGGCTACAATATTGCCTGTAGCAATATTAGTATCTCTAGATGTCTGCTTTGGTTCTTCCGATTTAAAATGCTGATATAATTCTTTGCAACCTAAACCAATAATAGATAATCGTTTCGATTTAGTTATAGATTCATTGTGCAGTTTAGCTAATGCCATTACACCTGCCCTATCTATAGCATTTACACGTTCTATATCTAATAACACCTCATCTAATTTATCAAAGATATTTGCAAAATGCGCATTAAATGTTTTAAGGTTTAACTTGTTTAAAGTTCCTTTAATTTGAAAGCGATTGTTGTAGTTTGTGATTTCTAAATCCATAATAAATAATGTTTAAGCGGTTCATACTAATTCAGGGCTATTAATCAGTAATATTTTTGCTATTATTTAGAGGGATAACCACAATATCGGGTTTATACTTGGGTCTTTCTTATAAAATCGACAAACCGTAATTTAGATTAGATTACTTGAAGTAGTCTGTTTATTTTTTCGATGAACGACACTAATATAAACAGATAGATTGTAGGAAAACAATTTAATAAATCACTTATAATTAAGCTTTTGGAGATGTGCTTTTATATCTACTGGCTTATGTATAACCACTTTAGATACCGGATATTTTTCTAGTAGATGAAAAGGCCTTATTGGTCGTTTTTCAAAACCACCTCCGCAATTAGGGCAAACTTCTTTTAATAATGTTACACAAGCCTTACAAAACGTGCATTCAAAAGTACAAATCATTGCTTCATTAGAATCATGAGGCAATGATTTGTTGCAATTTTCACATGTTGGTCTTATTTGTAACACAAATAGAAAATTTTGAAAATATGTTTTTTACTTTTACAGAATGAAATATAAGTACAAAATAATATTAATGGTGCTATTAGCAGGCATTACAATTTACGGTTTAGTTACCGAACAGTACTTATTTATGGTCTTTCTAATTCCTTTAAGCTTCGATTTTTTCAATAAGAAAAAATCAGATTAGGTTTTCTTTACGTACTCTGTAATGATAACAATTTGCTGACCATCTACTCTACCTTCAATATAGGTTTCGTTTTCGTGATCTAATCTTATATTTCTAACGGCTGTACCTTGTTTGGCTACCATGCTAGATCCTTTTACTTTTAGATCTTTAATTAAAACAACAGAATCACCATGTTCTAAAATCACACCATTAACATCTCTATGAATCAATTTGTTTTCATCATCTTCACCATCACCAGAAGCTTTAGCTAATTCTAAGATATCTTCTTCCATATACATCATACCCAACAAATCTTGTGTCCAGTCTGCTTTAATTCTGTTAAGCATTCTCCAAGCCATAATTTTTACTGCATCGTGCTCACTCCACATACTATCATTAAGACACCTCCAGTGATTAGGATCAATAGAGTCTGCATCGTTCATCTGTTCTGTACAGGTTTTACAAGCGTACAAAACTGTCTTTAATCCATTTTCTTTTATATCTGAAACTGCATATTCAGATAAGTTCTCTTCGCTTCCGCAAAGCTCACATTTAGAGCCACTGCGCTGTTGTAATTCTCTTTCTAATGACATAATAAATATTGTATTATGCAAATGTAAAATTAATTAAGACTTTAAGTCCTTTTTAAGAAATCCTTTTACAACTATAACACAAACTTGTCTATGAAAACTTCAAGTAGTTTTGATCCTTCGGAATTAAATGTTACCGAATCCGTATTTGCGGGTATTAAAATAGTCTCACCCATGGTTACCGTTTCTGTTACATTATCTATTGTAACTTCTGCACTACCTTCAACACACATAAATATGACAAACGAATCTAAATTTCTATAATCTCGTTTTTGATTTAATTTGACTTCAAAAATATTAGTTGTAAAATATTCACAATCAACTAAATTACTTGTTTTATCGGCTTCTAATTGGTAATTACTTTTTCCGGTTGAAGGAAAAGATTTGGTGGCTTTTATTGCAGCCTCTGTATGTAAATCTCTTTGATGACCGTTAACATCAGTTCTATCCCAATCATAAACACGATACGTAATGTCGCTCGTTTGTTGAATTTCGGCAGCTAAAACTCCTGCTCCTATTGCATGGATTTTTCCAGCTGGAATAAAATAGCTATCACCTTGTTTTACCTGTTCTGTATTGAATATATCATTAACGTTAGACGCATTAATATCTCCTAATACATTTTTATCTAAGTCATTATCTTTTAAGCCTAATACAATCTCCGCATCTTCATCACTATTCATTATGTACCACATTTCAGTTTTACCAAAGGAATTGTGATGTGCTTTTGCCATTTCATCATCTGGATGTACTTGCACAGATAAATTGGTTTTAGCATCTAAAAACTTAATTAATAACGGAAAATGCTCTCCAAAAGTGTCAATATTTTTTTTTCCTAAAAACTCACTTTTATGAGATTTTATAAGATCGTTTAAAGATTTCCCTTTGTAAAGTCCATTAGAAACCATTGAAATATTATCTTCCACACCAGAGATCTCCCAGCTTTCACCAATATTTTTTGAATCTGATTTTTTATTTAAAATATTAGAAAGCTTTTCTCCTCCCCAAATTTTCTCTTTTAGTATTGGTGCGAATTTTATTGGATATGCTTGCATGATTTTTTCTTTTTAAAGGTTTCTTTGATATTGAACATTGATGAAAGTGTTATTTTCTCTTATTTTTTTTAGATAATCTAGCAATGAGAATAAGCTTTGAAATAAGGTTTGTTTCTTTTTTAAAGTCTTGATTTTATAATTTAAAATAGCGTCTTGATTTTCGGTTATGACTTCAATTAAACCATTTAATCCATGGTATTTAATGTTTAACATATTAGTAGAAACATAACCTAAATGCTTTAAGTCAAACTCACTAAACATATATCTTGCTCCTGCTTTTACGGCAGCCATATCTGACTTAAATTTTCTAACATTAACTACCGAAACATTATCACATTCATCCTTTACATCCCTTAACAAACCATAGGTATTATCTTTACTATCATTATTTACAAGACACAATTCTAAATTTCGTGTCTGCTGAATTTGTTCAATAAAATAGTCAGTGTCCATTTCTTTTTCATTATTGTGAAAGATTATAATAATACCGGTTTTCATGATTTAGGGATTTAATAAAGGTTGTAATTAGGCTACTTTTAAGTTGTTTGAAACTGCTGCTTTTGTGTTTTGCTTTTTATTTCTATACACCCAAGCTATTTGACCTAATTGACCAACAATCTTTACGGAATCTTTCATAGATAATTTAGAACCATCAGCATGTATCCATCTTTTTAATGGTTGCTCACATAACATGGCTTTTGCTTTCTTTAACCCGAAGTGGATACTCATTCTTTTAAAGATTTCTACATCAAAAATCCATTGCGTTACAAACTTTTCGCCAAAGGCAATATCAATAACATCTTTATGGAAAATTTTTGCACCACATTGCGTGTCTTTAAAATCCATTTTTAAAATCTTTCTTATAATAAAGTTGATGGTTAAACTGATTATTTTTCGTGCAGATTCTTTAGTAATATTTGCTCCCATTCTAGAAATACGCGAACCACTTACAATTTTAAAATCTGAAGTTTCAATAGTTTTTACCAAATCATCAAAATCTGCTAAGTCTGTAGATAAATCGGCATCTAAAAATCCGATATAATCTAAATCTTCCTTTTTAGCCATGTGCAACATTCCTAAACGAACCGCTTCAGCTTTTCCTCCATTTTTTTCACAATCATATACTGTGATAAAATCTTCTCTTCCTTTTTGTAAGTCTTTTAAAACTTCTAAGGTTTTATCTTTACTTCCGTCATTTACAAAACACAAATGATAACCAGAATTCTTATCGATATAGCTAATAAACTCATCACTTAACAAACGTTCTTCTTCATTATAACAAGGAATAACAACACCAACACAACGTTCTTGAATCATTACATCACTTTTTGTAATGATATTTTTCGTTTCTGGCGTACCAATTAAGCGTTTTACACGAGCACTAATTTCGTTTAAGCTTAAAGGCTTTTTCATATAATCATCAATACCAAGTTCAAAAGCTTGAGTGATGGTATCATCTTTAGTATTACCTGAAAGAACCATTATTGGCGTTTCATCATTTTTAGTATTTCTGATATACTTTACCACTTCTAATCCTGACACTCCAGGCATGTTGATATCTACAATTACTAAATCTGGATTAAATGTATCATACAACTCTAATCCTTTAGAAGCATCGGTTTCTATTTTCACTTCGTAACCAAATTCTAATAATCTTTTCTCTAATGGAAGCAAAACTAATTGTTGGTCGTCGATGGCTAATATTTTCATAATAAATGATATTTTGTTTGTTATTTACAGGTCAAAAGTACTTGAGAAGAAGGCTCTAAAATTTAAATTTAGCCGAACCTATATTTTAGTGTAGACGAATGGTAGATTGCTATAGACAATTAAAAATAGAACCACTATCTAAATTATATATCTTTACCATATCAATATAGCTTAGGCTTTTAATGAAGGAAACCTCAAATAAATACTTAATATCTGCACTGCTTTTAGGATTAGCATTTCATGGTAGTTCCATATTTTTTACTTTGGAAACTACTTATGATGCCTTAATCCATTTATTCTTTGCAGACCACTATGCTAATAGTTGGTTTGAACCATGGAATTATGAGTGGTACACAGGTTTTACCGTACAGAGTTATCCACCTTTGGTACATCAATCTATAGGACTACTCTCTATGATTGGTGGCTTAAAGTTTGGGATGTTTAGTGTTGCACTAATAGCTATTGTACTTTTTATAACAGGAACGTATCGTTTCTCTTTATTAATGACAGGCAATAAAACCGTTGCAGGCTACGCCTCTCTATTAGCAGTATTTTCATCATCGTTTGTAGAAACCTTGCATATTTTTGGGCAATTACCAAGCATTGTTGGTGTCTCAGTATTAATGCATGCCTTACCAGAAATCTATCTTTGGTTAAAAACAGGCAAGAAATGGTATTTAGCAACTTCATTATCTCTAATTGCTGTGACCGTGACTTCGCATCATGTGACACCCATTTTTGGAATGGTCTTTTTCATCTTTCCTTTAATAGGTATGGTAATTATGGATGTTTCTAGAGAGCAGGTGAACTCAATGAAAGAAGTGAATTTTAAACTATTTCTGAATACTTTTTTCAAGCTCTTTAAACGTATTGTGAGCTTTGGGATGTTATCTCTAGTTTTAATTATAGGTTGCATTTTTCCATATTGGTTAAACTCTAAAGCCAACCCAATTACTCAGGTTCCAATTCCACATGGTTCTAGAGATAATTTTTTAGAAATCACATCTTCCGGATTAGTTTTCTTTCTTATTCCTTGGGGAATCTTATTGGTATTGCTACCATATATATTTTACAGATACTATAGCAAACGTTATTTGTTTTTTGGTTTATCGGTTACTATTTGTACCATTTTAGGAACAGGAGGCACAACCTCTATTCCATTAAAAATGTTAGGTGAAACCGCATTTAACATTCTAACGCTAGACCGTTTTACGCTTTGGGCTTCTATCTTATCCATTCCGTTAATGGGAGAATTTGCCTATCGTTTTGTAGAAGGCGATTTAAAAAAATTAATCCAAGAGAAGTTCGGAGCAGTTTACCACAGAATTATTGGCGGCATTTTAGCTGGCTTAATGGTGTTTATGGTCGTATTTACCATGAGTTTAAATTACTTTAGACCATCGCAACCACAGAAAATAAAGATGTTGCCTATTGTGAATTTCTTAAATCAAGATGACCACGATAAATGGCGATTTTTAACTTTAGGTTTTGGTGACCAAATGGCTTGGTTGAGTGCTCAAACCAATGCTATGACTGTAGATGGAAATTACCATTCTGCAAGGCGATTACCAGAATTAACTACACGACCAATTGAGCGATTAGAAAATTCTAAATTTAAAGGTGTTGCAGGTATTGGTTCACTTCAGCAATTTTTAACCACACCAGAAAAATACAACCTCAAATACATTTTTTCTAACGACAAGTTTTACGACCCTATCCTCTACTTCTGTGGTTGGCAACGTTTGCGACAATTAGAAAACGGCATTATGGTTTGGGAACGTCTCAATATTCCACCTGTTTCATCCATTTTACCTAAAGAAGATGTTGCTAAATGGCTAAAGATTCATTGGGGAATTGTGCCATTTTTAACCGTTCTGATTGCGTTTATTTTAAACATACAAATGCTTTGGGTTAACATGCTGAAAACACGCATTAAACCACTTCCAGACTTTTTAAACTTTTCTGTTTCCTATAAAAAATTTAATAAAACGGTATTACGAATCACACACATATGGTCGCTAATTTTAGCCATCATTGTGTTTTATGGTATTTATTTATTCTATTTAAAAAACGACTCACAACGTAGTCCAGAAAATGCCATAATTGCGTATTATGATGCTCTAGATTTTAAAGAGTTTGAAAAAGCACATAGTTTAATCGACCCAAACAATACCATTCCTATTGCGCAATACATGTTAGAAATTTCTGTGACGGATGGACTCTTAAGTAGCTATGCTAAAATGGATGCCATAGAAACCGAAATTACAAAACATAACGATAGTACGGTCTCTGCAAAAGTGATAAGCCAATGGATTACACCTTTAGAAAAAATTGAAAAAGTTGACTATAAAACGTTATCCAAACGTAAAGGAAAATGGTATTTACACCCAGACGATTTAAAAAACGATTTGCCGCCAGACCAATTATATTCAGACAATACAACACAGTATTTTAACCAAGGAAGACGACGTATTACTACCGAACAAACCCATCACGAAGACATTTTAAAACAACCCGTTTTAGAGGTCGTTTCAGCAAAATTGGTACAATATGATGGTAGCTATGCTATTATTGGTGAAGTGCAAAATATAGATAATGTACCTGCAGATGTTATTTTAAAAGGAACACTATATAACGATGACAATAAGGAACTAGCAACATATAATGCTAAGTATCACGTGAAGCACAAATTGATGCCTAAAGAATCTAGTAGTTTCCGAATTAATTTTGAAGGTATCGCTTGGTCTAGAACCCAAGATTCTATTCCAGATACATTTAATCCAGATGAATTTACACCTATTGAATTTGAAGAACAACCTACTAAATTCAACTTACAGGTAGCAGGAAATGTCTCTGGCTCTGATTTGTATAAAAACGTAGTTTTAAGCGATATCAATATAAAGAAAGAAACCATGAATGGCAATCTTTTTAATAGTGGCATCCAGGAAATAACCATACCTCAACTATTAATAACGTATTACGACGAAAACAAAAACATGGTTTGGGTAGACCATTTATTTGTAAAAGCTGGCGTTAGACAACAACGTAAGCAAAATTTTGAATACACTATATTAAAAGATGGTAAAGTGAAAATCATTAACGATAGCATGAAAAACATTTTTGTTAATGGTTTACCTAACGAAGATATAGCGAATAAAATAGTACCAAATAGAATATTAAATCATACCAATGCGCAATTACAAGCTATTGACCATCCTGATTTTAGTTATATTAAAATAGAAATTAACACGTATATCGGAAGTCCTAATTAATGATATTAAAACGTACATATTTACTTCTTTTAGGTTTGATTTTATTATCATCATTTGCAGTTGTACAACAAAATGAAACGCTAAATAAAATTGAATTACTAACCACACAAACTGAGTTTGAAGTTGGCAGTAGCATTATTTTAAAATTTTCGACTTCTAAAAAGGAACAACCTTTATTATATTGCTCTAACAGTTATGGTTCTACCGTAATTTCTTCAACATTAAAAAACAATATTCTAGAATTTTATATTCCTGAAAACATTACCAAAAAAATAGGTGTCGTAAATTGGAAATTGTTAAATGAAACCAATCCGCTTTCGGGTCAATTAAACATCAACCCAAAAGCAGAAGTGGCAACGTTAGAAACCTATATTGGTCCACCAAGTATTGAAGCTGGCGAAACAGATTACACCATGTTAGTTGTAATTCCAACAGATTCATTAGACAATCCTGTACCCACAAACACCTTAGTAAATGCCAAGCATCAATTTTTAACTTCAGAAGAAACGGATGATATTTTCACTAAAAACTTAATCGCATATAGAAATATCTATTCTAAAAAAGAAAGTGGACGCATGTTAGTCTCTTCAGAAAGTATTGGTATTAATTCTAAAGAATTCACCATTAATGTCATGCCTGCAATCCCAACAGATTTCAAAATTTCTGCAACCAGACCACATGATTATGCAGATGGAAATCAGATAACCACATTTACCACTTCAATTATAAAAGACAAGCAAAACAATGTAGTCAGTGATGGCACTTTTGTGACGTTTTTTATAAAAAACAAAAATCAAAATATTTTAAAAACCACAGGTACAACTATTGATGGCATTGCAACTTCAAAAATGATTCATCCAGATTATGAAGATAATTGGAACGTTAAAGCCTATGTAGATGGCATGTCTGAGAGTAATAGTATTTCAGTGGATTACAAACAAGTTATTAAAGATTTTGATGTTGCCTTTTCTGAAAAAAACAGGTTGATAACCGTTGGACCATTACAAAGCTTTATGCAACAAATGATTCCGGATGGATTGCATGTAAAACTTCATATTTACAAAAATAATTCGCGTATTGAAACATTAACCAAAACCTCATTTAATGGTTATGTTAATTTCAAATTAAAGTCCGCTATTTACAACCATGGCAACTATGATTTTACCATTGAAACTGCCGGAATATCAAAAGAATTTAAAACAAAAAAACTATGGTAGGTCTTAGCAAAAACATAACGCGTACCATATTAATTGCCTCATATATTATGATTGTAGCCCTAATCATTTCTGGTGTAAGCGCATTATTTAGTTATCTAAATACAGGTGCAGACCGAAGCACCATGTTGCACACCGAAATTCAGAAAGTAGAACAATATTTACCAAAAGTTAGTTGGGAACCTTTAAAAAACGAAGGCCGACCAATGGATAACCAAACTTTAAACGCTTTACAAAGCGATTATTTAGATGCTTGGTATGTAAAACAAATTGCATATAACACCAATAAAACCGCAGGTATTAAAGATTACTACACCGACAGTGCTAGAGAAAATTTATATAGTTTTATTGAATTAAATAAAGCTGAAAATATAACTATTGAAGCAACCACACTTAAGCACAATCCTACTTTAGAGTTTTTTAGTCAAGATGGACAGTTAGCTGTTATTACAGACCGAAATGTTATAGAATACAAACGTGTTTTTAAAGCTGAAAAATTAGTTTTAGAAACTACGGAAACCTCTAACTACAAAATCGTATTTTTATTAGAAGATGGGTTTTGGCGTATTAGGCATATGGTTAAGGAAGACGCTGATATTTATGATAATAAGACCGAACCAATTTCAGTAGACAATTTAAATATAAAAGGCATTAACTACTATCCACAAGCCAATCCTTGGAATATGTTTGGAGATGAATTTTCCGTGGATACCATTTCTAAAGACTTTAAAATTATTAAAGATGCCGGTTTAAATTCGGTACGACTGTTTGTGCAATATGAAGACTTTGGAAAAGAACATGTAAATCCTAAAAAACTAGAGAAGCTTAAACAGACTTTAGATGCAGCAGATGCTCATAATTTAAAAGTTGTTTTAACGTTATTTGATTTTTATGGCGATTATTCAGTAATGAGTTGGACGTTAAATCAACGACACGCAGAAGCCATAGTTGAAGCTGTAAAAGACCATAACGCACTCTTAGCTTGGGATATTAAAAACGAACCGAATTTAGATTTTGAATCTAGACAAAAAGCCGTTGTGATTGCTTGGTTAGATAATATGATTGATTTAGTGAAATCAGTAGACAATGTGCATCCTGTTACCATTGGATGGTCTAACACACAAAGTGCTTCAATTTTAAAAGACAAAGTAGATTTTATATCGTTTCATTATTACGAAGATTTAGAAAAACTAGATGCTGCTATAAAAACAATGAAAACCGAAATACCTAACAAACCTCTAGTACTTCAGGAATTTGGATTGTCTTCATATTCTGGTTTTTGGAAACCTTTAGGCTCATCTGATGAAGACCAAGCCAATTATCACAAAAAAATCCAAGAACAAATTGCAGCTAATAATTTGCAATTTATGTCTTGGACCTTATATGATTTTACGGATGTGCCAACAGATGTTGTAGGTAGTCGTCCTTGGCGTCGTAATACCCAAAAACGTTTTGGGTTTATTGATAATAATGGGGCAAAAAAGGCGTCGTTTAAATACATTTCTAATTAATGTATTTTAAATTAAGTCTGCATTGAAGAATCTCTTGTTAAGCTTAACGCTATCTATTAAAGATTCTTCAGTTCTGCATGCTTATAAATTACAATCAGAATTTAGGTTATTCTAATTGTTAGTAGGTTTTGTAATTAATTGGGGCAAAAAAGGGTGATTTCGATTACACATCTAAGTAGTAACATTAATTAAGATCTTTGTAGGTTGACCTGTACTAATTAGTTAAATATGATAGTGTACATTATGATGACAACACGGCACTATGAGTAGTTTTTTTTTCTATAATTTTATTGAATTGCTCTAAGTACATATCTGCAATTTGCGACATTGGGTGTGCTGTTGCAGCTTTATAATTGGCTCTAGCAAGGAATAATCTATAAGATTCATTTGTAACAATTCCTTCTATAGCGTTGGCTAAACTTTCTACACTTGTTGGATCAAAAAATTCTCCTTTGTAGCCTTCATCTTGAATTAACAATGCTAAGTCGCCTAGATCTGGCATCACTACGGCTTTACCATAACTACCAGCTTGATGTAAAACTCCTGAACTTCCGGTTGTAGATGTATACGGAAAAACAACCACTGCACTTTCATTAAATAGTTTTGGCACTTCACTTTCTTCTACATAACCTGTAAATCTTACATTAGGTACATGCTTATAATCTTCTTGCACTTTTGCTAAATAACCTGGTACATTTGGGTTATCTGTTCCTGCAATTACAACTTCTAAATCTAAACCTGTTTTAGCTCTCACTAATTCTACAGCTTCAATCATTCCTTCTACTTTTTTGTAGGTTCCAAATTTTCCGAAAGTCATAATTTGCAGTGGACCTTCTGGAAGTGTATAATCTGGTTCGTCTAAAATTTCAAACGTTCCATGAGGGATTAATTCTACATTCGGTGACAGATATTTTAATTCTAAAATATTCACATACTTTTGCATAGTTACTGCAACGACATCGGCTTTTAAAATAAGCTTTGTTAAGCTCGTTCCTATAAACCCGTAGATATTCTGCATTACTTTGTTAGATGTAAAACCTGCACTTCCTAAATCAACTTCTTCAAGTATGTTGTGAAGTAAAACGATGTTAGGGATCTTCTTTAATTTACAAACCAATGGCAACATTAAGCCTAATGCTGCTGCAATTTTCTTATCTCCAAACTTCATAAACTGTAAGTTGAACAATACAGCGTCTGGTTGTGTTTTATTAATCGCTTTAGTTACTGAAAACAAGTTTTTATAGCTATTAAAAGACCAACATTCTTTTACTGTAATCTTACAACCGAATTCTTTAAATTCAATATCCTTCTCTCCTTCAGTTCTATCGGTTAATAAAACGAGTTCTGTTATCTCTTCCTTTTGTCTAAACTGTTTTACCAAATGGTAAGCATACTCATTTAAAGTGACTTTACTCGGTGGATATGCCGTTACTATTGCTAGTTTCATAATCTTACTTTTTTTTAGGTTTTAATTAATTACACTGCAAATTTGGGGTTTTAATTGGCTGATTTTTGAGAGTTTCGATAGGACGACTTTTACTGTAGATGAATGGAATTAAACCTTAGATAAAGCTTTTCTAAGTTCAGTTATTTTAAGTCAAAAAAACACTTAACGATATGATTAGCAATAGGATTATAACTGTGATTTGGATATCGTTTTGTTATTAGTGCTAATTAATAGACTAATAATTGGAAGGAGATTTACACACAATAATTTAGAAGAATGAAGAATAGATGAATCTGATTTTGAGATTTAATCTTAAATTGGTTTTCGATTCAATTCTGAAATAATTGAGATTCTTCGCTTTGCTCTGAAGGGCAAAACTATTTTGAATAATATATTAATTGCTAATGACAAGTGCGCGCTGTCATTCAGTGCGAATAATGACCGAAGAATCAATATAAATGAAAACTGAATTATCTTTTACTTCTTCTTAGAATCAAAAACAAAGAATGATAATTGAATCACTAAAAGTAAAAGCATGGCTACAATTTGCATGTGTACTACTTGCTCTAAACTATCGTGAAAAAAGATAACCAATACCATTTGTAGCATCCCAAAGACACCAGAAATAATAACTGGCACATACTTATCTAAAGACAAATAGTAATAAGCAAAGATGTTAGAAATGGCAAACATAGAAGTTGCAATGGCGTATTTCCATAGTAAAGGTGCCATAGCAATGTATTGTTCTCCAAAAAGTATATTAATAATCAATTCTGGAAAAGCTAAACATGTAAACACAATCACAATAGATATTGCTGCGATATAACCAACATACTTAAATAACACTGAAGCTGTTTCCTTACCTTCCTTTTTAAGTTCTACCACAGCTGGTAATAACAACATTACAAACATCCAGGCAATGAAATAAACAATTCTGCCAATTAATGCTAATGACGCATATAAACCTGCTTCGTATGACTCAAAATAATGTTTTACCAATAAGATGTCACTGTTATTAATAATAATCTGAGTAAGCTCGTAAAAAGCTGTCAGTAAAAAGAAGTTTTTAATTTGCTTACTATACTTAGCATCTAAAGCTGCTGGTTTTTTAAAACTGATTTGTTTCATCTTAAAAGGAAACAACCCAAATACAAACGATAGTAAAATCCCAATTGCAATAACTGCTGAAGACTGAATATCTAATAAAAGTATTAAGCCTAAGGTAATCACCAATCGACTTAACATTTCTCCTTGATAGGTTATCGATAAAGATTTAAAAGCTTTTTTACCTTGAAACGCTCCTCTGTTTACACTCATTAAAAAGTAAAGTGGCACTCCACAACCAAAAATGATAAACATGGTTGAAGACGATGTATTAAACAATGCTTGTAATTGTGAAGCGAATGCTATAATTAGAATGCCTAATCCTATTCCAACGGCAAAAGCTTGTTGGTATACTCTGGCTATAAAATTCTTAAACAATTCGTTCTCAAATAACACTGAGAATTTTGCCGTTACTAACTGAAACGTCATAGCAACAAATGACAATACTAATAAAAATGTAATTAGTACTGCAGCATCAGCAAAAGCCGTTGGCCCTAAAAGACGACCTAAAATTAGGTTGTACAAATAGTTTCCTCCGTTTACAGCCAACACGCTGACCATAAATAATTGTTCTGGCGTTAACTTTCTATATTTGATTGCTGTTAATAATTGCATGATGTTTTGTTTTAATTTTTACTGTATAGTATTATGCGGCAACTTTAATACTTCTTATGCTTTCAAAAATGCTTTGTGAAACGTTTCCTATTATTAGAAAACCTCTATCAAAGTTTAAAGCATTGTTATACAAAACTCTAATTGCATTGATTCCGTCTTCATCAATTTCGTTGATGTTTTCAATATCTATAGTGAGGTCTCCAGATACATTTAAAATATTTTCAAAATGTGTTTGAAAGTGTTTTGCAGTAGTTGCATTAATTGATCCTGCTACTGAAAATAAACCGTGATGTTCTTTAATTGTAAGTGCCATAATTTTGTTATTTTTTAATGGTTATTTGTTTAATTCTGACGCAAATATCAAGCGTATTTCCATGTATGTGCTTTCTATTTCGACGGATGGTAAGTTGGTGTAGATGAATGGAGGACTAATGCTCCGTAACTTGCAGTAAGCAAAATGAAACAGATATGAACACTTTGAAATCACTTATTAATATTAGCTTTTTCTTAATCGTTTTTAGTATTACAGCTCAAGACATGAAAGAAGGTTTTACTTATTTAGAAACCGGAAAGTATGCACAAGCAGAAACGTTTTTTAATACCATATTAAAAGATCACCCTAATAATAAGACGGCACGTTTGTGTTATGGTCGTGCCATTGGACTGAATGGAAAGGCAGCAGAAGCAAACGTATTGTTTACAGGTTTACTTGCAGACTATCCAAATGATTTTGAAGTAAAACTAAATTATGGAGAGTCTTTATTATGGAATAGCAATTTTAAAGATGCTAAAGTTTACTATAAAGGATTAGTCACAGAAAACCCTAAGAGTTTTGCTGCTTTATTAGGTTTTGCAAACACACTGTCTAATTTAAAAGAATATGAGGATGCTTTAATTATGGTAAATAAAGCTTTAGACGTTTCACCAGGAAACCCAAATGCTATGGTTTCTAAAAAATACATCTATTTAGGATATGCCTACCAAAATCAACAAGCTCAAAATTATGATAAAGCAGAATTGCTCTTAACTAAAAACCTTGAGTTATATGGTGACGATAAAGACACCTTATTAAACTTAGCTAATTTGTACTTAATTTGGAATAAACTAGATAGCGCAAAAGCAATGTACAATAGGTTAGCAGAACAACCAGAGCATAAAATTATTGCTCTAAATGGTTTAGCTTTAGTTGAACATCTTAATGGAAAAGAAAAGACAGCTTTAAGTATTAGTAAAGAAGCTTATAATAGTCTTAATGAAAACACAGACAAAAACATCTCCAAACAAACTACTGAACGTTATGCGCAAGCTCTAATATGGAATAAAAAATATAAAGCTGCCAAAAATCTCATTGACACTTTAATTATTGAAAATCCAAACAAAAACTGGGTATTAGCTTTACGTGCTACTTTAAATATCTATAAGAGTAATTTTAAAAAGAGTTTAACGGATTACAACCAGATATTAGAAAACGATAGCACCTCTTTTGATGGTAACCTAGGAAAAGCAAACGTATTGAAAGCGCTTGGGTATACTGATGAAGCATACACCTCAGCAGAGAACACTTTAAAATTTTACGACAAGCAAAAAGATGCGACTAATTTTATTAACCAATTAAACAACAGTTTCGCTCCTACTTTAGAATCTAATGCTGCACATACCTTTGATAATGGTGACAACAAAGCCTTTTCATTTAACAGCAATGTGATATTTCCATTATCAACTAAGTTTGCTTTATTAGGAAACTACAATTACAGAACCACAAATAATACAGTTACAGATAATAGTGCAACCTCAAATAACCTTTCTCTAGGTTTATCCTATAAATTTATACCAAGTATAACATTTAAAGGAACTGCAGGTATGACTTCTGCTAAAGCTGAATCTGATGATTACACACAACTCTTAACAGATCTTTCATTTAATATTAAATCTTTTAAACTACAAACTTTGGATATTGGCTACAAAAGACAAATTGAAAGTTTTAATGCCGATTTATTAGACCGAGAATTAGTGCAAAATAATTATTATGCTAATTACAATTTAGGTACTAACTTTAACTTAGGTTGGTTTACACAATTGATGCACACCTCTCAAAATGATGGCAATAAAAGGAACTTATTATTTACATCATTATATTATAATATTTTACCAAAACCATCTGTTAAGGTTGGTTTTAATTACCAATATATTACATTTAAAGATCAGTTACCAACGGTTTATTTTAGTCCAGAAAAGTTTAATGCCTATGAGGTATTTATAAACTTAATTAAAGATGAAGCTGCCGCGAAACCTAAAGAATGGTTTTACAATGCTACTGCTGCTTTTGGTTATCAATATATTGAGGACGATCCTAAAATAACTGCATACAGAATACAAGGTGCTTTTGGATACAAATTCTCAGAGCGTAGTTTATTAAACGTTTATGGTACACGAAGTAATATTGCTTCTGCAACAGCTTCAGGATTTACATTTACTGAAATTGGGTTGCGTTTTAAATGGCAGTTTATGAAAAAGGCGATTTTTAGAAAGTAGATTGAACTTTCTATAAAAGAAAAAACACAAGCCAATAGCTTGTGTTTTTTTATACTTTAAATTAAACAAATTTACTTATTAAGCTCTTGCTGCTTTTACAGGACAACCTATAGCTTTAGTTAAATTTGGACTTGGTTTTTCGCCTGCTTCTAATGCTTTAATAGCTTCTTCCACATACTTCACTTTTACGTCTTCTGGAGATTTAGAATTATCATCAATTGCTCCAATATATTGCACTTTGCGCTCTTTATCTAATAAAAACACATGAGGAGTTCTAACCGCACCATACTGTGGATATATTTTTTGTCCTTCATCTACTAAATAAGCAAAAGGAAATCCTTTCTCTTTCGCTCTAGCTTGCATTGCTGCATAACCTTCCTTTTCGTTTTCTGGACTATTAGGATTGATTGCAATTACCGAATACCCTTGTGGTGCATAAGTATTATGTAGTTCAATTAAACGGTCTTCATATAACTTTGAAAAAGGACATTCATTACATGTAAATGTTACAATGTACCCTTTAGCATTTTCTATACTAGCTAAAGACACCATAGAACCATCAACATTTTTAAGATTAAAATCGGTAGCTACTTCTCCAATTTTATAACCTCCAATTTCTTCTAAGGTTTTTGTTTGTTCTGGACTTCCTCCTTTTGGTGGTCCCTTTCTGTCTCCTCCATGTGGAGGACCTTTACGATCACCTTCATGATGCTTACCTTCTGGTCCATGTTTATGATTTTCTTGCCCTATAGCTGTATCTTGATTATTCCCTTTGTCTTTACATCCTACTAATACAACTGCTGACAATGCAATCATAGATAATGCTATTCTTACTCTTTTCATTTTAATTTATTTTTTAATGGTTTTATTTACTTGGTTCTCTAAATCTTCTAAATTCTCAAATGAACGCTCATAAAAAGCGCGTTCTTTATTATTAAATATGATTGTAAAAGGAATGGCTCCAGACCAATTTGGATCTATTTTATCTATCCAAGTATTTGAGTCTGGATCATCTAATAAAACGACTTTAGATGTTATGCCGTTTTGTTTTAAAAATGGTTTTAACTTGGTTTCAATTTCTTTTGGAAAATCCATACTTACCAAAAGGATTTCGTCCTCTGGATGCTTTTTAGCATAAGCCTCAATATAAGGTAACTCTTTAACACATGGCGCACACCACATTGCCCAAAAGTTAACAATATAAGTTTTATCGGTGTCTGTATATAAAAGAGGTTCTATAGTTTCAAAATCGTAGACATCAATAGTTTTATTAATGTTACTTAATTCTGTTGTCTCTTTTTTGTCATTTTTACAACTAAAACAAAAACATACTATTAGAAGTATGTAAAATTGCTGATGTATTTTTTGCTTTAAAACTTTAGTTTTTTGCACAGTTTAAATCTATAAGTCTATTAGACTTATTAAATTTTAAAAGGTTTAATTTCAGTTTCATTTTTATAAGAAATGTATCTATTTTTTTTGATAATGATTTTCAATACACAAAACCATAACAAACAAGAATAGGCAAAAGCTTTCGCTTTTGCCTATTACTATAAGGAATTAATTTAGGGTTTAATTAATAATCAGTTTTAAGGGTTTAAACTCATACTGGTTACTAACGATTTTACAGAAATATAAGCCTGAGCTTAAGTTCTCTCTGTTTATGGTGATGCTGTTTTTACCTGTTACAGCATTATATGTTCTATGTTGTACTTGCTTTCCTAACTGATCATACATTACAAATTGTATCGTTTCGCTTTGGTTTACACTGAAGTTTATTGTGGCTTGTGTTGTCATTGGATTTGGGTAGACAGACACTTTTGTTGCTTCATTTTCAAAATCACCCACGGACAATGAGCTCGACTGCGAGAATCGTAGTTGATTAATATTCATTACCTTAGAAGTAGATATTCCATTCTCAGCCACCATAGTGAATACTATTGTTACTACATCATTTAATTCTGCAGTATTGGTTGTATTATTTTGTAAATCTGCAATGTCTATAGAAAATTCTTGCCATGTATTTGTTAATGGAATCGTCGTTTTATACTGATCTTCCCAGTTAGTAATGCTTTCTTTTACAAATGTGATTTCTAAATTCCCTGTACCTTTTGCAGTGAATTGAAAACTATTGTAATCTGTAACATCTACAGCCTTAAATCTTGGTGTTAATGCTCTATAAGCATCCACATAACTGTTCGTTATTGCTCTTAATTCTACGTTACGCTCTATTGGGAAATCTGTCGTTTCAAAATCAAAAGTGTTTGAAGTCACTTCATACATACTAACGTCAGTTCCGTCACGTGAAGCATCAATTCCCCATGGACCATCTGACATAAATAAATCGTCTGGTGTTGCGATACCATCACCAATTCTAAAACCAATATCAAAAAGATTTCCTGTGTCTACTCTAACATTGGTAATGTAGTTTCCGTTTAGGTTAATTGTAGAATTAAGATTTCCGAAGGCTTCGGTTTCTGTAGTTCTATAACCTGCATCTAAATAAATGGTTTCTGTTGCATTAGAATTTATAATCTGTAGATCTAATCCACCATTAGTATAAGCTCCTTTTCTAACAAAAACGGTAGGAGGTGTAGAGTTGTTATAACTCACAATTGGCTTTTCAATATTTAATAAGTTTAAAACTTCTTGTCCTAAGATGTACAAATCATCTATAGTATTAGACCAAATCTGGAAGTTATAAAAAGTAACATTTTCTTCATACTGATCTAAATTCCAATGACTCTCTATCGCAAAGTTAGCGTCGTTATTTACCACTTTTGCAGATAAACTTAATACAAACTCATACGTACCATCTTCATTTTTAATTATCGATTTTATAAATTGTTGGTCGTTAATATCTATAGTAGATACTGAGATGAGCTCAGCGCCTAACAAACGATCGCAAATGTATTTGGTATGTTCGTATACTCCATTTTCAGTTTTTAAAGCCAAAACTGAAGCAACAGCACTATTGTTTTTTAGGTAATCTACAGCATAGATTTCAGTAGCATTAGTAATGCCTATTAAATCTGAAGGTGACGCTTCTACAGCTTCATCTTCATTTATAGATTCAAGCGGCACAAAATCTTGTAATGTAAAATTTGAATTAGCACTTCTACTTGCGTAGTTGAATCCTTTTACCGCTTTTGGCGCTACTGTAGCATCAAATTTATAACCTGCTTTTGCTCTTTTAAAATTACGTGCATTAATCTGCTCAGATAATCTATTGTTACTTTCTAATCCACCTGCATTAGAACTCGATGTTGGTGCTACAATAACATCACACATTCCAAATCCTGAACAAGAAGGATCTTCACAATCTATAAGTCCGTCACCATCATCGTCAATTCCATTATCACAAATTTCTTGTAACACTGGTGCTGTTGGGCAACGTGCTCCGTCATTACTCGCACTAGATGGTCCAAAAGCAAATAAATTAGAATCTATATCGCTTACATCATTAATATCTTGAACATTTTGAATCACATATATAGTTCCTGTTTGATTTGCTGAGATATAAAATCGACCTTCATTATCAAAATAAACAGCTCCATATGTGTAACTTAAACCAGATATCACTGGAACTTCACCTAAGGTTGTTACAACTCCATTATCTGGATTGATACGATATAAAATATTGGTGCTTTTTTCAACAGCATAAATTTGGTTATCTACTGCATTAAAAGCCCAATCGTGAATACTAATGTTTTGAGATAAATTCTCAGTGGCTTGGTGTTGCGTATAATTATCAGAATCTGGGTTTAAATCTATTTTGTAGTATGTTGTACCACCAGCTTTGAGATAATAAATACCCTCAGAACTTACATCACCTACATAGCGACCGTTTGTTGGTAACTCATCTACGTAAAACGTTGTGGTGCTAAAGTCTTTTCCAATTCTAACAATTGATTTTGCTGGTGTGCTTAATGAACCCCAAATAAAACCATCTGCAGGATTGTAAGCTGTAGCGTTTATACTTCCAGGTGTTACATCTGCTGCAACCTGATAAGAATTACCAGAAGCTAAATCAATAGCATACACATCGTTGTACTGAAATAAGTAGGCATTAAAATCGCAATTAAATGGCACATCTTGTGCTTGACTACTTAAACTAAATAGCGTAAAAGCCACCAATAGTAATTGATTTTTTAAAGTGTAAAGTGTA
Source organism: Winogradskyella eximia (assembly GCF_003386165.1). Classification (GTDB taxonomy): domain Bacteria; phylum Bacteroidota; class Bacteroidia; order Flavobacteriales; family Flavobacteriaceae; genus Winogradskyella; species Winogradskyella eximia. Next base: position 563,590 of record NZ_QRDV01000001.1, on the reverse strand, counting down.
TTCATCTTCTGTTTCTTATTAGATTCTGATACAAATTTACCTGATAATCAGACCTTAAAATTGAATATTCGATTGACTCCATCGATACAACGTTAGTTAACCAATTACTATCGACGAATGGTTTTTGCCGTATTTTATGTGATCTATTTACAAATAAAAAAAAGGCAAAAGATTTCTCTTTTGCCTCACACTATAGATCATAATTAAGGGTTATTCAGTAATCAATTAAAGGGATATTATTAAATCATTACCTACGGTTACTAATAGTTCTCTACAGTTTAACAAATATGTTTGTGAAATAATATTTTCCGTTTTCATCTTTAGTAGTTGAAATTCCGAAATCGGTAACATTAGAATCTTCTATATTTTCTCTATGACTGTCACTATTTATCCAAGCATTAACTACAGATTCTGCATTAGAGAAACCATAACCAACATTTTCTAAAACCTTTTTTGCTTCTACAGCTTCCACTAGATTTTGAGATCTTGCGTAGAAATAATCATGACTTACGGCTCCTGTATTTATCATATATTGATTATGAGCAATGGCTTCTTTTGAAGCTTCGTTTAATATACCAAGTGGTTCTAGGTTTAATGTTGTTCTATAAACATTAATCAACTCTAAAATTTCATAGTCTATTGAATTGTATTCCACTATAATATTTTCTGAATTATAAGCTTCCGGAATTGAAAGATCATCTTCTACTGAACAAGAAAATAATGATATGCTTAATACTAAAATGACTACTACTTGAGATAATTTTTTCATGAGGGTTGTTATTAATTTCAAGACAAAATTATTTGAATCAACGCTTCATTTTTTTAAAATTCGATTAGACCATTCAGAAGTATCGACGAATGGCATTTAACTAAAGACAAGCTATTTACACAGTATTATTACAAATAAAAAAGGCAAAAGATTTCTCTTTTGCCTTTCACTTTATTACTAATCCATGAGTTTCCCCCTTCATGTCTTACAGTGCAAATTTACATGCTATTATAACTTAAAATTTTCTTTTTTCGTTAGATAATAAGTTTGGAACGACGGACAGCAGTAAACTATCGACGCATGGTTTTTTTCTAAATAATAGATGTCGTAAACCCTTCTGAATTATGTTAATTCAATGAGGTAAATTTATCTTTAAAAAAGAAAAACAAATTATTAAAACTGATATTGTAAAATGTTAAATACTTAAAGTAAGTTGAGGCGCTTCATCAACTCAGGTCTATTAGAACGACTTACCGGAATCACATCTTTTTTAATAAGCACGCTATTATCTTCGATATCAATAATTTTATCGACGTTGATAATATATGAACGATGAATTTTTAGAAATAAATCGTCTGGAAGCTTATCTTCAATTTTCTTTAGTGTAGAATGAACTGTATAGTTTTTATCATCCGTTTTTACTTGAATGTAATCACCTTTAGCTTCAACTAAATAGATACTTGGAATGTCTATTTTAATTAATCGTCTATCAATATTAACATACAAATCATTACCAGAACTTGTTTCTACTTGGCTAGAAGCCTTAGTTTCTGTTACCACTGACTTTATGGCCTCTGCTTTATCAATAGCTTTTTTAAAGCGTTCTGGTGTAATAGGCTTTACTAAGTAATCTACAATACAGTCATACCCAAATGCTTGAATAGCAAAATTAGGATCTGATGTTGTAAGGATAATTTTTGGTGGATTTTTAATGGTGTCTATAAAATCAAATCCTGTAAAATCTGGCATGTGTATGTCTAAAAATATTAAATCAATATCATTCTGATTTAAATATTTTATGGCTTGCATTGCATTTGGAAAATCCTCTAATACATTTAAGCTACTGACTTGCGAACATAGCTGGCCTATGATTGCTCTTGCTGTTGCTTCATCATCAATAATAATACAATTCATGTCATCCTAATTATAGCTGTTGTAAATAATTAGTCATGATCGTTAGTATAGATTCGAATTCATCTTGAAGTTCAGTACTTCCCTCTAGCAAATTATTTTCGAATGCTACTGCAGTCTCATAACTTTTCTCGAGGCCTAAAATACTAATTTTATGTTTAAGTTTATGAACGTTCTCTGCTGTAAGTTTATAGTTATTAGCTTTAACATTGGTAAAATACACCTCTTTTTCTTCTGGAAACTCTGTTTTTATGATGTCTATTAACTTTTGTTCAAAAGCTTTGTCACCACCAGACATACTATTAATATAAGATAAATTAGGCTGTTCCATTGGGTTGTTTTTTTAATGTAAAATAAAATGTTGTGCCTTCATTTGGTTTTGAAGTTAACCAAATTGTTCCACCGTATAAATTTACTATTTTCTTAACTATAGATAAACCAATACCTGTTGATTCTCCATTATTTTCTAGCTTTTCAAAGGTTTTAAATATTTTTTCGAAGTATACATCTTCAATACCTTTTCCGTTATCTTTAACGTAAAATTCCCAAAAAATATTCTTATCCGTAAATCCGATTTCTATTTTACCTTGGGCTTTGTCATTATAAGCAATGGCATTGCCAATAAGATTTTGAAACAACTGTTGTAATCTGTATTTATCACCTCTAATTATAGGCAAATCAGTTTTGATAACACTAATATTTTCAGGCACTTGTAAGATACTCACAATATTATTAATGAGATTATTCAAGTTTACATCGTAAACATCTATCTGATTCTTACCAATTGTAGAATACTCTAAAATACCATTAATTAAGGTATCCATTTTCTCTACATTAGTTCTTATAAGGCTTAATGTTTTTTCACCATTAGCATCAAAAGCATCTTTGTAGTCCTCTTTTAACCAAGCCGTTAATGTATCTATACTTCTAAGTGGCGATTTTAAATCGTGAGAGACCATATGCGCATAATCGCTAAGCTCCTGGTTTTGATGTGCCAATTCGTTTAAAAGCGATTCTTTTTGCTTATTCATTTCAATAATCTCTTTGGTTTGATTATCAATAAAATCAACTAAATCTGTACTTTTTAATTCAACAGCATCCGCTTTTTCATCTTCTTTTAAGTTATAAAACTTAAGCGTATTGATAACGTCTTTTAATTTATCAATTAATTCTTTTTGTTCTTTTGCTTCTTCTTGTAATTTTCTATTGGCACTATATAACTCATCTGAGCTAATGGACATAGCTCTTTGAATCATTGCGGATTGCTCGTCAAAATTATTGTACGAGCTATCTATAGCGGCAAGAAACGTTTTTAATTCTTCGCTAGATTTTAATTCTTCACTTAAATACTTACGCAGTTGACGTTTAAGTAATGAATTCATTATTCACTGATTAATGTTATGGTCATTGTTTGGTTGTGCAACTGACATGCCATTTCTCCATGGAATGGTGCTATTTCTCCGTAGGAATAAAATCCACTTACGGTTGTACCCTCACCAAGAATTTCTATGACTTCATCAATCTCTTCTTCTACACGCTGATCTAGCACTAATTTTCTACCAATACAACTGATTAACAATGCCACTTCTGGCTTGTTTTGCCTAAACTCTAAAGCTTGTTTTGCTGCACGTTCTGATGCGTTTGCAATGTTATCGACGTTGGTCATCATCAATTGCACTTTAGAATTTTGCTTAATATCACCAGCTAAAATAACCGAGTGATCTTCTTCATTTATATTTAGAATAGATCGTACTATGGATTGTTCTTCATCTTCAGATTTCACATTTAAAGGATACAATAATGCAGCTCCAGGTAAATCTTTTGCTTTTTCCCCTAAATAGGTTTTGTATAAATCTAAAGCTGGTAAACCATCTAACTCATAGAGTGTATTTCCTTCTGATTTTGTAACGGTACGCTCTGGACCAAAAGGCGTCCAGCCACCATGAATTGAAAACGTAATTTCTAAAGTTTCTCCATAAAAACCAATAGCCACTATTTCTCCTTCTTTTGGATTTTCGTTATAAGATGCTAATGTTTTCTCAAAACGTGTATCGTCACCACATAATCCTCCTGTGATTAACAAATTTCCGTTATTAAACGTGCTCATACCTTGAGTAAGCTGACTACCATTGATAAAGCTACCTTCTGAGACTACAAATACATATTTTAAGCCTTCTTTCGGGAATTGTTTAATAAGATCATTTCCTGTTTTAAAACTATCTAAATCGGTATTTAAAACATTACTCGTTTTAATTACAAATTCACTTTTCTCAAATTCCATAGCAGTTATAGTAATGCTATTTTCATTCACAGTTCTCGAAGAAATTTCAGCACATGCAGAACCAAAAACAATTTCGCCATCTGGAAACAGTCCTTGTATTTCTTGGTAAATAGATGGATTTTCTAATAAAAGTCTATTACCAAAAACTAAAACTAAGGGTTTTATTAACTTTTGATTTTCACCAACAAAAGCCCAATCTTTATTTTGGTGCTTTACTAATTGTACTGTTTTCATTATTATTTTTTAAGGGTAAAATAGAATGTTGTACCTACGTTTGGCTCACTTTCTAACCAAATTTGACCTTCATGTAAATCGACAATTTTCTTAACTATCGATAATCCAATGCCTGTAGAATCTTTGCTTTTATTTAAAGCGTGAAATATTTTAAATATTTTATCATGGAACTGCTTATCTATACCTATTCCATTATCTTTTATTGAGAATTTGTAATGACTTTTTAAATCTTCAAAATCAATGATAACTAGGCCAACTTCTTTATCAATAAACTTTACAGCGTTGCTAATTAAATTCTGAAACAACTGCTGCAATTTAGTTGCATCACCAGTAATAACAGGTAATTGATTTAATGCTTTAACTGTAATGTGCTCAGGAATATAAAGAATAGTTGTTAGGTCGCTAAACATTTTATTTAGGTCTACCTCAGCTTTTAAATTGGTATCTGTTCCTACACTTGAGTATTCTAACACATCAGAGATAAGTTGCTCCATTTTTTCGAGTGTAGCTTCAATAAGTCCAAAGTTTTTAAGACTTGTCTCATCTAATATTCCTTTATTGTCCTCTTTTAACCAACTGACTAGGGCATCTATACTGCGTAATGGCGATTTTAAATCGTGAGAAACGATATGTGCATATTCTTGCAATTCATCATTACTTTTCTCTAATTTTAGAAGTAATTTTTCTTTTTGAAGTTCTAAAGCTTTTAATTCTGTAATATCTAAATGTACACCAATAGACCCAACAACATTACCATTAATATCGTAGTTTGGTGCTCCACTAATAAGCCAATATCTAATATCTCCTTGCTTGGTATTTACTTTAATTTCGTATGAATTAGACTCACCCTTTTTTCGTTTCTCGTTTTCAATAGAAATAATTTCAGAACCACCTTCTACAGGAAAAATTTCTCCACCACGTTTGCCTAATAATTCTTCTTCAGAGTAACCAGACATTTCTGAGAAGCTTTGGTTAATCATTAAGATTTCGTCATTAGTATTAACCTCTACCAAACCTAAATGCATATTGGCTATAATGCTGTAATATTTCTGTTTTTGAGCCTCTAAACTTTTACGATACGTACGTTTTAAAGTTACATCTGTAAAGGTCCATAGAAAACCTTTAGACTTTTCGCCAATAGTAATAGGCATGTAATTACGCTCTAAAATTGTACCATCAATCATTTCAAGTTCATCTCCAATGACTAATTCTTTTGCGTCATCAATTTCACTCATTCGTTTTAAGAATCCTTCCGGATCTTTAAATAAAACTTTATTCTGTTCTGCTGATGTTACACAATCCTTACCATGCAAATCAGCAGGTTGAGCATTAATTTTAAAAAGTTCACAAAACTTATTGTTGGTTAAAACAATATTTCTGTTTTCATCTTCTAAAACAATACCACTGTCTAAATTTAAAATTAATGTAGACAGTCTATTTTCTGATTCTATTAACCTTTCTGCCGATGCTCTTTCTTCTGTAATATCTCTAACAATACCTTGCGCTGCAATTGGTTTATTGTTCTTATCAAAAACAACACTACCATTGACATGTACCCATTTTACTTCTTTAGATTTTGTGTAAACTCTCGTTTCATAATCCTTAAAAAAGCCAGTAGTTTGCAAATTATTGAAACAGTCTACAGCATATTGAAAATCATCTTTATAAATAAGTTTCGCTATTTTAACTTCTTCTCGGTCAATATCATAACCAAATAATTTTGTAGCCGCTTCATTAAACTTTAAAATATTTCCGTTAAGATCTATAACCACATAAGCATCTACTATGTTTTCAAAGACACCTTGTAATTCTGATGATTTCTCGTCTAATAAATTTTCAAGTTTTTGGGAAGTGAAGTAGAGTTCTCTTGATTTTTCTTCAAGAATTTTTTCAGCAGCTTTTCGGGCATTTTTTTCTCTTGTTAGAGCACGTTGTAGTATTTCAACTTGTTCTTGACTCATTAATTTCTATTAATTACGAATCTTACCTGAGTACCGTCCTCTTTTATTTTTTCTAATTCTATAGTTGCTGTAGAATTAAAATGTTCGAATGTTTTATTCATTAATCCAAGTCCAAAGTGATGCATTGCTCTGCTAGATGTGTAATCCATTACGAGATGATCTTTGGTTTTTTCAATCACCTCAAAGGTTGGCAATTCTGCATCTGGATAGATTTTTCTAACCTCTACATGAATATGATTTTCAATTGACGAAATCATTTCAATAGGATCTTTATAAGTTGCTAAAAGTCCTGGGTAACTTTTTTCTATAACACTAAAAAAATGTTCAGCATATACTAACAATAAATTATCAATAGAAATACCTGTGTTTTCACTTAAATGTTGAAGTAATTGTAGCATTTCAGAAAAGCTATAGGTACCGACAGAAGTATAAATACCATCGGATGCTAACTCTGAACTCGAAATGATTCTATCAACCATTTCTAAACCAAATTTATCTTCAACGAGTTCTAAAAACTCTGTAAAAACAATTCCTTTCATTATGCTTTTATTAATTCGTTAATGCTCCAATAAGCCAATAATTTTTCTATTTTAGCTACATAATCCTCATACTTTAAAGGTTTTAAAACGTAACCAGCAACACCAATCTTGTAACATTCTAACAAATCTTTTTGATTATTTGAAGTTGTTAAAATAATGGTTGGAATATATTTTAGGGTGTCATCATTTTTTAAAATCCCTAAGAATTCTATACCATTAATTTTTGGCATGTTTAAATCTAATAAAATAATATCGGGAAGCACGTCTTTTTGTTCTAAAATTTTAAGTGCATCCTCTCCATTATTAGCTTCGATGATTTTATGATTAAGTTTTAATGAAGAAATTGTTCTATTTAACTTCATAACTTCAATCATATCGTCTTCTATCAGTAAAATGTTTAGGGTTTTCATTAATAGCTGCTTTGTGTTTATCGAGCCAAATTAGTTGAATTATAGAACAACAATTTTTTAATTCGGCTAATTGTAATTTAGTGTCGACGGATAGTAGATAAGTGTCGACGAATGGTTAAACGGACTAGCAACCTTATGCCGCCAATTTTAACCCGTTATTTAACTGTCCCGTAACTTTTAATGTAGAAAGCTGTGCTTCAATTTTTATTTGCTCAAATTCTTGTAGAAACTCAATTGAAAAATTATTAAGTGATTTTTCATCTAAGTACATTTCAAATTCATTTATAAACTCTAACTGTCTTAGGCTTTTTTGCAATAACATCTTTTTATTACTCTCAATACTACTAATTACTTTTTGTGAATTATGAGCTTCTAATGACGGAAACTGAGAACTAATTCTATTAGTGTTTTCTACAACATTAGAACATAAAGTTAGACTGTTCTTGAAATAAAAATAAACACTTAGGTGGCCTAGTAAAAATACGGTGTATATAAATAATGTACTCATTATCTTGGGGTTATATTAATTAATTATACCGCAAAACTAAAGGCTATTATTAGTAAAAAAGGGCTTTTTCGATGAGTAAACGTTTTGGAACGACGACTAGAGCAAAAGCGTCTTTAATTAGAATTTACATATATTCTAAATGCTATCTCTCAGCTTTTTAGGTAAACCTTTTACAACCATATCGTAAGAATGATCTATCAATTTCCTTATAAGCTCTGGTGATAGTTCTCCTGAGTTGATATACACACTATTCCAAAGTTTTTTATGCATGTGATAACCAGGCTTTACACTTTCGTATTCGGCTCTCAGTTCTTGAGCATACTCTGGATCGCATTTTAAATTCACAAACGCTTCTCCATTTTCCCATCTTTTTAATGAGGATAAAGCAAACATCTTTCCCAAAACTTTAAACACAAGGGTATCTTCATCAAAAGGAAAATGTTCGGTGACTTCTTTTTTGCTTAGACAATAATTTCTGTAGTCCTCTATATTCATAGTAATTTATTAGAAAGCGAGCATTTTGCTCTCCCATCGTTTAAAATAGATCTTAAATAAGTTTAAGGATTGACAAACTCCTACTTCAACAATTTCTTTTCTTCTTCTCCTTCAATTTTTAAAGCTGAATAATCTAATTTCCAACCAATAGTTTCCACTAAATTTTCAATAAGATGAATGGCTTCTAAAGCTTCTTGTTTTGCGATATTATACAAGCCACTTTCTGGAATTTTTTCCATAATATGCGTTTTAGCTCTAGTTTGTAACTCCGTTAAATCGGCTGCTTCAAACTTATTAAACATACCATCTCGCTTATCATAATAATTGATATTGCTTTCAATAGATAGCACTTCTGGCTGTGGAAAATGCGTTAGATTAACTGTTTTTGTTTTAGCATTTGAAGACATTTGTACTTTGCCCAAATCGAAGCCAACATGTGCTTTGGCGTTAATAACAACTAAGGCTTTTTTTCGACTAGAAATTAATTTTAAGAACTTTTCTTTTACGTCTTCATAATGATAGATCTCTGCAAAATCACCTTCAACGGTAACAAATTTACAAACCCGTTTTATTTTGTCTAATATTAGGATGGATTGTTCATTAGTGACTTTTTTTGTCTTCCATTGTTTATAAATTGTCACTAAACCTAAAGTGACAAGAATACTTATGATGATTATAAAAAAGGTTTCCATTTTAATTCTTTAATTTCTACTTGTGTTTTTAATGTGACACCGAGGACTGATTGTTGTCACATTTCACTATTTAAATACTTTCAAAAAAAGGATTTAATAGTTCGTCATCTATTCAATTACCCTGTACAGAATTGGTTTACTCGGACTTGCATCATTTTCAAAAGGTGCAATTTGAAGATTAAGCATATAAATACCATCTTTAATTTTATTAGACACATAGATAAATTCAGTAATTGTAGCATCTAATCGTAATTTCCCTTTGGTGTTCCAAAAAGCATTATGAGCCAAAAGTTCTCCTTCATCTTGTTCTTTGTCTACACTTGGCAAATCGATTAATAAATGCTTAACATCTTTAGATTTAAGATATTCTGCTGCATCTTCTAATAAATATGTCGGATTGGTATTTGAGTATTGTCTCGAAAATTTCTCACGCGTATTTGGCATGGTTCTAATTACTATAGCATCACGTTTTTTATTTCCTAAAGCAAACTGTAATTGCTTTCTAGAAATCACATAATCGTCTCCCAATTTTTCTGGTGCAACGGTTACCACTTCAGCTAAAAAGAAAAACTGAGTTAAACATTTGTTTATAGAGTATACTTTTTCAGTAATATGACCAACCGTTTCGGTATGTGTACCATGCGAATGTGGATTAAATGTAATGGTATTAAAATTTACAACCGCTCCTTGTTCTACACTTATGGTTTCTCCGTCTATAGTTTCTGGCACTATCTTAGGAGGCCCCAAATACCAAGCATTAACATTAGAATCCTTTCCGGTTATAGGAATTGAAATATCTAATGGTTGAGATAAATCTATTTGTAATTTTCTAGAATTGTATTGTATGGTTGTTAACACGTTTAATTGATTTTAAATAATTCACTGGCAATACCATCACATAAAAATTGTCCTTTTTTTGTGACCCGTAAATGCGCCTTATCAATATACAATAATTGTTGATTTATAAAAACTTCTGATTGCTCAATTAAGTAATCTTTAAAAACTATGCCAAAGTTTTCTTCTACTTTTTTAATTGACACTCCCCAAATGGTGCGCAAACCTGTCATTATATATTCATTGTACTGATCGGTTTGTGTTAAGGTTTCAATTTCTATCGGTAATTCATTTTGTGCTATAGCATTAATATATTTTGAATTATTTTTTACATTCCAACCACGTTGCTTTCCATTAAAAGAATGTGCAGAAGGCCCAATACCTAAATAGGATTTACCTTGCCAATATGCCGAATTGTTTTTACTAAAATAACCATCTTTTCCAAAATTAGAAAGTTCATAATGTACAAAACCAGAAGCTTCTAATTTCTCTTTCAATACATGAAATTGCTCATGTGCTTGCTCATCATCAACATCTTCAATAACTCCTTTTTTTATAAAGGATGCTAAAGCTGTTTTAGGCTCAACAGTTAAAGCGTAACTCGAAACATGAGGGACATTAAAACTCAAAGCCATTTCAATATTCTTTAACCATTGCTCATTTGATGCTCCGGGAATACCGTAAATTAAATCTAAAGAAATATTATCGAAATGCTTAGTTGCCTCTTCTAAACAGGTTTTTGCTTCGTTGGCATTGTGTGCACGATTCATGAGTTTTAAATCATCTTCAAAGAAAGATTGAATACCAATAGACAAACGATTGATTCTGCTTTTGGATAATTCGATTATTCGATCTTTAGATAAATCATCAGGATTCGCTTCAAGAGTAATTTCTGGGTTTTCTGAAACCTTATAATTTTTATAAACCGCATCTATTATAAATTGTAATTCATCATTAGACAACAAAGAAGGAGTTCCACCTCCAAAATAAATAGTTTCAACAGTTGTATTATTAAATTCGTCTTTTCTAAGTTCTAACTCTTTCGTTAATGCGTTTACGAGTTCATCTTTTTTCTTTAATGAGGTTGAAAAATGAAAATCACAATAGTGACAAGCTTGTTTACAGAATGGTATGTGAATGTAGATGCCTGCCATTTAGTTTTTAGTATTCAAATTGATATTTACTATTCTTCAAATAAATCATATAAAGTAGCAATCCTTAAATCGCAATACAATTTCATAAACTGATAATTCAGCATATCAAACTGGCTTCCATAAATTTCTCGTCTTGTTTCCCAAGATTCATACTCTGGAAATTTGAGTTTAAACTGTTCTTCAACAAAACTATCCCAAAGTTTTTCTGAAACTTTAAAGGTTGCAATAAAAGTGGAATCGTTTTGGTTAATCTTAATTAATTCTACAACTAATGAATCTTTTATTTTCTGGGATTGATACCAATTTTGATGTGCAATATCATTGGCTTCTACTTGTCCTTGACTAAAAACAAAAAAGGATTGAATAAATATAAAAAGTGAAATTATCAGTTTCATTTTCTGTTTTTTTGAATACTGTTATTGATAGCATTTACTTTTTAACCCTGTCCTGATTCTGCTTCACAAAAGCTCCCCAACCAGAATAACTCTTTCCAACTTCAACTCTGCCTTGGTTGTAAAAATGACAAACTGCTGCTGCCAAACCATCCATAGAATCTAAGTTTTTAGGTATCGTTTTAAGACCCAACATGCTTTGCAACATTTTGGCGACTTGCTCTTTACTGGCATTTCCGTTTCCGGTAATTGCCATCTTTATTTTTTTGGGAGCGTACTCTGTAATTGGCACTTCGCGAGACAAACCTGCTGCCATGGCAACACCTTGTGCTCTTCCCAATTTTAACATACTCTGTACGTTTTTACCAAAGAAAGGAGCTTCAATGGCTATTTCATCTGGATGATACGTATCTATGAGTTCTACCGTACGCTCAAAAATGAGTTTAAGTTTTAGATAATGATCGTCATACTTTTTTAGCATGAGCTCATTCAGTTGTAAAAATTCCATTTTTTTACCGACAACTTTTATCAGTCCAAAACCCATAATCGTTGTACCTGGATCAATACCTAAAATAATTTTTTCTTTACTCATGTTTTTAATCGCAAAACTGACAACCGCTTAATGAAACTGCCAAGCCAAAGGTAAGGTTAAAAACACTGCCATTAAATGCTCCCAAACCGCTCAATGCAGGATTATAATCATCTAATGAAGTAACTCCGTACAAATAAGCAATATCAGTAAAAATGGCAACCTTTTCATTAATGGCATAATGTAATTCTAATCCTGCATTAATATTTAAGTAGGTCTGTTTATTATCTCGTAAAACCCCTAATGGTTTTACAAAAGCCAAACCAGGTCCTGCATGTGCAACTGTTCTTAATCTCATGGGTAAAAACGTAAGATACTCTGTAGGATCATACACAAATTGCACATTAACTCTTGAGTAGTTTATCTTAAAATCTGGTGTATCCTTATGGTTTTTAAAACGATTAAAACCATAATCTAATTTTACTCCGTATTGACGTGTTAGCATGTGTTGAATCCCTAAATTAACCGTTGGGAAATTTACGGATTGCGCATAAGAGCCTTTTACAAAACCATCGGTTGTTGGGTAATTTACACCAACTGCAAAAAGCGCTTTCCATTTGGCGGTATCCTTAAATTGTGCTTCGCTTTTAAAAGTGATAAAAACAAGACTAAAAAAGAAAAGGTATTGTTTAAAATTGTGTTCCATCTCTAAGTTTTTGGTTTTATTTGTAATATGAGTTCCTATGTGCCATACAAAACTAAACAATTCTTCTTTGTACTTATTAAATTGAGTATTGTAGTTGGTGCATTTTATTTTATTTACTCAAAAATCACCAAAAATGAAAGTTTAGAATTTAGCACATTTCTATCATTTTTAAACGAAAACAATGTTTTTTCAACTAAAAACATCAGTATTTTAATCCTATTAAGCTTTTTTAATTGGTTTTTCGAAATCTTAAAATGGCAACATTTGGTTGGCACCCTAAAACACATTTCCTTTATATCTGCTTTAGAGCAAAGTTTAGGAGGCTTAACTGCTTCCTTAATTACTCCAAACCGTATTGGTGATTATGGAGCAAAAGCGATTTATTTCACTAAGAAATTAAGAACTAAAATTGTATTGTTAAATCTTTTAGGGAATATGGCTCAAATGACTGTAACCACACTTTTTGGTCTTGTTGGTTTATTTTTCTTTTTGAATGCATATTCTATTGACATCAATTTCTATAAAGTAACAAGATTTGCAAGTATTATTTTAATCATCGGCTTACTGGTTTTATTTGGTGTGAAGCAAAAGCGATTTAAAATAAAAGGGGTTTCATTTACCGCAATTCTTACTTTTATAAAATCAATATCTATAAAAACACATAGCTTAAACCTTGCTCTATCTTTTATTAGATATCTTATATTTTCATTTCAGTTTTATTATTTATTAATTGCTTTTGGTGTTGATATCAGTTACGCCAATGCGATGATGGCAATTACAAGCATGTATGTATTAGCCTCTATTGTGCCAACGATTTCGATTTTTGATGTTGTTGTAAAAGGAAGTATTGCCGTGTTTTTATTTGATTATCTTCATATAAGCGAACTCACTATTTTAAGCATCACAACGACAATGTGGCTGCTTAATTTTGTAATTCCGAGTATCATAGGAAGCTATTTTGTATTAAACTTTAAACTAACTAATCTTATAGAATAATGTTAACGTTAATCGCTATTATTACCATAATTCTATATCTATTTATTATAGGTATGCTCATTTATGGATTTGATAATGTCTCTGATTTTAAGCTGCAAGATTTACCTGCAAAGACAAAATTTTCGATTGTAATTCCATTTAGAAACGAAGCTCAAAATCTTCCTAAATTATTAGATTCTATTGTTAAACTTAACTATCCTCAACATTTATTTGAAGTGATATTGGTTAATGATGCGTCTGAAGATGACTCAGTGTCTATAATTGAAAAGTATCTAGAGACATTGCCTAAAAAGCAGAATGCTGAAAACATCCATTTAAAAATTATAGAGAGTAAAAGCACTACAAATTCACCAAAAAAAGAAGCTATAACTTCTGCTATTAAAATTTCAAAGTTTAATTGGATTGTTACCACAGATGCAGATTGTGTTTTACCTAAATATTGGCTAGATGTATTTGATGAATTCGTTCAAATTAACGATCCAAACTGCATGGTTGCACCTGTTACTTATCATGGTAAAACCTCTTTTTTTAATCGATTTCAATCCTTAGACTTTTTAAGTTTACAAGGTGCAACAATTGGTGGTTTTGGTATTAAAAAACCATTTATGTGTAATGGTGCAAATTTCGCCTATCGTAAATCTGAATTTATTTCCGTAAACGGTTTTAAAGGTAATGATACAGTTGCTAGTGGAGATGATGTATTTCTTCTCGAAAAGTTTTTAAAGCTCAATCCTAAAAAAGTATCCTATTTAAAATCCACCAACGCTATTGTTACTACAAACGCTGCACAAAATATTGACCACCTCATTCAACAACGTTTACGCTGGGCTTCAAAAACAAGTCATCTCACGCAGTGGTTTGCTAAAGTCGTTGGCCTCATTGTTTTACTCGGAAATTTGATGAGTCTTGTTTTTATTCCTGCTGTTTTAATGCATTTCATTTCACTTAAAATTGCCTTAGCCTTATTTGTTATTAAATTTAGTATCGACTTTTTATTATTATTTAAAACAGCTCGCTTTTTTAAACAAGAAAATCTGCTGCTTTCCTATTTGTTTTCTAGTCTTATATATCCTGTTTTTAGTGTCTACATTGCTTTCTTATCTTTCTTTAAGTCTTACCATTGGAAAGGTAGAACATCGAAAAAATAGTAATTCAATCAAAATTTTTGGTAGCTTTACTTGAATCAACTCCTTACTACAAATGAAAAAACTACTTTTATTTAGTCTGCTGTTTTTAACTTTCCATGTTAATTATGGGCAAGAAAACTACACCCTTAACGGAGAATCTCTTAATTTAAAAATGGAAGCAGAAGGTTCATTAGATCTACTCTGGACGAGTGATAGTGGCAACTATCGTTATTTTGTAAAAACAGAAAATGACGAAATTACAGAATTAAAAAACACCAAAGACAATAAAACCTATCTAGAAGAATATAAAACAACACTAAGTCATCTTACCAACGGTATGGCAACAGATAAGCTTAAATTTACCCTTTACGATCTTAAGGCATTTATAAACACTTATAATATTTCTGCAGATTCTAACTACACTTCTGTGGTGAAAACAAGAAAACTGGGTCTAAGACTTGGTGTTTTTGGTGGTCTAACTAACAATCCGTTTGTTGATAATCCCGAAAACACAAAAGTGATGCTTATTGGTGGCGAATTAGAATTCTTTGAAGCCAGTACACTATCTCGTCATTCTGGTTTTTTACAAGGTCGTCACACTTTTGATGCTGATGATTTTAACTACAGCACTAATGAAATTGCTTTAGGCTATCGTTATAGAATAATTAATCAATCTGCTTTTTCTCTTTATGGACAGGTAAAATTAGCCACATTAAACATTACAAGTTCTACAATTGACGATGAAGACGGTAACTCAGAAAGTATTAGTGACACGTCTTTTGATGTGCCTTTTATTTTTGGTATTGGCGCTGATATAAAAATAGGAAACCATGGTTATATCACTATTGCATATGGCGAATTATTTGCTGTATTTTTAGATAATCAAGGTAATTTTTCTACGGACATTTCTATTGGATATAAGTTGAACCTATAATGTCTTTACGAAACTTTAAAACTTCAAACCCTGTATTTAATCGCTATTTCTGGGATGATACTAAATCATCTGCAAAGACCATGTCTGTTAGTGGCATCATTTTTAAATCGATTATTAGCATTCTAATTATTGCTTTAATTACAACCTATGTATGGAAACTAAATGAAGCTGGTGCTTCTATGCAATGGTTTACTTTAGGTGGCATGTTAGCTGCAGCAATTGTGAGTGTTTTAATTTCTATAAGGCAACATTGGTCTCCCATTTTAGTTCCACTTTATGTTATTGCAAAAGGCTTCTTTTTAGGAGGTTGTTCTGCATATGCGCATCGTCATTATCCGGACTTACCATACCAAGCGATTGGCGTAACTATTATTACTTTTTTTGTAATGTTATTGCTATACCAGCTACGTCTCATTGTAGTAACTAAAAAACTAAGAAGTGTCATTATTACTGCTACCGTTAGTATAATGGTGACATATTTAATAACATGGATTTTGAGTTTTTTTGGTATTAAAAATTACATTTGGGGAACATCTTGGTTTGCAATTGTCTTTAATATTTTAGCTGCTGTTGTGGCTTCTTTTGCGCTTCTATTAGATTTTGATTACATAGAACGCTACAAAAATAGAGCTCCTAAATACAAGGAATGGATTGCAACTTGGGGACTTTTAGCGACCTTAATTTGGTTGTATATTGAAGTCTTACGTTTAATGCAAAAATTTGCTTTACGCTTTTAATTACAACAATGCTCATTAACCAGTAATGATGGCGATCTATTTAACTTAGATGTTTTAATTAATTCTTACAATTACAGGTAATTCAAACGTAGTTGTAACTTGTTGTCCTCTTTTTATAGCCGGAAATATTTTTGGAACACTCTTTAAACTCTGACGTAAAAGACTATCAATGTGAGGAATTTCTTGAACTGTTTCAGAATGAATTTTCATAGATTCTACTTCTAAAAGTCCTTGCTTATCTATTATAATATGAAGTCTAATAGTATCAAAAACATCATTAGAAACTACAATGTTTTGTTGGGCTAAAAATTCATTAACACCGTTAATTAATGTGTTCTGAAAACAAATCTTGTTGTCCTCTTTAGAAGTCATAGAATCACAATTACTGAACGTTGGGTAAGTATCTACTTCGTTCCAATTAAAAGTTTGTAATTCTTCTTCAAGTAAATCTTCAGGATACACCTTTTTCTTTTCAAAATAATTGCATGATGTTGCAAAAAGAAAGATTAAAAGAAAAACTATTCGATTCATTACTAAAGTTCTGAAGCCGAAAAGTACAATTTTTTATTCAAAAAATATACTAGACTGCTTTGCTTTTAGAATGAAAAATGAAGACTGTAATACTTACCATATTACTTAGTTTACAATTAATCTTCTTCTAAAAATTTTTCTTGCTTCAATTCTTTTAATCTCTTTTCCGCATATTTTACAAAGTAACTTGTTTTATGCTTAGCGATAAACTGTTCATACAGCTTAATTTTACTATCTAAATCTGCATAAAACTCGTCTTTTGTTCTCAGTAAAAAGAATTCTGACATTAAGTTATTTGGATCTTCTTTTAAAGATTTCTGAAACGTCTTAATTGCTTTTTCATACTTTTTCTGCCGATTTAAAACCGTCCCTAGGTTTTGATACTCGTCTGAAAGTGACTGATCTTTAATTTTTAAAGCCCTTGAGATATATTCTTCAGCTTTTTCAAAATCGCTAAGACGTTCATAATATGCTCCAATTACCAACATGCTATTGGCATCATTAGGATTGTATTTTAAAGCTTGCTTTCTATGGTAAATTGCATCTTCGTAATCTGAATTCTGCGCATAACTTAAGCTTAATTTTTCATGGATAAATTCTGATTTTTCCCCTAATTCTAAAAGCTTTTTAAACCAAACCACTGCATGTGTGTAATATTCTTGATAATAATAGGTTTGCGCTTTTAAGCTTATAAGCTCCACATTATTTTCATAACTTTCTAAACCTTTATCTATAAAACCATGCGCATCTATAAAACTGCGTTTCATTAAATGATATTTCGCAATTTTGAAAATGGCTTTTTGATGTGTGTCATCTAGCTTAAATGTTTTATTGAATTGCAATAACGCTGTAGTGTCTTTTTGCTTTTCCAAAACCACTCCTAATTCGTAGTAGTAATTTGGGTTTAAGCTATCTGATACAATCAGGTTAGTAAATAACCGATTAGCCTCATTATAATTTTTTGTTTTAGTTAGAAGTTTAGCAAATTCGTATTGTAACAATAAATTATCGGTATTGGCTTTTATTGCTTTTTCATAATTAACAAGAGCTTCACCATAGTTACCAATAGCGATATTAGCCTTCGCAATATCATCGTAAACATCATCTAAATTTTTAAGTGATTTGTAGGTCTCAATAGCTTTAGAAAAATTGCCATTAGCATAAAAATCATCTGCTTTTTCTTTGAGATTTTGTGCATTCACATTCAATGTAAAAACAAAACATAAGAACCAAAAAAATAATTTCATAAGCAATAATTAGTCTTTTTTAGAACTATGAACTTGAAAAACTATTGGCAGAGAATAAGGTACATCTACAACTATTCCATCCTCTTTTCCTGGTGTAAATTGAGGCAATAATTTTATAATTCTAATGGCTTCCTCTTCTAGTTTTGGATGCGGTGCTCTTGCGTTAATCTTTGTTATATCACCTTGTTTATCTATAGTAAATTGCACATGGATGCGTATTTGTTCTTCTGGTAAACCTAAAGAACTTGCTAAATCGGTATTAAAGCTTTTGGCGACATGCTTATTAATTGCAGAAATTGTACACTTTTTTTGATCAGACTTATTTGAAATCCCTTTACAATCTTGATGAACTGGAACCTCTTCAACAATACTAAATGGAATTTTGCCTTCTTTTTTATTTACCTCTAGAATTTCAATCTGATGATTTAATTCAGTTACTAAGGCATTGTTTTTATTAGAATTCTTTAAAATACGATCTCTTTGCGCAACGAGCTCATCATACGATTTAGTGACCTGTTTTTTATTACCATCTCCTTTAACCTCAAAAACAATTGGAATAGAAAAAGGGACTACAACTACTTCACCTTTTTGTTTCCCAGGAATAAATTTCGGTAATGTTGCAACTACACGCTTTGCTTCTGCTTCTAACGCTACACTTGGACCTCTGGCTTTAATATCCTTAATAATACCATCCTTACCAATTCTAAATTGCACAAAAATTCGTTTTTTCCCAGGACTTAAACTATCTGCAACGCTAGTGTTAAAATTTTTAGCGATGTGTTTATTGACAAACATATTCATGCAATCTTTTCGCTCTTTATTAGATTCTAAATCTTTACACTCAAGAGTTGTTGGAGTTTCATCTACAACAGAGAAAGGAACTTCAACAGGTTCTATCTCTTCTTTAATAATTTCGACACCATCATTAGAAACATATGAGTCTAATACTAATGTAGACTTACCGTCTGTTATTACGAGTTTATTAAAATAATCATCGCTTTCTAATTGTTTCAATAAACCATTGTAACGCTTAGTTTCTTCTTCTGTTTTGTTTGCTACATCTTCTACAAAAAGTTTTAAAACACGATCTTGTGTACTTAATTCCCAATGCTCTTTAGCTTCTTTTGTTTTTTTGTAAGCTCTATAGTCTTGATAATTTTGATACTTTCTTTCTTTCAAAAATTCAGAAAAATTAATATCATTTTGTGTTAAAGTTCCTTCTTCTGATTTATTCGCTATAGTTTCATCGGCAATAAACGTACTAAATGCTTCCGCTTTCAAAAATTCTTCTCTTGACAGAATATACTTTTCTCGACTTTCTTTATTAAATCCTGCATAATCTGAGATTTCAGAGAAAGTAGCTCCATTTTTTTTCATGGTAACTATTTCTTCATAGTACTTTTTTATTAACTGCTCTTCAGTCAATTCTTGGTCAACTACTTTCTCTTGCGTTTCAACTTTTTGTTGTGCTCGTACTTCTGTAGACGTATAAATTAACATCCCAAAAACCATAGGAATTAACAAGGCGTATTTTATGAGATGAAGCTGTTTTGACTTCCTTTTTTGTAACATAGCGATTCTTTTTTTGATTAATGATTTGTTGAAAAATGTATTGGTAAATGAGACATTGTTCACATCTAAAACTTGGTTGAGTAAACTTGTATAATATTCCGCTTTTCCGCTTTGCTTTACAGCCTTGGCATCTGCTATATATTCGTGTAATTCTTTTATTCTATTTTGATAAACATATACTAATGGACTAAACCAAAATACAATTCTCAGTAACTCAAAAAATAATAAGTCTACAGTATGGTATTCTTTAATATGAATTAATTCGTGCTTATAAATGGTTGGTTTTTCTGACTCTGAAATATGTTCCCCTAAAAATATGGTATTAAAAAACGAAAATGCTGCACTACTTTTTATGAGCTTAACAATAAGGATATTGCCTTGCCAACGCTTTGGATTTTTATGTTTTAGCCAGTATAATTTTGCGATTTTAACTAGAAAAATGAATGACGCAATCACAATACCACAAACTCCTATTATTTGCCATATAGGAGTTTGTGGTTGCTCTAAAACAATACCTGCTTGCTCTGCAACTTGAATATCGTAAACCGTAGGAGTTTTTACTCCAATAAACACTTCTGGCAAGTGAATTACGAAATCTTTAGTTGCCATAGTTTTCAATTCTGGAAATTTTAGAAATGGCAACACAAATGAAAGTATGGAGGTAATAATTAAATACGCTCTATTGTAATTGAAGAACGTTTCGCGTTTTAAAAAAAGATCGTAAATCAATAAAAACAACGCTTGAAAAGCTATAATTTGAAGAATAGAATACAACATAGTTAGTGCTTTTTATTAATTTCATCTAATAAGGTTTCAATGTCTTTGACGTCCACATCATTTTTTTGAACAAAAAAGGACACCATACTTTTAAACGAGCCTTGAAAATAATTATCTACTAATTTATTGATGGACTGGTTACTATAAGATTCCTTAGCAACTATTGGAAAATACACATGTCCTTTCCCCTTTTTCTCATAGTCTACAAAACCTTTAGACTCTAAAATTCTAACAATAGTAGATACTGTATTGTAAGCAGGTTTAGGATCTGGCAACGTTTCAATAACAGCCTTTACATTCGCTTTTTTAAGTTGCCATAAGGCTTGCATAATTTCCTCTTCTGCTTTTGTTAACTGTTTCATAGAACTAATCTTTTAGTTTAACACTTTACAAATATAACTAAAAAGTTAGTTTGAACTAATCTTTTAGTTTAAAATGTAACTTTGGTCTGTTTATTGCGTCTTATTATTGAATAACAAATTATTACTATGGAAATATTTTTAGTGCTCGTTGC
This sequence comes from Winogradskyella eximia, assembly GCF_003386165.1. Classification (GTDB taxonomy): domain Bacteria; phylum Bacteroidota; class Bacteroidia; order Flavobacteriales; family Flavobacteriaceae; genus Winogradskyella; species Winogradskyella eximia. The sequence continues at coordinate 542,520 of NZ_QRDV01000001.1, read as the reverse complement.
ACTACTTCTTATGATTTTAGGCATTTTAGGTAGCTTTTTGCCTATTTTACCAGGACCACTTACAAGTTGGGCTGGTCTTTTGGTTCTGCATTTTACCAAAGGCGTAGAGTTGAGTCAGACCTTTTTAATCGTCACACTTATATTCACTATTTTTATATATGTGTTAGATTATATTATACCCGCTATTGGCACTAAGCGTTTTGGAGGCAGTAAGGCTGGTATGGTAGGTACTACACTTGGTTTAATTGTTGGAATATTCTCACCCATTCCCTTTGGGATTATTATAGGCCCATTTATTGGTGCACTGATAGGGGAAATGATTCACAGAAACGATATAGATAAAGCACTTAAAGCCGCTTTTGGGTCTTTCTTAGGCTTTATAGCTTCAACTTTTATGAAGTTTATTGTAGCTATAGTTTACTTAGGTTTTTTTATAGTAAAACTATCAGAACATAACACCAGTTGGTACTAATTAATTTCAAGTTTATATAACAGAAAAAAACCTAGCCACATTAGATGTGATTAGGTTTAATCTTCTTGCTATTAATTCAACAATTACTTAAAAAGGGATTAATTAATTCTTGCTGACGGTGTAAATATAAGTGACTCGAATAACTTTTTGCTGTGGTAAAACCGTAAATCTGCTGTGGTAAAACCGTAGTTCCCATATATAACAAGGGACACAAGCGCTTTTAAAACTGAAAAAATGTACTATTTATTCGATATTTTTTATAAATAGCCTTTTTCTCGCGCTTCTTTTAGCAATGTTTCGTCTTTTCCATCTTCAACAGAGAACAATAACTTGAGTTGTTTTTTTCGTTTTTCAATGGCACTTGTAGAAATATCTACGTACTCATTTAGACTTTTTGTTTTGATCCCTTGAGATAATAAGTGTAAAATTTTTCGATTTATATCATCAACATAAATATCACTCGAAATGGTTTTCTTCAAGTAATTATTTACAGTACTACTATAATAAGGTGGTGATTTTAAAATTTGCTGAAAACCATCTGCTAATTCCATAGATGTTAAATCACTTTTAATAAGAAAACCATCCGGATTTATTTCTTTTATAATATTATGAATTCTATAGGTTTCATTAAACATGGTAAGAATCACTATTTTAGCTCTAGGCATTATTTTTTTTGCTAACAAAGCCAAATCTTCACCAGAAGCATACTTTCCATCTTCTGAAGCAGGCAAACTAATATCAAAAAAACAAACATGATAAGGATATTTTTTTGACGCACGCTCTATCATAATAGCAGCTTCGTCACAATTGTGAGCTGTGTCTATATGTAAAGTTTGATCCTCTTTCTTTGTAGCCATTAATACATTTTGATAGCCCTCTATAATAATTGGGTGATCGTCTACCATTAAAATGTTAATGTGATTCATGTGGTTTGGTTTAAATAGGGAATTTGAACGTTAACTGTTGTGCCATCTCCAGATTGAGATGTAAAGGTGATAATTCCTTTAATATCTTCAACACGAGATTTCATGTTTTTTAATCCAATACCTTTTTTACTTTTAGAAGTATCAAAGCCATCTCCATCGTCAACAATCTGCAAGCAAATTAAGTCTTTTTTTAATGAAACACTAATTTTAATTGATTTAGCATTGGCATGTTTATAGATATTTTGCATCGACTCTTGGATGATTCTATAAATATTAATTTTAATTTTATTGGACACTAAATCCCAACTGATATCATCTGTGTAAATAAATTCATGTTCTAAACTGTAGGCGACAGATTGAGTTTTAATAAGTTCCGCCACAATATCCATAAAACTAGAACCAGCCACAAAATCGGTATTTAAATCATGAGATATTTTACGGATATCTTGTTCAATGGATTGAAGTTGACTAATATATTTGGCTCTGGTCATCATCGCCTCTTTTCCTTCATTAAAATTAATACTATCTAAACTTAAACGCACACCAAACAGTCCACCCAAAACACCATCGTGCAATTCTTTAGATACTCTCATTTTTTCTTTTGCTCTTGCCTCTTCTACTTTATCCTGTTGCCCAAGCATAAGATTATAAATATCTTCGTTTGCCTTTTGTTGTACCTGAATTAATTTTAATTTTCTGTTTTTTGCACGCTGTGAAATAACCACATAAACCAATATTGCAGTTAAAAGAAGACCAATAGATAAAATTAATAAGTATAAATTTTCTTTTGAAATCTGTTTGTTTTTTGCCTCAATTTGGTCTGTTCCATATTTGATTCTTGCAATTCTATTTCTAACTGATTTTTGAACTTTTTCTAGACTATCACCAAGTCTAATATGTTCAACTAATAATTCTTTTCCCTCATCTCCCTCAACAACTGCTGCAAGTAGAAAAAGTGCTTTTTGCTTCGCTTCGTTTGATGAAAACGCAGTAGCCAAATCATATGCTTGCTTAGCATATTTCTTAACCGAATCCGTCTTATGCTCTTTTAAATATAAATTAGATAAATCTAAAATAGCATTTAGCTTTCCATTATCATCATCCTCTTTATAAGCTATTGCTATTGCGTCTTTCAATTCTGCCTCAACCTCACTAAAGACATAATTTCCAGAGGTCATTTTGGTCAATGCTATATTATTAATTAACGAACCATAAAAAGAAGGATCTATAGTTTCATACTTCTTTCTTTGAGATATAAGGCCTTCATAGAGATCTATAGCAAGTTTATACTGCCCAAGCTCTCTATACACATTAGCTTTGTTATTTATTGAAAATATTTCATTGACATATCCATTTTGCATGCGTTTTGCATAAGCTATGGATTCGTCATAATATTCAATGGCTTTATCATAATTTCCAATATCTTTTGATATGATAGCAAGCAAATTATAAATCCCCCAATACATATCTAAGTTTTCTTCATTTTGAGGAAGTTGATCTAACACTCTTAATGCATTAACCGCATCTACTTCTGCACTTGTATATATTTTACCCACATGTTCTACATCAGCAACCATATAATAAGATTGTGCTTTAATGTAAGACGCCTTATGATTAGATAAATATTTTACTGAATTTGAAAAGAAATAAAACGCACTATCGTTTTTTTGATACAACCTGTAATAAGACCCTAAATTTGAAGAAGCCACTGCCACTGCAAAGGAGTCCTTCAGCTTATATGCAAGGTTAAGATTTGTATAATTTTGCGGAATATATTCTTCAATTTGGTCGTTATACAAATACATTAATGCTAAGTTTCGACCAGACTTTAAAGTTAAAGAATCAATACCCAAAGATTTCGCAATATCCTGAGCTTGTAAAGCATAGTTTAAAGATTCTTCATTAGAGATAGCACCATCTTGAGATAACTCAATGAGGCTATCAATAGCTCGTGCATCTCTATTCTGCTGACTATTACCAACATTAATACAGAAAACTAAACCCAATAAGAAAAAACGAAACGTGTTCAAATTATAGCAACTTTACAACCAAAAATAGTCTAAAATTCAAAACTACTGTGAATTTAAAATAGAAAAAGCCTTTGCAGATTTGCAAAGGCTAATTTTATATTTAAAAGATTTAGTCTTAAATCTTATCCATGACCAATCAATTTTAATTTTTTCTTGTCAACAGCAAGTAAATCGTTAGGACTATATTCTTTAACTGTAGGTTCGTTCTGATTAATACCTTCATCTGATTTTACACCAGAAACAGTTAATAATAAAACAGCGGCTAAAGCTAAGGTAATTTTTAGGGTTTTCATAAGTATTTAATTTAGGGTTAAAATTAGTTAAACATCAAAAGCGAGTAGCGCAAAGCGTTACACACAGAGGGAAGGGAATGGATTATTAACTATTTTAGGTGATACCTAAAATTATACTAAAATAAAAACGAGGGACGTTTTTCTAGACAAGCAATATGTCTAATAGTAAAATGGACTAAAAATTTCCTTTTTTAAGCGACTTATTCACTTAATAAGAATGACAAATATAAGCGTATTTTTATAAATTCCTAACAAATCATCGATTAAGCGCCTATATTATCCGACCAAAAACGAAATTTGTGTTCATAACTTGTTGATAACTTAAGGGTTAAGTGAAACAATATTCTAAAATTAATTTTGAAAAAAAGACAACAGATTCATCAAAATAAAAAAAGGGTTGCAATCTCTTGCAACCCGATTTAAAATTATTGATTAATAGCAATTATAAGACACCTCTGTTTCGTATAAGTCACCTTGAAAATCACAAATTAATGACTTTATAGAACCACTTAAAGTTAAAGTTTCTGTATTTCAGCACCTTAATAAAGTTATTTATTTTTAATAATTATGAAAGCAACTCTTCAATGGTATTATTCCCCTACTCAAAACCTCCTTAAAACAAAAAAAAGCATCCCAATCTTCTTAATTAGAAAGAGGAACACTTTTCAATTAAATATTTAATGAGGGCTAAAGATCTAAAAGCGTAAAACTCCAATTTCCTCTTATATATTGACCATTATTGCCTCTTATGATACCAACATGAAATCCATTTTTAGATCTATATAAATATCCTATAGCTGTAAACCAATGATCTTGATCTCCATCATCAACTAACTCTTGTGTGAGCTGTATAATATAATTATCGTGATAAATTAAACCGTGAGGTAAATTCACTTTGTACATTTCACCTGCATAAGCACCTCTAGTATCAATAGTTATTCCTGGTGTTGAGTTAAAAATTGTTCCGTCAGATTTTACATTACCTACTGCAATTATTCGTGCCATGATATTTTATCTTAAAGTTAATATGAATTAAAAGTACAATCTAAGTATCAAAATAGATATACGTAGAACTACGTATTTTTAGTGAAATTTCATTCATTTTAAATACAATAACCTTAAAACTTATTGACCTAAAACAAAAAAGCATCCCAATCTTCTTATTCAGAAAAAAGGAAAGCTTCTCATTGGAATACCAAATTACTTTGGTAAACTACTTCCAAGATCTCTCTTGGAACAACACAACATCTTTTAATTGCTAAAAAAAAGCCTCAATTTCTTGAAGCTTCTTTTTGCAATTTTAGCGGTCTGGACGGGACTCGAACCCGCGACCTTCGCCGTGACAGGGCGACATTCTAACCAACTGAACTACCAGACCGTTGCTTAATTGCGAGGGCAAATATACACTGCATTTTTAATTTGACAAACAAAAAACTAAAAAAATAAAAAATATTCTAAATAAATTTTTGTCGCTCTATCATATAGGTCGTTAATATACTATCAAATCCGGCGTTAATATCAGCTTCAACATACTTAATTCTATATTGCCCACATTTTATTTTTAAGTCGGTAAAGTATTCTTTTACAGCTTTTTCGTAAGTCTCTTTTATGGTATCTGCATACAAATTAATGTGATCACCAGTCTCAATATCGATAAATCGTTTGGGTCTATTATCAAAATCAAAAGCCAGTTCTTTTTCTTTATCAAAAACATGAAATAAGACCACTTCATGCTTATTATGCTTTAAATGTCGCAAGGCTTCAAACAGTTTTTCGTCATCTTCCGACGTTTGAAACATGTCTGTAAACACAAAAATCAGCGATCTGCGATGAATCTTTTCTGCAATCTGATGCAAATATCTATATGTTTCCGTGGTTTTTGTTTCTGGTTTAGAAACCACTGCTTCACTTAATTTGTGTAATAACATCTGGTGATGACGTTCACTCCCTTTCTCTGGTGAATAGAAATCATAGTTATCACTATAAATACTTAATCCTACAGCATCACGTTGCTTTTTAAGAATATGCATTAAAGACGCACTTGCTAAAGCCGAAAATGCAATTTTATTTAAATGCTCTATAGATGTCCCTGCCGTTTCAGGGTAATGCATAGAACTACTATTATCTAATATAATATGACAACGCAAATTGGTTTCCTCGTCATAACGCTTAGTATACAAACGATCTGTTTTAGCGTACAACTTCCAATCTATGTGTTTAGTACTTTCACCTGGATTATAAATTTTATGCTCAGCAAACTCCGCTGAAAACCCATGAAATGGACTTTTATGCATACCAGCAATGAAACCCTCAACGACCTGCTTCGCTAATAATTCTAGGTTTTTAAAACCGCCTGTTTTATTGAGTTCTTGTTGTAAATCCATAATACTTTCCTAACTCCCTTTAATTCGGTTGCGTTTAGCAAAAAATAAAAGGAACTGTTACTTGTCCAAACTAAAAAAGGTTCACCATATAGGCAAACCTTTTATCATTTCTTTTAGAAACTTATTTTATCGTCAGACTACAAAAGTGCGTCAATAGCGTCCGAATATGCATTTTTAGGTGCAACTCCAACTTGGCGACCAACAACTTCTCCGTCTTTAAAAATCAAAACCGTAGGTATGTTTCTTACACCATATTTAGCAGCAAATTCTTGGTTTGCATCAACATCAACCTTACCAACCACAGCTTTACCATCGTATTCTGTACTGATTTCGTCAATGATTGGTCCAACCATACGACAAGGTCCACACCATGCAGCCCAAAAATCAACCATTACTGGCTTGTCACTCTTTAATACTGTTTCGTCAAAATTTGCATCTGTTATTTCTAATGCCATAATATTTATTTTTTTTGTGTTGTACTTCGTTTTTCAACTACCACTCTACTGGTAGAATTACAAAATTAGTCAAAATATTCCGCAAACCTTACAAAGCCTTTATTTGTTTTGATTATAGCGATATAGAAGCCTTAGATGTATAAATATTTTGGCGCAACCCAAAGGGTCAGGCTGTTCGTTATATCTTTTTTTTGCCATATGCGGCAACAAAAAAAAGGATGCCACTGCCATCCTTTGCGCAACTTCAGAATAATTATGCAACTTTTTAGCTGCATATTAAATTTGTTTCTGTAATTTAGCAACCATAAAGTTGCATATTAATCAAAACGAACATTATGAGCACAACAATCACAAAAGAAAAGGTATTCAATCATCCAATAGATCAAATCTGGAATGCCATTACAAAAGCCGAAGAAATCTCAACATGGTTTATCCAAGCCGATTTTAAAGCCGAAAAAGGATACAACTACACTTTTTCATCAGAGCCAAACGAAAAAGGCTGCACAACCATAAGTGGAACCGTAAAAGAAGCTAATCCTTATACATTAATTTATACTTGGATTGTTGCGGATACCAATGTAGAGACAACCGTAACATGGAAATTAGAAGCCATAGGCAATACCACAAAGCTGTATTTAGAACATTCTGGTATTGAAAATTATACTGGTGACACAGCCATTGCCATGTTCGAAAGTTTCAATGGAGGTTGGGATAATTGTATTGATGGCTTAACAGCTTATTTAAAATAAAACTAACATGCAAGATAATATTACCAAGCTTTTTAAAGCTATTGCAGATCCTACAAGGCGTGATATTTTTCACGCCTTAGTAATTGCAACCTCAGCATTGTCTATTACTCAAATTTCAAATCAGTTTGAAATGAGCAGACAAGGCGTCACCAAACACATTAAAATATTAAATGATACTGGACTTGTACAAATGGAAGAACAAGGTAGAAATCGTTTCTGTTTTGCAGACCCAAAACCTTTAAAAGAAGTGAATAAATGGATGCAATTTTATGCTCAGTTTTGGGATGATTCTTTAGGTAATTTGGAAAGTTATTTGGACGAAAAGAAAGTTTAACTCAAATAATTTTAGAATTGATTTTTAAACGTTTCATGTCTAATTCGCTCCATAATTTAGTCACTAAATTAATAAAGAAAACTTAAAGCCTGTTATAACACTCAGAATTAGAATAACATTAAATTTTAGATTTTATCCTACTCAAAGTTTCTTGTGATATATTAATATAGGAAGCCACTATTTTGTTGGGTAGACGTTTAACAATGTTGGGACTGATTTTAAATAATTGTTTATAGCGTTCTGATGCATCTAAAGCTGTAAATGACAGTAACCTTTTTGAATTATTTACATATGCTTTTTCTAAATAGATACTATAAAAATCTTTCCATTTAGGAACAATGGTCATGAGATGTCTAAAATCATGGTGTGAGATATACAAGAGCTCACTATTTTCAATAACCTGAATTGTTTCTTGTGCTGGTTCATTGGTTATAAAACTAACCAATTCTGTTGCAAATTGATTTTCAAATGCAATATAACGTGTAATGTCTTTGCCGTGCTCATCTATGTAAAACAGCCTTAAACACCCTTTTTTAACGAAATAACTCACCTGACTATTTTTTCCATTTGAAAGTAAAATTTCATTTTTACTTTTCTTTATGGTTTTAAAATAAGACAACACCATTTTTAAATCGGCATCTTCAATATCAATATTCTTTTTTATGAAATTAGTAAGTTCAATATAATTTGTCATTTAGTTATAATCTCTTACAAATTTACGATAATGAATAATATCCTGAATTGATAAGACCATCAAATTGTGCTCAAATGCAAACTCTGTAATCGTGTCCATTTTTGCCATTGTACCGTCGTCGTTCATTAATTCGCAGAGTACGGCCTCTGGTTTTAAACCTGCTAATTTCATTAAATCTACACTACCTTCTGTATGACCACCTCTTTCAAGAACACCATTATTATTAGCTCTTAACGGAAATATATGACCAGGTTTTGCTAAATCCTTACTCATAGCATTATCAAGAGAAGCCACTTTGATTGTTCTTAATCTATCTTTAGCCGAAACTCCTGTTGTCACTCCTTCTTTTGCTTCAATAGAAATTGTGAAAGGGGTTTGAAAACTACTGGTGTTTTCCTTTACCATATAGGGTAATTGTAAGGCATCTGCTTTTTCATTGGTTAGACATAAACAAACAATACCACTACATTTCCTAATCATAAATGCCATTTGTTCAGTTGTCATATGGTGCGCAGAGAATATTAAATCACCTTCATTTTCTCTGTTTTCATCATCCATTAAAATAATACCATTACCATTTCTAAGATGTTCTAATGCTTTTTCTATTCGTTCTTGAGCGTCGTTACCAAATATTTTTAATGTATCTAATTCTGTAAGTACCATTTTAAAGTATATTATTTTAGGAACAAAACTAGTGTGGTCTTAAATCAAACTATTTGATGTATGTCAATAAATTGAATTTTTAAAATAATCTATTAGTTAGATTTTACAGAAGGAATGAAGGATAAAATATTACGCAGAACCCTAGCTAAGCGGACATGTGTAGTAATGTTAGTAAGCTGGCATTGACCAAGCAATTACTTATACTCGGTGTTGTAAGCCGTTTTTTTCAGATTTAATTTCTCGTATTAAAGTCAGTTTACTCACTAAATAATTTTCTATAATTTAAAATTAATTTTGATTGGATACTTTTTTCCATATACTTCTCCAAATCCAATTATTCTAATCCATCCATCTTTTATAAATACTTGAGCCTCAACAGAGCCGTGTTCTCCAAAATAAAGTCCAACTTCAGAATCCAAATGATTGTTTTCCGTAATTTTGGTTTCCATATTTTTTTCAAGTGTCAAATTCCGAATTTATAGTTCAGGCGGATAAATAAAATGCTTAAATTCCAAATCATCTTTTTCATCAAGTTTTTCAAATATTTCCATATTCCCAACGAAAGTAAAATCAGTTACCTTGTTATTTTCATACTTGACTATACACTTTGATTTATTGAAGAAGAAATTACACTCTCCTATTATAAATATTTCTTCCGTTTTAAATTCATTTTCAATTTTTGGTTTGTTTTCTTCTTTTGATTGCCCAAAACCTAATAAATTCATTATTGATAGAAGCATAAATATTCGGTATTTCATAGTGGTTTAGAACTGTTTTGCGTATGGTTAGTTACGTGTTTTAAGTACCTAATTAGTAAATACTAACCGAATAGAAAATCCACAAGGATTTCTGTAAGTAGGCTAGAACCAACAATAAACTATATACAGTGTTAGCCATCTGGCTTTTTTCCGTTCTAAAATTCCAAATGATTTTCTCCTCCAATTTTATGGTTCATTTTTTGTCCCATTCCACCAGTTACATATCCAGCTACAATTTCGTTCTTTTTTTCTCCGTTTTCTTGATAGTCAACATTAATTGAACAATCACCTGTAATTCCGACCCAAACAGTTTTACTTTCGATCGGTTCGAGTTCTGCAATATATTCAGTTTCGCAACCAATAATATTTATTTCAGTCAGCTTATTTTCAGTTGTATTCGTAAATGTTATTCGCATATTCCCAATTAACAACATTGCGAACCAAACATAAATAAATAGAATCGGAATGTTTAAAAGCATTAATCCGCTTGTTTTTAGTAGTTTTTTTTGATTTTCAGAGTCGCTATTTGCTTTTGTCAGCATTAAAATCAGAATGATTATATTAAAAATTCCTGCAACAATTATAAATCCATAACCGACAAAAAGTAATTGCCGATTAGATGTCAAAAAATATATTCCAAAAATAGCAGTTCCGATAATGAATGAAATCAGAGCTGTCTTTTTTCCTAATGCTATTTGTTTCTCGGTTGTCATTTTTCAGCTTGTGGCTAACTCATAAATATATGCATGTTATGCCTTAAATATTTAATTCAATTTATACATTACATCATTTTCTTTCAAACTATGTAAAAGTTCTTGAGAAATCTTAATTTTATTTTTTCGGCTTGGCATCTGTACTTTTATCTTTTCAGCATTATCATACACTACAAAATTTAAGGTTTGATTGCCTTCGTGAAATTTTATCAAGTCATACAATACAGAAATCTTATCTTTTTCTAAATCTTTAATGTTTAATTGAATAGATAATTTTTTAGCATAAGTATCCATAACATCATGCAACAACTGAAAACTATTAAACTGAATCCTTGGATCCCCTTTTTTACCTGTATCTCTGTTTACCCAACCTTCACGCACAAAAGCTCTGACATACACGAAAGAATTAATAACAAAGAAGTGTCTAAATTTTAAATAATCTTCTCCAAAAATTCGGAATTCAAAACTATCAGTATAATCTTCAATAGTGAAAATAGCCCAACCTTTACCCTGTTTACTTACACGATGTTGCACATCGGTGACAACACCTCCAAAAGTGACTTCCTTATTTACAATGGCTTCCAAATCATTAAAATGAGCTACCACTCCGTTACAGAAGGTTTTCATTTCAATATTAAAATCATCTAGTGGATGACCAGAAATGTAAATCCCAACCACTTCGCGTTCTCGTGATAATTTCTCCATCGTTCCCCAATCTTCACAAGGAGGCACAACAGGTTCTGCAATCTGAACATCACTTGCCGCACCAAATAAACTGACTTGTGCGGAATTTTCATTCTCCTGATGCTTGGCTCCATACTTAACTGCTTTTTCCAAGAAGCTGATACCATCACCTTCGTCTGCAAAATATTGCGCTCTGTGCGTATCTGCCCAACAATCAAAACCGCCTGCATTAGCTAAACCTTCAAAGGCTCTTTTATTGGCAGCACGCAAATCTATACGTTTGGCAAAATCGAAGATAGATTTATAGTGTCCTCCTTCTTTTCTGTTGTCTACAATAGTCTCAACTGCTCCATGACCAACCCCTTTTATAGCTCCCATTCCAAAACGAACGGCATTATCTTTATTTACTGAAAATTTGTAAAAACTCTCATTAACATCTGGTCCTAAAACTGGTAATCGCATCCGCTTACACTCTTCCATAAAGAAGGTTACGGATTTTATATCGTTCATATTATTAGACAGAACCGCAGCCATATATTCTGCTGGGTAATGTGCTTTTAAATACGCCGTTTGGTAAGCAATCCAAGCGTAACATGTAGAGTGCGACTTGTTAAAGGCGTAACTTGCAAAGGCTTCCCAATCCTTCCAAATCTTCTCTAGTTTTGTTTTGTCTAGTCCTTTGGCTCCAGCTTGCTCAATAAATTTTGGTTTCATTTTATCCAAAACCGCAATCTGCTTTTTACCCATCGCTTTCCTCAAAACATCGGCTTCACCTTTGGTAAAATCGGCCAACTTTTGAGACAGAAGCATTACTTGCTCTTGGTAAACTGTAATTCCGTAGGTTTCTTTAAGGTACTCTTCCATTTCTGGTAAATCGTATACAATCTCTTCATCACCATGTTTACGCGCAATGAAACTTGGAATATACTCCATTGGACCAGGACGATACAAGGCGTTCATGGCAATTAAATCATCAAAAACCGTAGGTTTAAGATTCTTCATGTGTTTTTGCATTCCAGGTGATTCATACTGAAATACACCAACCGTTTCACCACGTTGGAACAACTCGTAAGTTTTAACATCATCCAAAGGAAAATTCTCTGGATCGAGCAAAATATCGTGCTTGGCTTTTACAATTTTTACCGTGTCTTTAATTAAAGTCAAGGTTTTTAATCCCAAGAAATCCATCTTCAACAAACCTGCATCCTCAACAACAGAGTTATCAAATTGGGTGACATATAAATCAGAATCCTTAGCTAATGCTACTGGCACATAATTGGTAATATCACCTGGTGTAATAATTACACCACAAGCATGAATACCAGTATTTCGTACCGAACCTTCTAAGATTCTGGCTTGGTTGATGGTTTCGGCTTGTAAATCGTCACCATCAGAAATATTAAGGAGTTCATTAATTTTTTCTAAATCTTCAGCCCTAAATTTACTTGCTAATTCCTTTTCCGAAAGTCCAAAAATCTTTCCAAGTTTAGACATCAACGGAATTAACTTCGCAATATGATCGGCTTCATTTAAAGGTAAATCTAAAACTCTGGCTGTATCTCTAATTGAAGATTTTGCAGCCATGGTACCGTAAGTAATAATCTGTGCTACTTGATTGGCACCATATTTATCAATTACATATTGCATCACGCGACCTCGACCTTCATCATCAAAATCGATATCAATATCTGGCATACTTACACGATCTGGATTTAAGAAACGCTCAAAAAGTAAGTCGTACTTAATGGGATCAATATTGGTAATCCATAAACAATAGGCAACCACTGAACCTGCCGCAGATCCACGACCAGGACCAACGGAAACATCCATTTTTCTGGCTTCGCGAATAAAATCTTCTACAATTAAGAAGTAACCAGGATATCCTGTTTTTTCAATAACGCTTAGCTCAAAATCGAGACGCTCTTCGATTTCTGGTGTAATATCACCATAACGGATTTTGGCACCTTTATAAGTTAAATGACGTAAAAATGCATTTTCACCGCGTTTACCATTATCTGCTAAATCTTCTTCGAATTTAAATTCTTCAGGAATATCGAAAGCCGGTAATAATACATCTCGAGCCAATTGATACGGCTCAATCTTATCTACTACTTCTTGAATATTCACAATCGCTTCTGGCACATCTCTAAAGAGTGCTTTCATTTCTTCTGAAGACTTAAAGTAATATTCTTGATTTGGTAAACCGTAACGATAACCACGACCACGACCAATAGGTGTGGCTTGCTTTTCACCGTCTTTTACACACAGCAAAATATCGTGTGCATTGGCATTTTCTTGATCTACATAATACGTGTTGTTTGTTGCGACTAATTTAACATCATGCTTTTTTGCCAATTGAATTAATACCGGATTCACACGATTTTCGTCTTCTTGATTGTGACGCATTATTTCAACATACAAATCATCTTGAAACGTTTCTTTCCACCACAATAAGGCTTCTTCTGCCTGATTTTCACCTACATTTAAAACCTTACTTGGTACTTCACCATAAAGATTTCCTGTTAAACAAATTAAGTCTTCTTTGTACTGTTCAATCAGTTTTTTATCAATTCTTGGTACATAATAAAAACCATCTGTAAAGGCTGCAGATGATAGTTTCGCCAAATTGTGATAGCCTTTTTTATTCTTAGCCATCAATACAATTTGGTACCCATTATCTTTTCTGGTTTTGTCTGCATGATTTTCGCATACAAAAAACTCACAACCAATAATTGGTTTTATAATTTTTCCTTTTTTTTCTAATCCGGCTTCTTCTGCTTGTTTATGTTGTGCTTTTACACCTTTGTTATGATTGTTAACCGCAGTCACAAAGTGAAAGGCTCCCATCATATTTCCGTGATCCGTCATCGCAACTGCTGGCATGTTTTCTCTAGCGGCTGCAGCCACCAAATCTTTAACACTAATCGTCGATTGAAGAATGGAATACTGGGAATGGTTATGTAAATGTGCAAAATCAACATCCTTAACTTGTGATGCTGCTTCTTTATCAATGGTAGTAGTAACCGCTTGTTCTTTTTGAAGGCGTGCATTAATCTTAGCACTTTCCTTCTTAAGATTGATATGTTTTAAACCAATAAGTTGAATTTCGGCAGGATTTTCTTGCGTGAAATTCTCAAAATATTCTGGCTCTACATCTAATTGTTCTTTGGTGTATTGTTTGCGTCTTATTAATTCTAAAAAACAACGTGTGGTTGCTTCAACATCGGCTGTGGCGTTATGTGCCTCAGAAAATGGTTTGTTAAATAAGTACTCGTGTAACTCTGTTAAAGTTGGTAATTTAAACTTTCCGTAACGTCCACCTGGCAACTGACATAAGCTTGCTGTGTGTTCTGTACAAGTGTCTAAAACTGGTAATTCCTGAAGTTGGTTTGTGACGTTTTCGCGTACAAACTCCGCACCCATAATATTTAAATCGAACTTTACATTCTGACCAACAACAAATTTCGTTTTAGATAAGGCAGCATTAAATTTCTCTAAAACTTCTGAAAGTGACACACCTTGTTCTTGCGCTAATTCCGTTGAAATGCCATGAATTTTTTCGGCATCATAAGGAATATTAAAGCCTTCTGGCTTTACTAAATAATCTTGATGCTCAATACAATTTCCCATACCATCATGCAATTGCCAAGCAATCTGAATACATCTTGGCCAATTATCAGTATCTGTAATTGGTGCATCCCAGCGTTTTGGTAATCCTGTGGTTTCGGTATCGAATATTAAATACATGTGTTGTTCTGTCGTTTTTCTATTAAGTAGTGAATTTTACTGCAAGGACATTAAAGCATAAAACGCTTCTAATCAGTAAAAATTACAATTCTATTCTTCAAAAAGTTAGCATATAAAATTACATAGAATTTGCACTTTTCTGAAATGAAATTATAAAGAGTTTTGAACATAAAAAAAGCGCTACTCAATTTTGAATAGCGCTTGTATAATTTATAATTTAATAATTTCTATAGAGGCTGTAAATAATCTGGCACTCCATCACCATCTGTATCAACGGCATCATCAGGATTACCGTCTCCATTTGGATCTGCATTTTCGTTGATAGTTAAAATACCATCACCATCGTCATCATTATCTAAATAATCGAAGTCGCCATCACCATCTGTATCAATTGGATTACCATCTAAGTCTACTGCTTCATATTGTGTTAAAATACCATCACCATCATCATCATTATCTAAATAATTAAAAATACCATCACCATCTGAATCATCTCCTGGATCATCTAAATTACCGTCTACATCACCATTAAAGTTTTCAAATACGTTAGGAATACCATCACTATCTTCATCTCCACAATCTAAATCATCTATTATAGCTTGGATACTGCCATCTTCATCTCCACAAATCTCTATTTGCTCTTGTAAATAAAACAAGTATTGTGCGCACTTATCATTAAAATTACCGATGTTAGCTGTCACATATTGCGATTCTGCTTCAGTTACATTACTCGTTGCATCTTCACAAGACATTACACAACTTCCCAAATCATCTATAATGGTTTGTATCGTTCCGTTAATATCTCCACAAAAATCACGTTGATTATTTAATGCTGCTATATAATTACTACAAGCGGCTTCAAAATCTGCTTTAATTATAAACTCTAAATTTTCAGAAGTTGCTGCTTCATATGCTCCTTCAGCTTCATTTACCAAAATAATAACATCCTCACATACTATAGGATCTAAAGGAATCGTTCCAGATAACAATGGAACTCTATAAAATATCCCACCATAAATCGGAGGATTAGTATCACCATTAAATCCTTCAGTAGTTCCACCAGTAAAATTAACAACATCACCAGATTCACTATAGGCATTAAAACGAAACGTTCCTGAAAATGTATTATTTAAAATCTCGGTTAGTCTAATTTCACCATAATCAGGATATGGAGAACCATTAGAATTATTAGTAGAATATACTGTACCATCAGCTGCAGTAAACCTTGCCTCCATTGAATCAACATCTCCTAAGTAATATAAACCAACTGATGCAGAAGGTAAAAACAATTCTAAAGTTTCAGCGTTATTGATTCCTTTAATGGTTAAAGCACCTGTTTCATTTATTCTTGCTCCAAAAGATTTAGCTCTCCAAAGTTGATTATTATAAGAGCCTTGAAGTGCAGGTGAATTAAACTCAACTTCATCACCACAACTAAATACTGTTAGAAAAACAAGCGTTAAGAGGATTAGTTTTTTCATATTCTAAAAGGTAATTTTTATCTTTGCCCCAAATATAGCGAAACAAGAATATCAAAAGTATAATAATTTTTAATATTGTCGCTCTCTTGATATTTTCTTTTCGCTAAAACGCAATAAATCACTAGTAAGAACTCAACTAAACCTTTACTTTTTCCTAAAAAACAATTAGTTGCATTCTAAACCAAAAAAATATAGTATCTTTGCGCCCTTATTAATAACAGAGGTCGAGAACCTCATTAATTAATTATTATGCCTGTAAAAATTAGATTACAAAGACACGGTAAAAAAGGAAAACCTTATTACTGGATCGTAGCAGCGGATTCACGCTCTAAAAGAGATGGTAAATACCTAGAGAAATTAGGTGCTTACAATCCAAACACAAATCCTGCAACAATTGAATTAAATGTTGACGGAGCTGTACAATGGTTACAAAATGGTGCACAACCAACCGACACTGCAAAAGCAATTTTATCTTATAAAGGAGCAATGCTAAAAAATCATTTAGCTGGTGGAGTTAGAAAAGGTGCATTAACTGAAGAGCAAGCTGAAACAAAATTCAACGCTTGGTTAGAAGAAAAAGCAGCTAAAGTAGCAGCAAAATCAGATGGCTTATCTAAAGCAGACGCTGACACTAAAGCTAAAGCATTAGAAGCTGAAAAAGCTGTAAATGAAGCACGTATCGCTGCAGCAACACCAGTTGTTGAAGAAGCGGCTACTGAAGAAACAGCAGCTTCAAACGAAGAAGAATAAAAAAATTATTTTTTATACTTTTAACCCAGGCTATTATGGTCTGGGTTTTTTTATTACCAAAAATGTCACATCGCGTGCAGTCGAGATGTAATTATTGATTGGCATTTATTATTATTCACGACTGCGTTTGAACTGACAGACTAGGAAAATGAAAAAAGAAGATTGTTTTTATTTAGGAAAGATTGTATCGAAATATAGTTTTAAAGGAGAGCTTTTAGCAAAACTAGATACTGATGAACCCGATTTATACGATAGCTTAGAGGCTATTTTTGTTGATCTAAGAGGAAACTTAGTCCCTTTCTTTGTGGAGTCTTCACAATTACACAAATCCGATTTGCTTCGGTTAAAGTTTGAAGATGTAGATACTGAAGCAGATGCAGATGCATTAATTAAAACAGAGCTATACTTACCTTTAGAATTACTTCCAAAACTAGAAGGCGATAAATTTTATTTTCATGAAGTTATTGGTTTTTCTATAAAAGATAAAAACTTTGGACATGTTGGTATGATTACAGGAATAAATGATTCTACAGCTCAAGCTCTTTTTGAAATTGACAGAGATGGTATTGAAATTTTAATTCCTATGAATGATGAATTTATAGATAAAGTAGATCGAGAAAACAAAACCATTGAGGTTAACACGCCAGAAGGATTAATTGATTTATATCTCGAAGAATAATGAGTTCTCTTCCTTTTAAATTCAAAGAATTTACAGTTAATCAAGAGCGTTGTGCCATGAAAATTGGCACGGACGGAGTGCTACTTGGAGCTTGGACTTCTGTTGAGCATAATCCTTATAATGTTTTAGACATTGGAGCTGGCACAGGTATTCTTAGCCTAATGATAGCCCAAAGATGCCATGCAGATCAAATTGAAGCCATAGAAATAGATGATGATGCCTTTGAACAATGCGCAGAAAATTTTGAAAACTCACCTTGGGCAGACCGTTTGTTTTGCTTTCATGCCTCTCTATTAGAATATATTGAAGCTGTAGATGAAAAATTTGATCTTATTATTTGTAACCCTCCATTTTACACAGAAGATTACAAAACAAAAGACAGCGCTAGAGACATAGCTCGTTTTAGTGATGCGATGCCATTGGAACATATTATTTTTGCTGTTATAAATTTTTTATCCGAAAAAGGCAAGTTTTCTATAGTTCTTCCATTTAAAGACGAAGAAAAGTATATTGAAGAAGCAAGTCTAATTGATCTTTTCCCTAATCGCATCCTGAGAGTTAGAGGAAATGAAAAATCGGATATTAAAAGAAGTCTCATAGAATTCTCTTATTCAGAAAGTCCAATTAAAATTTCAGAATTAATTATTGAAACCGAGCGTCATCAATACACAGAAGATTATATTAATCTCACCAAAGATTTTTATCTGAAAATGTAAATCTATTGTTGGGCAATGCTATCGTTTTCGTTACTTTTGTTAAACTTATAAAATAACACCTTCTATTTTGATAATTTCTCAGAATTAGAAGTTATAAATAACAAAATTAGAATGAAACCAGATTTATTCGAAGCACCAGATTATTATAATCTTGATGAATTACTTACAGAAGAGCACAAGTTAGTGCGCGATGCTGCAAGAGAATGGGTAAAACGTGATGTCTCACCTATCATTGAGGAATATGCTCAAAAAGCTGAATTCCCAAAACAAATTGTAAAAGGCTTAGCTGATATAGGTGCTTTTGGACCTTATATTCCAGAAGAATATGGAGGTGCAGGCTTAGACCAAATTTCTTATGGTTTAATAATGCAAGAAATTGAACGTGGTGATTCAGGTGTTCGTAGCACAGCGTCTGTTCAGTCGTCTTTAGTAATGTATCCTATTTGGAAATACGGAAACGAAGAGCAACGCCAAAAATACTTACCAAAATTAGCATCAGGTGAATGGATTGGTTCTTTTGGATTAACAGAACCAGATCATGGTTCTAATCCTGGAGGCATGACAACTAACTTTAAAGATATGGGTGACCATTATCTTTTAAATGGAGCTAAAATGTGGATTAGTAATTCACCATTTTGCGACGTTGCTGTAGTTTGGGCTAAAAATGAAGAAGGACGAATTCATGGTTTAGTTGTAGAACGTGGTATGGAAGGTTTTTCTACACCAGAAACACACAACAAATGGTCACTTAGAGCTTCTGCTACTGGTGAACTTATTTTTGATAATGTAAAAGTCCCTAAAGAGAACTTATTACCAAACAAATCTGGATTAGGAGCACCATTAGGATGTTTAGATTCAGCACGTTTTGGTATTGCTTGGGGAGCAATTGGTGCAGCAATGGATTGTTACGATACCGCTTTACGTTATAGTAAAGAACGTATGCAATTTGGCAAGCCAATTGGACAATTTCAACTACAACAAAAGAAATTAGCTGAAATGATTACCGAAATCACTAAAGCTCAATTATTAGCGTGGCGACTTGGTGTAATGAGAGAAGCAGGTACTGCAACCTCAGCACAAATTTCTATGGCAAAACGTAATAATGTTGAAATGGCAATTAACATTGCACGAGAAGCAAGACAGATGCTTGGAGGTATGGGAATCTCTGGCGAATATTCTATTATGCGTCATTCTATGAACCTCGAAAGTGTAATTACTTATGAAGGCACACATGATATTCATTTACTTATTACAGGATTGGATATTACTGGCTTAAATGCCTTTAAATAAGAATAAAACTTATGAATTATAAAGGCTTAAAACTTCAAATTAAGCCTTTATAATTTTCTAAAACTGATTTTCGACAGCTTTTTTAATTCTTCTGAAGCCTAAATTTGCATTGAATAAATTACAGTAACATTCAATAGCATATATCAGTATGGAAGACACAAGACAGGAGCTCATTCAATTTATCAACTTACAATTAGCATCAATAGGGCAACCAACATTTAAAGACGCAGAAAATAGCAAAGAAAAATTCTGTGACCCTAAATTTGAAGTATTATCACAAGGATTAATAAGAAGTTTACGAGAAAAATCGAGACTTTTAGCGAGCCATCTTTGTCCTGCAGATTCAAGAATACAAAATTTTATAGACGATTATTTAAAAGATGTTTCAATCGACAAATCGTTTGTACTTCCAAATAACACATTAATTTTATCGAGAAAAGGACAAGCTAGAGAAGCTAGTTTACCACCAGATGGTA
Source organism: Winogradskyella eximia (assembly GCF_003386165.1). Classification (GTDB taxonomy): domain Bacteria; phylum Bacteroidota; class Bacteroidia; order Flavobacteriales; family Flavobacteriaceae; genus Winogradskyella; species Winogradskyella eximia. Next base: position 522,226 of record NZ_QRDV01000001.1, on the reverse strand, counting down.
CTTCTTTTGAAAGCGATTTGGTGACATCAAAACGTCTTAAGCAAGGTATCTTAAATAATCCTTTACATGACAAAAGAACAACTAAAGGCACCTTTCATATTGTAGAAGGACCACTACCTGTTCCGTTAGACAAGAAAGAAGTACCTAAAGTAGTTTTAGCTCACTTTTTACACGCAGCCTTCACACCTCCAAACGATTTAAAAACACTTCCTTTTACATCAAATCAGACAGAAAAAGCTCAAACAATGGTTTCTATGTTATTGAGACCTGTAGTGTGCCCAGAAGTAAAAGGTGTTATTAAAGAAAAATCATTGGAAGTACGTTTTTTTGCGCCAGGTACCTTAGTGAGTAATTTAGATTTTGTAGAATCTATTTTTGGTAATGCAGGAGATCCTAATTTAGCACATAATGATGCAGCATTAGATCCAGAGCATTGGACAGGCCATACTGGCTGTATCATTCTTGCTCCTCAATTGTTAAAGCTTAAAAAGAAAGATGTAGGTTTACCTCATTATAATGATGCAACAGAGCGTCAGAAAAAAGATGGAATGTGCTGGCAAAATGAACACGAACTTTATAATGAAGGGAGTGCATTTAAAATAACATGTAGAGATGATAGAGGTGTTGTTGTAACCATTATTGCTGATAATTATTATGGCTATTCAAAAAAAGAAATAAAAACACAAATTAGTTATTCTGCAAACCTATTTGGATTAGCCGAAGAAGAGCATGCTGGTGGAGCTATAGCTTATGCTAGACGTGTTATGGGAGAAACCGTAAATTGTAATGACTATTCTACATATTATGGATTAGACCAAACTTTTGAAGAGGTTAAAACCCTATTAGCAGACAAGATTGAGGTAAAACCTGAAAATTATGCCATAGACAAAAATTATCCAAATTTAGTTTATATACCAGAATCATCTTATTTTAACACGGCTACCAATAGCATCACATGGAATTATAAAGGCAAAGAACAAAAGTTAACCTTATCTCCTTTTAAAACTTACATCCATCCTTCTGGTAATAAATTAAGATTAGAAAAACACAAGTCTATCAATCTTTGGCGTATGATAGAGACTTATCCAGAAGGCGTATTCTGCCATAAGCCTTGCACAGTTTCTGGAGGTGGTAAGTCTGAGATTTCTAAATCAATGCAAAACGCTATTACTTATAGTCCGTTTAACATTCATAATATTGATGAAGATTTTAAGAAAGCGGATGAAATCATTGAATTTAACTACTCAACACGATGGAAAGTTAAAGATCCTAATAGACCAATTTCAAGATCCTTTTTAAGTGAAAAAAGAACTTTGGGATCTGTTGTTAAATTACTGACACCAAATGAAGAAAATTCAGATGAGTTTAATGAATTTTTAAATAACATTCCTGTACATATTCGTTCATTAGTATTATTTGTAAAACGATTATTTAGACAAGCTCATGGCGCTAACCTTAACTGGAAAGACATGATGTCTGTTGAATTTATAAATGGAGTAAAAGGAACCTCTTTAATTTATAACCACACACCAGTTGTTGGTAGTTATGTTAGAATTGGTTTTAATCAAGACGGTAACTGGATGCTCAATAAATTACGTTCAGATTTCGCCGCATGTGAAAAGATTCAAACTGAAGATGATATAACAGCATCCATAACACTACCAAAAGAACGTTTTAAGAATTTAAATAAAGAGTACACCAACCAAAGTGTTAAAGTACTAACTAATTGCGAAGCGCATTTATTCCAAAGACCAGATGAAGCTATTGTAAGAGGTTATGATAAGCTTGCGGAATTAGATATTATCTCTGATGGTAGATTCTTAACAAATTACGAAATGTTGTCTAAAAAAGATGCTATTGCCATTTATGAAGACACCATCAATTACGATAAGTACACACAACCTGTTAAAGATTTTATCAAAGAAATTATTGATTCTGAAGATGAGGATGTACAGTTTGTTTTACCATCTCATCCAAGAATTGTAGATGGAGAACCTACTAAAAATCCACGTTATTTAGAACCAAATAAGGTTTATAATGAAACTGAAGCTACTTACATTTCGGATGTAGGAGTTCGTTTATGCAGAAGAATTAAACCTCAAGACCCAGTAATACATGTGGTAAATGCTGTGTTGCCTGGTAGAAGGAATAACCCAGCAGACAGAGAGGCTGGTATTAGACCATTGGCTGTATACAACCCAATCCATTACCAAGAAACTCCAGAACTATTTATGGACTTTATCTGTAGTTTAACAGGTAAATCTCCATCAACTACTGGAGCAGGATCTGAAGGTGCATTGACAAAAGCTCCATTTAATATGCTGACTCCAACAACAGATTTAAACAACGCTTTATTATCACATATCCTCACAGAATCTAACGGTTTTAGTACTGCTGCTGGTTATGTTGGTGCAGAAAATAAAATAGACCACGATGTTAGTTTATTAATCCCTGAAATTTGGGCTAGAATGGCACCAGAAGACAGAGATCCTAAAAACCTAATTGAAAATGGCTCTTTAGAAAAACTTGAAGACTTTGAACATAACGGTGAAAAAGTATTGGCGAGTCGTTTAGGCTATAGAATCACCAAGACCTTCTCGTTACTATGTCTAAACAGAATTTTTGATGAACCTACAGCTGTATTTAATAAGCGTATGCTAAAACCAGAATTACAAAATTTAGATGATTTTGTAGATGGAATTAAAAATATAGTTGAAGCACAACAGAAAGTAGCATTAAATTATTTTGAAGATGGAAGTATTGAAGCTGCTATTCCACCATTAAAAATTCTATTGAATATTATGGCTTATGGTCACTATGAAGGTAAAGACATTAGCAACCCAGAATTAAGACAGTATTTTGATAGAAGCTACGTGGTAAATTCTGATTGGTACAAAGAGCGATTAGCACTAAAACAACAAAAGGATATTACATATTATGGTTCTCAAATTGAGTATTTAGAATCATTTATTAAGGATTCTCATAATGATGTTTTAGTAGATGAATTACAATTAACAACGCGTTTAGAGGCTACTAAAAAATTATGTGATAATGTAAAATCACCAGATTATTTAGACCTTTTAGTTGGTACCATTGGTGTTGATCCTTTATATAAAAAATAAGGCAAATAACTTATAAGGCATTCTTATTTTGTTTGAAACAGAATTACTGAAATAATAGGTTAATTAATGAAATGCTTCTCTTAATCGAGAAGCATTTTTTGTTTACATTTACTTTATGTCTTCAAAAACCAGATTAGATCGCGCTTACAAAAATGCCAAACGCATTACGTTTGACGATTCCTCTAAGTTTATATTATTCAGTGATTGTCATCGTGGAGACAATAGTTTTGCTGATGATTTTGCAAATAACCGAAACATTTATTTTCATGCATTAAGACATTATTATTCTGAAGGATTTGACTATTGTGAACTTGGCGATGGAGATGAATTATGGGAAAACCTATCTTTTGAATCCATCTTCTATGCACACAAAAATGTGTATATGCTTATGAAACAATTTCATGATAAAGAACGCTTACACATGATTTGGGGAAACCATGATATGGTATATCGCGACCCTAAATATGTTGAAAAATACTTATCTACTTTTTTCGATCCAAAAACAGGAAATGACGAAGACTTATTTTGTGGAATTCAATATCATGAAGGTATCATATTAAAGCATTCTGAAACCAATCAAGAGTTATTTTTTACCCATGGTCATCAAGCTGATTGGTGGAATTATACGTTTTGGAAATGGAGTCGCTTTTTAGTGAGAATACTTTGGAAACCTTTAAATGTTATGGGCATTGCAGATCCTACAAGTCCGGCAAAAAACTACAAAGAACTTATAAAAGTGGAGCGTAGAACCAAAAAGTGGATTAGTGAAAACAATAATTTAATCACTGTGGTAGGTCACACACACAGACCACGTTTTCCAGAACCTGGTGACATTGCATTTTTTAATGATGGCAGTTGTGTACATCCAAGAAGTATTACTGGTATCGAAATTGAAAACGGAGCTATTTCACTTATAAAATGGCAAATTGTAACTACCGAAAATGGCACATTAAAAATTGATCGCTTTTTGCTAGAAGGACCTACTAAATTGATTAATTATAAGACAGAATAATCTAACTTTCAGGAGCCAACTCAACTTCCAAACCTTCCATTTCTGGCGTCATTTGTATTTGGCAACCTAAACGAGAATTATCTTTTACATTAAAAGCTTCAGAAAGCATAGCTTCTTCGTCGTCTTGCATTTCTGGCAATTCAATTTCGCTTAACACATAACACTGACAAGAAGCACACATCGCCATACCTCCACAAATACCTATGGTGCCTTCTGGAGCAAGCTCGTAAGACCGAACTACCTCCATAAGATTCATAGCCATATCTGTTGGAGCTTCAATTTGATGCTTTACTCCTTCTCTATCTATGATTGTTATATTTATGTCTTGTTCCATATTATGAGCAATTACTATCTAACAGATACTAATTTGTTTTTAATTAATAGCTTTTACAACCGCTTTTGGAGCTTCTTTACGCGTACCATCAAAACCATCTACACCAGCAACAGTTGTATATTTTAAAACGTAACGTTTCCCTGGATTAATAATTTGGTAGGCGGATTGGCACATTAGTGTTGCTTCATGAAAACCGCATAGAATCAGCTTTAATTTTCCAGGATATGTATTTACATCACCAATAGCGTAAATTCCAGGAATATTAGTTTGATAGTCTAATGAATTATCAACCTTAATGGCATTCTTTTCTATCTCAAGTCCCCAATTTGCAATTGGTCCGAGTTTAGGCGACAAACCAAACAGAGGAATAAAATGATCCGTTTCTAATAAAATAGGTTCTTCATCTTTCTTAGTTACCTCAACATTTTCAACTTTACCATTTCCGTTTATTGCTGTTATTTCTGCAGGAGTAATTAAATTTATTTTTCCAAGGTTTTTTAATTCTTGTACTTTTTCAACAGAATCTAAATGCCCTCTAAATTCATTTCTTCTATGTATTAAAGTAACCTCTGAAGCTATATCGCTCAAAAAGATACTCCAATCTAAAGCAGAATCTCCTCCACCAGCAATGACTACTTTTTTATTGCGATAAATTTCTGGTTCTTTAATCATGTATTCCACTCCACAATCTTCGTAATCAGAAATGTTATCTAGTAATGGTTTACGAGGCTCAAAACTTCCTAAACCACCAGCGATTGCAACGACAGGAGCTTTATGTTGTGTGCCTTTATTTGTAGTAACAATAAAAGAGCCATCCTCTTGTTTTTCTATAGTTTCTGCTCGTTCACCTAAAGTGAAACCTGGCTCAAACTGTTTACACTGTTCTAGAAGTTTATCTGTTAAATCACCAGCTAAAATTTCTGGATATGCAGGAATATCGTAAATCGGTTTCTTGGGATAAAGCTCAGAACATTGGCCACCTGCTTGTGGCAAGGCATCAATTAAATGGCATTTTAATTTTAAAAGTCCAGCTTCAAAAACTGTAAAAAGTCCTGTTGGACCAGCACCAATAATAAGTATATCTGTTGTAATCATAGATGAAAAATTGAAAACAAAATTACTAATGTCATTTTATTCAGAATGTGATAAATGTCACATTACTTTTCTACATTAATAACTTTTTCGATTTGGGGAGCATATTTTTTAATAGTCATTTCTACTCCAGACTTTAAAGTCATTTGGTTAACACTGCAAGATGTACAAGCGCCTACTAATTGAACTTTTACAAATTTACCATCATCTATAGATAGTAAATTAATGTCTCCTCCATCATTTTGTAGAAACGGACGAATTTCATCTAAGGCTTTTTCTACGTTTAATCTAAGTTCTTCTGAGCTCATTTAATTCTTTTTAACTGCAGAGCAACCTGCCATTGTTGTAATTTTTATTGCTTCGGTAGCTGGTAAAGCATCATTTCTATTCACCACTTGCTGTACAACTTCTCTTGTAATGGCTTCAAATGCTTCTTTAGTCGGAGTGCCTGTTTGCATTGCTGCTGGTCTTCCTAAATCACCGGCTTCTCTTATGCTTTGTACCAATGGTACTTCGCCTAAAAACGGTACTTTTAAATCTTCAGCTAAATGCTTGGCTCCTTCTTTTCCAAATATATAATATTTATTTTCAGGAAGCTCAGCTGGCGTGAAGTAAGCCATATTTTCAATAATACCTAAAACAGGTACATTGATACTATCTTGCTGAAACATGGCAACACCTTTTTTAGCATCTGCTAATGCTACATTTTGCGGTGTACTTACCACAACAGCTCCTGTAATAGGCAACGCTTGCATAATACTTAAATGGATATCACCTGTTCCTGGAGGTAAATCGAGTAATAAGAAATCTAATTCTCCCCAAGCTGCATCAAATATCATTTGGTTTAGTGCTTTAGAAGCCATTGGTCCTCTCCAAATTACAGCTTGATCTGGTTTTGTAAAAAAGCCAATAGACAATACTTTAACTCCGTAATTTTCTACAGGTTTCATTTTAGATTTACCATCTACAGTTACAGATAAAGGACGCTCATTGGCTACATCAAACATAATTGGTATTGATGGTCCATAAATATCAGCATCTAAAACACCAACTTTAAAACCCATATTAGCTAAAGTAACAGCTAAATTTGCCGTTACTGTAGATTTACCAACTCCTCCTTTACCAGAAGCAACGGCTACAATATTTTGAATTCCAGGAATTGCTTTCCCCTTTATTTCATTTTTAGGCTGTGCTGCTTGTGCGTCAATTTTTACATTGACTTTTATTTTTGCCTTTTCATAAACTTCTTTATGAATGGTTTGTAAAATATCGACTTCTGTTCTTTTACGTGCTTGAAGACTTGGATTTTTTATAGTAATATCTACAATCACTTCGTCTGCAAAAGTTACAACATTAGTGACCGCTCCGCTATCTACCATATTTTCACCTTCACCAGGTGCTGTTATGGTTTTAAGCGCATTAAGTATATCTTGTTTTAATAATTTCATAATGAATAAGGACTAGAAAAAACTGAAACTAAAGCCTAGACTCAATTCTTTCTTATTAAGATTAATTCTAAATGCAAAGATACTGTGAAATGTTTAGAATTTGAAAACCTTTTGATTGAAATGAACAATAGAGCAAGTGACTAAGATAATACTTGGTTTCTTAAAAACAATGTATCTTTAGAACACTGAAAACCAGCCACATGAAAAACTATTTCTTTTTTGTTATTGCCATATTAATTTCAATTACCATAAATGCCCAGAATATAGAAAATCTAGAGCCTGAATTTAAAAATATGCTAACGAACACAAATTGTGTAGCAACATCAAGATATGAGCCTGGAATAAGTGATGCAGATACAAACGATGATGGTGAAATAAGTATTGCAGAAGCCGAAGCTGTAATACATCTAAATTTTGGACAATATGATGTAACTGATGCCTCAGGAATTGAGTATTTTATTAATCTTGAATCTCTAAATTGTCAATACAATGCCTTATCTAGCCTTAACGTAAATACTCTTGTCAATCTCACATATTTAAATTGTTCTAATAATCAACTTACCGAATTAACTGGTATTAACAACCTTGTAAATTTGGAGGTTTTAGATTGCGGTAATAATGCGTTGTCCGCTTTAGACCTAAGTAACTCCTTCAATTTAGAGAGTATAGCCTGTTATAATAACCAGTTAACAATTTTAACGTTAGGCGAATTAGCTAATCTTATAATTCTTGATTGCACTTATAACCAGATAACATCTTTAGATGTGACTGGATCTCCAATTCTGCAGGAATTATATTGTGCAAATAATCAAATAACATATTTAGATTTATCAAATAAAGCTGTAGACACGTATTACTATGAAGCCCAAAATAATCAAATAGAAACGCTTCTTATTAAAAATGGTAGTGTAATAGACGACATGATATCATGGGATTTTAGTGAATTTAATTTTTCAAATAATCCTTTAACTTATGTCTGCGGAGATGAAGATGAATTACAATTAATACATAGTTGGTTAGCTTATCATGAAATCAACAATTGCGTTGTTAGTAGTTATTGTTCTTTTATACCAGGTGGTGAATACTACTCAGTTGAAGGCAATATAGCAATGGATTTGGACTCCAATGGTTGTGACACAAACGATGCTGTTTTCCCTAATCTTAACTTTGAAATATCAAATGGAACTGAAACAGGAAATTTTATTTCTAATGCTACAGGAAGTTATTCTATAGCAATTCAAGGAGGTACACATACCATAACACCAATTCTTGAAAATCCAAGTTATTTTGAGGTTACACCTGAGAGTGTAACAATAGATTTCCCAACAGAAACAAGTCCTTTTACACAAGACTTTTGCATAACTCCCATTGGTATTTATAAAGCTATTGATATTCAAATTATACCATTAACGGCTGCCGTTCCTGGCTTTGAAGCTGATTATAGAATTATTTATAAAAACATAGGTAATACTTTAATTGATTTTGGGCAAGTGTTACTCACTAATCACTTCGATTTAATGAGTGAAGTGTCATTTAGTCCGAGTTGGAACTCTTTTACTTTTGTTGACAATGCTTGGCATTTTAACTTTGAAGATTTACAACCCTTTGAAACGAGAACGATAGATTTCTCAATGTTAATTAATACACCAATGGATACTCCTGCCGTAAATGGAAGTGATGTATTAACGTTTAATGCCAATTATTTTATTGAATATGAATTAGAAGATCCTGAAACGGCTTTTGTTTTAGAACAAACTGTAGTTAATTCTTTTGACCCTAATGACAAAACATGTTTAGAAGGTGATTTTATTACTCCTGAAATGGTTGGTGACTATGTACATTATATGATTCGTTTTGAAAATACAGGAACCGCAAATGCTGAAAATGTTGTTGTAAAAGATCACATAGATATTAGTAAGTATGATTTGTCTTCAATTTTGCCATTACACGGAAGTCATAATTTTGTAACTCGAATAAAAAACACCTCTGAAGACCACTATGTAGAATTTATTTTTGAAAACATCAACCTGCCTTTTAATGATACCAACAATGATGGTTATATCGTTTTTAAAATTAAAACCCTAGATACGTTAGCTTTGAATGACACTCTTGAGAATGAAGCCGAAATATATTTCGATTTTAATTTTCCAATCGTAACAAATATCGCGCTAACAACTATTGAAACGTTAAGTACTGATGAATTTGAATTGGCAAACAACACTATAACCTTATATCCCAATCCAACAACTCACATTTTACATTTAGAATCTAAACAGCCCATAAAACAAATAACAATTTGTGATATTTCTGGCCGACTTATTAAAGAGCTTGCTGTGATTGGTACAAAAACAAAAACGACTATTTCTACTCAAGAATTCTCTTCAGGTACTTACTTTGTAAAAATTAAAAGTGAAACAGGAGATGTTGTAAAGAAAATTATTAAAGCATAAATTAGAGTAGTTCTTTAGCCGGTTCCCAATACACAGATTCTAAATCTTGAATTTGATTTTCTATAACCACAATGCCTTCACTTTCTAAAAGTTGTTGCATTAAGTTAGTGCCTTCAAAATGATGCTTACCTGTTAAGAGTCCTTTTCGGTTAACTACTCTGTGTGCTGGCACATCTTTGTTGTGAGAATTATTCATGGCATAACCGACGATTCTAGCACTTTTTCCTGCTCCTAAATATTTAGCAATAGCACCATAACTGGTTACCTTACCGTAAGGAATTTGCTTAGCGACTTCATAAACCTTTTCAAAAAAACCTAAAGTTTCTGGTTTCATTTGTTCTTATTTATAGAAATTATTTTCAAATAATACATCTACTAAATTCAATTTATCTCAACAGAAATTAAAACGAGATAGTCAATAATTACCACGCTTTTATAATATTGATAAATGTAATTAAAGCAACAATACCGGTAACACTACCTATGATATAGTTCATGTTTTTTTGAGAAGTAAACGCCTTATCTTTAATCTTATCGAAAAAGAAAATATAAAAATAGAGTACTACAAACGTACCTGTTGCAGCACCTGTAACATAAGTAACAACACTTAATTTCTCAAAATCCATCCAACCAAAAGACACCAAAGTAATCACCATGTAAGCTTGAAATGGAATGGGAAAAATATTTAGAGCAGATAACAACATGCCATGTAAAAGTCTGCCATGTTTGCTTGTTATTTCTGCTTCTGGCTTTGCTTCTTTTTGCTTTGAAGCTAACACAAAAAAGTATATAGTAATAAGTACAAATATGACAAATGCAACCCGTTTAAGTATCTCTACAATATCCTGATGATTAGTTAAATACCTAGCAAATATTGCCGCCAAATATGTTTGAATAAAAACAACAATACAAACGCCTGTAGAAAACATAATACCGCGTCCTGCTCCTTCCTTAAGGCTTATTCTTGCAGCTGTCATATTAAGTAAACCAGGAGGAGTAACCGCTATAATGGCTGCCAAAAGCCCTAGAAAAAAAATAATTGTAATACTCAAATTTTAATTGATTTTGAATCTAATATACGTAATTGCTTTATCTTTCTCTAAATACTGATTTTCGTAAAACGTTTTAATTTCTGTAACATCCTCAGGACTGCCTTCTAATTTATAAACATTATGATTAGCATAAAGCACTTCTAAACCTAACCCATGTAACAAACCTAAAGTATAACCATGCATAAACTCGCTATCTGTTTTTAAATGCATTAAGCCGCCAGGTTTTAATACTTTTTTATAGCGTTCTAAAAACTGTAAATTAGTCATTCGGTGTTTAGTACGTTGGTATTTTATTTGCGGATCTGGAAACGTAATCCAAATTTCATCCACTTCATTTTCTTCAAAAACAAATTCAATGAGCTCTATTTGAGTTCTAATAAAGGCTGCATTTGGTATATCTTCTTCAATAGCTGTTTTAGCACCTCTCCAAAACCGAGCTCCTTTAATATCTATGCCAATAAAGTTTTTGTTGGGATAGCGTTTTGATAAGCCAACAGTATACTCACCTTTTCCGCAACCCAATTCTAACACCAAAGGATTATCGTTTTTAAAAACTTCTGATCTCCATTTTCCTTTTAACTTAAATGTAGCATCAACTAATTCTTCTCGTGTAGGTTGATATACGTTATGAAAGGTTTCATTTTCTCTAAAGCGCCTCTGTTTATTTTTACTTCCCACTTATTTCAATTTTTTAATAATTCGGTAAAATTAAGGAAACATTTTAGGTTTATCTTTGTTTTAATCATTGATATCTTAATAACAGATAAAAACTGGAAAATAATCAACAGATAAAAATTAAAGATCAGAAACGGATTTTAATTGCTCCTCTAAATTGGGGTTTAGGTCATGCTACGCGATGTATTCCTATAATTAACGCTTTAATTCATCATAATTTTGAACCTATAATTGCTAGTGATGGTGCTGCACTACAATTATTGCAAAAAGAGTTTCCCACCTTAAAATCGTTTGAGTTACCATCTTACAATATTACTTACGCAAAAAAAGCAAACAGCTTCAAGTTAAAACTATTAAAAGACTCTCCTCATGTTTTAAAAACTATTAAACGAGAAAAAAAAGTTGTTGAACATTTAATTAAAACAGAAGTTATTTCTGGTATTATTTCGGATAACAGATTTGGCGTTAGACACCACACAATTCCTTCTGTGTTTATTACACATCAGTTAAGAGTTCTAAGTGGCAATACCACGTGGTTAAGTAGTAAGCTACATCAACAAATAATCTTAAAATTTAATGAGTGTTGGGTACCAGATCATAATGGTTCTGATAATTTAAGTGGAGAATTAGGACATGTTGAGAATTTTGTAGCATCAGTAAAATATATAGGACCATTAACACGCTTTCGAAAACAAAATGTAAAAACAAAATACAATCTTCTAGTTTTACTCTCTGGACCAGAACCTCAACGTACTTTTTTAGAAGAAAAGATATTAAATGAATTAAAACACTTTAATAAAAGTGTGCTATTTATAAAAGGAAAAGTAGAAACAGAACAACAGAAAGAGATTATTGGAAACGTTGTTATCTATAATTTTATGACTAGCACTCAACTTGAAACAGCAATAAACGAAAGCGACCTCATTCTCAGCAGATCGGGTTACACTACTATAATGGATTTAGCAAAACTTGAAAAGAAAGCTTTTTTTATTCCTACTCCTGGACAATTTGAACAAGAGTATTTAGCTAAAAAAATGCAATCGGAAGGCATTGCTCCGTTTTGCAATCAAGAAGAATTTAAAATAGAGTTATTATCTAATATGGATAAGTACAGCGGTTTTAAATCTCAAGAGTATGAATTAAACTACAAGAAGTTATTCCGCCTTTTCTAACGTAAACGAAAACTCACTACCAACTCCGAGTTCGCTCTCAATATAAATTTTTTCTTCGTGAGCTTCTATAATGTGTTTTACAATAGATAAGCCTAATCCCGATCCTCCTTGTTTTCGATTACCACTTGTATCTACACGATAAAAACGCTCAAACAAACGCTGAATATTAGCTTTGGCTATACCTTCGCCATTATCTGTAACTCTAATAATTGCTTTGTTTTTTATAAGATTCTCTATACTAACTTCTGTAGTCCCTTTCTCTCGTCCATATTTTATAGAGTTGACGATTAGATTGGTTAAAACCTGCTGAATACGTTCTTTGTCTGCATACACCATTATTGGTTTCGTATAATCAATATCAAAAGTTAAAGTAATATGTTTTTTAGCTGCTTTCATCTCAAACAAATCAAACACACTCTGCACCAGTTTAACGATATCAAAATTTTCTTTCTCTAAACTAAGCACACCAACTTCCAATTTAGTAATCATGTCTAAATCCTTGATGATATAAGTTAAGCGCTCGACACCTTTGCTCGCTCTAGCTAAATATTTATCTCTAATTTTATCATCTTCAATTCCACCATCTAATAAGGTAAGAAGATAGCTTTGCACTGTAAAAAGAGGAGTTTTTAATTCGTGAGAAACATTACCAATAAATTCTTTTCTATATTCTTCTCTGATTTTTAAAGTTTCAATTTCAAACTTTTTGTTTTTAGCGTATTTGTCTATTTCCCTAGTTAACGTTCCCATATCTGTCGTTATAGGTTGTTGTCTTAGACTTGTAGATTCTAGCAAGGTAAGATCATCATATATTTTCTTAACACGCCTATATATAAACCGCTCCACTCTATACTGAATAATTAAAAAACAGAATGGAAAACAGATAAGTGGATAAAAAACAAAATACCAATTATAGATTTGAAAAAAAAACAAAAAGGCACCAATAAGAAGCGAGGTGAACAACGTAACGTATAGCGCTGTCCGAAACGCAAATTTGTAAGATTTCTTAAGATTTTTATTTTGCATTAGTCTACAAACTTGTAACCAACACCTTTTACGGTTTTAAAGGATTTATCTCCTATTTTTTCACGAAGTTTTCTAATATGTACATCAATGGTTCTTCCTCCAACGACCACTTCATTTCCCCAGACTTTATCTAAAATTTCATCTCGCTTAAAAACTTTACCTGGCTTGGTTGCTAACAAAGATAACAATTCAAACTCTTTTCTTGGCAAGGTGATTTCTTCTCCTTTTATTGTAATTTTATATTCTTCCCTGTATATAACCAAATCTCCAATTTCTAAAATAGCATTAACAGTGTTGTCAGAATGTTTAAGTCTTCTTAATAATGCTTTCACCTTACTAATTAAAACTTTTGGTTTTATAGGTTTGGCTATATAATCATCTGCACCAGCATCAAAACCGGCAACTTGAGAATAATCTTCTCCTCTTGCTGTTAAGAATGTTATAATGGTTTCACTTAAATCAGATTGTTCTCTTATACGCTCACAAGCTTCAATACCATCCATTTTTGGCATCATAACGTCTAAAATAATTAGATGAGGTTTGTGTTTTTTCGCCAACTCAACGGCCTCTAAACCACTCTCACCTTTTATAACTTGATAACCTTCAGCAGATAAATTATAACCTACAATTTCTAAAATATCTGGCTCATCATCTACTAGTAAAATTTTAATATCTTTCTTTTTCAATGGTACTTTTTATTTAATGTGATGTAAATATAAAATATATCTGTATTAAGTGTCTAAGAATATTGAATTGATAACAATTCCCTAACATTAAAATTATAAGTAACTGAAACTAAGAAGCACCTGATAGTAACCACATTAACTTATTGTAAAATTGATAAGTATTAACGCTTCTGATTCTTAAATTTAAGGATTTGTTATTATATTTGTTATCTAACTTTTTATACAATTCAATTATGAAGAAAATTTACTTTTTATTATTTGCTTTATTAATAGCTTCTTTCTCTTTTGGGCAAGATTTATTAGTTAACGGAGCTTTTGAAGCTTGGGATGACTCTACTACTCCAACAGGTTGGACTAAAGCAGAAAATGTCGAACAAGAAGCTACGGAAGTACATTCTGGTACTTATTCAGCAAAACATACTGGTGGAACTAGCGATATAGCACAAACTATTACTGGTATTACTCCTGGAACTTCCTATACGGTTTCTGTTTGGTATAAAGTTGATGCTGGATTTGGTGATAATACAGATGCAAGAATTTGGTCAAAATGGGCTTTAGATGGTGTCAATGACAATACTACTGATGCAGATGTTTTACAAGGTGTTGGAACTACAGGTTATTTTGACAATAACGGAAATGTATGGACACTATACACAACAACAGTAACTGCACCTGCAACTGCTAATGAATTCTATTTTGAGGTTAGAACTTATGGTTCAGCTGTTGTTTATTGGGATGACTTTTCTTTTGTTCAACAGGCAGGTGCTGTACCTACATTAGGTGTTACTTCTCCTTCAAATGGTGAAACTATAGCTAGTCCTGATGTAAATGTTGAAATTAGTGTTCAAAACTTTACTGTTGCAGCTGGTGGAACGGGAGATGGTTATATTACATATTCAGTAGATGCTGGATCTTCAGTGGACAAATTTGATACTACACCTATTGCTTTAACAGGTCTTGCTGATGGAGCGCACACCATAGATTTAGAATTAGTCGATAATAGTGGAACTTCTTTGAGTCCTGCTGCTACTGCATCTGTAAGTTTCACAGTTACAAGTGTGGCTCAAGTTTCAAATATTGCGGCACTTAGAGCTGGAACTGAAGGCCAATTCTATCAATTAACAGGTGAGGCATTGTTAACGTATCAGCAAAGTTTTAGAAATCAAAAATTTATTGAAGATGCAACTGGAGCAATTTTAATTGATGATACTGCAGGTAATATAACTTCGTCATTTGCTATAGGTGATGGCATGACAGGTTTAACTGGTGAATTAGGTAGTTTTGGTGGAATGATGCAATTTATACCATCTGCAGATCCTGGTGCTGCTAGTTCTACTGGTAATACATTAACTCCTCAGGCTGTCACATTAGCAGAACTAACAGCTAACGCTGAGGCTTATGAATCTGAATTGGTAATCGTTTCGGGTGTTACTATGGATAATACTACACCTAACTTTAATGGAGGTTCTGAACATTCTATGAGTCAAGGTGGTGATATGTTTACTTTTAGATCTACCTTCTACGATGCTGATTATGCAGATCAACAGGCTGCGGTTCCAACGGCAGTAACAGATATTGCAGGTATTGTTAATGAAAGAACAGGTAATCTTTATTTCTTAACAGCTAGAGATGCATCAGATTTCAGCGTAGATGTTTTATCTGTATCTGCTTTTGAAACTGCTAAGTTCTCGTTATACCCTAACCCAACAAGCACAGGTTCTGTTTCAATATCTTCTACAAATAGTGAAGCTATTTCTGTACAAGTATTTGATATCTTAGGAAAGCAAGTTAAAAACGAAACTATTACAAACAATACGTTAAATGTTTCTAACTTAAAATCTGGTGTTTATATTGTAAAAATCACTCAGAACAATGCTTCTACTACTAAGAAATTAGTAATTAAGTAAGTTTAATTCACAATACATTTTAGAAGCGTGGCTCAATAATTAGAGCTGCGCTTTTTTATTTTACATATTTTTGCCGAATGATATCTAATGACGACATATTTAATATAAAATCTAATACTGATTTTGAGGCATTAGCTTTAGAAGTTTTTAAATTTCAATTTAAAAATAATAAAGTCTATCGATCGTTTTGCGACTTATTGTACAAACACCCATCAGATATAAAAAGCATTAATGAGATTCCCTTTTTACCCATTCAATTTTTTAAATCTCACAATGTCTTAAGCACTTCTTTACCAATTGAAAAAACATTTACTAGCTCTGGCACAACAGGAAGTGTAACAAGTAAACATTTAGTCTCGGATTTAAAACTCTATGAAGCGAGCTACTTAAAAGCCTTTAAACACTTTTATGGCCAGATTGAAGATTACGTAGTATTAGCATTATTACCATCTTATTTAGAACGTGATGGCTCTTCACTTATTTATATGGTAAATGACTTAATAGATAAATCTAAACAAGCTAAAAGCGGTTTTTATCTTAATAATCTTGAAGAATTAGCAGAAACTATAAAAACACTAGAATCCCAAGAACAAAAAACCTTGCTCATTGGAGTCTCCTTTGCATTATTAGATTTAGTAGAAACCTACCAATTCAACCTGAAGTATACCACAATTATGGAAACTGGAGGTATGAAAGGCAGACGAAAAGAAATAATACGACAAGAGCTACACCAAATTTTACAAAAGGGCTTTGGAGTTAACCATATTCACAGTGAATATGGAATGACCGAACTTTTAAGTCAGGCGTATTCTAAAGGTAATGGTATTTTTGAATGTCCACCTTGGATGAAAATAGTAACACGTGACACTGAAGATGCACTCTCCATACAGCAACCTAATAAGACTGGTGGAATTAACGTCATTGATTTAGCGAATTTAAATTCGTGTTCATTTATTGCAACCCAAGATTTAGGAAAAGTCTACGATAATGGCGAATTTGAAATTATCGGAAGATTCGATAACTCTGACATTAGAGGATGTAATTTAATGGCTTTATAAAAAAAATAAATAAAATTGTAAGGACACAAACTTACACACGACTACTATGATGCTATGAAAAAGAGAGATTTTCAAAGTTGATTGATTGGTTAGTGAGTGCTCAAAAGTAATTTTGGGCACTTATTTTTTTATGCAAGTAGTTTCTTTAACAACACTATCTGCCCTAAATGGTAATAACCATGCTCCATCATACCGTCTATATTTCGTAAATACGTACCGTACTTTGCATCTACAAAATCTTTATTTAAATTTTCTTCAGGCATTTTTTCTATATAATCTGCTAGAGTTATGGTATCATTCCAAAATTGATTTAAAAATATTTCCCACTCTTTTTGTGACTCTATCGGAAGAAAATCAAAACTAAATTTATCTCTTATTTCAAGCTTATTATTTACAAACACGTTTGTTATTCCCGAAATATAATAATGAACGTGCTGTGCTAATACAGCAACAGAATTCAATGATTGAAATTTTGTAGTTGCTATTTTCCAATCTAAATTTTCTAATTGGTGCTTATAATTAGTATTTGCAATCCAAGTACCATTAAGAATTAATTCTCTTAGCCGATTCGCTAATTGTTCGGTTTGCTTCATTTTTAAAAAGAATAAATTATTAAACGATTAACTCAACTCTATGTTACCACCTTTTAGAGTTCATACATAAAGATACAAAAAGACCTCACAAGTTTTAAAACTCGTGAGGTCCAATTTCTTCTAAATCATTAAAGGTTTAGACAATTTTTAAAATAAAATTTGTCTTCTTACCTCTACTAATAATAATGTATTTATCGTGAATTAAATCTTCTGAAGATAAGATATAATCTTCTTTTACTTTTACTTTATTTACAGCTACGGCATTTTCTTTTAAAGCTCGTCTTGCATCTCCATTAGAACTTAAAAAATTAGTTTTTGCAGCCAAAGCACCAATCATATCTATGCCTTCTTCAAATTCAGCTTTAGAAATTTCAGCATCTTTTACACCTTCAAAAACATCTAAAAATAATTTTTCTGGTAGTTGTTTAATTTCATTTTTAAAATCTTTGCTAAACAATATTTTAGACGCTTTTACAGCATTATCATAATCCTCTCTACTATGCACAAAAACTGTCACTTCCTCAGCTAATCTATTTTGCAACAAACGTAAATGAGGAGCGGCTTTATGCTCTTCTATTATAGCATCAATAGCTGATTTATCTAAAAATGTAAAGATTTTAATATATTTTTCGGCATCCTCATCGGTTGTATTTAACCAAAATTGGAAAAATTTATAAACCGAAGTCTTATCTGCATCTAACCAAATGTTTCCTCCTTCAGACTTTCCAAATTTAGAACCATCTGCTTTTGTAATTAACGGACACGTCATAGCATAGGCTTTAGCTTGGTCTTCACCATCATGCATTCGTCTTACCAATTCTGTTCCTGTAGTAATATTTCCCCATTGGTCGCTACCTCCCATTTGTAATTTACAACCCATAGTCTTATACAAATGATGAAAATCGTAACCCTGAATGAGTTGATACGTAAATTCCGTAAATGACATACCTACATTACCTTCGTCTCCACTTAATCGCTTCTTTACAGAGTCTTTAGCCATCATGTAATTTACAGTGATGCGTTTACCAACATCTCTTGCAAAATCTATGAAACTGAACGTTTTCATCCAATCATAGTTGTTTACTAAAACTGGAGCATTTTTTTTATTTGAATTAAAATCTAAAAAACGAGACAATACACCTTTTATACCTGCTACATTGTGCTCTAATGTAGCCTCATCAAGTAAATTACGCTCATCACTTTTTCCAGAGGGATCACCTATCATTCCTGTTGCTCCACCTACCAAAGCCACTGGTTTATGACCTGCTCTTTCTAAATGAACCAATAAAATAATTGGTACTAAACTACCAATGTGCAATGAATCTGATGTAGGATCAAAACCAATATAGGCTGTAGTCATCTCTTGATCTAATTGCTCTTCAGTTCCAGGCATGATATCATGTACCATTCCTCTCCAACGTAATTCTTCTACAAATTTATTTGCCATTACTTTTTAGTTTCAAAAATTGATTTGCGCAAAGATATGTTTCCACAACTAAAGACAAAAGACAATTTTAACCCAATTTAGCCTCAAACAACTCTAGCCATGTTAAACCATACAAACCAACTTCTAAGTATAGAATTTAGATTTAAAATATTGTAACTTCGCCTTATGATTTTAGTCACAGGCGGAACAGGATTAGTTGGCTCACATTTACTTTTTCAACTTTTAAAAAGTAATGTATCTATACGTGCCATATATAGACAAGAAAACACATTAAAACGTGTAAAACATGTCTTTTCATATTTTTCTGATGATGCTGATGCTCTTTTTAATCAAATTGAATGGGTTGAAGCTGACCTTAATAATATTCCGCAATTACAAGATGCTTTTAAGGACATTACACACGTATATCATTGTGCGGCTATCGTTTCTTTTGAGCCTAATAAATATCATTTAATTCGAAAAATAAATATAAAAGGCACGGCTAATATTGTTAATTTATCAATTAGCAATAAGATTAAGAAACTTTGTTATGTAAGTTCAATTTCTGCCATAGGACACCATACAAATCCAGAAGTATTAATCGACGAAAAAACCGATTGGAACCCAGAGGATGATAATAGTATTTATGCCATAACAAAATATGGTGCTGAGCTTGAAGTTTGGCGTGGTACACAAGAAGGTTTGGATGCTGTAATTGTTAATCCAGGAATTATTTTAGGTGCTGGCTATTGGAATGGAGGTAGTAGTGGGAATTTATTTAAGCGTATTTATAATGGCATGCCTTATTATACTCTAGGTATTACAGGTTATGTAGATATTTGGGATGTTGTTAAAGCGATGCAGCAGCTTATGAATAGTAACATAAAAAACGAAGGTTTTATTTTAGTTTCAGAAAACATAAGTTTTAAAGCCTTACAAACAAAAACAGCTGAAGAACTACAAGTTAAGCCACCAAATAAAGAAGCTAAACCTTGGTTATTAGCAATTGCATGGAGATTAGATTGGTTAAAACACAAGCTTTTTGGCAAACCAAGAATTTTATCTAAGCAAGTTGCAAAATCTGCAATTAATATTTCAAAATATGATGCTTCAAAATTAAAAACCACTTTAAATTTTGAATTTAAACCTATAAATAAATCTATTGAAGAAGTGAGTCTTTTATACCTACAGGACGTTTAATTTTCTTTTTTCCAATGACAGTACTATCTAATTTTTTTACTGTTTTTAAATTCCTATTTCTATCTAAGTTTCTAATAGAATCCTTATGTTTTTTAATAGAATCATTCTCTTTGTCTTGTAACTCTTCAAAGATTTCTTTTTCTTTTTCAAGTCTTGCTTTTACTTTATTTATAATAGCACTGTATTCCTCAGTATCAAACGTATAATAGGTATTGCTATCTGCAAACTGCGTACTATCTATATTGTATTTTTCTAAAATATAGTTTTCAGGGTTAAAGCCATTACTTTGCAGTAGATTTCTATTAACCCCTTTTGCTGAGTTAATGATGTATAAGTCGTACAACAAATCAGACATCTGATCTTTAGATATCAAATTATCTGGTTTCTTTGGTTTTTCTATGCCATTACATGCCAAAACAAAAACACTTAGTACTAATATTATACTTATCCGTTTTATCATTTTATCTATTAAAAGTCAATCGTTCTCCTGCTTTAACGTCTAAAACCTTAAAATTGTTATAAGCTAATTGTCCATTAACAAATGTATGAGTAATTCTACTTTTAAATGTATTGCCTTCAAAAGGAGACCATCCACATTTATACAAAATGTTACTTTTATTAACTGTCCAAGGGCTTTGAGGATCTACAATAACCAAGTCTGCAAAATACCCCTCTCTTATATAACCTCGTTTTTCTACATTAAATAATATTGCAGGATTATGACAAGCTTTCTCTACTATTTTCTCAACCGAAATTTTACCTTGATGATGCGCTTCCATTAAGGCTACTAAAGCATGTTGTACCAATGGACCACCTGAAGGAGCACTTGTGTAAGGGTTGTTTTTTTCTTCGAGCGTATGTGGTGCGTGGTCTGTTGCAATAACATCTATTCTGTCATCCAATAATGCTTTCCATAACTGATCTCTATCCTTTGCTGTTTTAACTGCAGGATTCCATTTAATATGACTGCCTTTTTTAGCATAATCTTCATCAGAAAACCATAAATGATGTACACAAACCTCTGCTGTAATTTTCTTATCCTTTAAAGGTATTTTATTTGAAAATAAACTCGTTTCCTTACCTGTTGATACATGAAACACGTGTAATCTTGCTCCAGTTTTCTTTGCTAATTCAATCGCTTTAGAAGATGATATGTAACAAGCATCTTCGCTTCTTATAATTGGATGCAGTTCCATAGGAATATCATCACCATACTCAGCTTTATATTTTGCTAGATTTTTTTTAATCGTTGCTTCATCTTCACAATGTACTGAAATCACCATATCAGTACTCGAAAAGATTTTCTCAATAACCTTAGGGTCATCTACCAACATATTTCCTGTAGAAGAGCCTAAAAACAATTTTAATCCAGCAACAGTTTTAGGGTCAACTTTTAAAATCTCATCTAAATTATCATTGGTACCACCAAACATAAATGAGTAATTAGCGTAAGAAGAATTGGCTGCAATAGCAAATTTCTCTTCTAACTTTTCTACCGTAGTTGTTTGTGGATTGGTATTTGGCATTTCAATAAAAGATGTAATTCCACCTGCCAAAGCTGCTTTAGATTCAGACTCAATGTCTGCTTTGTGTGTTAGTCCAGGTTCTCTAAAATGAACTTGGTCATCAATCATTCCTGGAAAAACGTAATTACCCTCTACATCAATTACATTAATATCCGCAGATTTAACACTAATGGAAATATCAATTTCTTTTATAATATTGTCTTCAATAAAAATATCACCTTCAACAATTTTTCCTTCGTTGACGATTCTGGCATTTTTAATTAGGGTATTTCGATTCATGGTCTTCTACTTAGTAAATAAACTTTTAATTTTTAAACTAATCACTCCAAAAATAGCTTCAGAAATAATACTTCCACTCATTTTTGATTTCCCTTTGGTTCTATCTTTAAAGATAACAGGAATTTCTACAATTTGAAATCCTTTTTTGTAAGCTTTAAATTTCATTTCAATTTGAAATGCATAACCTACAAACTTTATTTTTTTTAAATCAATAGCTTCTAAAACAGACCTTTTATAGCAAACAAAGCCGGCTGTAGAATCTTTGACAGTCATTCTTGTAATTAATCTTACATAACGAGATGCTCCGTAAGACAAAATAATACGTGACATTGGCCAATTGACAACAGTAATTCCTTTTACATATCTAGAACCAACGGACATATCTGCTCCATCAATAGCACATGCCTCATATAATCGTATTAAATCTTCTGGATTATGCGAAAAATCCGCATCCATCTCAAAAACATATTCATATGAATTCTCTAAAGCCCATTCAAAACCAGCAATGTAAGCTGTACCTAAACCGCTTTTTTTAGTACGCTCTAATAAAAACAATTGGCCTTTAAACTCTTGTTGAAGTGTCTTAACAGTTTCAGCAGTATGGTCTGGAGAATTATCATCTACTACTAAAACATGAAAAATTTTCGGTTGCGAAAACACAGTTCTAATGATTGATTCTATATTTTCAATCTCGTTATAGGTAGGAATTATGACAATTGCGTCAGACATTTACTCTCTTTTAAAATACTCTTTTGAGTAGCTTTTAGAATTTTAACAAAAGTAAAGTTTTTAATGGATTTTATATCGGAATTAACTTTTTTGATAGATAAGAATCTCTCTTATTACTTTAAACGCTTTTTTTTATAATTTAGCAGCATGCGAAATTATATTACATACGAGTGGTTTACCATTTTTACAATCATAGGATTGTTCTCTATCGTTGTTGCAAAATATATAAATACGCTGCGATTTAATGACTTTATGTATGTTATTGGTAATTCTAAATATCTAAAAATTTATACTAAAGATCAAAAATTTATAGATCAGTTTGACAGCTTTTTATTTATAAACCTAAGCTTATCATTTAGCATTTTTTTATTCTTTGCCTACTCCACCTTTGTATCTCCATTAGATTTTGAACTTGTTTCGTTCTTAAAACTACTATTTGTAGTGTCTACTATAATCATCATAAAAACACTTATTGAACGGCTTATTGGCAGTCTTTTTGAAATAGATAGCCTAATGGATCAATATCTTTTTCAAAAAACAACCTTCAAAAATTTATCTGGTATTGTTTTTTTAATGGCTAATTTGTTTTTGCTTTATACCAACCTATCTATAGAAATAATAATAACAATTGGGTTTTCATTGGTTTGTATTATTAATTTCATTGGCTTTTTATCTTCGTTCAAAACTTATCAAAAACTATTAAATCCCAATTTTTTCTATTTTTTATTGTATCTTTGCGCTCTCGAAATTGGGCCTTATATACTTTTATATAAGGTTATTAGAGAGTATAACGCTTAAAACACAAGGTTTACGTATGAAAGTGAAAACGATTTTAGTATCACAACCAGAGCCTAAAATAGAGAACTCTCCATACTTTGATTTGCAAGAAAAGCAAAAAGTTAAGGTGGACTTTAGACCCTTCATTCATGTTGAAGGTGTATCATCCAAGGATGTAAGACAACAAAAAGTTGACCTCAGCAAATACACAGCCATTATCCTTACAAGTAGAAATTCAGTAGATCATTTCTTTAGAGTTGCAGATGAAATGCGATTTAAAGTACCAGATTCTATGAAATATTTTTGCCAATCTGAAGCTGTAGCATATTACTTGCAGAAATATGTGGTTTACAGAAAACGTAAGATTTATGTTGGTAAACGTACTTTTGAAGACTTAATGCCTTTAATTAAAAAGTATAAAGACGAATCTTTTTTATTACCTACAACAGACAAAGTAAAAGATGTTATTCCAGAGATTTTAAACGAATTAGGTGTAAAATGGAAACAAGCGACTTTTTACAAAACCGTAATTAGTGATTTATCAGATTTATCTAATGTTACTTATGATATTTTAGTATTCTTTAGTCCATCTGGTATAGAATCATTATTCCATAATTTCCCAGACTTTAAGCAAAACGAAACACGTATTGCTGTATTCGGAAACACAACGGTAAAAGCCGTTAAGGAAAAAGGATTGCGTGTAGATATTTCTGCACCAACACCTGAAACTCCATCAATGACAATGGCGCTACAGAAATATATCGATTCTGTTAATAAGGGAAAATAATTTCTTTTAAATAGTTTAATATAAAATCCCAACTAAAGTTTTTAGTTGGGATTTTTGGTTTTAAAACAATAAATAACTCTTTATATATTAACTAAACCATTATTGGTCATCTGTTTAAAGCTTCATAGAAGTTTATGCATAAAAAAAAAAAAACGATTCTAATTAAAGAATCGCTTTTTTATATATCTGAGCTGAGTCGCTAATTAAAACGAATAACGTTGTGGACCTCCACGTCTCACTTCTTCAGACGCATAAGATTCAAACTTCTTAAAGTTCTCTCTAAATGCATTTGATAGCTTAAATGCCATAGTGTAATATGCTTTATCATCGTTCCAAGTTGTTCTTGGGCTTAATAC
This sequence comes from Winogradskyella eximia, assembly GCF_003386165.1. Taxonomy (GTDB): domain Bacteria; phylum Bacteroidota; class Bacteroidia; order Flavobacteriales; family Flavobacteriaceae; genus Winogradskyella; species Winogradskyella eximia. Next base: position 497,519 of record NZ_QRDV01000001.1, on the reverse strand, counting down.
TTCTGTAGGCACTCCAGGACATGTTCTTGGTTGTGCTACTCCAAATACAGAGTGAATATGATAATCTTCATAAGTATAATCACCTAACTCTCCATTTAAAGCTGCGTTAATCATAGCACGTGTGTATTTTAATTTCATACGTGTACCTACTCCGTAAGGACCACCTGTCCAGCCTGTATTAACTAACCATACATTTACACCTGCATCTTTCATCTTTTTGCTTAGCATCTTAGCATATTCTGTTGGATGCAATGGCATAAATGGCGCACCAAAACAAGCTGAAAAACTTGGTACTGGCTCCACTACTCCTGCTTCTGTACCAGCAACTTTTGCGGTATAACCAGAAATAAAGTGATATGCAGCCTGACTAGGTGTTAATTTAGATATTGGAGGCAAAACTCCAAAAGCATCTGCCGTTAAGAAAAAGATGTTCTTTGGGTTATTACCTATAGATGGTTTTCTAATATTTTCTATATGATAAATTGGGTAACTTACTCTGGTGTTTTGAGTAATTGACGTATCAGCAAAGTCTACAACGCCTTTGTCATCCATTATTACATTTTCAAGAATAGCTCCTTTTTTAATCGCTGCAAAAATCTCTGGTTCTTGTTCTTCAGAAAGGTTAATGACTTTAGCATAACAACCTCCTTCAAAATTAAATACAGAGTTTTCTTTTGTCCAACCATGTTCATCATCTCCAATTAAACTTCTGTTAGGATCTGTTGATAATGTCGTTTTTCCTGTTCCTGATAACCCGAAGAAAATAGCTGTATCATCATCCTTACCAACATTAGCACTACAGTGCATAGGTAAAGTCTCTTTAAATACAGGAAGAATAAAGTTTAAAGCAGAAAAGATTCCTTTTTTAATCTCACCTGTATAACCAGTTCCACCTATTAAGGCAATCTTACGTGTAAAATCTAATATTGCAAAATTGTGTTGACGCGTACCATCTACCTCTGGATCTGCCATAAAGCCTGGTGCGTTAACCACAGTCCATTCTGGTGAAAAGTTTTCTAATTCAGCTTCCGTTGGGCGTAAAAACATGTTATAAGCAAACATATTACTCCAAGGATACTCATTGATAACCCTAATATTTAACTTGTAATCTTCATCTGCACAAGCATAACTATCACGTACATAAATTTCCTTTTCAGATAAATAATCTACCACTTTATCATAAAGCTTCTGAAATTTATCACTTTCAAAAGGAATGTTGATATTTCCCCACCAAACTTTGTCTTTGGTAATATCATCTTTTACAATAAATCGGTCCATTGGAGAACGACCTGTAAATTCACCTGTATTAACCGCTAAAGCACCAGATGAGGATTCTACACCTTGTCCTTTTGCAATGGTTTCAGAATGAAGCTCATCTGAGGATAGTTGATAATTAACTTTTGCATTTTTAATTCCATAATTTTCTAACGAAATCGTTTTCGTTAATTGGGAATGATTTGCCATAATATTTGTGTTGTTTAGTGGTGCAAAATTATAATTTTATTTTGAAATGGCACCTTTGATTCACATTAATCGACCTTATTTCTAATTATACCGATTAACATCACCATCCATGCTGCAATTAGCAACAGTCCTCCAAGAGGAGTAATAAAGGCAATCGTCTTAAAATCAAAGCTTGAAAGTGAGTTTGTAGCCAAACCATAGATTGAAACCGAGAAGAAAATTACACCAAAAAGTACCAAATAAAATATAGTTTTTTTAGCTTTTAAACTTAGGAAAGATGTACTACCCAGTATTAAAAGAAAAAATGCATGGTAGAGTTGGTAGCGCACTCCCGTTTCAAAAGATTTAATAGCATCTGCATCTACTAATTTCTCTAAGCCATGAGCTGCAAAAGCTCCTAAAATAATACCTAAAACTCCTAAGATTGCTCCTGTAATTAATAGTGTCTTGTTCATAATTAAATATGGATTTTAGGTTTTTAGTCCTTATTGTATTTATTACTTTCGTGCAACACAAAATTAGTTATATAAACTCATTATGCGAAACATTTTAATTATTGGTGCAGGTAAATCTTCATCATACCTTATAAAATATTTACTCGATAAATCTGAATCTGAAAAACTTCATATCACCATTGGTGATCTCAATGTTGACAATGCCAAAAAACTGGTTGGTTCTCATCCAAATACAGACGTCATTCACTTAGATGTCTTTAATGCAGCATCTAGAGTTGAAGCCATAAAGAATGCAGATATTGTAGTTTCAATGCTTCCGGCTCGTTTTCATATTGAAGTTGCTAAAGACTGTATTACCTACAAAAAGAATATGGTTACGGCATCTTATGTCAGTGAAGAAATGCAAGCCTTAGATGCTGATGCTAAAACCAACAATCTCATTTTTATGAATGAAATTGGAGTAGATCCTGGCTTAGACCACATGAGTGCGATGCAAGTCATTAATCGCATTAGAGATAAAGGTGGTAAAATGATTTTATTTGAATCGTTTACAGGTGGATTAGTGGCACCAGAGAGTGATAACAATCTTTGGAACTATAAGTTCACTTGGAATCCCAGAAATGTGGTGGTCGCAGGACAAGGAGGAGCTGCTAAATTTTTACAAGAAAACCAGTTTAAATATATTCCTTATAACCGTTTATTTAGACGTACAGAATTTTTAGATGTTGAAGGTTATGGTCGTTTTGAAGGCTATGCCAACAGAGATTCTTTAAAATACCAAGAAGTGTATGGCTTAGACCATGTTAAAACTCTATATCGTGGAACCATTAGACGCGTTGGTTTTAGTAGAGCTTGGAACGTTTTTGTGCAATTAGGTATGACCGATGACAGCTACACTATAGATGACAGCATTAATATGAGTTATCGCGATTTTGTGAATTCATTTTTACCATACAGCCCAACGGATTCTGTTGAACTTAAATTTAGACATGCCTTAAAAATTGACCAAGATGATATTGTTTGGGATAAATTTTTAGAACTCGATATCTTTAATCCTAAAAAAATGGTAGAATTAGACAAAGGTACACCTGCTCAAATTCTTCAGAAAATATTAATGGATAGTTGGACATTAGACGAAACCGACAAAGATATGCTAGTGATGTACCATAAATTTGGTTACGAACTTAACGGAGAAAAACATCAAATTGATGCTACCATGGTAACACTTGGTAAAGATCAAACCTATACAGCCATGGCAAAAACAGTAGGTTTACCTGTGGCTATTGCAACTTTAGCTATTTTAAATGGTAAAATAAAAACACCAGGAGTTCAAATCCCAATTAATAAAGAGGTTTATACTCCAATTTTAAAGGAGTTAGAAGCTTACGATATTATATTTAAAGAGCATGAAGTACCTTATTTAGGTTACAACCCTTTAAATGTTTAAAATAACAATTAAATAGAATTACCTCATAAAGCGTTTCAAATTGAAACGCTTTTTTTATCTTTAACTTTCAAAATAAAAGCCTATCAACTTATGAAGATTAATGATAATGGTATTTACATCGATGGTATTGATAAAAAAATATTACGTGCGTTAATGGAAGATGCGAGAACTCCAATTCTTGAAATTGCTCGTAATGTTGGCATTTCAGGAGCTGCGATTCATCAACGTTTAAAGAAGTTAGAAAAATCTGGGCTTTTAGCTGGTTCAAAATTTATTATTAACCCGAAAGCTTTAGGTTATACCACAATGGCTTTTGTTGGTGTCTATTTAGATAAAGCCATTAGTAATCCTGAAGCTGTAAAGCAACTTCAAAAAATTCCTGAAGTGATTGAATGTCATTACACAACCGGAAATTGGTCTATATTTATTAAAATTCTATCTAAAGATAATGAGCATTTAATGCATGTTCTTAATTCTGAAATACAAAGTATAAAAGGGGTTTCGAGGACAGAAACCTTTATTTCTTTGCAAGAACAGATTAACCGACAGATTAAGATTTAAAGACAAAAAAAGTCCATTCGTAGATTACAAATGGACTTTCTAATGTGTTAAAAAACACACTTTATGGAGCAGGATTTGGTAGCTCTGCATGTACTTCATTTATAGCTTTCATCACATCCTCTGACAGAGAAACATTAATGCTATCAATATTTTCCTCTAACTGTTTTAAACTAGTTGCGCCAATAATATTACTTGTTAAAAAAGGTCTATCATTGACAAAAGCTAATGACATTTGTGCTAAAGACATATTATTGTCTTCTGCTATTTTTAAATAGCGTTTTGTAGCTTCTGTAGCTTTCTCACCACTATAGCGCGCAAATCTCGGAAACAGTTTTAATCTCGTATCATCACCTGCTGTTCCTTTAATATATTTCCCAGATAATACACCAAATGCCATTGGAGAATAAGCTAATAAACCAATATTTTCTCTGTGAGCTACTTCTGCTAAATCCACTTCAAACACTCTATTTATTAAAGAATAAGCATTCTGAATGGTAATCATTCTTGGCAGATTATGTTGTTTGAATTCTTGCAAGTAACGCATGGTTCCCCAAGCTCCTTCATTAGAAATACCAACTTGCCTTATTTTACCTGATTTAATAATGTTATCTAGGTTATGAAGAATTTCATTAAAATTATCTTCCCAAGGATCATTTGGATTATGTACGTAATCTCTTGTTCCAAACATTTTAGTTTGTCGTTCTGGCCAATGTAATTGGTATAAATCTATATAATCTGTTTGTAAACGTTTTAAACTATTATCAACCGCTTCATTAAGTGCGTCTTTGCTAAAACCGTTGGTTCTAATATGCGCTGTATAATCTCCTGTACCAGCAATTTTAGTCGCCAAAACAACTTTATCTCTGTTTCCTGTTTTTGCAAACCAATTACCAATAATACGTTCGGTTTCTGCATAGGTTTCCTTTGTTGCCGGAACGGGATATAATTCAGCAACATCAAAAAAATTAACTCCTTTATCTAAAGCAAAATCCATCTGAGAAAACCCTTCGCCTTGGGTATTTTGGTTGCCCCAAGTCATAGTACCAAGGCATATTTTACTAACTTTTATATCTGTATTTGGTAGTGTTGTGTATTTCATAGCATTTCCTGCGAAGGCAGGAATCTCTTTTTAATTAAACTTAAGTTTCTAATCTAGGTTTCAACTTACTGCACAAGTTATCTTCAAGCAAAATATATTATGTTCTCAATAATTCTCAACCAGATAAGACAAACAAAAATAAGAAGACCTCACAGGTTTAAAAAATCTGCGAGGTCTAAATATATGTTAATATGTTATTGACGTTACAATTTAAATCTCATTCAAAAGTTTAGAAATCTCATCTAACTTAGGCGTTAAAATCACTTCTATTCGTCTGTTTTTGGCTTTACCTTCTGATGTTTCGTTTGATGCAATTGGCGCAAACTCTCCACGACCAGCTGCTGTTAAGTTTTCTGGATTGATAGCATCATTTTCTCTAAGAATATTGACAATAGCTGTTGCACGCTTTGCAGACAAATCCCAGTTACCACTTAATTGCGCATTACCTTTATAAGGCACATTATCAGTATGACCTTCTATTAAAACTGAAATCTCAGGATTTTCAGCCAATACACTTCCTAATTGTTTTACTGCTTGTGCGCCTTGTGCTCCAACATACCAGCTTCCAGATTCAAACAACAATTTATTCTCCATAGAAATGTAAACCTTTCCATTGCGTTGTTCTACTGTTAATCCTTTCCCTTCAAAATTAGTTAAGGCTTTAGAAATGGCATCTTTTAATTTATGCATCGCAGCATCTTTTGATGCAATCACATTTTCTAATTCTGCAACACGTTGTGAGCGACTCTCTAATTCTTGCTTCAAGGTATTTAAACGTTCGTTTTCTGCTGCTAAGGCTTGCTCTTTAGCCTCTAATTGCGCTAAAAGCTCTCTATTTTTTTGTGCATTTTTAGCTATAGACGCAGAACTATTTTCTTCTAATGCTTTGTATGATGCCTTTAGAGTTTCGAGATTATTTTTAGAGGCTGCATAATCTGCCTGAAGTTTATCTCGTTCTGAAACAGCTGCTTCATAAGCCGATTCTAATTCATTTAAATCATTAAAAACTTTTGTTTTTTCCTTAGATAATTCTGCCATTTCATCCGTAAGACTGCGGTTTTCTTTTTTGAGATTGGCATATTTATCTTCAAGGTCTGTGTAAATTTTCTTTGACACACAAGAAGTAAATAGTGTAATAGTTAATGCTAAAATTGAAAGTTTTTTAATCATGATTTTGAGGCTGTTTTATTTTAATTCTAATTGTTTAAATGTAATATGTTGTTATAAATCTAATTCGAGCAAAATGGGACAATGGTCACTATGCACTGCTTCCGTTAGTATAACGCTGCGTTTTATTTTTTCTTGTAATGGTTTACTCACCATGGCGTAATCTAATCTCCAACCTTTATTATTTGCTCTAGAATTTGCTCTATAACTCCACCAAGAATATTCTTGACGCTCTGGATGTAAATGTCTAAAACTATCTATAAACCCACTTTCTAAAAATTCACCTAACCACTCACGTTCTTCTGGCAAAAACCCAGAAACTCCTTTCATTTTCGGGTTATGAATGTCTATTTCTTCATGACAAATATTATAATCACCACAAACCACTAAATTAGGTTTTTCTGTTTGTAATTCATTCAAATAGTTATGAATAAGATTCATATATTCAAACTTATGCGATAATCTTGCGTCATTGGTACCAGATGGTAAATACATACTCATCACGGAAACGTCGTCATAATCTACTCTAATGTTTCTACCTTCAAAGTCCATAGACTCAATTCCTGTTCCTAATTCTATGTGATTAGGTTTGGTTTTACATAAAATAGCAACTCCACTATACCCTTTTTTCTGTGCGCTAAACCAATAATTATAATTATAACCAGCATCTGTAAACAAACTAAGGTCTAATTGTTCTTCCATAGCTTTAATTTCTTGCAAACAAACAACATCAGGATCTGTTGCGGTTAACCATTCTATAAAGCCTTTATTTAAGGCTGCTCTGATACCATTTACGTTATAAGAAACTATTTTCATGCTGTCATATTCTGATTAACCGCTAAATTAAATAATACGCTACTTTTACACCATTATTTTAAGCTTGTTTTAACGATAAAATATTTTTTGCATTAAGCAGTTATAACTTTACATGAAAATTGCTATTTCCTTTATTCTAATACTATCTGTTTTTTGGGGCTTTTCCCAAGAGCAGGATAGTAATTTTAGACAAAAGAAAGTAGCCGTTAAGGATTCTATTAAAATTGATTCTGTAAGTATAAACCCTTCGCGCTTTACAGTAAGAACAAAGGATGATAAAATAATAGATTCCACATTATATTCAGTTGATTTTGCAAAAGCCATTTTACGTTTTAAACAACCTGCAGAAATAGATACGATTAAAATTGAATATTTACGCTATCCAAATTTTATCACCAAGGTTTATAAACAATTAGATGATGAAGTGATCATAGAGCGTTCGTCGCAATTTCAACAATTATATACATTACAAAATACTAAATCTAAAAACACATTTACTCCTTTTGATGGACTAACCACTTCTGGAAGTATTTCTCGAGGTGTTACCATTGGAAATAATCAAAATTCAGTATTAAATAGCGAGTTAGATTTACAAATTTCAGGAAAACTAAGCGATAAAGTTTCATTGAAAGCGTCCATACAAGATGCTAATATTCCATTGCAAGAAAGTGGATACTCACAGCGTTTGGATGAATTTGACCAAGTATTTATAGAATTGTTTAGCGACGATTGGAATATAAGAGCAGGTGACATTGACCTTGAAAACACAAAAAGTTATTTTGCTAATTTCTCAAAACGCGTGCAAGGATTATTAGTAAATGCTAATTTAAGCGAAAAAACCTCTGTTTTTGCCTCTGGTGCTTTAGTTAGAGGTCAGTTTACAACAACACAATTTGCTGCTCAAGAGGGCAACCAAGGACCCTACAAATTGCGTGGCTCTAATAATGAACTGTATGTGCTTATTGTTTCAGGTAGCGAAACGGTGTATGTAAATGGTATTCCTTTAGAACGTGGAGAAAACAACGATTACATTATAGATTATAATGCTGGTGAGATTATCTTTAACTCTACATTTCCTATTACTTCAGAAATGCGAATTACCGTAGATTACCAATTTAGCGAACGTAATTACTCACGATTCACCGTTTTTGGTGGAGCAAATTTTGAAACAGAAACCTTAAAATTAAATGTGTCTATATATTCTGAAAGTGATGCTAAAAACCAACCTTTACAGCAAAATCTATCTACAGAACAAACACAAATTTTAGCTGACGCTGGTGACAATACAGATTTAATGGTAGCACCTTCTGCATCATTAACGTCATATTCTGAAAATCGTATTTTATACAAAAAGGAACTCATAGGTACGGAAGACATATTTGTATTTTCTAATGATCCGGATGATGAATTATTTAGTGTTCGCTTTACATTGGTTGGTGCCAATCAAGGAAATTATGTATTGAGCAATGCCAATGCTATTAATAATATTTACGAATATATTGCACCAATTGCAGGCATTCCACAAGGAAATTACGAGCCTATTATTCAACTTATTGCTCCAGAGCGTTTGCAAATTGCCGTTGTTAATGGGCAATATAAACCTTCAGAAAAAACTGATCTCTTTTTTGAATTAGCAGGAAGCAAAAAGGATGACAATTTATTTTCAAGTATAGATGATGAAAATAATGATGGCTTTGCTGGCAAATTCACATTAAAACAAAAATTAATTCAATCAGATAGTCTTTGGAATTTATCTGCGCTCATTGATACTGATTTTATTCAGAAAAACTTTAATACCATCCAACGTTTATATAGAGCAGAATTTACTCGCGATTGGAATATAGATGCTTCAGAAACTAGTGAAGAAAATATTGAGTTCGGCAACCAATTACTGTTTACTACAGGTTTGCGATTATCTCATGCAAAAAAAGGGACAGCAACTTATAATTTTGAACATTTAAATTATTCTGAAAACTTCAATGGAAATAGACATCAAATCACAGCAAATTTACGTTTGGGTGATTTTAGAATATTTTCAAATTCTAGTTATCTAAATAATGAAAGCACTATTAATCGTTCAACCTTTCTAAGGTCTTTTAATCGCGTGGTATATGGCAAAAACAATAAATGGACAGGAGTAAAGTTTTCTACCGAAGATAATGAGCAACGCACAATAGCTACAGATATTCTCACACCATTGAGCCAAAAATTTAAAGCCTACGAAGCTTTTATTGGTGTTGGAGACAGCACTAAAGTTTTCGCAGAAATAGGCTATATAAAACGTTTTAATGACAGCTTAAGAAACAACAATCTAGAGCGTGTTAATAGTTCTAATACTTATTATTTAAAATCAAGATTGATTCAAAATAAAAATACCACACTTCAATTTTATGCGAATTACAGAGATTTAAAGTCGGAAGATAATAGCGTAGAAGATGAACAAAGTTTGAATAGTAGATTAAATTATAATCAGAAATTGTTTAAAAACCTTATTATTTTAAACACCAGTTTTGAAACTAATTCTGGAACTTTACCTCAGCAAGATTTCACTTATGTGGAAGTTGAAGCAGGACAAGGAGCTTATACTTGGATAGATTACAATGATAATGGCATACAAGAATTAAACGAATTTGAGATTGCACAATTTACAGATCAAGGCAGTTATATTAGAGTGCTGTTACCTAATCAGGTCTATGTACAAACACATCAAAATAGATTTGGGCAAACGCTTACTGTAAATCCGCAAACATGGAGTGTTTCTGAAAATAAAACCGAAAAATTTTGGTCTCATTTCTATGATCAAGCATCATTTATTGTAGACAGTAAAAAGTTTAAAACTGGCAATTCATTTAATTTAAATCCTTTTAAAGCTTTAAAAGACGACTTGGACACCGAAGAATTTGCATCCTTAAATTATAGCATTAGAAATGTACTATTCTTTAATAGAGGTAAACAGCGTTATACCACATCTTATACGTTTTTAACCAATAAAAATAGAAACCTTCTTTCCATAGGTTTTCAACAAAACAAAACCAATAGTCATCAGCTTAATTTTAATCATAAATTAGACGTTAACTGGTTGGTAACTGCATTGGCTAGTTTAGGACAAGAAGATAGTAAAAGTCAGAATTTCACCGACCGAAATTATACCATTGACAACTACCTATTTAAACCTAAATTGAGTTATTTGTTTAGCGAAAATGCACAATTTGATGTGTTTTATCAATACACGTCCAAAGAAAATACTATTGGTAGTTTAGAAACCTTATCACAGAATAATTATGGTTTATCCTTCACCTATAATAATGCCCAAAAAATAGCCTTAACAGGAGAATTTAACTTCTTTAAAAATGAATTTGATGGTAATGCAAATTCACCAGTTGGCTATCAAATCTTAGAGGGCTTGCAATCTGGAAAAAACTTTACTTGGAGTTTATTAGCACAAAAGAAATTGACAAAATATTTAGATTTGAATCTAAATTACTTCGGCAGAAAATCTGAAACCTCTAAAATGATACATACAGGCACTATTCAACTAAAGGCTTATTTCTAAGTCATTTGTAACATTTATCACTTATTAAAATACTAAAATCCGTATCTTAGCTCTCGTTATGAGCAAACTAATCGCTTTTACATATTCGTTTTTGATTCTTATTCAAAGTTTCAATATTGGCTTAGAAGACCTTTCTAAGCTTAACGCATTATTGGATCATGCCGAATATCATAAAGTAATGTATGGTGATAATTTTTATCAATTTTTAGCAGAACATTATGGTGATGCTAAAGACAACCATGAAAATGAGCACGAAGAGCATAAAGGTTTACCTTTTAAAGACGCGCAGCACATATGTTCTCATTTTAGCACACCTTTTATAAACCCTAATATTGTATTTAACTTTACATATCAAGAGTTTATAGAAATTCCTTTTAATTTTCATTACGAAGACAGCTTTACTAACTTCGAGAAATCTTCTGTTTTCCAACCACCCAAACAGGCATAATTCAATTTAGATTTAAACCTATTTCTTTAAATATAGGCATTCATTATTTCTTAATTTTTTTGAATTATGTTAGAGCACATTATTAAGTTCAGCTTAAAGAATAAGCTGATTATATTCCTGTTTACAGCATTTATTATTGGTTTTGGAATTTTTTCCTTAACCCAAATCCCTATTGGAGCTGTTCCAGATATTACCAATAACCAAGTCCAAGTCATTACTACGTCTCGTAATTTATCTACTCAAGATGTTGAGCAGTTTATTACATATCCCGTGGAATTGGAAATGGCAAATTTACCTGGAGTTGAAGAAATTCGTTCCGTTTCAAAATTTGGTTTGTCTGTTGTAACCATTGTTTTTGAAGACAATATGGGCACATACCTTCCAAGACAATTGATTGCCGAAAAAATAAAGTCCGCTTCAGAAAAAATCCCTGAAGGATTTGGAAGTCCAGAAATGGGACCAATCACTACTGGATTGGGCGAAATTTACCAATACATATTAGATGTAAAACCCGGTTATGAAGATAAATATTCACCAACCGATTTAAGAACCATACAAGATTGGATTGTAAAACGACAACTTTCTGGAATTCCTGGCGTAGTTGAAGTGAATACTTGGGGAGGATTTTTAAAGCAATATGAAGTTGCCATCAATCCAAACAAATTAAATGCCATGCATATTTCGCTTTCCGAAATCTATGACGCCTTAGAAAAAAACAACAGTGTTGCAGGTGGTGGATACATTGAAAAAACAGACCAAGCCTTCTTTATTAGAGGTGAAGGTTTAGTAAAATCTCTGGACGATGTTGGTAATATTGTGGTGAAGAATGAAGGCGTACCCATTTATATCAAAGACATTGCAAATGTCGGTTTTGGTAGCGCAACACGTTTTGGTGCCATTACAGGAAATGGACAAGGTGAAAAAGTTCTTGGTCAGATTATGATGTTAAAAGATGGCAGCTCTAAAGCCATTATTGATGCAGTAAAAGAACGTGTTGCTTCTGTGCAAAGCAGTTTACCCGAAGGTGTTTTTATTAATGGTTTTTTAGAACGAAGCGAGCTCATAGGTAAAACAACGTTTACGGTTTCCGAAAACTTAATTTTAGGGTCGCTCATCGTCATATTTGTTGTGGTTTTACTATTAGGTAATTTACGTTCTGGATTAGTAGTCGCTTCTGTGATTCCGTTGAGTTTATTATTCGCGATTTCATTAATGAATCTTTTTGGTGTAGATGCTAATTTAATGAGTCTTGGTGCCATCGATTTTGGAATTATAATAGATGGTGCCGTAATTATTGTCGAGTTTATTGCGTTCAGAATTATTACACAAAGTGACAATCTAAAAGCACTCACAAAAGAGGCAAAACAAGAAGAAATTGATGCAATTACACTAAAAAGTGCTTCAAAAATGATGAATTCCGCCATTTTTGGACAATTAATCATTTTAATCGTTTTCATTCCAATCTTATCCTTAAGTGGTGTGGAAGGTAAAATGTTTAGACCAATGGCTTTAACTTTTAGCTTTGCATTAATTGGCGCCATGCTTTTATGTTTAACCTATGTTCCTGTAGTTGCTTCTCTATTTTTAAAACCGAATAAACAAAGTGACAACAACATTTCTGTGAGATTGATGAAGGTTTTAAACTCTTGGTATAAACCTTCCATCAGCTGGGCATTACATCACAAAAAATTAGTGATTGGTTTAGCAATGCTTTTATTAGTTTCTAGTTTCTACTTATTCAGCAGAATGGGTGGCGAATTTGTACCGACTTTAGACGAAGGTGATTTTGTAATTCAACCGGTTTTAAAAACAGGAACTTCACTCGGTAAAACCATAGAAATCACCACTAAAATTGAGCAAGTCTTACTAGATAATTTCCCGGAAGTTGACCAAGTAGTGAGTAGAATTGGTGCCGCAGAAGTCCCAACAGACCCAATGTCTATGGAAGAAAGTGATGTGATTATAAAATTGAAACCTAAAAAAGAATGGGTTTCTGCAAAAAGCAAAGATGAATTGGCTGATAAATTTAAAGACGCATTGACTATAATTCCAGGTATGGAAGTAGAATTCACCCAACCTATTGAAATGCGATTTAACGAATTAATTACAGGTGTTAGAGCAGATATTGCTATTAAAATATTTGGTGACGACTTATCCGTTTTAGCCAATAAAGCAGATAACATAAAACGTCTAATTCAAGATGTAGAAGGCGCTTCAGATATTATTATCGAAAAAGTGGAAGGGCTACCGCAAATGAGTGTCACCTTCAATCGCAGTAAAATTGCGCGTTATGGTTTAAATATTTCAGATATTAATCAATTGATTTCAATGGGATTTGCAGGTGGAACCGTTGGAAGTGTTTTTGAAGGTGAAAAACGTTTTGATTTAGTAATTCGTTTAGATGAAAAGAATCGTAAAAACATAGAAAGCCTAAAAAACTTGTATGTAGATACACCAAGTGGCACTAAAATTCCGCTCAGTGAATTAGCAGAGATTACATATACAACAGGACCAGCAAAAATATCTAGAGATGATACCAAACGTAGAATCGTGGTTGGTATTAATGTAAGAAACCGAGATTTGCAATCTGTTGTAGATGATGTTAGAGTTATTATTGACAGCAAACTAAAATTACCTGTTGGTTACACCATTACTTATGGTGGACAATTTGAAAATCTAGAAAGTGCCAAAGCCCGATTAACAGTTGCTGTACCTATTGCATTAGCCTTAATATTTCTACTACTCTATTTCGCGTTTAATTCTGTTAAAGAAGCCTTGTTGGTGTATTCTGCTATTCCGCTTTCAGCCGTTGGTGGTATCTTATTACTATGGTTGCGCGATTTACCTTTTAGTATTTCAGCAGGTGTTGGCTTTATTGCACTTTTCGGAATTGCAGTTTTAAATGGCATTGTACTTATTGAGCATTTTAAAGAACTCAAATCACAAGGCATTGATGATATCGAAGAACGCATTAAACGTGGTACCTCAGAGCGTTTAAGACCTGTTGTTTTAACAGCAGCAGCTGCAGCTTTAGGTTTCTTACCTATGGCCATTTCAACAAATGCAGGTGCAGAAGTACAACGACCTTTAGCCACTGTTGTTATAGGTGGTTTGGTCACTGCAACCATCTTAACACTAATAGTCTTACCTGTATTGTACGCATGGTTTGAAGAAAAAAAAGAGATTAAAATGAATAAAACAGCTATAGTTACGGTTATTGGATTCTTTTTTATGATGAATATCAATGCACAATCTCAACTCACTGTAGAGCAAACGTTGGACTTAGCCATTGCAAACAATGCCAGTTTAAAAGCTTCTAATTTGCAGATTGAAAAGAGTGATGCTTTTGTAGGAAGTGCTTTTAGTTTTGATAAGACATCATTGTATTATAATTATGATGAAAACAATTTAGCCATTAATAATGAGCCCTTAAAAGTTTTCGGTATTGCTCAAGATTTCAAATTTCCTACGGTTTATTTTGCTGAAAAGAAAGTAAATAAGGCGATGGTAAATTTGGAAGAATCTAAATATAATATTCAATTTCAAAAAGTTAAAAAGAAGGTTTACTCTAATTATTATCAATTAAGCTATGCCAAACAGAAAGCTGAAACCTATCGTTTTTTAGATAGTTTGTATCAAGATTTTTCACGAAAAGCAGCAAGACGATTTGAGCTTGGCGAAACCAATTATTTAGAAACTATTACAGCCGAATCTAAACAGAAACAACTTCAAACCTTATATAAACAAGCTTTGCAAGATGTTGAATTTTCAAAAGAGCAGTTAAAAGCCATTGTTCAGGTTGATACTTTAGAGATTGTTGACCAAGATTTAGAAAAGCTAGAACTACTTAGTCCTTCGCTTCAGGATAATTCCGGTTTACTCTATTTTGAAAATGCCAAAAATTATCAAAATGCTGTTTACCAATCTGAAAAGCAGAATTTATTACCAGACCTTAATTTCGAATATTTTCAAGGCACAAATGATAACCTCAACACAAATATAAAAGGCTATCAATTCGGGATTAAGATTCCGCTGTTATTCTTTGGAAATTCTTCAAAAATAAAAGCGTCTAAAATTGCAAAAGACATCATATCTGAACAAAAACAAGATTATGAACTGCAATTAAATTCAGAATATAAATCACTTCTAACCACATTAAATAAGTACGAAGAAGCCGTTAATTATTACGATACCCAAGGCGAACGTTTAAAAAATGAAATTATTAAAACCGCCAACCGCACTTTTAAGGAAGGCGAAATTGACTTTTTTCAATACATCCAAAGTTTAGAAACAGCGAAAGATATTGAGCTCAATTATTTAGAGAATTTAAACGCTTACAACCAGACTGTAATCAACATTAATCACCTTATTTTAAACATTTTTTAAAGATGAAAAATTTATATATAATACTGTTCTCAATGGTTTTTTTAGCCTGCGGAAACGAAAAAAATAACGACACTGAAGTGGTATCAACCAAAGAAGACCACGACCATATTACCATCACAAAAGCACAATTTGATAGCGAAAAAATGGTGTTTGGTAACCTAAGTGAATTCGATTTTAATGAGAGTATTAACGTCAACGGAATGATTGATGTGCCACCTCAAAACAAATCGAGTATTTCAACATTTATAGGTGGTTATATTACAAAAACACCTTTACTAATAGGTAATGAAGTAAAAAAAGGACAACTTTTAGTGACGCTTCAAAATCCTGAATATATTGAAATTCAGCAAAACTATCTCGAAGTTGCAGAGCAATTAAATTATTTAAAATCTGAATTCAACAGACAAAAAACCTTATTTGATGAGCAAATAACTTCAGAGAAAAATTATCTAAAAGCAGAAAGCTCATACAAAAGTAATTTGGCACATTACAATGGGTTGCGCAAAAAATTACAGATGATGAATATTAGTCCAAAACGTGTAGAGCAAGGGCAAATCTCATCTAGTATTAATTTATATGCACCAATTGAAGGCTACGTGACTAAAGTAAATGTGAGTAACGGTACCTATGTTTCGCCAAGTGATGTCATTTTAGAAATTGTGGACACAGACCATATCCATTTAGAACTTTCTGTTTTTGAAAAGGACATTATGAAAGTTAAGAAAGGACAAAAAATTAAATTTAAAATTCCTGAAGCTTCAGAAGACACTTTTACTGCTGAAGTGCATTTGGTTGGCACTACAATTGATGAAAATAGTAGACGTGTAAACGTGCATGGTCATGTAGATAATGAAGATGCAAACTTTATTGTTGGGATGTTTGTAGAGGCTGAGATAATTACTGAAAGCTCTAAACATTTGGGTTTACCGAAAGCAGCCTTAGTTTTAGAAGAAGATGACGCTTTTGTTTTAGTTTTAAATGAAAAAATCAACAATGAGTTTCATCTTAATAAAGTAAAAATTAATATTGGAAAAGAAACCGAAGATGCATTCGAAATTCTAAATGCAGAAATTCTAAAAGACAAACAAATTTTAGTGAAAGGAATTGGTATGTTGGTCAATATACAAGAATGAGGTTACAGCAATAAATAATATAAAATATCACGCAACCTTTTCTTACTTTTGGCATCTAATAAGAACAATAGTTTTACTTGTAAATTATTAATATTTCTTGGTATAACTTTTGATTAGACAATAACTCAATCTAAAAAACTAAACAAATGAAAAAAGCTCTTTTAGCATTATTACTCTTCACTTCTTTTGCATCTTTTGCCCAAGAAGCCAGTCAAGATGAAAAGGTAAAACACAGTGAAATTAAAATAAACGCTTTTAACCTTATTGTTTTTAAATCTGTAGATTTCTCTTATGAATATTTAATAGATTCGGAATCTTCTGTAGGAGCTTCTATACTTTTTAATTTACAAAATAACGAAGACAGAGACTTTGAAGATGGCCCTGTCTACAACGAAAAATTTGCTTTTACGCCATACTATAGACGTTATTTTTCTAGTAAATATGCTTGGGGATTTTTCTTAGAAGCCTTTGGGATGTATAATGTACAAGAAGATAGTAATGAATATTACAATTATGATTCAAATGAATATTACTACAGAGATTCTGGAGAAACCTCAAATAATATCGCATTTGGAATGGCTGTTGGCGGAAAATTTGTAAGTAAAAAAGGATTTTTATTTGAATTATATGGTGGTGTTGGTAGAAATATATCAACTTCTAATAATGATATAGGCACTGAATTTGTACCAAGATTAGGTACATCTCTTGGTTGGAGATTTTAAGTACTCGCAATTAATTATACAAAAACACCCAAACTTTCACAGTTTGGGTGTTTTTTATTATTGAAATTTCTACTTTCACAGAAATCAATTCTTACATTTTCTGAAGCCAATGTTTAACATCAACCTCAGCTTTTATAATATCTTTTAAATCTTCAATCTTTACACGTGTTTGTTCCATAGTATCTCTATGACGAATAGTAACTGTATTATCCTCTAAAGTATCGTGATCTACAGTGATACAAAATGGAGTTCCGTTAGCATCTTGCCTTCTGTAACGTCTACCTACTGCATCTTTTTCATCATAAGTTACGTTGAAATCCCACTTTAAATCTTCTACAATCTTCTTAGCTATATCTGGCAAACCATCCTTTTTAACTAAAGGTAAAATCGCTGCTTTTGTTGGTGCTAAAACTGCTGGTAATTTTAAAACAGTTCTTGTTGTATTGTTTTCTAGTTCCTCTTCTACTAAAGCATTTGAAAACACAGCTAAGAACATTCTATCTAATCCAATAGAAGTTTCTAAAACATAAGGAGTATAACTTGCATTATCCTCATGGTCAAAATACTGTAATTTTTTACCAGAGAATTCTTCATGTTGCTTTAAATCGAAATCAGTACGTGAATGTATTCCTTCTAATTCCTTAAACCCAAACGGAAATTTGAATTCAATATCTGTAGCAGCATCAGCATAATGGGCTAATTTTTCGTGATCATGAAAACGGTAATTATCCGCTCCCATTCCAAGTGATAAATGCCATTTCATTCGTGTTTCTTTCCAATGTTCAAACCATTCTTTTTGTGTGCCTGGCTTAATGAAAAATTGCATTTCCATTTGTTCAAACTCACGCATTCTAAAGATAAATTGTCTTGCCACAATCTCATTTCTAAATGCTTTACCAGTTTGTGCTATACCAAAAGGAATCTTCATACGTCCTGTTTTCTGAACGTTTAAGAAATTCACAAATATACCTTGAGCTGTTTCTGGTCTTAAATACAAATCCATTGCAGACTCTGCAGAAGCACCCAGTTTAGTTCCAAACATAAGGTTAAATTGCTTAACATCTGTCCAATTACGACTTCCTGTTAAAGGATCAGCAATCTCTAATTCTTCAATAAGCGCTTTTACATCCGCTAAATCTTCTTTTTCTAAAGATTGACCTAAACGTTTTAAAATGGTATCAATTTTTTCTTGATAACCAACAACACGTCCATTTGTAGAAACAAATTCTGCTTTATTAAAAGCGTCTCCAAAACGTTTTGCAGCTTTAGCCACTTCTTTGTCTATTTTAGCTTCAATTTTAGCACAATAGTCTTCTACCAATACATCTGCTCTGTAACGTTTTTTAGAGTCCTTATTATCAATTAAAGGATCGTTAAAAGCATCAACGTGACCAGACGCTTTCCAAGTCGTTGGATGCATAAATATTGCGGCATCAATACCAACAATATTATCATGCATTTGTACCATGGCCTTCCACCAATAGTCTCTTATATTTTTCTTTAATTCTGCTCCATTTTGAGCATAATCGTACACTGCGCTAAGTCCATCATAGATTTCACTACTCTGAAACACGTAACCATACTCCTTTGCGTGAGAGATTACTTTTTTAAATTGATCTTCGTTTGCCATAATAGTGCAAAAATAGAAAACCGCTCTGATTAACAGAACGGTTTTTCAAAAATTATATCTTTAATTATATGCTTTAACTAATTTAATTGAATACTAGTACCACCAAGTTTAATATTTCTATGGAAAATAGTAATAAAATAATATCCTTTTAGAAAAGGTTTATCGTCCTCATCTGCAACAATAGCTGTACAAACCTCTAAGTTTTCATTGTTATAATCAACGATTTGTTTACTACTATAAATTAAAGAAGAATCTCCAAACTTAACCTCTCCTTTATCTGCTAATACATTACCATCTGGACCCACTATCTGTATGTAAATGTCCTTTTTTCCTTTTAAGGCTAATGGATTTTCGTTAAGTGTAATACACACATCCATAGCATTAGCACGTTTAGCTTTATCTGTAAGACGTTTTTTGCCCGACTTTAACTTATAAGATTGTGCTTTAATATTACTAGCTTTTAAAACTGCTGCATTACTAATCGATTTGTTTAAAGAATCGTTTGCTTCTTCTAAATTATTAATTGTATTCGTATTCTTTTTTATTGTACTTAATGCGTAGCGCTTTTCCTTCTGCAGTTTTTTATTCACAGAATTTAAAGAGTCAATTGTACTTAGCAGTACCTTGCTCTTAGATTTTAAAACTATAAGCTGTTCTTTAAACCTAGTAACTATAGACAAATCACTATTTAATAGTCTTAAAGAATCTAAGGCCATCTTAGTTTCTAGTTTAGCTTCTTGCAATTGTGAAGCCATAAGACTATAATCTTGGCTTAGATCGTCATAACTTAAAAGCATCTCTGATAGTTCAGTTTCTATCAACACTTTTTCTTGTTTTAAGAATCCTTCATAAGATTCAATGGATTTATATTTATTAAAGCTATATATTCCTAAAACAGTTAAAACGACTAATAAAGAACTTATAATTAATCTATAGTTAAATAGTTGAGGGTTAACTATCATTATTAATTTTCTTAATTTAATGGCAAATTATAACTAATTGAAGTCTAATGTTATTTTAATCGATTAAGTGATGAAAAACTTGTTAAACTTGTTCTTTCCTAAGGTTTGCGAAGCGTGTAACAATGTTTTATCCGATAATGAAGTGGTTTTATGTACCTCGTGCAGACATCACTTACCTGTTACCAACTTTCATTTTGATAATGCCGAAGATGTAAAAAAAGTTCTTTACGGTAGAGTTAAATTAGAAAATGCTTCAGCTTTATTACATTTTTCTAAAAAAGGCATTGTACAACAAATACTTCATAATTTAAAGTACAGAGGCCATGAAGACATTGGAGCATTCTTTGGAGAATGGTTTGGTGCGGAATTAGCAACTTTAGATCATTACAAAAACATTGATGTAGTTTTGCCTGTGCCATTATATAAATCTAAACTGAGAAAACGTGGTTATAATCAGGTTACAAAATTTGGTGAAGCGATTGCAAAAGCACTAAATGCAGATTATAATGACGCTGTTTTAATAAAAACAAAATCTACTAAAACTCAAGTTTTTAAAGGACGATTAAAACGCTGGAATGATGATGGTGCTTTATTTGATATTTCTGAAAACAAATCTCTTGTCGGTAAACATATTTTACTCGTGGATGATATTATTACCACAGGAGCAACCGTTGAAGCTTGTGCTACAGTTTTGTTAAAAATTGATAATATTAAGTTAAGTCTTGCAACTATGGCAATTGCAGACTGATTTGTTCGTTATAATACTCCAAGCTTATATGTTTTGAGTAAAGACATTTATATTGTTTCTTTGTGCTAAATTATATTGAATAGATGCAGTTATCATTAATGCGAATTTTAGGTCTGATTTTTATTACCATTACCCTTGCTAGTTGTGCTAACCGTGGCACGCCTTCAGGTGGAGAAAAAGACATTGTACCACCTGTTATAACACAGTCTGTACCAAAAAACTATTCAACTAACTTTAAAGGCAAAGAGATTAGAATTCAATTTGATGAGTACATTAAGATAAAAGACCTTAGAAAACAGCTCATTATTTCTCCGCCAATGGACACTGATCCAATTGTAACTCCTACAAGTGGAGCGAGTAAATACATTACAATTAAAATTCAAGATACCTTAAAAGACAATACCACATATGCTTTTAATTTTGGCGAAAGTATTGTAGATAATAATGAAGGTAACCCTTACCCTTATTATCGTTATGTATTTTCTACAGGAAACTACATAGATTCACTTTCTGTAAAAGGGTACGTGGAAGATGCCATATTAAAAGAGCCTGACACTTTTGTTTCTGTGATGCTATACGAAGCAGATTCTACTTACACAGACTCTATTGTTTACAAACAAAAACCTAGATATATAACCAACACCCTTGATAGTGTTACAACTTTTAGTATTGATAATATTAAAGCAGGTACTTATAAATTGATTGCTTTAAAAGATAAAAACGCTAATTATAAGTTTGACCAAAAAAATGATAAAATAGGGTTTAATGAAGGTTTCATTACGATCCCAAATGACTCTGCATCTCACAAATTAAAGTTATTTAAGGAAAAGGTAAATTTCAAAGCTATAAAACCGACACAAGATGGTGAAAGTAGAATCATTTTCCCTTATGAAGGTGACTATGAAAATATGAGAATTAATGTTTTAGGAGATACTCCTGAAGGCTATAAAACTCGAATTGTTAAAGATCCAATAACAGATTCTTTGTACTATTGGTATCAACCAAAATTCGAAGTTGATACAACTTTCTTCATAGTCACTAACGAGAAATATGTCGATACTTTTAAACATCGCTTTAGAACTATAAAAGCCGATTCATTAAAAATAAGTGCTTTAACAAAAGGCACTTTAAATTTTGAAGACGAATTCACCATTGAAAGCAACATTCCATTAACTAAAATTGACACTTCAAAAATAAAATTAATCAACCAAGACTCGCTTGCTGTACCATATAAGGTCGTATATGATTCTATTTTTAATAGATATAAATTTCCTTTTGATAAAAAAGAAGGACAGAAATACAACTTTAATATGTTACCAAATACTTTCACAGATTTCTATGAAAACACTAATAAAGATACATTGAGTTATTCTTTAAAAACAAAGATGAAATCTGAATACGGTAATATTAGAGTTAATCTTAGAAATGCAAAACTTCCACTCATTGTGCAATTAGTAAATAAAAAAGGAGAAGTAGTTTATGAGCGTTATGCAAAAGACTCGCCTGTAGTAGATTTTACAGATTTATTACCAGGAAAATATGACTTGCGTGCTATTTTTGACACTAATGGCAATGGAAAATATGATACAGGAAATTTTTTATTAGGCATACAGCCAGAACGTGTCAGTTATTCTCCAGAAATTGATGAAACCCGCTCAAGCTTTGATCAGATTATAGATTTTATTCTCTTAGATTAAATTAAACTGATCTCTATCGTTTAAGAAATTTAATTTTTCTCGGTATTTCTTTATGGCACTTTTTTCTAAGGTGACAATTTGAATAGCTTCTTCATTTTCAGATAAAGTATCTATTCTATTGCCTAAAACATCATATGCTGCTGAGTGACCAGAATACTCAAAATTGTTTCCGTCTAGTCCTACTCTATTGACACCAATACAATAGGTCATATTTTCAATAGCTCTAGCTTTTAGTAAAGTATCCCAAGCATCAATTCTTACTTTTGGCCAATTAGCTACGTAGATTAATAGGTCATAATCTTCAACATTTCTAGCCCAAACAGGGAAACGCAAATCATAACAAACCAATGGGCAAATTCTCCAACCTTTATAATTAAAAAGTACTTTTTCAGTGCCAGCTGTATAAACGTTGTGTTCGCCTGCTAAAGTAAATGTGTGTCGTTTATCGTAGGTGGTTATAGTTCCTGAAGGCTCAACGCAAACCATACGATTGTAAAAATTGTTGTTTTCCGAAACAACAAGACTTCCCATAATAGCCATCTGTTTTGCTTTCGTTATGTCTTTAAGCCAAGCTATAGTTTTGCCTTCCATAGTTTCTGCTACAGCGTCTGGATTCATAGTAAAACCACTAGTAAACATTTCTGGCAAAACAATAAGGTCCACTTCTGTAGAAATAGTATTGATTTTAGCCTCTAACAAACGTCTATTTTCTTCTGGGTTTTCCCAAACTAAATCGGTTTGAATAATGGCAACTCTTATATCTGAATTCATATTTTAAAATTACAAATTTGATTTTAAACAACGGAATAAAAAAAGCAACCTAAAAAGTAAACTCAATTGCTAGTTTACTTTTTAGGTTGCTTTAATAAATTGAAGCTAACTTTTATTTATAATTTACGTTTTGCTTTTGTTACTTTTTCAGAAAGCTTTTCAAGTTTTTCAAGCCATTTCTTTTCATCTTCTGGAGATAATTTTCCTTTGCCTTTTAATTTCTCGTATTTCTTCTGTCCTTTTTCAAGACTGCTTTCTGCCTTTTCAAAATTCTTCTGAAGCTTTTCTTTTTTCTTTATTGCCTTCTCTGCCTTTTTCTGAGCTTTTTCAGCCTTTTTTTGCGCTTTTATTGCTTTTTTGTTCTCTTTTTCAAGTTTCTTAGCTACGTCTTCTTTTTTCTTTAAAGCCTTTTCTTCTTCTTTTTTAGCTCTCTCTGCATCTTTTAAAACTTTCTCCTCCTCTTTTTTAACCTTCTCTGCTTCTAATTTAGCTTGGGCTTCTGCCTTCTTTACTTTTTCAGCCTCAAGTTTAGCTTCCTCAGCTTTTTTCTTCGCTAATTCTTCAAGTTTCATTTTTTCAGAAATGGCAGCTGCTTCTTTAAAAATTAATGTTCTTTGTTCAAGATTTAAAGTTTCGGTAACATCTTGTCCGTCTAAAAAGATTTTTTCGTTTTTAACTTCGTAGATTTTACCTTCTTTAGTCACTTCTTGCGCAAAAGTAGTAAGCGACAAACCTAAGAATAATAAGATAATATAGTATTTCATTTTAATTATGTTTTTATGTTCATTATTAAGACACATAAATTTATTAAAAGTAACATCAAAATCTTATTTTAAATTTTATTTTTTGCTTCCATAACTTCGCTTTTTAAATTACTCAGTTTTTCTTTCCATTTATTGGCTTCATTTGGTGAAAGTTCACCCTCTTTTTTTAATTTTTTAAATTCGATTTTCTTGTTATTATAACGTTCTTTAATAGTTGCATAATTATCTCTAGCGTCTTGTTTTTCTTCTCGTGTGTTTTCTAAGGATTCTAATTTATCCTCTAGTTCATCTTGTTTGTTTTTTGCTTCTTTTTGTATGTCTTGTTGTTTAGCAATCGCGTCTTCTAAAGCTTTATGTTCTTTTTCAAACACTTTACTAGCTTTTTCCTTTTCCTCTAACAATGCATTAATAGATTCTTTTTCTGAAGCACTTAAACTTTCTGTGACTTCTACACCATCCATTTTAATCTTACTTCCATTTACTTCGTATACTTTTCCTTGGTCTGTAATTACGCGTTCACTACTTCCGCATGATGCGAAAATTAATAATGTTAGTAATACTGATAGGTTTCTTAAAATCTTCATAGGTTTCTTTTCAAAATTATATTCTAAAGGTAACCTAATGCATCCTGCTTCTTTAACTGATTTAGTATTTATATGTGCTTTAATACCTCCGCAGCCTTTAATAATGTCTCGTCAGTCTTTGCAAAACAAAATCGCAACACTTTATCGTCTTTATCTTTCTCATTAAAAACAGATAATGGAATGGAAGCAATTTTAAATTCTTTAGTTAATCGTTTGGCAAAATCTACGTCATATTCATCTGTAATTTCAGAATAATCTAATACCTGAAAATAAGTGCCTTGTGATGGTTGAAACTTAAATCTAGATTCTGAGATTAAATTTAAAAACAAATCGCGTTTACGTTGAAAAAATGTATTCAAACCTAAATACGTTTCTGCATCTTGCATATAATCTGCAATACCTTTTTGCGACGGATGATGCACCGAAAAGACATTAAACTGATGCACTTTTCTAAATTCGGACATTAATGCTTCTGGTGCACAGCAATAACCAATTTTCCAACCTGTGTTGTGAAATGTCTTTCCAAAAGAAGCGGTTATAAAACTACGTTGCTTTAAATCTGAGAATAAACAAGCACTTTGGTGTTGCGCATCATCAAATACAATATGCTCATAAACCTCATCACTTAATACAATAATGTTTGTGTTCTCAGTGATTTTTTGAAGTTGAAGCATATCATCCTTAGACCAAATGGTTCCACTAGGATTGTGAGGTGAATTAATTATTATCATCTTTGTTTTAGGTGATATTTTTGAAGCGACCTCATCCCAATTCACGCTATAATTTGGCGCAGATAATTGAACAGGAATGGTTTTTCCACCATTTAGTTCTATAGCTGGTTGATAACAATCGTAAGCAGGTTTAAAAATAATGACTTCGTCATTTGGTTTTACAAATGCAGAAATTATGGTGTAAATTGCTTGTGTTGCACCTGCTGTTACTGTGATTTCTTTTTCGGGATGATAAGAGCTTTTATACAACAACTCATATTTATGAGCAATCGCCAAACGCAAATCTAAATTGCCAGCCATTGGTGCATATTGGTTGTAACCAGTATTCATAGCCTTAGTGACCAAATCATTCAATTTTTGAGAACTTGGATAATTAGGAAAGCCTTGCGATAAGTTGATGGCCTTGTGCTCGTTTGCTAAAGCACTCATTATTGTGAATATGGTCGTCCCAACATTGGGTAATTTTGAGTTAAAATTCATAAAAAAGTACGCTTTAAGTGCTAAAACACTAAAGATATAAAACAAGCTTTTCTATCTTTACAAAAACTAATAAAATATAGATTATGCGCTTTATAAAAATTCTCTTATTATTCTTTGTTTTTCAAGTTTCTGCCCAACAAGGTGGCATGTGGATTCCTTCGCTTTTAGAAGGGATGAATGAAACTGAAATGCAAAGCTTGGGTAGTAAATTAACGGCTCAAGATATTTACGATGTTAACAATTCAAGTTTAAAGGATGCTATTGGTCATTTTAATGGTGGCTGTACAAGTGAAGTGATTTCAGACCAAGGTTTGGTGTTAACGAATCATCACTGTGGTTTTGGACAAATTCAATCACATTCATCTTTAGAAAACGATTATTTAAAAGATGGGTTTTGGGCGATGTCTCTTGAGGACGAATTACCAAACGAAGGATTATTTATTGAGTTTATCGTCAGCATTCACGATGTAACAGAAATTGCTTTAAAAGGTATCAATGATAGCATGACTGAAACTGAGAAACAATCATTAATCTCAAAAAACACAAATGCAGCTTTAAAAACTTGGCCGAAAGAATCTTGGCAAGATGTAAAAACAAAGGCGTTTTATGAAGGCAATCAGTACTTCCTTTTTGTAACAGAACGATTTGAAGATATAAGATTAGTTGGTGCACCACCAAGTAGTATTGGTAAATTTGGAAGTGATACAGATAACTGGGTTTTCCCGAGACATACTGGCGATTTTTCAATGTTTCGTATTTATGCTGACGCGAATAATAGACCTGCAAAATATAGTAAAGACAACAAACCTTATAAGCCAAAACATTATTTACCAGTGTCTTTAGATGGTGTTGAAGAAGGCGATTTTACGATGGTTTTTGGTTTTCCAGGCACAACAAGCGAGTATCTACCTGCTGTGGCCATTGAGCATATTACAAAAGAATTTAATCCTACAAATATTGCTATCCGAGAAGCGGCTTTAAAAGTCATTGACCAAAAAATGAAAGAAAGTGATGCTGTAAGAATAAAATATGCATCTAAACAAGCACGAATTGCAAATGCTTGGAAAAAATGGATTGGCGAAAATTTAGGGATTGAAAAAAGTAATGCTGTTGAAAAACGAAAAGCGTTTGAAGCTACATTTAATAAAGCCTTAAAAGAAAAAGGACTTGAAGATAAATATGGAAACATCCTTCCGGAATTTGACCAACTATACAAAGACTTCGCACCAATAAATATTAAACGTAGAAACTTTATTGAGGTCTTTTTAGTGACCAATGAATTAATGCAAATGACCTTTAGAGCTTACCAAGTTGAACAAGCTCTAATCGCCAACCCAGAAAATTTAGAAAGAGGAAAGGAAGTTTTAACTGGTCAATTACAAGGTATTCATAAAAATTATGATGCAGATTTAGATAAAGGCGTCTACCTCAATGTAATGCCTTTATATGGTAAAGACGTTGATGCTTCTATCTATGACAATACAGCTTTCACTAATTTAGATTCTGCTTTGAGTTTGCTTGAAGGCGATGCGGCAACCGTTATAAAAAACCTAAACAATGATGCTGCCTTTGCGTATGCAAAACCTATTATTGATGAGTTCTTTAACAGCCTAAATCCTGAATACCAACAAAAAAACGAACCTATAACAGCCTTACAAACTAAATATATGACGGCATTAATGGAAGCCTTACCAAATGCACGTTATTTTCCTGATGCTAATAGTACACTTCGTGTCACTTATGGACAAGTGAGAGGCTATTCGCCAAGAGATGCTGTGTATTACAATCCTGTGAGTTATTTAGATGGTGTCATTGAAAAGTATATTCCTGGCGATTATGAGTTTGATGTACCACAAAAATTAATTGACTTATATGAAGCCAAAGATTACGGACAATATGCTGATAAGAACGGAAAAGTACCTGTTTGCTTTCTAGGAACCAACCACACTACTGGTGGAAACTCAGGAAGTCCTGCCATTGATGCCGAAGGAAATTTAGTAGGCTTAAACTTCGATCGTGTTTGGGAAGGTACGATGAGCGATATGAATTACGACCCAGAAATCTGCCGAAACATTATGGTGGATTTACGCTACGTGCTTTTTATAGTTGATAAATATGCTGGTGCCACCCATTTAATTGATGAAATGACTTTGGTGCATCCTAAAAAGGATAGTGGTAAGAAGAAAAAGAAAAGAAGAAAGAGTAAAAAGAAGTAGGCAGTAGCCAATATATAAAACATTAAGCCCTCACAAGTTATTAGAACTCGTGAGGGCTTATTTGTTTTCAGATGTGGAATACATTTACTTCAATATACTCTTCACAATTTTTAAATGATGATTGGTATGTGCATCTAAGAAACGGATAACTCTAGATTTGTTAACGTTACCAAATAAAGGGTGTTTAAAATAAGCGTTTTTGTCTAAACCTGATATTGTCTTTATCTGCGCTCTCGCTTCTGTTAATTGTAAAACTATATCATCCTTTAATATTGTTTCAGGTGGTGTTACATGCTTTGGGGCTTTTGCTTTTCCTCGTGGAAAGCATTTAAATTTCAATAGCAATTTCCCAACGAAGCTAAAATTATCCTTATACAAAGCCGGATCTGAATTCTGCATATTTGTTACAACAGCATTAATAACTTTTAAGCTATGATCTAAATGCCATGATACACTAGCTTTTGAGACATTAATATTTATAAGTTCACCTTGTGGAATATAATCCTCAATCTGATTTAATGCCTTTTGTAAAACTGTAGTATCTAATGTCTTCATTATAATTTATTTTGTTGGAAGATAATTATAATAAAAAATCCCAAACAATAATGCTTGGGATTTTTCTATTTTGAGATTCCTTTATTCAAAGGAATTTGTTAATATCTATAATGCTCAGGCTTGTAAGGACCTTCAACTTTTACACCAATATAATCAGCTTGGTAATCCGCTAATTCAGTTAACTCAACACCTATTTTTTCTAAGTGTAATTTCGCTACTTTTTCATCTAAATGCTTAGGTAACATGTATACATCGTTTCCGTAAGCTTCAGAGTTTTTCCAAAGTTCAATTTGTGCTAAAGTCTGGTTTGTAAATGAGTTACTCATTACAAAACTAGGATGACCAGTTGCACAACCTAAGTTTACTAAACGTCCTTCTGCAAGTAAAATAATATCTTTACCGTTTATGTTGTATTTGTCTACTTGAGGCTTAATAGTATCTTTGGTATGACCATGCTTTTCATTTAACCAACCAACTTGAATTTCGTTATCAAAGTGACCAATATTACAAACGATTACTTTGTCTTTCATCGCTTCAAAATGCTCAGCTCTTACGATATCTTTATTTCCAGTTGTTGTAATAACAATATCAGAGTTAGCAACTACTGTTTCTAATTTCTTAACTTCAAAACCATCCATTGCAGCTTGTAATGCACAAATTGGGTCGATTTCAGTAACAGTAACAATAGAACCTGCACCTTTAAAAGAAGCCGCTGTACCTTTACCAACATCTCCATAACCACAAACAGTAACACGTTTACCAGCTAACATAATATCTGTTGCTCTACGGATTGCATCTACAGCAGATTCCTTACAACCATATTTATTATCGAACTTAGATTTAGTTACAGAATCATTTACGTTAATTGCTGGCATTGTTAAAGTACCATTCTTAACACGCTCGTAAAGTCTGTGAACACCCGTTGTAGTTTCTTCAGATAAACCTTTAATACCAGCAGATAATTCTGGGTATTTATCTAAAACCATATTGGTTAAATCACCACCATCATCTAAAATCATGTTTAATGGCTTACGATCTTCACCAAAGAATAATGTTTGTTCTATACACCAATCAAATTCTTCGTCTGTAAGTCCTTTCCAAGCATAAACAGCTGTTCCAGCAGCAGCAATAGCAGCAGCAGCCTGATCTTGAGTAGAGAAAATATTACAAGAACTCCATGTTACTTCCGCTCCTAAAGCTTGTAATGTTTCTATTAAAACTGCAGTTTGAATCGTCATGTGTAGACATCCAGCAATTCTTGCTCCTTTTAAAGGTTGCTCGTTTTTGTACTCTTCACGTAAACTCATTAAACCTGGCATTTCTGCTTCAGCCAATTCAATTTCTTTTCTTCCCCAAGCCGCAAGCGACATATCTTTTACCTTATTAGGTACGTAAGCAACTGTTTTATTACTCATATTATTTTCTTTGTTTTTATATTTTAAACACCTTTGGGTTTAACACTTAAATAGTTAAATTCGCTTATCTAAAAAATGCTATATCTGCCTTAGGCGATGCAAAGATAATCAATAACATTCAGAATTCTAAATGCCACTATACAAATCCATTAGTGTAAATTCACAAACTACTGTTAAAATCTGGAAGATTGAAGAATCTTACGACGATTTATTTCAGCCTTTAGATTTAAAACCACACAGTTTAAAACGTGTTTTAGGCATGAAAAGCGAGCTGCATCAGCGCGGATTTTTAAGTGTAAGACATTTATTACGCGAGTTTGGTTATACAGATCAAGATTTATATTATGACGACAATGGGAAACCACATTTAAAGGATGGAAAACACATTTCCATAACCCATTCCTTTACATTTTCTGGTGTAGTTGTTAGTGATAAACCTGTTGGAATTGACATTGAAAAGCAACGTGAAAAAATAGGAGTCATTGCTCATAAGTTTGTTGATTATGAATATAATTATTTAAAACCAACAGACGAAGACTACATTAATAGACTTACCGTAATTTGGGGAATTAAAGAATCTTTATATAAACTTTTTGCTGTACCAGGCATGCTCTTTAAAGAGCATTTTTTAGTGATTCCGTTTATGATGAAAGATAAAAATACCATTGCATGGATAGATTATAAAAACAAAAAATACAGATACAATACAGCTTTTATGGAATTTGAAGGCTTTACTTGTGCATATGTAATTCCCTAATGAATAGTCTCTACCAAAATATAAAAGACTCTAAAGCAAAAGGCGAAAAACTTTTAGCTGTTTTAATTGATCCTGATAAGATGAAGCCTCAAAACGTCTTGAGCTTTATTGAAAAAGTTAATCAATCTGTAGCAACACATATTTTTGTTGGAGGAAGCGAAGTTGATGAAGGATTAACCGAAAATTTAGTAATAGCAATCAAAAAACATACACACCTTCCTATATTATTGTTTCCTGGAGATGTCATTCAAATTACAGATAAAGCAGATGGGATTTTGTTTCTATCATTAATCTCAGGTCGTAATCCAGATTATTTAATAGGAAAGCACGTAGAAGCCGTTTCAAGATTAAAAAATTCTAATCTTGAAATAATTCCAACAGGCTACCTTCTCATTGAAAATGGAAAGCAAACGTCTGTTGAACGCGTAAGTAAAACGCAGCCGTTAAAACGAAAATCTATTGAAACCATTGTAGATACGTCAAAAGCCGGAGAATTATTGGGAATGAAACTCATTTATCTCGAAGCAGGTAGTGGAGCAACACATGCTATTGAGCCTAATATAATTTCTGAAGTAAAACAACAATTAAATATCCCATTGATTGTAGGCGGAGGTATAAGAACTAAAGCCGAAATGGATTCAGCCTTTAAAGCTGGTGCAGATTTAGTAGTGATCGGAACAGCTTTTGAAGACGATGAGGACCTATTTAATGATTTAAAAAAATAAAACTTAACATGGAAATATCAGTAGACCTAACACTTTCACCTTTGCAGAATGATTATGAAAAACATGTCATTAATTTTATAAAAGCATTACGTGATTCGCCATTCAAAGTTTTAGAGAACCCGTTAAGCACACAAATATTTGGAAACTATGATGAGCTTATGCCTTTTTTAACCAAGGAAATAAAACGCTCATTTGAGGATGTAGATATTTCTGTATTAACCATAAAACTGGTTAAAACTAATAGAAGCGACTATGAACCACATTTTTGATTTTTTTTTCGGCCAGTATTCCGCATATCAGACCATCGATATTGTATTAGAAATTGTTGCCGTTATTTTTGGATTTCTGTCCGTTTGGTTCTCAAAAAAGAATAATATTTTAGTGTTTCCAACGGGCATGATAAGTACATGCATTTTTGTGTACTTATTATTAAAATGGCAACTTTTAGGAGACATGATGATTAACGCTTACTACTTTATAATGAGCGTTTTTGGCTGGTATATCTGGACACGTAAAGTAGATGCAGAACATGAAACTCCAATCTCCACAACAACAAAAAAAGAAAAGCAAATAAGTATTGCCATATTTTTAGCAACACTCGTTTTTGTTTTTGTCATTTACAAATCCTTTGATAAATGGAACGGTTGGGTGGCCTATGTAGATACAATTACAACGGCTACCTTTTTTGTTGGGATGTGGCTAATGGCAAAACGTAAAATAGAAAACTGGATTTATTGGATTATAGGAGATCTTATTTCTATCCCTTTGTACTTTTATAAAGGATTTACATTTACTAGCTTTCAATATTTAGGATTTACAGTAATTGCAATATTTGGATACTTAGCATGGAAAAAGAACTTAAACAACAACCTAACGACTGCTTAAAAGTGGTTTTATTCGGACCAGAATCCACAGGAAAAACAACACTTTCTAGACAGCTAGCAAGACATTACAATTCCGTTTGGGTACCAGAATATGCTCGTGAGTATCTTCAACACAAATGGAACAACGAACGTAAAACTTGCGAACCCAAAGATTTACTACCTATTGCGATTGGCCAAATGAAACTTGAAAATGAATTAGCACAAAAAACACATTCAGTTTTAATATGTGACACGGATTTACTTGAAAACAAGGTATATAGTGAAGCTTATTATAAAGGAACATGTGACCCGATTTTAGAAACACATGCTCTAAAAAATTCTTACGACCTTTACTTTTTAACCTATATTGACACGCCTTGGGAAGCTGACGATTTAAGAGATAGACCTAGTGAAAGAGAACGCATGTTTAAAGCATTTGAAAACGCTTTAAAAATAAATAAAAGACCATACGTACTTTTAAGAGGAGACAAAAAAGAACGATTAGAATTAGCTATTAAGCACATAGACAAACTACTAGTAAACAAAGCATGAAACATGCATGTTAAAAATTTAATTATCAGTTAATGAAATGATTAATAACGAACAGCATATATTCATAAATAAACAACATTTACAAACCCATGAAATTCACCGATAAAGATATTCAGCAAATAGAATCTAAAGGTTTAAACTTAGATCTTGTTAAAAAGCAAATCGAAATTTTTGAAACTGGAATTCCATTTACAAACATTTCGGAAGCTGCTACAATCAAAAGCGGTATTATGGCTTTAAACGATACTTTAATAAAAAAGTACGTTGCAGTATTCAATGCTGAAAAGGATAACAAATCTTTATTAAAATTTGTGCCAGCATCTGGAGCAGCTTCTAGAATGTTTAAATTTTTGTTTCAATTTGTTAACCAATATAATTCTAATGAACAATCAATCAACTCTTATATCAATAGAAATAATTTAAGGGAATTATCGCTTTTTATGGTAGGAATGGAAAAATTTCCATTTTATAATAAGGTATTAGAGTTACTGAAATCTAAGGGTATAAATTATAAAACCCTATCAACACAAGAAAAAGTTTGGCATTTTGCCAAGGCCATGTTAGACGAAAACCAATTAAATTTCGGAAATCAACCTAAAGGATTATTACCTTTTCATCAATATAAAAAAGATCATATTTCCACAGCTTTTGAAGAACACTTATATGAAGCAGCTTTATATGCATCAAGTAATGGCTTAGCTAAGTTACACTTCACCATTTCAGAAGTTCATGAAAAAAAGTTCACAGAAGAGTTTAAGAACATAAAGCATTACATAGAACAAATCACAGGTGTTACCTTTGATATTTCGTTTTCATACCAACAACAATCTACAGATACTATTGCCGTTACTTTACAGAACAAACCTTTCAGAGAATCTGATGGTTCCATATTATTTAGACCATCTGGTCATGGTGCTTTATTAAAGAATCTAAATGCACTCGATGCTGATATTGTATTTGTTAAAAACATTGATAATGTTGTTGTTTATAAATACAAAGATGAAGTGGCTACCCATAAAAAAGTTTTAGCAGGAATTCTTCTAGAATTACAAACCAAAACATTTGAGTATTTACATCATTTAGATTCTGAAGAGATTAGCGAAGAAAACATCGCAGCTATTGAGAATTTCTTAACCCATAAGTTAAGTGTTAAAATATCTGATGAGTATAAAAAATATGCAGATCGTTATAAAATTGAATATTTACAAGACAAACTAAACCGTCCGATACGAATTTGCGGTATGGTAAAAAATGAAGGTGAACCTGGAGGTGGACCTTTTTGGGTGAAAGATCATAAATCTAACCAGTCTCTACAAATTGTTGAATCTGCACAGATTAATTTAAAAGACTCAAAACAAGAAGACATTCTTAAAAACGCAACGCATTTTAATCCTGTAGATTTAGTCTGTGGAATTAAAAATTATAAAGGCGAGAAGTTTGATTTAGAAAATTACGTTGACCATAACGCTGCTTTTATTACTCAAAAAACTAAAAATGGTAAAGAGTTAAAAGCTCTAGAATTACCAGGACTTTGGAATGGAAGTATGGCACATTGGACAACTATCTTTGTTGAAGTCCCTATCATTACTTTTAATCCTGTAAAAACGGTGAATGATTTACTAAAAGCACCACATCAAATTAAAGAGTAGTGGATTATAATTTACTTAAATCTGAATTATCTTATAAATACGTCCGAAGCTCAGGAAGCGGAGGGCAACATGTAAATAAGGTATCTTCTAAAGCTGAATTATACTTCGATCTTAAAAACTCAATAGTTTTTAATGATGAAGAAAAACAAAAGCTTTCAGAATTCTTAAATAACCGTTTATCTAAAGAAGGCTTATTAATTCTTGCCTGTGATGAAAGCCGAAGTCAATTTAGAAATAAAGCATTAGTCACTCAACGCTTTTTAGAACTTATAGAAGAAGGGTTAAAAGAAGAGAAGATTCGAATACCAACAAGAATTCCAAGAGGTGTAAAAAAGAAACGCTTAAAAAATAAGCGCATCAATGCAGATAAAAAAGCAAACCGGAAACGACCAGAATTAGAATAACCGCCTCTGTCACTTCGAGTGATTCCGAAGAATGAAGAATTGTATCGAGAAGCATATTTAAATCAATTTACAAAAGGTTCTCAATCCAAAATTCTAAAAAAAAGAATTTCACTCGAACTGACGTTTAATTTTCAATTCAAAAAAATCATCATTCATAATTCGTAATTCTAAAATCTATCTTATCTTTGCCGCGTTCTCAAAAAAGGGGTGCCTATTATCGGCTGAGATCATACCTATTGAACCTAGAACAGGTAATGCTGTTTAGGAAACGAGCGTTAAGAAAATGTCTTATAGATGTTTTTGGTGAACGCAATAGTTATCAATGTTTACTTTTCTACTTCTGAATTTTATCATGTATAATTTTACATGCACAGATTCAAACTGAAAAACGACATTTTTAAATATTGTATTTGCTTGTAGCTCAAAAAACATAATTATTAACCAAGAATAATGACCTCTTTTTATTCGATTATAACGCTATAGTCGTATGAAAATTTTATTCAACAATCTCTCAAAAACAAAACGACAGAGATTAACACTTTCCATTTTTTTATTAGCAATTTGTTCAGCTTATGGACAAGAGAAACAACAAGATTCAACTAAAGTTGAAAAACTAGACGAGGTTTTAGTAAAAGCTGTGAGAGTAGATGCTAAATCACCAATTACGCACAGTAATGTAACCAAAGAAGATTTAGCTAAACGTAACTTAGGGCAAGACATTCCGGTTTTACTAAACTTTTTACCTTCAGTAGTAACCACAACAGATGCAGGAGCAGGAGTTGGTTACACAGGTATTAGAGTACGTGGTGTAAGTTCACAATCTACAAATGTCACCATTAACGGAATTCCTTACAATGATGCAGAATCTTTAGGTACATTTTGGGTTAATCTAGGAGACTTTGCTTCTTCTGTAGAAAGCTTACAACTACAACGTGGTGTTGGAACTTCTACCAATGGCTCTGGTGCTTTTGGTGCAAGTATTAATGTATTAACAGATGCTTTCTCTAAAGATGCAAGTGGTGAAATCTCTAACTCATTTGGTAGTTACAATACCAGAAAGCACACTTTAAAATTTAGTACTGGTCTTATGAATGACCATTTTGAAATTGCAGGTCGCTTATCTAATATCGCTTCTGATGGTTATATAGATAGAGCATCTTCAGATTTAAAATCTTACTTTTTACAAGGATCATATGTAGATGATAATACATTAATAAAAGCGATAACTTTTGGAGGTGAAGAAGTAACTTACCAAGCATGGTACGGAACACCTTTAGCCAGAATTACTGGTGATGAAGCAGGAATTGAAGCCTATATTTCTGAAAATTATTTAAGTGAAGCTGAAGCTGAAAACCTTAGAAACTCAGACAGAAGATATAACTATTATACTTATGATAATGAAGTAGATAATTACGGACAAGACCATTATCAATTACACTGGAATCAACGTTATAGTAACCAATGGTCTACTACACTTGGACTAAACTACACAAAAGGTAGCGGTTATTTTGAACAATATAAAGAAGGTGAGGATTTTAGCGATTACGGATTTGAACCTTTAGATTTCAATGGCGAAATAATTGATGAAACAGACTTAATTCGTCGTCGGTGGTTAGAAAATGATTTCTTTGTTGTTAACGCAAATGCCAATTATAAAAACGACAACATCAATCTTATCTTTGGTGGATCTTATAGTCATTATGATGGTGACCATTTTGGTGAGGTGATTTGGGCAGAATTTGCAAGTCAATCTGAAATTAGAGATCGTTATTATGATGGTAATAGTATAAAGAATGACCTTTCTTTATTTACAAAAGCAAATTATCAACTTAACGAAAAAATAAGCTTATATGGTGATTTACAAGTAAGAAACGTAACGTATAAAACTACAGGAACAACTTCTGATATCATAGAATTTGCAGTCGATAAAGATTTTACATTTTTTAACCCGAAAGCAGGTATTACATACGAAATAAACAATGGTAATAATCTATATTTCTCATATGCAAGAGCCAATAGAGAACCAAACAGAACCGATTTTGAAAGCAACGAAAGTATAGAAGCAGAACAATTAAATGATTTTGAATTAGGTTGGAGACACAAAAAAGGAAATTTCACATTTAATGCCAATGCCTATTACATGTTATATAATGAGCAATTGGTTTTGTCTGGTCAGTTAGATGATGTAGGTAACCCAATTAGAACTAATAGTGGTAAAAGTTACCGATTAGGTTTAGAGTTAGAGGCCATTATTCCTGTGACACCAAAGTTAACATTACAGCCAAACATAACAATTAGTACAAATCAAAATGATGAAACTATCACGCCTTTTGATGGAGAACTACAAAATTTAGGTAAAACAGATATTTCATTTTCCCCAGATTTAGTTGCTGCAAATGCCATCGTTTTTCAACCTTTAGAAAATTTTCAGGTGTCATTGTTAAGTAAATTTGTTGGTGAACAATATATGAGCAATACTGAAGCAGAAAGCTCTAAATTAGACAGTTATTTTATTAATGACTTTAACATTAGTTACACCTTAAAAACGAAATCTATTTTTGAGTCCATTATATTTACAGGCTTAGTGAATAATATTTTTAATGAAAAATATATTTCAAATGGTTTTTACTACACGTATGATGATACTTGGTCAGACCCAAATAGCGTAACAACTATAGAAGGCGCAGGATTTTATCCACAAGCCACTAGAAACTTTTTAGTTGGTGTAACATTAAAGTTTTAATTACTCACTAAATAAGTATTATTACCAGTAGACTCAACCCTGTACGGCTGCAATGTACAGGGTTGAGTATTTCCTTCAAAACCATAACCCGTTGCTAAACTATATTCGTTAGCGTCATCACAGCCACAAGTTACAATATCACCAATACCTGAGTATGTTAAAGTAGAACATGAGAGAGGTTCATGGCTCGGATCTGCTGCATCCCAAGCGTATAGCGTAGAGGAATTTGCGCGATAAAGCCAAATTCCATTATTTCCATATCCAGAAACAAAAACTCTATTATCATTAAATTGCAACTGAGCAAATTGAGGCAAATTAGTATTAACAACTAAATTTACTCCAGTATTAAACAAGAAGTTACAATTACTACTATCATCATTGTTACTACAACTAAAAACAACAACACAACTTAGT
The DNA here is from genome assembly GCF_003386165.1 of Winogradskyella eximia. GTDB lineage: Bacteria > Bacteroidota > Bacteroidia > Flavobacteriales > Flavobacteriaceae > Winogradskyella > Winogradskyella eximia. The sequence goes on along the minus strand of NZ_QRDV01000001.1, from coordinate 459,608 downwards.
ATTAAAATCAATTTCTTCATCTTCAAATTTTGTGGGCCAATTTACGATTAATTCAACTATACCGTAAATATTTTATATATTTGTAATGTAATCTCGTCAGCGCGAGATTTTTTTTATGCTGAATGTATTTCAGCACCTTTTCAATTAAACGAATAAATTATGAGTAAAGTATCTTATTACACAGCTGAGGGTTTAAAAAAATTAAGAGAAGAGTTAAATTATCTTAAAGATGTAGAACGCCCAAAAGCATCACAAGCTATTGGTGAAGCAAGAGACAAAGGTGATCTAAGTGAAAATGCCGAGTATGATGCTGCTAAAGAAGCACAAGGCATGTTAGAAATGAAAATTTCTAAAATGGAAGAAACTTTATCTGGCGCTCGTGTTATTGACGAGTCGCAATTAGATACATCTAAAGTTTTAGCATTATCTATTGTAAAAATAAAAAACCAAGTAAATGGCATGGAAATGACCTATACTTTGGTTGCAGAAAGTGAAGCAGACATAAGATCTGGTAAAATTTCAGTAAACTCTCCTATTGGAAAAGGTTTATTAGGAAAATCTGTTGGTGACACTGCCGAAATACAAGTGCCGAGCGGTGCAATGAGATTTGATATTTTAGAAATTTCTAGATAATAACATATTTAATATTCGATAATCTTATTGTTATATCATAAAAAAGATTCCTTTTTACAGGAATCTTTTTATATTTATGTAATAACTTATATTTACATTTAATTGTTAGATTAAGCGCAATAACAATCTATATATTAAAAACCTTTTGGTTGCGCTCAAAAGGACATTTATTTAATATTTAAGCTCACTTATAGCATGACAACACTCTTCACAAAAATTATTTCAGGCGAAATACCATCTTATAAAGTTGCTGAAACGGAAGATTTCTATGCTTTTTTAGATATTAATCCAAACTCTAAAGGTCATACGCTTTGCATTCCTAAGAAAGAAGTTAATAAAATTTTCGATTTAGATGAAGACACTTATACTAGGCTAATGCAATTTTCTAGAACAGTTGCTATTGCTCTTGAAAAAGCGGTTCCATGTGAACGCATAGGTATGTCTGTAATTGGCTTAGAAGTGCCACATGCGCATGTACATTTAATTCCGTTACATACCATGGATGATGCTCGTTTTTCAAATAAACAGAAGCTAGAACCTGAAGAATTTGAAGCTATTGCAAATAAAATTGCTTCATTTCTATAACTAAACTGAGATAACTCCTGTTGCAAATAAAATAACTACAATTAAAAGCACAAGACTAAACGCAATTAGTGCCCAAGTCATTGGTTTTAACTTTATAGACTTCGGTTTTTTATTAAGCCCTCTTTTGTGGTAATCCACAACACGCTCAATATCATTTGTCCATTGAATAGGAAAAATTTGCTCTTCACAATTTAAACAACGGATTTCACACACCGTTTCTTCAGTAATAGCCTTAGAAAATGCGGTTTCCTTTAGCTTTTGCTTAAATATAAGTTCTAAACTATCGTTAGAATAACATTCCGGACAGTTATTACCTATTCTGGCTTCTTTTAAAGTGAAAAATCGTGACGAATTCATGCTCAAATTTAAACTAAAATTTTGATATTTTTAATTTAAAATAAAATAGCTAACTTATTGTTTACGAGAAACAACATTCCCTTTTTTACCCGTAAATGAAATCTAAACTTGTTTTAATATAATTTGTATTGTTGTCCCCTTTCCTAATTCTGAAGTCAACACTTTTATTTTACCATTATGGTAGTCTTCAACAATACGTTTTGCTAAAGAGAGTCCAAGTCCCCAACCACGTTTTTTTGTGGTATAACCTGGTTCAAAAATTTTAGCAAATGAAGATTTTGGGATTCCTTTTCCTGTGTCAGAAATATTAATGAATACTTGGTTTTCAAGTTGTGTTAACTCAAGTTTTAAATCACCCTTACCTTTCATGGCATCAATGGCATTTTTTACTAAATTCTCAATCGTCCAACTAAAAAGCTGTTCATTTAAATTAACTTGTATTTCTGTTTCAGGAATTATAATTTCAAAATTAATGAGTTTAGAAGATCGTAATTTAAGATACTCATAAGATGATTTAGTCACCTCTACAATATCCATTGTTTTAAGAGTTGGAGCAGAACCAATTTTACTAAAACGTTCGGTTATAGTTTGAAGTCTGTCAATATCTTTTTCTATTTCAACAATATATTCTGGATTTACATTTTCAGTCTTCAAAATTTCTGTCCAACCCACTAATGAAGACAAAGGCGTTCCTATTTGATGTGCCGTTTCCTTTGCCATTCCTGTCCAAAGTTTATTCTGGTCAGCAATTTTTGAGCTTCGATAAAAGAAATAAACGACAGCTGCAAAAAGTAATATAATTAACAATAAAGCTAAAGGATAGTATTTTAATTTATTTAATAAGGGAGAATTACCATAGTACAATTTCCCTTTTTTATCATCCTTTAAAGTTACCGATATAGGATCGTTCTGAGACATTAAGTCGTTCAGTGTTTTTACTATATCCTTAGGACTTTTAATTAATGTACTATCAATATTTCTATGACTTAAAATTCTATCATTTTCATCTAAAAGTAGCATTGGAGTTGTAACTGTAGTATCTGCAACGACTTTATCTGCAACCAAATTTAATTCAGCATCATCTTGATAAAAAAACTTAGAATATTCAGGATATGCAAAAGTCCAAGTTTTCATTTTATTACGTTCTTCCATCTTAAAATTCTGGAAAAACGTATAGGTGTTCCAAAGAATAAGAGAAATAATAATAAAGGAAGAGACAACGATAATCCAACGGATTAAATTTCGGTTTAAGCTAACGGTCATTGATTCGTTTTAATTCATGTGTTTTTAATTATTATTTTTAAATCACATGCTGTTCGTTATTAATAATTCCTTTAAGTAATAAAACTTTTAGAATACTCGTTTCAATTTTAAATATAATGCAAAACTGTTAATAATATTGTACGCTATTGTGTATAAAATACTTTCGTTGACAACTCAATATAATTATATTTGTTGAAAATCAATCAACTACATGGTTTCATTTACACCTAAAGATCTTACAACTGGTATTTTACACAGTTATTTATTAAGTGCTATTGCACCAAGGCCTATTGCCTTTGCTAGTACTATTGATGCAGAAGGAAATCCTAATTTGTCACCATTTAGCTTTTTTAATGTGTTTAGTGCTAATCCACCTATTTTAATTTTTTCACCTGCCAGACGTGTGAGGGACAATACTATAAAACATACATTAGAAAATGTTGAAACCACCAAAGAAGTGGTTATTAATGTTGTGAATTTTGACATGGTTCATCAAATGTCTTTAACCAGTACAGAATATCCTGAAAACGTTAATGAGTTTACTAAAGCTGGTTTAACGATGTTGCCGTCAGATCTCATAAAGCCATTTAGAGTAGCAGAATCTCCTATTCAATTAGAATGTAAAGTCACTGAAATTGTACATCTAGGAACTGAAGGAGGTGCAGGTAATTTAGTGATTTGTGAAGTGGTAAAACTTCACATTACAGAAGACGTTTTAAACGACGACCAAACGATAAACCAAGAAGCTTTAGATTTAGTAGCAAGAGCCGGTGGAAGCTATTATAGTAGAGCTAAAAAAGGATTTTTTGAAATCCCTAAACCACTAGCAACCATGGGAATTGGTGTAGATAATATGCCAGACCATGTAAAAAATAGCATGATTTTAACTGGAAATAATCTTGGTATGTTAGGTAATGTAGAAGCCTTACCTAGTAAAGATGAAGTGAATAAATTTGTTGAAGATATTAGTGAACGTTATCCAGACATTAAAACAGCATCGCACAGAGAAAAACATAAATTAGCTCGAAATTATTTGAGCTTTGGAGACGTAAAAAGTGCTTGGAAGTTATTACTTTCGTAGTCTCAAAAAAAATTAAGTATTATAATAAATTATAGATTAAGCAAAAATGGAAGTACAAGGACGTATTAAAATGGTAGGAGAGACTCAAACTTTTGGGAGTAATGGGTTTAGAAAAAGAGAAGTTGTAGTGACTACAGAAGAGCAATACCCACAACATATTATGGTAGAGTTTGTTCAAGACAAGTGTGATTTACTAAACAGCTACAAAGAAGGTCAGCAAGTAAAAATAAACATCAACTTAAGAGGTAGAGAATGGGTAAATCCACAAGGAGAAACTAAATACTTTAACTCTATTCAAGGTTGGAGAATTGAAGCTGTACAAGCACAAGCTGGAGGTGGAGATATGCCTCCTGTACCACCAACAGAAGCTTTTGAGCCAGTTAGTGATTTAAACGAAGGTGATAACGACGATTTACCTTTCTAAATCGTTAATTAAATTGATAAAAAAAGACTTGTTTTATTTAAAACAGGTCTTTTTTTATATTTATACTTTTCATACAAAATAAAAAAAGTCCTGATGGTTAATCAGGACTTAGTAATAATGATTTTAGGTTTGACCTCTATAAACAAATTAAAAAAAAGCAATGATGAACAAAAATTTAATTTATAAAGGTCAACTCAAATATCACTAAAATTCTTGTAGTATCAAAGCTAAAAAAGCCTTAATTTCACTAATACAATCTCACCTTTATTCATTCTAATGCAGTTTCTAACTCAAAAAATCGAATTTCCTGATGTGTCTGAAGCCTCTGCTGACGGACTTTTAGCCATTGGAGGAGATTTGTCTACAGAACGCTTATTGCATGCCTACTCAAAAGGTATATTTCCATGGTTTCAAGATGAAGAACCCATTCTTTGGTGGTCACCAGATCCTAGGTTTGTTTTACTTCCTACAGATCTAAAAGTATCCAAAAGCATGAGGCAAATTCTAAAAAAAGACCATTTTAAAGTCACTGTAAATAAAGCTTTTAAAGCCGTTGTAGAAAATTGCGCCAACGCAAAACGCAACGATCAAGATGGCACTTGGATCACTGAAGAAATGATAGAAGCCTATTGCAAATTACACTTGCAAGGTTATGCGAAATCAATCGAAGTTTGGCAAGATGATGAATTGGTTGGTGGTTTATATGGTATAGAAATTAATGACTCTGTTTTTTGTGGTGAAAGTATGTTTGCTAAGGTGAGTAATGCTAGTAAAGTGGGCTTTATAACATTCATCCAAAATTCTAATTATAAGCTCATCGATTGCCAACTACACACTAAACATTTAGAAAGTTTAGGCGCTAAAAACATAACACGAAAAGATTTTATTAAATATCTTACACCTCGTGGTATCTAAAACAAGACTCCACATGATCGTTTACCATTCCTGTTGCTTGCATGTGCGCATAAATAACAGTTGAACCCACAAACTTAAAACCACGTTTTTTTAAATCTTTGCTTATAGCATCACTCAAAGGTGTATTTGCTGGAGCGTCTTTATGATTTTTAAGACTATTTTTTATGGGTTTCCCATCTACAAAATTCCAGATATACGATGAAAAAGACCCAAAATCCTCTTGAATTTTCATAAAAGCCTGCGCATTAGTAATTGTTGCATTCACTTTTAATTTATTTCTTACAATGCCAGTATCTTGTAATAACGCTTCAACTTTAGAAGCATTGTATTTCGCGATTCTCTCATAATCGAAATTATCGAAAGCTTTTCTAAAGTTCTCCCGCTTTTTTAGAATGGTTATCCAACTTAAACCTGCTTGAAAAGTTTCTAAAATTAAAAACTCAAACAAAGTGGCATCATCATAAACAGGAACTCCCCATTCTTCATCGTGATATGCTTCATATAAATCATTACCAACACACCAACCACACCTGTTTTTATTCATCTTGTAAGGAATTTAATATTGTGCTACTAATGTAACAACAGTTGCATAATAAATGGCAATAGAATCATATTTTTGTTCTATGGAAACAGACACATTAACGTTAAAAGATATTATTTCAGAAAGTCTAAATAATAGTATGACTTATTCTGAATACAGAAACTTAGTTATAAAATTAGTTGAAGAAAAATCAACTACTGGTAACGACAAATCGGAAGCGTTCGTTGAATATACTCAGCTTAACGACAGACGCATGAGACGTTGGGATAAAACGGGTAAAGTTGCTGAAGACATGAAAACCAAGATTAAAAACTTTGACAAAAAAGTTACTTGGTTAGTAATTTCTGAAAGTTGGTGTGGTGATGCTGCTCACATTATGCCTATTATTAATAAAGTGGCTGAGCTTAATGATAACATTGATTATAAAATAGTCTTAAGAGATGAAAATGAAGCTCTCATGAACCAATTTTTAACTAATGGAGGTCAATCAATTCCTAAATTAATTATGCTCGATTCTGAGACCCTTGAAGTTCTAAACACCTTTGGTCCAAGACCAGTTGTTGCTACTAATATGGTATTGGCATATAAGGAGGAGCATGGTATGCTAACACCAGAATTTAAAGAAGATTTACAACGCTGGTATAATAAAGATAAAGGACAATCTATAGTTGAAGATCTTGTTAGTTTACTAAATTAATAAGTGGGCAAATAAACGAAGTTGAAATCCTATTTCCCTTTAAACATAAATGTAATTGAACCTAATTGGTCTGTTCGGTCTGAAGCATCAAACTGAACCGATTCAGCATAAGCAATAGCATGGTCTGTTAAGCATTTATTATTAGAGTTAGATGAACTATTAACGTAAGCTTCAAATACATTTCCCTCTTCATCGACTCTAATATTAACTACGATCTTTCCACCAACTTCGCAGAGATAACGCGGTATTTTGTAATAGGCCAAAGTTCTGCCTTTTAAAGAATATGTTAGTGTTCCTTTATTTTTAGCGTGCTCGTCGGCTTGTTTTTTGTTTTTCTTACTTTGATTTAATTGTTCTTGTAGTTTTTTGTAGGATTCTGTTTCCTTAGAATTTAAAGCGTAAGCATTACCAGAATTATCATAAGATTTATTAAGACTTGTCTCGTCCAATACCTCTTCATTTGTTTTTGCGTCTTCTATGGCTTTGGTAGTCCGTTCAAAATCATTTGCGCTAACTGTTTTAAAGTTACGCATCATTTCCTTGTATTCTTCGTCTTCATTAAAAGCTTTGTTGGTAGACTTACCGTTTATTTCTTCTAGTTTCTGAAGTTCTTCTTCTGTTTTTTCAGGCTCTGGCTCAAGCAGGTAATAACTCTCGGTAATTAAATCTTGATGTTGTTTTATTTGAATACTAAACATACCAAATACCACGATTCCTGCAAGAAGAATTGTAATGATTAAGGCTTTATGTTGTTCTATAAAATTCAGAGAATACGCTTATTGATGTTTACTATATACGAATATAACGTAGAAATAGTTTAAACCGCAACCCAAAACCTTTACTAAATCAATCTTTTGAAGGTAAGCTTTCAATAAAAGCTTCAGGTGTTAATGCATTTTCAACTTTAAAATCTCCAATTCTTGTACGGCGTAAAGATGATAAATGTGCTCCAGAATTTAAGGCTTTTCCGAAGTCGTTAGCCAAAGATCTAATGTATGTACCTTTACTACATACTACTCTAAAATGCAATTCTAATGCATTAATTTGAGTGATTTCAAATTCCGTAATTTCTACTTGTCTCGATTTTATTTCAACCTCCTCACCTGCTCTAGCAAATTCATACAAGCGCTTACCATCTTTTTTAATAGCCGAAAACACTGGTGGAAATTGATTTATTTGACCTATAAATTGTTGGGTTGTAGCGTGGATTAATTCATCTGTAATATGTGCCGTTGGAAAGGTTTCATTTACTTCTGTTTCTAAATCGAAAGAAGGTGTTGTTCCACCCAAAGTAAATGTGCCAGTATATTCTTTTTCTTGTCCTTGAAAAATATTAATTTGCTTGGTCATTTTCCCTGTACAAATCACCAATAAGCCAGTTGCTAAAGGATCTAAAGTACCAGCATGCCCAACTTTAATTTTCTTAATATCGAAAGCATGACGGATTTCCCACCGTAATTTATTTACAGCCTGAAAAGATGTCCAAGTCAAAGGTTTGTCTATCAATAAGACTTGTCCACTTAAAAAATCGTCTTTAGTTTGCATTAGATTTGAGTCCAGATTATTGCTATTATTCCAACGATAACACAGTAGATAGCAAAATAAGTTAATTTACTTTTCTTCACTAAAGCAATCATCCAAGTACAAGCAAATAAACCTGATATAAAAGCAGCAATAAATCCTACGCTTAAATAACCAAAACTTGTGCTACTATAGGTTAACTCTCCAGACAAAATATCCTTAGCTATTTTACCAAATATAAGTGGAACAACCATTAAAAAAGAAAATCGTGCGGCTTTGGTTTTATCAATTCCTAAAAGTACAGATGTTGAGATGGTGGCACCAGACCTAGAAATGCCTGGAAGCATTGCAATACCTTGTGCAATACCAATTATAAAACCATCTGCTAAAGATACTTTTTTATGTGTTTTCTTTGCTCTATCTGCTAAAAACAATAATAATGCAGTAACAATAAGCATGGCTCCAACTAAGAGTATGTTGTTTCCAAAAAGTTGCTCAAAAACGCGTTCGTATTTATAACCGATAATAACTGCTGGTATCATTGAAACGATGATTTTAAGCGAAAACTTAGATTCTTCATTCCATTTTAAACTTTTAAGACTACTGAAAATGCCTTTAAAAATTTCAATGATATCTTTTCTAAAAATAACCATAGTACTTAAAGCGGTCGCAAAATGAAGTACAACTGTAAACATTAAACTTTCTTCAGGAATAGCTTCACTTCCAAGAATAGCCTTACCTAATTCTAAGTGACCACTAGAGGACACGGGTAAAAATTCGGTGAGCCCTTGGATAATTCCTAAAATAATAGCATCAATGATTTCCATAAGGCAAAAGTATCATTTTAGAGTAATGACACGACACAAAAGTAAGTAAAATGAATATTATTTTTTGGAATCTTTATTTGGATTCAAAAGAATAGCATAAACTTGAATACCAAAACCAATTAAGACTAAAGTTGGTGCCAAACGAATACGTCTCCAACTGTAGATAGATTCGTCAAAAACATTTGGATCGTCGCTTCCGCCTCCTGCCATTAGGATAAACCCAATAACAATAAATGCCAAGCCTATAAATAAGAATTTATAATTTTTCTTTCCGAAAATAAATTCGGACTTCGATTCTTCCTTACGTTTTTGTTCTCCCATGGTCATTTCTGCTTTACTATAGTAATATGCAAAGTAACAGTTTTATTTGTAATAGAAACGTTAAGAGTTTGTAAATTTAATAGCTTTAAAAGATGATTATCTCCCTACTGTTTAATATAATAGTTCTGTATTTCTTCAAATGAATAGAACTTAGTAATGATTTCACCTTGAGGATTTATAAGTATATATGTTGGAAATTCCCAAACATCCAAAGCATTAATAAGATCCTTATCACCTCCTAATTCTCTATAATTTTGCCAATTATAATTGTGCGATTCTAAATAGGTAAGCCATTTATCGCTTTCTGTATCAATAGAAACACCAATTAATTCTATATTATTATCGCTAAATAAATTTAAATGTTTTACGATTTTCTTATGATCGCGAGCACAAGGAGGGCATTGCACAAACCAAAAATCTAAAAGATAATCTCCAGATTGCGCTCTATTTACTTTAGTAACATTTCCTTTTCTATTATAAAATTCAAATTTAGAAAGCTCTAAATATTCGTTTTTAACCAAATCTTTTAATACTCTATGAACACTAAGTGTGTGAGATTTTAAAGTGTCCGATTGTTCATCTAATATAGATTTTAGATCTAACAACCTAGATTTATAGTTTTTATTTCTGTCTAAATATTGATTACTAATCTCAAAAGAAAACGGATGATTAAGGTTTTCTTTTACACTAGCTAATAAAAATTTATTGATTTCAAAATCATTAATCTTATTTCTGTTTAAGCTATCTAAATTGGAATAAAACGCAATAGATTTATTATATGTATCTGAACCAATAATAGAATCAATTTTTAAATTTTCAAACATTAATTCTGCTTGAACCTTTAAGTTTTCACCATCGAGAAATAGTTTTTTTGAATAGGTCTTTTCGTTTTTATAAACGTCTATAACAAAGGCATCACTAATAGATTTACTAAAACTAAAAAGATATGGATTTCCTGATTTAGCAATTAAACCTACAGAATTATTGAAGCTTACCACTTTAATACTGTCTGGTTGTTCATTACCTAATATTTCAATAGAAATACTATTTGCACTTGTATTTTTGCCATTAGAACACCCACTCAATACCAAAAGAAAAGCTATAGGAAGGAAGGAAAAAAGATTTCTCATCTGTTGATTGTTCTATTCCTAATAATACAACTGATCTGTTTTTAAGTTTAAGAAACGTTGCGTAGCAATAAATGTACTAATCCAAGTTATAAGAATTCCTAACAAGAAAATACCAACAAAAAGCGCAGCAATCAATACCGTATTTCTTAATAACTCTAATTCTGGGAATGTAATGTCTAAATAATATAAAACAACAGCCATGCCTGCTAAAGCAACTAACGCACCAATAATGCCTAATTGCACACTTTTCCAAACAAAAGGTCTGCGAATAAAAGTTTTAGTAGCTCCAACCATTTGCATGGTTTTTATAATAAAGCGCTTAGAATAAACGGCTAAACGAATAGAACTATTAATCAATAATACCGCAATTAACGTAAACAAAGCGCTAATGATTAATACCCAGAATGTAATTTTTTTAACGTTATCATTCATTAATTCAACCAAATCATTATCATATCTAATTTCTTCAATAAATGCTTTATTAGATAGGCTTTCAGTGATTTCAGTTAATTGTTCTGTAGTAACAAAATCGGCTTTTAAGTGCACATCAATTGAATTTTTCAATGGATTGTAACCCACAAAATCCATAAAATCTTCACCCGTTTCGGCTTTCATAAATTCAGCAGCTTCTTCTTTAGAAACGTAAAGCGCATCTTTAGTATAGTCTGCCATCGCTAAACTCTTTTTTAGCTGATTAACTTCAACTTCTTTCGCTGTGTCATTTAGATAAATGGTCATTACCACTTGTTCTTTAAAGTGATCAGCGACTTTTTTAGAGTTAATGACTAAAAGACCTAAACAGCCTAAAAGAAACAATACCAAAGCGATACTAATCACTACAGATACGTAAGAAGATATCAGTTTACGTTTTTGATATTTGTCAAAAGATGATGCCATAGATTACTACTAATTAGTGCTGTAAAAATATAAAAGAATTTGCTTATTTAGAACAATACAACGTTTAGTTTTTTATTGTGTTGTAATACCTTTAAATTTGTGCCTTATTTCAAGGAAAACAAGACAATGACATACGATTTTAACACCATAGAAAAAAAGTGGCAAGACTATTGGTCAAAAAACCAAACGTTTAAAGCCTCAAACACAAGCGACAAACCAAAATACTACGTATTAGATATGTTTCCTTATCCTTCTGGTGCAGGTTTACATGTTGGTCATCCATTAGGATATATTGCTAGTGATATCTATGCACGTTACAAACGTCACAAAGGTTTTAACGTCTTACATCCTCAAGGCTATGATAGTTTTGGATTGCCTGCAGAACAATATGCGATTCAAACAGGTCAGCATCCTGCTGTAACTACTGAAGCAAACATAAAAACGTACCGTCGTCAACTTGACCAAATTGGGTTTTCTTTCGATTGGAGCCGTGAAGTAAGAACATCAAATCCTGAATATTACAAATGGACACAATGGATTTTTATTCAATTGTTTGAATCTTGGTATAATAACGATTCTAACAAAGCAGAACATATTGACACGTTAGTTGAGAAGTTTGCTTCTGAAGGAAATGCTACAGTAAATGCAGCTTGTGATGATGATATTGAGTCTTTTTCAGCTGAAGATTGGAATAACTATTCATCAGAACAACAACAAGAAATTCTCTTAAAATATAGATTAACGTATTTAGCTGAAACAGAAGTAAACTGGTGTCCTGCATTAGGAACCGTTTTAGCTAATGACGAAATAGTAAATGGTGTTTCAGAACGTGGTGGACATCCTGTTGTGCGTAAAAAAATGACGCAATGGAGCATGCGAATTTCTGCTTACGCTGAACGTTTACTGCAAGGTTTAGATACAGTTGATTGGACAGATGCTTTAAAGGATATTCAAAAAAATTGGATTGGAAAATCGGTTGGAGCTTCTGTATCTTTTAATGTGAATGGACATGATGACATCATCGACGTCTTCACCACAAGACCTGATACCATTTTCGGAGTATCATTTATGACCTTAGCACCAGAACATGAGTTAGTATCTCAAATAACTACAGCAGAACAAAAAGAAGCCGTTGAAGCTTACATAGAAAAAACAGCAAAGCGAAGCGAACGCGATCGTATGGCAGATGTAAAAACCATTTCTGGTGTATTTACAGGCGCTTATGCTGAGCATCCTTTTTCTAAAGAACCAATCCCAATTTGGATTGGCGATTACGTGTTAGCAAGCTACGGAACAGGAGCAGTTATGGCAGTTCCTTGTGGTGACCAACGTGATTACGATTTTGCGAAACATTTTGATATTGCCATTCCAAATATATTTGAAGGTGTTGATATTTCTGAAGAAGCTTATGCTTCTAAAGACAATGTAAAGATCGCAAATAGTGATTTCTTAAACGGATTAGCATATAAAAAAGCATCTAAACTCGCTATTTACCAATTAGAACAATTAGGACAAGGTGAAGGCAAAACCAATTACCGTTTGCGTGATGCCGTATTCTCTAGACAACGTTATTGGGGAGAACCATTCCCAGTCTATTACGTTAACGGCATGCCGCAAATGATAGACAAAGCTCATTTACCAATTGTATTGCCAGAAGTTGAAAAATATTTACCAACCGAAGAAGGCGAACCACCTTTAGGACGTGCAGACGTTTGGGCTTGGGACACTGAAAGTAATACTGTGGTTTCCAATGATAAGATAAACCATACAACTATTCACCCTCTAGAGCTAAACACCATGCCAGGTTGGGCAGGAAGTTCTTGGTATTTCTTCCGTTATATGGAAGATGCCGCTAATAGAGATGGTGTTTTTGCAAGTGAAGACGCACTGAAGTATTGGGAAAATGTAGATTTATACATTGGTGGTAGCGAACATGCTACAGGTCACCTACTCTACTCTCGTTTTTGGGTGAAATTATTAAAAGATAGAGGTTTTGTTAATGTTGAAGAGCCTTTTAAAAAGTTGATTAACCAAGGAATGATTCTTGGGACTAGTGCTTTTGTTTATAGAGTTAACGAAAGAAGAGACGTTTTTATTTCCAAAGATTTATTTGATGCTTTCTTAAATTCTCAAACAAATGAAGAAGCTTCGAAAAGAATATTAGCTGTTACAGGAACAGAAACACCCACATTTAGTAAAGTACATGTAGATGTAAATTTTGTAAATGCATCTGATGAATTAGACATTTCTAAGTTTAGAAATTGGAGAGCAGAATTCAAACATGCAAAATTCATAGAAGATAAAATTATTGTTCTTCGTGAAGTAGAAAAAATGTCCAAATCCAAATACAACGTTGTTAATCCAGATAACATTGTTGCAGATTACGGAGCAGACAGCTTAAGACTTTACGAAATGTTCTTAGGACCATTAGAGCAATACAAACCTTGGAATACAGCCGGTATTACAGGAGTACATAATTTCCTTAAAAAAATGTGGAAATTATATGTTGGTGAAAATGGTTTAAAAGTAAATGATGCTGAACCAACAAAAGACAACTTAAAAACATTGCATAAAACCATAAAGAAAGTACAAGAAGACATTGAAAATTTCTCTTTCAATACGTCTGTTTCTACCTTTATGATTGCCGTAAATGAGTTAACTGCTCAAAAATGTACAAGTAAAGAGATATTAGAACCTTTATTAGTTTTAATTTCACCTTATGCACCGCATATTGCAGAAGAATTATGGAGTCAATTAGGACATAATGAATCTATATCAACAGCAGTTTTCCCAACATTTGATGCCAGTCATTTAGTAGAAAGCAGCAAAAAATATCCAATCTCTTTTAACGGTAAAATGCGTTTTACCTTAGAATTGCCAATGGATATGCCTAAAGACGAGATTGAAAAAACAGTAATGGCTCATGAGAAAACTATAGCGCAATTAGATGGTAGAACACCTAAAAAAGTGATTGTAGTGCCTGGTAAAATTGTAAATATTGTTGGGTAAACTACTAAAATATATCATCATAACTTTGTTACCAATTATAGGTTGGTCTCAAAGTTATGTTGGTACTATTGGTGATTACCCTATTCATTTAGAAGTCAATGTTTATCCTCACGAAAAAGATTCCACTTCTGGCGAATTAGAAGGCTATTATTTTTACGATTCTAAACTTTTAAGTATTCCTATATCTGGTGATTTCAAAAAAAATAAAATCACTTTAATAGATGGTTATTATTTTATGCCTGAAAAGGTTATTGATGCAGACGAAGTTTTTGAATTAATAAAAAAAGGCAATCAACTCGTAGGTAATTTTAAATTAAAAGATAAAACTTACAAAGTCGTTTTAACCGAAACAGAACAAGAACCTTTAGAAGATTTTAGAAACCCTAAACTCACCTTTATTAAAGATAGCATTACTAATTATAAGGACAAACAATTGGTTTGGTTTCACGAAAAATATTCTAAACTACCCTTATTTAGATTAGGTAACGGATTTACAAAAGAGCAAAGAGCTGTTTTTAATCCTATTCTAGACGCCATTCATTTGGAAGATGCTAAAGATAATTTAGATTGTAGTTCTTGGTTTGAAATTTCATACGAAATCAACCTTGTCAATGATAAATTTATAAGCTACTTAAAATATTACAGCGTTTATTGTGGTGGTGCGCATCCTTCTCATGGCAATGTTGGTTATAATTTTAACCTCGAAACTTTAGAGGTTGTAGATAAGATTGAAGCATTATACCCAAAAGTTAATTTTTTTCAGAAATTAAAAAGTAAATATCAAGAATCTGAAAATGACGTACAAGATGAAGAGTGCGAAACTTTTATTGATAGCAGTTACTGGCAATATAAAACTTGGAATTTAACACCTAAAGGCATTATTCTTATTCCTAGTTATCCGCATGCTATGACACCTTGCGAAGAAGCGTATTTTTTAAATTACTCTGAACTCACAAAAGAGTAATGTTATGTATTTAGATAAACCATCTCAAGAAGAACCAAAGATTAAAAAGAAACGGAAAGGTCTTAAAGATTATTTTGACTATCGTAATAATGTCTTTAATCAAGTTGGCTTAATATTCTTTTCAGCATTTATTTTGGCTACCATTTTTACTCATGAATTTAATACGAGTTTTAATGAAGAACTATGGAGACAAGAACCTGCAAAGCGTTATAAACTGGCAGATATCATTATTGATAGCGAAATGTGTATTGGCAAAACAGGTCAGGAAATTAAATCGTTACTGGGACGACCAGGAGATTACGACTCTGAACAAAAAGTTTTTTTTAGTTATTATTTAGGCAACAGACCTACTTTTTCTGGAGGAGAAGATGCCTATTTAATACTTCATTTTAAAAACGGAAAAGTTGCTAAAGTTATAGAAGAAATTAAGTAACTATTTACTTCAATTTTATTAAAAAATCGTTCAATCATTTTATAGGCCATTTCAGGTTACCGAAGCTATTAAACATTCGTCGAATATCATATCAATCTGAAAATCAGCACTTATTTTAGAAATTTTCAAAATAAAAGCTATAAAATAGTAATTCCGCAAAAATCATTTCAATTTCAACTTCAAATTTGGTTGTATAGATTTATTAATAGTAATTTCCAAACGCTATTAATCTTATAAATCATTAAAAAATGAAAATCGGAGTCCCAAAGGAAATTAAAAACAATGAAAACAGAGTTGGTATGACACCTGCTGGAGTTTTCGAATTAACTAAAAATAAACACATTGTTTATGTACAAAAAGATGCTGGTTTTGGCAGCGGATTTTTGGATTTAGATTACATAAATGCTGGTGGAATAATTTTAGACACCATAGAAGATGTTTATGCGTCTAGTGACATGATTGTAAAAGTTAAAGAACCTATTGCTGAGGAGTATCCTTTAATACAATCGCACCATGTGGTATTTACTTATTTTCATTTTGCTTCTAGCGAACCGCTAACTAAAGCCATGTTAAAAAGTAAAGCCGTTTGTATTGCTTATGAAACGGTAGAAGATAAAGATGGCTCTTTACCATTATTAACACCAATGTCTGAAGTTGCTGGTAGAATGGCCATTCAACAAGGTGCCAAATACTTAGAAAAACCTATTAAAGGACGTGGAGTGTTATTAGGCGGAGTTCCAGGAGTTCCACCAGGACGCGTACTTATTTTAGGTGCTGGTGTTGTTGGTATACAAGCCGCAAAAATGGCTGCTGGTTTAGGTGCTCATGTTACTGTTATGGATATTAACATGAAACAATTACGATATGTAAATGACGTAATGCCAAGCCACGTAGTCACTGAATTTTCAAGTGAGTACAATATTAGAAAACGCATTAAAGATCACGATTTAATTGTTGGTGGTGTTTTACTAAAAGGAGCAAAAGCACCAAAATTAATTACTAGAGACATGCTTAAAGACATGAGACCAGGCACCGTTTTGGTTGATGTGGCTGTAGATCAAGGTGGATGTATGGAAACAACTAAAGCAACAACACATGAAGATCCAACGTATATAATTGACGATGTTGTACATTATTGTGTGGCAAATATGCCTGGAGCTGTACCATACACATCAACTTTAGCCTTAACAAATGTCACTTTACCTTATGTGCTGCGTTTAGCCAACCAAGGTTGGGAAAAAGCTTGTGAAAAAGATGAAATGCTAGCTAAAGGTTTAAATATTGTAAATGGTAGAATTGTATATGAAGAAATCGCAGAAGCCTTTAATTGGTCTGTAGATGCCATGTAACAAGGAGTAATTTTCTCTGACTACACATCCTGACAAATTTTCTTAACTCAAATTTGGCGCACTATTTGCTATTCATTTAGTAAATTTACATAAATTAAAAATTCAAATTATGAGTGGAATGATGGGATATTACATACTGATTGGTGCTATTGCTTTAGTAAGCTGGTTAGTAAGTAGTCAACTTAAACGTAAATTCGCTAAGTACTCTAAGGTACAATTGCGTAACGGCTTGTCTGGTAGAGAAATTGCAGAGAAAATGCTAGCCGACAATGGTATTTACGATGTAGAAGTTATTTCAACACCAGGACAATTAACAGATCATTATAATCCAAAAAACAAAACGGTTAACTTAAGTGAATCCGTTTACAATAAACGTAATGCGGCTTCAGCTGCTGTTGCTGCTCACGAATGTGGTCACGCAGTACAACATGCACAAGCCTATAGTGCTTTAGGTATGCGTTCTGCGCTAGTACCAATTGTAAAAGTAACATCTGGAATGTCGCAATGGTTAGTTATAGGTGGCTTAGTTTTAGGAGCTGCTGCTGGTGTAGGATTAGGCTTTTGGGTTGCGGTTGCTGGCTTAGTATTTATGGGCTTTGCTACATTGTTTAGCTTTATCACATTACCTGTTGAGTACGATGCTAGTAACAGAGCTTTAGCTTGGTTAAAGAATAAAAATATGGTAACACCAGAAGAATATGCTGGTTCTGAAGATGCACTTAAATGGGCAGCCAGAACATATTTAGTTGCAGCTATTGGTGCATTAGCCTCTTTATTATATTGGGCACTTCAGGTGTTTGGAGGTAGAGATTAATAACTTAAACACAAATACAACTAAAGCTCTGAGTAATCGGAGCTTTTTTTATTTGAATTACAACTGAAAATATTTACATTAGTTAAACTAACCAATTCTAAAATCTAAAATGGAAAATCAATTCCCAGAAAAAATAATGATTAACAGCTTGTCTGAAGTAGAACGTGCTGCTTTTTATAAGAAAACCTATTCGCATGTTGCAGGTGGTGTTTTAGTTTTTGTACTTTTTGAATACCTTTTACTACAAAGTGAAACTGTAGTGAATTTTATGTTATCAATGACCCAAGGTTATAAATGGTTATTGTTACTTGGTGGGTTTATGCTAGCGACAAACTATGCTGAAGGAATGGCTATGAAATCTTCTGATAAGAATACACAATATTTAGCCTATGGTATTTATATATTTTTTGAAGCTTTAATCTTTGTACCAATGTTATATATGGTTACAACACTAATGGGTCCTTCTGGTTCAGAAACTCTTTATCAAGCCTCAATTGTAACCTTGGCATTATTTACAGGTTTATCTACTGTGGTTATATTTACCAAGAAAGATTTTTCGTTCTTAAAAACTGGGTTAACTATAGGTTTCTTTATTGCTATTGGTTTAATAGTAGCTGGTACTCTATTTGGTTTTGACTTAGGCTTGTGGTTCTCAGTAGGTATGTGTCTATTAGCTGGCGGCTCAATTTTATACCAGACCTCTAATTTGATAAATAAATATGGTGTTGAAGACTATATTCCAGCAGCATTAGGTTTATTTGCATCGTTAATGCTATTATTTTGGTATATTCTTAGAATCTTTATGTCTAGAGATTAATCTATAATGAGATATAAAATAAAATCCCAACTGAAAATTTCAGTTGGGATTTTTTATGAGATATTTTATTTTATCTTGTTTTTTGTCAAAAAAAACAAAATAAGGTTAATTTAGCACACAAATGTATTAAGTCTGTTGTTTTCAAATGCTTATACCTAACGTAAATTTGCACCTCGAAAAAAGAAAAGTAAATAAGTTATGAAAACAAGTAGTAGGATAAAAACAGAAAGTAAAGTAGGTACAAAAACATTGAAATTTGGTTTTGCCAATTCAATGGTTTGGAATACTAAAAGACGTTATAAATAAAACCAAACATATTTTAAAAACAAAAAGCCCAACTGAAATTTTCAGTTGGGCTTTTCTAATAGATATTATTTGATTTTGTCACCATTTTTGTCAAAAAAATGATATTCAAGATAAGTGTAAGCATCTCTAGGTAAAACTTTTACCCATTTTTTGTGTTCAAAAAACCACTTTGAACGTACTGATGGAAACCCTTTGGTTAAAAAGGCTGCTATAAAAGGGTGTGTATTAAGTGTTACCTTTTTAAAGTCTTTTTTGAAAATGCGCTCTAGGTCTTGATTTATGCGTTCCACCACTTTAATTGGTGCTTCGATTTCATCTCCTCCTATTAAGTTAGGATTTTCTTCTTTCGTTTTAATATTGCGTTCTGGCCTAACGCGTTGTCTGGTAATTTGTACTAAACCAAACTTACTCGGCGGCAATATTTTATGCTTTGCTTTATCGTCTTTCATCTCATCTCTAAGATAATTGTAAAGCGTTTTTCTGTTCTCGGCTTTTCCCATATCGATAAAATCGATAACGATAATTCCACCCATATCACGTAAACGTAATTGGCGTGCAATCTCTTGAGCTGAGATCATGTTGACTTCTAAAGCGGTATCTTCTTGATTCTTCTCTTTATTAGAGCGATTACCACTGTTAACATCAACAACATGAAGGGCTTCGGTATGTTCAATTACCAAATAAGCTCCTCTTGCCATAGATACTGTACGACCAAATGATGTTTTAATTTGACGTTCTATGCCAAATTTTTCGAAAATTGGAACACCATTTTTATAGTACTTCACTATAGATTCTTTGTTTGGTGCAATTTGATGCACATAATCTTTTACTTGTAGGTACATTTCTTCATCATCTACAACAATACCTGAAAATGAATCATTAAAAATATCTCTCAAAATTGAGGATGCTTTGTTCATTTCTCCCAGTACTTTAGTAGGGTGATGTGCTTTGTACAACTTTTTACACATTGCTGTCCATCGATCCAGCAAATTCTGTAAATCACTATCGAGCTCGGCAACTTTTTTGCCTTCTGCTACGGTACGAATAATAACTCCAAATCCTTTAGGAGTGATACTTTTAACAAGTCTTTTTAAGCGGTCTTTCTCTTCTTGTGATTCAATTTTTTGTGAAATTGAAATACGATTAGAAAAAGGTACTAAGACAATGTATCTACCAGCAATAGACAATTCTGAACTAATGCGAGGTCCCTTTGTGGAAATTGGCTCTTTAACTACTTGTACTAAAATGGATTGATTAGACTTAATGGCGTTTGCAATTTTGCCATGCTTATCCAAATCCTTTTCTAGAGGAAAGTCTTTTAGAGTATAGTCTTTTAATTTCCCTGTGCTTACACGTTTAATGAATTTTAAAAGAGAAGGTAATTGTGGTCCAAGATCATGATAGTGTAAAAAACCATCTTTCTCATACCCTACGTTTACAAACGCAGCGTTTAGACCAGGCATAACTTTACGGATTTTGGCAATAAAAATATCACCTACCGCAAAGTCATTATCCTCTTCGTCTTTATGTAATTCAATAAGTTTTCCATCTTTTAATAAGGCAAAATCAACAATATCTGAACTCGATCTTACGATTAATTCTTTGTTCATGATGTTAATTTATATCTAACTCTTAATTGAGATAGATGGATTTTACTAAATTATTTGACACAGGATGTAATATCCAACAAATCTAGGTGTACTCTATTAAATACTCCTGATTCTATATCAAAGAACGTTTCTTTAAAACTGAAAAAAGTAGTTTTAAAAACTACTTTTAACAATTTATTTCTTTTTATGACGATTAGCGCGTCTACGTTTTTTACGCTTGTGCGTCGCTACCTTGTGTCTTTTTCTTTTTTTACCACTTGGCATAATAAATAATGCTTTTAATTAATATTATATTTTAAATGCTTTCTTAGTTAACCTCAACATTAGATTTAACTCCTTCTAAAAATACTTTAGCCGGCTTAAATGCTGGTATGTTGTGAGCAGGAATTTTTATTGTAGTATTTTTTGAAATATTACGACCTGTTTTTTCAGCTCTCGTTTTAATAATGAAACTTCCGAAACCTCTTAAATAAACGTTATCTCCGCTTTCTAAAGATGTTTTTACTTCTTCCATAAAGGTTTCTACAGTTGCTTGTACGTCACCTTTTTCAATACCTAACTTATCAGATATTTTTGCTACCAAATCGGCTTTTGTCATTTTTACTAGTTTTAGGGTTACTATAATTCTAAGGGATTGCAAATATAGGTAATTTAATTTCAATATTTCAAACGTAATTAATTAAAATTTAACGCAATAAACAATTAATTTTACTTTCTCATTTAAAAAGTCAAATGAACTTCAAATTTCAACTAATTTACTGGTATTCAAATAACAAGAGACAACTCCCATGGAGAGAAACTAAAAACCCTTATTACATTTGGCTGTCAGAAATCATTTTACAACAAACCCAAGTTAAACAAGGCCTTCCTTATTACGACGCATTTGTGGATCAATATCCTACCATTTTCGATCTTGCAGAAGCAACTGAAACTTCGGTTTTAAAATTGTGGCAAGGTTTAGGTTATTATTCTAGAGCTAGAAATTTACATGCTGCCGCTAAATATGTTGTAAATGAACTAAATGGCGAATTTCCTAATAATTATAAAGACTTATTAAAATTAAAAGGAGTTGGCGATTATACTGCAAGTGCCATTGCATCTTTTGCTTATAATGAAGTAGCTGCTGTTGTAGATGGAAATGTGTACCGTGTACTGTCTCGCTATTTTGGTATAGACACGGCAATTAATTCTACTATTGGTATCAAAGAATTTAAATCCTTAGCGACTTCATTAATAGACAAAGCACAACCTGCAATCTATAATCAGGCTATTATGGAATTTGGAGCCTTGCAGTGCAAACCAAAAAATCCTGACTGCCATATTTGCCCACTTAAAGATGGTTGTGTAGCACTTCAAAAGAACCTTGTGAGTGTGCTTCCTGTAAAATTGAAGAAAACTAAAGTGACCAATAAGTATTATAACTTTTTAGTATGTATTGATAATAGTAAACAGATATTATTCGAAAAACGTACAAATAAAGGGATTTGGCAAAACCTCTATCAGTTTCCATTAATTGAATCTGAAAAAAGTTTAGCTCCAGAAGAATTTCATCTTTTAAATTTTGAAAACACAATTTTAAGTACTGAAGATTTTGATTACTCCTTATATAATGAAACTGATATCATACATAAATTATCTCACCAGCATTTACACACTAAATTTTGGATTATTGATATAGATCAGCTTCCCAATAACGCTATAGCAATTGCTTCGTTAACTAATTATCCTACCTCTGTGCTTATAAGTGACTTTATTGATAACTTTAATTTTTAAATGCGATATGGTTATAGAACCTTAAAGAAATCACATTTTTTTATTACTTTTAAAGTAGTGATAGCAAAAACAGTAACTTTGCAACTTAAAACAAAATTATTATGGCTGGAACATTAAATAAGGTAATGCTAATTGGAAACCTAGGCGACGAAGTAAAAATGCATTATTTTGATGATAAAAATTGTGTTGGTCGTTTTCCGTTAGCTACAAGTGAGTCTTATACTAATAAGCAAACCAACGAACGTGTCACTAATACTGAATGGCATAATATAGTGGTTAGAAATAAAGCTGCTGAAATTTGTGAAAAATATCTTACTAAAGGAGACAAAGTATATATTGAAGGAAGAATAAAAACTAGAAAATGGACTGATGACAAAGGCATGGAGCGCTATTCTACAGAAATTCAATGTGATGAATTCACCTTTTTAACTCCAAAAACAGATCAACAACAGTCTAACAAACCAAATGCTAATCCTCAATCGCAACCATCTGCACCATCAAATGCAGCACCACAGGGCGATGATGATTTGCCATTTTAACCATTTAATATCATCACATCTTGGACCCAGAACCCACGGTTTTAATTTCTCATTTGTTAGCTATTAATACTTCATTTATAACAAGTATTATCATCCTTATTATTTTACTAATGTGTTCTGCTCTAATTTCTGGCGCAGAAGTCGCATTGTTTTCATTAACCAAATCTAACTTAGATGAAGGCTTAGAAAACAAATCTCCTGCAATGTTAATAATTGCGACACTTTTAGAACGTCCCAAAAAACTATTAGCCACAATTTTGGTCGCTAATAATTTTATAAACATCGCTGTTGTGTTGCTATTTGCCTACATAGGTGAAACACTTTTTAACACTATTACAAATACGCTTTTTAGATTTTTATTAGAAGTTGTTTCAGCAACCTTTTTAATATTGTTATTTGGTGAGATCATTCCTAAAATTTATGCCAGTAGAAATAGCGTTAAGTTTTCTTTATTTATGGCAAGACCACTTAGATTTTTGGATGTAGTTTTTTCTCCTTTAAGTTTACCAATGCGTTTTATAACCATCAAAATTCAAAACAAATTTGGCAAGCAACGTTCAAATCTTAGTGTTGATCAATTATCTCAAGCATTAGAACTTACAAATGATGAAGACACCACCAAAGAAGAGCAAAAACTACTGCAAGGCATAGTGTCTTTTGGAAACACAGATACTAAGCAAGTGATGCGTCCAAGAATGGATTTGTTTGCTTTAAGCATCAACACTCCCTACGAAACTATAATAAAAGAAATTATAGATAATGGTTATTCTCGTATCCCTGTTTATGAAGAAAGCATTGATACTATTAAAGGTGTTCTTTACGTGAAAGATTTATTACCGCATTTAAATAAAAAAACATTTGATTGGACTACAATTTTACGAGAGCCTTTCTTTGTACCAGAAAACAAGAAATTAGATGATTTAATGGTAGAATTTCAGACCAAAAAAGTACATCTCGCTGTTGTTGTTGATGAATACGGAGGCACTTCTGGATTGGTATCTCTTGAAGATATTATTGAAGAGATTGTTGGAGATATTAGTGATGAATATGATGATGACGATTTAGTTTACACCAAATTAAATAACAACAATTATAGCTTTGAAGGAAAAACACCTCTAAAAGACGTGTATAAAATAGTTGGCATTGAAAATGACACAGAACTTTTTGAAGCCAAGAAAGGTGACGCAGAAACACTTGCTGGCTTTGTTTTAGAAATTTCAGGTGGATTTCCGAGAATAGGAAGTAAAATAAATTTTGAAAATTACGTTTTTACAGTAGAGGCTTTAGAACGAAAGCGCATAAAACAAATTAAACTCACTTTATTAGATCAGCAAAAATGAAACGAATAGTTTTACCCATTTTAAGTCTATTAATGCTAAGTTGTGGAGATGATCCATTACCTAAACCAAAAGGCTATTTAAGATTAGAGTATCCAAAAGCCAATTATAAAAAAGCGACTATACCTTTACCATTCTCTTTTGAAAAAAACGAGCTAGCAGACCCAATTAAAAGCATAAAATCTTCTGCCAATACTAATGGTGTTGATGTTAATTATCCTTCCTTAAACGCAACCATTTACCTCACCTACAAGGAAGTTAAAGATGATAACTTAAATGATTTATTGCGAGATGCACAAAACCTTACGCAGAAGCACACTATAAAAGCGGATGAAATTTTCAACATACCATTTGAAAACAAAGCAACCAAAGTTTATGGTATGTTATATGAAGTAGGTGGAGATGCTGCTTCACAATCTCAATTTTACGTTACTGATAGTATTCATCACTTTTTAAGTGGCTCGCTTTACTTCTATGCCAAGCCTAATTACGATTCTATTTATCCTGCTGCAGAATATCTTAAAAAGGATATTAGAAGGATTATGGAAAGCGTAGAGTGGAAAGATTAAAAATTAATCAATAAAAAAAAGCCTATCAATAATTATTGATAGGCTTTTTTATTTCAGCTAAATTAAAACTTAAACCATGTATTAAGGGGCAACATACTTAACCCACTCACCATTTTGCTTAATTAGCGTTTCTGTTAACTCATTTAATCCATTATCATATAATAAATATGTGATTGCATATTTCTGTCCATCTTCTGCACTTGGCGCAAGGTATTCAAGAAAAACACCTAGTGAATATGTAACTTGAGATGCAGTCCAATTATAATCATAATCATGATAATCGATAAGTGTTGGAACAAGATCTGTGAATTCTGGATCACTCACCAATGTATTACCAATATACTCATAATCAGAATTTGATAAAGTATATCTTATAGTATTATCTGGTACCCAAATACCATTTTCAAAACCAAACTGTAAAGTTGAAATACTTGGTGACCAACTACCATTTGCAAATGTATATAAGTTTCCTTTAATAACTGTACCAACACTAGAACCTCCATAATATTTGTAAGTAATAAAGATAGCATCCTCTTCTTGAGCAAATGGATATTTAATACTTAAAAATTGCGGTAAATAATTAGATGGTGCAGTAGAACCACTAAAGTTATTATATTGACCTGGCTGACCAGAAGACGTTCCCATAGAGTCATAATCTTGCGATGTTAAATAATATACATCATCTACAAGACTCCATGAAGCACCATCAAATTTGTAATAGTCTGATTTAGTTACAGTAGCACCAGTTATACCAATTGTTTTTAATACCATACTAGAAATTCTCCAACGACCAGCATCAGTATCTGTAGATTCATACTTAAAAGCAATATTAATAGTTTCACCATCATATGCAGAAAAATCAAAATCTTCAGATGGGTCTAATGTATCAACACCAGGAGGTGTTACTAAGTTAATTTCTTCCCATTCTGCAGTACTTGTATCACCAGCATAATCAGTTGATACTAATATTTTAAGTAATGATGCATCACTTGCATATTTAAGTGCATGTGTAATTTGAAATCTAAGATCACTTTCACCGGTTAAATCAATAGAAGGTGACACTAACCACTCTATATTCGCTACTTGACCACCAAAAAAACCATTACCTTGTATGTAATCATCTTGAGATGTCCATGCGTCATCACCACCAAATTCTTCTACAACTGACCAACCTTCAAAACTACCAGAAAAGTCATATTCGATAAAAGGAGCGAAACCAATAACAGGCTCTTCAATATACTGATCGTATTCAACTAACACTACTTGCCCTTCAATAGGACTAGCTATTTGAGCTACTAATATGTTTTCTAAAAAATCTCCAGGCTCTTCACTTGGAAAAAATGCATTACTCGCAGCTGTAGGATAATCATCTTGAACTAATTCATAATTATCAGCATTAACATAAGCACTTACATCTTCTGGATTACCATCATACAAATTGAAGTTTACAGTTACTGAAGAACCATTTCCCCAATACGGATATCTATCACTTAAGAAATCTGGTAACATTAATTTTGCATCATCTACATCACTAAATGCTTCAAATGTTTCGTAGAAATCAGGATCTTCGTCATCTGCTTGATCTACTAATGCAGTATAATCATCAGTTGTCATTGTAAACTCATCAACTCCCACAACAGGATTATCCTGTGCGTCAATTTCATTATTAATATCTTCTAATGGGTCACAACCCGTAAAAGTAATTCCGACTATTGCTAGTAAAAAAATTATTTTTTTCATATTTCAATTTTATTAAAAATTAAGTTTTGCTCCGATACTAAATGTTCTTCCAAAACCATAATAAACTTTAGACGTTTTATAAGTAGATGGTGCAATATAACCAGGCTCACCTACTGTCCCTACCTCAGAACCATCAAAGGCGTCAGTAATATAAGTAGTATCAAAAACGTTATTTAATCTCGCTATTAAAGTAACATCAAAAGATCCAAATTTAAATCCATGGCTAAAAGTTGTATCAAAAACCCCATATGCAGGAACTTCATATGCATCTGGACCAACTTGATCTTCGTCAGGACCAACGCCACCTCTATTACTAGGATCGAAATCTGCATATAGATTATCAAAGTAGTTATAGTCTAATGTAAATCTTGTCTTATTCGCAAATTTATAATTAAGCCCTAAAGCTAATGTTGTTTGAGCTGCATCACCAACATGCAAATCTTCTATATAAAGATCTACATATCTAACAATTTCTTGATCTTCATTAATAATAGGAACATCTAATACATTATTTTCCCATCTCCAATCTCCTAAAGAGGTCATACCTGTAAAACTTAACTTATCAGTTGCTCTATAAACAAAGTCAATTTCTATTCCTTGGTGAATTGCATTTACACCTAATACATTGGCATAAGCTCTAGTATCATCTGGTTGTTGAAAAGGAATTGTCTCAGTTCTATCTCTCCAAGCAGTTCTATATAAGTTCACATTAGCAGATAATTTGTCACTTCTATATCCGTATCCTAATTCAAAACTTAAAATCTTCTGATTATCAGCATCTGCATTAATATCTGTATTATTGAAGTTAGGGAAAACAGCATCAAAACCTGGTGCTTTTTCAAAATATCCAACATTTGCAAACACATTATGATTGGCATCTAAGTTATAATTAGCTCCACCTTTAGCACTATAACCAAAGAAATTATATCTATCTGATTCTTGTAAAGGGTCACTATCTAAATAATTAAAATAATCTATACGCTTATATGATGTATTTGAAGCTGCTAATGAAATAAATGCAGACAACTTCTCTTTAGAATATTCTACTTGACCAAAAGCACCTAACCACCCTACTTTACCATCATTGTAGTAGTTATATTTATCACCTACTTTTACTTGAGCGTTAGGATTATTCTCATCGCTATCATCAGCAAAATATTGACCTCCTAAAAGATCTGTTAATTCTGTATAGTGAATACCTGTGTAATCTCTTATATCTACTCCAGTTAACAATACTAAATCGTCAGATAAGTCAGTTTTTAAAGTTGATAAAATACCATACCAGTTATGATTGTTGATCGATGCTCTTAAAACAGTTTCAGATCCGTTTGCTCCATTTGCAATGTTTTCATCTACAATTTTATCAAAATCAATTGTTCCATAAGTTCCAATTCTATATTCACTCATTCCATTAGTACCAATAGAAAACTTATTTACACCAGCGGTTCCACCACCACCACCTGTACCGAATGATACGTAAGCAGCCGTTGACAATTCTGTTTTATCACTTATCGTCCAATAGTGATTTAATGAAATCTGTGGTTTATGATAAAAGTTATCTTCTGCGTGAGTTACCTGTCCGTTTTTATAACCCCAATCTGCATTGTATTTTATCCCTCTTTCATTGTTTCTAAATGTTTCAATTAATTGAGAGTTTTGTCTTTGCCCGTGACGTTGTTTTGCTCCAAATGCTGTCAATGATAATTTATGAGAATCATTGATTTCCTTAGAAACATTAAGGAAATATGCCATAGCATTAAACTCAGTACCATCAACATATCCATCACCATCAGTTTTAGATGCTGAAACTGTTACAGCAAGACCATTTTTCATTAATCCGGTTGAATATGTAGCACCAAATTTTCTATATCCATCATTCGCAATAGTAGTAAGAACATTACCACCTTCTTCAACATCTGTAGTTCTAGACAAAATATTAATTGTTCCACCTATAGAAGGCACAGCTACTTTAGAAGCACCTAAACCTCTTTGTACTTGCATTGAACTAGTTACATCTGAAAGACCAGCCCAGTTACTCCAATAAACACGACCATTTTCCATGTCATTCACTGGAACACCGTTAATCATAACAGCGACATTTTCAGATTGAAAACCTCTTAAGTTAATTCTACCATCTCCAAAACCACCACCAGATTTAGTAGCATAAACACCAGGTGTTGATTTTAAAATTTCTGGAAATTCTTGAGTTCCTAATTTTAAATCAATATCTGCAGCTCTAACTGTAGAAACAGCAACAGGAGTTTTTCTGTCTACTGCAACTGAAGCAAATAGTTGTACTTCTTGTAATCCAACATCACTTGGCATCAAAGTAATATTTCCTAAATCAGTATTACCTTTAAAAGCAATAGTCTGAGTTATAAAACCTACATAAGAAATTACAACTTCTCCAGAATTCGATTTTGCTACTATAGTAAAATTACCATCAAAATCTGTAGTTGCACCATTAGTAGTTCCTTTTACTATAATATTAGCACCAGGAAGTGGTGAGGTCATTTCACCATCAGTAATTTTACCCTTGATAGTGGATTGGGCATACGTAACTGTAGAGAACAATGTCAGTACAGCAATACATAAAAATTGATTAAATTTTTTCATATAAAATCTCAGTTAATTGGTTTTATTAATTGGCGCAAAATTACATATAACTAAAGTTATAACATTATCTAAATGTTAAGAATTTTAACACTACAAAGTTAATTATGTAACCCCTACATTTTAGATGGGTTCAATTAAATTTTCAGAAACTTTTTAACAATTTTTAACGATTTTCCTTATAAAAAGCCACTAAATTTTGAGTAGAGGAATCATGATGCGTATTAGAATCGTCTTGATTAAGCTCACTTAATATAGATTTAGCTAGTTGTTTTCCTAACTCCACACCAAATTGATCATAACTATAAATATTCCAAATAATACCTTCTACAAAAATTTTATGCTCGTACATAGCGATGAGCTTCCCTAGACTCTCTGGGGATAATTTTTGTATTAATAATGAAGTCGTTGGCTTATTACCTTCAAATACTTTAAAAGGCAACAACTTTGAAATCTCTTCTTCTGAAAGAGACTGCTCTTTTAATTCATTTAAAACTTCAGCTTCAGTTTTACCATTCATTAACGCTTCTGTCTGCGCAAAGTAGTTAGACATCAACTTATCATGATGATCTGTATTTCCATAAAGTGATTCTACATAACCAATAAAGTCTGTAGGAATTAGTTTTGTACCTTGATGAATCAATTGAAAAAAGGCATGTTGTGAATTGGTACCTGGCTCACCCCAAATTAGGGTTCCGGTTTGATAATTTACTTTGTTTCCATTTCTATCTACACTTTTACCATTACTTTCCATTATACCTTGTTGAAGGTAGGTAGCAAATTGATTTAAATACTGTGTATAAGGAATAATAGCTTCACTTTCTGATTTAAAGAAATTGTTATACCAAACGGTTAACAACGCAGATACAACAGGAATGTTCTCATTAAAATCTGCTTTTCTAAAATGCTCATCCATTTTGTGTGCACCATCTAATAAACTTTCAAAATGTTTATAACCTAAAGCCAAACTTATTGAAAGACCAACGGCACTCCATAAAGAAAAACGACCACCAACCCAATCTTTCATCGGAAAGATATTTTCTTCATCTATTCCAAAGTTTTTTACACTTTCGATATTTGTAGAAACAGCGACAAAATGTTTAGAAACTGCTTCACTTGGTTGCGACTTTAAAAACCAAGCTCTAATAGAATTAGCGTTAGATAAAGTTTCTTGAGTAGTAAATGTTTTTGAAACTATTACAAAAAGTGTAGTCTCCGGATTTAATTTTTTAATAACTTCTTGATAATGATCACCATCTACATTACTAACAAAATGAGTAGTGAGTTGGTTTTTATAATACTGAAGTGAGTCTACCACCATTGCTGGTCCAAGATCAGAACCTCCAATACCAATGTTAACAACATCAGTAATGGCTTTACCTGTATGCCCTTTATGACTTCCACTTACTACTGCAGTTGTGAAGTTTTCTATTTTTTTCTTAACCTCATGCACTTCAGGAATTACGTTTTCTCCATCAACTATAACTTTGGCATCCTTAGGTGCTCTTAAAGCGGTATGTAATACAGCCCTGCCTTCTGTGGCATTAATAACATCACCTTCAAAATATTTTGAAATAGCATCTTTTAAATCCAACTCATTAGCCAGCTCAATCAACAAATCTATAGTTTGAGTTGTGATTCTATTTTTAGAAAAATCAACATAGAAATCCTCCCACTTAACCGTTAAGTCATTTGCTCTTTCTGCATCAGAGCTAAATAAATCTTTTAAGTGTTGAGATTTAATAGAATCGAAATGTGCTTGTAATTTTTTCCAAGCGTTTGTGCTGGTTGGGTTGGTTGCTTTTAATGCCATTATTATAAATCTATAGTTAAATCTTGTGTAATTGTATTCTCTGGCTCAATAGGTTCAGCCTCTAAGAAAAAGATATTATCTAATCTTTGTTTTACTGGTTTAATATGTTCTAAGAATTTCACTTTTAAACTATCTGAAATAGGTTTAGCTTCAGGTAATTTTTGCTTAAATGGATCTACCTGTTGTCCATTTTTCCAGAAGCGATAACAGACATGTGGACCTCCTGTATTACCTGTCATTCCAACATAACCAATAATATCTCCTTGTTTTACAAACTGCCCCTTTTTTACAGCTTGTTTACTCATATGTAAATATTGAGTACTATAAGTATCATTATGCCTAATTTTTACATATTTACCATTACCTCCACGTCTAGTAGATTCAGTGACCGTTCCATTTGCAGTAGCCATAATTGGTGTTCCTATAGCAGCAGCAAAATCAGTTCCCTTGTGCGGACGTACTTTATTACCATAAAATGCAATTCGTCTTTTTAAATTATAGCGCGATGATATTCTACTAAATTGAACAGGAGCTTTTAAAAAAGCCCTTCTTAAATTTTTTGCATCTTCATTAAAGTAATCTACAATACCTTTTATAGAATCTGTTTCAAACTGAAACGCATAAAGAGAATCACCATTATGCTCAAAATAAGCTGCTTTCACATTATGAACACCTGCATAAATTGTATCGTCAATATATTTATCTGTATATATAACTTTAAAACGGTCTCCTTTTTGAAGCCTCCTAAAGTCAATGGTCCAAGCATAGATTTCATCAGCCATTTTATAGGCTAGTTTTTGACTCAAACCTTTATCTTCTAATGTTGAAGAAATACTACTTTCTATAATACCAGTTGCTGTTTTTTCAACATAAGTTACAGGCTTTTTATTAGTATAAGCATAAATAGAATCCTTTAAATTTATAACCACATATTTTATGGGATCAGTTTGATAGATAAAAGTTTCTGGTCGCGGAAGACTATCCTTTTCTGATTCTTTTGAAAACAATAATGTATAAGGTTTACCAGGATGTAATCTTCTAATGTCAAAAGTATCCTTTGTTACTTCGGCAATTTGAAAAATATCGGGATAACCAATATTATTACGCTGTAAAATTTCACCAAAACTATCTCCTTGCTGAATGGTATCACGTTTTACAATATAATTATTAATATCGAAGCCAAATTCTAGAATTTTTTCTTCTTCAACTATCTCTGATAGTTCTTTTTCATAGGCTACTTCAGCGGAATTATCCTCTTTGCAAGCAAAAAATCCTATTAAAATTATCGTTAGTACTACTAAGCGTTTTAACTGCATTAATTAAGCTAATTATAAATTATTTCCCCAATTTTCTAATTCTTCTGCACTCCACAATTCCGGAAAAAAAATACGTCTTTGGTATTTAGGATGCATATATTTTTTCCAATCACTTCCACCTGTTGCCTCTCCATCACCTATACCACTATCTATGTAATGTTTGGCTGCGTTGTAATGAGCCATTACCCAACTTACGTTTACCGTATAATCATAATGACGCATAGCCTTAACTAGCTCTTCGTTTTTCTGATCTTTTTCTGGCAACTCTTTAAAACGGGTCCAAAGATTTGTGGTATTATAGGTTTCCATAAACCTTAAAAACTCGTCTTTATAACGTTTTTCAAAATTAACTAAAAGCGTGGATTTCTTTCCTGTTTTATGATCTTTTCCAGCAGCTTGCCAATACAAATGTTCAAAGGCATGAGTATATGGTGTATCTCTATCAATATCTTTTCTAAATCTATAATCAATTAAATTAATTAATTCCGTAGAAGCGAACTCAATAAGTCTGTATTGTGCACTTTGAAAACCACTTGCAGGCGTAAGCGTATATCTAAATTTCATATACTGCTCAACATCCATACCTTCTCTCATAATATTGAAAGAAGTAGACAACATATCAAAATAACGACTAATACGCATCAATCGACTTTCAAAAAAAGTAACATCTAAATCTTCTTTTTCTGCAACTTGAGAAATTTCCCAAAGTATCATTTTAAAAATCAACTCGTTAATCTGATGATAAGCAATAAATACCATTTCATCTGGAAGCGTGGTACGTTGAATTTGTAAATTTAATAATGCATCTGTTTGTATATAATCCCAATATGTAATTGGTTTACTGTATAGCAAACCGTATAAATGGTCGTCTGTGTCTTGGTCTATTTTAGTGTACTTCTCCTGAAGTGCTTTTATAATATCGTCGTAGTTAGGTTGGTCTGACATAAAATTGGTTAATCTTTGAATTCTATATTAAAGGAGTGCTTTAAACCCTTAAAAGCAACAAGGTCTGCTCTCAGCGAACCAACAGCTAAATCTGCTTGAATTTTTAAAGGCATTTTATTTTTATCCGCACTTACCCATAAGGTTAAACTTTCTTCTTCTTTAAAAACACGACCTGCCATAACATATGGCCTGAATTTTATTGTATTTACTTTACCAAACTCTGTTTTAATAATTTCTTGCCCTAAGTATTTAAGCTTAAAGCCGTAATTTTCTTCATCAAAAAACATCGTTGTTTTTATTTCATCCCCTTGTTTTAAAGATGAAATATCAATTTTATTTCTTAGATAATAATACATAGAAACCATGTCTTGCACATCTTTCTCTGTGGTTAAAGTCTTAACGCTTTTATTCTTTTTGTTAAAAACCTCAGCCTTCCTGTTTTTATGATCAAATTTAATTTCGATATCCTTTGTGTGACCTCCTTCATCTATTTTTCTAATAAATTTATAAGGGACTCCAGTTTCTTTATCAAAATAACTTTCATAACGGTCTTTAACTTTAAACATCCATTTTATGGCGCCTGTAGTCCAACCTTTTCCAACAACATGAAAAACAGGTTTTCCATCTAATGTCGTTTCATTTAGTGATAAAGTAGCATTCCCTGCTTTTAACAATCCACTATAACTCATTTCGAATTTAAACCACTCACCTTCTTGAAAAGCGGTTTCCTTCTCAACTTTAGAAGCTTGAAATCCTACAAAAAATAATATGACTGTGAATAAATATCTCATAATCTCTAGTTTGTAAATATAATTAATGTAACGCATTTTTTACGTTACAATTATCTTAAATACAATTACTATTCCAAAAGCCTTAAGATCTAATTACAAATCCATTAGGTCTTTGAAAGACAATTTAAAACCAATTATTTAATTAATAGGTTTTGAATTGATACTCACATTTTTAAATTTCACTAATGTAAATATAGTGCTAGCCATAGCATATAATTTTAGTTAGTATTTATTTGCAGGGGAAATTTGAGTTGGTTTTTATTAGCGCGTTTAGCTATAGAACACTAAACGCGCTTATGTTTTTTTTTTAAACAATACTAAATTAATATTATAACGTTCCTCTTTTAGCTTGTTCTCGCTCAATAGATTCGAATAAGGCCTTAAAGTTACCTGCTCCGAAACCTTGCGCTCCCATTCTTTGAATAATTTCAAAGAACAACGTTGGTCTATCTTCTACTGGTTTAGTAAATATTTGAAGTAAATACCCTTCTTCATCCGCATCAATCATAATAGATAACTTTTGAAGCTCACCGATATCCTCTTTCATCATATCCATGTGTTCACCTAATCGTTTTGGAATATCATCATAATAAGCTTGAGGTGGTGGAGGTAAAAATTCTATTCCTCTTGCCTTTAATTGCGCCACTGTTTTAATAATATCGTCTGTTGCCACGGCAATATGCTGCACTCCTGAGTCTTCGTAAAAATCTAGATATTCTTCAATTTGAGATTTCTTAGCCGCTTTTGCTGGTTCGTTAATTGGGAATTTTATTCTTCCATTTCCGTTACTCATCACTTTACTCATTAAGGCTGAGTATTCGGTATGTATTTGTTTATCATCAAAAGATAAAAAGTTTACAAAGCCCATAACATCTTCGTACCATTTTACCCATTTATTCATTTGTCCCCAACCCACATTACCAACCATGTGATCTATATACTTTAATCCTACTGGCTCTGGGTTATAATCACTTTTCCACTCTACAAATCCTGGCATAAATGTTCCTGTATAGTTTTTACGCTCTACAAACATGTGCACAGTTTCACCGTAGGTATAAATCCCAGCTCTTACAACTTCTCCAAATTCATCTTTTTCAACGGTTGGTTCCATGTAAGATTTTGCACCTCGCTTGGTCGTTTCTTCATAAGATTTGCGTGCGTCATCAACCCAAAGGGCAACAATTTTAACACCATCACCATGTTTTACGATATGATTATTAATTTCTGACCTACTATTTAATGGAGTTGTAAGCACCAAACGGATTTTATCTTGTTTCAAAACGTAGCTTACAGAATCTCTAGAACCTGTCTCAAGACCTTTATAAGCATAAGATTGAAAACCAAATGCTGTTTTATAAAAATGTGCTGCTTGCTTAGCATTACCAACATAAAACTCTACATAATCTGTCCCTAAAAGCGGCAGAAAATCTTGCGCACCTTCAAATATTTTTTCTAAACCGTAGTTTACACTTTTTACTTCTTTTGCCATAATATGATAGCTTATTTTAGACCTCTCAAACTAATAAAACTCTAATCTAAGCGGATTTAATTGTTAATAATTTATTCTTTAAAAACCATATATAATTACGCCTACTGAGCGCTTTCTAATTCCATTTCTTCCATATCATCTTCACTTTCTATACTTTCAATAATATAGTCTTCGTCTGTCCAAGTACTAATGCTATCCATTTCTTCTTCAATTTCAGTATCGTAATAATAGTCATCATTCTCAAAATCACCATTTTTAATGCCATCTAAAATGGCTGATGAAATTAAGGTACCGTAAAACACAAATGCTGCAAAG
Source organism: Winogradskyella eximia (assembly GCF_003386165.1). Classification (GTDB taxonomy): domain Bacteria; phylum Bacteroidota; class Bacteroidia; order Flavobacteriales; family Flavobacteriaceae; genus Winogradskyella; species Winogradskyella eximia. The sequence continues at coordinate 423,874 of NZ_QRDV01000001.1, read as the reverse complement.
GCAACTAAAAAAATAAAACCATTGAGCACAATAGCAATTATATTTATAATTTTTGCTGTATTTACATTATTCCGAGATTGTGAATCGAAAGCCTCAGGATTTTCACCAAACTCTCGCAAACTTTTATTAGCAACCACCAACCCAATTATAGCCATGGTTAATGGTACTATTGCAGTAACTCCGTAACAACAACAGCCTACTAAACCAATAACCAATGCCAATACTCCTAATATTAAAGCTAATGGATCTGCTGGTAATTTATTTTGATTCATTTAAATATAATATTAGACTTATTTTTCCTCTAACCAAGATTTAAAATAATCTTCATCAGCTATTTTCAAGGCTTCTTCTGTGACTTTTAAAGGCTTAAAGGTATCTACCATTACAGCCAATTCATCGGTTTTTACTTTACCAATACTACGCTCCATAGCTCCTGGATGTGGACCATGAGGAATACCTGCTGGATGTAATGAAATATGACCAGCATCAATATCGTTTCTACTCATAAAATCACCATCAACATAATACAACACCTCATCACTATCTATATTACTATGATTGTAAGGCGCAGGAACAGCAAGTGGATGATAATCGTACAAACGCGGCACAAAACTGCAAATTACAAAAGCATCTGTTTCAAAAGTTTGATGTACTGGAGGCGGTTGATGTACACGACCCGTTATAGGTTCAAAATCGTGAATTGAAAACGCATATGGATAATTATAACCATCGTAACCTACCACATCAAAAGGATGTGAGGCATACACCATATCAAAAATTTCGTCTTGCTTTTTAATTTTTATTAAAAAATCACCAGATTCATTATAAGTTTCTAATTCTTGTGGCTGACGCAAATCGCGTTCACAAAATGGCGAGTGTTCTAATAACTGCCCAAAATAATTACGATAACGTTTTGGTGTATATATTGGTCTGTAAGATTCTACAATGAATAAACGGTTATCTTCAGTATCAAAATCGAGCTTGTAAATAACACCTCTTGGTACTAACAAATAGTCACCATATTTAAAATCTAAATTTCCAAGATGTGTTCTTAATTTTCCAGTGCCTTTGTGAATAAAAATTAATTCGTCAGCATCTGTATTTTTATAGAAATAATCTTTTGTTGATTGCTTAGGTGCTGCCAATATAATATTACAATCACTATTAGTTAACACAATTTTTCTACTCTCTAAATAATCGTTTTCTGGCTTCACCTGAAACCCTCTAAAACGATAAGATTGCATATTATTTGCCTTTGCCACTTTTGGCGCAACACTATATTGCTTCTTTATTTCCTTAACTTGTGTTGGTCGTTGCTCGTGGTAACTGTTGGTTGACATACCATCGAAACCAATTGTTCCGAACAATTGCTCGTAATAATAATCGCCATTTGGTTTTTTAAACTGCGTGTGGCGTTTTGGTGGAATTTTCCCTAATTTATGATAGAATGGCATTTTTTTGAATGGTTTAAAAGTTGAATTGTTTATACAACAACGTAGTATAAATTAAACTATGCTTAAAGGTACAAAAAATGCGTGTTTATTCTGGATTCCTTTTGATTAGGAAATTAAGATGAAGTTTTATGTTTGCCCAGAATGGTTCCAAGTATTTTTATTTATTGCTTTTTTATGATGACTGCTGTCCGCTATTTATCATTCTATTTAGACGATAAAATTTTGAACTTGCTCGTTTCATATGTTACAAATATCGAAAATTAATGTGAGACGATAAAATAAATTCATCATGACACACAAAGCGTAATTAAAACCAAAACCCAAGATTAAAAACCCAGTAACTATTCCCTGTATCTGGCGAATAAGTATATTTCCCTTCTAAAGGCCCTAAAAATGTTTCTAATGAATAACCAACAGCATAACCATTATAGTTAGGAGAGGAGAAAAACTGGCCAGATTCAAAAAGACCATCACCAATATTCCCGTAATTTGCTGCTAATAAAATATGATGTTTTTTAAAAATTTCATAATCTAAAGTGAAAGTGGCTTTTACAAAACTATCTCCAGTTAAAGCTAAGTAATCATATCCGTAAAACGAATAAAAACTATTAATAAAATTAGCTCCATAGCCTCCGATTGCAAACCCTAATGCATTTGTAGATTTATCGCCTATTTTAAAACCTCCATTGGCTTCTGTTTTTAAAGCCAGTTTATCGCTAAAACTAAAAGCATAACCCATATCTGCTTTAGCTATTGAAAACTCTTCAAAATCAGTATTAAAACCAGATGCTTTTAAATATAAATGAAAATTTCCATTAAAATAAAATCCACTTTTAGGAAAATAGGAGTTATCGTAGTCGTCGAACTTTAGATTTCCAAACAAGCTAAAATAATCTGTATTTTCAAAAATTATTTTATCCTCTCTTTCGTCATCAATTATAGTTTCTGAAGTAATTTTTAAATGTTTATGTTCTGCACCTATTCGCAGTGCAAAATCCTTTCTGAAAATAGTTTGCAAATACACCTGATTAGTAAAATCTGATATCTTTGCATCAATTTTATTTAGGTCTTCTAACAAAGGGGAGCCTTCTTCTAAAGCTAATATTGGATTTACATTTTTATTAAACTGACTATAACGCGATTTTACTCCAATACTAATATAAAATCCTTTATCAATAAAATAATTGAAATTATATCTTGAGTTATCACCTAAAATAACATCTAGCGAAGCAATATCGTTACTAAATAATAGTTTTTTCTGAGTAATGTTTACAAGTATTGCACTTTTGTATAGCTCATCGTAATGCAAACCTAGTCTTAAAAACGTACTCGTTTCAGATTCTGTTATTTTCCCCAACAATCTATATTCAGATTCATTTTCAGTTGCAGCTAATTGGTATCTAAACGTATCAAAATTATTTGTCGCTATAAGATTATTTATACCCTGTCTAAAATCTGCATAGCTTATTTTGTCGGCACCTTTTAATTTTAATTTCCCTAGAAGATAAGATCTTGTATAACGTTCGTTTCCTTCAATACTAACATTTTTAATTTTTAAACTATCTAATACTTTAACGGGTAATCGTTCCGTATAATCGGGTTGATGCTTTTTTACATCTTTTAATTCAGAAAGCTTAGTTCGCGCTGCAGCTTCACCATTAGCAATAATATCATCTCCTTCATCAAATGAGATTACTGAAAAATTAGTGATGTCTGGTTTTATATAAATATCGGTTAATTCCGCCTTGCTTTTCATAGCATTTATAGTTCTAAAATTACCAATTTGCAACAAAATATCTGGAGCAGATTTAAGCGATTCACGATCCTTTAAAGCATCTTGAACATCGACACCAATAATAATATTCATGCCTTTGGCTCGTAATTCTTCAACAGGAAAATTATTGGTAACTCCACCATCTATTAAAATCCTCTCATCAATCATTACTGGTTGAAACAAGGACGGCAATGCTCCACTTGCAGTAACAGCCTCAGCTAATTTACCTTTATTCATTATTAAAGATTCACCTGTTTCTATATCAGTAGCCACGCAAAAAAATGGAATAGGCAATTGGCTAAAATCTCTAACATCATTTACAGGAAGCATTAAATGATACAACAAATTATACACGTTTTGTCCTCGCGACAATGCTGAAGGCAAGCTAATTTTAAATCTATCAAAAGGTAAGGTTACGGCATATTTTTCTGAATTCTCTCTTTCATAAAAAGACTTAGAGGCTCTAGGGAAACCATCATTTATTAATTCATCGAAATCTTGAGTTTTAAAAATAGCTTCTAATTGCTTACCAGAATAGCCTGAAGCATACAAAGAGCCTATAATCGCTCCCATACTAGTACCAGCAACATAATCTACTTTTATACCTAAACTATCAATAACCTTTAAAACGCCTATATGCGCAAAACCTTTAGCTCCACCTCCACTTAACACTAATCCAATTTTAGGTACTGGCTTAATGGTATCATTCTGAGCCTTTAATTGCAAAAGACTTAGAAAAAATAAGATTAATATGAAATGTTTGGTTTTCATAGCGTTTAAAATCCTGAAGGATATTTTAAAATGATTTTAAGAAGTATTGCATGTATTATAATCTTTACAAGTTAACCTTCTATTCTTTATGATAATAATTATATACTTTATTTGCTCTCGACACTCCAACGACTGCCTCTAATTCATCTAACTTGGCGTTTCCAATACGTTTTACCGTTTTAAATTGTTTCATTAGATCTACAATGGTTTGCTCTCCTACACCTGGTATATTTTCTAACTCAGTGGTTAATGCTCCTTTGCTCCTTCTATTTCTGTGATGCTCTATACCAAAGCGATGTGCCTCATTTCTTAATTGTTGTATTATTTTTAAGGTTTCACTTTTCTTGTCTAAATACAACGGAATTGGATCATCTGGATAAAACAATTCTTCTAAACGCTTTGCTATACCAATGATAGCGATTTTTCCGCGCAATCCTAAGAGATCTAAGCTTTTTAACGCTGAAGATAATTGCCCTTTTCCTCCATCGATTATGATAAGTTGCGGCAAAGGTTGGTCTTCTTCCATTAAACGTTTGTAACGCCTGTAAACCACTTCTTCCATAGACGCAAAATCATCTGGCCCCTCTACCGTTTTAATATTAAAATTACGATAGTCTTTTTTACTCGGTTTTCCATTTTTAAAAACTACACAAGCAGCAACCGGATTTGTTCCTTGAATATTAGAATTATCAAAACACTCAATATGTCTTGGCTCTTCAGATAAGCGCAAATCAGCTTTCATTTGTGCCATAATTCTATTGGCATGTCTATCTGGATCTACAAGTTTTACTTGTTTAAATTTATCCATTCTAAAATACTTCGCATTTCTGATTGACAAATCTAGAATACTTTTTTTATCACCAAGTTTCGGAATTGTTACTTTTAAATCATTTCCTAAATTAACTTTAAAAGGCACATAAATTTCTTTTGAATTTGAATTAAAACGTTGCCTAATTTCGGTAATGGCTAATTCTAATAATTCGGAATCTGATTCTTGTAATTTCTTTTTTAATTCTAGAGTATGCGACCTAATAATTGAACCATAGCTTAACTGCAAAAAATTCACATAAGCGTATGTTTCATCACTAACAATAGAAAACACATCTACATTACTAATCTTAGGATTTACAATAGTAGACTTGGCTTGGTAGTTTTCTAAAACCTCTAATTTTTCTTTTATTTTCTGAGCATCTTCAAACTGCATTGCTTCTGCATGTTGACGCATCTGAATTTTAAATTGCTGTAAAGAATCTTTAAAGTTACCTTTTAAAATTTCTCTAATCGCAATAATATTTGCCTGATACTCTTCTTCGGTCTCATAACCTTCACAAGCACCCAAACAATTGCCTAAGTGATATTCTAAGCAAACTTTATACTTTCCGGATTCAATTTTAGATTCCGATAAATCATAATTACAAGTTCTTAATTGGTATAACCCTTTTATTAAACCCAAAAGCGTTTTTACGGTTTTCATACTTGTATAAGGCCCAAAATATTCTGAACCGTCTTTAATAACTCGTCTAGTTGGGAATACTCTAGGAAAACGTTCCTTTTTAATACAAATCCAAGGGTAAGATTTATCATCCTTTAGTAATACATTATACTTCGGCTTATATTTTTTAATGAGATTGTTCTCTAGTAATAAAGCATCATTTTCAGTTTCTACAACAATGTGCTTTACTGAGGCTATGTTTTTAACCAAAACACGCGTCTTACCATAATCGTGATGCTTATTAAAGTAACTGCTTACGCGCTTTTTAATATCTTTAGCTTTGCCAACATAGATTAAACGCTCATCTGCATCAAAATATTGATAGACACCTGGTTGGTGTGGTAAGGTTTTTATCTGTATTTCTAAGGTCGATTCTGGCATATAACCAAAGGTAATAATTCATAAAAATATATATGTATAATTAATACACTTTATCATTACCTTGCACCTCTTTTTATATATTCAGTTTATGACAAAAAAAGTTTTGGGACGCGTAGACAAAGTCAATTTCCCCGAATTAAAACTAAATAACATCGATGTTAAAATAGACACAGGAGCTTATACTTCTGCGATTCATTGCTCTAAAATTAGAGAAGAAAACGGTAAACTTTATTGCATTTTTGAAAGCAAAGGACACCCTAACTTTAAAAGCGAAGAAGTGGCTTTTGATACTTACACCTATACAGATGTAAAAAGTAGTAATGGACATAAAGAAAACCGCTACAAAATTAAAACAACCGTTGTATTCTTTGGTAAAACATATAAGATTAACTTAACTTTAAGCACCAGAGACGATATGAGATTCCCTGTATTAATAGGTCGTCAGTTTTTAAAACACAAATTTATGGTTGATGTAGATTTAGAAAATCAATCTTTTAAACAAACCCTAACTAAATGAACATAGTAATTCTTTCGAGAAATCCTGAACTCTATTCTACAAAACGACTTGTTGAAGAAGGTGAAAAAAGAGGTCATAAAATTGAAATCATTGATCCTTTAAAATGCGATATTATTATTGAAAAGGAAAAACCAACCATATACTATAGAGATCGTTATTTAGATTATGTTGATGCTATTATTCCAAGAATTGGAGCGTCCATAACTTTTTACGGTTGTGCTGTTGTACGTCAGTTTGAAGAAATGGGAGTCTTTACCATAGCACCATCTGATGCTATAACACGATCTCGAGATAAGCTAAGAAGCTTACAGCGTCTAAGTAAAGCTGGTATAGGTATGCCTAAAACTGTTTTTACAAACTATTCTAGAGATGTAGAAGAAGTAATTGACTATGTAGGAGGTACACCTGTAATTATTAAATTACTAGAAGGTACGCAAGGACTTGGAGTTGTTTTAGCTGAAACTAAAAACGCTGCAGAATCTGTTTTAGAAGCCTTTAATGGTCTGCAAGCTAGAGTAATTGTACAAGAGTTTATTAAAGAAGCTAAAGGTGCTGATTTAAGAGCTTTAGTTGTAGATGGACAAGTGGTTGGAGCTATGAAACGCCAAGGAAAAGAAGGTGAATTTAGATCTAACTTACACCGTGGAGGTTCAGCTAATATTATAAAGTTAGAACCAGACGAACTAAAACTAGCTATGAATGCAGCCAAAGTATTAAAACTACCTGTATGTGGTGTAGACATGCTACAATCTGCTCGTGGTCCATTATTATTAGAAGTAAATTCTACACCAGGATTAGAAGGTATTGAAGGTGCAACACACAAAAATATTGCAAAAGCTATTATCACTTTTATTGAACGTAATAAGAAATAAGACGTAACTTCAATTTTAAAATACTTGTATGAAGGAACCAGATATTTTAGAAATCCTTGGACAAAAAATAGGCTTAGGACAAAGCGCTCAATTGAGTTTTAATGTTGCAAAACTGCACACACAAAACACTATTGATGTTCCTATTATTATTGAGCGTTCTAAAAAACCTGGACCAACAGTATTAATAACAGCAGGTATTCATGGAGACGAAGTTAATGGAGTAGAAATTGTAAGACAGATTATTTCAAAAGGCATAAACAAACCCAGAAAAGGAACTATTATCTGTGTTCCGGTTATTAATGTGTTTGGTTTTTTAAATATGAAACGTGAATTTCCAGATGGTCGCGATCTTAACCGTGTTTTTCCTGGCATAAGTGGTGGCTCGCTAGCAAGTAGAGTTGCTTTTAAATTGGTTACCGAAATTTTACCGCATGCAGATTTGGTTATGGATTTTCATACTGGAGGTGCAGATCGTTTTAATGCCGCACAAGTTAGAATTATTAAAACCGAAAAAACTCTAGATGAACTAGCTAAAGTATTTGGTCCACCATTTATTTTCTACTCTAAAAATATTAATAAATCATTTAGAAACACCTGCCACAAACTTGGTATTCCTATTCTTTTATTTGAAGGTGGTAAATCTTTTAATATTGATAATACCATTACAAATACAGGTGTAAACGGAGTTAAACGTGTTTTAAATCACCTTGAAATGCTTAACCGAAACTTTAAAGTTTCTCAACCTAAACAATCTTGCATATACTTATTAGACAGTAAATGGATAAGAGCGAAATATTCTGGCATGTTTAAAGCAACGGTGAACATAAATTCTAAAGTAAAAAAAGGAGATGATTTAGGTAACATAACTGATCCATATGGCAGCTTTAATCATTTTGTAAAAGCACCTAATGATGGATTCATTTTTAATATTAATGAATCTCCAATAATTTATCAAGGAGATGCTATTTTTCATATCTCCACAAAAGTGAAAGAATGAAAAAGTCTGAATTAAGACAGAAATATAAACAACTGAGGTCTCAACTTTCCGAAAATGAAATTGACGATTTTAGTATTGCTATTGCCAATCAGTTACTAACATTAGATATTTGGAACAAATCTTTTTACCATATTTTCTTAACGATTGAAGAACAAAAAGAAATCAATACCGATTTTATTCTCAATATTTTAGCCGGAAAAGATAAACACATTGTTATTTCTAAAAGTAACTTTAATGATTACAGCATGTCGCATTACCTGCTAACAGACAGCACAACAATCAAAAAAAACAGATATAACATTCCAGAACCAATAGATGGGATTGAAATTAAACCATCCAAATTAGATGTTGTTTTTATTCCACTTTTAGCTTTTGATACAACAGGAAATAGAATTGGTTACGGAAAAGGCTTCTATGATCGCTTTTTAGCAAACTGTAAACCTGAAACTATAAAAATTGGATTTTCCTTTTTTAAAGCTGAAGATGAAATTTCTGACTTTTCTGAAAACGACATAAAGCTAGACTATTGCATTGTTCCTGATAAAATTTATCATTTTTAAAGAAATTTAACCACCGTTGAAGTGCCTAAAAATTAGATAAAGTGCAAAAATTTCATATCTTGCAAGTTCAAGTATTCAAATTTGACCCCAAAATCTGAGTTGTAACTAACAATAGCATGACGGACACTAACCTAAAACGGCATAATATATCTAATAACAAACTAGAAGAAGACAATTTTTATTATCGTGAATCAGCACTTATGACTTCTACAGGAAGTTGGTATATTGATTTTGAAAATAAAAAAAGCTATTGGGACGACATTACAAGGAAAATATTAGAATATCCGGTAGATTTTGTTCCATCACTAAAAATGGCAATGTCATTATATGCAGAAGAACATCATGCATACATAGCCAATACATTTTTTGAATGTGCACTATCAGGTGTACCCTTTGATTCAGAAGTGTTAATGCTTACAGCTAATAACAGAAAATTTTGGGCAAGAGCTATAGGCAAACCGGTTTACAATGATGATAAAAAAATTATTGGAGTACGTGGTATTTTTCAGGATATAGATGACATCATTCAAAAAGAAATAAATTTAGAAAAAGCCTCAGAAATTGTTGCTTCTCAAAACTCTAGATTATTCAATTTTGCTCATATTGTTTCTCATAACTTAAGGTCTCACTCTAGTAATTTAACTTTAATTGTTCAGCTAATAAATGAATTAGATACTGTAGAGGAAAAATTAGAATTACTTGATAATATTACACATGTTTCAGAGAGTTTAAACACAACCATAGAACATTTAAATGAAGTGGTTAGTATACAAACTAACTCTAATCAACTTAAAGTAGAAGTTAATTTTGCGAACACACTAGAACAAGTAACAACCTCTATTAACCAAATTATTGAAAACAATAACGTTACCATAAATTCAGACTTTAGTAAAGCCGAAATTATTGAGTACATACCTGCATATTTAGATAGTATTTTTTTAAATTTACTCACCAATGCTATTAAATATAAACACAAAGACAGAGATCCAGTAATTAACATCAGTACATCGCGAGATTTTACAAATTACGATCGCGTTGTTTTAAAAATTTCTGATAACGGTTTAGGGATAGACATGGATAAATTTGGTGACAAACTCTTTGGTATGTATAAAACATTTCATTATAATGCAGATGCAAGAGGCATTGGTTTATTTATTACAAAAAACCAAGTAGAATCTCTAAATGGGGAAATCAGTGCAACAAGTGATATAAATTTGGGCACAACTTTTACTATAAAATTTTAATATCAATGAGTAAGAAAATAAAATTAGCATGCATAATTGATGATGATAATATCTATGTGAAATTGGTAAGAAAAATTATAGAGACCAGAAAACTCTGTGATCATCTACTTATATTTAAAGACGGAAAAGAGGGTATAGATTACTTTGAAACTCTACTCCAAAACTTTGATAAAGATAATATCCCTGAAGTCATTTTATTAGATCTCAATATGCCTGTTATGGATGGTTGGGAATTTTTAGAACGTTTTACTAAGATTAAAAATAAATTTAATAATCAAATTACGCTTTATGTGGTAAGTTCATCTATTAACTCCACAGATATTGACAAAGCCAAATCATTATCCTCAGTAGAAAATTATTTGATAAAACCTGTAAGAATTAACGAACTGGAAGCTGTGTTTAAAAAAATAGCTTAATCATTAAAGGCCTTCTTATTAAACACAATTAAAATTCCAATACCTGTGCTTATTGCAACATCTGCAACATTAAAAACAGGATCAAAAAAAGAAAATTGTTTGCCTCCAAAAAGTGGTAACCATTCTGGTAAAGCACCATTCCAAATTGGAAAATAAAGCATATCTACAACATTACCATGAAACACGCTTTCATAACCTCCATTTTCAGGCAAAAACGCAGCCACTTGCATTACGCTATCACTAAATAAAAAGCCATAAAACACAGAATCTATAATATTACCTAAAGCACCAGCAAATATTATAGAAATAGCAAAAACTAAGGTTTTAGATTTCTGCTTCTTAGTCACATCTACCAGCCAAAAAGCAATACCTGTTACCGCTACAATTCTAAATAAGGTTAAAATTAATTTTGCAGATCTATCAGAAATTAAAGTTGTAAAATCACTAAGTTTTGTTCCCCAAGCCATGCCATCATTCTCTATAAAGGCAATATGAAACCAAGAAAAAACATTAACACCTTCTCCTAACTGAAAATGGGTTTTAATATAAATTTTACTGATTTGGTCTATCAGAAGAATAACAAAAATAATTAATAAAGCTTTTTTAAGAGACATCTAAAGATTTTAAGCAAAAATAGACGTTTAATTGGGCTTTGCAACCGTAATATTACCATTTATAGAAGTCAATTTCCAAATGGCATCTTTATTATCAAAATGATCTAAAACAACTTTTCCATGATTTGATTTAGCTTCAACAATAGCACTATTAGTTATAATGTTAATATCGCCATCTAACGTATTTATAATTGCTGATTTTGACTCTCCTTTAATACTACATTGACCTTGTAATAATTCAATAGAAAGCGAATTAAAAATACCATCCAACTTTACATGTCCTATATCACTTATAATATTTAATGAAAGATGCTCTGGTATTTCAAGATACAGCATGGCTGCAATTACTTTATGTGCGTTACGTTTATTGTCTGGTATATCAATTAAAGAAAGATAAGCCAAACTTAAGTTCAGTTTATTATTTTCTTCTTTAACAACCAATTGAAAATCATTTTGATATTCACCATCCAATATAGAGGAAATACTAATCTTATCTTTTTTTGAAGTTGAAACACTAATATTAAAAAATTGATCTCCATTTATAGAAATCACTTTAATTTGCTCTGCAGAAAGTTCCTTTTGTAGTTTGTTTTGAGCTGTCGCAACTGCACATGATAAAAGACATACTATAAAACCAATAGACCTCAAAGATTTTTGAAATCTTAGAGGTCTATAGATATAGTATGCTAAAGCCCTGAAATTAATATACCAAGGCTTTATTGTTATGTTTTTGTTCAAAATATAATCTCAATGTAATGAGATCCCATTATTAGAAGGGATTTATTAAGATTGCATATTCTTTGCTTCAATACTTAAGGTTGCATGAGGCACTAATTTTAAACGATCTTTGTTTATTAATTTACCTGTAACACGGCAAACACCATACGTTTTGTTTTCAATACGAATCAATGCGTTTTTTAAATCTCTGATAAATTTTTCTTGACGTATAGCCAATGCAGAGTTCGCTTCCTTACTCATTGTGGCACTTCCTTCTTCAAATGCTTTAAATGTTGGAGACGTATCATCTGTCCCGTTATCAAAATCATTCATATAAGCACTTTTAATAAGTTCCAAATCGTGCTCTGCTTTCTTAATTTTTTCCTGTAATAAAGTTTTAAACTCTGCTAAATCTTTATCTGAATATCTGTTATTGGTTTCTGCTGACATAATTTTTAATGTTTTTTAATAAACAATTTAGTATTGACCTCATCAAATACAATTTCTATACCATTGTCTATTGAGTCTTTTATTTCTAACTTTTCAGTTAATGTTTCTGATTTAATATACTCCTCATTTGAAGCAATTGCTGCTGCTACTTGTGGGTCATTCTGAAGTTGTACGTCAATTCTGTCTGTAACTTCAAATCCCGAATCTTTACGTAAGTTTTGAATACGGTTTACGAGCTCACGAGCAATCCCTTCTTTACGTAATTCTTCATTGATTGTAACATCTAAAGCCACAGTTAATGCACCTTCGTTAGCAACAAGCCATCCTTCAATATCTTGAGATGTAATCTCCACATCATCAAAGCCTAAAGTAATATTTTTTCCATTAATTTCAACGTCAATATTACCGTTTTGCTCGATATTTTTAATATCATCTGCACCAAAAGTACTTATTGCACTAGCAATCAACTTCATATCCTTACCAAATTTTGGACCTAAGGCCTTAAAATTTGGTTTAATTTGTTTCACTAAGATATCTGAAGCATCCTCTAAAAGTTCAACTTCTTTAATATTTACTTCGTGTTTTATTAAATCTGAAACCGCTTCAATTTCTTCCTTTTGTTGTTGATTATCAACTGGAATCATAATTTTCTGAAGTGGCTGACGTACTTTAATCTTCTCCTTAGCTCTCAACGATAAAACTAACGAACATATTGTTTGAGCACTTTCCATTTTTCGCTCTAATACTTTGTCAATGACATTTGTATCTGCAATAGGGAAATCTGCTAAATGTACACTTTCAAAAGTTTCCTTTTTAGTCACTGCATTCAAATCTAAATACAAACGATCCATAAAGAAAGGGGCAATTGGTGCGCCTAACTTTGCAATGGTTTCCATACATGTATAAAGCGTTTGATACGCCGAAATTTTATCAGTTTGATAATCACCTTTCCAGAAACGTCTTCTACTTAAACGCACGTACCAGTTACTTAAATAATCTTGAGTAAAGTCTGAAATTGCTCGTGCAGCTTTTGTTGGTTCGTATTCTGCGTAATAATCATCTACTTTCTGAATCAATGAATTTAATTCTGAAAGAATCCAACGGTCAATTTCCGGACGTTCTTTTAAAGGAATATCTGCTTCACTATAGCTAAAACCATCTATATTGGTATAAAGTGTGAAGAATGAATAGGTGTTATATAACGTTCCGAAGAATTTTCTACTAACCTCTGCAATACCTTCGCTATCAAACTTTAAGTTATCCCAAGGATTTGCATTACTAATCATATACCAACGTGTGGCATCTGCTCCGTATTTAGATAACGTTTCAAAAGGGTCTATTGCATTGCCTAAACGCTTAGACATTTTTTGACCGTTTTTATCTAAAACTAAGCCGTTTGAAACCACATTTTTGTAAGCCACTGAATCGAAAACCATAGTTCCGATGGCATGAAGCGTATAAAACCAACCACGTGTTTGGTCAACTCCTTCTGCTATAAAATCTGCAGGATAAGCTTCTTTATTATCAATTAGATTCTTATTCTCAAAAGGATAATGCCATTGTGCATAAGGCATAGAACCAGAATCGAACCAAACATCTATTAAATCACTTTCGCGATTCATCGGTTGACCTGATTTTGAAACCAAAACGATTTTATCGACTACATTTTTATGTAAATCGATAGTATCATAGTTTGCTTCAGACATATTATCTACTTCAAAAGCTGCAAAGATATCTTCTGTCATAAAGCCAGCTTTAACCGACTTTGCCATTTCTTCTTTTAATTCCTTTACAGAACCAATACAGATGACTTCTTTACCATCTTCGGTTCTCCAAATTGGTAATGGAATTCCCCAAAAACGAGATCTTGATAAATTCCAATCGTTTGCATTTGCTAACCAATTTCCAAAACGTCCTTCACCAGTTGATTTTGGTTTCCAATTGATGGTAGTGTTTAGCTCGTGCATTCTCCCTTTTACATCAGTGATTTTAATAAACCACGAATCTAAGGGATAGTATAAAATTGGCTTATCAGTTCTCCAGCAATTTGGGTAACTGTGCTTATATTTTTCAACCTTAAAAGCTTTATTTTCTGTTTTTAACTGAATAGCAAGTTCCACATCTACAGAACGCTCAGGTGCTTCACCATCTTCATAATATTCGTTCTTAACATATTTACCTGCGTACTCTCCCATTTCTGGTCTAAACTTCCCTTGTAAATCTACCAATGGTACTAAATTACCATTGTCGTCTTTTACTAAAAGAGGTGGAATTTCTGGTGAGGCTTGCTTCGCAACCAAAGCATCATCAGCTCCAAATGTAGGTGCTGTGTGCACAATACCTGTTCCATCTTCAATCGTTACAAAATCTCCAGAGATGATTCTAAAGGCATTTTCAGGATTATCGTTTGGTAAAGCGTATGGCAATAATTGCTCATAAGTAATACCTACTAAGTCTTTTCCTACAAATTCTTTAACCACATAAAAAGGAATCTTCTTATCACCTTCTTTGTACTCAATTAATTCTGGTTTTGTTTCAACTTGTTTGAATTTACCATCAAATTGTTTGTTGACTAAATTCTTAGCCAAAACCACATTCATAGGTTTAAATGTATATTGATTATACGTTTCAACTAAAACATATTCAATTTTTGGCCCAACTGTTAATGCTGTATTACTAGGAAGCGTCCAAGGTGTTGTTGTCCAAGCTAAAAAGAAAATATCACCTTCATTTTGAAGAAAATCTGGCAATGAATCTGTATTGGCCTTAAACTGAGCTACAACTGTTGTATCCGTTACATCTTGATACGTTCCTGGTTGATTTAACTCATGTGAGCTTAAACCAGTTCCTGCTTTTGGCGAATAGGGCTGAATAGTATAGCCTTTGTATATTAAATCTTTTTCGTAAATCTGCTTTAGCAACCACCAAACAGATTCCATGTATTTAGATTTGTAGGTAATGTATGGGTCGTCCATATCTACCCAATAGCCCATTTTTTGTGTAAGGTCGTTCCAGATATCAGTGTAACGCATCACAGCTTTTTTACAAGCTTCGTTATATTCTTCTACTGTGATTTTTTTACCAATATCTTCTTTGGTAATACCTAATTCTTTTTCTACTCCAAGTTCAACTGGTAAACCATGTGTATCCCAACCTGCTTTACGTTTTACTTGAAAACCTTTCATGGTTTTGTAACGCGGAAAAATATCTTTAATAGCACGTGCTAAAACGTGGTGTACACCTGGCAAACCGTTTGCAGAAGGTGGTCCTTCAAAAAACACAAAAGGTGGTTTCCCTTCTCTTGTAGTTACACTTTTATCGAAGATATTATTAGCTTCCCAATAGTTACCGATTTCATCTGCAACGTTTGGCAAGTTAAGTCCTTTGTATTCAGGGAACTTTGTACTCATTATTCTGTTTTCTTTTCGAGGTGCGAAATTACAGAATTTTGTGGAAATATTAGATGGCTTTCGTTAAAAAAGGCAACTACAAGGGATTGAATGTTCTTTGTTGAAATTGTAAGTAACAAACATTAAACTAAAAAAAATCTACAATATTTTTACTGGTAAGAGATGAGGCCCCAAATAACTATACCACACCACAAAACTAATAAATGAAGTTGGTAGAACGATGAGCAATATTCGAACTTTCACACTTTTATAAAAAATTATATAAAACAAATAAATAGCCATTAATAATATTATAGAAAACTCTATAAGAGCTACCCAACGTGCTGTTACCTTAAATAATCCGCCAAATTCAATAATGGAAGGCAAAGACATTATAAAAAACTCTAAAGCGTCAAATAAAGAAAAACTAAACAACATTAAAAGAAACCAATTGATAAGGCTAAAATCATTACTACTTTTAATTCTCTTAATTAAAATTAAACCACTCAAAAAAGACACTAAAAACAAAAAATTAAAAACTATAGAATAGTACATATTAGCTCCTGCACCCAAAGCTTCTTGAACTTGCTGAATTTCAAGACAGCCCATAAGATTTCCCATGTAATTAAAACTGTAAATATTGGAAACTACACCTGAATTCAGAATTAAATCAAAAAAATAATAAATACCATTATAGAATAGTGCTCTAACGGGAAAGAAACTCAAAAATAAAATAGCGATAAATACATTTTTTTTTTGAAAAACTATTTCTTTTATTTTTTTCATATTACTTTCTTAAACCAGAAATCCAACCAAATCCTCAATCTTAGAAATCAATTGAATCTTAATAACCGTATTCTTTAAGGCTATTTTATTATACTTGGAAACAAAAATGGTAGAAAACCCTAATTTTTCGGCTTCTAAAATTCTTTGTTCTACACGTTGCACTGGTCTTATCTCACCAGAAAGTCCTACTTCTGCTGCAAAACAATAGGTACTTGGTAAAGCCACATCTTCATTAGAAGATAATATAGATGCAACAACGGCTAAATCTATAGCAGGATCGTCAACGGTTATACCACCTGTAATATTTAAAAAAACATCTTTTGCTCCTAACCTAAAACCGGCTCGTTTCTCTAAAACAGCCAATAACATATTTAGTCGCTTGGCATTAAAACCAGTAGCAGAACGTTGTGGTGTTCCGTAAACCGCTGTACTTACTAAGGCTTGTACTTCAATCATTAGAGGTCTTAATCCTTCTAATGTCGCTGCGACCGCATTACCAGATAATTCTTCATCTTTTTCTGAAATTAATATTTCTGATGGATTAGACACTTCTCGTAATCCTGAACCTTGCATTTCGTAAATACCCAACTCATTAGTAGAACCGAATCGGTTTTTATTAGCTCGTAGAATTCTGAATACATGATTTCGGTCGCCTTCAAATTGAAGAACCGTATCTACCATATGCTCAAGAATTTTTGGACCTGCAATGTGTCCATCTTTTGTGATATGACCAATTAGTAAAACTGGTGTTGCAGTTTCTTTGGCAAATTTTATCAGTTCAGTTGTACATTCCTTTATTTGAGAAATACTTCCTGCAGACGATTCTATATAATCGCTATGTAAGGTTTGTATAGAATCGATAACCACAATATCTGGCTCTAAAGCTTCAATTTGCTTAAAAATATTTTGCGTTTTGGTTTCGGTAAGAATATAGCAATTACTGCTATTAGGATTAATACGTTCTGCACGCATTTTTATTTGTTTCTGGCTTTCTTCACCTGAAACATAAAGCGTTTTGTATTGTAATTTTAAAGCAATTTGAAGTAAAAGTGTACTTTTTCCAATTCCTGGTTCTCCACCCAAAAGTGTTAAGGAACCATGCACCATTCCACCACCAAGAACGCGATTAAACTCGCCATCTTGCATATCTAAACGTGCTTCTTGCGATGTATCAATCTCATTTATAAGTAATGGTTTTGATGTGCGTTTTGAAGTTGACGTTGGAGTTTTCCAATCGCTCTTTTCTGGTTTTTGAATGACTTCTTCTGCAATGGTATTCCATTCCTTACAAGAAGTACATTGTCCTTGCCATTTGGCATATTGACTACCACAATTCTGACAAAAAAAAGTTGTTTTTACTTTAGCCATGTTCACATTCCGAGAAATCGGAAATCTAGTTTAAAAATTCGAACAGCTAAATTAATACAAATTTAGTTGATGTCTTTAAACCAAGTTACGATTGCCAAAACTTTTAATGCAGCTAGTTTTGAAGGTAAATTAGAAAATAGAAATGCTTTTGATTTTTGATATAATGCTTCAAAAATATAATCGGTAGACAAGGTGTGTTTTTTACTTCTCTTCATTATCTTCTTCTTTTTCTTCGTCTTCTATATCATCATCTAAATCTACTAACACCACATTAAGCTCTTCGATTTTAGTTGCTATGTATTCCTTATCTATATTAAGTGCATCGTCTAATACTAATGCAGATTCATATAATTTCTTAGCTTTTTTAGTTTTACCTAAACGTTCTGCTGATTGCGCTAAATAGTAGGTACCTAATAAGGTTTCTGGATGAAGTTTATTGGCTAACTTACCTAGTTTGTATAGTGATTGTAAATCTTCGCGTTGCTCTGCAATTTTCGCTACTTTCTCTAACTCTTCTTCACTAATCTCTTTTTCAATTCCGAATAATTTTTCAATTCTATTGTATCTATCTACTAAATATTGATCTAAAGTACCTTCATAAGGCAACACTTTTTCTTCTAATTCTTTTTCTCTTAATGGAGTGTAGATATCAAAAATTTTATCAAAAGATCTTGAAATAGCACTAGTAACCAATGTATAGTGTGTTTCACCATTAAAATCATCGAAATAATAAGTTAAATGTTTATTGTCAACCGCTTTAATCTGATCATTAGTTACAAGTATATTCTCTCGTATTTGAGGTATATCTTTTTCTGAAGTTGCCATGTAATAAAAGACATCATCCTTAAAAAGTGTCAAACGTTTTGAAACAAAACTACTTAATGAGCCCACAAAATCTGGACTAATACATACATAAGCCTGAAACGATAGATCTTCTTTAAACAAATATGAATTGATAAAATTACCCATTCGGTCATGACCAACAGCAACTCTAAATTTACTTGTATTATATTCCTTGTCTAAATAAGGTAACAATTCATCTGAAACAAAATTATGGAATCTAAGTCCTGATTCCGTTGGCAGTCCTGTTGCAGGATCATAATAAGCATCATAAAAACGATCTTCACCCTGCATAATACCAACTACAATAGAACTTGGCATGTCATCAAAGTAAGTTTGAAAATCTACTTGACCAGCGACAGGTTCAAAAAGATAGTCACCATCAAAAACAATAATCACTGGATGTTTTACATCCGAATCTGGATTGTAATTTTTAGGTAGCTTAATTTTTAATTTCCGTTCGGAATTAAGACTAGCAGAAGATATCTCCTTATAGGTTACTTGCGCAGTTGAAAACGCAAATATGAGATAAGTAAAAACTAATAGGATAGTTTTTCTCATAATTAAGTAGGTTTAGGTTTGGGATTCCAAACATACTAAATTATCGTCAAGTTGTCAATTTTTTTCGATGAAATACATTTAATTGTTTAGCGCCTCTTCTGCATCGTACATTTTTTCGAGCATAACCTCCTTATCTACAGATTGTGAGGGCTGTAGCAGTAAACCTCCTTTGTATTGTAACAACGCCTTTTTATAGTTCCCTTCTTTTTCGTAGTACATACCTAAGTAATAAGCACCTAACATAGAATCGGGAAATTCTTTCTTAACTAATTTTGCTAATTTTTCTAAAGATTCTAAATCCTCTTTTTTATTAGAAGCAGCAGCAATTGCTCTAATATCATTTTCAATTAATTTTTTTTCAAATCCATAGAAATGCTCAATATCCTCATATTTTTTAATCAGATAATCAAAAGATAAACCTTCATATGGTAATAATTTTTCTTTATACTCTTTTGCATTTATTGGTTTAAAAAGTCCAAAAATCTCATTTAAAGCTTTAGGGATTCCTCGTCCTACCAATGCGTAGTGATTTGCATCTTCAAAATCATCAAACTTATAAAGAAGCTTATCATTTTCTATGGTTGAAATAAGTGCATTTGTTTCTAAAGTTGAAGCCCTTAAGGTTTTTATATCTGCATCTGAAGTTGCCATATAATAAAAGACCTCTTGGGTCATTTCAGACAAACGCTGCTGTAATCTAGTCCCCATTTCTGGTGCCAACTCAGGACTAAATGCAACGTAGGCTCTAAAAAGAGGATTATCCTTAAAGAGAAAATAGTTAATAAAATTAGCACTTAGATCGTGCCCAAAAATAATTCTAAAGTTAGAAGCTTTATAGTTTTTTTCAATATAAGGCAGTAATTCTGCTGAAATGAATTCATAAAATTGCGCGCCTGAATCTTTAGGAAAATAACTTTCTGTATCGTAAAATAAGTCATTAGACCTTGTATCTGCTTGATTAATACCTACGACAATACAATCTGGAATATCTTCCCAATACGATTGGTAGTCAATATTACCTGCAACAGGCTCAAACAAATAATCTCCATCTAAAACAATGATTAATGGATATGATCGCTTCTCATCTGGATCGTAATTTCTTGGCAATTGAATTTTTAATTCGCGTTTTTCACCAAGCCTTTCAGAATCAATAGTTTTATATATAGCTTGAGCTTGTATATTTAAAACGATAAAAAAAACGATTACAAGTGAATAAAAATTCTTCATATATAAAACTGATTAAATTTAAAGCAAGTTAAAAAATATTTCTATACTGTTGTTTTCTTTCTGTTGTAAACCGGTAAGTATAACAATGATAGACCACCAATAACGATTATAACCAAAGTTTGAGTAGACCACATAATCCAGCCAAAAGCTCTACTTGGATCTTCTGCCATACCAAATAATGTTAAAGCAATCACTATAGCTTCTGGAAAAGAACCAATACCTCCATTTGTAGCTGCAATACTAAAACTTGCGAGTATAAATCCAATAAGAACTGCTGCTATAGAAATATTTTCTAATTCAGGCAATGCAAACGTAGTAACATAAAACATAAGTACGTATAAGCACCAGATAAATAAAGTATGACCTATAAAAGCCCATTTCTTTTTCATCTTAAAAATACTTAATACACCTTCTAAAAGACCAGAAACAAACCCTTTTACTTTTAAAGCAAATTTAGAATTGCTCTTCTTTATAAATAAAAACAAAGTAAAAACACCAAATAATAAGATAGCACCACCAAACAGTAATGACGTTGGATTAAATTTTTCGGCAAAAAAATTATAAATAAATTCAAATTCTAAGAAAAAAGCTATCGCAATTATTAACAACAGCATAATGGTATCTGCAATTCGCTCCGCCACAATTGTTCCAAAACCTTTATCAAAAGGAATCCCTTCATAATTGGTTAGAATTGAAGCTCTGGCTATTTCTCCAGCACGTGGAATGGTAAAATTAATAAGATAGGCTGCATAAACGGCCATAAAACTATTGGCAAACTTAGGCTTAAAACCTAAAGGTTCTGCCATATAAAGCCAACGATAAGCTCTAGACGCGTGACTAAGAATACCTAGAACGACACCAAGAACAATCCAACTATAATCAGCATCTTTAAAATATTGTACTAATATAGGAATGGAAATTTTTGATAAAGAATACCAAACTAGTCCTACTCCCAAGAGTAAAGGTAAAACTACTTTTAGGATAGATTTAGGCTTACTCACCTGTCTATTTTAACAGGTTAGTCGCTTCGTCTGGAAATACTAAACAAGGCTTAAACACTTTAGCGTCTTCTATATCCATAAACGCATAAGTAATAAGTATTAAAGTATCTCCTACAGAAACTTTTCTTGCTGCAGCTCCATTTAAAGTTATTTCACCACTTTTTCTTGGACCTGGAATACAATACGTTTCTAGACGTTCACCATTATCATTATTTACAATCTGAACTTTTTCACCTTGTATAATATTAGCTGCCTCCATTAAATCTTCATCGATAGTAATACTACCAATATAGTTTAACGCTGCTCCTGTAACTTTTACACGATGAATTTTTGATTTTACAACTTGAATTTGCATACCACAAAGATAATTAATTTAAAGCAATATTATCTATTAGTCTTATATCGCCTGCATATGTTGCTATAAACGCTCTATATGACTTTTTTGTTGATTTTCGTTTTACTTCTTTTAGGGTTGTTATATCTGCAATGATAAAATACTCTAGCTCTAAAAGCGGCTGTTTTTTAAATTGCTCTGTAACCCAATCTGTAACATATTTAGCACTTTTTGTGCCAAACTTTACTTTAGCTACATTTAGTGTTTTATATATAAATGGCGCTATATCTCTGTGCGCTTCAGTTAGTCTTGCATTTCTAGAGCTCATAGCCAAACCGTCTTCTGCTCTATGAATTGGACAACCAACAATATTTACAGGTAATTGATGTAATTCAACTAACTTTCTTATAATTTGTAATTGCTGAAAATCTTTTTCTCCAAAATAGGCTGAATCTGGTGTTACAATTTCAAACAAACGCTTTACAATTGTCCCAACTCCATCAAAATGACCCGATCTAAATGCACCTTCCATTTCGTGCTCTAAACCATCAAAAGTAAAACTTTGCGATTGTATTTGGTCTCCATAAATATCATCTTCAGAGGGAGCATAAATAATAATCTTATCATCACTTACCTGCTTTAAAAGTGCCATATCAGCCTCTAAAGTTCTTGGGTACTTCACCAAGTCTTCTTTATTATCAAACTGCGTAGGATTCACAAAAATACTAACAACAACAAAGTCGTTTTCACTTAGTCCTTTATTCACCAAAGATAAATGCCCATTATGCAAGGCACCCATTGTTGGCACAAACCCAATTGTATAGCCTTTTTCTTTTAAAGTACTAATCTGAGTTGCTAATTCTATTTTATTATTATAGTTTTTCAATGCTGTAACAAAAGTTTAACGCATGCAAACATAATATAATACTAGCAATCTGCACAAATTTTTGTAATTTTGCATGTTTTTTACCATTAATTTCAAAAGCAGCAGATTTATGAAAGATAAACGAATATTGTATGTGTCCTCGGAAGTTGTTCCATATTTACCAGAAACAGAAATTTCTTCAATGTCCTTTGAAGCTCCTAGAATGGTAAACAAACAAGGAGGTCAGATTAGAATATTTATGCCTCGCTTTGGAAATATCAATGAAAGACGACACCAATTACATGAAGTTATAAGACTTTCTGGAATTAATTTAGTGATTAATGACTTAGATATGCCATTGATTATTAAAGTGGCTTCTATTCCTAAAGAGCGTATTCAGGTTTATTTTATTGATAATGAAGATTATTTTAAAAGAAAGGCCACATTAACTGATGAAAACGGACAATTGTTTTCAGATAATGACGAACGTGCTATTTTCTTCGCAAAAGGCGTTATAGAAACAGTAAAAAAATTGAATTGGGCTCCTGACATTATTCATGTCAATGGATGGCTAGCTTCGCTACTACCATTATACCTAAAAGAGTTTTATAAAACAGAACCTTTATTTACTGAAAGTAAAATAATTACCTCAGTATACAATCAAAGCTTTGAAGGAACGTTAGATAAAAACATGCTATCTAAAGTGAATTTTGACGATTTGGATGCAAAAGCCACAAAACTCTTAGAACAGCCTAATTATACTAATTTAATGAAAATTGCGATAGATAATTCTGATGCCATTATAAGAGGTTCAAAAGAATTACCAGAAGAATTAGATACTTATTTAAACGACTTAACAAAACCTGTATTAGACTACTATTCTATTGAAGAATTTGCAGATCCATACACAGATTTTTACAACAACACTGTATTAAACAGTTAATATTACCTATGAAAAAAAATAAAATTGCCTTACAAATTCTAGCTTTTGGTTTAATTGCCTTTACATTTATAGCTTGTGATGAAGATTATGCAACGTTAGAATCTGATGTTATAAATAACGACATTGCTACTAATTTTGATATTCTTTCTGAAAAACACAATATCATAACATATACTAAAGCTTTAAATCCTAATGATAAGCCTGTACAAACAAACGGACTTGGATTAAGCACCTTAGGACTTTATGATGATGTTTACGGAAGAACAACTGCTAGTTTTGTAACTCAACTTTCTGCAAGTTCTTACGATCCAGACTTTGGAGATGGTACCATAATAGACTCTGTTGTAGTTACCATTCCATTTTTTAGTACTAGTACTGGGTTTGATGATGATGGCAATGTAACTTATGAGGTAGACTCAATATTACCTAAAGATGATACTTACAAATCAATAAAGTTAAGAATCTTTGAAAATAATTATTTTATTAGAGATTTTGACCCATTTGGTGATGTAAACGAAAGCCAAGCTTACTATTCAAATAAAACAGGCTCTTCCGCTGCTGAGTCTTTATCAGCGGCATTAGAAGGAGAAGAACTTATTCTGATTCCAGATTTTCAAACATCTTACGGTAATGGAGCTACAAATAACGAAATCAGTATTACTGATGACGTATATGTATTAGAAGAAGCAGATGACGAAGATGATGAAGACACAGATCCACAGGTAACGGAAAGAATAGCGCCAGGTATCAGAGTTAAGCTAGATCCAACTTTTTGGCAAAATAAAATTATAGATAAAGAAGGAGATGCCGTTTTAAGTAACCAAAATAACTTTTTAAACTATTTTAAAGGACTTTATTTCAAGGCAGAAGCTATAAATAATGAAGGTAGTTTCCTTATTTTAGATGCAAGTAGCTCAAACGCTAATATTACCATCTATTATAAAAAGCTTACATCAGCAACTGATGACGGAACCGATACAGACACATCTTCTTACGTATTAAATTTTGGACCAAATAGAATTAATTTTTATGATAATAATTTTACTACACCAATTGATTCAGGTGAACCAACAACTGGAGACAGTAAAATCTATTTAAAAGGAGGGGAAGGATCAATTGCAGGTATTAAACTTTTTAACGGTGAAGATTTAGATGATGCTCCAGAATTAAATACGTTTGAAAATTTTAAAAATGAATTTGTAGTAACTGATGAAGATGGCAAATTTGTAAGTTCTAAACGTTTGGTCAATGAAGCTAATCTTGTTTTTTATGTAGATAGAAATCAATTAGATATGGCAAATGAAGTCTCAGACAACGAACCAAATCGACTCTACTTGTACGATATGGACAATAAAACACCGTTAATCGATTATTTTTTAGATGCAACTAACACTAGCTTACCTTCGTTCTCTAAATTTAGTCACCTTGGAATATTAGAACGAGACGAATCTAATGATGATAAAGGTGTAAAATATAAATTAAGAATCACAGAGCATATAAATAATTTATTAGTACGAGATTCTACAAATGTCGAACTTGGTTTAGCAGTTTCACTAAGTGTTAATTTAGAAAACTCTACTTTAGGTTTGACACAGAAAAAAGTACAAAACTCTAATGATTTTACTGTGCCAATAGGATCAATATTAACACCAAGAGGTACAATATTGCATGGCAACAGTAGTGAAGATGAAACAAAACGTGTGTATTTAGAAATTTATTACACCGAACCAAATTAATTAAAAAATTAACCTATGTGTGGAATTGTTGGATACATTGGCCATCGAGAGGCTTATCCTATTGTTATTAAAGGACTTCAAAGATTAGAATACCGTGGATATGATAGTGCTGGTATTGCACTATATGATGGTAATTCAATTAAACTATCTAAAACAAAAGGAAAGGTTTCCGACCTTAAAAATAAAATTGAGGGTGAAATTTCAACAGACGGAACTCTAGGTATAGGTCATACGCGTTGGGCAACACATGGTGTACCAAATGATGTAAACTCTCACCCACACTACTCTAATTCTGGAGATTTAGTTATCATCCACAATGGAATTATTGAAAATTACGATTCGTTAAGAAAAGAATTAATAAAACGTGGTTACACATTTCAATCAGATACAGATACAGAAGTATTAGTTAATCTAATTGAAGACGTTCAAAAAAGCGAAAATATTAAGCTTGGTAAAGCTGTACAAATTGCATTAAACCAAGTTATTGGCGCTTATGCTATTGCTGTTTTTGATAAAAACAAACCTAACGAAATTGTTGTTGCAAAACTTGGTAGCCCTTTAGCAATAGGTGTTGGTGATGATGAATTTTTTATTGCAAGTGATGCTTCTCCTTTTATAGAATATACTAAAAATGCCATTTATCTTGAAGATGAAGAAATGGCTATTATTAGAAGAGGAAAAGACATTAAAATCAGAAAAATTAAGAATGATGCTTTGGTTGATCCTTATGTACAAGAACTTCAACTTAATTTAGAGCAGATTGAAAAAGGTGGTTACGACCATTTTATGCTTAAAGAAATCTATGAACAACCTAGTGCAATTTTAGATACCTTTAGAGGAAGACTATTAAGTAACGAAGCTATTATAAAAATGGCTGGTGTTGAGGATAACATGAAAAAATTCTTAGCAGCTGATAGAATTATAATTGTTGCCTGTGGTACATCATGGCATGCTGGTTTAGTTGCAGAATATATTTTTGAAGATTTAGCAAGAATTCCTGTAGAAGTGGAATATGCTTCTGAATTTAGATATAGAAACCCTGTAATTACAGAAAAAGATATTGTGATTGCAATTTCTCAATCTGGTGAAACAGCAGATACTTTAGCTGCTATAAAATTAGCAAAATCCAAAGGAGCATTTGTTTTTGGAGTTTGTAATGTGGTTGGTTCTACAATTGCAAGAGAAACAGATGCAGGTGCATATACACATGCTGGTCCAGAAATTGGAGTTGCTTCTACTAAAGCATTCACGACACAGATTACCGTATTAACATTAATGGCATTACGATTAGCTAGAGCTAAAGGTACTATGTCAAGTTCAGAATTTAGACATCATTTAATTGAGCTAGAGACTATTCCTGGTAAAGTTGAAGAAGCGTTAAAATCTGATGCTTACGTTAAAACGGTAGCCGAAATCTATAAAGACACAAAAAACTGTCTTTATTTAGGGCGTGGGTTTAATTTCCCTGTAGCTTTAGAAGGTGCATTAAAATTAAAGGAGATTTCATATATACATGCAGAAGGTTATCCTGCTGCAGAAATGAAACATGGACCAATTGCTTTAATTGATGAGCAAATGCCAGTAATCGTTATTGCAACTAAAAAAGGACATTACGAAAAAGTAGTAAGTAACATTCAAGAAATTAAATCTAGAAAAGGTAAAATTATTGGTATAGTTACTAAAGGTGACACAAGTGTTAAGGAATTAGCTGACCATGTAATTGAAGTTCCTGAGACATTAGAATGCCTTACACCTTTACTTACAACAATTCCATTACAGTTATTATCTTATCATATTGCTGTAATGTTGAATAAAAATGTGGATCAACCTAGAAATTTAGCAAAATCGGTGACAGTTGAATAATTAATCGACGATAAAACTTTTGAAAAGCGGCTTAAAATTGAGTAATAATCAATTTTAAGCCGTTTTTTTTCTAAATATTCTTATGCATGCATACATTTTTAAGAATTTGTTATCTAATTTTCATATATTTAATTAAATTGCTAATCTAATAAATTAACTAATTCTCTAAAATGAAGACAATCTTAAAGCTTTTCACTATGCTCTTATGCGTGGTATCTTTTGCACAGACCACAGTAAAAGGTAAAATTATTGATAATTCTGGGCTTCCCTTACCTGGTGCAAATGTTATAGTTGTAGGAACCAGTTCCGGCACTGTAACAGATTTTGACGGTAACTATTCGCTAACAATAGACCAAGCACCACCTTTTTCAATCCAATTTAGTTACGCTGGTTTTGAAACTCAGACTATTGAAGTTACTAAAAACAATCAAACCATTGATGTAACATTGGCTGAAGGTAATGAGCTCGATGAAGTAGTTATTTCAGCTTCAAGAACTCCAGAACGGATTTTTGAATCTCCGGTAACGGTAGAACGCTTTGGTTTAAAAGAAATTAAAAATACGGCATCAGCAGATTTTTATGGTGGTTTAGGAACTTTAAAAGGTGTAGATGTGAACACAAGCAGTTTAACATTTAAATCTGTAAACACTAGAGGTTTCGCAACAACCGCAAATACGCGTTTTATGCAATTAGTAGACGGAATGGATAATTCTACTCCAGCTTTAAACTTTCCTATAGGAAATCTTGTTGGTATGATTGAAACAGATGTGCAAAGTGTTGAATTATTACCAGGAGCATCATCTGCATTGTATGGTGCAAATGCATTTAATGGTATTCTTTTCATGCGAAGTAAAAGTCCTTTTGATCACCAAGGTATAAGTGCCTTTGTTAAAAAAGGTATTACGTCTCAAAAAGCTGCTGGCGACAATGAGTATACCGACTTAGGTATAAGAATGGCTTATAAATTTAGCGATAAATTTGCAGCTAAAGTAAACTTTGGATACTTAAACGGTACTGATTGGGCCGCTACTAGTGAAGTAGACAGTGATATGTTTGGTGGTACAAGAGCAACTAATTTAAACTATAATGGTATCAATGTTTATGGAGATGAAGTATCTACGAACCTAAAAAAGGTAATTGAAAGTCCAGATTTTTTATCTCAACTTCCAAACCCTGCCTTAGTTAGTTTAGTACCATTAGTAGATGTAAGTAGAACAGGATATAACGAACGTTACTTAACTGATTATACAGCAGAAAGTATTAAAGCAGATTGGGGATTATATTACCGTCCCATAACTGATAGTAATTTTGAAATACAGTATGTAGGTAAAGTAGGTACAGGTACAACAATTTACCAAGGTACTAACCGCTATAATATTGATGGATTTTTTCAACAACAACATAAATTAGAATTAAAAAATGATAATTATTTTGTTAGAGGTTATGTTGTAGCCGATAAAGCTGGTGACTCTTATGATATGGTATTCACTGGTATCAATATCAATAGATCTTGGAAAGATGACAATACATGGTTTGGTGAATATACAGGAGCATTAATATCTGCAACACTTGGAGGTGCAACTGAAAGTGAAGCACACGCTATTGCAAGAGCTCAAGCAGACACAGGAAGATATGAACCAGGCTCTACTGAATTTCAAAATGCATTTGACAGAATTATTAAGGATCCAGATTTAGCTACGGGATCAAAATTTCAAGATGCATCTAAATACTATCATGCAGATGGTAATTATAACTTTAGTCATTTAATAGATTTTGCAGATATTCAAGTAGGTGGATCTTTTAGACAATACGATTTAAACTCATTAGGATCTATATATACTGATTACGATGGTCATATAAAATACAGTGAATTTGGTGTTTATACTCAAATTCAAAAAGAGTTTGAATTAAATGAAAATATGGATTTAAAAATAACTGGTTCAGCCCGTTATGATAAATCTGAATTCTTCAAAGGCTTTGTATCACCAAGATTATCATTAGGGTTAACATTAAATGAAAATCACAACTTTAGATTTTCTGGACAAACAGGTTTTAGAAACCCTACAACACAAGATTTATTTATTGGTTTAGATGCAGGAAGAGCTATTTTAGTAGGTTCTGCACCAGATAATTTAGATAGATATACTAGAGAATTCACGGCAGCTAACGGAACAGTATATACTCAAACAGGTGCTGCTGCCTATAATAATTCTTATACAGCATCGTCAGTAATACAATTAGGAGAGACAGGTGACCCCTCAGTTTTAAGAGTTGCTAACCCAAATCTTGTAACACCAGAAAAAGTAACTTCTATGGAAGTTGGATATAGAGGAAAATTTAATAAAGTAACTATAGACTTTAGTACATATTACAATAAATATAAAGATTTCATTTCTTCAGAAGTTGTAATAGCTCCACTTTATGGCTCTGTTGCAGATGGTTCAGCAATTCCTGCTATAGCAAGCGGTGATTTCACTACTTATAGTACTTACACAAATTCTGATGTGGATGTTAACTCTTACGGAGCTTCAATAGGTTTGTCAGCAAAAGTGTTGGGTGATTTTGATTTAGGTGGAAGTTATACATTTACTAAACAAGATTTTGATCAAGCTGCAAATCCTAATTTTGAAACTAACTTCAACACACCAGAACATAAATTTAAAGCTCATTTTGGGAATACTGAGTTGTTTAAAAACTTTGGATTTAATATCGCTTATAAGTTTAGTGATGATTATTTCTGGGAAGCAACATTTGGAGATGGTGTTGTACCAGAATTCCATACCGTTGATGCACAAATTAATTACAAAATCCCTGCTTTAAAATCTATTATTAAAATAGGTGGTACAAACATTGGAGGTAAAGAATATTTCACGGTCTTCGGATCAGGTTATATCGGCTCAATGTACTATGCTTCTTGGACAATTAATAACTTATAAAAAACACAAAATGAAAAATATAAAATATTTATTACTATCAGCTGTCCTTATTGGATTTACAGCCTGTAATGATGAAGAAGATTTTGAAGATCTTTTAGACAATCCTACGTCAGAAGTCATATTACCAGAACTTACAACAGGTTCTGCGGACTTTTCTAATTACGTAGCTGTTGGTGCCTCTTTTACCGCAGGTTTTACTGATGGAGGTCTTTTTATTGCGAGTCAAGAAAACTCGTTTCCAAACATTCTAGCAAATAAATTCGCTAATATTGGAAGTAGTACCTTTACTCAACCATTAATGAATGATAATTTTGGAGGACTAATTTTAGGTGGAAATCCTGTAATTAATCCAATGACGGGTCAAAGAGAACTAACAGAAAGACTAGTTTTTGGTGGAGCTGGACCTGTACCATTGCAGAGTTTAAATCCAGCGGCAATGTCAACTACTGATTTTGCTTTAAACAATCCAACTGGTCCTTTCAATAATTTGGGTATACCAGGTGCTAAGAGTTTTCATTTATTAGCTCCAGGTTATGGTAATTTATTAAATTTCCCTGCCGCAGCTAACCCATATGCTATTCGTGTAACCGGTAATACTCCTAATGCTTCAATTTTAGATTTAGCTGTTGCTCAAAACCCTACATTTTTCACACTTTCTGAAGTTGGAGGAAATGACGTTTTAGGTTATGCAACTACAGGTGGAGATGGAACTAATCCTATTACACCTACTAGTACATTTGACGCATCTTTAAATGCTTTAGTTACTGGCTTAACTGCTAATGGAGCAAAAGGAGTTATTGGAAATCTACCAAATATTACAAGTTTATCTCATTTTACAACAGTTCCTTATAACCCGGTTCCTTTAGATGCTACAAATGCAGCCGCACTTAATCAAGGTTATGCTTTATACAATGGTGGAATTCAGCAAGCCCTAGCCGCATTGAATGGGACAGGTCTATTTACAGCAGAAGAAGCAGCTGCAAGAACAATTACTTTTGCCGCAGGCTCAAACAATGCCATGGTCATTATAGACGAAACCTTAACAGATTTAGGAGCAATTAATTCTGCATTTGCCGGAATACCAAAGTACAGACAAGCAACCGCTGAAGATTTATTTGTTTTACCATTATCGGCGTTAATTCCACAAGGTTATGGAACACAAATTCCTCTAGAAGACAAATGGGTATTAATCCCTCAAGAACAAGATGAAATTGCTACAGCAACGCAAGCGTATAATACTAGTATATCTGCTATTGCAAACAGTAATGGTTTAGCGTTAGTAGATTTAAATTCAATATTAGAACAAGCATCTACAACAGGTATTACGTTTGATGCTTATAATATGAATACAAATTTAGTTTCTGGTGGTTTAGTTAGTTTAGACGGAATTCATCTAACAGCAAGAGGCTATGCCTTAATGGCAAACAGCTTCTTTAAAGCGATAGATGCAACATACGGAACTAATTTTGAAGCTTCAGGTAATTTAGCAAAAGCAGGAGACTATCCTACTAACTATTCACCAGCACTTCAATAAAAACCTATTAAATATTACAATTAAAACACGCTCAAAATGAGCGTGTTTTTTTATTCATAAAAAACTCTGTTATTTTTTAAATAAAACCATATCTTTGCAGCGCGAAAAACGAGCTGTTTTTTCATATTTAAATTATTGCATAACAAAAACATAAGAGTAATGTCAAAAGTTACAGGTAAAGTTGCACAAATCGTAGGCCCAGTTATCGATGTCGAATTCGCTTCTGGTTCAGAGCTTCCAAAAATTTATGATTCATTAGAAATCAACAAACAAGATGGTTCTAAATTAGTATTAGAAGTACAATCTCACATTGGTGAAGATACTGTACGTACTATTGCTATGGATTCTTCTGATGGTTTAAGTAGAGGAACAGAAGTTCATGCAACTGGTGCTCCAATCCAAATGCCAATAGGTGAAGATGTTTACGGACGTCTTTTTAATGTTATTGGTGATGCTATTGATGGATTAGGAAATTTACCAAAGGCTGGTGATGCTGGTTTACCTATTCACAGACAAGCTCCAAAATTTGAAGATTTATCAACATCTACGGAAGTTTTATTTACTGGTATTAAAGTAATCGATTTAATTGAGCCTTATGCAAAAGGTGGTAAAATTGGTTTATTTGGTGGTGCTGGTGTAGGTAAAACAGTATTAATCCAAGAGTTGATTAACAATATTGCAAAAGGTCACGGTGGTCTTTCTGTATTTGCAGGTGTTGGTGAAAGAACACGTGAAGGAAACGATTTACTTCGTGAAATGTTAGAGTCAGGTATTATCAAGTATGGTGATGACTTTATGCATTCTATGGAAGAAGGAGGATGGGATTTATCTAAAGTTGATAAATCTGGAATGAAAGAATCTAAAGCAACTTTCGTATTCGGACAAATGAATGAGCCTCCTGGAGCTCGTGCTCGTGTAGCACTTTCAGGATTAACTATAGCAGAATATTTCCGTGATGGAGCTGGTGAAGGACAAGGAAAAGATGTATTATTTTTCGTAGATAATATCTTCCGTTTTACACAAGCTGGTTCTGAGGTATCTGCATTATTAGGTCGTATGCCTTCTGCAGTAGGTTACCAACCAACATTAGCAACCGAAATGGGTGCAATGCAAGAACGTATTACTTCAACAAAAAGAGGATCTATTACATCTGTACAAGCGGTTTACGTACCTGCAGATGATTTAACGGATCCAGCTCCAGCAACAACGTTTGCTCACTTAGATGCAACAACAGTATTATCTCGTAAAATTGCAGAGTTAGGTATTTATCCTGCGGTAGATCCATTAGATTCTACGTCAAGAATTTTAACTGCTGATATTTTAGGTGATGAGCACTATGCTTGTGCACAACGTGTAAAAGAGTTATTACAACGTTATAAAGAATTACAAGATATTATTGCTATCCTTGGTATGGAAGAATTATCTGAAGAAGATAAAATGGCTGTAGGTAGAGCAAGACGTGTACAACGTTTCTTATCTCAACCTTTCCACGTAGCTGAGCAATTTACAGGTATTCCTGGTGTATTAGTAGACATTAAAGAAACTATTAAAGGTTTTAACCAAATTATGGATGGTGAATTAGATCACTTACCAGAAGCTGCGTTTAACCTTAAAGGTTCTATTGAAGAAGCTATTGAAGCAGGAGAGAAAATGTTAGCTGAAGCTTAATAACTGCATAAAGCATTAAAAGTATGTACTTAGAAATTGTATCACCAGAAGCCACATTATTTAGCGGAGAAGTTACTTCAGTAACTGTTCCTGGAGTAAATGGTGAGTTTGAAATGTTAACCAATCACGCACCTATTGTCTCTATTCTTAAAGAAGGACATGTAAAAGTTGCTGGTAACGTTCAATTAGAAGAGGAAGTTGAAGCAAAATTCACTAAATCTGATAAAGGCGTTTGGCTAGCAATCAATTCTGGAACACTAGAAATGAAAGATAATAAACTAATTATTTTAGCAGATTAATTCAATCATTATATAAAATAAAAAAGCGCGAAATGAAACATTTCGCGCTTTTTTTATGCTCTATTTTTTCAATTTTTACATTCGCTTCACAGCCTCCAATTCTACTTTCAACTCTTGAAATAGCATCATAATACTGCTCAGTTTTAATTCTTTTTCATCATATTCCTGGGTATTAATACAGCATGTAAATTCCCAAATCTCTAAAATATTTTCACGAGGAATTAAATAAGGTTGATACGTTTTATTATCTGAGCTTAATAATAAATTTGAAGCATCTCCTTCTGGAATATAAACACGTTTATAAACCAAACCATCATCCTTAGTTAAGATAATATACGTACGTCCATTTTTAATATCTCCAATATCATCTACAAACTTTGCCACTATAAACGCACCATCTTTCACTGGTAACATAGAATCACCTTTAATAGGAAACGCTCTATGTGTACCTGTTGGTAAAAATGGTAATTTAATCTTTTGAAGTTGCTCTATATATTCCGGATCATCATAACCAGACAAATAACCTGCAGATGCTTTTGCAGGTATAATTTCAATTAAATCCTCATTATCTTCATTTACCGTTACTGGAAACAATACACGCTTATTCCCTACCTCTATAAACGATGTGTCTTTGGCTTTACGCAAATCATTTTTAACCAAAATATCAATAGGAATATCAAAGTAATTAGACAAGTCTATTAAACGGTCTATTGGTGGCTCAGAACGCCCTTCTTCATAAGAACCCACCATTGAGCGACTCCACTTTAATTCATCAGCAAAACGCTCTTGAGACAGCTTCTTTAGCGTGCGTAAATGTTTTATGTTAGCCTGAATTGGTTTCATTTAAGTTTCAAGTTTATTTAATACCACTACAAATATAAGCAATAATAACTACATATAGTAGCTAATTTTACAATCTAGCTTTTTTCATTACAAGGCTAAACAATATAGTTTTATAAACATATAAGTTTAAAAAATATTTTAAATACAAACTTATATGTTTATATTTATAGGAATATATAAATATATTTGTTTACAAAAATCACATTATGAATGATTCAAAACATAAATTAATGGTACAACATTTAGATCGTAAAATTCAAATTTACAATCAACTACTAAACGTTAATGTACCCAATAAAGGTTGGCTTCATACTATTCGTAAGGCCTATAAAATGTCATTAAGACAATTTAGCGAACGACTAGGTGTTACACCTCCAGCAGTGGAAGGCTATGAGAAGAGAGAGAAAACAGGAAATATTACTCTAAAAAGCTTAGAAGATGCTGGAAGAGCATTAAACATGAAATTAGTATATGGATTTGTTCCAATAGATGGCTCAATTCAAAAAACAATTGAAAACAGAGCGAAAGAAATCGCACTAGATATTGTTAAAACAACCTCTAACTCAATGATTTTAGAGGACCAAAAAAACTCTAATGAACGTCTTCAAAAGGCTGTTGAAGAGAAAACAAAACAGCTCATTGATGAAATGCCTCGTTATTTATGGGATTAGACAAGATGAAACTTATAAAAGGCCAGACAGCTTTAAGTGAAGAAGAAATGGAAGGGTTACTTATTCCCACAATCACTACACGTGAAGAATTAGATGAATTTGAGCAACTAAATATTCAAAAAGCTGTAGAATGGTATTTAATTAATAGAAAATTCAAAACAGATAAAATCCTTACTGAAGCTTTTATTATTGGTGTCCATAAAAAAATGCTAAGTGATGTTTGGTCTTGGGCTGGAAAATATAGAACTAGTGAAAAAACAATTGGTATTACATGGTATCAAATACCAATAAAGCTTCGACAATTGTTAGATGACTGTAAGTTTTGGATTGATAATAAAACATATTCTGATGAAGAAATTGCAATACGATTTAAGCATGAGTTAGTTGCTATTCATTTATTTCCTAATGGTAATGGCAGACATTCACGTTTAATGGGTGATGTGGTTATGAAACATATATTCAATAAACCAAAATTTACTTGGGGATACAAAAACTTAGTTAACAAAAGTGAAATCCGTGAAACTTATATTAACGCACTTAAAAAAGGTGATGATAAAAATTTTAAAGACCTAATAAGTTTTGCACAATCCTAAAATATAAATACTTATAAAATACCTCTACTTTTAATACACCTTCTTAATCACATTAGTTACAATTCCCCAAATCACAAAATTATTGTCTTCTGTTATTTTTATAATAGGATAATTTGGGTTTTCGGGCTGCAACCACACCTCTCCGTTAGAAACTCTAAGGCGTTTTACAGTAAATTCACCATCTAGAAAACATACTGCTATTTTATTATTTGCAGGTTCTAGACTTCTATCTATAACTAACAAATCATTATCATCTAAACCTGCACCAATCATAGATTGTCCACTTACTTTAGCGTAGAATGTAGCTTCCTTATTTTTAACTAACTCATCATCTAAAGACAAACGTTGCTCTTTAAAATCTTCTGCTGGAGATGGAAAACCTGCTGAAATTCCTGTATCAAAAAAATTGGTACCAGCTCCTTCAATGGCTTCTGGCAAAAAAAATATTAAGCTATTAGACTTATGTGCTATCATTTTATTTATATTATCAATCTTATTTTAATAACCTTATTGAAAAAAAAAATTTAATACGTTTACTTGCATATCCATTTTGTATTCTCATTTTTTATTTGAGTTACCAAATGGTTTTTGTCACCACAAATTATCCTAACCCTATTTACATAGGTAAAGCGCATTTTTATGGTGCTCTAGGTCTATTGTTTTCACTAATATACCCTATTTCAGATATTGCAATTACTATTAAAGAGTACATTAACAATCATAAATCTAAATAAAGCTACCTTTAATTAAGGAAAATTACTTAACTACAATAATATCATTAATGTTGGTTGTATATCTTGGAGACAAACGTTCTTGACGCATTTTCCAAGTACGTTCTAAATCTTGATTTCCTAATTTTATTTTATTCCCTTTGTACTTCTTATTTATAACATCTATTGCAGACATCAAAGGTTTATGCTTTGGATCTTCTTTATGAAACAAATCTAACTGAAAATTATCTGTAGGCACCAAACCGGTAACAATAACTCCTGCTCTTTTGTATTTTATCCCTTTTTTATAAATCGATTTTACTGCATTTACAGCCTGTGTGCTAATTAACAAGGAAGAATCTGTAGGAAACGGAAAACTAACCATTGTACTAACCTTATGCTGTTCTAAATCTTTTTTATGCCTATCACTACTTAGCATAACAATAATCATATGGCAACTGGAGTTTTGCTTACGTAATTTCTCTGCGCAACTTGTTGCAAAGGTAGAGATTCGTTCTTTTATATTATCGATATCGGAATAGGTATATTCAAAACTTCGTGTGGTAGCAATAGCGCGTTTTGTGGTTGGCTCATCTAAAGAGATTTTAGAAACCCCTTCTAAGTCCTTTTTAAGTTTCCACTCGGTAATAGAAAATGTTTGTCGGACCCAATCATCAGATAACTGTGTAAAATCATAAGCTGTATGGCATCCTTTTGCTTTTAAGCGTTTTTGTAAACCACGACCTATTCCCCAAACGTCTTCAATCTTAATCCATTTTAAGGCTTTAATTCGAGATGCTTCGGAAGCTATAACATAAACGCCTTTAGTTTCTTTAGGAAACTTACGTGCAATTTTATTGGCAACTTTACTTAATGCTTTTGTAGGAGCAACACCTACACAAGTAGGAATACCGGTCCACTTTAAAATCCGTGTTCTTATTTGACCGCCGTAAGCTTCTAAATTATAATTTTCAAAACCTTTAAACTGAAGAAAAGCCTCGTCTATACTATAGATTTCAACATCTGGAGTAAAGTGCTCTAGTATGCGCATTACACGACTACTCATATCTCCATATAATGGATAATTAGATGAAAACACTTTAATATTATGATCTTTACAAAAGCTTTCCCATTTAAAAATTGGAGCTCCCATAGGCAAACCAACAGCCTTAGCTTCATCACTGCGCGCAATAACACAACCATCATTATTACTTAAAATAGCAATAGGTTGATGACGCAAATTAGGGTTAAAAACCCGCTCACAAGAGGCATAAAAATTATTACAATCTACTAAGGCATACATAATGTAAAAATACAAAAAGACCTTACAGGTTTTTAAAATCTGTAAGGTCTAGTTTAAAATTTATTATAAAATATTATTTAAACGCCTTTAAATACTTGTAATTTCCCTTTAATCTTCTTTCTTCTACTTAACCAAATAAGACGTCACTAATTCTACTTGGCGCCCAACCAAGCGTCTCGATTTGCTTTAGCCGCTTCAGATAAAACATCTAAACTTGAAATAGCATAAGACGTATCGGCATCTAAAGTTAGTTTTACAGTGCGTTGTTTTCCGAAACGCTCATAAACCACATCAACAGTTTGATTCGGTTTTACTGTACCTAAAATTTTATTTAAGTCTGATGTTTCATTGATCTCAACACCATCTATTTTAAGTAACTTATCTCCTTTTTCAAGTCCTGCGGTATAAGCTCCAGAACCGACCATTGTATTACTTGTAATGACTTGATTATTTAAACGCAATCCAAAAGCAGGCTGGTCTGTATTTTGTTGTAATTGCACACCAACCGTTTTAAATAAGCTTTCAAAATCGGGCATGTCGCTTTTGTAGATATAATTGTTGAAAAAAGCATCACCAAAGTCAGCACCTGCATAATCCTTTAACGTTTGCTGTAAATCAGCAATGGTATAATAGGTTTCCGTTTTTCCGTAAGTCTTCCAAACCAATGCCATATAATCGTCTAGATTCAGGTTTTCGGCTCTAAGCGATAAATCTAAAGCCAAACCTAGCATACTGCCATACGAATAATAGGAAATAAAAGTATTGCCACGATTGATATCATCTACAGAACGTGCGGCATCTACAAATGGAGCTTGATAGCTCATCTCAATAGGATTAAAAAACTGTCGTCCTGGTGAATTCCAAACGTAATTAAACGTTCCTGTCAGCCCTTTTATATAATCTTCCTGTGCTATAAGTCCGGCTCTAGTTAAAGTTAAATCGTCATAATAACTGGTAAACCCTTCAGCAAACCAAAGCTCGCCACTCATGTTAGCTGCTTCAAAATTAAAAGGCTCTAAACTTTGTGGTCGTATACGTTCTACATTCCAGCAATGAAAAAACTCATGAGACACCGTCCCAATATTTCGATCGGCTCCATCGGCTAAACTTCGCGTGCTGGTGACAATGGTAGAGTTTCGATGTTCCATACCATCTCCTGTAGCATTAGGAATATAACAGCCTAAAAATGTGTACTCACCGTAATCGTAGCTTGGTAATTCTCCAAAAACTGCTTTTTGTTGTAAGATTGTTTTCTTTACGTTTTCAAAATAGGCATCAAACTCTACTGCGGTTCCATTGTGGTGTAATGCAAAATTGATCTTCTGACCATCTACCTCAAACGAACGCAACATATGGTCACTAATTTCAGTCGGACTATCCATAAAATACTGTAAGTTATCAGCGGAATAAGTGTTGCCTTCTACGAGCTTTAACTGCGTAGCAATTTCCCAGTTTAAGTCTTCGCGTGGTTTAAATTCAATGTTGAAGGTGTCGTTTTCCAAACTCGGAGCATACATAAACGTCGCTGGCATATTAAGATGCGCATGCGTTTCATCAACTTGTGCGTAGGTGCCATCTCCATGATTGGCATATAAGGTGTAATTGACTATGATAGTGCCATCGTGATCGTTCACAGTCCAAGAATACGGATCGGGACGTGTTGTTTCTAAAACATGGCCTTTACTATCTGTAACTTTTACGTTATAAACATTTTTAGCAAATTCGTGAATAGCATAACGTCCTGGTGAGCTTCTAGACATTCTAAATTCAGCTTCACCGGATTTTAAACCTTTAAAAGTAGCCGTGATTTCAGCTTCATGATGTGCTGCATTTTCAAACGAAATGGTATAGCTTGAACTTCCTGTTGTTGTTAATTCTGTTACCGGATTTTTGTCTTCCTTGCAATTCACTAAACATAAAAAAGACAGTAATAAAATTAGGCTTCGCATCTATTCAATTTTTTAGACTCCCAAGATACTATTTTTTAAAACCTTTTAATCTTCTACGTATTCTAATATATCACTAGGCTGACAGTCCAAAGCTTTACAAATCGCTTCTAAAGTTGAAAATCGAATGGCTTTTGCTTTTCCTGTTTTTAAAATGGACAGGTTTGCTGTTGTAATACCAACGATTTCAGCAAGTTCATTACTCTTCATGCCACGTTTGGTTAATATGAGGTCTAAGTTGACTATTATGGGCATGGTTATATGGTTAGATCGTTTTCTGCTCTCAAATTTTCACCTTCTTTAAAAATCTCTGCCATTACAAAGGCCAAAAGCATATAAATTACTGGTGTTAACGATAGATGTGCAATAATTTGACTTCCACTTTCAAATCGAAGTACCGTATAACTTATCAGAATTGTAACCACAATAATATAGATTCCAATCTTCCTAAACAGTTTTGCATTACGACTACTAAATGTATGTAATGTTTTTACAGATAGCATAATGGTTTCGAAAGCCCTAAGGATTAGGAACATTAACACGGCAACAATAATGACTTTAAAATAATTGATATACAAGGATACTGTTTTTAGTTTTCCAAAAGTATAAGGTTTTGAATCGTATTTGGTATCCTTAGTATCATCCTTCCAAACATCCGAGATTATAGTTGAAACACCAAGATAACTTGGATTAGCCTTTAACACAATCTCTTCTTCTGCAAACCTGTCTTTATCAATTTGAGCATATACAAATAAGCTCGTAATACCTATTGCAGCAATTATTAATATGATTTTCAATAGTCTCGTTATTAAAATCGCGGTATTTAAAAGTGTGTTTTTAGTCATATTTATATGGTTAAATCGTTTTCTTCTTTTATAGCCTTAGTATCTCTAAGCACTGTACTTATTAGCATTAAAAACAATCCCATCGCAATTATTAATAGATAGACCAATGTTTTTTCACTTAAACCATCCAAAACATGCCGTTTAAAAAACCTATTGCTCATCTCATCAATAAACCATAAAGCGACTGACGAAAGAACCATAAGTTTTCCAGAATTAAACATTCCACTTATAAGTTCGGCATTATAAAAATCTTTTTTTAATAACAATTTTGTCGCCTTTCTTAATCTCCAAAGCGCAACAACAAAAGCAGCATAAATTACAAGCTTAAAAAAGGTATAACGATAAAGCATGGCTTCAGTTTTATAAATTAATGCATCTTCTTCTATACCGATAAAATCTTGTTTTACGCCAAAGAGAATCATTGATAAAACAAAAATCCCTAAACCAATGCTAATTAGAATAAGAATAATAATAACATTTAGTATCGCATAAAGTGTTTTTGCAGAATTCATAATTATCGTTTTACGATAACAAATATATAAAAATTATTGATAAACGATAATTAAATATTAAAGAACGAAAAAAATTATAGTATTCAGACCTGTCAAGTTTTAAAAACCTGACAGGTCTTTTCATATATTTGAAACATGAAACATCCATAACTCGCTTTTAATACCCAAGGGAATGATAAAATGGATATACCATGTGACCGATAAAAAACAATAAATATAAACACATGAAACCCAACACCATCATTTCAGAAAGCGCTAGACCTATTTGGCAAATCCCCATTGCTGCGCTATTCTTTACTGTAGCTACCTTCATACTATTATTTGCTTTATACGATATACATTTATCAGAAGAAGGGTTCACACTATTTTTACATAGACTTGAACCTTGTATTATATTCATATCTATTGCTATAGGATTTACCTTAACAAAAAGTATCCATATTGACATCGAAAACTCAAGATTTAGACCAACATACAATATTGGCCCTGTAAAATTGGGTTCATGGCAAACCATTAAAAACTACCAATATGTTTCCGTGTTCCATCAACCCACAATAGGAGGAGATTATATATTTGAAGTGAATCTGTGGTACGATAACAACAAACATTTTGAATTATACGAAGAAGACAACTACAAAGAAGCCTTTCTCATCGGTTTTGAACTTTCAGAACAATTAAACATCGATTTATTAGATGCCACAGAACCCAATAACTTTAAATGGGTAGATAAAAAGGAGTGGAAAGCTAAGATGGCATCTGGCAAAATTGATTAACTATTATTAGACCTGTCAGGTTTTAAAAACCTAACAGGTCTCCACAAGAATATAGTACCTTTACCATATGCAAGATACCTTCATTACCATAGCAAGATTCCCCTATTCTACAGAAGCACAAATAGCAAAAGGTAGATTAGAAGCCGATGGCATAGAAGTCTTTTTAAGAGATAATCTTACAATAGACACAGATCCTTTAGTAAGCCAAGCCATTGGAGGCGTAAAATTAAAGGTACTTGCCAAGGACGAAGAAAAAGCGCGAGCAATTTTAAAATCAATCAAAGCCTATTCTGTAGATGATGAAGGGCATCCTATTGTTTGTCCCAATTGTAAAGGCGAACATGTTGAAATGTACACCACTATTAATAGTTTTAAATCCTTGATGTCTTTTGTAATCGGCCTCTTGTTCTTCACACTGCCTTTTAGCGCACGTTACCAATACAAATGTGAAGATTGCAAAACTGAATTTCCCATTAAAGATTAAGCACCTTATCATATGCACTTTTCAATTTTTTAATCACGATTTCTAATTCATCTTCATTTAAATGACCAAAACCAAAACGAATAGCACAAGTCGTTTTATCTTGATATAAAATCGTTTTTGGCAAGAACAAATCTAGTTTTTCAGCTTCTTCAGCCAATTTCACCAAAGATATGGTGTTCACAAATCTCAACCATAGCGCCAAACCACCTAAGGGTGTATCCCAAGTAATAGCACCTTCAAAATAATAGTTTAAATATTGGCATAAACAATCACGACGCTGTTTGTAAGTGATGATGTTTTTCTTCTTAAGTCGGTATATTTCACCTTCAGAAATGAGCTCAGATAACATTTGCTCCTGTATTAAATCTCCTTGTTTATCTAATAATTGTAAATAGTTTTTAGCTTCAGAAATAAAGCTTTCGGGTGCCACTACAAACCCAGTATGAAAGCTAGGAAACAAGGACTGCCCTAATTTACCAAGATAAATCACCATACCATCTGCATCTGCACTTGCCATAGGTAACATGGCAGAACCTTCAAATTGAAAATCATAATCGTAATCATCTTCAATAATAGCAAATCCGTAAGCTTTTGCAAGTTGCAACAACTGTAAACGACGTTTGGCACTTAACGTTACAGTTGTGGGATAATCTCTATGCGCACATACATATACACATCGTATACTTCCTTTTAAAAAATGTTTTTTTATATAATCAACATTCAAACCCTCTTCGTCTATCGGAATGGTTCTCATGGTGGCACCAGTTTCGTAAAAAATCATGTTAGCAGCATAATTACTTAACTGCCCAACTAGCACCAAATCGTTTTGTTTAATTAGCAGTCGAGAGACCACATAAAGGCTCATTTCTGTGCTACGTGTATTAATTAAATGATTAGGGTTAATATGAAATCCTCGTGTAGCATTTAAATAATTACAGAGCTGTGTGCTAAAAACCGAAGGCGTTAAAGCCGTTGTTCTGTTCCATTTATTAATCAATGGTTTTCGTTTCATAGCTGCACTATACCATCTAGAAAACTGGTGCACCGGATGTAAACGCAAATCGGGCTTACCATCGTTAATGGAATATTTTGCAGTCGTTTCTTGTGCTGTAGAAGCCAAATGAAACGATTTTTGAAACGGAAACCCAGCAACTTTCGGGTATGCGTACGCTTGTTGTAAGTGCTGTGTTGTAGCTTTAATTTTTGCCGTGGATGCTTCGGGCACCAAAACAAAAGTTCCTCTATTGGCAATAATATCTACCCAACCTTGCGAAGCTAATTCTTCATAAATCGCCACAGCCGTATTACGATGAATGTTTAACAGCTGACTAAAAACCCGAGTACCTGGCAATTTGCTCCCTTTTTCTAAATAACCACGTTGTATAGCATTTACAATTTGCTGTGCCACTTGTATATATAATGGCTGTACTATACTTTTATCGAATGTAATAAGCTGTTTTAGTATTTGGCTAACCGGACTATTCATTGTTTTAAAACTGGACTACTTTAATCGTCCGGAAAGTTACGACTTTTGCAACGGTTAAATGAAACCACACAACAACAAAGTATTACAAAATATAAATAGATGAAAATCATAGTCTCGCTTTTTACATGCATTTTAATTGCCGCTTGCCAACTCAACGCGCAAGAAGCACAACCCATTATAAAAACGGATTCTTTAAAAGAGGTCATCATTACTTCAACACGAATTGATTTACCTTTCAAAGAAAATTCCAGAACTATAAACATTATCACTTCAGCAGATATTAAAAGTAGTGCTGCTGTTACCATTTCAGATGTATTACAGCAAATCGCAGGAGTGGACATAAGACGTCGTGGCACTGGTGGAAGTCAAGCTGATTTATTTATTAGAGGTGGTGGTTTTGATCAAACACTATTATTAATTGATGGTATTAAAATGGACGATGCACAAACAGGGCACCACACCTTAAATGCTGCTTTACCTTTAGAAGTCATTCAACGTATCGAAGTCATAAAAGGACCAGCTGCACGTGTGTTTGGACAAAATGCATTTACAGGTGCTATTAATATTGTTACAAAATCAACTTTAAACAACTCCGTTTCTGCAAATCTTGAAACTGGTTCCTTTGGTCAACTTAATGGTTCGGTAACTGTTGGTTCTGAATTAAAAAACTCAACACACATTCTTCATGTAGGGAAAATGACCTCTGAAGGTTACCGAAACAATTCAGATTATGACAA
The DNA here is from genome assembly GCF_003386165.1 of Winogradskyella eximia. Lineage (GTDB taxonomy): Bacteria > Bacteroidota > Bacteroidia > Flavobacteriales > Flavobacteriaceae > Winogradskyella > Winogradskyella eximia. The sequence continues at coordinate 379,362 of NZ_QRDV01000001.1, read as the reverse complement.
TTCTAACTATTTCTTAAAAAGCGTGTTCAATAAGAAAGACCAAGCTATTGAAATGATTGCCACATTTTCTGAACGTAAGTTTGGTGCTGAAAATTTTTACACCACCAACCCTAATTACAACGAATACGAAGAGACACAAAACAGTTTAATTGCATTCACCACAAAATTTCAATCTGAGAAATTCAAAATTCAACCACGTGTGTATTGGAAACGCAACCAAGACATGTTTCTATTAAAACGTTTTGAACCTAACTTTTTTAGAAACTTTCATATTTCAAATAAAATTGGAGCGGAAGCCAATGCGTCATATACATCAAAAGTGGGTGTTACAGGCTTTGGGATAGACCTCTCTAAAACCTATTTACGCAGTAATAATTTAGGCAATCGCAACCGATTTATGACCACTATATTTTTAGAACATCGTTTTCAATTTATTGATAACCGTTTAGATATTACTCCAGGCGTTGCCCTGACCTATTTTTCGGATTTTAAATTTAATAGATTCCCAGGATTAGATATTGGATTTGATATTACTGATAACTTAAAAGCGTACGGAAATATTGGTTTTACGTATAGAATTCCAACCTACACCGATTTATATTACAGCGATCCAAGAACCAATGGTAATGAAAACTTAAAGCCAGAAGAAGCCTTTGCTCAAGAAATTGGTATTAAATACTACAATCAAAAATTTAAAGCAAGTCTTTCTGTTTTTAATAGAGATGCTACAAACCTTATAGATTATATAAGACCAAACACCGTAGATGAAATTTATACAGCAACAAATATTGCAGAAGTAAATACTAAAGGTTTAGAGCTCGATGTGGCTTACAATTTTAAACTCAACACTTTTAACCAAACCCTAGCTTTTGGCTATGCGTATTTGGAGGATGATATTTTAGAACAAAACGAAGAATTATCGCGTTATGCTTTAAACACCTTAAAGCATCATTACACTACCAGATTAAGCACGCAATTGTTTAAAAATATTAGTCAAAGCATTGTTTACAAATATGCCGAACGTACCACAGGACAAACCTACAATGTTTGGGACGCTTCAATAATTATGAAATTGAAACAAATGGAATTATCCGTAACGGCAAATAACATTTTTGATGCCGATTATATTGAATCTGGCTTTACACCAATGCCACCAAGCAATGTCTTATTTGGCTTGCGTTACAAATTCCTTTAAAAAAAGGAATCCTAACAACAAACAAACGTCAGTTCGAGTGATTTTATCCCGAAAACCTTCGGGATAAAATCGTATCGAGAACCAAATACGCAATCTTAGAATTGCCCCTTTCAGTCCACTTTAAGAGTGTTCACTAAATATTTTTCAAAATTTTTGTAACAATCCACTTACAATAACTACCTATATATTGAAAGTGGTCTAAATCTCAAAACTTTTTTGAGGCTCCAAATAGTATAAAAACGACCGTACTTCAATAACCATCAAATTACAATTATGACTCCAAGCTTGAATTATTAAAATTCAAACGAGGCTAAAAACTGAGACTTAAAACGTCTATCTGCTGGTTAAATTTGGTCTGACTTACTTTCAAAAAAAGAGGTGAAACTCTTACAATGGTCGTATATTTATAATCTCAAATTAAAACGACTCGTTATGGCAGAATGGTTCTCAAATTTAGAATTTCTATCCAAGGTATATTGGTTAGTTGCTATTATTGGCTCACTAATTTTCTCTGTGGTTATGATATTGGCTTTTGTTGGTGGTGACGCTGATGATATTGATGCAGATGTAGAAGCAGGATTTCAATTTATATCCTTTAAAAATCTTGTTGGCTTTTTTACCATTTTTGGCTGGAGTGGCATTGCTTGTATAGATTCTGGCCTCTCAACACCATTAACTATTATCATTTCAATAATAAGCGGTTTATTAATGATGGTCATTATGGCTGCATTATTTTTCTTTATTAGCAAATTATCAGACAGTGGCACACTAAATTATAAAAATGCCCTCGATGCTGTTGGCGAAGTCTATTTAACCATTGGAGCAGACCGTTCTAAGATGGGAAAAGTGAGTATTAGCGTTCAAGGTACTTTGAGAGAATTAGATGCTCTTACAGATTCATTATCCGAACTAAAAACGGGTACTATTGTAAAAGTCGTGGATATCACCTCTAACGGTATTCTTATAGTTGACCAAACAAGAAAACCCATTGAGCCATCAAAAGCTGAAAATGAAAAATTATTGAGTAACACCGCTCAAAAGAAACTATTATAACTAAAATTTAATCCTTCTAATTTATAAACTATGCACTTACTAACCATTCAAGAAAATTTTAATGTAGAAAGTCTTGGCGGACCAATGCTACTGATTTTCGTTGCCTTATTTATTGTTGTTACCTTAATTATTTTAATAAAACGCTACAAGCGCTGTCCATCTGATAGAATTTTAGTGGTCTACGGAAAAGTTGGAGGCGGTCAGTCTGCCAAATGTATCCATGGTGGAGCGGCTTTTATCATTCCTGTAATTCAAGATTATGAATTCTTAGAATTAACGCCAATTTCTATCGAAGTAAATTTAGTAAACGCCTTATCTAAACAAAACATTAGAGTTAATGTACCATCACGTTTTACTATTGGTGTATCTACAGAACCAGGTATTATGCAAAACGCAGCAGAGCGTTTATTAGGCTTAGGACAAAATGAAATTCAAGAATTGGCTCAAGAGATTATTTTTGGTCAATTACGTTTAGTGGTTGCATCAATGGATATTGAGGAAATTAATAATGATAGAGACAAATTCTTAACTAACATCTCTCAGTCTGTAGAATCAGAATTAAAGAAAGTAGGTTTAAAACTAATTAACGTAAACATTACAGATATCGTTGATGAGTCTGGTTATATTGAAGCACTTGGTAAAGAAGCTGCAGCTCACGCTATTAACGCAGCACGTAAATCGGTTGCAGAGAAAACAAGAGATGGATCTATTGGTGAAGCTAATGCGGTACAAGATGAAAGAACCCAAGTTGCTGCAGCTAACGCACAAGCCGTAGAAGGTGAAAACACCGCAAAAATTGCCGTTGCTAATTCAGATTCGTTACGTCGTCAACGTGAAGCAGAAGCAGAACGTGTAGCAATTGCATCAGAAAAAGTACAAAGTGCAAAAGCCTTGCAAGAATCTTATGCTGCAGAACAAGAAGCAGAAACAGCGAGAGCAGAGCGTGAGCGTTCTTCTCAAATGGCTGATGTTATTGTACCTGCGGAAATTGATAAACGTAAAGTTGAAATTGATGCAGAAGCAGAAGCTGAGCGTATTAGAAGACGTGCAAAAGGAGAAGCAGATGCAATATTATTTAAAGCACAAGCAGAAGCGCAAGGACAGTTTGAAGTCTTAACAAAACAAGCTGCTGGTTTACAAGAAATCGTTAAAGCTGCCGGAAACAACAGTAGAGACGCTGTATTATTATTAATTGCAGATAAATTACCAGAACTTGTAAAAACACAAGCCGATGCTATTAAGAACATTAAAATTGATAAAGTAACCGTTTGGGATAATGGAGGAAACAGTAAAGACGGAAAATCGTCTACTGCTAATTTCTTATCTGGCATGTACAAATCAGTACCACCTTTACAAGAAATGTTTAATATGGCTGGTATGGATTTACCAGAGTATTTAAAAGGAAAAGATAAAAAGGAAATTGAAGCTGAAGATGCTAAGATTGAAACATCTAAAGACTAATTAAAACTAAAAAAGTCCATTTTTAAAAGAATGGACTTTTTACATTTTAATATAAGCGATGAACACATTTAAATTTAAAAGAAAAAATTTAGCTTGGCAATACATAGTAGGTAGTTTTGCTTTAATTGTTGGTGTCATAAGCATTATAAAAGATATTAAAGGCTTAGTACCACTATTTATAGGCATCTATTTACTAATACAAGATGGTGTAGAGTTAGATTACGATAACAAGACATACAGAAATATTAAATCTCTGTTTGGGATTACTGTAGGAAAATGGCAACCGCTTCCAGAAATAGAGTATATCTCTGTCTTTAAAACTACAGAAACTACAACGGTTTGGGCTGCAAGTGCAAGCGCCAATGTATCAAATGCCGTAGTTAAGGTCAACCTTTTTTATAACACCAATCAGAAAATAGAGATTTACGATTCTAAAAACGTAGATGACGCGTTCTCAAAAGCAAAACAAATAGCATCCATTTTACATGTAGATATTTTAGATGCTACCTCACGAGAAACAAAATGGTTGTAAATTTTAATTATTGAAGATAGACGTGTACCATAAACACCTCTCGTTTGGACTATTATTCTGACACATATAAGAATTCTATTTGTATATTTGCAAAGATTTTAAAAAATGAATAAATGAAAAATATTTTATTAATAGTCGCTTTACTAGCATTTAGTTTTAGTAATGCCCAAGCTTTTGAAGGTAAAGGAGATCAGAAATTTCAAGTTGGTGCTAATATCCAAGATTCTGCTACAGGAATTAATGTAAGCTTCGATCACGGTTTAGGTGAAAACATCTCTGTTGGTGTATCGTCTTCTTATTCTTTAGGAGGTGCAGATGGTATTGAAGATCTTGATTTTGGTGACCGTTTTGATTTAAAAGCAAGATTCAATGCTAATTTAGGTAATGTTATTGCTATCGATGATAATTTCGATTTTTATCCTGGTTTAAATCTTAGCCTTAAAAACTTTGGTGGACATCTAGGTGCTCGTTATTTCTTTTCTGAAGGATTTGGTGTTTACACCGAAGCTAATTTTCCTTTAGCTAAATATGATAATGATGAACCAATTGATATTCATAATCAATTTACACTTAATCTTGGTGCTGTTTTTAACTTATAAAAAAACAATACTTAGTTACAATTTAGCCTTTTCCTCTGGTAGTTATCAGAATTGAAAAGGCTTTTTTTATGTAATGTATTCGTTCATTTTTTCGTAAACTAAATGCGACTCCCAACCTCTATACAGTAGGTAATCTGCCACTTTTTTCTTTTTCTTGTAGATGTTAGTTTCTTTAACTTGTGCTGTACGTTTTTGCACCAATTCATCTAAAGTCTTATAATAATCATCTAAATCTATTTCTTTTAAAGCAGTATCTATACTGTACTTAGAAATCTCTCTAAATTTCAGTTCTCTAACCAAACGGTTTTTTCCCCATTTTTTAATTCTGAATTTCCCACTAACAAAAGCTTTAGCAAAACGTTCTTCGTTTAAAAAATTATGCTCAATTAAATGCACCATAATCATATCTATAGCTTCAGGAATCATTTTCATATCTCTGAGCTTCTGTCGCACTTCTTTATGGCAACGTTCTTGGTAGGCACAATAGCTTTCCAATTTATTTTGCGCTTCGGCAACAGTATAGGTTTTATGTGAATTCATTACGTCAAAAATACAATAGAATACCATCAAAAATTGACTTAAAAGCCAAAAAGAGGTGAAGAAAATATCCTATTATCGAATAGTTTAAACACTTAATCGTCTAAAAACGTATTTAATCGAAAAAATAAATTGAAACTTAACAATTTGTTAATAAAAATAGAACTTACAACACCCTGACCTACAATGTTTTTAGTATATCTTTGTAGGCGGTTAACCCCTTAATTTATCCCTATGATTAAGAACTACTTACTAACATGCCTACTCTTTTCTTGTGCCTTTATTTCTTATGGGCAAACTACTATTGGTATACAAGATTTTGAAACTACACCTGCGACTCCAACAATGACTTATACTGGTGGTAATGTTGCCACTGGGACAGGCCCTTTTCCAAGTGGAGAAAACAACTTTGTAAGTGGCTCTCAAGGTCGAAAAGTTACAGATGGTACTGAGACCATTGAATTTAGCAATGTGAATACATCATTATATACAAATGTTGAATTTTCTGTTAAACTAGCCTCTTTTGGAGGTTCAAGCGGAAATGGTGCAGATAGCAGTGACTATGTTATAGTAGACGTTAGTGACGATGGAGGAGGCACTTGGACGCAACAAGCAGAGGTAAATGGTTGGAGTACGGCTAACGCATTATGGCATTTTGGCCAAGGTTCTACAGAAACTAACACTTATAACCCAAGCGGCTACCTTACATCTGTAGCAGGAGGCGATGGTGCTTCAGGAATAAACGAAATTATTATTACAGATTTACCTAGTGTTGCTAACCTTAAAATAAAAATACGCTTTGAAAATAACTCAGGAAATGAAACTTGGATTATAGATGATGCTAAAATTGAAGGGATTTTAGCCTCTACAGATACCACACTAAACTTTACATCGGCCACATATTCTGAAACTGAAAATGGTACGTCTGTAAATCTATGTGTAGATATAATAAATGAAAGTGCATCCTCAGCTACTACGGCACAAGTAGTACTAACATCTGGTACTGCTCCACACTTATCTTACACAACCCAAAACATTACATTTCCCGCAAATAGTAGTGCACAACAATGTGTTACGGTTAATATTGCAGACAACACCAATTGTGCTGATAGTACAAATTACACGTTTCAGATACAAAATGTTGCAGGTGGTGATTCAGCAACTGCTGGATCTCAAAGTGATACTACTTTAGAGATAACAGATGATGATGGGTTTGTTGGCGCTTTTAAAACCTTATCTTTTGAAGGATCTGATAACTTTACATATACAGGTGGAGGCACTGTAACCTCTACAACGAATAAATATTTTGGTACGTCTTCATACAGACTAGAAAATAGTGATAACCTCACTACTGAAAATATTGACATAAGTGCTATTACTAATGTAACTCTTAGCGTAGCTTTTGCATCTTTTGGAGCTGACAGTAACGAAGATCTATTTTTAGATATTTCTTATGATAATGGCAGCACTTGGACAGGTACAGGCTCCGAAAAATTAGTAGATGGATACAGTAATGCAGGTCTTAATATGGGTGATACAAATGCATCTAATCCTACAACAGTAGCATCTAATCCGTGGTTAGTAAATATTGCTGATACAGAAACACAAATAAAGGTCAGACTTAGAGCCGTTGGATTAGATGGCAGTGAATATTATTATGTAGATGATATTATACTAAGCGGTGATTCTTGCTCATCTGTTGTTTCAGATACCATTGTTGCATTTACATCTACAACTTCAACTATAACTGAAGATGGAGTTTTTGTTGATGTTTGTGCCTCTATCGCTAATGAGTCAGCAACCAATGCCACAACTGTTGATATTACATTAGATGGTGCTAGTACAGCTACTAATGGTACGGATTATGATGATGGAGCGGGTACACCTGCAGCAATCAGTTTTCCTTATACTTTAACATTTCCTGCTGCTAGTACTGCAGATCAATGTATAACTATATTTATCAGTAATGATGATAGCGTTATAGAGTCTGATGAAACAGTCGTTCTAAACCTTATCAACCCATCGGGAGGTAATGCTGCAATTTTAGGTACGAATACAACACACACGGTAACCATAACCGATAACGATTTTTACGATGATTGTTCAACCTCTTTAACTATACCTGTAAATAGTTCATGTATTAACCAATCCTTTACCAACGTTAGCGCAACCGACAGTGGTATTGCAAACCCGCTTTGTGGCGCCTATTCAGGTGGCGATGTTTGGTTTAATTTGGTTGTACCACCAAGTGGTGCGGTAACGGTAGAAACCTCTGAAAATGGCGGCATTACAGATTCTGGCATGGCATTATACACAGGTACTTGTGGTGCATTAACACTAGTAACATGTGATGATGATTCTGGCACAGGAAATATGTCTATGATTAGCGCTAGTGGCTTAACACCTGGTTCAACGCTTTACGTAAGAGTTTGGGAGTATAACAATAATGATTTTAGCACATTTAATCTGTGTGCCTACTCGGCTAACGAAATAGATGTAGAGCGTAATACGTTTGCTTCTATAGCCAATGGAAATGCTGCTAATACAGGTAATAATACTGTTTTTGGAGCTACTGAAGTTGGATCTACAGCCACAGCAAAAAACTATTATATTAGAAATGAGGGTTCTGCCGATTTAAGTATTACGAGTATAGTATCTTCTAATCCTACTGAATTTGTAATTTCAACTAATCCTGCACCTATTGTAATAGCAGCAGGTGGTATTGTTGGTTTTGATATTGAATTTTCACCATCAGCTCTTGGCACAAGAACAGGCACTATCACTATTGTTAATGATGATAGCGACGAAAACCCATATACGTTTGGAGTGAGTGGAACAGGTACATGTGCAGCTGGCAGTATAACTATTAGTCCTGAATCAGGACCTGTAGACACTGTAGTAACAGTAATTGGCACTAATTTGCTCACTGCAACAGCGGCTTTTAATGGTTTAGCTGCAACAGTGACTAATATATCTGCAACAGAAATGGAAGTTGTGGTACCAGCAGGATCTACAAGTGGTAGTTTAGAAATTACAGACAGTCTTGGTTGCCCTGCTTCTACACCATTTACTGTTATAGACTCACAAATTACGAGTTGTGAAGGAAATTCAGGTGTGGTTCCAACTGATTTATTTATTAGTGAAATTACCGATGCCACCTATGGTGGACTTAGCTATGTAGAAATATTCAATGGTACTGGTACTGCAATCAATATAGATAACTACTCTATTGAAGTCATTGCGAATGGAGATGCAACCGCAGCAGCAATCAATATTTTTGATTTAGAAAATTATATAATGCCAAATGGCACTACTTATGTCATTGCTGTAGGTAGACAAAGCCCTGTAACCTCAACCAATGCATGTACAGGAGTAACAGGAGGTTCTGGTGAATTAGCGTCTAGTGCAAATGCTCAATTTTCTAGTGGTGGAATTAATAAAAAAACAAATAAACATGATGTAATAAGACTAGTAAACACTGGCACTACAGTTGATGAATTTGGTGTTTATCAAGATAATGATTGGATGGATTCTACAATAATCACTGGAGATAGAGGCTTTAACTTTAGACGTTTAAATACAGCTACTCAACTTCCTGACCCAACATTTACCTTAGGAGAGCTTAGTAATTGGACAGTTATTGATTGGGTTGGTGAAGGCGCTGCATCTTGTAGCGGAAATGATTATTCAGATATTGGACTTTTCGATTTTTCAACCGGAGTACCTCCAACAGTAACATTACAGCCAATAGCACCTGCTTTTGCTTGTGCTTTTTCTGCAAGTTTAACTATTTCTGGTACCGAAGGTTATACAGGTCCAACTCCTGCAGATACGCAAGACTTAGCATACCAATGGTTTTATAATGTGCCTGGCACTTCAACTTGGGCAGAAATCTTACCTGCTGACACTAATTACAGTGGCCAACAAACAGCAACGTTAAATATCATAGACACAGCTAGTTTAGATGGTTATCAATATTACTGCCAATTAAGAGAAGATACGGCAACGTGTTTTGAAGCCTCTAATGCTGTAAAACTAGATGTACGCGTATCCATTTGGGATGGTACAAATTGGTCTGCCTTACCAGCCTTAGATAGAGTAGCTATAATTAACGGAAATTATGATACCTCAGTTGGAGGAGATGAAATAAGCTTTAGAGCGTGCAGCTTAACCGTAAATACAGGATTCAGTTTAGAAATAAGAAATAACACGTTTATCGAAATAGAAAACGATATTGTTGCTAATGGTGATATTATAGTTGAAACCGATGGTGCAGTAGTGCAAATAGATGATTTAGCTACTGTAACCGGTAGTGGTGTTATCACAGTTCAAAAATTTACTACCGTTTTAACTGACGCTTATAATTACACCTATTGGAGCTCACCTGTAGCTAATGAAACCATAGAAAATGTTTTTTCTACAGTACAGCCCACCAGACGTTTTACGTTTAACGCTGCCAATTTTATTGATTTGTTAGATGAAATTAATAACACTGGTACTTTTACACCAGGACAAGATGATATCGATGATAATGGAGATGATTGGCAAATAGCCTCTGGCACCATGCTTCCAGGTATTGGTTACGCAGCTACACCAAGCCTTCTTGGTCCTGCATTCCCTGTGGCTCAACAGTTTCCTTTTGTAGGTCCTTTTAACAATGGTGTTTTTACTCCAACAATTGTTAATAACAGTGCTGGAACCTACAACGACTGGAACTTTATTGGTAACCCTTACCCAAGTGCAATAGATGCCAATGTGTTTTTTACGGTTAACACTGGTATTACTGACAATATCTATTTATGGAGCCAAGCCACTCCATTAAATGCAAATGCTTCTGGTAATGAAGGCCAAAACTTTTCTGGAGCCGATTACGCTATAATCAATGCAAGTGGTGTAAATGTAGCTGGTGGAGATGGTGTGATACCAAATGATTTTGTACCATCTGGACAAGGATTTTTCATAGAAGCCTTATCTGGAACGAATATTACTTTTAACAACTCTATGCGAGTTACAGGTAATAATGATCAATTCTTTAGAAATGAAAACACAGGCAACTCAAGAAACGTATTATGGCTTAATTTAAACTCAGATAATGGAGTGGCAAAACAAATTGCCGTAGCACACCTTGATGGAGCAACAGATAGCTATGACGGCTCTTTTTATGATGTAAAAGAAAATCTTTCTTCAGGAAATGCAGCAACAATATATTCTAGGATTTTAGATGGTGAGGATGACGAATTTGTTATTCAAGGAAAAAACATGTCTAGCCTAGATGCATATGAAGTGATTCATGTTGGATTTAAAACCATTATAACGGTGCCAACTTTATATAGAATTTCTATTGCGCAATTCGAAGGTGATTTTTACACGGCCAATAACATTTATTTAAAAGACAATCTATTAAACACCTTTCATAGTCTTAAAGATTCAGACTATACTTTTACTTCAGAAGCTGGAATATTTAGCGACCGTTTTGAAATAGTATTTAGAACGTCTACACTTTCTATAAAAGACAACCAAATCGATGCTAACGGTATTACCATTACTGAATTAACAAATGGTAATGTAGAATTTAAGCTCAATTCTAATCAAAACACCATTACTAATGTTGAGATTATAGATATGTTAGGAAGACGTGTTTATAACTTAAGAGGCAACAGTGCTAGCGAAGTTTACAACTTGTCTCAACTCAGTAAATCTGCTTACATCGCAAAAATCACATTATCTAACGGACAAGTGATTAGCAAAAAAGCGATTAAACAACAGTAAGATCATAACCATCTATAAAATTAAAGGCCTCATGTAAAATGAGGCTTTTTTATTTTAAGCAAACTTTACATAAGGCTATATAGTACTCTAAAGCTATTTTAAGACGGCTTAAACTAAGGGTTCACCCGTGTTTGGTTCGGGTTAAACCCGGAGTAACCTCGGGTTACATTCGGGTCATACTCGGGTCAGCACTAAATATAATTTAGGCAAACCTGAAGGCTAATAGCTAATAAAATAGGATTGTTTTAAACGAACAACCTCAATCATGTTCGGTCTATGCTTTAAACACAATTTTATTATAGGGTATATTTTAAAGCCAATATAAGATTTCTACCAGCAGCAGAAATCCCTGAAGAATATGGTCGGTAACGTTGGTCGGTAATATTTTCTAAGCTCGCTGTAAGAGTTAAATTATCATTGTACTGATATTGTGTTCTAAAATTTAATGTATACCATGCAGGAGCATATGGATTGCCATCAGCATCTAAAGCATAAATATAGTCTTTAGAACTCTCTGAAGCCGCCAATTGATTATTAGAAAGTTCATTATTATAAACAACAAAGGCATCTAATTGAAGTTTATTCTTTTTCCAGATGACATGTGTACGCCCAAAATTTGGTGCAACGTGTCTTACAGGCTCCTCTACTCCATCATTATCTTCTGTACCTCCAATGACATTATATTGAGATTTTAATTTTAATTGTTTGGAAAAATTGACTTCTAAACCAACTTCAAAACCATAAATCCAAGCTTTAGATGCATTTTGTATCGCCTGAACATTACTTAATTCACCATCATACATAATTTCGGTTTCTCCATTTATCTCATAATTTCGTCTAATTAGAGCGTTATCTAAAAAGGTATAATAGGTAGCTAAATCTAAAACCACTTTGTTGTCAAAATTCAGTTTTAATCCTAGCTCTCCACTATAGGCATACTCGGCTTTTAAATCTTTATTTGGCACTACAACAGAACCAGGCTCACTATCAAATACCTTTCCTATATCATCTATGTTTGGAGCTCTAAACGCTGTTGAAGCATTCAATTTCCATTGAATCATATCGCTTGGTGACCACGTAATACCAGCTGTACCAGTTAATGCACCTGTATTTATTTCTACATCATTAAAAGGCAAGTTTAAAAACTCATTATTGGCTGTAAAATCTGCCTTAGCAATCACTTGATTAAATCGAAGTCCGGTTTGAAACACAAATTTAGCATTAGGCTTATGCTTTAAACTTGCATAAGCAGCGATGGATTGCCATGTAGATCCATCAGGATACCGAGAGACATTAGGAGCCGTTTCATTGGTTTCAATATTTTCTTCATGCCCTTTAGAACCCACGGTATTATGAAGATACTCCAAACCATAGAAAACACTTGTTTTCTTATTTAAGTCCTTTTCTAAATCTAAATTAAAAGAGATAGCATCCACAGATTCTGATCTTACCTCACGTATGGCAGACTGGTAATCTCTATCTTCCCTACTTTCTTTAAAGTTTTGATACGCTAAAGTGGTCTGAATTTTATCATACAAGTTAGAATTACTGCTCAATTTAGTCAATTGAAAATTTCCCATAAACCACTGTTGTGGTCCGTAATTCCATTCCGCAGACCGTAAATTATCGCCTCTATATCTTATTAATCTATCATACCGAGAATAATCTGAAGTTGTAGAATAATACACTCCAAAATCGAAATTAAGATTATCGGATGGCTCATACCTTACTTTCTGCATTAAGTTAATTTGGTCGTAGCCTGTAGGTGTTTGTACTAAAGGATTAGAATTAGAAACCATCACATCTTCTCCGTTTTCTCTCACCACATATTCTGATCTCAGGTAATCGCTTGGTCCATGACTTCCCATTCTAAGATCATCGAAATTAGTATAACTAGCACTGGTTAAAAATGCCCATTTTTTATAACCTAAGTTCACATCAAAATGACCTGTTTTTTCTTCGCTAGCGCTAGCATACCTTACCAAGGCATTTGCACTTAAATACAAATCGTCTTTATAAGATAATTGTGGTTTTTTGGTGTAAAAACTCATCACTCCACCAATAGCATCACTGCCATATACCACAGAACCTGCTCCTAAGGTGACTTCGGTATTTTTAATTGCAAAAGGATCTATAGAGATGACATTTTGAAGATTGCCACCTCTAAAAATAGCATTATTCATGCGTACGCCATCTACTGTAATTAAAAGTCTATTGGTAGAAAACCCTCTTATCATTGGACTTCCTCCTCCCAATTGACTTTTCTGAATATAAATATTACCCGTATTTTCTAATAAATCTGCGCTGGTTTGAGGATTTACCAATGCAATATCTTTGGCATCTATGCTTACAATGGTTTGTGGTATATCGCGTTTATTCTGCTCAAATTTGGAAGCCGAAATGACAATTTGTTTTAAACCTTCGACCTTTGGAACGAGATAAATGATATTGTTATTTTTAGCAATTTCAGCTTTTGTGAGTTTTTGTTTTTCGTATAAAAAATTTTGAAAAAAGATGATTTCATTTAAGTCGAAAATCCCCAAAGCCGCTTTACCATTTAAATCAGTTACTTGCGTTTTGTTTTTCTTAAAGTTATAGAGTGCAACTCCAGGAATTGGTGTAAGACTTCCTTCTTCTAAAACAGTAACAGTCTGCCCAAAAACCGATTGTAAAAAAAGAACTAAAAAAATACTATATGCGATGTTTCGCTTTAATTGCAAACTCATTTTCAATAAAATATTTTGGTAAATATGGCTTAATGAAACACCTCATTAAGCACCTGTAATGATTTAGGTTTTTTAAAACTTCCCAAATGTAACTCAAAATAATACAACAACATATTTAAAAACTCTTGCCTTTGTTTTGCATTAATTTTTATAGTATTTAAAGCATCAAAATTTGTGCCTAACAAGCGTTTTAACAGCGTTAAATTTTCGCCAGAAATAGAGTATATTCCGTAGTTTAAAGATTCAAAGACTCCAGATTCTAAATTAAAATACGGATAGTCGTTATTTAAATTTTCAGGTTGAAAGCCTAGATAACGAGTTAACTTCAATAAAAATAATAGATGAAAATTTGAAAATTGATCTTCATTATCTAAATACTGAAGCGCTGCCTCTATAAAATGGAATAAATCTTTATTTTTTTCCTCCTCTTTTAAAACATTTGAAAGAATTTCGGACAAGAACAGTACAATAGCACTTTTATAAATATTAGTGTGAAGACTTTTATAGATGTAGTTAAATTTTACTTCACTTATAAAATGTAGAGATTGATTGGGTTTGTAATTTTCTTCAATTTGAATCTGAGATAAAGCTTGGTAATACACCGTTTTAGACAATCCTTTTTTAGACTTTAAAACACCTCTTAGCATATAACTAACAATTCCTCGCTCTTCTGTATAACACTTAACAATTAGGTCGTAATCTCTATATTTTAATTTTGAAAGAACAATGCTATTGTTTTTAGCGCGCATATTTATCTTATTATAAGAACTTTTAGCACTTTAGTTTCAAAAGAATCTAAATCTGAAATCATAATTAAATACACACCAGATCTCACTATAGAATTAGAAAAGTTTTTACCATTCCAAATGGCTGTACCACCATCTATAGCAAAATTATAATTAGTATTTGAAGATCTTAAATTCACATTAGACTGTGCTTCTGCTACCAAATTCCCTTCTATATCTGTGATTTTAATATTAACACGCTCGGTAAGCCCACTTACTTTTACTCCTTTATTAATGTCATTAAGATCATTAGAACCAAGAATATTGTACTCTGGTCTTACTGGATTAGGGTACGCAAAAGCATCTTCCAAAGTTTCTCCGGGTTTAGAACCACCAGCTTTAAAAGATAATAACCCTTTAATTGTAGCTATGTATACCAATCCATTTTCAGAATCAATTGAAATATCGTTAATTCTATTTGAAGGTAAAGGTGAATTATCACTAGTAAAATGATATATCGTTGTTTGCCCATCTGGCGAAAAATAAAACACTCCAGAATCTACAGTACCAATCCATTTATTATTAGAACCATCTACTTCTATATCTGTAATGGTCTGGCTTTCTAATAATTCTTTAGCAATACCATCTTCTAAAATTATAATTGAACTCAACGTAGGGTTATTATCTTCGTAAAAACCAGAAGTATTATAAAGCACTCTTAATCCAGAAAATGTACCTACCCAAAGTTGGTTTCTATTATCAACAGCTAAAGAAGTTACTCTAGGAAATGGTAAATTCTGTTCTTCTGAAATTATATTCCTTAATGGATTGTTACTTATATTTTCATTAAAAGCCATTAATCCATTTTTATATGACCCAATCCATTTGGTTTCATTATCATCGATTGCAATGTCAAAAAAACCAAATTCGCCATTTGTTATATCTTGTATAATGTCTGAAAAATCATAACCTTGCCAATTTCCAGTATTTGGATCATAAGATTTTAAAGGATTGGGAGCTCGTGCAGTTAAAGACCATAAAAGGCCATTTCTATCAAAAGTAGAAGCTGATACTCTTAGACTTGTGCTACCTATAATAGATTCTAGACCACTATTGTTTTCATTAAACAATATAATAGGTTCCCGATTATTAATTTCTAGAAGTCCATCTTGAAATGAGCTCACAAAAATTTGCCTGAGGTTAAATGGGTTTACGGAAATACTATTAAGATTTTTTGCATTTAACAAATTCTCATACGGGATACTTTGCCAAGTCTCATTTCTATAATAACTCAATCCCCTTTGACGCGCTGGAGAAGGATTTAACGACTCTGTATAGTCACCAAAGCTTGTCCATACAATGTCAGTTTCGGCATTAAGTCTAAATGTTTCATTAAACAAAGGTCCCTCTGGTAGAATTTCAGAATAACCACTACTGTTAGAAATAGAATGACTTAGCACACCTAAGGTCTCTGTACCAATATATATTGTATCGTCTAATGTAATTGCTGATGTAAATACGGTAGAAAAATCTGTTGTAGGTTGAAAACTACTCACAAGATTTAAGTTTTCATTATAAACATAAATAGTGTTTGAAGTTGAATAAACAAGGTTAGAACTAGAAGTATCTGCATCTAAAGGTAATAATGGCAATGTAAACAATGTATTTATAGATGCTCCATTTATTTCATAAAGAACCTTATTACTTCGTACTGTATATAATTTATTATTAATGGCATTGATAGTATAATAATCTCCAAGAATAACTGTTTCCCATTGCTGAAAGTCAATAAGATTAGGATTATTTAAATCTGCCTTTTTTACACCATTGCTATTTAAACAAGCCACATAAATTTCGTTATTTAAAATGGACACCTGCTTTACTGTTATTTGAGCACCACCATCACCTAAAAAGTAAGTATCACCAAACTCTAAGCGTTCTAGATCATAAACAGAAACACCATAATCTGTAGATATATAAACAAGCCCTTCATGTTCAAAAAAATGATTGATCCGTTTATTAACCGGAGTAATATTTTGTTTATCTAAAATATCAACTACAGTTAAAACTTCATCGTCAGTTTCTGAAAACACCTCAATTAATCCTGTTTCGTAGCCAATCAATAAATATTGGTATATCTCACTATAATAAATCGTAGTAATCTGTTCTCCAGATAAACCCTCTACAGTTGTAATAGTTTTTAGTTGACCTGTTAATATATCATATTCAAACACGGCATTTTGTGCCGCTGCATAAATCTTATCTCCACCACTTACAACATCTACAATATTATTATATGAATAATGAGCTTGCCAAAGTGCAGAGAAATCTTGACTATATCCAGAAGTTGTAAGCCCAAATAGTAGAATAAAAATTTTTAAAACCGTGTTGCGCATTAGAAAATTAAGTTTGGTCAAAGATATTTAATAGTAACGATAATATAGTAGTTATCATATATTAAGTCAATAAAAAAGCTTCTGTGAAAAACACAGAAGCTTATATTTTAGTAAAAAAGATTTATTTAAACGACACCTTGAGCCAACATAGCATCTGCAACTTTTACAAAACCAGCAATATTTGCCCCTTGTACATAATCTACATAACCATCTTTGTCAGATCCATACTCAACACATGCTGCGTGAATATCATTCATAATTTGATTTAACTTCGCATCAACTTCTTCTCGTGTCCAATTATAACGCAATGAATTTTGACTCATCTCTAAACCAGATGTTGCAACTCCACCAGCATTAGATGCTTTTCCAGGTGCAAATAATATTTTTGCTTTCTGAAACTCATGGATTGCTTCTGGTGTTGATGGCATATTTGCTCCTTCACTTACACAGATACAACCATTACCTAATAATTTTTTAGCATCCGATTCATTTAATTCATTTTGTGTAGCACAAGGAAGTGCAATATCACACTTGACACTCCATGGAGTTTCACCTTCATAAAACGTACCTGATGAAAACTTATCTGCATATTCAGAAATTCGTCCTCTCTTCACATTTTTTAGCTCCATAATAAAAGCTAATTTTTCAGCATCAATACCGTCATTATCTAGTATGTAACCAGACGAATCAGACATTGTTAATACTTTACCACCTAATTCTATAGTTTTTTCAGCAGCATACTGTGCTACATTTCCTGAACCAGAAATCACCACATTTTTTCCTTTAAAACTATCATTTTTAGTTGCTAACATGTTTTTAGCAAAATACACATTACCATAACCTGTTGCTTCTGGTCTTATTAACGAACCACCAAAAGACATGCCTTTACCTGTTAATACTCCAGTAAACTCATTACGTAATCTTTTGTACTGACCAAATAAATAGCCCACTTCTCTTCCACCTACACCAATATCACCAGCAGGAACATCCGTGTTTGGTCCAATATGTCTAAAAAGTTCATTCATAAAGCTCTGACAAAAACGCATCACTTCATTATCTGATTTTCCTTTAGGATTAAAATCAGAACCTCCTTTACCTCCTCCCATCGGAAGCGTCGTTAAAGAATTTTTAAATACCTGCTCAAAACCTAAAAATTTTAAAATACTTAAGTTTACAGATGGATGGAAACGCAGCCCTCCTTTATAAGGTCCTATAGCAGAATTAAATTCAATTCTAAACCCTCTATTTACTTGGGTATTACCTTTGTCATCAATCCAAGGCACTCTAAATATTATCGTGCGTTCTGGCTCTACCATACGCTCTAACAACATTTTGTCTTTATACTTAACGTTGTTCTCAATAAATGGAATTACAGTTTCTGCTACCTCTTCAACGGCTTGCATAAACTCAGGCTCTTGTCCATTTCTTTCCTTTACTAGATTTAAAAAAGCATCTATTTTACCTTTCATAAATTTATTTTTTGTTTTGTTAAAATCTTTTTATATAAGTTTTTTTACACAAAAATCATTTTAATTTACTTTAATTTAGAAAATTATAATATATTGGATGTAAATATAAATTATCCACAAAAATAAGTGATTAATTTTTATTTTTTTCTTTTTTATTTTTCAAAATCAACATTAATCCTTTTCTTTAAAGAATAATAAAGTGTGCATTTTGTCTGTTTTATTTTGTAGTTCGTCGAGTTTTTATATATTTGCTCGGCAAGAGTCTCAATTTTAAAGTTACATGATACTAGATATAAAAAAACTAATCATTCCATTTGCACTACTTTTATCTGTGCAATTTAGCTATTCACAATTAGGCTTTTCTCACGAAGTAGGCATAATTGCTGGTCCTATAGCATATCAATCTGATTTTGGAGTTCGCTCTGATTTAGAAACCAATTCTGGAAATACAGGTATTGGTATCGGTCTTATACATTACATCAATTTTGCATATCGTGCAGACTGTAATTGTTATACTACAGATAAATACTTTAATGATCACTTCAAATTAAGAAGTGAAATTGCTTGGAATAAAACTAAGCTTCAACATTTTGGTGAGTGGGTAGAACCTGACAAAACATCTGAAAATGCGAACAGATTAAGAGGTCATACTGGTGAAGCTCAAAACTGGGATATTGGAATGCAATTAGAGTTTTTTCCTAGAAGTATCAGAGAATTTTCTGCAGGTGTTTATTCCTTTGCTCCATTTGCAAGTTTAGGCGCTCATTACGTTTCTTATAACCCAAGTGTTTATACTAATTATGTCAGTTCAGATTTTTCTAATATAAATAACATTGGTGATATTGAGGACCCTAGTAATTTTTACTCAGCATGGGAACCTGGATCAATAAGTGATGATAGTGGCTCAGCTTGGTCTGTAGTTGGAAGTATAGGTACAAGATACAAGTTAACGATTCTTTCAGATTTAATGATAGACCTAAGATGGCAATACTTTTTTAGTGATAAAACAGATGGTTTAGATCACCAACTTGCTTCAAATAAAGCAAATGATTGGATGGTATGGTTAAACTTTGGTTACATTTACTACTTAGATTAGACTTACAAACTATACAATACACAAAAAGACCAAATCTTACGATTTGGTCTTTTTGTGTATTTGAGAGAGATTAGTGCATTAGCCTATGGCTTGTTTTAAATCTGCAATTAAATCTGCTTCATCTTCAATCCCAACACTTAGTCTAATTAAGGAATCTACAACTCCAGTTTTTTCGCGTTCTTCTTTAGGAATACTTGCATGCGTCATACTTGCCGGATGACCAGCTAACGACTCTACACCTCCAAGAGATTCAGCAAGTGTGAAGATTTTTAAGTTTTCTACAATTCTAATTGACTCATCATAATTATTGCCTTTGGTTGTAAAAGATACAATACCACCAAAATCATTCATCTGGGATTTTGCAATAAGATGATTAGGATGATTTTTAAGTCCAGGCCAATACACATTTTCAATTTTAGAGTGACTTTCTAAATATAATGCAACTGCTTTTCCATTTTCACAATGTCGTTGCATACGTAAATGCAACGTTTTAATTCCCCTTAAAGCCAAAAATGCATCTTGAGGTCCACAAACAGCACCACTAGCATTTTGAATAAAATATAATCGATCTGCCAATTCTTTATCTTTAACAATTAAAGCTCCCATAACTAAATCACTATGACCACCAAGATATTTAGTTGCCGAATGCATTACAATATCTGCACCTAAATCTAAAGGTTGCTGTAAATACGGAGTTGCAAAAGTATTATCAACTGCAAGCCATACGTTATGCTTCTTTGCAATTTTTGCTGTTGCTACAATATCAATTATATTCATCATTGGGTTTGTTGGTGTTTCTACCCAAATTAGTTTTGTGTTTTTATTGACATAATCCTCTATACGTTCTGCATTTTCCATACCAATGAAATGGAACTTTATACCAAAATCCTCATATATTTTAGTAAATAATCGATACGTACCACCATATAAATCGTTTGTAGAAATCACCTCATCACCCGATTTCAATAACTTTAAAACTGCATCTATGGCTGCTAAACCAGAACCAAATGCTAATCCATAATTACCATTTTCAATACTTGCAAAAGCATTTTCTAAAGCATGACGTGTTGGATTTCCTGAGCGCGAATATTCATAGCCTTTATGACCACCAGGAGTAGATTGTGCAAAAGTGGAGGTTTGATAAATTGGTGGCATAACCGAGCCATAAGCAGCATCTGGTTTTTGACCTCCATGTATCGTTTTTGTATTGAATTTCATGATAAATAATTAAATGAATTATTGCATTGGAAACACAACAAATTTAATGGATAATTCGTTCTATTCAAATCAATATAATACCTTTATTGTCTGATAATTTAACCTCAACTATTTTGAAACGAATAATCTCTTTTTTCGCCTTTTTAATTGTATTAGCTTCTTGCAATTCGGAATTCAAACCTGCAATATTCGAAACTGTTGATGTTGATGTTGCTTATGAAGCTCAAATTTCAGCAACTTACAGTAAAGCTAAAGGAACTAGCACGCTTAGTAAAACTATTAATTCAAATGTTGAAAATACAATTATTGAAGCATTAAGCTCAGCTGAAAACACTAATGAATTAAAAGACGTTTTAAAAGCTTTTAATACAGAATACCTTAACTTCAAAAATGAATTCTCAGAGGAATCAGAACCAGTATGGGAACTTCAAATTGAAACAGAATTAACGTATCAATCTGAAGAGGTTATTACCATTGCCATTAGTACTTATGAATTTAAAGGTGGAGCACATGGCAGTGACCAAATACAATTTCTAAATTTAGATGCCAAAACGGGTAAGGTTTTAAATCAAGACGCAATTATTAAAGACATAGAAAGTTTTAAAACTCTGGCAGAAAACCATTTTATAAAATCACTAGAAACCAAAGAGGATAACTTAAAAATAGAAGATTTCTTTTTTGGAGAACCTTTTCATTTACCTGAAAACATAGGGTTTAGCGAAGATGGTTTGGTATTACTTTACAATGTTTATGAGGTTGCTTCTTACGACCAAGGCTACACAGAATTTGTAATTCCATTTTCAGAATGTGAGTCTTACCTCAAAGTTCATTAATTCTTTGTGCTTCTTGTTAATCGTTTTATAAACGGCTCAACGGTTAAACCTTGACCAACTATAGAGACAACAACTACAACATAAGTAATTACTAAAAATAATTCCCTGTGCATATCTTTAGTAAGACTTAAAGCTAATGCAATTGAAATTCCTCCTCGCAATCCTCCCCAAGTCATAATTAAGTTTGTTTTAGGCACAAAATCTAAACGTTTTGAAAAGAATTTAATAGGTAGCCACAACGACATATAACGACACAGTAATATAATAGGAATTGCCAATAAACCTGCATAAATAAATTTACCCTCTAAGGTTAAAATTAGCATTTCCATACCTATCATTACAAACAAAATAGTGTTTAATAAAACATCTATAAGTTCCCAAAACTTATCTACATAAAGCTCTGTAGTTTCAGACATTGCAGAATTTCTTACGGTATCATTCCCAACGATTAGTCCAGCTGTTACCATAGCCAATGGCGCAGATAAATGAAATTTATGTGCCAACATAGTACCACCCATTACCGTTGCAAGCGTTAGAATAACTTCGATTTCGTAATTGTCAATAGATCTCATTAAACGGTAAGTTACCCAACCCAGAAAAAGACCTAATATAATTCCACCAATAACTTCTTGACCAAATAAAGTTGCAATATCAGTAAACTCAATAGCTGCATCTGGTTTAGCAGCAATTGCAAAAATGGTTAAGAACACTACAACTCCTACTCCATCATTAAATAATGATTCTCCTACAATTTTAGTTTCTAACTTTTTTGGTGCACCTGCCTTTTTTAAAATACCCAACACTGCAATTGGATCTGTAGGTGAAATTAAAGCACCAAATAATAAGCAATAGATAAAATCTACATCTAAGCCCATTAATTTTAACACGTAAAACATGGCAATACCAACTAAAAATGTAGACACCAAAACACCCAAGGTAGCAAAAGCTAAAATAGGTCCTCGTTGCACTTTAAGCTGATTAAAATTGGTATGTAGAGCACCTGCAAAAAGCAGAAAACTTAGCATAATATCAAGCAGAACCGTTTCAAAATCTATCATTGCTATAAATTCTCGTTCTTGTATCAATAGCGTATCATCAAATTGCGCAATTCCAACCAAAACTACAGTAAATACGATAGTAATGACCATTAATCCGATGGTAATTGGCAGTTTTAAGAACTTCACATTTATATAACCAAATAGTGCAGATAGCACAACTAAAATGGTTGCAATTGAGTAATAATCCATAGAATGATATTTTTCTTAAAAGTAATTAAATTTCCCTTTAAATACGGTTACTTTGCATTGAACTCATACAAACTTTTTCATTGAAGCTAAATTCCTAAAGTTTGTATAAGTTAGATTTCAAAATTATATAGAATTCTGATATGAACAAAATATACTACTTAAGCAATTGTAATACTTGCACTCGAATTATTAATGAACTGAATTTACCTAAAGGATTTCAACTTCAAGATATAAAAACAGAACCTATTACTAAGTCTCAAATTGAAGAGATGAGAGCACTTACAGATAGCTACGAAAATTTATTCAGCAAAAGAGCAAGGCTATATAAAAAATTAGGTTTAAAGGATAAAGCACTATCTGAAGAAGACTATAAAAACTACATTTTAGAACACTATACCTTTTTAAAACGCCCTGTAGTTTTATTTAACAATCAGATTTTTATAGGCAACTCTAAAAAAACGGTTGAGGCTGCAAAACTTGCAATACATGAATAGCAGAGGTTTTGCGATTTTTGCGCTCTTTATGGTTCAGCTTTTGTATGGACTCAATTATACCATTGCCAAAACAGTGATGAATGAAAATTTCATTAAACCATTTGGGTTTGTATTACTGAGAGTTATTGGTGCAACGATATTATTCTGGATTCTAAGTCTATTTGTACCAAAAGAGAAAATAGAAAGAAAGGACTACCTAAAACTCATGGTTGCTTCGCTCTTTGGCGTGGTAATTAATATGTTATTCTTTTTTAAAGGATTAGAATATACATCTCCGATACATGCGTCTTCTATTATGACGATTATACCTATTATAATCCTTGTATTATCTGCCTATATTTTAAAAGAAAAAGTTACAAAATTAAAAATAATAGGAGTCATTTTAGGTTTAGCAGGTGCTCTGGTGTTAACGCTTTATGGTAAATCTTCAAGAGTTGGTGACAATATCCCCTTAGGCAATTTACTTGTTTTTCTAAATGCAGTATCCTATAGTATTTACATTATTTTAATTAAAAAATTAACCGCTAAATATCATCCTTTTACATTTATAAAATGGTTGTTTTTATTTGGATTAATAATCCTTACACCATTTGGATATAGCGAATTACAAGAGGTTCAATGGCATACTTTTACTCCATATACTACTTTTTCTGTACTATTTGTTGTTATTGGAGCTACGTTTGGTACTTATTTATTAAACCCTTTAGCACTTAATAAACTTAAAGCATCTACCGTCGGCATTTTTATTTATCTTCAACCAGCTATTGCCGCTCTTTTTGCCTTAGCCATGGGAGCCGATTTTATAGATACTATTAAAATCACAGCTATGATAATCATATTTCTAGGTGTTTACCTAGTGATTAAAAAGCCTAAAAAAGTTACTTAATTTGTCATTAAAATCTGAAATATTTAAAAGCGTCGATAGTATTCCAATAGCCTATTGGAATAACCTAAACTGTTGCACAAATATTTATTATTCTCCAGAATTTTTAAAAGCGTTTGAAATCGCAAATACAGATATTGAATTTAATTATATTTTTATTTTAAAAGATGAACAAGCCGTTGCGTTTGCCAATACACAAATTGTAACTATTGGTATTGAAACCATTACCAAAAACATCACCATGTCTAATAAAGTTAGACGTGTAGTAAATAATATGTTTTGCAATAACCATATTAGAGTACTTTTTTGTGGTAATGTCTTTTTGAGTGGAGAATATGGGACGTTCTTAAAAGATAATGAAGATAAAGTTGAAACGTTTAAGGCCATTGCTGAAGGCGTAAAACAACTCTCAAAATCAGTTAAAAAAATCAAAGCTATTTTTATTAAAGATTTTGAAAACACATCACTTTCTATCACCAATCATTTAGAAGCTTACGATTATGCAGCAATGCAAGTAGAGCCTAACATGATTATTACGTTAAAACCCGAATGGCATTCTTTCGACGATTACAAAAACGCTCTAAAATCTAAATACAGAGTAAAAGCGAATCGAGCTGATGCTAAAAGTGAAATCTTAAAAGCTCAATTTTTTTCTGAAGAAGACATACAAAAACACAAAAATCAGCTTCAAGAATTATATCATAACACCATTGATAATGCTGACTTTAATGCACAAATTTTAAATCTAGATACCTATGTGCATCTCAAAAAAGCATTTAAAGAAAAGTTTATTGTAAAAGGCTATTTTTTAGAAGACCAATTAGTTGGCTTTTTGTCGGCGATGCAAAATAGAACGCATCTCGATGCGCACTTTATTGGCATTGACTATTCTAACAACAAAGAATTTGCAATTTACCCAAAAATTTTAAACGATTATGTAAGACTTGGCATTGAAACAAAGTCTGATCAGATAAACTTAGGCAGAACTGCTTCTGAAATAAAAAGCACTCTTGGAGCCGAGCCAATGGTATTAACTTGCTATGGCAGACATAAACAGTCCTTACCTAATCAGGTATTAAAACAGTTTATAAAGAATGTGCACATAAAATCTTTTAAACAGCATAAGCCGTTTAAATAACATTCTACATAGCCATTGGTTTAGGTCTTACTCCATGCTTACGTGTATCTTCCTTGGTCAATACTTTAAAGCTATCTGATTTTGGGAATTTATGAGCCAATTCTAATAAAGGAGCAGGCAACGCTGTTAATTTTCTTGTTTTTAAATCAATCCAAGCTCCTTGCATTTCACAATAGGCTAAATTTTCACCTTTATGATTGTAAAAATTATGCTCAAACATAAACAACATACCATCTTCACTTAAACCAGACACTTCTATGGTTACTGTAATTGGCGTTCCAATAAATGATTCTTTAAAATAGTACATATGCTCATAAAACACCACAGGACCAACATTATATTTCATAATTTCTGCCATAGAAAATCCTTGCTCAGAAAAGAAAGACATCCTAGCATGACTCATAAAATTAGTATAAGCAGAATTAGCTAAATGACCATTAGCATCTACATCACTCCAACGAATTTCGAACTGTTTTTTGTACATATTTTTTTATTTCTAATAAGAATTGCAAAGTTATAAAACTACACTAGGACACGTCAATCCTTTCTAAACTTTTTAATCAAAAAATTAAACCATTCAATTTTGTACCTTTGCGCAACTTTAATCGCAACGTTTTAATGATACAATCCATGACAGGTTATGGGAAATCTGTTCTTCAGCTCCCAACAAAAAAAATCTCTATAGAATTAAAATCTCTAAATAGTAAAAGTTTAGACCTCAACGCTCGTATGCCTTCCATGTATAGAGCAAAAGAATTAGACATTAGAAAACTAATTGCAAAACACTTAGTAAGAGGCAAGGTAGATTTTTCTCTTTTTGTTGAAATTACGGGTGAAGATACCAGTTCTAAAATTAACAAAACAGTTGTTAAAGAATACATTAAACAACTTAAAGAAGTGGTAGATGGAGACGCTACCGAACTCTTAAAAATGGCAATTCGTTTGCCAGATGCTGTAACTACAGAGCGTGATGACATTGATGAAGATGAATGGATGCTTATCAGTAAAGAAATTAACGAAGCTATATCTAAAATTGTCGAATATCGTGAAGATGAAGGAGCAACTTTAAAGCAAGACTTTTTAGGTAGAATCACTACATTAAGAAGGTTATTACAAGAAGTAATTACAATGGATCCTGATCGTATTGATGGTGTGAGAGCTCGTTTAGAAAAAGGTATTTCAGATATTAAAGAAAAAGTAGATGAAAACCGTTTTGAACAAGAACTGGTGTATTACATCGAAAAATTTGATATCACTGAAGAAAAAGTGAGATTAGAAAATCACTTAGATTATTTCACAAAGTCACTGAATTCTGAAGATTCTAACGGAAAAAAACTCGGATTTATTTCTCAAGAAATCGGAAGAGAAATCAATACTATTGGTTCAAAATCTAACTATGCACCAATGCAAAAATTAGTCGTTCAGATGAAAGATGAACTCGAAAAAATTAAAGAACAATTATTGAATGTACTTTAATTAGTACCTAGTAAAATCACACATTTTGTCAGAAACTAAAAACAAAAAACAAGGCAAACTTATTGTCTTTTCAGCACCTTCTGGTTCTGGAAAAACAACTATTGTTCGTCATTTATTAAAACAGCCAGAACTCAATCTAGAATTTTCTATTTCAGCAACATCGCGAGAAGCTAGAGGAAACGAAACTCACGGAAAAGATTACTACTACTTATCACTTCAAGAATTTAAAAACAAAATTAAAGCTGATGAGTTTTTAGAGTGGGAAGAAGTCTATAGAGATAATTTCTATGGTACTTTAAAATCTGAAATTGAACGTATTTGGGCAAAAGGAAAGCATGTTATTTTTGATATAGACGTATCTGGAGGCCTACGTATTAAACGAAAATTCCCTGAGCAAACTATTGCTATTTTTGTTAAACCACCTGATTTAAATGAATTAGTAAGGAGACTAAAAGATCGTGGAGAAGAAAGCCCAGAAAAAATAAGTATGCGTGTCGCTAAAGCACCAGCAGAATTGGCTACAGCACCTCTATTTGATGAAATTGTAGTAAACTCTAATTTAGACGAAGCTTTAGAAAATGCATATAAATTGGTTTCAGACTTTATAGCGAAGTAAGATGAAAATAGGTTTATATTTTGGTACGTTTAACCCAATTCATATTGGTCATTTAACTATTGCTAATCACTTGGCCGAGCATAGTGATTTAGACCAGATTTGGTTTGTAGTAACGCCTTTAAGTCCCTTTAAAAAGAAAAGTAGTTTACTAGATAATTACCAACGTTTAGAGATGGTTCATTTGGCAACTAAAGACTATGACAAATTAAGACCTAGCGATATAGAATTTGGATTAAAACAGCCAAATTATACCATTGACACTCTTACTTATCTTTTTGAAAAATTTCCTAATTATGAATTTGCCTTAATTATGGGCGAAGACAACCTAAAGAGCCTTCATAAGTGGAAAAACTATGAATTGATTCTTGAAAATCATGATATTTATGTCTATCCTAGACTTTCTGAAGGTAAAGTTGAAACAGAATTCAGTGACCATCCTAGAATTCATCATGTTAACGCACCTATTATGGAATTGTCCTCTACCTTTATAAGAAACGCTATTAAAGAAGGTAAAAATGTAAGACCAATGCTACCTGAACATGTTTGGAAATATTTAGATGAAATGAATTTTTATAGATAAGATTAAAAATGATAAAAAGCATTTTCTAAATGCTCTATTTCAAACCCTTTTTTGTTTTTAACAATAGCTATAATATCGAATCTGACTTCAATATCTAAGTTATTTTCATTGACGTATTCGTCAACAGCCTTCACTAAATTTTTAATTTGTTTAGGTTTTACAAAATCTTGAGGATTTCCAAAATCAATAGACGATCGCGTTTTCACTTCTACAATTGCTAAAACATCACCTTTTTGAGCGATAATATCTACCTCAGCCTTTTGAAAACGGTAATTACGCTCAATAATATCATAGCTGTTTTTTAGCAGAAAATCTACAGCTATCTGTTCACCTTTTTTACCAAGTTCGTTATGTTGCGCCATTGTTTAGTATTCAGTTGGCATTGTGCATTATGCCTTCGCTTATCTAAATAGAACTACTATTTGTAAGATAATTTACTTTCACTTTTTTCAACCTTCAAATCAATAGTTCTACCCAAAACCAAAGCTCTATTATCTTTCTCATGTCCTGCAGGTACATTAAAAGCAATTGGAAAATCATATTCGGCTAAAGCATCTAAAATTAATTGCTCTACCGAAGTTCCCCAAAGCGTTGTATTTTTTCGCATTTTAGACATATCTCCAACGACAAGTCCATTTAGATTATCAAAATAACCTGCACGCTTCATACTTTGTAGCATACGATCTATATGGTATTTATATTCCCCTATTTCTTCAATAAAAAGAATTTTTCCAGACGTATCAATACTTTCTTTAGAGCCTAACATGGTATGTAACATCGTTAAATTGCCACCAACTAACTCACCAGAAGTTTCACCGGTTCTATTATAACTAGATCCTTTTAATGTATAATTCTCAGGATGTCCAAAAATTGCAGATTTAAACGTAGAAATGGACTCTTTAATATCATCTAAATTCTTGGTTAAACTTACACACATTAAAGCATGCAACGATTGAAATCCTTCATTATGCACTTGGTTGTGTAAAGCTGTGATATCAGAGTAACCGATAACCCATTTGGGATTTTTTTTGAATTCAGTATAATTTAATTTATCTAAAACTCTAACCGTTCCATAACCACCTCTCGCACACCAAATGGCACTAATTTTAGGATCGTCCATTGCGCTTTGTAAATCAGAACAACGCTCTTCATCTGTACCTGCAAAATGATTTGCTTTACTAAATACATGTTTACCAACAATAGCATGTAAACCCCAACTTTCAAGAAGTTTAACAGCTTGCTGTACTTCACCTTCTCTACTTTTTAAAATTCCAGAAGGTGCTACTATAGCAACCGTATCACCTGCTTTTAAATATGGTGGTTGAATAAATTTAGGAGTCATTTCTGTAAAATTATCGGATTTATTTTGAGCAATAGTATTACTAATTGCTATTAAATTAATAACAAAAAATAGGAATAAAAAATGAGGTCTTAAAATCATAAAAACTGCTTTTTGTAAAAGTACATTTTTTTTCACTTGTTTAAATTTTATCATTCTTATTATAATGAGTCAACGATAAAACATAGACCGATGTAACAGCTTCGCTTTTGCATTACAAATATCAAACAAAGCCATAAGAGAATTATTGTTGAAATTTGCAAATACGCGTTTCTAAATCCCTTATATATTGCGTACTTTTGTAGCTTGAAAAAACACGAAAACATGTCTAAGAGATATACCATAACAGCAGCATTACCATATACTAACGGACCAATTCATATTGGCCATTTAGCAGGAGTTTATGTGCCAGCAGATATTTATGCACGTTACTTAAGATTAACAGGAAATGATGTTGCTTTTATTTGTGGTAGCGACGAACATGGTGTACCAATTACCATCAAAGCAAAAAAAGAAGGTGTAACTCCACAAGATATCGTTGATAAATACCATGCGATTATCAAACAGTCTTTTGTAGATTTCGGAATCACTTTCGATAACTACTCACGTACCACAGCTAAAATTCATCATGATACGGCTCAAGATTTTTTTAAAACCCTTTACGACAATAATGAATTTGTTGAAGAAGTGACTGAACAATTATACGATGCTGAAGCGAATCAGTTTTTAGCAGATCGTTTTGTTACAGGAACCTGTCCTAAATGCGGCAATGAAGAAGCTTATGGTGATCAGTGTGAAAGCTGTGGATCCAGCTTAAATGCTACTGATTTAATAAACCCAAAATCAGCAATCACAGGTAATGTACCAACATTAAAAGAAACAAAACACTGGTTTTTACCTTTAAATAAACACGAAGATTTTCTACGTGAATGGATTTTAAAAGGTCATAAAAAAGATTGGAAACCTAATGTTTATGGTCAAGTAAAATCTTGGATTGACGATGGCTTACGTCCACGTGCCGTAACCAGAGATTTAGATTGGGGAATTCCGGTACCTGTTGAAGGTGGAGAAGGCAAAGTACTTTACGTTTGGTTTGATGCTCCTATTGGTTACATTTCTGCAACCAAAGAATGGGCAGCACGCGAAGGTAAAAACTGGGAAGATTATTGGAAAAACGAAGACACCAAGTTGGTACACTTTATAGGAAAAGATAATATTGTTTTTCACTGTATTATTTTCCCATCCATGTTAAAAGCTGAAGGCTCGTATATTTTACCAGACAACGTACCAGCTAACGAATTTTTAAACTTAGAAGGTCAGAAATTATCAACCTCTAAAAACTGGGCCGTTTGGTTACCAGATTATTTAATCGATTTCCCTAATCAACAAGATGTGTTGCGTTACGCTTTAACGGCAAACGCACCAGAATCTAAGGATAACGATTTTACGTGGAAAGATTTTCAAGCCAGAAACAATAATGAATTGGTGGCTATCTTCGGAAACTTTATCAATCGCGTCGTGGTTTTAACTAACAAATATTACGGCGGCATTATTCCAACACCATCGGAATATTCTACTATTGACGAAGAAACATTAGCAGCTGTAAAAGCGTATCCTGCTGTGATTTCGAGTTCTATTGAACGTTACCGTTTTAGAGAAGCAAGTCAAGAGTTGATGAACTTAGCACGATTAGGAAATAAGTATTTAGCAGACGAAGAACCATGGAAAACGTTTAAAACAGATGAAGCACGTACTAAAACTGTAATGTTTGTGGCTTTACAAATTGCTTCTGCATTAGCCGTTTTATCAGAACCGTTCTTACCATTTACCTCAACCAAGTTAAAAGGTATTTTAAATTCGAATGATAACGGATGGGAAGACGTCTCAACTAAAGACATTTTAATTCAGGCATCGCATCAAATTGGAAAAGGAGAATTATTATTCTCTAAAATTGAAGATTCTGAAATTCAAATACAACTCGATAAATTAGAAGCAAGCAAAAAAGCTAATGAAGCTGAAAAGAAGGTAACAGAACCTCAAAAAGATGAAATTACGTTTGATGATTTTACCAAACTAGACTTACGTGTCGGTACAATCTTAGAGGCTGAAAAAATGCCGAAAACGAAAAAGCTTTTAGTCTTAAAAGTAGATACTGGTATTGATACAAGAACCATTGTTTCTGGTATTGCCGAAAGCTTTTCTCCAGAAGACGTTATAGGTAAACGTGTTACTGTTTTAGTGAATTTAGCTCCAAGAGCTTTACGAGGTGTTGAAAGTCAAGGGATGATTTTAATGACGGAAGATGAAGGTGGTAATTTGGTGTTTGTAAATCCGGATATTGACGGAGTTAAAAATGGCTTACAAATTAGTTAAGTCCACCTATCTCTTAATTTTACATTATATAAAATGGAGCCTCAGGTAGGCTCCATTTTTTTTGCTAATGCATCAATAATTTTTTCTTTACAAGTAAGCTATGCCTTACCCTTTAAGTAATTTTGAATTCAAACATTACTTAAAGACAATGAAAAAAATAGCAATATTATGTTTAACCCTTTGCTTTTTAGCATGTGGAACGTCAAAGACCGTTCGTCAATCTAAAAAAACGATTAAAGGGGATTGGACATTAACGTCTATAAAATCTTCAGCCATAGGAGATTTAAAAATCACACTTCTTAATGATGCAGAAAAAGCCTGTTTTAAGAATAGTACATGGCAATTTATACCCAATAACAATTCAGGAACTTATACCCTATCTGGAATGAATTGCACTTCCGATAAACGATTTTTCGTATTCACCATAGATGAAGTTAATGAAGACACGGGATTATATAATTTCCTATTAAAACCGACCAATGAAAAGGGTAAATCGGAAACTAATGCAGGATTCAGACTCGAACTCACGTCTTTATCTGAAACCGCTATGCAGTGGCAACAAATGGTGACCTTAGATGGAAAGCCCATCACCATTACAATGAACTTTATTAAACTATAAATATTATGAAACTATTAAATTATAAATCGAATTTAGCCATAACCTTATCATTACTTTTAGTACTAATGACCAGCTGTAGGGCTGTAGATAATGCAAACAACAAACAAAAAGGAGCAGCCATTGGAGCTGCAGGTGGAGCCATCCTTGGTGCTATCATTGGGAACAACGTTGGTAAAGGTGGCAAAGGAGAATTAGGCGCTGTTATCGGAGGAGTTGTTGGTGGTGGAGCTGGCGTGCTTATTGGAAACAAAATGGACAAACAAGCCCAAGACATTGAAACTGAAATTCCTGGCGCAACCGTAGAACGTGTAGATGATGGTATTGTACTCACTTTTGATGAACAAAGTGGTGTTTATTTTGATACTGAAAAGTATAATATCAATGCTAAATCGCAAGAAACACTTAACAAATTAGCAGGTGTATTTGCAGAATACCCAGACACAAACATTTTAGTCGTTGGCCATACAGATAGTTCTGGTAATGATGCTTACAACATGACCTTGTCTAAAAATAGAGCTGAAGCTGTAACCAATTACCTAACCAGAAAAGGTTTAAGTAGCGGACGATTTACAACCCATTGGTTTGGTGAAGAACAACCGATGTACGATAATACAACAGCAGAAGGCCGTTCTAAAAACAGACGTGTCAATATTGCTGTCGTTCCTAACGAAACGATGGTTAATGAAGCGAAAAAAGAAGCCGGATCTAATGAATAACTTTTGCTAAAACTATTCGGCAATTACAGCAGAGTTAAATATATTACAGACCTTATAATTTTAAATGTATAAGGTCTTTTTTTATGATGATAACATATATAGTTAAACACACGCAATTAGCAGAAAAAAACATAAAGAGCACCATTCAGTTACTGAATGAAGATTGTACCATTCCTTTCATTTCGCGATACAGAAAAGAAGCTACAGGAAATTTAGACGAAGTACAAATTGGTGATATTGTCAAATACAAAGAGTTATTTGAAGCTTTAGAAAAACGAAAAATCGCCATTTTAAAAGCTTTAGAAGAACAAGACGTTTTAACGGAAGACTTAAAACAAAAGATTGAAAATACTCAAGACCTCACCACGCTTGAGGATCTGTATTTACCCTTCAAGAAAAAACGAAAAACCAAAGCCGAAACGGCTCGTAAAAATGGCTTAGAACCTTTGGCTAAAATCATCATGAGTCAAAAGGCAAATGACATCGAATCTATTGCATTTAAATATGTAAAAGGCGACCTTTCATCTGTTGATGAGGCTTTAGAAGGAGCCAGACATATTATTGCCGAATGGATTAATGAACGCACTGATATTAGGAATAGTTTACGGAACGAATTAGAACGACATGCTCAAATTACGACCAAAGTAATTAAGTCTAAATCTGCAGACGAAAAAGCGCAAAAATTCCGAGACTACTTTGATTGGTCTGAATCCCTATCACGAATTCCTTCACATAGATTATTAGCCATTTTAAGAGCAGAAAGCGAAGGTTTTATTCGTGTGAAGATTGAAATCGACGATGTGCGCGCCTTAGAGCATATTGACAATAGAATTATACGCAGCAAAAACGCCTGCGCAGACCAAATTGAACTCGCTATTTCAGATGCTTACAAGCGTTTATTATTTCCATCATTAAGCAATGAAGCCCTTCAAAAAGCAAAGGAAAAAGCCGATGAGTCTGCTATTACTGTTTTTGCCAAAAATTTAAAGCAACTCTTATTAGGCTCACCTATTGGCGAAAAACGGGTTTTAGCCATCGACCCTGGTTTTAGAAGTGGTTGTAAAGTCGTTTGTTTAGATGCACAAGGAGCTTTAAAACATAATGAAACGATTTATCCGCATGCTCCAAAAAACGATAGTATTGGTGCTATAAAAAAGATTTCCTCTTTAGCTGAAGCTTATAAAATTGAAGCCATTGCCATTGGAAACGGAACCGCATCACGCGAAACCGAAGCTTTAATTCGAAAAATTCAGTTTAAAAACGACATCCAGGTGTTTGTGGTTAGTGAAGCTGGGGCAAGTATTTATTCGGCATCAAAAATTGCTAGAGACGAATTTCCAAATTACGATGTTACCGTTCGTGGTTCAGTTTCCATTGGAAGACGTTTACAAGATCCCTTAGCCGAGTTGGTGAAAATTGACGCTAAATCTATTGGAGTTGGGCAATACCAGCACGATGTGGATCAAACAAAGCTTCAAAAACAACTCGATGTTGTGGTTGAAAATTGTGTGAATGCCGTTGGTGTTAACATTAACACCGCAAGCATACCACTACTAAGTTCGGTTTCTGGAATTGGACCAAAATTAGCAGAAAATATTTTTAATTACCGAAACGAAAACGGAGCCTTTACATCGAGAAACGCTATTAAAAAAGTGCCACGTTTAGGAGGAAAAGCATACGAACAAGCTGCTGGTTTCTTAAGGATTCGCGATGCCAAAAATCCATTAGATAATTCATCTGTGCATCCTGAAACTTATAAAATCGTTGAAAAAATGGCTAAAGACGAAGGGGTTTCGCTTCAAGACTTAATTGGAAACAAAACCATTCTTCAAAAAATAGACTTAAAAAAATATTATACAGAAACGGTTGGTTTGCCTACGCTTCAGGATATTATTAAAGAATTAGAAAAACCTGGATTAGATATTAGAGAAACAGCCAAAGTGTTTACATTCAACCAAAATATAAAAACCATCACCGATTTACACGAAGGGCAATTATTGCCTGGCATTGTTAATAATATCACCAATTTTGGTTGTTTTGTAGATGTTGGGATTAAAGAAAGTGGACTGATTCATGTGTCAAATTTATCGGATAGTTTTGTAAAGGACGTTAACGAACATGTGCATTTACATCAGCAAATTATTGTAAAAGTTTTAGAGGTAGATGTGGCTCGTAAACGGATTCAGTTAAAACTTATAAAATAATCTTATAAATAAATGATTACAAAAATAAAAAAGTATATTTCCACAAGTTTAACTATGTATCACTAAAATATTATGAATATACATATCCGTTCAACTCTAAGGTTTGATCTGTTTTTCCTTTTTTTAATTGCATTATCTACGGTCAGTCAGGCTCAAAACGACAGCTTATATTCAAAATTCAATACGTATTCAAAAGCACCAAGAGAATTAGCGTATGTTCATCTTAATAAAGCGGTTTATGTAAAAGGAGAAGTTATTGGATTTAATGCCTACATTTTAGATAAAAACAGTAAGCAACTTTCTTCATTAACTACAAACTTGTATTGCGAGATATCCGACGAAAACAATACAGTTTTAAAAAGTAAACTAATTAAAGTTGAAAATGGAGTTGCTGCAGGTCAATTTGACCTAGACAGCTTGTTTACTACTGGAAAATACATTTTTAAAGCCTACACTAATTGGATGCGTAATTTTGATGAACAAAACTATTATGCTCAGCAAATAAAAGTGATTGATCTAGACAAAGAAACTAAAATTAAAACAACTAGGATCACGAATGCCATCAATATTCAGCTCTTACCTGAAGGAGGACATCTTGTTTCAGAGATAGAAAACACCATTGGAATCGTAGCCAAGGACAGTTTAGGATTTGGAGTTGCCATTAAAGGACATATCTCTGATAGCGATAATAATACAATTACCACTTTTAAAACTAATGCACATGGAATTGGTAGATTTTTACTTACTCCACAAAAAAACTCAAGTTATTTAGCCCATACAATAGTCAACAACAATTCCCAAAAATTCCCTATTCCGCTCGTAGAACCTTCAGGTATTAATCTTTCATTGGCAGATCTTGGGTCTAAAGTAGCACTAACATTTAGAACTAATTCCGAAACGCATCTTAACATAAAAAACAACACCTATACCTTAAGTATTCATAACGGAAAAACCTTAAAGGCTATAGCTGTTTCCTTTGGTGAAAGTACCGAAATAACTAAATTAATTAAATATGATGATCTTTCTACAGGAATTAATGTATTTACACTTTTTGACGCCCAAAATAATCCTTTATTAGAACGTTTATTCTTTATGTATGATGGTTTAAATCTTGTGGAATCTGGGAGTGTTATTACTAAAAAAAGCAATGATTCTATATCCATTAAACTAGCTATAAAGGAAATTGATACCTCTAGAATTAATAAATTCAGTATTTCTGTGCTTCCTGCTGAAACTAAAGCCAACAAACAACATCACAATATTATATCATATACCTATTTACAACCTTATTTAAAAGGCAATATAGAAAATGCAGGATATTATTTCAGTGATATTGATAGAAAGAAAAAATATGAATTAGATAACTTGTTACTCACACAAGGCTGGAGCAGCTATAATTGGCATACTATTTTTAATTATCCTCCAAGAACAATTTATGATTTTGAAATAGGAATTCAAATTGATGCTAACGCTAACCGTAAGAAAACTGGTCAATATATAATATTCCCAACTAAACATAGTCCATCTGATTTAGTTGCACTAACAAAAGAGGAAACAAAATTTATACGTAGTGAGTTTTTCTTTTTTGATGAAGAAACCTTAAAAATTGGCGAACTTTCAAAAAAAGGAAAAGTAGAAACACCGAATCTATATGTGCAATTCACCCCTTCTTCTATTCCGAATTTAAAATTAAAACGCGATCTCTTAGGTTTAAAGAGTAGAACATATATGGATTATTCTAGTGATGCCATAAAACCTGCTCTTAACAAAGTAGAAGCCTTAGATGAAGTTTTAGTAAAGGCAAAAATGAAAGAAACAAAACTTGAAAAAATTAAGGGAAGTAGACCCGGATTTGTAACTGAGTTTGACGATAATAAAAGAAAACAATATGTTGATTTTGCAGCCTTTGTACAAGCTAATGGTTATATTGTAGTGCAATGGGAAGGGGAACTCAATATTTTCACTTATCGAAGCATAGATCTCAAGAAAACAAAACCTTCTCCTGTAATATATTTAGACGATATGGAAATTACAGATTTGAATTATTTTTATAATTACCGTTTAGATAATGTAGAATACGTATATATTGATAAAACAGGCTTCGGAATGGGAATCAAAGGAAGTGGAGGAGTTATTAAAATTTATACCGATCCACTAATAGGCACCTACAAAAAGTATGGAAAATCTTTTAAAACTTATAAAACACCTTTATCATTTACAACTAATAAAAAGTTTTATACTCCAGTATACAACGGCTACCATACAGATTTTTTTAAAGAATACGGAGTAATTGATTGGTTTCCAAATTTAACTACTGATGCCCATGGCTATTTAAATTTTAATATCTATAATACTAATGCAAAAACAGTTAAACTTTATATAGAGGGCATTGTAAATGACACACAGTTCATTTCTGAAGAAAAAGAAATAAGTATTAACTAAAAAAATCCAATAAGTCTTCAATCTCCAAGACACGTTAATAATACTATTCGTTAGACTCAAAAAAAATATCAACTACCAGATTCCTCTTTAAATTAAATAAAAGTCACACTAACTATTTATATTAATATATTTGATTATTTTCACTTTTAGGACACTAAAATTAAAATAGTCACACCTTTATAAAATAAAATTATCAGACTTAAAATTATTTAAAGTTTGTTATTTGTTTTTAAAGAAATGTATTGAAATGATAGCATCAG
This sequence comes from Winogradskyella eximia, assembly GCF_003386165.1. Taxonomy (GTDB): domain Bacteria; phylum Bacteroidota; class Bacteroidia; order Flavobacteriales; family Flavobacteriaceae; genus Winogradskyella; species Winogradskyella eximia. Next base: position 341,366 of record NZ_QRDV01000001.1, on the reverse strand, counting down.
ACCAATTAGTCACTTACATGTGGGTTTTATTAGCAGTTTATGCTGCTGTAATCTTATTTTTCGTCATTAGAGGCGCTCGAAAAAATACGAGTATTAAAGATTATGCCGTTGGTAATATTGGTTTTCCATCATGGGTTGTTGGATTGTCCTTAGCTGCTTCAATGACCAGTGCCGCAACTTTTATAATTAACCCAGGATTTATTGCGCTCTATGGCATATCTGGCGTTATTTCTTTCGCTATTGTACTACCAATTGCCGCATTTATTTCTCTAATTGTATTTACAAAAGGTTTTGTTAAACAAGGTAATGCCGTAAAAGCGACAACCATGGCACAATGGATTGGTAAACGCTATAATAGTAAAAATTACGCTTTTTTCTTTGGTATCATCGCACTCCTACTCATTACATTTATTGTACTTATTAATGTTGGTCTAACCCAAGTGATTTCTAAATCGCTTAATGCAGATCCATTTTATGTACTTATGGGAATTACAGCATTTGTGTTTGGCTATATGATGTTTGGAGGAGCAAATTCAATGGTTTACACTAATACTATCCAAGCCATCATTATGTGTATTGTGGCACTTATTTTGATTGGTTCTGGATCGGAATATTTCGCAGATGGTATTACCGGCTTTTTTGATAAGTTAAATGCTATTGATCCCAACTTAACAAAACCAACAAATCCAACAAGCTTCTTGTTTCGTGATTATTTTGAAATCATTATCGCACAAATTGTTATTGGAGTTGCTATTGTTTGCCAACCTCATATTATCACAAAATCACTCTTATTAAAAGATTCGAGCAAAATAAACACTTATCTTTTTAGTGGAATTGCCTTTATGATTATATTCTTTTTGGTGGTTATTGTTGGCTTATATGCACGTATCAGTTTTCCTGATTTTATGATCAATGGAGAAAAATTACGAATGGACGAAATTATTCCGACCTACGTAGTTACAAAATTTTCTGTAGGTGTCGGTTTAGTCATTGTTGTTGGTTTAATTTCAGCAGGCCTTTCTACTTTAGAAAGCCTAATTCAGTCCTTATCTATAACAATAACAACAGATATCATAAATCCATTATTTAAAGATAAGTTTACTGAAAAAACAGTGGGCATTAATAAAATAGTAATAGTTGCCTTAGGTGTTGTTAGCTTTTTATTGAGTTGGGAACAAATTAAAAACCCAGATGTAAGTGTAGCCATTTTTGCTCAAAATGGTGTTTATGCCTATTTTGCTGCTGCGTTTGTACCTGTTTTATTTGGCACTTTTTTAAATAATGTATCAACAAGGTCCGTTTTTATTGCAAGTATTACGGCTATTGTAGTTCATTTTGGCATTTACTATGGTAGACTTACACCTTATATGCAAGAACCTGTAAATAACCCAGGAGTTTCCGCTGCAATCGGCATAATAACATCACTGGTTATTGGTTATATAATTTATAAAATAGACGCTAAAAAAGTAAACCTTGGACAGACTAGATTGGACAGCTAAATGGGCAGACTACACGCCTGAAAAAATTGCTATTACATCCTATGATGCTAATATAAGTTACACCTACAGTGACTTACATGTCTATGCCAATCGGTTAATTCAAAAATTCACAGAACTTCACCTTGAAGAAGGGGACAGAATTGCCGTTTTAGCAGATCACGGCTTAGAATATATTGTTCTTTTTGTGGCCTGCCAACGCATGGGACTCGTTATTGTTCCTTTAAACTATCGTCAATCTGTAAACGAAATATCTAAACTTGTTATTGACTGCACACCTAGTTTATTCATTTATAATAATAACCACAAAGACAAAGCAGAACAATTACCAATTCAAGATTTAAAAGTTTCAACTTTTGAAACACTCGCAGTATATTATCAAACCTCTGAAAGTTTAGTAACAAAACCCTTTAAGATCAAGGAAGAAAATCCACTGTTTATTTTTTATACTTCTGGTACAACTGGTACTCCAAAAGGTGTTATTTACACTAATAAAATGCTGTTTTGGAACAGTCTCAATACCTCAATGCAATTAGGTATTACGTTTAGAGATTCTACAATAAACACACTACCTCCATATCATACATCTGGCTGGAATGTTTTTATTACTCCCTTATTGCACAAAGGCGCACATATAGGCATGTTAGAAAAATTTGATGCTGAAAAAATATTATGCTTATTAGAGCTGAACAAAACCACTTTATTCATGGCATTACCTACCATGTTGCTAATGATGCAAAAAACTCAGGTTTTTAAAGATGTTAGCTTAAAAAAGCTACGGTATATCATTTCTGGTGGTGAAAAAGTACCATCGGAGCTTGTGAGTTTCTGGAAAAACGAAAAAAACATCTTTATTAGACCAGGTTATGGACTAACTGAAGCAGGACCAAGTATTACATCTTTACATCATAAAATGGCAGAACTAAAACCTAACTCCATAGGAAAACCTAATTTTTATTTAGATATAAAAATTGTAAATAAAGATGGAGTAATCGTTAAACCAAATGAAGTTGGTGAACTTTGCATAAAAGGAGATATTGTTACACCTGGTTACTGGAACAACTCGGTTAAAACAAGTAATAAAATAAAAAAAGGTTGGTTATTTACAGGCGATTTCGCCTATAGTGATGATGAAGGTTTTTTATACATTAAGGGCCGTAAAAACGACATGTATATTTCAGGCGGAGAAAATATTTATCCCCAAGAAATCGAGGTTCATTTAGAACAATTAAAAGACATTAAAAAAGCTGTTGTTTTAAGCGTTAAGGACGAAAAATGGGGAGAATGTGGCATAGCATTTGTTACCTCAACAAACAAAGACCTTTCAATACCCAAAATCCGAGAAGAGTTAGCAACAAACTTGGTCGCCTTTAAACATCCTAAGTATATTTTTATTTTAGAAGAAATTCCATTAACCAGTTTAGGAAAAGTATCAAGAAAAAAACTGAATAAATATTTTAACGCTATAACATCCCAAGAATGAAACAATTTGGAATACTATTAATAATCACCCTTTTCAATACCACATTATTTTCTCAAAACACAAAAAAACCAATGAAAGCAATTCTTTCAGACTATAATTATAAAACGCACTCTACAACTTTAGATAGCTTGGAAATCAGCTACATTAAAGAAGGAAAAGGAGAAAAGACACTTTTGTTTGCACATGGATTGAGTAGTAATTCTGATGCGTGGTCTAAAAATATTGCTGTCTTAAAAAAAGATTATACCTGTATCGCATTAGACTTACCAGGTTATGGTAAATCATCAAAACCCGAAGCCGATTACACCCCTTCCTTTTTTGCTAAAACCCTACATCAATTTATAAAAAAATTAGACCTAAAAAATGTCATATTAATTGGTCATTCTATGGGTGGACAAGCAAGCATAAAATTTGCCGCAACTTACCCAAATACTATTGATAAATTAATATTAGTTGCACCAGCTGGTTTAGAACAGTTTTCTGAAGCCAATGGCACATTTATGAAAGCTTATTTTACACTAGAATCGGTTGCAAGCACTCCAGACGCGCAAATAGAAAAAAACTATGCACTCAATTTTTACGAGCAGCCAGAAGATGTTTCAAAAATGGTGAAAGACCGAAAATCTATAAAAGAAGCTTCAGATTTTGAAGCACATTGTAATGCTATTGTTAGCAGCATTTCTGGCATGTTAGATGAACCTGTTTTTAAAGATTTAGAAGTTGTTTCACTTCCTACTTTAGTTTTATTTGGAGACAAAGACGCTTTGATACCCAACCGCTATTTCAATCCAAAACTAACCATTGAAGATGTTGGTAAAATCGCCTCAGATCATATTAAATATGTAAAAGTTGAATATGTAAAAGATGCTGGTCATTTTGTACAATACGAAAAGCCAACAGAAGTTAATACGCTCATTCAGCAATTTGTAAATGAGAAATGAAAACAAAGCTTAAAAAATTCACAGCGTTTAGTAAAAGTATTCTTCCAAATGAAGCTAAATATCTTGAAGAACGCTACCAATTTACAGATTCAGAAAAGCGAAGTATAATTTCATTAGTTATTACCAATGCTTTGTCCCAAAACAAGCGCATAGATTTTAACGACAACATTGATAAGCGAAAATACTCCTATATAAAAGATTGGATTGAGAAAAAACTAGCAAGTATAGATGTTGATGCTACTATTGGTTGGATTATGTCTCTCAATAAAAAAATCCTTACCGATGCTATTGCATCAAACGAAGAAAAAGAATTTTTACATTACATTTCTACCTATAAAACTGTTGAATATAATTTTCAAAATCTATACGATCTCGCCAAAGAATATAAATCTTACCTCTTGGTAAGAATGCGATATAAAGATCATAATACAGTTGCTGATTTTTTGGAGACCTACAAAGCACATTATGACGAAGCCAAAATAATTAAGGAAAAATTATATATAGCTACCACAGAAATCACTAATCAATATACATTAAATAATAACGAAACAAAACACTTAGAAACTTGGCTACTAGAAGTATTTAACAATAAAAATATTGACGGCAAAAATAGATACCAAGCTTTTGTATTATTGGCATTTATGTACACCAATTACAGTGAAAACAACAAGTTAAAATTGCTTTTTGACCAAATCGATTATTACTTCAGTGAAGGTGAAATGTATTCTAGACGTATACTATCTAATTATTATGCTAGTAGAGTTTTACTGCACTCTAAACAAGATGAATTTGAGGAAGCCGAATTTTATGGCTATTTATCCATTAGACAAAATAATAATGATGCTTTGATGTATCTAAATAATTTGGTTGCTATTTTACTTAGAAATCATAAACCAAAAGAAGCTTTTTCGTTATTAGAAAAACACCAAGAATTATATAAGGAAACACATAATTATCATCAAAAAATAGGCTATTGTTCTTATCAAATCCGCGTGTTATCTGAACTAAAGAAAAGTAAACTTGCAGAATCTACAGCCAAGACGTTTCTAAAAAAGTATAAAAATGAAGTTCTAAATCATCGCTGGCATCACTTTTTTACGTCCTATATAAATGTGCTCATTGTTTTAGAGAAGTACGAGGATGTTTTAAAATTAGCTTCAAAATTTAATCTTATAGAAAAGGAAAGTGAACGACAGAAACAGAATAATTATGTCCCAAATATTTCATGGAGTATTTCTCTTTCAAGATATATGGAAGGTCATATAAATTCTAACCGCCTTTTAGATGAAATAAAAGCACCTCTTAAAACTATACAACCTACAAAAAACCAAAAACAATTGATGATAAAGGTTATTGATAGACTTTCAAATAACTTACCTGAAGCCTTTTTAGAGCTAAAGTCGCACATTTAATTTACACCAATAAAAACAAGGAAATTTAGAGATAAAATACCAAAAAAATCTTTTCAGTACTAAAAGTCACACATAAAAGCCTGCGCTTTTGGAAGCGTTTATTTTCAATTTCATAATAGATTGCCTTCAAACTAAATAAACTAATTTAATCAACAGTCTAACATTATGAAAAAACTATTTTTATTACTAACCCTCATTAGTACTTTTACTATGGCTGCTCAAAATAGTGGTAGTATAAAAGGAATGATTACGGAAGCAAGTGGCTCGCCTTTATCTGGCGCAACCGTATATATTAAATCTTTAGACAAAGGCACAGTAACCGATTACGACGGAAATTTTGTTTTAGACAATTTAGAAATAGGCACATACGATGTTACCATTTCTTATGTTGGTTTTGCCACTACTCACCAAAGTGTTTCGGTATTGGCTGGTAAGGTGACAACATTAAATACATCTCTTAAAGAATCTGATAGTATTTTAAATGAAGTTGTAATTACAGCTAACAAACAGCCCCAAAAAATCACAGATGTACCGGCTACAGTAAATGTAATTACATCTAAAGATATAGAAGAATTCCCGAGTTTTAATATTGGCGAATTAGCATCGAGACAAAAAGGGGTAGACTTTGTAAGAAGTGGTGTTTTAGGTACAGGTATTAACATTAGAGGTTTTAACTCGGCTTTTAATTCTAAGAACTTACAAGTCACTGATGATAGATTATCTACGTTAATTGCTACAGGTTTACCAATGGGTTCATTCTCTACAGTAACAAAAGATGATATCTCTCGTGTTGAAATATTACTAGGACCAAACGGAACGCTTTATGGACCTAATGCGCATAATGGTTTGGTAAGTACAATTACTAAAAACCCAAGACAATCTGAAGGTACTACTGTAGCTTTAGGTTTTGGTAACCAAAGTGTATTAACAACACGATTAAGACACGCTGAAGCAATAAACGATAAATTTGCGTATAAGTTTCATTTTGAACATTCTAAAGGAAAAGAATTCAATTATGTAGATAGCGTTTATGTAGGCACACAAGCATACAAAGAATTAGATTTAGATCGCGATTTCAAATCTCAAAAATATGGTGCATCTATATATTACAAGCCATCAAAAAATTCTGAAATTAATGGATACTATGGTCACAGTAACAATAGTAATATAGGTATAACTAGTGCTGGTCGTAACCAAATAAAAGATTGGAGTATTGATGTTGCACAATTAAAATATGTATCTAAACACTTTTTTGCAAACACGTACTACACTTGGAGTAAAACAGAAGACACTTATGCTATGAACCAAAGAACACAGAATTATGTGTCGTTTGTAGAAAATGGTTTTTCTGAAGAAGAAGCTCGTGAGCGTTCGTATATGGAACAATGGCTACAAACAGGACCAAATCAAGGTGATGGCTTTGCTTTGCAGCGTGGCGCACTATTTAAAGATGCTTCAGAACGTTTTAATGCAGAAGCTCAATACAACAACAATTGGAAAAAACTCTATGTTACTTTAGGCGCACAATACCAACTAGATATGGCTGATTCTAAAGGCACTTACCTTTTAGATGAAGACGGTATTGATTTAGACCAAACAGGAATCTACACGCAATTAGAGTATAAATTAGATGAATCTGGATGGGGATTTTTATTTGGAGGACGTGTTGATAATCACGAATTATACGGCTCAAACTTTATACCTAAAGTAGCAATTACTAAAAAGGTAAATAACGGAACATTTAGATTAACCTACGGAAAAGGAATTGCAGTACCCTCTATATTAAACCTTAAAGGAAACTTATTTGGTGGATTAGTATTAGGTAACGGTGAAGGGTTTACTTTAACTGATGGTACTAAAGTTGGAAAACTAGAAGTAGAAACCATTAATTCTTATGAAATAGGCTACAAAGGACAATTAACAGATAAATTATTTATAGATGTTAATGGTTATTACAACCAATCAGATAATTTCATTAGTCCATTAGTAAATGTTGCGGATGCTGCAAATGGCAATTTTGTAACACATATTGGAGACAAACCTATTGGAGAAGTTAGCGAAGGAAATACTGGAGCATTTATCTTAACGTACTTAAATTTTGGACATGTAGATACCTATGGATTTGATTTAGGTTTAAATTATTATTTCTCAGATAATTTTAGAACGTCAGTTAACTACTCTTATTTCGGTCGTGAATTAGATAAAAATGATTTAGATAACGATGGAAATTTAGATGGACAAGTGTTAGAAAGCGAATTACCAATTAACACACCAAACCACAAATTTAGTGTTGGACTACACTATAACAAAGGAAAGTTTTATGGTGCTGTTTATGGCAGATTTGTTGAAAAATATGACTTCTTCTCTGGCATAAATGTAGCAGCAGAAACACAAGATCAAGATGGAGATGGTGTTAATGAAATTGTTGAAAATGCAAGAGTAGGAAGAACTTGGAACTACGGCCAATTAGGTGGTTTTACAGTAGATGCAAATGCAGGTTATAATGTTACTGACCAGTTATCAATGGGACTTAGTATCACTAACTTATTTAATGCAAAAAACAGAGAATTTGTAGCCTCACCAATAATTGAAACTTTAGTTTCTTTTGAGTTAAAATATAAATTTAGTCTTAAACAAAAGACATCATCAAACGGTAACTAAGTTTCTAAAACATGTTAAAAACACAAGTTAACGATATAGACCTCGCTTATGAAGATCGTGGAAAAGGAGATGTCCTTGTTCTACTTCATGGCTTAGGATCCACTAAAAAAGATTGGGACGCACAAGTCCCTTTCTTTTCTAAAACACATCGTGTAATTACGGTAGATTTAAGAGGTCATGGAGAATCTTCAAAACCACAAGATGCCTATAGTGTTGAGTTAATGACCGAAGATATAAAGCAACTTCTAGATCAACTAAACATAAAAAAAGCAACAATTATTGGTTTTTCAATGGGAGGAGCTGTCGCATTTGAAATGGCTGCGCAACACCCAGAATACTTAGACAATTTAGTAATTGTAAACAGTGGTCCTGATTTTAATAACATGGGTGAAATTGGAGAGGATCTTTTAAAAAGCCGAACTACATTCTTAGAAAATAAAGGATTAGACGCCTTATCGAAAGAGATTTCATTTAATATGTTCCCAGAAGACCATCAAACTGAATTAAGAAATGAATTTGAAATTCGTTGTAAAAACAATGACTACAATGCGTATTACAAATCATTTGTCACTTTAATGGCTTGGGGTTTGGGTGATAGAATTAAGGAGATTACAACAAGAACCTTAGTGATTGCATCAGATATGGATTATACACCTGTAGCATTTAAAGAAGAGTATATCAATCGCATGCAAAACGCCACACTAGCTGTGATAAAAAACTCCAGACATGGAGTTGTTTTAGATCAACCAGATGCTTTTAATTTAGAACTTCAAAAATTTTTAAAAGCATGAAACATCCATAACTAGATTTTGACACCAAAAGGAAATCATTATATGGATGTACCATGTGACAATTAAAAAACAATAGATATAACACATGAATAAAACCGTTCTTATTACAGGAAGCACAAGCGGCATTGGTTTAGGCATCGCACATCAATTTGCTAAAGAAAGTTACAATATTATGTTTCATGGTTTAGAAGCCAATGGACAAGATATTGCTAATAATATAGCACAAGAGCATAACATAAAAGTCGGATTTTCTAATGCTAATTTATTACAATCTGAAGCCATAGAACATTTAATAAATGAGACTATAAATACTTTTGGAAGCTTACACGTTTTAGTCAACAATGCAGGTATTCAATTTGTTTCTCCTATTGAAGATTTTCCAAATAACAAATACGAAAATATCATAGCTATAAACATGAATGCCGTATTCTACGCCTCAAAAGCCGCATGGAAACAAATGAAAAAACAAAACTTTGGAAGAATCATTAATGTGTCTTCCGTGCATGGCTTAAGAGCATCAGAATTTAAATCGGCCTACGTTACTGCTAAACACGGTGTTATTGGTATGACGAAAGTCCTCGCTTTAGAAGGTGCACCTTTTAATATCACCTGTAATGCTATTTGTCCTGGTTATGTAAAAACACCTTTAGTAGAAGGCCAAATAAAAGACCAAGCCAAAGCACACCACATGACCGAAGACGACGTTGTAGAAAAAGTGATGTTGAAAAAACAAGCCGTAAAACAATTTGTCCCAGTCGAAACTATTGCTGATATGGCCATTTTATTAGCTAAAGACAGCTCAACTACCATCACAGGAACATCTTTTGCATTAGATGGAGGTTGGAGTGCACAATAATGTATAGTATAAATCCTATAAACTTCTGCTATTTATAGAACTGTACTTTTAATAAAAATAGGCATCAGAACCTTTAAGTGTTAGTCTAAACCTCTGGTGCCTTTTTTATGCTTTCATCTATAAAGCTTCATAAATAATTTTCATGTTTTGTAATTTTTTTGCTACTTATTAGACTTAGTAGCTATGACTCATACTTTTAAAGAATTTTCTACAAACGCTATTTTCAACATTGGAAATGAAACTGATTTGCTTTCCTTTAAAAAGGCGAAACAATGTGAGTTATACACTTTTATTTGGGCTAAATCTGAAGCTATTGATTTAACTATTGATAACGTTCCGTTTACCGTGCCACCTCATAGCATATTAGCATTAACTCCTATTCAATATCTTCAATATAATGGAGGTAAGGACGTCATCATTTATCAATTTAACAGTGAATTTTATTGTATTAAAGATCACGATCAAGAAGTAAGTTGTGTTGGCATTCTCTTTTTTGGCAATACTAATATTCCTGTTATTCATTTAGATCATACCGAGCAACAGAAGTATAATACGCTGCATGAAGTCTTTATTGACGAGTTAGAAACCGAAGACAACATACAAGCCGAAATGCTTAGAATGCTCATGGCTCGGTTTATTATAAAGAGCACGCGTTTATTAAAAGCCAAAGAAGGTATTACAGAATCCCCTAAAAGTTCTAAAGTAGATTTACTACGTGAGTTTAATTACTTGGTGGAACAACATTTTAAAACAGAACACAGTGTAGCATTCTATGCCGAAAAACTGTTTAGATCACCTAAAACATTATCTAATAATTTTGCGAAACTAAATAGAAGCCCATTACAAATTATACATAATCGTATTGTATTAGAAACACAACGCCAATTAGTCTACACCGATAAAACAGCAAAAGAAATAGCTTATGATATTGGTTTTGAAGACGCATCTCATTTAAGCCGTTTATTTAAAAAACATACAGCTTTGTCTCCTTCAGACTATAAAAAACGCTTAAATACCTCTAGTTAGGAAAAATTGACATGCCGTAGGGCAAATTCTTCATTTTAAAGTTCCCACTTCCCTCGCATCTTTGCATTGTAATATTAAAACAATAACAAGATGAAACTAAAAATCAAATCCATATTTAATCTCATAGAGATATTTACAAACAGTCCAAGAAAAATAGCGAGCACTATTAACACAGAAACTCATTGTGCTCAAAAACATATTCATGATTATTACTGTGATGCCGAAAAGCCATTTGTAAGCTAAATTAATCACAAGGGAAATAATGACATGCCAAAGGGAATAACAAGCATTCTTTAGCACTGTGATATATCTCAACTTTGTACCAACAAAAAAATCAAAACAATTACTAATAATTCTGTATTAAATCAGGATAAAAAAAATTAAAACATGAGCACATTTAATATTTTAAAAAGAGAAGACGTTAGCACTAATAACCAAGCCATATTCGATAACCTAAATAAGGCATTAGGTTTTGTACCTAATTTATATGCAACCTATGCAAATAGTGACACTGCTTTAGAAAACTACTTAACGTTTACCAATGCCAAAACCTCACTATCTGCTAAAGAAAAGGAAGTTGTAAATCTTGCTGTTAGTCAAGTAAACGATTGTATTTATTGTCTTTCCGCACATACTGCCATTGGAAAAATGAACGGCTTTACAGACGAACAAATCTTAGAATTAAGAGCTGGATTTTCTAGTGTAAACGAAAAATTTGATGCCTTAGCAAAACTAGCCAAAAACATCACAGAAAACAGAGGAAAAACAGACCAAGACATATTAGAGAACTACTTTAATGCTGGTTATACAAAAGGAAATTTAATAGACACTATTTCTTTAGTTGGTGACAAAACCATCTCTAATTATATACATAGTACCACACAAGTGCCTGTAGATTTCCCTGTAGCGCAACCTTTAGAATTAGAAACTATTTAATTAATAATCACAACTCATAAAATTTAAAAAGAATGAAAAAATTTATTGCAATAATCGTAATCGCATTAACCTTTACATTAACAGGAAATGCACAAGACAGCATGAAAACTAAAGCAACAACAGTTTCTTTAGAACAAACAAAAGGTGTATTTACTCAAACTGAATTAAGGTTAAAAGAAGGCGACTATATTTTTGAAATTGCCAATAATAATGTTGGTCAACAAGTAGGTTTTGTATTAGTCCAGAAAGGAAAAGATGCTTCTAAACCAGAAAACCATATTAAAACCGCTTATGTCACTAAAGCTGTAGAAAACAATACTAAAGAATCTAGTAATGTAACCACTTTAGCTAAGGGAGAATATGTATATTTCTGTCCTTTAAATCACACACCTCAGTATACACTAACAGTAGAATAAATCTAACTAAATAGATTTATTTATAAATAGAAAAAGAGCAACCTAATGGGTTGCTCTTTTTTATTTCATACAAATTACTGTGGTGTTATTTCCCTAACATTAAAAGCTCATTACAAACCACTTCTGTTATATAACGCTTCATGCCATCTTTATCCTCCCAAGAACGCGATGTTAACTTCCCTTCTATCGCTACTTCTTTTCCTTTGGTAATATATTTTTCTACTATCTGAGCCGTTTTTCCCCAGGCAACAACATTGTGCCATTGTGTGTCTGTAATTTTTTCGCCTTGTGCATTCTTATAACTATCGTTAGTTGCGATAGAGAATTTAGCTAAAATTTTGCCTGATTCAAAATTGGTGATTTCTGGGTCATTTCCTAAGTTACCAATCAACTGTACTTTGTTTTTAAGTGTGTTCATAATTTCTAAATTTAATGGTTAAACAGTTAATACTATCGAGTTCTGATGTTTCGACACTGCAAAGATGTGGAGGCTTGCAAATGATAATCGGTATTTACTTACTTACATTCGTTTGTAAACGTTTGTAATTAATTAAAACCGTTTAATACGCTTTAAAGAGGAAAGAATTAGACACAAAAAAAAAGCACCCACTATCAGGATGCTAAATTCTAACAAGTTGAAAGGATACTGCTTCTTACCAAGTCAATGTGAAGATGTTCCTTGCAAATGTTTACACTTCAAAATTAAAACAAACGTATCCGTTAGATGTTAAGTACTGATTTTATCTGTGTTAAGGTTATGTTGCTAACTCCCATTATATTTTAAATTAATAGTAACAGGTTTGCCTTTTATTGTACTTTTATAATTCAATAAACCAAGACCAAAATTCATCGGTTATAACATATTATAAAAAAATAAAAATGAGAATAAGTTTAGTACTCTGCTTAATTTTAACTTTAATATCATGTAAAAATGATTCGAAACAAAATGTAAAAACACTACCTGAACAAGTCGTAGAGGCAGATCATTTAAAGTTTAAAAATAAAGGTCACGAATTAGTTTACAAAATGACTCAGAAAGTTGGAGATTATAGTCAGCTTGCTAATAAAAAAGATGTTGTATATACATACACTTACCAAACACCAGATGGCAAAACAGATGTTTCAAATGAGAAGTACATGTTTAATGGCGAATTATCTTATGGAAAATACACAAAGCACGAACGCACACTAGCTCATCTAAAAGGAGTTATTGAACAGGGTTACGACGGTAACGAATTTTGGTTAAAACATAATGGTAAAATTGTGACAGATTCCTCTTCACTAAAAAAAGTAGCTTTTAACAGACCTACAAATTATTATTGGTTTACTATGATGCAAAAATTGTTAGATCCTGGATTACAATACCAATATCTTCAAGAAAAAACCATAGATAGTATCACCTATGATATTGTTAAAGTTACATTTGAGTCTAAGAATAATGAACCAAAGGACATTTATCAATTATATATTAATTCAGATACCCATTTAGTGGATCAGTTTCTCTTTACCGTTATGGATTTTGGAAGAACAGAACCAATGCTAATGGAAATGAAATACGAAAACATAGAAGGGATTTTAATACCTACCAAACGAAGATATAAGAGTTCTAATTGGGAGGCAGACGTAAGTAATGATCCTTGGATACTAGTCGATTGGTCAGATATTAAATTTAACAATAACTTGGGTAGAGCTGATTTTAAACAATAAAGCAAACCTTAAAACAGCAGATAAAACGGATTAAATTAATTTATTTAACACTGCTCTAAACCAAAATATGAAGCAACTGCTCAGTTACATCTATCCTGTTACAAAAAAGATTACCTCTAAGTACAGTGGAGAATTAGAAATAACTTGGTACAACGGCAAAAAACATCTTAATTCCCAAAATGCGAATTATAGTTACGGTTCCTTGCAACGAATTTTAAAATTTGGATTAGAGAAAATTGAACTCTCCAAAATAAATTCCATACTCATTTTAGGAATGGGAGGCGGAAGTGTGATTAAAACACTTAGAAATGATTTTAACTATACCAATGCTATTGAAGCTGTAGAATTAGATCCTGTAATTATTGAAATAGCTAAAACAGAATTTGATATTTCAGAAAACCAACAGCTTAAAATACACTGTACTGACGCTTATCAATTTGCAGAGAAAAACAAAAAGCAATTCGATCTTATAATTATTGATCTTTATATAGATCTTAGTGTGCCAGATAAATTTCTCAGTACCACATTTTGGAATTATATTTTAAACTCAAAATCATCAAAAGGTACCATTCTTTTTAATGCCTCAGTAAAAGACTCTAACCAAGAAAAAATTAAAACCTTAATTGACTATTTAAAATCAAAAGTCTTCGAAGTTGCCGTTTATAACAAAGTTAATAACACCAATACTGTTATCATTGCTAGCGGTTTATAAGATTTTAATTATCTTGTAAGAACTAAAAGTTAGACTATGCGCAAAAAATGTCCAGAATGTGGTGATGTAATCATTGGCAGAATTGATAAAAAATACTGCAGCGATGGCTGTAGAAATGCGCAGAATAATCGCATTAATAAAGATGCCAAAAACTTAATTAGAAATACTAATAATCGATTACGAAAAAACTATAGAATTCTAGAAGCACTAAATCCTAACAAAAAGATGAAATGCTCTAGAGCCAAACTCATAGAAAAAGGATTTGATTTTAACTACTTCACAAGTATTTACACCACAAAAGCTGGCACAGTTTACTACTTTGTATATGACCAAGGTTATTTACCACTCGAAGGAGAATATTATGCATTAGTAAAACGTGATGATTAATGAATAGCAGTATTATTACCCTTCAGAATTCTAATTACTTATTTCCTGTTTTAATTATATTCGCTCTTGTCATAGGACTTGCAATTAGCTATTATTTTAGTACTAAAAATATAATTCTAAGAACTTTACAAAAATCACCACATAAGTCTATTAATAAAATTAGAGAAAATGATTATGCTAAGATAATTGGCAAAGCCAAATATGTTCACCAACCTTTAATAGCTCCACTTAGCGGAAGACCTTGCGTTTACTACCATGTTAAAATTGAAAAAAAAGTAAAAAATAGCTGGTCAACCTATGTTGAGGATAAAAAAATTCAAGATTTCTTTATTGAATCTGGGAATGAATTAGCCTTTATTAACACAACACAAGCTAATAAATTCAGCCAAATGTATTTAGTTAAAGATCATAAGGTACAAAGTGGATTCTTAAACGACCCTTCTTTAAAATTAGAGAATTACCTTAAAACTTTAGGTAAATCAAGTACAAGTTTACTAGGCTTTAATAAAACACTGAGATATAATGAAGGAGTTATTGAGTTAGATGAAAAAATTGCAATTAAAGGTATTGCAAAATGGAAAAGTTTAAGTGAACCTATTGAAGGTTATTCTTATTCTAAAATATTGCACATATACGGAAGTGAAACGCAAAAATTCATTATCACGGATTTACCAGAAGTAACTCAGAAAAGCAGAAACACCTAACCTTTAGTTGTACTATTCCAATTTTCTCCTTTAAGCTGTAAAGCTGCTTTTAAAATGTCTTTTTGGCTAATTTGCCCAACCAGTTTTCCATTTTCTACAATAGGAAAACGTCTTCTTTTAGATTGCAAAAACTTATTCGCAGCATCAAAAACATCCATATTACCGTCAATGGTTTCTACATTTGTTGCCATGCGTTTTTCAACATTATCATGCTCTAAAGGCATATTATAATATCTACTTTCACTTAGTTGCTTAAGACAATCTCCTTCAGAAATAATACCAACTAGTTCTCGGTTATTATTAACAACAGGTCCACCAGATATTTTATTCTTTATTAAAGACTCAACAACCTCTTGCACAGATTGATCTGGTCTAAACGTTATGAGGTTAGTAGTCATATAATCTCTCACTTTTAAAGCAATAGGCTCTGAAGTATTTTGCTGCTTACGAGCTCCTTGAAAACTTTTTATTGGCATAACGATTAATTTAGAGTGAATACTAAAGTTACTGAAAATTAATTGGTTAACCAAATTGAAAATCTAAAGGGTTAATATTTCGTATTTTTGTCTCTCATTTTATCCCTTAATATTGAAAACACAAATTAGCATTATAGGTTGCGGATGGCTTGGTCTACCTTTAGCCAAAACATGTATTGAAGAAGGAATTACGATTAACGGTTCTACCACATCTAAAGATAAGTTAGAGGATTTAAAAGGGTTTAAAATTAAACCGTTTTTAATCACTTTAAATTCATCTGGAATTTCTGGTAATTATTCTGAATTTTTAACAGGCAGTGAAACTGTAATCATCAATATTCCACCAGGATTAAGAAGAAACCCAACTAAAAACCATGTCGCAGAAATAAAACATTTAATGTTGGCTATTGAAAAACATGCTATCAAAAATGTATTGTATATAAGTTCTACTTCAGTATTTGAAGACCAAACCGATTTCCCTATTATTACATCAAAAACGCTTCCAAACGGCACGTCTAACATCGCAAAGCAACTTATAGAAATTGAACAAATGCTTCAAGTAAATTCAAATTTTAATACTACAATTCTCAGATTTGGTGGCTTAATAGACGAAAATCGTCATCCTGCGAATTTTTTAGCAGGAAGAGATAATGTTTCAAACCCAAATGCACCTATAAATTTAATTCATAAAACAGATTGTATTTCTATTATAGTTACTATACTTAAAAAACAATTATGGAATGTCTCTATCAATGCTGCCTACCCTAGACATACGTCAAAAAAAGACTACTATTCAAATTGTTGTAAACAAAAAAACTTACCGCTTCCTAGTTTTAATAATTCACAAGAAAGTAAAGGAAAAATAATTGACAGCTCAATATTGGTACAACTTTTGAATTATCGATTTAAGGTAAAACCCTAAAAGTGATTTAAAATTCTTAGTTTTAGCCCATTAATTTTTAAAATAAATAACAAATAATAAACTCAATACAAATGAAGACTATTACAATTGCAATGCTTATGCTATTTTCGGTAAGCCTATTTGCACAATCAAATACAGATTTAAAAACTCACTACGAAGCGTATTATAAGCAGATGAAAAAACAAGGTGATGTACAAGGCATTATTAATGCAATGACACATCTTGAAGTATTAGAACCTTCTGTAGCACGTAGAGACACTATTGCCTACATCTATTTGTCTGAAGGGCAATACATGCAAGCCTTAAACACTATTGGTGTAGAAAAAAATGCTACGGACTCTGATATTAATGTTGAAGTAAAAGCTTTAGCATTAAAAAATCTGAATCAACCAAAAATGGCCTTAGAACATTTTGAAGTGCTTTACAAACGTGATCCAAATGTATATTTAGCTTATGAAATGGCAGACATGAAAATTCAGGTTAACGATTTAGCAGGAGCAAGGCTCAATATCGATTACGCTTTAACTAATGTAAAAGATGATATGAAACGTGCCTTCTACGAAAGACAGCAGCCTTATGAAACCTCTATGAAAGCAGCATTAACGTATCTTAATGGACTTTTAACTTTCTCAGAAAATAAAACAGCGAATATGGATGCTGCCTTAAAATTAATGAATGATGCTTTAGCCATTGATCCTAATTTTAATTTAGCAAGAGTTAGCAGAGAGGCTTTAGAGGCTCAGAAAGCACAGCGTGCTCAAAAAGCTGCCGCTGAAAAAAAAGGATAACTTCTATTTATAACATAAAAAAAAATGCAGCTCATTGAGCTGCATTTTTTTTTATGTATTATTCATGTTGGATTTTATCGTAAAAATCCCGTTCTAACTTTCTATTAATTTGGTAATTTAGATTAGAAAACGCTACAAAAACATCCTTTATTCCTGTTATTTTATCTTTTCTTTCAATATTATCTATCGTTAAATTTTCATTTAATTTTAAAAGAGAGGTCTCTATGATTGCAATTCGAGACATTGTAGGGTTTGTTTTTACTTCCTCTGGTATTTGACTTTTAAATTCATCAATAAACTTTTTCAGGAGTTCTTTATCTCCATTAAAAAACGAAAAATCAGCCTTTTTTAAATAATTAATCTGCATAGCTAGCTCTTGGTACCTCTCCCAAGTAACAATCATTTTTTCGCTTTCAGGACTAAGTGCATAATCCTTATAATCTATATTCTCAATAGTTTTTGCCGTTATCTTAGCATTCTGATTTGTATTTTCAATAGACTCAGTTTGGCTTTCACTGCTTTTGTCATCACCACAGCTTAACACCATAACACAGCACAATAATAAAATGACAGATATAATCTTCATAGGTCTCTTAAATTTGAATTGTAAATATACTTAAACTATCCTTTTTTAATATTTAGTATTTGGCTTTTGAATTTAAGATAGAGAATTCATAAAATTACCCTCTTATTTTTGAAAATTTTAATATCTAATAGTATTAATTCTTATTATTTTTGCCGATAATTTAAATATAGCACATGTCTTCAAAAATATTAATCATTGGTGCCTGTGGGCAAATAGGAACAGAATTAACAACCAAGTTAAGAGAAATCCATGGAGTAGATAATGTTATTGCGAGCGATATCAATACTAGAAAATTAGATCTGGTAAACTCTGGCCCTTTTGTAATTTTAGATGCCAAAAATTTTAATGCTATAAAAGACTGCTGTATCAACCATAAAGTAGACACAATCTATCTTATGGCTGCTTTATTAAGTGCCACTGGCGAAAAATACCCAATGGAAGCGTGGGATTTAAACATGAACTCACTTTTTCATGTCCTTAATTTAGCTAAAGGAGGACAAATAAAGAAAGTATTTTGGCCAAGCAGTATTGCTGTTTTTGGACCAACCACACCTAGAGAAAACACACCTCAACATACTATTTGCGAACCAACAACCGTGTACGGTATTACAAAACAAGTGGGTGAGCGTTGGTGTGAATATTACCACGATAAATATGGTGTAGATGTAAGAAGTATACGTTATCCAGGTATTATTAGCCATAAAGCTATGCCAGGAGGAGGTACAACAGATTATGCTGTAGAAATTTATCATGAAGCCATAAAAGAAGGAAAATATGAATCTTTTTTATCTGAAAACACCAGCTTACCAATGATGTTTATGGATGATGCTATTAAAGCTACGACACAAATAATGGCTGCTCCTTCTGAAAACTTAAGCATAAGATCATCTTATAATTTATCTGCTATTAGTTTTACTCCAAAAGAAATTGCTGAAAGCATTAAAACTGAAATACCAGAATTTTCTATTACATATAACCCTGATTTTAGACAAGCCATTGCGGATAGCTGGCCATCTTCTATTGACGATAGCGCAGCACGTAAAGACTGGAATTGGTCACACGAATTCAATCTTGAAAAAATGACATCAGAAATGCTGGTGCAATTAAAGAAAAAATATAATTCTTAAAATAGCTTTTTTTAGGACAATAGATGTTAACAATAAAATAAGTTAAAACTACAACCTGTAGCTATAATCATATGCGTTTCATACTAATTTTATGGTATGAATCCCAAATTGAATATAAAAGGTAGAGGCGCTCAAAAAAACACACCAAATCGTTTTTTTGAGTTGTCTCACGAAGTAAGAGACGACTTTTTAGAATACTGCCAAAAAGAAGGAGAACTTGTTAATAAAACAAAGACACAATATCTCAATGTCTTTCCTAAAACCATTGTAAATAAAGTTACCAGTCCAGATGTTGGGATGTCGTATTCTATGAATATGTACCAAGGTTGTGAACATGGTTGTATTTATTGCTATGCTAGAAATTCTCACGAATTTTGGGGTTATAGTGCAGGCTTAGATTTTGAACGTAAAATTTTAGTAAAAAAAGACGCTCCAAAACTTTTAGAAACACTTCTCAAAAAGAAAAGCTGGAAAGCAAAACCAATTGTTATGTCTGGTAATACCGATTGTTACCAACCTGCAGAAAAGCAATTTAAAATTACAAGACAATGTTTAAAGGTGTTTTTAAAGTACAAACATCCTGTAGCAATAATCACTAAAAATGCCTTAATATTAAGAGATCTAGACATCTTAAAAGCACTTGCAAAAGATAATTTAATAGCCGTTAATGTTTCTATAACATCATTATCGGAAGACACAAGACGAATTTTAGAACCCAGAACAACAACGATAAAAAAACGCCTTCTTGTTGTAAAAAAATTAAGCGAAAACGGCATTCCGGTTAATGTGATGTTAGCACCAATAATTCCGTCTATAAATAGTCATGAAATTTTACCAATGGCAAAAGCTGTTTCAGAAGCTGGAGCCTTGAGTATTGCACATACTATTGTAAGATTAAACGGTGCGATTGGAGAAATATTTACTGATTGGATTAAAAAGACCTTACCAGATAGAGCAGATAAAGTATTACACCAAATAGAAAGTTGTCATGGCGGCACTTTAAACGAAAGTAGATATGGAGTTAGAATGCGAGGCGAAGGACAAATTGCCCAACAAATAAATGATTTAGTTCTATTGGCAAGATTAAAATATTTTAAGAATAAAATAATGCCAACACTAAACAGAAGCCTTTATGAACCCAATAAAAACGACCAATTAAAACTCTTTTAAACAACAAAAAAGTGGGCTCTCTACTGCCCACTTTTTTTCTAAATAAATAAACTAATAATATATAAACAACAATTTATATTCTGAAATTTTTGACAAACACTCTGTCGTTAGACTTAATAACAGTAGTATAACTACCCTTAAGAGTTTTGTCTAATTTGTACACACGGTTTAAAACATCTTCACCGTCTATAGTTTCTGTATAAATGAGCTCTCCTTCATAAAAAAGTTCTACATCCATTTTCTCACCATCTAATGCTAGTTTTGAAATTAAAACACTATTATTTTCATTTCTAACTACAGGCTTAAAAATTGTTTTTCTGTTAGCATCAGTAACAAAAACTATATTATTTTTAACCTCAATTGTACTAATATCAATTCTAAACCCATTAGTAACTTCAACATCATACTTACCATTTTTTAATTGTGTAAAATCAAAGAGTGTGGTAAGATTACCGCTATAATTTATTTCTCCACTATAGATAACTTCTCCAAAAGCATCAGATACAGAAATATGGTTTCCTTTTGTTACATAGTTAAAAGTTGGTGTTACTTCTAACATTTCGTTTGCGAAGCTTGTAAATGTTCCTAACATTACAGCTAATACTAAAAAGTTTTTAAATACTGTTCTCATAATAATTTCCTATTAAGTGATTACTGATACAAATGTATAAGGTATTAACGTCTTAGAAAACAAGCATTTTGGCATGTTTGTGTTCTAAATTAACCGAATACAGGTATCTTACAATGAATAAGGTTAAAATAGTGCATATTTTTGGTAATTTTCCATAGATAACAAAAACACAGTTTAGATTGTTCTTTTAATGTCGCCTGAAAATATGAGTCGAATTAAGAAAGAATAAACTGTATTATTAATGTCTTAGAACTTTAAAAGATCTGTTACAAGACTTATTACAATAACTCATAGAGAAGGCTCTATAATAATATCAAAAACCTAAAGATGATTTAAAACGACTAAATTACATCGTAACTAAAAAGGTTTACACCAAACAATCTAGCATATATTAAACTCTTTTAAACAAAAAAAAGTGGGCTCTAACAACCCACTTTTTTAACTAAATAAAAACTAATGTATAAACAATAATCTATAATTTGAAATTCTCAACAAATACACGACCATTAGCTCTAATAATAGCGGTATAGTCTCCTTTAAGTGTGTTATCTAATTGATAAACACGATTTAGAATTTCCTTTCCTTTTACAGTTTCTGTATGGATAAGATCGTTTTCAAAATACAATTCTATATTCATTTCATTTGAATCAATTGCTAATTTTGAAATAATCACCTGAGAATCTTTAGATCTAAATACAGGCTTATAAATTTTCTTGCTTGATAGGTTTGAAAAAGTGACAACATTCTTTTTAACTTCAACAGAATTAATTTCAATTTCAAAATCCTTATTTACTTCAACCGTATAGATTCCATCTTTTAATTGAGAAAAATCATATAATTTTTGAATGCTACCGTCATAATCAACACGTCCACTATAAACAACTTCTCCTGTAGCATCAGATACTGAAATCTGATCTCCTTTACTTACTCTATTAAAAGCGCTTGGCACTTCTGAATTTGTGTTTGCGTAGCCTGTGCATGTTCCTAACATCACTGCTAATACTAAAATATTCTTAAATAATGTTTTCATAATGTTTCATTTTTGGGGTTAAAAACTGATTAAATTAAATTGCTTTTTATTTTTAACAACAATTCTATAGCTCACCAGTTCAATAAAATTAACACTGCAAATATATAGCGGCATTTCATCGTGGAAAACATCATTTTTGCCATATTTATATACACAATTAACCTAATAAACCACGTTAAAGTAGTATTGTGTTAATTTTGTATATAATTTTGGTAATTTCCTATAGATTGTCATTATAAATACCCTTAACTTTGCATATAATTATCTGTTATGAATACAAGAAAACCTACTTTAGAAAAAATAAGTCCTGAATTTGGAAGCTCATTATTAGTGAAGAGACATCAAATGGATGTCTATAAAGGTGAAACAAAACCATTTTGGCATTTTCACCCAGAAATTGAACTAGTATACGTAAATAAAGGACAAGGAAAAAGACACATTGGCAACCATTTGTCTTATTTCAACAATAGTCAATTATTATTAATTGGACCAAATTTACCTCACAATGGTTTTACAGATCGATTAACCATAAACGGCTCAGAAACCTTAATTCAATTTAAACCTGAATTTTTAGGAGATCATTTTTTTGATATTCCAGAAATGGGAAGAATTAACCGATTATTTGAACGCTCTAAAAAAGGCATTCTTTTTGGTGTAAAAACAAAACAGAAGTTAGGTCCTAAAATAGAAAAACTTAACGAAAAAGAAGGCTTTAAAAAGATATTGATTTTATTAGAGGTATTACATGGTTTAGCAAAATCTGAAGATTACACCTTATTAAACGTAGATGGTTTTGCTTTTGAAACCGAACCACAAGATAGCGCTAAGATTGATATTATTTTTAAACACGTTAACCAAAACTTTAAAGAACATATTAGTTTAGATGAGATATCTGATAAAGTAAGTATGACGGTTCCTGCCTTTTGTCGCTACTTTAAAAAAGTAACTGGTAAAACATTTACAAAAATGGTGAATGAATACAGAGTGGTACATGCAACTAAGTTACTTTCGGAAAGTCAGATGAGTATCGCAGACGTTAGTTTTGAATGTGGATTTAATAATTTTTCACATTTTAATAAGCTATTTAAAGAATTCACAGGCAAAAGTGCTTCTAAATATAGAGGTGAACTAAAGTTAATGGTTCAATAATTAATGAGATATTTATGGAAGATAAAATAGAGGTTACAATTGCTTATTACACCAAGAAAGGCCAAGATATTTTAGATGCAGTAAATTCTAGAAACGATTTAACTGCAGATGAACTTATTCATTACGGTGAGGAAATGGCGATAATAGAATATAAATTAACTGCCCTAGAAGTGGCTAATGAGAATTAGTTTCTTTTTTCAACCTCTAATCCGTTTGAGACTGTATTAGGCATATAAATATTAAGTTGAGTTGAAGTATAAAAACACTCATTAGCTCCTTAATATGAAAATTATATTGCAATAACATCTTGTTAATTTCTTTCCAAGAATTATCTTAACTTTATAAAATAATTTGCAATATGAAATACAGCACATTTTTTAAAATTGGAGTTTTTTGCTTAACTATACTCCTATTAGGCTGTGAAAAAGATGAGATTAAATCTCCACAGATTGAATATGTTGATGGAGGTATTGGAACGTCACAAACTTCTGGCGCTATAGAGTTTAATTTTAATATTCCTAATAATTACGCTACAGGAAGAGTTCGTATTGAATTTCCTCAAGCTAATCTTTTAAATGAAGTAAATGGAATTGGTTATAAGCAAATTAGGTTCTCAAGTGTTTATTCAGGAACATATAACTACACTTTTGAATTTTGGGGAATAGAAAATAATAACAGTGAAGGTGAAACAGAAGTCCCTTCTTTAAGTAAATTTTTTATAATTGATGAAACTATTGAAGTTAAAAACGGACAGACATTAATAATCACGCAAGATGTAGATTAATTACAACTCTCCGTTCCATTCTGCAAAAAACTGTTTAAGAAACCCTTGCATATACTTATGGCGTTCTAATGCAATTCGTTTTCCTGTTTTGGTATTCATTTGATCTTTAAGCAACAATAATTTTTCGTAAAAATGATTAATTGTTGGAGCTTCGGAGTTTTTATATTCTGCCTTAGTCATCTTAAGATTAGGCTTAATCTCTGGGTTATAAAGCGGTCGATTTTTGAAACCTCCATAATTAAAACAACGCGCAATACCAACAGCTCCAATAGCATCTAATCTATCTGCATCTTGCACTACTTCCATTTCTTTTGATGTAAATGATGGGTTTAAATCAAAAGAATTCTTAAAGGACATGTTATCTATAATCTGAGTGACATGTTCTATAATTTCACTAGAGACATTTTGTTTCAATAAAAATTCACTTGCAACTCTTGGACCAATAGTCTCATCTCCATTATTAAATTTTGGATCTGCAATATCATGCAATAAAGCCGCTAATGAAACAATAGTTATATCTACCCTTTCGTTTTTAGCGATTAATAATGTGTTATGATAAACGCGTTCAATATGAAACCAATCATGACCACCTTCTGCATTTTTAAGTTTAGATTTTACGAAAATAATGGTATCTTCAATAAGTTTAGAATCAGAAACAGTCATGCAAAATGATTAAGCAGGATCTACCCATTTAAATTGAAATGAACTCTCAGGAATTTTCATGCGCTCAGACAAACGATACATTCTCGGAGGTAACTTCATTAAATAATCACGTGCTTTTTCAGCTTCATCGGTAAGACCTGTAATTTTATCAATTTCCCAACGGTCAATAAGTTTCTGTAAAATATCAACATAATCATTTGAAGTATATACTCCAATACGTTGTGCTGTAAAAGAAAATTCTTCGAAAGCTGTTCCAATACTTTCTCCAGACTCTCTTAAAAAATGTGCAGGCATGGCAATTTTTCGTTTCATCATATCGTAGAATGCCATCATCATCTGGCTTGGATCTACAGCAAAGATACGTTCTACAAACTCAGAATAAGCATGGTGGTGGCGCATTTCATCACCAGAAATAATTTTACACATTTTAGCCAATTGTTTATTGCCTTTTTGCTTAGCAATTTTAGCTACACGATTATGAGAAACATAAGTAGCTAATTCTTGAAAGCTTGTGTATACAAAGTTTTTATAGGGATCTCTACCTGTACCAATATCAAAACCATCGTTAATTAAGTACTGTGTGGTTTTTTCAATCTCACGCATATTAACGCGCCCAGATAAGTACAAGTATTTATTTAAAACATCTCCGTGTCTATTTTCTTCACCTGTCCAATGTCTTAACCATGTAGACCATCCGTTACGCTCTACCTGATCTACACCTTCAACATCCATAAGCCAAGACTCGTAACTAGGTAAAGCCTCTTCAGTAATCATATCTCCTACTAAAACCACCCAAAAATCATAAGGTAATTCTTTAGAGAGTTCTCTAATTTCTCTTACGTCTTCAAAAAATGAATCTTTAGTTGAATCTGGTAAAAAATCAGTAGGTTGCCAAATTTTTTCAACAGGGATTAAATATTTTTCTATAAGTGACTGAACATCTTTTTCGAGATGTTGCATCACTTCTAATCTCACATTTTTTAACGACATCTTGATGGTTATTTTTTATGGGTTATTTCTCAATTCCTTCAACAATAGTTTGCTCAACTTGCTTAATTAATTCGAGTTTATCCGTAAAGTTAATAATTTCTAAGGGCTTATGAACAGTAAATTTCATATGATTTCCTATTCCCATAGGAAATTTTCCGTACCTCAACATTTTCCAAGAATTATTTACAGTTACCGGAACAATGAGTGCTGAAGGCACTTTTTTCAGCAACATCTCTAAACCTTTAGTTTTAAATGGCTTTGGATTTCCGTCTTTACTTCTAGTACCTTCTGGAAAAATTACAGCTGCACGTTTGGTCTTTTCAATATACTCGCCAAATTTTAGCATAGCTGGTAAAGCCTGACGTGGATTTTTTCGGTCTATTAAAACCGAACCTCCATGTCGTAAATTATAAGATACGCTTGGAATTCCTTTTCCTAATTCGGTTTTAGAAACAAACTTTACATGGTGTTTACGCATGTACCACATTATTGGTGAGATATCATACATGCTTTGGTGATTAGACACAATAATTAATGGTCTATCTGTAGAAATATTATAAGGGTTGTAAAATGAGATTCTTGTACCTAATAAATTAAGGCAACGCATAATAAAAAATTGCAATGCATCTACTGCTTTTTTGAGACCAATATAACCAAAGACTTTGTGGCAAAACCATTGTATAGGGTGAAAAACACACAAGGTTAACAGAAAGCAGACCGCAAATAAAGCTGTAAGAGGATAAGCTAATAGTTTTCTCATAATGCAAAAATATGAAATGTAACGAAGAAAAAAACTGTCATTTTAAACGAAATTGAAACAAAGTGTTTCAGTACCATTTAAAATGACAGCTACTAATATTTAAATAAAAAGTTCAGTCTTAAGACATCACACTTTTTAGCAATACTCATTATAAGCATCCATAAGGTTTTCAGCAATTAATTCTGCTGGACGACCTTCAATATGGTGACGCTCTAACATGTGTACTAATTCTCCATCTTTAAACAAAGCCATACATGGTGAGCTTGGAGGAAAAGGAACCATATGCGCTCTAGCTGCATCTACAGCCTCTTTATCTACACCTGCAAAAACAGTAACGATATGATCTGGTCGTTTTGCATTTTGTAAACTCGTTCTTGCTCCTGGTCTAGCATTGGCAGCTGCACAACCACAAACAGAATTTACAACAACTAGTGTTGTACCTTCTTTTGCAATGGCTTTATCTACAGCCTCTGATGTATGTAATTCTTCAAAACCTACTTTGGTTAAATCCTCACGCATTGGTTTTACTAATTCTGCTGGGTACATATTTTTTAATTTTAATTAATCTTAATTTGAATTGCAAAGATACTGAAAAATAGTAGGTAGTACACAGTCTTAAGTTGGGAGTTTAAATGATGCTATTTTTGTTTTCAATAGTATTTATTATAACTAAAAAGATTAACGGATAAACGTGAGTAAGAAACCGTCTGCCACAATACCTTCATCGATTACAAGTTGTGATGATGCCAAGGTTGTAACTCTATAGCTAACCGTATTAATAACTACAGACATTTCACCATTGGTTTCCGTAAAAATCTCATAATCGTAAGTGCCAGTTGGAAATCCGTCATAAATAACATTTACTGTGTTATTATTAGTAACTGTTAACTCTAAATTATCTTGGTTAAAATCCCAAATTATCAGACCTGTTTCAAAATCATCGTCAATTCCGGCTAAACCACCAGTAACATTCACTAAAGACCAAGAACCATCGAGTGTTGGATCGGAGTTTTGCTGCGTATCATCATCGCTGTTGCAGCTTAATGTGGACAGCATTAATACTAAAATGAAAAAAGTAGTTTTCATAATTTATGGTATATATATTTCAAACGTTAATAACAGGCCATCAAGCGGAATTCCGTTATCTAAAGTTAATTCAGAATTTATGTATTCTAATCGACCTAAATTATAATCTTCGTTAACAATAAGATATTCTAAACCATCAATTATAGTCATTGTATAACTGTATGAGCCTGTTTCTAAACCATCATAAACATCATCATTAGTGTTATTATTAATTACAGTTAAGGTATTAGAGCTATCATTAAAAGTCCAAAGTACCGTGCCTATATTAAAATTAACATTCGTTCCTGCTAATCCTCCGACAATACTTTTTAAACTCCATGGCACATTAATTGCGTCTTCATTTCCTAAATTATCGTCTGTTCGACTACAGCTCGACAATAATAAAACGAAACAAATTAGTGGAATAAACAGATTGATTTTCATAATATTATAGTATTGGTTATATCTATAAGATGAATTTTCTATAAAAGGTTGCACATGAATCGTAACAATTTACATTTTCATCCCACTAACATATAGTATATTTGAATTTTATAAAACAAAAAATATGAGTTTTGCAAAATGGATAGGTGGTGCTTTAGGTTGGTCTTTTGGAGGTCCAATAGGTGCTATTATTGGATTAGCTATTGGCAGTTTTGTTGATAATTTATCAGAAAAAGGCACACCACTTTTAGGTGATCGCCGAACAGGACAACAGCGCGACACCTATAAAACAAGGCCAAAGTATGGTAAGCAAACATCAAAACCTCAAACGCAATCTGGAGATTTTGAAGTGAGTTTATTAATTTTAGCTTCTATTGTAATCAAAGCAGATGGTAAACAAGATCAACGCGAATTAGATTTTGTGCGTCAACAATTTACCAATATGTATGGTAAAGACAGAGCCAATAAGGCTTTTGAATTATTTAAGCGCATTACTAAGCAAAATATTTCTACACGTCAAGTTTGTTTACAGATTAAGCAAATGATGGATCATGCATCTCGCTTACAACTGCTTCATTTTTTATTCGGGATTGCAAAAGCAGATGGCTTAGTTACTGAAGACGAATTAAGACAAATTTTTACCATAACGGGTTATTTAGGAATTAGCAACAGAGATTACGAAAGCATAAAAGCAATGTTTTATAACAGTAGTGATAATGCTTACAAAATCTTAGAAATAGATAAATCAGCACCAGATGCTGACGTTAAAAAAGCATATAGAACAATGGCTAAAAAATACCATCCAGATCGTGTTGGTCATTTAGGTAAAGAACATCAAGAGGGTGCCGAAGCTAAGTTTAGACAAGTGCAAGAAGCTTATGAGCACATACAGAAAGAGCGTGGGTTTAAATAAATCTTAAGCTCCCATATATGTGTTTAGCCCATAATTGACAAATTTGAAATTATAGAAGTTTACTTTTTCCTTTCTTTTTCCCTTTTTTCAATATATTTAAAGTAGAGTTGCGTTTTATACTTATTAAATATAAAAACGCATAGGACAATAAATCCTACAATGATTAATCCGTTTTTACCGGTTAGATAATTTAATATATTCATGATTATTTAAAAATATTAGGCTTAGTCGATATAGAAACTAAAGCTTTCATATTATTTTGAAATGGTAATAACAGTAAGAAAATCACCCTCTAAATAAAAAGAAATCTGCTTTCATGTCTTCAATCTGAGCATCCTCATTCGTCATAATATAGTCTATTGCTTTAGACGTAAATTCATCTCCTTTTTGAGTTAAAGAAACAATGTTATTTTCAATGAGAATCATGTTATTTTTCTGCGCTAAATCCAATACGCTTTTAGCACGAATTTTTTGCCAATTAATATGTTCGTAAAGGTGGTTTACGTGACGCTCTTCAATTTCATCATGATTTTTTAGATGTAATAAAAACGTTAACAAGGAAACCTCTGTTTGCTGTTGTTTTTCTCTATACATTACCGCTATGATACCTTTTGTTGGAGCAAATAAATACACCAATAAAAACACCAAACCAAGAACGGTTGTTATTGAGCCAGCAATAGAAGCATCTAGCCAATGCGCAACCCAATAACCGAAAATGGCACTAAAGATGCCAAAACTGATAGCTAATGCTAACATTTTCTTTAAATCAGTAGTTAGTAAATAGGCTGAAGCGGCTGGCGCAATCATAAGTGCAACAACTAGTATTGCTCCAACAGCATCAAATGCTCCAACAGTTGTTATTGAGGACACTGACATTAACCCGTAGTGAATAACAGCTGGTGAAAATCCTAAAGAAGCAGCTAAGCCTTTATCAAACGTACTAACTTTTAATTCCTTAAAAAATAAGATTAACAATGTAATTGTAACGAGCAAGATAGACCCAACTACCCAAAGTGATTTTGGTCCAACATCTGTGCCTCCTATTAATAATCTATCAAATGGTGCAAAAGCCAATTCACCCAACAAAACCGCATCGACATCTAAGTGAATATCATTTGCATTTTTAGCAATAAGAATTACTCCGATACTAAACAACGCAGGAAACACCAAACCAATGGCTGTATCTTCTTTTACTAAGCCCGTTTTTTGAATGTACTCCACAAGAACCACGGTAATAATTCCTGTTAATGCAGCTAAAAGAATGAGAACAGGAGAATTTAAATCTTGTGTTATGAAAAATCCTATAACAATTCCTGGTAATATAGCGTGACTAATAGCATCGCTAATCATTGCCATTTTTCTAAGCACTAAAAATGTTCCTGGTATGGCGCAAGCAACCGCAACGATACTTGCAATAAGCTGTATTTCTAATTGTGCGCTATTCATTGATTTCGTTTTGCTGATTATATAAATTAGAAGCTGTTTTAAAACCGTCTTGTGTTAAACTCCACATTTTTCCGTTAAGTTCTACATAGCCTTTGTCAACCAATTTTGAAAGTGTATTTTTTGTATACCCTTGAAAATTGTTTAATATTTTTATGGTGTGTGGATGCGAAATGTTTTCGTGAGTTTCTGCAATGTGATACATAAATGCTAGGGTTTTATGCAATTCTAAATCACGTCTATTTTTTATAACTCTAATTTGCTTGAATAATAAACCTCGACTCGGTGAAAATATAAATGAAAAACCTACAAATACACTTGCTACAAGTACAATAACAGGTCCTGTAGATAAATTATTTTGACTTGCACTTATTGCAGTACCAAAGACGCCTGAGAAAGCTCCAAATATCGCTGCTAAAAATACCATTGTCGCTAAACTATTTGTCCATTGTCTGGCAGCAGCAGCAGGTGCTAAAAGCATAGCACTCATTAAAACAACACCTACAGTTTGTAAGCCTAAAACAATAGCTATGACTATAAAAACGGTAATCAGAACATCTATAGTTCTGGTATTAAAGCCAAGTGTTTTTGTATAATCGGCATCAAAAAGTAAGATTTTAAATTCTTTCCAGAAAGTGAGCATTACTATTAAGCAAAGTCCTGTAACGATAGCCATCATCCAAACATCACTTTCTACTAAAGTTGCTGCTTGCCCAAAAAGATATTTATCTAAACCTGCTTGGTTTGCATTGGGTTGTTTTTGAATAAATGTGAGTAGTAACATTCCGAAACCAAAAAATACGGATAAAATAAGTCCTAAAGCGGTATCCGATTTTAAGTGGGTTTTAGTTACAATACTTTTAATCCAAAAGGTTCCTATGAGTCCACTAACAAGTGCTCCTACTAAAAGTGTATTGGTGTCTTTTGCACCTGTTATTAAGAAAGCAATTGCAATACCTGGTAATGCAGCATGCGAAATAGCATCTCCCAATAAACTTTGTTTTCTAAGTACAGCAAAACTTCCTAACATTCCTGTTATGGCACCTAAAATTGCCGTTCCCAACGTAATGGTTCTAAGGGTGTAGTCTGTGAAAACTAATTCTATGTATTTTGTTATGTCCAAAACTTTCTGTGAAAGCAGGAATATCATCCTACTTTATCATGTTTTAATTTCTATTTATAAGATTCTTGCTTTCGCAAGATTGATAGCTATTCTTGTATACTCACTTTATAATTAATACCATAAGTCTTCGTTAAGTTGTCATCATTAAAGATATCTTTTACTGGACCTGTGGCAATCTTCTTCACGTTTAAAAAAGTTACCCAATCAAAATATTCAGGTACGGTTTGTAAATCGTGATGCACTACAATGACTGTTTTTCCTGCTTTTCGCAATTCTTTTAAGATATTAATAATTGCTATTTCAGTTGTTGCATCGACACCTTGAAACGGTTCATCCATAAAATAGATAGATGCATTTTGTACTAAGGCTCGTGCTAAGAAAATACGCTGTTGTTGTCCACCTGAAAGTTGACTAATTTGACGTCCCTGAAAAGCTAACATGCCTACTTTCTCTAAAGCTTCGAGAGCTGCTTTTTTTTCTTTTTGACCAGGACGTTTTATCCAGCCCAAACTTCCGTAAGTTCCCATCATTACCACATCTAATGCTGTGGTGGGAAAATCCCAATCTACACTACCTTTTTGAGGAACGTAAGCGACAAGTTTACGTTGTTTCTCATAAGATTTTCCGTAGATCGTTACACTTCCTGCAATTGGCTTTAAAATTCCTAATATCGATTTTATAAGTGTGGATTTCCCTGCTCCATTTGGTCCTACAATAGCCATTAAAACGCCTTCAGGAATCTCTAAATCAATATCCCAAAGTACTGGTTTGTAATTATAGGCTACGGTTAAATCATCAACTTTTACTGCAATTGTTCCTGCTCCGGTAGGAGTCTCATCACTAAGACTACTATGTTTTATATTTTCCTTTGATTCTTTTTTCATTTTAGAATTAAACTAAATTCATGAGATTCCTGCCTTCGCAAGAATTTTATTTCAGAGCATTAACAATTGTATTCACATTATATTCAAACATACCAATGTAGGTACCTTCAAGTGTTCCAGCATTTCCAAGGGCATCAGAATATAGTGTGCCTCCAATTTTCACATCATGTCCTTTAGAATTTACAGAAGCTTGTAAAGCTTCAATAGTACGTTTTGGTACTGAGCTCTCTATAAATATGGCTTTGATTTGTTTTTCTATAATAAAGGTAGCTAATTTTTGAACATCTTGAACACCTGCTTCAGTAGCTGTAGATATGCCTTGTAAGCCGACAACCTCAAATCCGTAAGCTTTTCCAAAATAATTAAAAGCATCATGCGCAGTCACTAAGATCCTTTTTTCCACTGGAAGTGTTGCTATAGTTTGCTTAATGTTATTTTGAAGCGCTTCTAGTTTTAGGATATAAGCATTTTTATTGGCTTCGTATTTTTCTGCATTTTTTGGATCTTTTTCAGATAATACTGCCGCGACTTTTTTTGCAAATTGTTCAAAATAATTAATATCGAACCAAACATGAGGATCGTAATTTGAAGCAAAATACTCAGAACCTATAAGCGTGTTTTTATCGAGTGCATCTGCAAGTGCAATGGTGGTTTTGTTAGAACTCTCCATTTTTTCAAGTACCTCTACTAGTTTTCCTTCTAAATGTAATCCACTGTAGAAAATAATATCTGCATTCACTAATTTAGAAACATCGCCTTCGCTAGCTTTATAAAGGTGTGGATCTACTCCAGACCCCATTAAGCCTTGTGTGTTTACCATATCTGATCCAATATTCTGTACTAAATCGGTAAGCATAGTTGTAGTGGTAACTATATTTAACTTCCCGTTATCTTTAGTAGCATCCTTACAAGCTGTAAAAATGAGCGTGATAGCTAATAGGAAAATTATTTTTTTCATGTATCTAAATATTTATTACGAAGGTACTAAAATTGTATGATTAATTTAAGTAATATCTTACTCCAAAAAATAATCTGATACCTTGATTTGGTCCATAAACATAAGACGGATCAAATGTTAATGCGTATGGATTGTCTGTTGTAGGAATGACATCACCATCTCCATTAAATTGAACGTTTTCGTCAAAAGGATCATCTGCTCTAGCGATTATAAAAGGGTTTCCTTTGTTTGGTGTCCAATTTAATAGGTTTTTTACTCCAGCATAAATTTCAAGATTATCTAAACCATCATAGGTTGCTTGTATGTTTTGAATGCTCCACATTGGTGAATACTCTTGTCTTGGATCTAAATCTCCTAACAAAGGCAGTCGCATTGGTCCGTAAAGATTTCCTGTATAATCTAATGTCAAATTTGTTTTGTAATTCTTGTAGGACAGCGACCATACGCCAGAGTATTGTTCAGTTAAAATTTGTTTAATGCGTTGGCCATTTTCAGTTTGAGAAACATCTTGATAAGTGGCACCTATAGACGCTTTTATACCACTACCAAAAACAGCATCGACATTTAAACTAAAGCCTTTAGACGTGGAGTAACCATCCAAGTTGCTGTATATAATTTCATTAGGATTGGTGTCGTAATCTGGTAGTATAGCATTAGTAAAATACGTGTACCAAGCTGAGGTGTCAAAGGTAAAATATATACCATTGTCTAGGTATAATTTTTTCAAATAATTAAGTGTAACATTATAGGATTCTTCGGGTTGTAAAGCCTCTTCTATAATAACATCTCTTGCTCCTGTAAGTGCTGCATGTTCTTCAGTAAATAAATTGACGACTCTAAAGCCGGTACCTGCATTAAGGCGTATAATATCATTGTCAGTGGGTTTGTATCTATAAGCTATTCTTGGTGTGAAAATATTGCCATGTCTGCTATCGTAATCATAACGCATACCAAGTAATAAACTTTGCTTTTTGTTGAAGGCAATTTCATCTTGAATGAATAATGAAGGAATGGTTACTTCGTCGGCACCTATGGTTGCGGTTGTATTGTCATTATAATAATTATAACGTAATGCGGTTCCGAATAATAAGTCGTGTTTGTCTATTTTTTTATCCCAAATTAACTGACCAAAACCAATGCGTTGTTGCGCTAAATAAGGAGTGATCCCATATACTGAATTTTGATCGTGATCGGAATATGAAAATTGAAAGTTTACTTTTTCACTCAAAGGCAATTCGTAGTTTCCTAAGATTTCAAAGCGCGACGTATAAATGCTTTCGCCATAAATAGCATCTCCACCTCTATAAGTTTTGTTCCATTGGAGTTCTCCTCCCCAACGATCTTCATAAAAGTAACGACCAGCCAAAGATAATTTTCGGTTACTTACCCTTTTAAAATCCCATTTTTGAAATATTGAAATGCGATCTTGTAAAGTTAAATCTGTAAAATTATCATTGTTATTATCTACAAGTTCATCAAACTTAAAGTAGTTAGTACCTACTAAAACAGTCGCTTTTTTACCTACTTGGGCTTTAAAACCAAAGTCTAAGTTGGTTTCTCCCCAACCCGTTACAAAGGCATCTACAAAGAAACGAGGGGAGTTTTCAGGTAATTTGGTAATCACATTTATAAGTCCACCAACAGCCTCACTACCATATAATGAAGATGCAGGTCCTTTAACTACTTCTATTTGTTCAATAAGCGAATTAGGAATCCCAGATAATCCGTAAACTGTAGATAATCCACTAACAATTGGCATACCATCTATTAAAACTAAGGTGTATGGACCTTCTAAGCCATTAATATGAATATCTCCAGTATTGCAAATGTTGCAGTTTAATTGTGGACGAACTCCATTAACATTCTGAAGAGCTTCAAAAATATTTGGTGTTGGATTTTTCTTTAAAAATGCAGGTGTGTAAACCTCTACAGGAACAGGACTTTCTAATCTTGAAACCGCTTTTAGAGTTCCTGTGATAATCACTTCATCAAGCGCATCATCTTCGTTTAAGTTAAAAGTGATATAACTGCCTTTGGCTTTAATTTTAACGGTTTTCTTTTGAATAGTATAACCTGCAAAAGAAGCTACTATTATGTAATTTCCAGCGTCTAAATTAGGGATGCTAAAAACACCATTCTCATTAGTTGTGGCACCTTTATCTGTGCTTTCAATATACACATTTGCGTACGGAAGAGGCTTACCGTTAGATAGAACTTTTCCTTCTAAATTGAAAGTTGACTGTGCTGCTGCGCTAGCAAAAATCATAAAAACAAACACATTAATTAGCTTCATCTTGAATTATTTTTACACAAATATAAAAACATTTTTAGATTAGTCTAAAAATATTTTAAGAAGTTTATCTTTTCTATATTTGCAATACACGCTAAAACTATGATTACACTAACAGAAGAAAATTACATTAAAGCGATTTACCACTTAAGCAGTAATGGCGAAAAAACGGTAAATACAAATGCCATAGCTTCTGCTATGCAGACCAAAGCATCTTCTGTTACAGATATGATTAAAAAACTATCTGAAAAGAATTACGCGGATTATAAAAAATACCAAGGTGTTACCTTAACAGATGATGGTAGACGTGTTGCTGTAAATATCATTAGAAAACACCGCCTTTGGGAAGTATTTTTAGTTGAGAAACTCAATTTCTCTTGGGATGAAGTTCACGAAGTTGCAGAACATTTAGAGCATATTAAATCGGATAAACTGATTAATGAGTTAGATGCGTTCTTAGAATTCCCAACACACGATCCACATGGTGATCCTATACCAGATAAGGAAGGTAACTTTAAGCATATTGAAAAAATTGTTTTGGCCAAAGCCGAAGTTGGATCTACTTATAAATGTGTTGGTGTAGACGATACGTCTTCTAAATTTTTAAAATACCTAGACAGTAATCATATTGCACTCGGCACAATAATTACTGTGAAACATAAAGAGCCTTATGATAACTCTATAAAGCTAACTTTAGAAAATTCTGAAATTGTAGTATCTCAAAGTGTTGCCAAAAATTTGTATTTGAAGAAGATTTAAAGTTCGATAATTACATCTTTTCATCTTAAAAGCTAAACTTATCATAAAATTTCTGGGTCTAATCGGTAGTGTTCATTTTACATTATAATTTGGTCAATTATTTCAACAAAATCCCAAAATATGTCTCAAATATTCAAGTTTAGTATTGTCTGTGTATTGCTTTTAATTGTTTCGACAAGTTGTAAAAGTGAAAAGAAAGAAACTATTGAAACAGAAGCCTCAGAACCAATAGTAGAAAACCAGATTCTCACACCAGTAGAAACTATTGAAAACGCTTATAATAAGGATGTTTTTTTATCTAATGAAGCTATTGAGTTAGATATGGTGATTAGTTTTGGTGGTAATGAGCGCCTTAATGGAAAAATGACGTATTTAACCAATTCTACAAAAGGAAAAATTGAATTGAAAGATGGTACATTTATTTATTTTGATGGTGAAAAGGTATTCCATTCTCCGAACCTAATAAATGACAAAGCCGCTCGGTTTGATGCTTATACTTGGATGTATTTCTTATTGTTTCCTACTAAGTTGAGCGATCAAGGAACTATTTGGTCTAATGTAGAGGTTTCAAGGCTTAATGATAAAACATATAATACACAGCGTTTAACGTTTGAAGCCAATACTGGAGATGCTCCAGATGATTGGTATATTGTTTACAGCGACCCAAAAAACAATATGATAGATTATGCGGCTTATATTGTTACCGTTAATAAATCTACAGAAGCAGCTGAATCAGATCCTCACGCCATAGGATACTCTAATTATAAAATGATTGACGGTGTGCCAATTGCACATAATTGGGAATTTTATGAGTGGTCTAAAGATGCTGGTTTAGGTAAAGTAATTGGTAATACTACTATCAATAATGTGAAGTTTGTAACTCCAACTGCTGATACTTTTTCTATTCCTGCAGATTTTATAGAAAAATAAGATTAAACCTATTTACTATTATTGCTCCTACTCTGTATAAAAGCTTTTAAGGCGAATACAAGAATAATTTCTATACCTACAGCGAAAATACCATGAACGATGTTTAAGTCTAACAGCGTAATAAATACTAGTGCAGAAACAAATAGACCAATGCATGTAATGATGCCACTGATGAGGTCTTTTAAAAACGTTGATTTATTAGATTTGTAATCAAAAAAGTAAGCGATTGAAATAACAATTAATGACATCCGCAGCCATCATCACCTCCACAAGCTTTGGTTGATTTTTTCTTAGGTGACCAAATATATTTCCGTACTAAAAAAAGCAAGGCCAAACCTACTGCTGAAAAAACTAATATGTTTTGAATTATTGTGTTCATATCATTTCAAGACTTGAAAAGCTATTAAAGCTACAAGGTAAGCAAAAGCACTCATAATTACTAATTGATACATTGGCCACTTCCATGAATTCGTTTCTTTTTTTACTATGGCAAGTGTACTCATACATTGCATAGCAAAAGCATAAAACAAAAGCAGAGAAATACCTGAAGCAAAATTAAATAATGGTCCTCCAAGTATAGGATTTACCTCTCCAGCCATTCTGTTTTTAATGGTTTCTTCTTCATCGCTACCAACGCTATAAATGGTAGCTAAAGTACCAACAAAAACTTCACGTGCAGCAAAAGAACTTACTATGGCAATACCAATTTTCCAGTCGTAACCTAATGGTCTTATTGCTGGTTCTATAGCATGACCTGCAATACCAATAAAAGAATGTTCTAATTTGTGAGAAGCTATTTTTTGTTCTAATTCAATTTGAGATAGACTCTCTGAAGCATATTCTTCAGTAACAATATTTTCTGCATTATTAAAGTCATCTCCTGGGCCATAAGAAGCTAAAAACCACAATACAATAGATATGGCAAGTATAATTTTACCAGCTCCAAATACAAAAGCTTTTGTTTTTTCTAAAACTGTTAAGGCAACGTTTTTAAATAATGGTAATTTGTAGTTTGGCATTTCTACCACAAAGAAACTCTTACTTTTTATTTTCAATATTTTATTTAGAATCCAAGCAGAGCCAACTGCGGCTCCAAAGCCAATAAGGTATAAGAGCATTAAAGTTAAGGCTTGATAGCTTAATCCTAAAACTCGTCCTTCAGGTATAACTAAAGCAATAATAATAAGATATACTGGTAATCTTGCTGAGCACGTGGTGAATGGAGTGACTAAAATAGTAATTAAACGCTCTTTCCAGCTTTCAATATTTCGAGTTGCCATAATTGCAGGTATCGCACAAGCTGTTCCAGAAATTAAAGGCACTACACTTTTTCCGCTTAACCCAAAACGTCGCATAATACGATCCATTAAAAAGACCACGCGACTCATATAACCACTTTCTTCAAGAATGGAAATAAACAAAAACAAGAAGGCAATCTGTGGAATGAATATAACGATGCCTCCAAGTCCTGAGATAATACCTTCAGCCAAAAGATTTGTAAAGGCACCTTCTGGTAAGGTGTTTTTTGTCCACTCGCTTAACGAGGCAAAAGAACTATCTATAAAATCCATGGGAATACTCGACCAATCGTAAATCGCTTGAAAAATGGTGAGTAAAATGATTCCGAAAATTAAATAACCCCAAACTTTATGTGTTAGAATTCTATCTAACTTTATACGTAAATCTTTAGCAGACTTAAGGTCAATACTTTGTCCTTCTTTAAGAGTTTCATTAATAAATTGATAACGTTTTATGGTTTCCTTTTGTTGCAAACGTTTTAAATCGGCTTTAGACTTTGTTTTAAAATCTTCTACTTTATCAAATGTTGTTCGATCCGTTTTCCCAAAGTTGACATCTTGCGTAATTACTAACCAAAGTTTATATAACAATTGATTAGGGAATGCTTTTCTTAAGTTGTCAAAATAGGCTTTATCTATGCTAGATGCATCTAGACAAGGTTCTACAGAGAGCTCTTTATGAGTCGCTATTAATTCTTTTAGCTTGTCTATGCCCTTGTTTTTTCGAGTACTTACTAAAGCAATCTTAGTTTTAAGCTCCTCTTCTAAATGATCTAGATTTAATGAAATACCTTTATATTCCATTCTGTCAGCCATGTTAATGACTAAAATTGTTGGAATTTTTAAATCTTTAATTTGAGTGAATAATAAAAGATTCCGCTTCAAATTTTCAACATCACTAACAACAACAGCAACATCTGGGTAATCTTTATCGTTTTTATTAAGTAGTAATTCAATAACAACGTTTTCATCTAAGGACGATGCATTTAAGCTATAGGTTCCAGGTAAATCAATGATATGCGCTTTTACTCCTCGTGGCAGTTTGCAAATACCCTCTTTCTTTTCAACCGTAATACCAGGATAATTTCCAACTTTCTGATTTAATCCAGTAAGCGCATTAAAAACAGATGTTTTTCCTGTGTTTGGGTTTCCTATTAATGCAACGTTGATCTGCTTACTCATGTGCAGTTTCAATTATAATGTGAATAGCAGTTTCTTTTCTAATCGCTAAATGTGTTCCGTTAATGTTAAGATACATTGGATCCGCGAAAGGAGCCACTTGTACAAGTTCTACTAAATTACCAGGTAAACAACCCATTTCGAGAAGTTTTAATGGAATATGAATAGAAGACACATCAGTGATAATGCCTTGTTGTCCACGTTTTAGATCTGCTAATGTCAACCTTATCCTTATTTAGATTAATTTTAAAGAAGCAAAAGTAAGAGAAATTTGTTAGTGTAAAAAGCAAGACAATGAATATTTATTTGAGTGAGCGGTTTTTACAAACCATCAAAATACTTTAAAGTTTCAATATCTTCTAAAATACGTTCAATATCCTCTGGCTTTGTACCGTCATAAAATCCTCTAATTTGACGCTTTTTATCAATGAGCATAAAGTTTTCAGTATGGATCATATCATATTCATCTCCGTTACCATCTGTTTTTACAGCGAGATAGCTTTTTCTTGCTAGTTCATAGATTTGTTTTTTATCTCCAGTAACTAAATTCCACTTTCTATCTATAACCCCTTTTTCAATCGCATATTTTTTAAGTTGTGCAACACTATCAATTTTTGGAGTTACTGAATGTGAGAGTAACATAATATCTTCATCATCAACAATGGCATCTTGTATTTGTCCCATGTTTTTAGTCATTACTGGGCAAATGGTTTGGCAGGTAGTAAAAAAGAAATCTGCTACATATATTTTATCCTTATAATTATCTTGTGTTATCGTTTCTCCGTTTTGATTGGTTAAACTAAAATCTGCAATTTTATGATATTTTAATTGATGTTGAATTGTGCTATCTACTAATTCTTCACTTACCATAGCAGGCTGATATATAGGAAGTGGTTGTTTCACATTCAACACATTATAAATGATTGTCATAATAATAATTGAAAGTATGGAAAAGAAAATTCCGAAATTTTTATAGCCTTTAAAAAATGAAATAAATGACATTATAGATCTGTTAAAAAAAATTTGAAGACCAAAAATACAACCGAATCTCAATAAATACTTTATTTTTAACACTAAAAATGAGGGCTATGACACGATTTTTTACATGCTTTATATTTCTATTTGTACTTCAAATAAACGCTCAAGACTATAACGATACGCTAAATGCCATTCGGTCTGCAGAAGCAAACACAGCATTACTTCAAATGAGAAATTCTCAAAACGAGAATACAGGAAATTATGATGTTAAATACCATCGCTTAGAATTAAATGTAGATCCTTCACAGGCCGAAATTTCTGGGGAGGTTACTACTTATTTTGAAGCAAAAGAAGCCATGAGCGAAATCACCTTTGATTTAGCTGACAACATGATAGTTTCTCAAGTTTTACAACGTGGTAACAGCTTAAGTTATGCACAAAATTCGGACGATGAATTAGTTATTACATTACCACTTACACAGGCACAAGGTGTTTTAGATTCGTTAACAGTAAGTTATTCTGGTAATCCTATAAGCTCTGGTTTTGGTTCATTTGAACAAACTACACATAATGGTGACCCAATAATTTGGACGCTATCTGAACCGTACGGAGCAAAAGGATGGTGGCCATGTAAGCAAGATTTAATTGATAAGATTGAAGCGATAGACGTATATGTTACAACTCCAGAATTTAACCCATCAAATGAAAGCTATGTTGTGGCTTCAAACGGACTAGAAATAAATCAGACTGTATATAATTCAGAAAAAACGACTCATTTCAAACATCAACATCCAATTCCTGCCTACTTAGTTGCCTTTGCCGTAACAAATTACGAAGTATATTCTCACCAAGTTCCTAATAACGGAAATCCTTTTGATATTGTAAATTATGTATATCCTGAAAATTTAGCAAGCGCTCAAGCAAGTACAGGTGTAACTGTAGATATCATGAATATTTTTACCAATTTATTTGAAGAATATCCTTTTGCAGACGAAAAATATGGCCATGCCCAATTTGGTTGGGGAGGAGGCATGGAGCACACCACAATTTCCTTTATGGGTTCTTTTAATAGAGGTCTTATTGCTCACGAACTAGCGCACCAATGGTTTGGCAATAAAATAACTTGCGGTAGTTGGAAAGATATATGGTTAAACGAAGGTTTTGCAACTTACCTAGCAGCATTGGCTATTGAAAATTTAGATGGCGAAGCTAGTTTTAAATCGTGGAGGCAACAGACCGTAAACAATATTACATCTAGCCCAAGTGGATCTGTATATCTCACAGACCAAGATACAACAAGCGTAAATAGAATCTTTAGCAGCAGACTGAGTTATAATAAAGGAGCTATGGCGTTACATATGTTAAGACGCAAACTAGATGATACCGACTTTTACCAAGGTATGCAAGATTATTTAGACACACCTGCACTAGCCTTTGATTATGCTAAAACACAAGATTTTATTGATGCCATGGAATTAACAACTGGTGAAAATTTAGATGAATTTTTTAATGATTGGATCTATAACCAAGGATACCCAAGCTATAATGTTAATTGGAGTCAAAATGGAAATCAGTTACAAATTATGTTATCACAAACGCAAAGTCATTCGTCTGTTTCCTTTTTTGAAGCAGGTGTTCCTATAAGGGTTATTGGCACATTAGGAGAAACATTAGACCTTGTTTTAGATCATTCAGTAAATGATCAACAATTTTTTGAAACTATAAATTTCACCATTCAAGAAGTGCTATTTGATCCGGATTATCATTTAATCTCAAAAAACAATTCCATCACCTTAAGTACTTCTGATTTTAATTTTAATTCTGATATTACGCTATACCCTAACCCAACAACCTCAGTAATACATATTGAAAAACCAGAGCATATAGAGATTAAAGATATTAAAGTCTATAATAGTTTAGGTCAATTATTACTGCAACAACGTTGGACTCCCGAACTTGATTTAAATACTTTAGCATCAGGTATCTTATTTGTTCAATTTCAAACAGAAGACCAAATAATTAATAAAAGAATAATAAAAATTTAGCGAAGTATTGCATTTAGTTTATTGGCATTTATTTAAAATTCGTTTCATATAAAAGCCTTACTTTTGCAAATCGAATTTTGAAAAAATCACATGGAATTTATTATAAAAATATCTCAATTTTTACTTAGTTTATCCTTGCTTATTGTATTGCATGAGCTCGGCCACTTTATACCAGCAAAGCTTTTTAAAACTAAAGTCGAAAAGTTTTACCTCTTTTTTGATGTAAAGTTTTCACTCTTTAAAAAGAAAAT
Source organism: Winogradskyella eximia (assembly GCF_003386165.1). Taxonomy (GTDB): domain Bacteria; phylum Bacteroidota; class Bacteroidia; order Flavobacteriales; family Flavobacteriaceae; genus Winogradskyella; species Winogradskyella eximia. Next base: position 298,202 of record NZ_QRDV01000001.1, on the reverse strand, counting down.
TGGAGATACTGAATATGGCATTGGTTGGTTACCATTGGGAGGCTATGTAAAGATCGCAGGAATGATTGACGAGAGCATGGATAAAGAACAAATGGCATTACCACCTCAGCCATGGGAGTTTCGTTCTAAACCAGCTTGGCAACGTTTAATTATTATGCTTGGTGGTGTTACCGTTAATTTTATCTTGGCTTATGTAATTTATGTCGCTATTTCTTTTGCTTATGGAGATGCAGATATAAAAGTAGATAGTTTAAAAGATGGTTATTGGATAGATAATCCGACATTAATAGATATAGGCTTTAAAACGGGAGATAAAGTTTTAGCTATTAATGAGACACCAATTGTAAATGATTCTGATATTGGTTTTAATCTTATAAGTGCAAAATCTATTACAATTAATAGAGGAGGTGAAGAAAAAATAATTGATTTACCAGAAGATTTTTTAGGACAATATTCATCTAGCAAAAGTAAACTCAACTTTGAATACCGAGTTCCTTTTATGATTGCAGAAGTTCCAGATTCATCGTTAAATGCTAAGAAAGATTTAAAAGTTGGTGATATTATTACAAGTATTAATGGTAAGCCGTTAAAATATTTTGATCAATTAGAAGAAGCAACCAAAGGATTAGAAAACTCAACAGTAGCTGTAGAGATTTTACGTGAAGATAACACAACCATTAAAAAAGAGTTATACTTAGATAAAGAGGGTAAATTTGGTGTTCTTAGAACGATTAATCCACCACGATTTGAAGAGTTAGGTTACTACGATATTTTTAGAAAAGAGTATACTTTTGGCGAAAGTTTTGCTGCTGGTGGACGTAAATTCACAAAAACAATCACTAACTATTTCGACCAATTAAGAGCGATTTTCAACCCAAGCACTGGTGCATATAAAGGACTGGGTGGTTTTAAAGCTATTTACGATCAATTTCCTAGCGCATGGAGTTGGCCTTATTTTTGGGGATTAACGGCTTTTCTATCGATAATGTTAGCCATACTAAACCTGCTACCAATACCTGCATTAGACGGAGGACATGTGATGTTTTTATTATACGAAATGATTTCTGGTCGTAAACCAAGTGAGAAATTTTTAGAGCGCGCACAAGTTATTGGGTTCTTTATTTTGATTGCTTTGGTGTTATTTGCTAATGGTAATGACATATTTAAAGCCATCACGAATTAATTTTTTTTAATTTTAACAAAAAAAATATTATTTCGTTTTGTAATAATGAAAATACTATATATATTTGCGCTCGCTAACGCGAAAAATAACCTTCCTCTTTAGCTCAGTTGGTTAGAGCATCTGACTGTTAATCAGAGGGTCCTTAGTTCGAGCCTAAGAAGAGGAGCATACAAAACCGATACGAAAGTATCGGTTTTTTTGTGTTTTATCCATTCCTGAGTCTTTGCTTTTTAATCTGACCCATCATCTTATAGTAGAAATAAGAAGCCTAGCTGAGCATCGTTATAGAAGGTAGTTGCCTTTTTTTAAATATCAATTTTGAGTAGTAATCAGTTAAGATTAATGTTTTAAGACATAAAACCACAAGATATCTTTGCATAAACTGAACAAGTAACTTATGTTTCAAATATTTAAAATACAATTGTTAATAATGAGTCCGCTATTAATAGCGAGCTTTATTTTAATGGCACCATTATATTGCCTATACAAAATAACCTCAAAACAAGTTACTGTAAACTAAATTTCTTTAACACACCTATCTATTTGCCTGGGAACTCAGCTTTACGTTTCTCAAGGAAAGCAGTAGTTCCTTCCACAAAATCTTCGGTACCAAAGCATTTACCAAATTGCTTAATTTCAACTTTAAAGCCATTTTTACCATCTTTATAATTAGCATTAATTGCTTTTATAGCCTTACCTATAGCAACAGATGAATTTCGCATAATTTTACTTGCAATTTTCTCGGCAAAGGGCAATAATTCTTCTTGTGCAACAACGTGGTTTACTAATCCGTAATTTAAGGCTTGGTTTGCATCAATCATACCTGCTGTCATTATCATTTCCATCGCTCTACCTTTACCAACTAAATGAGGTAATCGCTGAGTACCTCCATAACCTGGAATTACACCAAGAGAAGTTTCTGGCAATCCCATTCTTGCATTAGTACTAGCAACTCTAAAATGACTAGCCATTGCTAATTCTAATCCACCTCCAAGTGCAAAACCATTAACAGCTGCAATTACAGGTGTACTTAGATTTTCTACAAAATCAAATAATAACTCTTGTCCTTCTGCTGCAAGATTCCCTCCTTCTTTTACACTGAAATTTGCAAATTCGCTTATATCTGCACCTGCTACAAAAGCTTTTTCTCCACTACCTGTAACAATGATAACTTTTGTATTATCATCATCGTTAGCATGCTTAAAAGCCTCATGAAGCTCTCTAATAGTTTCAATATTTAAAGCATTTAGCTTTTTTGGTCTGTTTATAGTGATAGTTGTAATTCCGTTTGAATATTCTGAAAGTATGTTTTCGTAATTCATTTAAATCTATATTTTATTCCCTTAACGTTAGGGCGTTATTAATTGTATTTTCTGTTTTTTCGCAAACCATATATCTATGATAATAGAATTTAGATAGTTTGCTATTAAATTCCTTATTGAGAAGGAAGCATTTGATTTTTAGGAAAACTTACAGTGAAAATGGTCCCTTTTCCTAATTGAGTAGTAAAGGTAATACTTCCGTTATAAGTTTCAACTATGTTTTTCACCATAGCTAAACCTAATCCCATTCCACTTGACTTCGTAGTAAATTTAGGTTCAAAAATTTTAGACTTCGTATCCTCTGCTATTCCAGAACCATTATCTTCAATAGTAATATTAACATTGTCACCATTGCTAAAAACACGCACTTCTATTTTAGGATTTTCAGAATCATCAGCAATTGCCTGAATTCCGTTTTTAACCAAATTGGTAACCACTCTAATTAATTGTGTTCTATCAAATTTAGCGATGATTTCTTCGGCTTCAGAATAAAATTCAATGTAATGCTCATTAAAAATATCCAATGCCAACTTCACCACATGTACTACATTAAGATTTTCACTTTTTTGAGCTGGCATTTTCGCAAAATTAGAAAATGCAGAAGCAATAGAACTCATGGTGTCTATCTGTTGAATCAGAGTGTCACTGTATTCATCTACCTTTTGATGTATGTTTTCGTCTTCTGGATCAAACTTACGTTGAAAACTCTGAACCGTTAGTCGCATTGGCGTTAACGGATTCTTTATCTCATGTGCCACTTGCTTTGCCATTTCTCGCCAAGCTTGCTCACGTTCATTAGTTGCCAAAACTACAGCACTTGCCTCAAGCTGATCTATCATGCTATTGTAAGCATTGACTAAAGCATCTATTTCTTCGCTTGAAGATTCTATCTGAATTTTTTTGTTTCGCTTTTCTAATCGTGTTTCATTCATCTTATCACTAATTGTTTTTAGTGATTTAGTAATAAATTTAGATATAAAATAGGCAAAAATAATCGCCACAAGAATCAATACTAAATAAGCATAAGCTAAACGCATTAAGAATTCTTTTAGCTCTTTGTTTAGAAAATCATCATTCTCTAAATAGGGTAAATTTAAAATGGCTAAGGTTTTAAATTTTTCATCGGTGATATAAGAATAGGATGATTGAAAAGTTTGACCTGCTTCTTTATTTTTTACAACATAACGATGCTCTAAAGTATTAGACAAGGTGTTTAAAATTTCGGCATTTAAACAATTTTGAATCGTATCTCGCTGAATAGAGCGTTTTGAACTTTTTAATAATTGCCCATCTAAATCATATAAATTAATTTGTAGGCTATGAATAGCATCAATATCAAATATTTCGTCTTTAAATATTAATGGTATATTCTCTGTTGTAACAGGATAAGTAGTTTCTCTAATAACAAAATCAATACTCTGCTTTATCGCTTTTTCTTTACGTTCTAGTCGCTCTTTGTGGTAATCTTTAGCCTCCTCACGATACTGATAAATGGTTACAGCAGCTATTAAAACCGATGCTACTAATACCAAAAGTATCATATTGATAACTATTCGAGCTCTTAAAGACAGACGTTTTTTAGTCATAGAAATGCCCATTAGGATGGGAATCTTTTAATTCTGAATTATAAGTTTTAAATATAGCAATAATCAATCCAAAAGCGCGAACCACAAATCTCAAATTGTAAAAATTGAAATTTCAATTCGAATTCTTTTTTAGATTTTAAGCATAATTATGCCTCCGGATTTTTAGAACGGATATTTTTATACAATTTAAAACCCAACATAATTAAAACTCCTAAAACTACCATACCCACAATTCCAAAAATCCAATTAATTGAACTTTTAAGAATCACTAAAAAAACCACTGCAAATAAAATAAAAGTTGCTCCTTCATTCCAAATACGCATAAAGCTCGAGGTCACTTTAACCTCATCATTTTGAAGCTGCTTATAATAAATGTGTGTTTTGTAATGATAAATAAACAATAGAAACACAAATAGTAATTTTACATGCATCCAACCCATCTGAAACCAACTTGGCATTAAAATCATTAACCAAACAGCGAATACAGTTGCTAAAATTGCTGACGGCCAAGTAATGATAAACCACAATCGCTTAGACATTAACTTTAGTTGTTTGCCTAATATTTCTTTTTCTGGTGATGATTTATGAAACGCCTCTATTTGATACACAAACAATCTAGGAATGTAAAACAATCCAGCAAACCATGTGATTACGAATATGAGATGTAAAGATTTAATGTAGTTGTAGTATTCCATTGTCTTTGAAAAATTGAGTATTGAGAACAGATTGATAAATCAAATCTAAAATTACGGATTAAAACCTATTCAATCACTTCCGTTTTTAAATTTAACTTCACTTCACGATATAAAAAATAAGCCGTTACAATAGTTGATAACACATCAGATATTGGAAACGACATCCAAATCCCTAACTCACCAAAAAACAAAGGTAAAATATACATTAAAGGGATGAAGAAAATAGCCTGTCTTGTAAGCGTGAGTAACAATGCTGGCAATGCTTTACCTACAGCTTGAAAATAAGCTGCACCAATAAGCTGTAAAGCTACAATTGGCACTGCAGCAAACGTCCACCTCATATTACTAGGTGTTACATCAATAACGTTTGCATCCGCTGTAAACCATTTTGTTATAATTTCTGGAAAAACCATTAATGCAATAAATACAATTGTCCCTAAAATAGTTGCATATTTTATGGCTGTATAAATGGACTCTTTAACACGATCGTATTTTTCGGCTCCATAATTAAAACCAGCAATAGGAATAAAGCCTTGAGTAATTCCAAAAACAGGAAACAATGCAAACATGCTTAATCTCCCAACAATTGCATAGGCTGTTACAGATGTTTCGCCTCCAAAATTATAAAGTGCATTGTTAACCAATAAAAATGTGACACTTACAATAGCTTGTCTTGCCAATGTTACAAATCCTAATGAACCAATTTCAGAAACGATACTTTTATCTAATCTAAAATGTGATAGATTTATTTTTAATTCAGAATTTTTAGATAAAAAATACCATACAATAAACAAAAAAGAAACAACATAAGAACCTGTAGTTGCCCATGCAGCTCCTGCCATTCCGTAGTCTAAAACATTTATAAATAAATAATCGAGAATTAAATTTCCTACTGAAGGAATCATCATAGCATACATAGCAAATTTCGGCTTCCCTTCTGCCCTAATAACGGTATTCCCCATCATTACAAAGCCGAGAATAGGCACTCCATAAAGTATAATTTCGTAATATACCTTTGCTGGATCGAAAATGTTACCCTTACCTCCAAAAGCAGGAATCAATGTATCCACAAAATACAATCCAAAGACCGCAAATGTTACTGTAAATAAAAGGGTTAATGTTAATTGATTTCCAAATGTTTTTAGGGCTTTTGCAATATGGTCTGCTCCCAATGCTCTCGAAATAATAGAAGAGCCTCCAATACCAATGGCCATACCAAGTGCAGCAATAAAAAACGATACAGGTAACACTACATTAATTGCAGCAATGGCTGTTGAGCCAATCCAATTACCAACAAATATAGTATCCACCAAAATATTAAGCGACATCACCAAAATACCTATAGATGCAGGCAAGGCTTGCTTAATCAGTAATTTACCGATAGCTTGATTTCCTAAATCTTGCGAGGATACATTTGCCATTACACGGCTTTATTTTCAGCAACTGCCCATTCATTTACCATATTTGCCAACACTTCAGCAAAATCATCACGGTCGTTAAGACAAGGAATTACTGTAAATTCCTCTCCACCCATTTCATGAAAAATTTCTTCGCCTTCCATCGCAATTTCTTCTAAAGTTTCTAAACAATCACTCACAAAAGCTGGTGTTACAATGGCCATTTTTTTTGTACCTGCTTTACCCATTCTCTCTATTGTTCGGTCAGTATATGGTTGTAACCATGGATCAAAACCAAGTCTAGATTGAAACGTAGTAGAATAAGTGCCATTTTTTAAACCTAACTTTTTAGCCACGTTTACAGTGGTAATTTCGCATTGGTGACGGTAACAAAACTCGTGTTGTTTACTACCCTTTTTAAAACAGCATTTACCATCCATTTTGCAATTGCCATTGGTTATATCACTTTTACGAATATGTCTTTCAGGAACTCCATGATAACTAAATAAGATATGTTCATAATCTAAATCATTCAACGTTTCCCCAATGCTCTTTGAGAGTACATTGATATAATCTTCACGCTTATAAAACGCTGGAGTTCTTGTAATTTTTATGTCTGGAAAATATTCCGCAACCAATTCATCTACTTTTACATCAATGGTTTCTGTTGTTGCCATCGCAAATTGCGGATATAATGGAACGGTTTTTATTTCAGTACAGCCTTTATCTACTAATTCTTGCAATCCTTTTTTTATCGTCATGCTACCATAGCGCATTGCTAATGCTACAGGAAAATCTACTTTTTCTTGCACTTTTTCTTGCAATCGCTCAGACAAAACAATCAATGGAGAACCTTCATCCCACCATATTTTTTGATATGCTGCTGCAGAGGCTTTTGGTCTTGTATTAAGAATAATACCCTTTACTAAAATATTACGAGCCCATAATGGCACGTCAATAACGCGTTCGTCCATTAAAAATTCTCCAAGATATTTTTTAACATCCTTTGGGCTTGGACTTTCTGGAGAGCCCAAATTCACTAATAAAATTCCTTTTGACATAGTTTCCTTTTTCAAATACAAAAATACAATACTAATTACAATACTAGATTATGGTTTCTATTGGTTTTATTTATCGCAACATTATTAATATCTCATTTATTTAAAAGTTAATTTATATGAAATATTCATCACTAATTGTCGTTTTTTATAGACTTTTATAGAATCTATATGGCTGTTTAAAGGAATTAAATATCTTTACAAGCCTTGATTACGTTTTATGATGAAACACGCATATTCAATTTTTATCACTTAAATAAAAATAACGAACAGCTTGTACACCTTAAAAGTCCATAAACACAGACACATGAAAAAAAACCTAGCCATATTCCTTACACTATTCACAATAGTTGCATTCTCACAGCAACAATATCAAAGTTTACTCTGGAAAATTACAGGAAACGGACTCGAAAAACCTTCTTATCTCTACGGCACCATGCATGTGAGCAAAAAAGTAGCTTTTCGCTTAGATGATGTTTTTTATAAAGCTTTAGAAAAAAGTGATTGTATTGCTTTAGAATCTGACCCAACCACGTGGCCTGGATTTAATTATGAAATGATGCTAGGTCAAATGGCAGCTTACAATAATTACAGTACTGATTTTTACACAAATCTTTTCAAGCTAACGCACCCTGAAGAAATGGCAATTAGAGGTTCGGTAAGAATGGATAATAATGCGGTAAACGCTTATTTATATAGAAAAAGTAGTTCTTCAGATAATTTTGAAGAAGAAACGTATTTAGACATGTTTATTTTTCAAGCCGGAAAAAAACATAATAAAAAAATATACGGCTTAGAAGATTTAGCCGAATCTAGATACCTAACAACCAAGGCAGCTTATAATGCTAATAAAAAAGAATTAGATCCATGGGTACAAAAACTATATGCTAAGGAGAATGCTTATTTAATTCAAGAAAATTTATATAGAGATAGAAATTTAGACCTTTTAGATTCTATAGGAGCTGGTGTAAACACCGAATTCTACAGAGAGAACATGCTATATATTAGAAATAAAAATATGGTGATTTCTTTAGAAGAATTGATGCCAACCAAATCGGTATTTGCAGGTGTTGGTGCTGCACATTTACCAGGAGATCAAGGCATGATTAATATGTTACGAAAAAGAGGCTATACAGTAAAAGCCCTGACCTCAGAACAAACAGATTACAGCAAAACGGAAAAGATAAAATTAGACAGCCTTTTTGTAACACCAATACTTAAAAAACACAACACTCCAGATGGCTTTTTAAGTATTAATACCTACGACAAATTACGCGAATTCTCATATGCAGGACAAAAATATTACCTAGATCCAGATATGACAAATGGTGCTTATTTAACCATCAATAGAATTAGTCGTTTTACTTATTTACCAAACGAAAAAGAACATATTACCCTTAAAGATATTGATCATTTATTATATGAAGATATTCCTGGTGATATTATTAAAAAAGAAGAATTAACAACCCCTTATCCCGGAATAAGCATCGTTAATAAAACAAAAAAAGGAGAATTTCAGAAGTATCATATTTATCAAACTCCTCTAGAAATTATTATTATAAAATTTGCAGGTCGAAGCGATTTTGTTCTAAAACATGAAGCTAAAATTTTTAATGATATTACATTAAAGACTCCTTCAAATACCAATCAATTGTTTGTATCGCCAAACAATAAGTTTCAGGTAGATTTCCCAGAGTATTATGTTTCTAGCAATATGCATAATTATGGCAAAAAATTAATAGAAGGTTATAAAAATGATGCTTATTACTTTGTTGAAGAAGCTGTTTTAAACGACCTTTCTTATATTGAAGAAGATAGTTTTGAAGCCAAATATTTTCATCATGCTTTATATAAAAATTACAAGCTTATCGAAGCAAAAGGTGGTTTTAAAGCTGGTGATTATAAAACTTATGAATCATATGCCGTTTTAGATTCTACAACCCATAAAAACTTATATTTAAAAACCATAGTAAAAGATGGTAGCTACTACCTTTTAGGTTATGTAGGCACAAATGCTGAAGATAAAAACGCCTTTTTTAAATCTTTTAAATTCAACAAAACAGATTATAGTAATTTTGAAAAAGTTGCAGATACCTCTTTACATTTTTCAGTAAGAACCAATGCTAAAGCACCAACACCTAATCCTTATGGCTACAATTACAACGGAGGAACAAAACCTAAAGATTACGAACAAACTATAAAAGAAACCATTTATTCTACACATGCCAATGAGCAAATTACGGTTTCAAGAACAAAGTTTCATGATTTACAAATGTTTCATAATGTAGATAGCCTTTGGAAAGAATTAGAAGACAAAGTAAATTATAGAGCCTATTATTACAATGGATTAAAAGCATTCAAAATCGCCAACCGTTCATCATCTAAGACCGACTCTATATATACACACCGTTTTAGTTATACAGATTCAACTAGTGCCAAGCAAGTGTTGGTAAAAAACATATTAAAAGAAGGGGTGCTTTTTGAATTGAAAACGTTAGTGGATTCTATAAGTGGTCCTTCTAAATTTGTAACTGAATTTTACGATTCATTCACACCTAAGGACACTCTTTTAGGTAAAAATGTACTTCAAGATAAAACAAAACAGTTTTTTGAAGCCTTAAGAGCCAACGATAGTTTAGTCTTTGAATCATATAATCTTGTAAAATTCAAAAAACACAACAGCAAAGACATCGTCTCTATTCTTAAAGATTTTGAGTTCGATAAAGAGCGACTAAACATAAAATCACATTTAGTAGAACAACTTATTGAAATTGATTTAAAAAACAATTTACCATTTATAAAACAACTGTATCACGATAGCTATTCTGATCCTCAAACCCAAACCTCTATTTTAGAAGGGCTACTTCAATCTAATAAAAAAGAAAATTATAAAATTGCCTTAGAACTTATGGAACGCGATTTACCATTAGGAAGCGTTGGCTCAATGTTTTACAATTACTATAAGAAAGATTCTTTAGAATTAAAAGCGTCATTATTTCCAAAAATTTTAGAATACAGTACCATATCAGAATACAAACAACCACTTTACAACCTATTAGCGAAAGTTAAAGATAGCGGATTGGTAAAACCAAAAACCTATAAAAAATACAAAAACCAATTGATTAATGACGGTAAAATGGAAGTTAAACGTAATTTAGGTAACTACAATTATGGCTATAACACCTACTCTTATGAGTTAGCGACCTATGTAAGACTTATTTTCCCTTACAGAAATGAACGCACCGCACAAGATTTCTTTGAAAAACTATTGAATGTAGATGATACAAATGCTTTAGTGAAATACTATGTATTGTTGACTGAAAAAAAAGAAACCATTCCATCTAAACTGGTAGAAAAACTATTAGAAGACGAAGAAAATCAACACTTGCTATTAGAGGAATTAGACGAAGCAAAACTTTTAAATAAGTTAAAATCTATAAATATTGATCAAAAGCAATTTGCAAAATCCAAACTTTTATCCGAAGCCAATTACGAAAAAGATAAGGACTCTATTCAGTTTCTTTTTCAACGCAATTTCGTAACCGATAAGGGCAAAAATGCAGTAATGTATTTTTTTAAGATTGATAAGGACGATGAGTACGCTGGCAAGGTTGAAGCCTTACATTATATCTCATTTATTAAACCAAAAGACCCAACACAATTGGTGGTAAACTACTATTCTAAATCTGAAAGTTATGGTACTATAGTAGATAAAACTAAGGAGTTAGAAGAGCAATACATTGAAATACTCAACTTAGCGATTTACAAAGACCGACAACGTGTAACGCCAAGTGAACGTGATGGGTATTATGATTATTAGTAAATTTTTTATGTATATAATTAATATAAATTAACCTCAAGCTAAATCATTGCTTGAGGTTATAATAGTTTTAAAAGTATGTAGACTATTCCTGTTTAAAAATATTTGAGCGACTTTTACCATCAGCTTTTTTTACACTTCGAATATTATCAGAATAATAAATTCCACTATCTATTTCTTTAATATCTAATTCTAAGATTACTTTCTTTTTTTCTTTGAATAAATCAACTTGTCTGAAATGTTTAATTTTTTTATATTCATTTTCAGATAGATATACTTCCATAATTGAGTCAGCACCAAAATGTAAATAAATATGTGGTAGTTTCAACATTTCTAGTTCATCAAGTTTTAAAACATGTTTACTTAGTAAATAATTTTGATTTTCGGTATTTGTTCTACCATTATTCTTTGCTTCTTTATTAAAACTAGATACAATACTATCTGCTCCGTTAAGAATCTCCCTATATAAATTCTCTTTTGCACCATATGCACTCGTAAAAGATATAGACCTAAATGATAAATTGGCGGTAACTGTTTTATTCTTTTTTTTACACGAACTTAATACAATACAAAAGCAGAAGAAAAATAATATTTTTTTAATAGTCTTGAAATTCATATTTAATTATTATTTAGTTACAGTCCCCATTATTTTCAGGAGAAATTCAACCATCTTCATTCCTAGTTATTCTATTAGGAAAATTAATATTCCTTATTGTTTCTAAAACAAACCATTATTAATAATAACCAAAAAACAAAATAAGGAATGATGCTTATCATCGCTATATTACTATAATTGCTTAAAGAATTTGGATTATTTGATAACAATAACAGAATAAAAACTAACGGCAATAAGATACTTAGCCATTTAAAGGTTCTTTCAATCATTAAAAAAAGAATATTAGCATGAGCTATAATCGTAGCGAAAAATATTAAATAATCTTTAGTATTTTCTTTGTTGAATCCATTAGAAAAAATTTCAAAAACAGCACCGAACTCTATCAAAAAATAAGGTAGAGGAATAAACTTCTCACTATTTGTATCAATTAATATTACATATGAGCTAAGAAATAAAAGTATTACAACTAATGTCCTAGTGGTTTTCAATTTGTTAAAAGATATAATTTTCATTTTATTTTTAATTACAGTTTGATGTAGATGTTCTTGGGCTATTATTGGATTCATTTTCTAATACTTCTAATTGAATATTTGAATCAGCTTCAAACTCTTCATCGACCAAGTCAACTCCATATTGCCCTGGGGACAAACCAATTATAGGTATTGCACCTGTTACAACAAACCACCTATATACGGAAAGATTGGGTGTTAAAGTTAGACCTAGATTTTCAGCAGCTATTACATGTGCCATAGTTGTACAATTGGCATCGTTTAAATCATAATTAGCATCTTCTAAAGCTATTAAATCTTCTTTTATGTCATCAAACTGTCCTTGATTAACACCTGTAAACGATAAACTAACATCATATTCATGCTCTTGCCCTTCTATTCCATTATCCTTAAATGTACCTGCTCCTTCAAGATCAGTAGCATCATCTAAATAAGTATTGTCTGCAGGGTAAAAACCAAGTGTTTTTGTTGTACTAGTTCCATCTGTATTATTCTTAACAATTGAAAAAAAAGTATGTCCAACATCGCCTGTTGATTCTGACAATGGCCATTTAATATCAACCTTAACAACTGTGTTTTCGCCAGCTTCTGGTTGATCAACGTACATTATAAATTCATAATTATCTGCTATTTTACCATCATTAAAACAATCTAAATAGTCTTCCATGTCTTCAATAACTGGATCCTGATTATTTTGATCATAGACGAAATCTTCCATGAATTTATCTGGATTTTCATCATAGTGAGCCTCAAACAAATCCTCAATAATCCCTTCATCATTTAGATTATTATGCACTATATCATCAAAAATATCCGCATTCTCAGGTACAGAAGCTGGAATAGCTGATGCTTGAGAATTGCCAGAAAGATATAAACTCTGTAAATAATCTATAGACCAATCTACAAAAGCATAGCCTTCAGTATTATTGTTAGTAGATAAATACATATTAAATGCGCGCTCTAAATGATAATAATTATTTAAAAAACTTAAATCTTCCGAGTCTATTAAAGATACCATTTCATTTCGTAATTTACTTCTCATAGGAAGACTTATTTGTGTAAGTGCCCCTTGCTCTAATAGGCTTACTTCTACATAATCAGGATGATTTGGATCATAGAGATTATTATCTGGGTTTCCTCCCCAACTAGTACCTCCACCTCCTCCACCTCCTGCAGATGTGCTACCAGAATGATCTATATCATCATCTGTACTAGAAGGACTACCTGGACAATCTTTCTGTACAGTAACTGTAATATGTGTAGTTTCTGGATGTGAACAAGTACCATCTGCATGAGCCGCTTGATGATCTGGATGAGATCAATGCACCTGAAAACCAACTGTTTCATAAAAAACACAAGGTCCTCTTCCTAATAACCCAGCAAAACCTTCTACACTTTCTACAATAGGTTCATTTACATATTCAATAGGATATTCTCCTTGTTCTATTAATAATAATTCGCTATCCGTTAAATTATACGTATATATTAATGAAAGGTAACTATCCATATCATTATGCTTAGCCAATACAAGGTTTTGCACAACATTAGGGTTAATATCTGTACTTTTCACTGTAAACGTATAACTATGGCTAACTGGTCCTTCAATGTATTTAACCGAAGTGGTGTCTATTATAAAATCATCTTGAGTTGCTTCAGATGATTTTCTTTGTAAACCATTACTGATCGTTGTTGAAAAATTGGATAGAAGACCAGAAACCTTATATGGATGTTTAACATCTCCCACAGAAATATCCTCTAGAATTATACTTCTAGATTGGTTAGTTTCTAATTCTATGCGTTCTTCTTTTTCGCAACTGTAATTTATTACTAGTAATAATAAACATATTGTAATACTAGAAAGCTTGTTCCTCATAATTATTTTTGATTTTTAGTTTCAAGCAATATTATGACCAGTATTGTAATTGAGTGTACTGTATATTAAGATAGTTAAAGATTTCGGACAGCTTTTCTATATTCTGTAGGCGTTTTATTTGTAAACTTCTTAAATGCTGTGTAAAAACTTGTTTTAGAATTAAAACCAGACTCTAAACCGATAGCAGTAATTGTATAATTACCATAGTTATCATCACTAAGCATCTTTTTTGATTCTTCAATTCTCATTTTATTTACAAAATCATTAAAATTTAAGTCTGAATTTTTATTAATTAATTGGGAGACATAACCTTCGCTGAGATTCAAAATAGAGGCAATATGTTTTAATTTAAAATTTGGATTAAGATATAAGTTACCATTAACTATTAATTCTTCTAAATTACTAAACAATTTATCGGTTTTCTTAATTGATTGAATCTCATTAACCGATACTGTCTTACGTTTTCTTATGCCAATACGCTCTTTTAAAAGTTTAGAATTATTCAAACCTACATAACCTAACCAATAGACGAGTATTGATGTTCCAATCCATAAAGGATAGAAAACATATGATTTATTTAAATCGTATGCAACAACAATTATTATAGCAACTAGCCAAAAGAAACAAGTTAATAAACCAGTGTAAATTAAATCTTTTAACCATTTAATTTCAGACTTAACAATGGCAAACTCAAAACTATCATCTGCTTCGTAAGTAACAATAGTTTTGTATGAAAGGTAAATTAGAAATACATTGAAAGCAACTGAAAAAAACTCTATATAAACAAAAACACCTCTACCAAAGTGGGATGGTATTTCATAAGACTTATTAATTACCACTTTATATAAAACTTGGATAATATGAATTATCAATACAATAAAAAATGGAGAAATTAGTATTGCCTTTCCCTTATTTGCAATTTTTGACATACTAATATAGCGTTTAACATACATATAAAACATCGGTAAAATTAACCAATGCCATGGTATGTAAACATATTCAATAATGGGATATTTATTAATCAAGCCAGTATCTAAAACCCAATATTGAAGATTACTAAGAGAAAGAAAAAGAACAACTAAAGCCAAATATAATGTGTTGCTTGTAATATGTTTCTTCTGGCTTGCGACAGAAACACTAAAAATAATACCATGGATAACGCCTGATATAATTATAATATTAAAGACATTGAGATTAAGCTGAGACATAAATAAAATTAGAGTTGGAAGATATAATTTTTAAATTAATTTCCACTCATAATATACTTCTTAGGCGTAGTCCCAAATTTCTTTTTAAAAGCTGCAATAAAGTGGCTTCCTGTGCTGTAACCTACCTTTAGACCTACTTCGTTAACATTATAATCGCCAGATTCTAAAAGCTTACGAGCCACTTCCATTTTATAATCAAACAAAAAACTAAAAACAGAGTCACCATAAATCTGTTTAAACCCTTCTTTTAATTTTTTAAGACTTAAACCTATATCATCAGCAAGTTCCTGTAATGTTGGTGGTTCAGCCATATTAGCTATAATGATGTCTTTCGCTTTTTTAAGTTTAGCCACATTAACCTCATCAACTAAAAAAGGACATTGCTCAATATCTGCATCTTCACTTCTATTAAAAAACAGACTCAACAATTCGTAAGCTTTTCCCTTAAAGTATAAAGATTTAATAGAACTATTAAGGTTAAAACTAATCATCTGATTTAAAACTACAGCAATAGATGGTGAAATTTTACCATCTTTATAATATTTTTTATCCTTATTATCATCCGTTAAAAACGTAACATAATTAGCATCATCAGAAAATAACGAATGGAATTTTTTAATAGAAATCACCAAAGAAACTAACCAAGAATGTGGTTTTAATTCTAAATGAATGGGTAAATCGCGTTGTGGATTATAAAGCAACAATGATGTCTCTTCTGCTATATTCAACGTATAATTGCCTTCATTAAACATAAAAGCCGCTGAACCCTTAATACAAAAATGAAATTGTATATAACTGCTATCAATCTCACGCTCAACAACTTTAGGAATATCACCATCATTCTTACTTGTTAATAAAATAAAGCCGTCTTCAATACTAATTTCGTCAAAAGTACCTTCAGCGTTACTTTTAGGAAGTAATTTTTCTAATTTCATTTCAATGTTATTTAGACTCGTTCTAAACAAAGACTGTAAAAACCCTTGGTTTCACTACAAAAATATGATATTTATCATGTTTTTGTTAAAAACCATCCTAAAAAACCACAATCGATACTTTAAGTTCTTCTAGCGTTGTTTTTTTATAAATATCAAAATTACATTTGCGCTGTTACTTTCCATAGTCAGGTAAACGAGTAAAGCAACACATGCCAAATAGAAGCAAATATTTTTACGCAATAGGGCTCAGCTATCAAAAAGCTGATGCGCAAGTACGTGGTCATTTTAGTCTAAGTGATGATGCAAAACAAAACGTTTTGTCTCAAGCCAAGCAAAATGGTATAGAAAGTCTTGTGGTGATATCTACATGTAACAGAACAGAACTTTATGGTTTTGCAGAACATCCTTTTCAATTGATTCAATTGTTATGTGAAAACACAAAAGGCACTGTTGAAGAATTTCAAGAAGTAGCATACGTTCACAAAAACAAAGAAGCCATTAACCACATGTTTCGTGTTGGTTCTGGTTTAGATAGTCAGATTTTAGGTGATTTTGAAATTATCAGTCAGCTTAAATTTGGTGCAAAAGCCTCACGTAAAGCAGGCTTATTAAATTCATTTACGGAGCGTTTAGTGAATTCTGTAATTCAAGCGAGTAAGCGCATTAAAAACGAAACGGAATTATCTTCTGGTGCAACATCGGTTTCTTTCGCCTCTGTTCAATACATTATGAATAATGTAGAAACGATTTCTGAAAAGAATATTCTACTCTTCGGAACAGGTAAAATTGGAAGAAATACTTGTGAAAACTTAGTAAAACACACTAAGAATTCGCACATAACTTTAATAAACAGAACAAAAACTAAAGCTGAAGAAGTTGCTGGTAAATTTAATCTCGTTGTAAAAGATTACGAAAATTTAACGGAAGAACTTAACGCTTCAGACATTATCATTGTTGCTACTGGCGCGCAAAACCCAACAGTTTACAAATCTTTAATTTCTACAAAAAAACCATTATTAGTTTTAGATTTATCTATCCCTAAAAATGTAAACGAAGATATTACAGAACACGATAATATTACGTTAGTACATTTAGATGATTTAGCTAAAATTACCGATGATACTTTAGAAAAACGCAAAGCATTTATTCCAGATGCTGAAGCGATTATCTTAGAAATTACAGCCGAATTTAATGCTTGGTTAAATACCTTGAAATTTGTACCAACCATACAGGCTATAAAACATAAATTGACAGATTTTAAAAATTCTGAATTCAATACACAACGCAAAAAATTAGCTGATTTTAATGAAGACCATGCTGAACTGATTACTAATAATCTCATTCAGAAAATCACTAATCAGTTTGCACACCACTTAAGAGAAGACAGTAATTCTTCAGATGAAAGCATTGAGCTTATCAAAAAAATATTCCAGTTAGAAACTACCGATAATGTCTAAAATAATTCGCATTGGCACACGCGATAGCCAGCTCGCTATGTGGCAAGCAAAAACTGTTCAATCTCAACTTGAACACTTAGGTCATAAAACTGTCCTTGTCCCAATAAAATCAACAGGAGACTTAGTGCTCGACAAACCGTTGTACGAACTTGGTATTACAGGGATTTTTACAAAAACATTAGATATTGCAATGCTTAAAGGCATTATTGATATTGCGGTTCATTCACTTAAAGATGTACCAACCGTTTTACCAAAAGGTATTATTCAAGCCGCAGTTTTAAAACGTGGAAATATTAACGACACCTTAGTTTTTAAAACAAACGAAGAGTTTTTATCAGCTAGAGATGCCGTTATCGCAACAGGAAGTTTAAGACGACGTGCACAATGGCTCAACCGTTATCCAACACACACAATTGTTGGTTTACGAGGAAACGTGAATTCTAGATTAGAAAAACTTGAAGAAAATGAAGATTGGGATGGTGCTATTTTTGCAGGAGCAGGTTTAGGTCGCTTGAATATTACACCAGAAAATTCTATTAATTTAGGTTGGATGATTCCTGCACCAGCACAAGGTGCTATTATGATTACAGCTTTAGAGTCTGATGAAGAAACAAGAGAAATTGTTGCAGAAATCAATGACGAAGTTACTCAAATCTGTACCTCTATTGAGCGCGAATTCTTAAACCGTTTAGAAGGTGGTTGTACAGCACCAATTGGAGCTATTTGTTATATAAACAAAGAAGAAGAGGTTAATTTTAAAGGAATTCTTTTAAGTAAAGATGGTACCAAAAAGATTGAAGTAACTAAGGTTGCTGCTTTAGGAAGCCATCACAATATTGCAGAATTCTGTGCTGATTATATTATAGGAAAAGGTGGTAAAATATTAATTGACGAATTAACACAAGGCGACAAAATAACCAACATCTATTCCACTAAAAAATTAACTAACGACCAGGCAGCTAAGTTTCATGACGATGTTGTTGCACAAAGCAACGATTCTGTAAAAATTAATCCTAATCGATTAACAAAAAGCATCGTTCGTAACGAAATTGAAAACGTCATTATTACAAGTCAGAATGCTGTTGAAGCCTTATTGACTAACTTTTCGGCTGTAGAATTACAATTCAAAAATATTTATTGCGTCGGTAGAAAAACGAAGCGTTTAGTAGAGAAAAAAATAGGAAAAGTTAAGCATTACGAACAGTATGCTAAAGATTTAGCCAATCATATGGTTGAATTTATGGATGGTTCTGAAGCCACATTTTTCTGTAGTAATTTAAGATTGGATACCATTCCAGATATTTTAGAAGAAAACAATATAAAAGTCAACGAAGTTGAAGCTTACGAAACTAAGTTTGATGCTGAAAAAGTAGAAGGCGATTTAGATGGTGTAATGTTTTACAGTCCATCTACAGTTCAAAGTTTCTTAAAACAGAATAAAGCAAAAGGTATTGCATTTTGTATTGGCGAAACTACAGCAACAGAAGCAAGAAAGTATTTTGAGGAAGTTCGCGTAGCGAAAGTTCCATTGGTAGAAAGTGTTGTTGAATTAGTAAATGAATTTTACGTGTGATTGCAGTTGGCTTTTAGCCGTTGGCCTTTAGCATTACTATTATGAAAAGTCAAAAGCTGAAAATATGAGAAATTTTAGGACTCTTGAAATTTGGAAAAATGGAATTGAACTAGTAAAACAAGTTTATGTCCTTTCTCAGCAATTACCATCAGAAGAAAAGTTTGGTTTAAGAAGTCAAGTTACAAGAGCAGCCGTTTCAATTCCATCGAATATTGCTGAAGGATGCAGTAGAAATAGTGATATAGAATTTAAACGATTTCTTGAAATAGCAATGGGTTCTCTTTTTGAAGTTGAAACACAATTAATTATTTCTCAGGAACTCGAATTTATTCCTGAAGAAAATTTAAAAGTCATTTTTGAACTTATCCATAAAGAGGCAAGAATGATAAATAGTTTAATAAGCAAGATTAAAAACAGCTAATAGTAAGTGGCCAAAAGCCAAAAGCTAATAGCCAAAAGCCAAAGGCTAACATGATAAAAAACGATTTATTCCTAAGAGCATTAAAAGGTGAAATAGTAGAACGTCCACCAGTTTGGATGATGCGTCAAGCAGGTAGATACTTACCAGAGTTTATGGAAATCAAAGCAAAGTATGATTTCTTTACACGCTGCCAAACACCAGAATTAGCAAGTGAAATTACAGTACAACCGATTCGTCGTTATGGTATGGATGTTGCTATTCTGTTTTCAGATATTTTAGTGATTCCTCAAGCGATGAATATTGAAGTACAAATGAAGCCTAATTTTGGGCCTTACTTACCAAATCCTATCCGCTCTCAAAAAGATGTGGATAATGTAATCGTTCCTGATGTAAAAGAAGCTTTAAACTATGTTTACGATGCTATAAAAGCAACCAAAGAAAAACTTAATGACGAAATTCCGTTAATTGGTTTTGCTGGTTCACCTTGGACAATTTTATGTTACTGTGTGCAAGGACAAGGTTCTAAAAACTTTGATAAAGCCAAAGAATTTTGTTTTACAAATCCGATTGCTGCACATCAATTATTACAGAAAATTACAGATACTACAATTGCTTATTTAAAGGAAAAAGTAAAAGCTGGATGTAATGCTGTACAAGTTTTTGATTCTTGGGGAGGCATGTTATCACCTGTAGATTATCAAGAATTTTCTTGGCAATATATTCAACAAATCATTGATGCGTTAAAAGACGATGCACCAGTTATCGCTTTTGGTAAAGGGTGTTGGTTTGCTTTAGATACTATGGCTAAATCTGGAGCGTCTGCTTTAGGTATAGACTGGACGTGTTCTGCACGTAACGCACGTTACCTAACAGGAGGAAATATTACGCTACAAGGTAACTTTGACCCAACGCGATTATTTTCGCCACCTGCAGAAATTAAGAAGATGGTTACTCAGATGATTAACGACTTTGGAAAAGATAAATACATTGTTAATTTAGGCCATGGTATTTTACCAAACATACCTTTAGAAAATGCCAAAGCATTCATTGATGCTGTTAAAGAATATAAAGCAGAATAAGTTTAATTCTCTATTATTGTAACTTAAAACACCTTTTAACGTCTTTTAAGTATAGCCAATTAAAAACAATAATATGATTAATAACATATTAAAAGGTATAAAAGCTTATACCGGAACTTTTGCTTTAATTTCTCAGTTAAAACTTTGGAAATACTTCGCCATTCCTATTATTATTAGCGTTGTAACAGCCTTAATGATTGGGTTATCTGCTTACGGATTATCTGACAACATTGGACGTTTTATTGCTAACATTTGGCCATGGAAATGGGGAAGTGAAACCTTCACCTCAATTTCTACCTTTATTGGTGGCATTGTTGTTATTGCCACTGGCCTAATTCTATACAAACACATCATCATGGCTTTTTCTGCGCCATTTATGAGTCCGGTTTCAGAAAAAATTGAAGCACATTTAACAGGTGTAGAAAGACACAACCATAGAAAAACGTCTTTTCAAGAACAATTATGGAGAGGTATTAGAATAAATATTAGAAATTTAGGAAAAGAATTACTCTTTACAATACCTCTATTACTATTGAAATTTATTCCAATAGTCAATATATTTTCAACCGCATTATTGTTTTTATTACAAGCCTATTATGCAGGTTTTGGTAATATGGATTACACTTTAGAACGACATTTTAAATATAAAGAAAGCATCAATTTTGTTGGAAGACATAAAGGCATTGCAATTGGTAATGGTATTGTTTTCATGCTCTTTTTATTAATTCCGGTTGTAGGTGTAATTTTGGTTTTACCAATGAGTGTAACAGCTTCTTCAATAAATACCGTAAATCTATTAGAACAAGAAAATTCTCTAAACCACAATAGCGTCACAGTATGATGGTTGCAAAATTTAATGATTTCGAAATAAACCCAATACATAAAGGCGACGCTTGGAAGGTTTGTGATTTGTGTGTGGCCAATGCAGATAGATTAAAACGCTATTTTCCAAAAACCTTAGAACAGAATTTAAACCCAACCTTATCTCAACTATTTGTTGAAAAAATGGTAAAACAGTTTGAAGAAAAAGAAACGTTTTTATTCACTTTAAAACATTCTGAAACTAGAGAACTCGCAGGACTTATTTATATCAAGGAGCTCGATTGGAACATAAATCAAGGAGAATTCGCCTACTGCATTGGTTATCCTTTTGAAGGGCAAGGCTTAATGTCTAAGGCGATTGATAAACTATCACAACATGCATTCACTAATTTAGGTCTAGAAACGCTTCAAATTATTGCACACAAAGACAACTTATCAAGCGTAAAAGTGGGTTTAAACAATGATTTTAAATGGATTAAAACTTTAGTCAATGAGTTTACACCAAATGGAGAAGCACCTTTGGATATGGAGTTATATGAATTATACAGACCTAGCAGGTTTTAAAAATCTAATAGCAAATGTCACAATCCTACAAGGTTTCCAAAACCTTGTAGGTATTTAAGAGAAAACACCATGAAACTAGAAACTTTAGAAAAAGACCATTATTATCATATATATAATCGTGGAATTGATGGCTGTAATATCTTTAATTCCGATGAAAACAAACGTTATTTTCTAGAGTTAACAGGAAAATATTTAGACAACAAAATAAAAATTTCGGCTTATTGTCTTTTAGATAATCATTTTCATTTTCTAATTCAAATTAATGCTGAAACAAAGGAAGCTACTCAAGCTTTTTCTAATCTTTTCAATGCTTACTCTAAAGCATTCAATAAGCAAAACAACAGAACTGGAAGTCTTTTCGAAAAACATTTTAAGCGAAAAAAGATAGATTCAGAAGCTTATTTTAAAACTGTATTTTGTTACATTCATCGTAATCCTAAAAATAATTGGCAACATTACAAATTCTCTTCTTATTCTTTTTATCATCTTGAAAAAACACCGAAATACTTTAATTTAGACAAAAATTACAGTTTGGATTTATTTAGTAATTTAAACAATCTAAAGTATGTCCACAACCAATATAAAATAGAAGACCTACAAGGTTCTGAAAACCTTGCAGGTCAAAATAACAACAATCATAAATCTCACAATCTACAAGGTCTCAAAGACCTTGTAAGTTTTAAACCCAACAATATTATCAAAGACAAATTCTTCAAATACATACACCAATTACAAGACACTATCACTTCTAAACTAGAAGAAGTCGATGGCAAAGCAAAATTCCAAGAAGATGTTTGGGAACGTCCAGAAGGAGGAGGTGGAAGAACACGCGTTATAGAAAATGGCGCAGTTTTCGAAAAAGGTGGTGTAAACATATCTGGTGTTCATGGTAAATTACCAGACAGCATGCAAAAATATTTTGGTGTAGAAGATGCTGATTTTTTTGCTTGTGGTTTAAGTTTAGTCTTGCATCCTACAAATCCAATGGTTCCAACGGTTCACGCGAATTGGCGCTATTTTGAAATGTATGATAAAGAAGGTAACATCGTTGACCAATGGTTTGGTGGTGGACAAGATTTAACGCCTTACTACTTATTTGAAGACGATGCAAAACACTTTCATCAAACCTGTAAAACCGCTTGCAATAAGCATAATCCAGAATTTTATCCAAAATACAAGTCACGATGCGATGAATATTTTTACAACGCACACCGAAATGAAGGTCGTGGTTTAGGCGGTTTATTCTTTGATTATTGCAAAGCCACAGACGAGATGAGTATGCAAAACTGGTATGATTTTGTAACCGAAGTTGGAGATAGTTTCTTAGAAGCTTATATACCAATTGTTGAAAAACGAAAGCATTTAGAATACACCAAACCGCAACGCGACTGGCAAGAAATTAGAAGAGGACGTTATGTGGAATTCAATTTAGTGCATGATAAAGGCACATTATTCGGGTTGAAAACTAATGGACGCATAGAAAGTATCCTAATGAGTTTACCACCACATGTACAATGGGTATACGACCACCAACCAGAAGCCGGAAGTGCGGAAGAAAAACTAATTAAGGTATTGCAAAATCCTGTGGATTGGGTATGATTTAACATACCTAGCAGGTCTAACAACAACAAACACCTGCAAGGTTTCCAAAACCTTGTAGGTGTCAATCAGAGAAATATTATAAATTCAACCATGAATTGCTATTGCGGAACCAATAAAACTTACCAAGACTGTTGCAAAGTATTTCATCTCAATAAAGGAAAAACAGAAACCGCTGAGCAACTCATGCGTTCTCGTTATAGTGCGTTTGTTTTAGCAGATGGCGATTATTTAATGGCAACACATCACAGTTCTACAAGACCAATAAAAGAGAAAAAAGCCATTGTAAAATGGGCAAAATCCGTACAATGGATACGACTAGAAGTCCTAGAAACTTCAAAAGGCTCTATAAATGATGTAGAAGGAATTGTTACCTTTAACGCTTATTTCTTTGAAAATGGAAAAGTAGACGTCATTAACGAAAAGTCTGCTTTTGTAAAAGAAAATAACCAATGGTTTTACTTAGGATTGAGTAAATAAAAAATCAAATTATGTGGAAATTATTTAAGCGTGTCTTTTTAATTATTAATATAAAAACATTTGTAATTACAGGTTTAGCCATTGCATCAACGGCCTTTTGCTTACATTTTCATATTAAAGCGGATTTCCCATTAACGCTAATTGGTACAGCTATTGTATTTCCTATTGTGTTTTCAATTGGTGGTGCTTATAAACGTAGAGAAGTTGCACTTGATAAATATGGTTCAATTAAAGCCCATGGACGTGCGTTGTATTTTGCAGTATCAGATTGGTTAGAGAATCCACCTCAAGAGCTTAAAGACGAATTAAAAGTCCACCTTGGAAATCTATTAAGCTCATGTAAACATGTCTTCTCAAATCCTGTGAGTGATTTAGAAGAAAACGAAAAAGCAGTATATAGAAGCTTTCAAGATTTATCAAAATTTATTAAAAGCATGCGCTCTTATGGCTTACCATCTGGCGAAGCCTCGCGTTCTAATCAGTTTTTAAGTAAAATGATGATTTCTTTTGAGCGTGTTAAACACATTTATCAATACAGAACACCAAGAACTTTAAGGACCTATAGTGATATTTTTATTGTGGTTTTACCTGTTATTTACGGTCCACATTTTGCGCATAACGTCACGAGTTATAACTACGGATTAGAATTTGCAGTTCCAATTATGTTTAGCGTTATTTTGGTAGCTTTAGATAATATTCAATCGCATTTAGAAAATCCTTTTGACCAACAAGGCGAAGATGATGTTTACATCAATGATGAGAAATTTATCAGGAATTTAGATTAATAAAGAGACCTGACAGGTTTCAAAAACCTGTCAGGTCTGAATATAAATTTATTTCCAAACCATAACTTCTTTAGTCACTTCTTTAAACGCATTGTAAATATGAAACAATCGTGCTTTTAATAGAAGTTTTCTACCCTTAACACTTCGGGTAAATAATAATTTGTTTTTCCCTAAATACTGTTTCCAATGTTTTTGAAACACTAATGCATTGTCCTTTTTATCACCAAATAATTCTGGTACAGGATAGAAATTTTCAACATCTAAATGCTTTCTAAAAAGATTCGTTTTTATTATTAAATATCTAGGTGATTCAATGGGTTCTAAAAGCTCGCTCAAGGCTTTGGTGAATAATGAATTTTCTAGCGCATTGGCACCAACTAAATTACAAACCACATCGCCTTTTCCTAATAAATAAGAATTGACTGTAATGTCGTTTCTGTTTGATGTGATATAACCCAACTCATCCAAAGTATCAAGAATAGCTAATCCCATTTTTTTAATTTTCTTATACAAATAGCCATGTCTAATGTAGAGTTTTAACGCTTTCCAAAGCTTAAAACCAAACATAGCCACAAAGGCAGCAACAAATGCATAAACAAAATAAAGCACACCTCTTTGTAAAATGAGATTGAAACTATTAGCTATAAATTCTACATAAAAAAGTGTTATGGTAATTAACAATTCCACCACAAAAAACCGAAGCACATCAAAATAATAGATTTGTTTTTGTCTTTTAAATGGTCGCTTTCCTTGATGTAAAATCTTTACTTCTTTGGTTAGCTTCGTGCCTTTTCCTATAGCATTATTCCATTTTTCGGTAATTAAAATCCGCTTTGTTGCAACATTTAATGTCGATTCGTTTAATGCTTCAATAGATTCTACAGGAATCTCATCAGGAATATTCAACCGTTCAAAGCCATTAGAAATAAACGGAATCGTACTGTTTGTAACACCTACAAAAGCTTCAAATCGTCGTTTTAAAGTATCTACTTCTTTTCCGCCATCTAAATCGGTTGGGTCCACACAAGCTAAGTGCCAAATGTTTCCGGTTTTTTTAGGCGAATCTGCATCTTTCCGAATCGCTCTACCTCGCATTTGGTTAGACGATACAAACGAACCAATAAACGAAGCCAGAATTAAACTGTTTATAGATGGCGCATCCCAACCTTCACCTAACAAGGATTTTGTACCGACTAAAACTCTAATATTTCCAGCTTCAAAAAGTTGTGTAATAATGCTAACTATTGAGTTTTTCGGTTTTCCTTTCGCTGTAACCAATAAAAACGACGCATCGATTTGCAATGGTGAAAACGAAAAATTATCTAAAGATTCAATCGCTTCAAAAGCATTTAAAATGGATTGATGAATAATTACAATACTTCCAGAAAGCACAGCTAATTCTTCAGGTTTATTGCAATAATGTCTTATATATTGAAAAATAGGAAGCACACCAATTTTATCTATATCTTCTATTTGTTCAGTTTTAATATTTAAAAATTCCTTTCGGATATAATCCGTTAGAATCACACATCTTAAATCGCGTTTTAAGCTTTCGCGTTCTGCTTTAACAATACTAACGATGCTTTTCAACTTGCTTGGACTGTTAGACAAGGATTTATAAAGCAGTTGTTCCCCAATAAAATCGACTGAATTTCGCTCAAAAACATGAAGTCGTCTTAGTCGTTTTTCTAAAGTTGAAACATACTTCTCTTGCTCTATTAATTGTTCTCTATCTGAAACTAAGATATTCTGAAACAAAATACCAAGCCAATGCAAATTGAGCTCAGGAAACTGAATCATTTCCTTTTCATCAAAACCAAGAACTTCCAATTTTTGATGGTCTATTTCAAAGCCACAAGCATACAAAAAGATGAGAATCACAGAAAAATATTCGGTATTAGAATAGAGTTCATCCAAATGCCAATTTGGATTTTTATAAAAACGATGTTCAATTAAGAATTTGATAAAGGTTTCATCCTTTAATAATTCATCTTTAAAATCTGAAATATTTCGTCTGTAATCAACGATAAAATTTATCTCTAAATCTTCAGGTTTTGAGAAATAAACAAAATCTTGATGTGGACTTAAATCCCCTTCGCGCACTAAATCTGGCACTGCAATTTCATCATCTACTTCGCCACAAAGCGTAAAATATTTAGACACCTCTGCTCTACTGCTATCATAAGGTGGTGTTGCAGTTAATGCTACGATGTAAAACTCAGAATTCCGTTTTAAATCCATTAAGCAATTCCACCACGCATTTTTTAAATGATGTGCTTCGTCTAAAACTAAAGTTTCAATATTATGTTTTTTAAAGAATTGATAATAATCGGTTTTATCTTCAAAGGTTTTATAAAAAGCATGAAGCGATTGATAGGTAGAAAACGTAACATCACTTGGATTTTTAATATCGAATGAATAGGCTTTAAAATCACAATTCTCAGTAAAAAAAGATTGTAAACGGTCTTCCCACTGATTTCTTATGGTCAACGTTGGCGCTAGAACCAGTGTTTTCTTTCCTAATTTCCTAACTATTTCTAATCCTAAGATCGTTTTTCCAGAACCTGGAGGCGCAATTACATGAAAATGGTTGTCTGCAATATGACCATTAAAGTGTTTTAAAAGTTCTGCCTGATAGCTTCGCCATGGAAAAATAAATTCTAAATCATCTAAGGATTTGAGCACTCAATAATAGGTTTTAATCGTTAACTTTGTATTTGATAAAAGTAATCATAATCCTCATACATTAAAACCCGTTAGGTTTCTAAAACTTAACAGGTCTACAAAATATAAAATCATGTTTCCAATTAGAAGAAATCGAAGACTAAGAACTAACGATGCTATTAGAAGTTTAGTTAGAGAAACTTACATTACACCGAATGACTTTTTAGTACCACTTTTTGTTGTTGAAGGCAAAGGTGTAAAAGAAGAAATTGCATCGATGCCAAATTACTATCGCTTCAGTTTAGATTTATTAAAAGAAGAGGTGAAATTATTATGGAGTTTAGGTTTAAAATCAGTTTTACTATTTGTAAAAGTTGATGATAGCTTAAAAGACAATAAAGGGACAGAAGCTTGGAACCCGAATGGCTTAATGCAACATGCGATTAAAACCGTAAAAGAGGTTTGCCCACAAATGTTAGTAATGACAGATGTGGCTTTAGACCCATACTCATCTTACGGACACGATGGTATTGTTGAAGGTGGAAAAATAATAAACGACGCAACTGTTGAAGCTTTAGCTGAAATGAGTTTGTCTCACGCAGAAGCTGGTGCTGATTTTGTGGCGCCAAGTGATATGATGGATGGTCGTATTATAGGTATTAGAGAAGCTTTAGACCAATCTAACCTTATTGATGTTGGTATTATGAGTTACTCGGCTAAATATGCCTCTGCATTTTATGGCCCTTTTAGAGATGCTTTAGATTCTGCACCTGTGGATTTGATAGATGTTCCTAAGGACAAAAAAACCTATCAAATGGATTTTGCTAATAGAGACGAAGCTATTAAAGAAACCGAAATGGATATTAACGAAGGAGCTGATATTGTAATGGTAAAACCAGGTCTTTGTTATTTGGATATTGTACGTGATATTAAAAACAATTTTAATGTCCCTTTGGCTGTTTATCAAGTATCTGGTGAATATGCTATGCTAAAAGCTGCGGCTGAAAAAGGGTGGTTAGACCATGATGCAGTGATGATGGAACAAGTGACTGCCATTAAGCGTGCTGGTGCTGATATTATTGCTAGTTATTTTGCTAAGGATGTGGTGAAATTGATAAACGGATAAATCAATATTTTAAAATTACTAGAGCTTTCTATTATCCAATAAACAGAAATAAATTGCTGTAAAAATCAATTAACCATTTTGTTGAATATTTAAGATTATTACATTCTTTTGTAAGGGTTTTAATATAATCAAGACAACTTATTCATAAAACTATTTTTATGATAAGAAAGTACGCGTTTTGGTTTGTATCAATATTCATTTTACAAACGAGTTGCATAGGAGAAGATGTTATTGATGATTTTATAGAACCTGAGCTGAGAATTCTTAATCCTATCGACTCATTACCAATTTCCGAAACACATCAACTTAACACTGCTTATTTTAATACAATTGGAATTGAAGAAGTCGTCGGTATTAATTGGAGTAGCTCTAACGAAAATGTAGCTAGTATTGATTCTTCGGGATTACTTATCGCAATATCTGAAGGTGTTTCAACGATAACAGCAAATACTCAAAACGACACTTTTTTACTAGAAGATAGTTTTTCTATAACTATCCTAGGCGATGGTACCATTGTAATAGAAGAACCCATTGTAAAATCGGGAACTATTGTTACTACTAGCAGTTATTTGCTCACAGGCACATTCACACTTGAAGAACAAGAAAATTCAGAAAACTTACTACTCTCTGTAAATAGCGACTACCAAGCAACAACAAGTTTACCTGGACTTTATTTATACTTAACCAACAATCCGAATTCAATTTCTGGAGCTTATAGCGTTGGACCTGTAAGTGTCTTTAATGGTGCACATACTTATACTATTCCTGAAACTAATATTAACGATTATGCTTATTTACTTTATTGGTGCCAACCTTTTGGTGTAAAAGTAGGAACTGGCGAAATATTAGATTAATTCATCACCTTTAGATAACTACAATGACAATTAAAAAATTAGTCGCTACACTAGCAATCATTCTATTCAGTTTTCAACTTTCTTTTTCTCAATGGACAAAAGATAAAGGTAAAGGCTATTATAAAGTCTCTGCTTGGTATTTAGAATCAGACGAACACTATACAGACACAGGAGATAAAGATCCTAATGCTACTAGAACAAATTTTAATTTCAATTTTTATGGCCAATATGGACTGACTAAAAAATGGGATTTAATCGCATACATTCCTTTTTTCTCAAGGACAACTCAAAATGATATTGTTTCTGGAACTACAGGTCAGGTTTTAACTAAAGGAGAAGCTGTAAATTCTATTGGAGATATTGATTTAGGCGTCAGTTACAGTATCTTAAATAAGAATTCTTGGGCATTATCTGCTACATTTAAACTAGGACTTCCAACAGGTAAAAGCGAAGGTGGTTCTGACGGAAGTTTTCAAACAGGTGATGGTGAATTCAATCAATTATTACAACTTAATCTAGGTAAATCATTCAACATTTATAATCAGTCGTTTTATGGTAAAGCCTATTTAGGTTTTAACAATAGAACGAATGATTTCTCAGACCAAATAAACTCAGGATTAGAAATAGGCACGCAATTAGTAAAAAACAAATTTTGGTTAATTGGTAGATTAGGGACCTCTCAATCATTGCACAATGGAAGTTTAAATGCTCAAAATTCTCAAGGCAGTATATTCGCTAATAATATAGAATATGTAAATCTTGGCGCAGAAGTTTCTTATTATATAAATAAAAAATTAGGAGTATCATTAAATTACACCTCACTTCTTAGTGGAAAAATTATTGCAGCCAATCCATCATTTAGTGCAGGAGTATTTTTAGATATAAAGTAGAAAACATTCCAAAACTCGAATTGATTTATTGCTTCTTATTGAATTCAAAGTATCCTATTTATTTTGAATAAATAAAATAAGTAATAGTTCATCTTATTACATGTTATTTTTAAAAATATGCTGTAAAATCACTCAACGATCACTGACTTTTGATTAATAATCCAATTAAATTTACTATATTTAGTTTCGAATCAATCGAATAACCAATAAATTGATTCCGAAAATACAAATGGACACTATTGACGAGAAAATCATTAAAATGCTAAGTGCAAACGCACGAGAGTCATTTGCAACCATCGGAAAATCTGTAGATTTATCGGCTCCAGCTGTTGGAAAACGCGTAAAACAATTGGAAGAAAAAGGTTTTATTTTAGGGTATTCGCTTCATCTTAATCATGAAAAATTTGGAGTTAATGTTAAAGCTTATATCAATCTAAAAATCCATCAATCTAGTACTTTAAGAACAGCCTCTAATCAAATTAAAAATATAGAAGAAGTTCAGCGTTGTGATCGCATTACAGGAGAAGATAGTTTGTGTATTTTGGCCTATTTTAAAAGCAACAAAGATTTAGTGACTTTATTAGAACGTATTTCGCAATATGGAGTGCCAAACACTAATATTATTTTAGAAAGCTAATTTTAAATTTAGTCAAAAATTTCACTTAATTATTTTAATTTTCTAGTTTTAAACGCTCTAATAGTATAATGCATCAAAATAGCTTATGATGTTTAGCTATTGATTTCGTAACTTCGCACTAACTAAACTTCAAAACATTAATGGGCTTACTCATTTTTTACGCTGTCATATCCATCTTTTTTTCATTCTTATGTTCTATTTTAGAAGCTGTGCTTTTAAGTATTACACCTACTTTTCTTAATCTTAAAAAGAAGGAAGGCAAAGCTTATGCTCTTGAATTAGAGGAACTAAAAAAAGATGTAGATCGTCCACTAATTGCTATTCTAACCTTAAACACTATAGCGCATACCGTTGGTGCTATATTAGTTGGTGTACAAGCTAAAGTGGCTTATGCTGAGCTTTACGGTAGCACAAAACGTTCTATTTTAGGTTTTGAGTTTACAGAAGACATTATGGTTGCAGTTGTTTCTACAGTAATGACAATCCTAATATTAGTCGCTTCAGAAATTATTCCAAAAACTATTGGAGCAACCTATTGGAGACAATTATCTAATTTTACAGCAAAAGCCTTAAACATTCTAATATTTCCATTAAAATGGACTGGTATTTTATGGATACTTCAACTAGCCACTAAACTAATTGGTGGTAAAGGTCACGGTAGTGTTTTAAGTAGAGAAAGTTTTGTGGCAATGGCAGATATTGCACACGAAGAAGGTGTTTTTGAAGAAAGCGAAAGTAAAGTCATTAAGAACTTACTTAACTTTAAAGAAGTACAGGCCAAAGATGTTATGACACCTCGTACAGTAATGAAAACTGAGGACGAAAGTATGACGATTGAAGCTTTTTTCGAAGCCAATTCTAATGTTCGATTTTCTAGAATCCCTGTGTTTACAAATGATGCAGACAATATTACAGGTTTAGTTTTAAAGGCTGAAGTTTTTAAAGAAATGGCACTAGGTAATGGTTCTAAATTATTGTCTGAAATTAAGAGAAGTATCATAATTGTAAATAGAGATTTACCAATACCAACATTATTTGAGCAATTAGTAGAAAGTAGAAACCACTTAGCTTTAGTGGTAGATGAATACGGCTCGGTAAGTGGTTTAGTAACTATGGAAGATGTTATAGAAACACTTCTTGGACTAGAAATTATGGATGAAAGTGATAATGTTTCTGATTTACAATTGCTAGCTCGAAAAAGTTGGGAATCTAGAGCAAAACGTCTAGGTATAATTGATAATGATAAGCCTGAAAATTAATGCAAACATGCTATATTGAAACACCTCTTGGACATGCCAAAATTGTTGGAGACGACAATGGTATTACTTCAGTTTCAATATTAGACACAAAAGAAGAACTATCAGATACCATCCCTGAATCCTTATTAGATTGCGTTATTCAACTTAAAGAATACTTCAATGAAACCCGAAAAAATTTCGACTTAAAATTGAATGTTGAAGGCACTGTGTTTCAGAAAAAAGTATGGAAAACTCTAGAGACCATTCCTTTTGGTAAGACCATTTCATATTTACAATTATCCAAACAATTAGGTGATGTAAAAGCTATACGAGCTGCTGCAAGTGCCAATGGTAAAAATCCACTTTGGATTATTGTGCCATGCCACAGAGTCATCGGAAGTGATGGGAGCCTTACAGGTTATGCTGGTGGATTACACAGAAAACAGTGGTTGCTAAATCACGAAAGCGAGTACAAACAACAGTCACTTTTCTAGTCAAAATTTTACTATATTTAATTTTTAAATAGTTCTTACAAGAAGAGTATCCTACATACCTATCAAATAATCAAGCCCTAAAATAGCGAATAGCAAAACAATAAAAATAAACGCATGAAATTCATCAAAAAATTATTAAAATGGTTTATCGGAATAATTGCGATACTCGTTATCTCCTCTTATATTTTTGATTACGACTACATTTTAAAAGGTGTACGCGTTGTGTATTTCACAGGTCATTCTACAGCTTTTATTGATGACTATCCTTATTTTGAAAACGACACTATTAAAAAAGGATTAAAAACAGATACTTGGCCGTTACACAAAAATTACAACGCTGTAACTGCCACAGATGGATTAAAAGCAATAAATGATGCGTATGGCACAATTGCATATTTAATTATAAAAAATGATAGTATTTTTTATGAAAACTATGCCGAGGATTACAGTAAAGATTCTAAAACCAACTCATTTTCAATGGCTAAAAGTATAACCTCAGCATTACTTGGCAAAGCTATAATGGATGGATATATTAAGAGCTTAGACCAACCAGTTAGCGATTTTTACCCACAATTTAAAGACTCAAAAACTACTGTTGGCGATTTATCGTCAATGTCTTCTGGCTTAGACTGGGTAGAATCTTATACAAGTCCATTTTCGATTACTGCAAGAGCAAATTACGATGATGATTTAGCCGAAACCATTTTAAATCAGAAAGTCATAAAAACGCCAGGTAAAGAATTTGAATATTTAAGTGGAAGCACACAACTGCTTGGTATGGTTATTAAAAAGGCTACCGGAAAACAATTAGCAGACTATCTTTCTGAGAGTTTCTGGCAACCATTAGGAGCTCAAAGTGATGCGTTGTGGCAATTAGATGATGATGAAAATAAACTAGCAAAAGCCTTTTGTTGTATTTCTAGTAATGCTCGCGATTTTGGTCGTTTTGGAAAGCTTTATAAAGACCATGGAAAATGGAATGGTAAACAACTACTAGATTCTACTTTTGTAGCCACATCAACGCAATCTAGATTTAAAGGTCAACCTTATGGTTATGGCTTTTGGGTTAGTGATTATAATAACAAGCACACTTTTGCCATGATTGGTATTTTAGGACAATATGTAATTACAATTCCTGAAGATAACGTAATCATTATCAGACTAGGACATCATAGAAGTTCTGAAAAAGTTAATTTTTTCCCTTCGGATTTTTATGTTTATATTGATGAAGCTTATGCGATGATGAAGAAATAATTTATAAATCCTGACATGTTTTTGAAACCCATCAGGTCTAATACACTAACAAGACATGATTAGCAAACTCAACCTAGAAAACATTCTATTCTTAGATATAGAAACCGTTCCGGAAACAGAAAACTTCTCTGATTTAGATAAAACCAAACAAGACCTTTGGGATGCGAAATCGCGTTACCAAAGAAAGGAAGAATTTACAGCAGAAGAGTTTTACGACAGAGCAGGCATTTGGGCTGAGTTCGGAAAAATTGTTTGTATTTCTGTAGGTTATTTTAAAATGGAAGGTGAATCTAGAAACTTTAGAGTGACTTCTTTCTATGGCGAAGAA
Organism: Winogradskyella eximia; assembly: GCF_003386165.1. Lineage (GTDB taxonomy): Bacteria > Bacteroidota > Bacteroidia > Flavobacteriales > Flavobacteriaceae > Winogradskyella > Winogradskyella eximia. Next base: position 263,735 of record NZ_QRDV01000001.1, on the reverse strand, counting down.
GTAAAACTATTGAAAGACTTTAAAAATCTTCTGATTTCACATTTCAGTTCAAACAAGCATTTATTGTGTGCTCATAATGGCAAGGAATTCGATTTTCCGTACATCGCAAGGAGAATGATTATTCATAACATCGAATTACCATACAAATTGAATCTCTTTGGTAAAAAGCCTTGGGAAGTACCTCACTTAGATACTTTAGAACTCTGGAAATTTGGTGACTATAAAACATATACCTCTTTAAAACTATTAACTAACGTTCTAGGCATTCCATCACCAAAAGATGATATTGATGGTAGTGAAGTTTATCGTGTTTATTATAAAGAGAAAGAAGTCGATCGCATTATTGTGTATTGTGAAAAAGATACCATTGCTGTGGCTCAAATTTTCTTAAGATTACGAGGAGACGATTTACTTCAAGACAATGAAATAAAACACATATAAAAAAAGTCCAGATTTTAAATCTGGACTTTTCCTTTTTAACTAATTTATTAAGATATTAATCCTTAATAAATCTCTTTATTTTGGTTTTTTCACCAATATTTAATTGTAAGATATAAACACCACTTTCAAATTTAGATACATCTATAGCAGATGTGTATCGACCTTTTAAAACGGTTTGTCCTAACATGTTTTTAATTTCAAAGGTTTGTACTTCAAAACCAGCTAAATTAATATTAAGCGTTTGCTTAACAGGATTTGGATATACTTTAAAGAATTGGTTTGGATTATCAGAAATCGTTCCTGGGTTTTGTCCAAAATTTGTGAAGGCATTACCCAAACAGAAATTAGTAGTTTCAGAACTTGTAAACTGTGCTCCTGAAACCAATGTAATGCCAGTATCAGAATTTGTTAACGTGTAAGACCCATTTCCATAAGAACAGCAAATACCATCACCATAAACATCAGTAATAATAAAATCATAACATCCATCATCTAAACATCCTACATTAATATTTAAAGTAGAACCATCTGCTTGAGAATCATAAGTTCCACCTGAAGCCACTGTACTACCAGAAGCATTTATAACACTCCAAGCCGTTTCCTCTGGATAGTTATCAAAAGTAAGTGAAAGTGATACGTTAGAACATGTAGGACCAGTTCCACCACCTGTAGATAAGTTAATTGCATCTACAGCCATATCTCCTTGCCAAGTCGTTCCTGTGATACCATTTAAACGTAATTGAATAGAACCACCAACATAAGCAGCTAAATCTACACTAGCCGTTAACCAAGAGTTTCCTTGATTGCCAGACGCACTCCAAATACTTGTCCATGACGCTCCATTATTATCACTTAATTCTAAAGCTAAACTTCCCATTGCAGAAGTCCCATACATATGATACTTAAATTCAAAGGTTGCCTGAGATGCAGCACTTAAATCAAAACAAGGTGAGTTTAAAATTGCTCTTTTAGTTGAATAGTTAGGAGAAGAAGACTCCATGTAAATATAATAAGAACCTGAATCAGCACTAGAAGGGCCTGTATTACTTGATGGTGTAGTTCCACTTCTTGTTGCCCAGTTAAAATCATCCCCTGAACCCTGAGACCAAGCACCTAAAGTATTTTCAAAACTTTCAGAATATGGAAAAGTAGTAATACCTCCTGTACATCCACTACCTGTAGTAGGTTGTGTTATAATAATTGATCTCGTACGTTGCGTTGCTGCATTTCCTGCGGCATCACTCACATTGTAATATTTTGTATAAGTTCCTGCTGAATTTGTATTAACAGTTCCTGTAATTACAATACTCGATGTTAAGTTTCCATCAACATTATCTGTCGCTGTTGCTCCTAACTCACTGTAATTATCACCAACTTCTAAGTTAATTGTTGATGCTCCATTTAATGTAATCACTGGTGCAGTTGTATCTGCTGGTTGCGTTACAACAACAGTTCTAGTGCGTTGTGTTGCTACATTTCCTGCTGCATCACTAACATTATAATATTTAGTGTATGTTCCAGCTGAATTTGTATTAACAGTTCCTGTAATTACTATGCTCGATGTTAAATTACCATCAATATTATCTGTTGCTGTTGCACCTAACTCACTGTAAGTATCACCAACTTCTAAGTTAATTGTTGAAGCGCCATTTAACGTAATAACTGGTGCTATAGTATCTGGCGTTCCTGCTGTAAGGTTTACTGTGTAATCTTCAACTTCACCATAAGTAAATGCTTGACATTCCGTAGGAATAGCATTATAACTCATAGAAACACGCATTCTTGTATTCCCAGAATACGTTCCTGATGGAATTGTAAAACTACCACTTACTGGTGAGGTTTGAATTGCTGCCTGAGACCAAACTTGTTCCCCAGAATCTATAAAATCACCATCATGATTGTAATCTATCCAAACTGAATAACCTTCTGCATATGCAGTTCCTGTCCAAGTTGGAGTCACTGTAATTGTATAGCTATCACCTTGCCTTAATACAGTTGAAATATTTGTGAAATCTGAATAAAATTGCCCGCCAGACGCATTATCAATGGTTCCTAATTGAACACGGCTAATATATTCATCATTAACATTACTACTTGTAGATGCGCAATAATTGAGCTGCACTTCGGTAGTTGTAAAGTTTGCAGAACTCGAATATGAAGATGTAGAATTATCAGCGCACATACTTCTTACTTGTACTTCATATGATGTTTCTGGAGTTAAACCTGATAAAGACGTTGATGTTCCAGAAACTGAAGATGTTATCCAGATTGATGTTCCTGCTTGACGATATCTAAAATCATATGATGCTCCTGGTACAGCATCCCAAGATACTGTTGCTGTTGATGATCCAAAACCGTCAACAGATAATCCTGTTGGGGTAGTTGCGCTACAAACTATTGGTGTTCCTGATAATCCAGTAACAATTAATGAATAGTTTTGGCTTCCACCTGTTAATGTACCTTTATGCGTAACAGTAATTGTGTACGTTCCTGAAGCATTGGCTATATCTACTCTTTCATAAGGGTCTTTTGAATTGTCTCCTTGCCCATTAGTAGTAACTCCTGTTAATCTCCATGGTGTATGTGTTGTACCCCCTTTAGTTACTCTTATATCTAAATCGTTAACCAAAACAGCTGAATTAGAATTAGCTGTAGTTGTAGCAGTTCCAGCTCTATCTGTCCATGAAATTGACGCATATAAATCATTTACACCATCAGAATCTACTGTAATTTGATAAGACTGTCCATTAGATAATGTTAATTCTTCTATTTTAGATTCATTTCCATTATTTGTAATAGCTTCTGCAGCACTCTTACTATTCATTAATCCCCAACCAAATATAGCGTCAGGACCATTAGATCCTGCATCATCTGCTGTATGAAGAGCTAATCCTTTTAAAGTGGCAGCTCTCATATAGCTTCCATTTACATTGTTAGCATGTTGTTGCAATAACAATAAAGAACCAGCAACATTTGGTGATGCCATAGATGTTCCTGTGATACTGTTATATGCTGTATCACTAGACTCATATGTTGAATAAACCGAAGTTCCATTTCCTGTAATGTCTGGCTTAATTCTATAATCATCTGTTGGGCCCTCACTACTACTACTATTAATAGTAACACTAACTAAGTTTCCATTCGCATCAACATTTGCATCATTTGCATTTGCTACTACCATATTATTTTTAGCAGTTGCATGACCCGAAAGCTTATCATAAGAAGAATTTCCGTCTAAAGGTGCTCCATTTGCCGTATTATCAGAACCATCATTTCCAGCAGCTACAACCATTAAATAGTAAGGCGCATTAAACATAATATTGTCCCAATCTCTAGAATCGGTAATATAACCACCAAAATAATAATCTGGTAATTGTGGCTGACCTTGCGCATTTCTTGTAGCATAGCCATAAGAATGATTTGAAACTAACATTCCATTTCCAGCAGCCGTTGTAGCCTCTGAAGTATCATTATTCCATTCGTAACCGACTGCGCTTGCTTGAGGAGCCATTCCTTTTGCATTAGCAACCACACCAGATGCAATAATGGTTCCTGTAACATGTGCTGAATGATAATTTAGTGTTGTTGTGCCATCTCCAATAGAAAATCTATTGTTACCACCAGCACCATCATACTCTTGATGCGAAGCTCGAGCTAAGCCACCATCCCAAACATGAGCAGTCATATTTTGACCATCTAAACTTAATCCTAATGAGCCACCAGAATTTAAATGATTTGCTCTTGTAGATTTCGCAGCCGCTACATTAAAAGTTGTGTAATAAATTGGTTTACCTTCTGAAGAAATTTTTTGAAGTTCCATATAAGAATCCTCAGTTTTAATAATAAGTGGCCATCCGTTAAGCAAAGCTAGTCTTGTTGCATTAGCTTTCTCCACTTTAGCTTGTTCATTAAAATTTTTACTCAAGTCTTGAATAACTTGTTTATTATACCTGCTTGTAATTTGTTCTTTCTGAAGATTTGTTTGTGCATAAGTTGTGAGAACGGACAACATAAGTAAAATTACACAAAAACCATTAAAATAGTTTTTTTTCATGCTAATTGATAAAATTTTGGGTTAATTATTTTTAAAATACGCATGAAATTATTAAAATTTTGTTAATATAAAAATTTTAATAAAGTGTTTTTGATAAAAAACAGCAATGTTTTTTATGGTTACGGTTTTACCACAGCACCATTGAAGAAAACAACTACATTTACCTATGGAAACGAAAAATTACTTGCGATTGAATCATTAAATATTTAATTTTTTAAAGACTAAATTTAAAATTATTAACTAACATATTAGTTGTTCCATCTCCAAAAGATGATATTGATGACAGTGAAGTCTTCCGTGTGTCTTATAAAGAAAAAAGATTGAGATTGACAGAATTGTTGTGTATTGTGAAAAAGATACCATTGCAGTAGCTAAAATATTCTTAAGATTAAGAGGAGATGAACTACTGCATGATAATGAAATTAAGCACATTTAATTACTTTATTATTATTTTCTGAACCTTCTCTTGCAAATCATTATTTAATTTCACCACATAAATACCTGTGCTTAAATAAGACGCATTTATAGATTGTGATCTAAGATTTGTTTCCAACATTTCTACCTTTATCAATCGACCTTGTACATCGTAGATTGATAATCTAGAATTAGTACTCAATTCACCTTTAACAACAATCGTTTTTGATGCATTAGCATTGTAGATTTTAATATTAGATAATTCATTATTGTTAATATCTAGCGTGCTTTCTTCAGCAAATCTAAGGTAAAAACGTCCTGTCCCATTTAACTCAACATCTGAGGTAAAAGTGTAGTCTAAATTATTTAATGCCGTAAATGTGTTTGATATTCTATCTTCTAAATAAACATTAACATCTCCACTAAGGGTCGTTTCAGAAATACTAAACGTTACTTGTTCTCCGCTTTCAATATTTACTCCTAAAGGAATTACAACATCAGATAATCTTGTATTTCCTATAGATTGTACTCCAATTGCTTTACCTGAATTATCTTCAACTAAATGTGAGTATAAGGCAAATGATGGAGATGTTCCAAATATTTCAGAATCGTAATTAGGATCTTGACCTAATGTTGCATTATCAGTAATATAGAAATCTGTTTTATAAAAGTTAGATGTATTAGAAAGCATAACTTGTAAATGTGAAATACTTGTAACTAGTTGTCTACCTGCAATGAAATCATCAGTATTACCAAGAACACGCATTGAAGGCGTAAATTCAAAATTAATCCCATCTGTATTTGTACCTACTAAAAACCCTTGTCCTGGTGCAATTTTAGCATCGGGATTTGCATCAACGTATGCTTGGTTCCAAATTGTCCAACCATTAGAAGCATCTCCATCATATCCATAAACACCTGCACGCTCAGTATTAAATTTCGAATTATTTAAACTTAAAAATTCCTTAAGACTAATGTAAGATGGGTATGGATTACCTATTAGATTCCATTCTGGTGTTGTTGGGCCAGAGATAAATACTGGTGCAGACACATCTTTAGTTGTTACTAAACCTGTAAACGTAAAAGTATCATTATCCGTAGAAGCTGTACGATAACCTTTTGAAGCTGTCAGTTTTGCTGTTTCAGTGTTTGCATAAGTAACATAAGCGTTTGTAGGTTTTTCAAAAGGTCCAAATAAGTATAATGTACCATCACCATTGCTCACTATATTAGAGTTTGCTGTTTGAAAATCATTAAATTGCTGTCCTAAAACAGGAGCCGCAATTAAATCTTTTCCGCCACTAGATGCATTGGCGTGACGCTTATAAACTACATCTCCAACAACATAGCCTTCTACAATTAAACTTGAATATTCATTAGAATCTGATTCTAACGTTACATTTCCATTAGAAATTAAATTACCGTCTACTGTTAATGAACCATTCTTTAGAACAGTGATTGTTGCATTTTCAGAAACTTCAATATTATTAACTACAACATCTGAATCTATGTCATAATTTCCATCTAAAATTAATACATCGTTAGTACTTGCTGAACTAGAAGGAGCGTTAGGAGTCCAAGTACCATTGGTATAAATTAAATCATTAGAGCCAACAAGATTAACCGTATAATCTTCTACTTCTCCATAAGTAAAGTTTTCACAAGAGGCAGGAATAGCATTATATTTCATTGAAACTCTCATCCTAGTTTCTCCACTAATAGAAGACGCAGGTATAGTAAACGAACCCATTACTGGAGTGTTTTTTGTAGCTCCTTGTGTCCATACTTGCTCGTCTGTGTCTTCAAAATCTCCATCCTTATTATAGTCTATCCAAACTGAATAACCTTCATTCCAAACTGTACTTGGCCATACTGGCGTTATAGAAATAGTATACTGCGTTCCCTTACTTAGAAGCGTAGAAACTGAAGTAAAATCTGAGTAAGCTAGATTATCAGAATTATTATCTATTGTATTTAATTGAACATTTCCTATCCATTCTTCATTAAATACATTACTATTAGAAGTACAATAACTTATTAAAGTAACAATAGCAACTTCATTACTTGCTAAAGATTCATTACCAGAAGCATCTTCAGCTTTAACTGTAAATACATACATGGTATCTGCCGACAATCCTACAGCTTGATAAGATGTAGATGACGTGTTTATGAGAAAAATGCCATCTTTATAAACATTATAAGTAATTGCACTAACAGGATCTGTAGTAGCATCCCATAACAAATCTACGGACGTTGCTGTTGTATGACTTGATAATAAATTAAAAGGTGTTGATGGCGCTTGTGCATTAATTTGAATCACAAAAAGAAATGCAAATATTAAATAACGGTAATTGTAAAACATAATAAATTGGGGTTAAATATTTAATGGTTATAGGTTAAAATCTGAAGCAAAGATCATGCGTATTTCCATGTTATTGCTTTGAATTTCGATGGATTGCAGTTTGCTGTAGATGAATGAATCACTATCTACCTATAAGTTGATAAGAAGTTTATTAAGTATTACTTTTTAGTAAAATATATGTTAATGACGATTGCGCATTAGTGTATATCACAAAAAGAAATGTAAGTATTAAGTAACTAAAAGTATAGGGCATAAGAAATTGGGACTCATTATAGAACATAAATGGTATACTCTATTTTTTGTTTATAAAAAATAGAGATACATCACAAAAGAAGATTTTAAAGGCAGCGAAGTTTATAGCCTTTATTTATGGAGTAACGTATTTTATGGATCATTCACTTTTACAAAATAGAACTATTTTATAGACCTCATTTTTATAATTCCCAGTAGGTATATTAATTCAAAAATGAAATTTCTATAAATAAAAAAGTCCAAATATAATATTTGGACTTTTTTATTTCATTTAATCATGATTATTTAATAATAATCTTCCTGCTTATACTTCTTGTTGTGCTTTGCAGATGAATAACATAGACTCCAGAACTTAAATCATTAACATCTATTAATTGTAAATTTTCATTTACATCAAGCAATTGAGATAACACTTCTCTTCCTTGTACATCATAGAGTATTGCTTTTGTAGTATTCTCTAATAATCCTTCTATAAAAATTTGTTTTGGACTATCTGAGGTATAAACAAGTAATGTGCTTAACTCATTATCAATAATATCTAAAGCTTCAGCTTCAAATCTTAAATAAAAGCGGCCTATTCCTGAAAGATTATCGCCTGTAGTAAAACTATAATCATTAGAGTTAAGCAGTGTAAACGTATTTGTAAGGTTATCTTCCAAATACACCTCAACATCAGTTGATAAAGTATTATTAGGCATACTCACTGTGATTTGTTCTCCCTGTGCCGCATTTATACCCAACGGAATGACAAGACTATTGTTTACATCATTAAAACTCACAGACTGAATAGACATATCCACACCTGTACTATTTTCTACTAAATGAGAATAAATAGCATAATCTGGTGCTACACCATTAAAAGCACTTGCATCATAACCAACGTCTAACCCACTTGAAGCTAAATCCGTGAAATAAAAATCTGTACTATAGCTATTCAAATTACTATTCATTTCTAATTTTAAATAAGCGATTTCATTACTTTCATTATCTCTGCCGTCAATAAAATCATCATCAAGTTGTGGGTCACCAGAAGCCGTTGCTCTAAAACTTGGATCAAAAGTCATAGTTCCGCCTCCCGCTTTTGAAGATACCAAAAAGCCTTGTCCTGGTGTAATAATTGAGTTCGGATTCATGGCTGCATAAGCCAAATTACAAATTTTCCATCCGTTTGATGTATCTCCATCATAACCATATATTGCAGCACTTGTAGATAAAAACTCATTAATGTTAGTCGATAGAAAATCTGATAGTTTTATATATGAAGGATAAGGATTTCCTATTAAGTTCCATTCCGGATAAGTAGTTCCAGCGTTTAAAATAGTCATTGTAATTACTCCCGTATTTACAATGCCATTAAATTCAAAAGTACCATTATCTGTAGAAGCTGATCTATAACCAATCCCTGGATTGAGAATTGTAGAGGCTTCAGAAGGTACATTTGTATCATAAGTTAAATAGGTTTCTGTTGCCTTATCAAAAGGCCCAAAAAGCTTTTCAGAAGCTGTATTAGGATTTGAAACAATATTTGCATTAGCATTAGCAAAAACACCAAAAGTCTGTCCTGTTACAGGCGCAGAAATCAAATCATTTTCACCAGAACTTGCATGGACATTTACATGTCGTTTATAAACAACATTTCCCGTGACATTACCATTAACAATTAAGCTAGAATACTCTGTTGAACTTGAATTTAATATAACATGTCCATCGTTTACTAGGTCTCCTGCTAATGCAATAGATTCCCCTTCCAAGATATCTATAGTTGCTATATCATTAACGGTTAAATTATTTAAGGCAATATTAGAACCTACTGTGTAGGTACCATCTAAAACAAGTGCATTATCTGCTGTAGTTGTATTTGAAGGTGCATTTGGTTCCCAAGTACCTTCGGAAAACAATAATCCATCATATTTTACATTAACTGTGTAATCTTCTACTTCTCCGTCAAAATTTGTATTACAAGCTGTTGGATTAGCATTATATTGAGTAGAAACTCTCATTCTTGTATTACCGAAAATCATACTTTCGGGAATAGAAATAGCTAAAGTAGGCAGAGCTCCATCTTCTACATTTGCTATGTCTCCCAAATCATATTCTTCACCAACATCATCAAAATCTGCATCATGATTCCAATCAATCCAAACAAATGTATGAACCGTATAGTTTCCATCTGTATCTACATGAACTGTGAGATCCACATTAGTTCCTTGTAAAACTTCGGTACTAATATTTGTAAAATCTTCATAACCTACATCTTTTGGAGAACCATCTACATTATCAATAGTTCCAAAGATCACTCGCGTCACACCAGTTTCATAGGATGTATTCCCAGAAGAATCACAGTAGGTTGCTTCAACTACATTTACAGTTCTTATAACCTCAGCAGCAGCATTACCAGCAGTATCACTCACATTAAAGGTAACTAAATAAGTGCCTAACGTATTTGAATCAACAGTATCACCACCAATTACAATACTTGAAGTAATGTCTCCATCAAAATTATCTGTTGCAGTTGCACCTAATTCTGTGTAAGTTGAACCTACAATTAAATTGATTATAGAATCGCCATTCAATGTAATAACTGGTACTATATTATCTGTAATCGGATCTCCAATGCCAATATGGTCAATAGCAATATCACTACTAAAATCATTACCAGTAAGCCCAATAAATCTAAACTTTACAATTTCACCAAAATAACTACTTATATCTATATTTTGAGCATTCCAAACATCTCCAATGTTTCCAGATTCTGAAAATACATTTATCCAGTTAGCACCATCATCAATTGTAACTTCTAAGTCTAATGACCCTATATTATCTCCAAGCATATGGTAGTAGAAAGAAAAAACACCTGACGTAACAGATGTTAAATCAAAGCAAGGGCTCACTAACATTACCGTAGCATTTGCATCTAATCCATCAGTTGAAGCTTCAGTGTAGAAATAGTTTCCTCCTCCGGTAATATCGTTAGATGGTCCAGTTCCTGTACTCGGTGTATCATCAGAATTCAAAGTCCAATCACCATCATCTCCAGTAGCTTGAGTCCATGCACCTATTCCAGCATCAAATGTTTCTAAATAAGGAAAGATTGTAATTTGTGTTCCTGAACATGGCGGAATTTCAGTTGTCGTAAAAAGTACAGAACTTGAATACGCAGAAGTAGCTCCATCATTACATTTACTTCGTATTTGTGCTTCATAATCTGTTTCCGAATTTAGTCCTGCTAAATTATATGAAAGTGCTGCAACTGAAATTGTTGTCCAAGTTGAACTGCCCACTTCTCTATATCTTAAATCATAAGCTGCACCAGATACTTCATCCCAACTTAATGTTACAGACGTTGATGCCACATTCGAAGCTAATAAACCAGTCGGAAGATTTGCATTACAAACCACAGGAACTCCTATGGTGAAATTAGTATCAGAGATATCAAAGAAAATATTATTTGATGCCTTTACCATTATTCTATTTTGAGTACCTTGATTGTTTGGTACTACAATTGAATAAGAACCGTTATTAGCTACACCTGTTGCTAATGTGATTGGATAAGTATTACCACCATCTGTTGACAAGAAAATATCAACATTAGTACAGTTAATAGGTGCAGCAGTTGTACCTGCAACATCCCAAGTGACATCTTGAAGCGTACCAGCATTCCATGTCACATTTGTATTTGGTGATGTTACAATAAACGGACCAGCAGAAGCAACAGTTGTCACCGTCATTAAGTCACTTGCTGTACAGCCAGAAACTGAATTATTATCTCTTACTATAAATGAAAAGTCCATACTTCTAGATATGGATGGTAATACCTCAAAAGTTGGAGTTGTATTATTAATTATTGCTGAAATATTAGGAAAATAACGATACGGAACAGCAACTGGCGCGATAGATCTAAACATTGGCCCAACAGTTCTGGTAGACACTGGAGCTGAATTAGAACTCGGATTCTCCGGATCATTTTGTTCCCAACAATAAGTCAGTCCTGAATCGTTTGGATCACTTCCTATACCTTCTAGTTTAAATGGAGTAGATGCTGGAATCGCATAATTTAAACCTGCATCAGCTTCTGGCCCACTATTTCCTGAAGCAATTAATTCTGCACAACCACTTGCATTTCCATAATTTATAGAATCTACAATATCTCTAATATTAACATAAGCAAAATAATCATCACTTGCATTTTGAACGTTAGCGGAACAAATTCCTGCATAACCCATAATGGTACTACCACTACCTGTTTCCACTTCCGTAGAACCACTACCTGAACGACAGCTATTGTTACTCTGCACATGGTATCCTCCAAATTGATGACCCATCTCATGCGCTACATAATCGATATCAAAAGGATCTCCAACAGGTGCAGAACGACCTGTATAACCTCTACCCTTGTGAATATTGTTTTGACTATTTGAAAGGCAAACGCAATCTAAACATCCTGCATTTCCTCCTCCTGTAGTATTAAAGTTATGTCCAATATCATAATTTGAAACTCCTATTTGCGCATCTATAGTTTCTGCCGTTTTAGTATTCCATTCATTTGTCCAAGGGTCTGTTGATGCATCCAAGTAAATGATTAAATCATTATTACCAACTATTTGTAAAGTGATTCCTAAATCGCGTTCGTAAATACCATTCACACGATTCATTGTTACATTCATAGCCGCTTGTACAATGGCTTTATCACCTGCCGTTGTTCCTGTTGTGCCACCAGCCTGGCCAATATGATATTGTGCATATTCACCATTACAAGATTGTGCTAATCTATATCTTCTTAAATTACAATCACCTAATGCAGGAGCTCTTTGACTATAACCATCTAAGTCTACATTTTCTAGAATAGCTTCCTCTGTTGTACATTGAAAATCAATTGCCGATTGCGATAAATCATTTCTAAAATACGACATGTAATGTTGATTATCTGAAGTAATAGGATCGATATAAACTGTACTGTGTTCACCAGACAGTATCATTCCATTAAATCCAAAATATGGAGAATATGTTATCCTTAAAGAAGCCGTTCTATCAGTTATACCTTTTCCTGAATATGTTTTTAATTCTGGAAACTTTGCTGCCAATTCTGGATGCATTAATTCAGAATCTTCCAAAGTAAATGTTTCATTTTCACCATTTGGCATAGGCAAACTTATAACCAAAGAATTTGCTCCACTATCACTAAACCTTCCTTTTGCCTGAGAAACAAAATCTAAAAACGATTCTGTATTCAATGCAATAGTTCTATGTTTTGAAGGCATGGAAACCCGTTGCTTTAATGTGGCTCTAAAATCGGAAGCTGTAGAATTTGTCCAAAAATTATTTTGAGCAAATAAATCCATGCTCAAAAACAGAAGTATTAGCACTAAAAATAGTGTAATTTGTTTATTCATAATTGCAGTTTAATACAAATTTCAAGTAATACAATATGCTAATGTTTTTATTCAAAACTCACATTAAACACACTTAGGAATGGTTTTTTTATACTAATTGATAAAATTGAGGTTAATATTTAATAAAAAAATCATCGGAAAATATTAAAATTTTGTCAAAAAACAGCTTTTACAATGACGTTTTTGCCTAAATAACTTAGATTACGATTTTACCACAGTACTATTGAAGAAAATAACTACATTTATCTATGCCAAATAAGAAGTTAATAGAAGTTGAAGGGTTAAATATTTCATTCTTTAAGAATAAAGTTGAAAAACAAATCATAAAGCATATTTCGTTTGAAATTGAAACCAACGAAATTGTTGCTGTAGTTGGAGAATCTGGTTCTGGAAAATCCATTTCTTCTTTAGCTTTAATGGGATTGTTACCAAAGCATATTTCTAAAATTACATCTGGAGCAATTACGTTTGGAGGTACTAATTTGGTAGGCATATCAGAAAAACGATTTCAAGATATAAGAGGTAAAGAAATTGCTATGATTTTTCAAGAACCTATGAGTTCTTTAAATCCCTCTATGCGATGTGGTAAACAAGTTGAAGAAATCTTAAAGCAACACACTAATTTATCCTCTTCAGAAATAAAATTAGAGGTAATAAGTCTCTTTGAAAAAGTAAAACTACCTCACCCAGAACGTATTTGTAAATCTTATCCTCATGAAATTTCAGGAGGACAAAAACAACGTGTAATGATTGCTATGGCTATTGCCTGCAAACCAAAATTATTAATTGCAGATGAGCCAACAACAGCTTTAGATGTTACTGTTCAAAAAGAAATTTTAGAGCTATTAAAAACCATTCAAACAGAAACAAAAATGAGCGTGTTATTCATTTCACATGATTTGTCATTGGTTTCAGAATTGGCGGACAGAGTTTTAGTGATGTATCAGGGTGAAATTGTAGAACAAGGCTCAACTAATAAGATATTTAATGCACCTAAGCACAATTATACAAAAGCATTAATTGCCGCAAGACCTTCAACCGAATTTCGTTTGAAACAGTTACCTACTATTTCAGATTTTATGGCAGACACTGTTAACAAAGACATTATCTCTAAAGCTGAGAGAATAAAAAATCATGAAAAACTATATGCACAACAACCATTATTAGAAATCTTAAACGTAGAAAAAACATATTTTTCAAAAACCGGGTGGTTTTCTAAAGACCAAGCTTTTAATGCTGTTGATGATGTGAGTTTTAAAGTGTTCCCTGGCGAAACTTTAGGTTTAGTAGGTGAATCTGGTTGTGGAAAATCGACTTTAGGAAATGCTATTTTACAATTAGATAAAGCGACCTCTGGACGTATTTTATATAAAGGACAAGATATCGTTAATTTAAGTCGGTCAGAAATGCGAACTTTAAGAAAGGATATTCAGATTATATTCCAAGATCCTTTTGCTTCACTAAACCCTCGTTTAACAGTTGGTAATGCTATTTTAGAACCTATGAAGGTTCACAATATTGGAAACACAAATAACGATCGTAAAGAAAAGGTAATAACTATCTTAGAGAAAGTAGGTTTAGATGCCTCTGCTTTTGATCGGTATCCTCATGAATTTTCGGGAGGTCAACGTCAACGTGTCGGTATAGCGAGAACAATTGCTTTAGAACCTCAGCTTATTGTTTGTGATGAATCTGTTTCTGCACTAGATATTTCTGTACAAGCACAAGTTTTAAATTTATTAAATGATTTAAAGGCACAATTTGGATTTACCTATATATTTATTTCGCACGATTTAGCCGTTGTAAAATATATGGCAGACCAATTGTTAGTGATGAATAAGGGTAAAATTGAAGAAATTGGAGACGCGGATATTATTTATACATCACCACAAAAAAGCTATACAAAAAAGTTAATTCATGCTATCCCAAAAGGTTTATAGCATGAACACTTTTTTTGCTAATTTTAAAACATTTGAGACTAACTCCAAAGTGTTTTCTAAAATTGAAAATTCTTCATTTTCATGTAAAGTAGGTTCTGGTAGATTTGAATTAATTTTCATAATTAATAATTTATAGTAGGTTTGGGGCAAAAAAGGTTATTTGGGGCAAAAAGGTAAATTAAAATTTATGTTAAATTCATTCGTTTTATTTGGGACTGCAATATGAAACATATTTCTAATTAATCAGTCTAAATACATTATAAATCGATGAAATACATTTAATTTTAACATTTAGAATCTACAACAAAGATTATTCTTACAAAAAAAGCCGCTAAAATTAGCGGCTTAATTAAATTATATCACATTATTTATATTTCCATTTCCGGAATATCACCTTCAATTATTAATTCACCTTCTGTCGCATTTTTAATAGCCTCTACTGAAACTCCTGGTGCACGCTCTAAAAGTTTAAACCCTTTTGCGGTTACCTCAATAACAGCCATGTTGGTTACTATTTTCTTTACACAACCGACTCCAGTTAATGGTAAAGAGCAATTTTTCAATAACTTAGACTCACCCGCTCTGTTGGTATGCATCATAGCCACAATAATATTCTCAGCACTTGCCACCAAGTCCATAGCTCCACCCATACCTTTCACCATTTTACCAGGAATCTTCCAGTTTGCGATATCTCCATTTTCCGACACCTCCATGGCTCCAAGTATTGTTAAATCTACATGTTTCCCTCTAATCATAGCAAAACTCATGGCAGAATCAAAGAAGCTTGCTCCAGGTAGTGTTGTTATTGTTTGTTTACCTGCATTAATGACATCTGCATCTTCTTCTCCTTCAAAAGGAAATGGTCCCATGCCTAAAACACCGTTCTCACTTTGAAACTCTACTTCAATATCATCTCTTACATAATTTGCAACTAAGGTTGGTATACCAATGCCTAGGTTTACATAAAATCCATCCTCTACTTCTTTCGCAATACGTTTTGCTATTCCGTTTTTATCTAACATAACTATACTCTTTGTCTAACGGTTAGTTGTTCAATTCTCTTCTCATAGGTCTCACCTTTAAAAATGCGCTGTACAAAAATACCTGGAATATGAATTTGATTAGGATCTAACTCACCAACAGGTACCAATTCTTCGACCTCAACAACGGTTACTTTTGCTGCGCCACACATATTAGGATTAAAATTTCTTGCTGTACCTTTAAAAATGAGATTTCCTGCGGCATCACCTTTCCAAGCTTTTATAAAGGCAAAATCAGCTTTAAACGCATATTCTAACACATGCATCTTACCGTCAAACTCTCTTGTTTCTTTACCTTCTGCTACTTCTGTTCCATAACCAGCTGGTGTATAAATTGCAGGAAAACCAGCTTGTGCTGCTCTGCATCTTTCGGCTAATGTACCTTGTGGAATTAACTCTACATCTAATTCTCCTGAAAGCATTTGACGTTCAAATTCATCGTTTTCACCAACATAAGATGAGACCATCTTTTTTATTTGCTTTTGATGCAACAATAAACCTAAACCAAAATCGTCAACTCCTGCATTATTAGAAATACATGTTAAACCTTTTATATTACGTTTTACAAGTTCTGCAATGGCATTTTCTGGAATGCCAGATAAGCCAAAACCACCAAACATAAAGGTCATATTATCTTCTACACCAAGTAGTGCTTCAGTAATATTCGCTACTTTTTTATTAATCATATTTTGAAAAATTTTGCTTCTGAAAAATACAAAACTAAGTTCAAAACTTATAATTAATAATCATAAAATAAGGGTGTGACTATTGTCTGTTTTTAGAAATCAAAATCTATAGTATCCTCAGGATCTTCATTGCTACCAAGATCACCTTCTCCTTTAACCTTACAATCAACATTAATTTTTAAGTTGGCAGGCTTCTCAAACTTCGCTTTTGAAACATTTAAAGTTTTATCTGCATAACAAGCCTTCATGTATAATCCCCAAATTGGCAGTGCCATAGTGGCTCCTTGACCATAAGTAATACTTTTAAAATGGGCTGCCCTATCTTCTGCACCAACCCAAACACCAGTAACCAAGTTAGGTACTATACCCATAAACCAGCCGTCACTTTGGTTTTGAGTTGTTCCCGTTTTTCCGGCTATTGGATTATCTAATTCATATGGATAACCTGTCATTACCTCTCTATACATAACATTGTACTTATCAACGCCTTTAGACCTTAAACGTCCTCCTGAAGAACCAGCTTGTGTAACACCTTCCATAAGATTTACTGTAACATAAGCAACCTCTTCACTTAATACATCCTTACTCTCTGGAGCAAACTGATAAAGGACGGTACCATTTTTATCCTCTATTCGAGTAACCATAACTGGCTTATTATAAACCCCTTTATTAGCAAATGTAGAATAAGCAGCTACCATCTCATAAACAGAAATATCGGCAGTACCTAATGCAATTGCAGGTACAGGCAAAATATCTGAAGTTATACCTAATTTTTTCGCCATTTCTACCACAGGTTGTGGTCCAATCTCATTCATTAAACGCGCAGTAACTGTATTTGTAGAACTAGCCAAGGCATCTTTTAATGTTTGCTTACCTGAATATTTACCATCGGAGTTTTTAGTGGTCCAAGGCTCAGGATTTCCATACTTATTAGCCTCTATAGTAATTTGGGTTCTAGGAAAAGAATCGCAAGGTGAAAATTGCAACTGATCTATCGCTGTGGCATATACAAATGGTTTAAACGTAGAGCCTACTTGTCTTGCTCCTTGTTTCACCATGTCGTATTGAAAATGTTTATAATTCATACCTCCAACCCAAGCTTTTACATGCCCTGTAAGCGGATCCATAGACATCATACCTGGACGTAAAAAAGATTTGTAATAACGCATAGAATCTATAGGTTTCATAACCGTATCGACTTCACTTGCTTTACCATCTATCCATTTAAAAACCCTCATTTCGGTAGGTTTTTGAAACGAAGCTCTAATCTCTTTTTCTGATTTACCTTGCTCCTTAAGAATTCTCCAACGCTCACCACGCTTCATTCCATCGTTCAGTAATTTATTAATCTCAGATGTACTGAGTTCTAAGAACGGAGCTGTTTTATTACGCTCTGGAGTATTCTGATTATCAAATTCTGCTTGTAGTCTTGGCATGTGTTGGGCTACAGCATCTTCTGCATATTTTTGCATACGCGAATCTATAGTGGTAAATATTTTTAGTCCATCACTATATAAATCGTATTTGCTTCCGTCTGGTTTTCTGTTCTTTTTATCCTTGGCCCATTCCTTCATAAAACCTCTTAAGTATTCTCTAAAATAAGTAGCAATACCTTGGCTATGGGTTTCTGGTGTAAAGTTTAAATCTAATTCAGTTTTTTGTAGTGAATCTTTGACCTCCTGCGTGATGTAATCGTATTTAGCCATTTGAGCCAATACCACATTTCTTCTATTCTTTACTCCTACAGGATTTCTTGATGGAATAGGGTTATATAAAGATGAATTCTTAAACATCCCAACCAACATGGCTGATTCTTTTAAATCTAGGTCTTTCGGTTCTTTTCCAAAATAAATACGAGCTGCAGATCTAATACCATCACCATTATTACCAAAATCATAGATATTAAAATACATTGCTATTATCTCTTCCTTTGTGTATTGACGCTCTAAACGAATAGCAATAACCCATTCTTTGATTTTTTGAGTTAATCTACTTAAAGTATTTGGGGATGCTACACCAACAAATAATTGACGTGAAACTTGTTGAGAAATTGTACTCGCTCCACCACTACTTCCTAAGCTAGATATTGCCCTCAACGTTCCTCTAGCATCTATACCAGAGTGTTCATAAAAGCGCACATCTTCTGTTGCAACTAGTGCATCAACTAAATTTTTAGGCAAATCATCATAACCTACAGGAGTTCTATTATCATCGAAATAGAATTTCCCTAGAGTTTTATCATCCGAAGAAATAATTTCCGTAGCTAAATTTGTTTCTGGATTTTCTAATCTAGTGTAATCAGGCATTTCACCTAAACCTCCCAAAGAAGCCAATAAAAACAATAATACAATTGCAGCGATACCACTTAAAAAAAGGATCCAAAACCAACGAACGTATTTTGAATAATCTAATGTTTCTGTTTTAGATTGAGTTGTTTTCTTTTTTGCCATAATTATTACTTTTGAGCCTGTTCTACTCTAAAACCAATATCTGTTATTCCTTGTAAATTTTCCACACCATCAACATCTCCGTTGTTACGCATTGCATGTTGAATAGCTACCGAGTAATCGCCTTCTTCATTAAATTTAAAAGGTTCCTTGTAGCCTCTAAACCACAATTTATTCTCTTTTAAATCGGAAAAACCTGTTCCCAGAAGCTCACCATTAGGGGCTGCCATTTTATATTCTAATGTATCTTTTACAGCCTTTCCGTTTGGATAATTTAATTCTACAATAAGAAACAAATTACTAAACTTATAAGCATCTGTATTTCTTAGATTTACATACAAATTATAATTCTGTATAGTGTCTGGCGCTTTAAAATTAAAACTAACTATAGAATCTTTATGCCATTGATTAGGTACAGATTTGTACTGATCAAAGATAGCATCGGAATCGCAACTTGTAATTAAAAAACAACTGATTACGACAAGAAATAACCCTTTAGTCTTTCTTAACATTTGCATTTGTTTTTGCTTTAGGTTTAGGCTTTTGATTGCTATTTCGATTTTGAGACTTGTTTTTGTTGTTTCGATTCTTGTTATTTCTATTGTTCTTATTGTTTTTACGTTTGTTTTTCGGTTTTGGACTATCAAAACGTGTTAAACTATCTTGACCAACAACATTCTCAAACTCATTTTTAGCATCTTCTATATGCTCAGCAGCATATTCCTCTAAGTTTGCAACTTTTTCTTTTTTCTTGTTTTTTTCAATAATTTCATTGGCTTGAGCTGTAGTGATAACATGCCAATTCATCCATTCACCTTCATAAGCATACCACATTAAACCTTTAAAAATATCCGTCTTTTGGCAAACTGCATTTCCTTTGTCTGTATATAATTTTATATCAGATTTTGGAAAAGCTTTCAATGCATCTAAATAAGCATCTAACTCATAATTAAGACAACATTTTAGCTTTCCACATTGTCCCGCAAGTTTTAATGGATTTAAAGATAATTGCTGATAACGTGCAGCAGAAGTGCTTACGGATCTGAAATCGGTTAACCACGTAGAACAACACAATTCTCTTCCGCAAGAGCCAATACCACCAAGTCTAGCTGCTTCTTGCCTAAAGCCAACTTGCTTCATCTCTATACGCGTTCTAAACTCACGCGCGAAAACTTTAATTAGCTCTCTAAAATCAACACGTTCTTCTGCGGTATAATAGAATGTAGCTTTGCTACCATCTCCTTGAAATTCAATATCGGAAATTTTCATTTTCAGATTAAGATCAATCGCAAACTGACGTGCCTTAACCTTCATTGGTTCTTCCTTATCTCTGGCTTCAGACCAAATGTCAATATCTTTTTGAGAAGCTTTTCGATATATTTTTAGAACATTTTCTGCATCATCAAGCCTTACTTTCTTACGCTTCATTTGCACTCTTACTAATTCTCCTGTAAGAGTAACCATACCAATATCGTGACCAGATTTAGCCTGTGTTGCCACAATATCTCCAATACTTAATGTAAGATTTTCAGTGTTTCTGTAATATTCTTTTCTGCCGTTTTTAAAACGCACTTCGACACCAATAAATGGTTCTTGTCCGTTTGGAAGCGACATGTTAGCTAACCAATCAAAAACCGTAAGTTTGTTGCAACTATCTGTGCCACAAGTTCCGTTGTTTTTGCATCCTTTTGGTTGGCCATCTTTACCAGTTGAGCAACTGTTACAAGCCATAAAAATTTTATATATTAAATCTAGAATTTAAAAAATCTAGATATAGGATTCGTAAATAATTAATGAGTAAAGATAAGATTATTTCTTTAGTTATCTAAAGTCTGATTTGTTATTGCCTTGCTAAATTAGGTATGTGATTAAAAGAACGCAACCAAATTATTCAAAACAATTGAACGTTTTTTAAATTTTTATGAAGATTAAAATCAATAAAACAAATAATTCAATTCAGTTCTATTTCGTAATTCAATCGATTAGATAACGAATTTAATTCTGTTTTAGATTTAAAAATATTTGAAAAGAGCGATTTACTCCATCCAATTTTTTTAGAATATTGATTAAAACTTTCTTCCCTCCAATTAAAGCCTTCTTTCCAAAATTTGCCTGGTGAGATATAACAAAATGTATAATTAAAAATAAAACTCGATTGATTTTCTGAATTCAACGTTGATATTGAATTTGGAGCCATAAGTATTATATTATTACTTACGCAAGTTTCCCTTATGGATTGAATAAGGTTAGGATAATCAGCTACTAATGATGAAATATCAAAATCATTGTATTCTGTGTTTCCTATTTTCTGAATGGGACGAATCTGCAAAATATCGAAACTTTTGGCATCAAAATGATTAAAAAACTCACTTAATTCGTAAAAATTATCTTTATTAAAAGTGTAGTTAATTCTCACCTTAAAATCATAATTCTCTTTAAGTTTCTTAAAAGCATTGAATGCATTATGAAATTTTTCATAACTGGCTTTTTTCATAAAACCTTCATAACTTTCTTTTGTTACTCCATGTAGTGAGATTGTAAACTCATTTAGTCCTGCCTTTAAAAGGGCTTCAATTTTTTCTTCTGTTAATAAATTCGCATTTGTGGTTATAGAAATATAAGGCACATTATACTTCTTCCCCAACTCTACTACGTTTACAAGATTTTTATATAAGGTTGGTTCTGTACCACAACCTATTTGAAGTTTTAAAGCACGTTTAAAAATAGTTTTCGCAACTAAGTTTAAATCTTCATCATTAAATTGCCCTTTTAGTGTTTTTACATAATCTTCATCCGTAAAATAACACATTTTACAACGCAAATTACAAGCCATTACAGGATCTAAGTTAACGGCTAAATACCGTTTATTAAATTTATGCAATAGATAAAGCCCCAAGAATTTAATTCTATGACTTTTAATTTTTCTATTAAGCTGTAAAAGCTTGTAAATATCCATTTTTAGGATTTATTTGTTAATTAATTTTTACGCTAATAATGTTAACCGGACAGGCTTTTGACGCATTTTCAGAAGCCTCTAAAATATTAAAATCATTTGATTTTAAAGTATAAAATCCTTTCTTCTCTTTTGTATTTAGCAAAACAGATTTACCATCTTTTTTTGACATTTGAAATAGGTTTGGTGCTAATTCTACACAATAGTTACAGCCAATACATTTATTGCGTTGTAAGGTAATAACAACCATTATACTTCAACTTTATTTTCTACAATTTTATATAGTTTATCCGATGGTCTAATTCTAAAATCTAAAGGTATTGTAATAGAATCACCTTTAGTTCCCTTTAACAACGGCTCATCATTAACTAACATTTGCTTTAATTGAAATTCTTTTGCTCCTGTTGTTGTACCAGTAATTAAAATAGTATCATCTATAGAAAGGTCATACGCTTCAATTTTAAATTCTCCAACTTTGGCTTTAGGATAAAAATGAACCCCTTTGCCTATATAAACTTTCTTTTGTGTAGCATGGCTGCCCGATCCTTTACTCCATTCTCCAAGTTTCTGACCTAAATAATATCCACTCCAAAAACCTCGATTATAAACTTTTTCTAACTCTTGCATCCAAGTAATCACCTGCTCTTTAGAATAATTACCATTAGCAATACTATCTATGGCTTCTCTATAACATTTTATAACTTTAGCGACATATTCTGGTGCTCTACCACGACCTTCAATTTTTAAAACTTTGATACCAGCATCTGCAACTTGGTCTAGAAAATCTATAGTACACAAATCTTTTGGCGACATAATGTATTCGTTATCTAGTTCCATTTCTACACCTGTTTCCTGATCTATAACAGTATATTTTTTTCTGCAATTTTGTTTACAAGCACCTCTATTTGCAGATGAATTGTGCGAATGCAAACTCATGTAACACTTACCAGAAACAGCCATACAAAGTGCACCATGACCAAAAATTTCTATTTCAATTAACCTTCCAGATGGCCCTTTTATTTGATCTTTTTCAATCTGATCTGTAATGTATTTTACTTGACGCAAACTCAACTCTCTGCTCAATACCATGGTATCTGCAAACAGTGCGTAGAATTTTACAGTTTCAATATTGGTAATATTAATTTGTGTAGAGATATGCACTTCCATTCCGTGCTCTCTTGCTACTGCAATTACAGCTTGATCCATAGCGATAACCGCAGTTATATTTACTTGTTTCGCTTGTTTTATCAATGTTTTTACAATAGATAAATCATGATCGTAAATTATAGTATTTAATGTTAGGTAGGTTCTTACATTTTTTGCTTCGCAACGTTTTACAATTTCGGGTAAATCTTCTAAAGTGAAATTAACTGTAGCTCTAGCCCTCATATTGAGTTGCTCTACACCAAAATATATTGAATCTGCACCATTATCTAGAGCAGCCTGCATGGATTCAAAATTTCCTGCAGGTGCCATTAACTCTATCTTTTGCATAACTACTTAGATATTGTTAGACTTCATGGTTTCAAAAATATTACGCAAGTCCTTTTTAAAAGGCAAATGGTCTGCGCGTCCTTTTTTGAAAATATCATTACTATTACCTTGTCCTTTTCTTAAAGCTTTTTGCTCCTCATAAGGTAATCTGTTTATTTCCATACATGTTGAAGAACAGCAATTTTCCATCTTTTCTTTACATGAATCACATTGAATAAACAATAAATGGCATGCTTCATTAGCACAATTGGTATGCAAATCTGCAGGTTCGCCACATTGGTGACAATTAGCAATGACATCATCTGAAATTCGCTCGGAACGTCTTTCATCAAACACAAAATTTTTACCCAAGAATTTATTTTCTAATCCTTCAGCTTCAATTTGTCTTACGTAATTAATGATTCCACCTTCAAGCTGAAATACATTTTTAAAACCTTTATGCTTGTAATAGGCACTTGCTTTTTCGCAACGAATTCCACCAGTACAATACATGACTAATTTCTTGTCTTCCTTGTGTTCTCTTAAATCTTCTTCAATTAAATCTAAAGATTCTCTAAACGTATCTACGTCTGGTGTTACGGCATTTTTAAAATGACCAATTTCACTTTCGTAATGGTTTCGCATATCTACCAAAACGGTGTTTGGATCTTCAATAAGCTCGTTAAATTTTTCGGCATTAACATGAACTCCTTTGTTTGTAACATCAAAAGAAGCATCGTTTAAACCGTCTGCGACTATTTTGTTTCGCACTTTCACTTTCAACTTTAAAAAAGCAAAATTATCGTGCTCAATAGCAATGTTTAATCTTACATTTTCTAAAAATGAAATGGTATCTAAATGATTTTTGAAAGGTTCAAAGTTTTCTGCAGGTACAGATAATTGAGCATTAATACCTTCGTTTGCCACATAGATTCTTCCTAAGACATCTAATTCGTCCCAAGCTAAAAACAGATGGTTTCTAAAAATTTCGGTATTATTAATTTTGGCGTACTTGTAGAAAGAGATTGTTAAGCGTTCTTTTCCGGCTTGTTCAATAAGTTCTGCTCTTTCTTTAGCACTTAAGTTATTGTACAGTTGCATGCTATACTAATTTTAAGGTTAAAGAATATTTGAATTGCAAAGGTATTATTTTTAATGAAATGCCTCTAACTAAGCGTAAAAAAAGCACCTTGAAATATTTCAAAGTGCTTTTAGATTAACTTACTAACTTAAAACATAAACTAAAAAGTTAATCTTCATCGGCTTCACAATTGCAGAGGGATAACATACGGCAACTGAAACACCTAATATTTTACTAACTTTTTAAAAACAGAACAAATTTAATTTCATCTAAAATAACTAGATAAAATTCGCTACTCAACCCTAAAGGTTACTTCAGAGTTGTTTGTAGCGCATTTCATAGCAATTATTTCCTTTTTCATATAGTAGATGCAAAAAATGCAAAATGGTTGCGTCTAAAAAACAAAAAAAACATGCCTTCATTTTAAATACATATAACCAAAACATGTTTTTCTAGTATTTACCTCTATTTAATTCACAAATTAATTACCCTATACATCTGTAAGAAATGATCTTTATTTTCTGATTTAATGTGCTCACATCAGATTCTAAAAATAAATGAAATTAATTCTTATTTTTATTTGGAATAAATATAAATAAGGATACTTTTGTCAAAAATTTAGACGTGTACCAATTCAAAATATTTTTTGTTTTTTTATTCTTATCCTATAGCATCATTGGCTTTAGTCAAGATGGAAGTTTCTATGGGAAGGTAAAATACAATTCTAATGAGCCTGCCGTTTCTACCTATATTGTACTGAAGGGAAATAATTTAACTAAAGAAACAAACACTAATATAAACGGTAGTTTTACATTTAAAGATATTCCTTACGGAACATACACTATAGCATTTTATTCACTAAAAGACATACCAAAAACCGTAACGGTAGATTTAGCATCAAAAAATCAGGAGGTTAACGTTACTTTAGAAGTTTCAGCATTAGACGAAGTTTTTGTAAGATCTAAAACCGTTCAACAAAAAATTGAAGAAAAAGGATTTGCAGTTAATGTTATAGAAACCAAAGAAGCAGCAATTCAATCTATTCAAGTTAACGAGTTATTAGACCAATCTGCTGGTGTTAGAGTGCGTCAGTCTGGTGGTTTAGGCTCTCATGCACATTATAACTTAAACGGAATGACTGGAAATTCCGTTAAAATTTTTATTGATGGAGTGCCTATTCGGAATTTTGGACCTTCATTTTCACTCAACAGCATTCCTCCGTCTTTAATAAAACGTATTGAAGTTTATAAAGGTGTTGTACCTCCACATTTATCTGATGATGCCATGGGTGGAGCTATAAATATTGTGCTAAATGATATTACCAAAAATGAATTAAAAGCGTCTGTTTCGGCAGGATCATTCGGAACCTACCGTACAGATATTAATGGTGGATATAGAAATAACAAAAATGGTTTCACTGCTAGAGGCTCTGCCTTTATTAACTATGCCGATAACGATTACGAAGTTTGGGGTGACCAAGTTGCCGTAGCACTTTCTGCAGGCACACCTGATGTTTATATTAGAGCGAAACGTTTTCATGATCGCTACAGATCTCAAGGTGGTAAAGCTGAATTTGGATATACAAATGTTTCTTGGGCAGATAAGTTTTTGGCTGGTGTTTTGCTTTCTAATATGGATCAACAAATTCAAACTGGTGCCACCATGGAAATTGTATACGGTAACCGATTTACAGAGCAGAACACCAAGATGTATAGTCTAGATTATGCAAAAAAAGAAGTTCTTAAAAACTTAGATGTTAGTGCATTTGCATCCTATTCACGTCTTAATCGAAAAACCATAGATACTATTGCAACACAGTACAGCTGGTTAGGTTATCCTACGAGTTATTATAATGATCCTGATGTTTGGGCCACAGGCGCAGAAGCAGGCGACCCTACACTACAGAAAGATATTGATGAAACTATTAATGCACGTACCAATGTAGCTTACCACATTAATGACAATAACACCATTCAGTTAAATCATTTGCTAAACACATTTACACGAGATTCTGATGACCCAATGCTTCCTGCTGCAGAAAATGCATTAAAAGAAGAACGCAAATATTTGAAATCTATATTAACACTTTCATTTGAAAATAGTGCCTTTGATGAAAAGCTAAGAACTTCAGTTTTTGGAAAATCGTACTATATGGATAGAACATCTAAATTACGAACGCGATCATCTAACACTTCAAATTCGACCATTATTATTGAAGAAAATAATATTACTTCTAATGATTTTGGTTTTGGTGGCTCTATTTCATATTCCATTTCTCCTAAATTAACCGTATTTGGATCTGCAGAGAAAGCCCTTCGTTTACCAGAAGCCAATGAGGTATTTGGTAATGTTGCTTCTAATTTAAATGCTTCAGTGAATTTAAAACCAGAGCATAGCAACAACTATAATCTAGGATTTACCTATGACAATTTAAAGTTAAAAGCACATACGTTTGGAGTTACAGCTAATGTATTTATTAGAGACACAGAAGATTTAATTATGCAGTTTCCAACAGGTAGTAATGAAGAATTTTTTGAAAACTCTAACATTGGAAAAATTTATACAGAAGGTGTCGATTTCACAATAGACTATAATTTTAAGGAAAGGTTTTTTTTTAGTGCCAACTCTTCATTTTTTAATGCTAGAGATTATAATGTAACCTATGATGTGAATGGTAACCCAATTACGCCAAGCTACGAAAGACTTGCCAATACACCCTATTTTACAATGAACTATAACTTAAAATTCAATACACAGAATTTTATTCAAAAAGGATCTAGGCTATCTACATATTCTAATTTACTATATGTACATGATTTTTTTAGAGGCAGCAGTGTACTTGGTGGTTCTGGAAAAACAGTGATTCCTTCTCAAGTTTCATTTGATGCTGGCTTTGCTTACACATTTCCAAAAAATAAAGTTTCACTAAGCTTTGATGTAAAAAACATATTAAACAATCAATTATTTGACAATTACGCGCTTCAAAAACCTGGAAGAGGGTTTTATGGCAAACTTTCATTTACAATTTTATAAAAACAATTTTAATTTAAAAATTATGAATTTCAATATTAAATCACTTTTAAGTATCGCTTGTGTATCGGCATTAACCTTCACCTCTTTTTCATGTAGTGAAGATGACATTCCGTCCTCAACTCCTACAGAATCGGCTTATAGACCATACCATTTAGTCATAGGTTCTAGTCCAACAGGAGAATCAGAAACTTATACGCAAGGTGTAACTGTAGAAGAACTTAATGACCCAGATAAATCGTTTACCTTTAATGGTTACGGCCAAGAAATTCCATCAACACGTACGGCAAGATTATATACATCTAATGATGGTGAAACAGTCTATAACTTAAATTATGGAGGTGGTGATATTGCTAAATATGATTATATCAGTGGACAAAACTATAATTTACTTTTAACAACGGATATTCAAGCCGTAATGGGAACAGCATATCCACGTTGGACAAAAATTAATGACAACTATGCGATGTTACACAACGTTACTACAGAAAACATCTATGAAGATCCAAATGATGAATCGTCTCCATATGTAAAAACGAATGCTACAGTGACTTTAGCACGTGTAGATTTAAATACGATGACGGTTTTAGAGAATGCCTCATTTGCTTTTCCTTATAATGAAGATGAATCTACAGAAGGTATTCATACCTTTCGTATTGATGCTCCTGTTATCACAAATGGCAAACTATATTACGGAGTTGCGAAACGTTTTTACGACGCTTTAACTGGTGAAAATGGTACTATGGTTTATGATAACGTTGAAACTTTAGTAGTAGATTATCCTTCTTTAGAAAACGAAACTACAATAACCTCAACTTTAGCACAAGGCTCTACCAACGGCTACAGAACACCTGTTGCTCATAAAGATGAAAATGGAGATACCTACCAACTAATAACCTCTGGAGATGCTTCAATTATGAAAATTAGCAACGGTGCTTATGATACCGCTTATGGAAAATTTGATATTAAATCGCTTTTAGGTCATAATGCAGAAGCAAATACAGGTTGGTTTTATGTAGGTAATGGTATCGGTTATGTTCCTGTTTTAAATACAGATTTAGGAGATAGCGCGAGTTCTAATTGGGATATTGTACGTGTTGATGTGTATAATAGAACAGCAATTAAAATGAATATTCCATTAGACTTATGGTTGCGTCAATACCAATGGGCAAGTGTCATTGATGGCAAATTATATATGGCTTTAGCCTCTTTAGGAGGTGTAGGTAATGTTTATATTTTTGATCCTAGTTCTACAAGTGCAGATGGTTTCACAACAGGTGCTACCTTACAAACAGGAACAACTGATGCGTCATACATTGGGTTATTCTAAAATTTAAAAACACAATGAATATACCAACCTATGACTAGGTTGACTATTTCAATAAAAAAACCAGGGTATGTATTTGCTCTGGTTTTTTTATGCATATAACATTCATTGATACTATTCCTTCTCCTAAATTATTAAAAAGAGAAAAATCATCACTTTCATTTGTAGTTATTTTAAAACGAGAAATGAAATAAATAAAATAAGTGGTATTTTTGGAAACAGATTAATTCAGAAAAAAAGAACAAATGAGTAGCGAAA
Source organism: Winogradskyella eximia (assembly GCF_003386165.1). Classification (GTDB taxonomy): domain Bacteria; phylum Bacteroidota; class Bacteroidia; order Flavobacteriales; family Flavobacteriaceae; genus Winogradskyella; species Winogradskyella eximia. Next base: position 234,587 of record NZ_QRDV01000001.1, on the reverse strand, counting down.
AAGATGCAAAATTAAAAGCTTTAAAATTAACTTTAGACAAGTTAGATAAGGCTTATGGAAAGGGAACAGTAATGAAAATGAGCGATCAAGCTGTAGTAGATGTAGAAGCTATCTCTTCAGGTTCATTAGGTTTAGATATTGCTTTAGGCGTAGGTGGTTATCCAAGAGGACGTGTTATTGAAATATATGGACCAGAATCTTCTGGTAAAACAACATTAACGCTTCATGCTATTGCTGAAGCTCAAAAAGCTGGTGGAATAGCAGCATTTATTGATGCAGAGCATGCTTTTGACCGTTTTTACGCTGAAAAACTAGGTGTAGATATTGATAATTTAATAATTTCTCAACCAGATAATGGTGAACAAGCTTTAGAGATTGCGGATAATCTAATTAGATCTGGAGCTATTGATATTGTTGTTGTCGATTCTGTTGCTGCCTTAACACCAAAGAGTGAAATTGAAGGTGAAATGGGAGATTCTAAAATGGGCTTACACGCACGTTTAATGTCTCAAGCACTTAGAAAATTAACAGCCTCTATTAGCAAAACGAATTGTACTGTTATCTTTATTAACCAATTACGTGAGAAAATTGGTGTAATGTTTGGTAACCCTGAAACCACAACAGGTGGTAATGCCTTAAAATTTTACGCTTCTGTACGTTTAGATATTAGACGTTCTACACAAATTAAAGATAGCGATAGTAATGTAATGGGTAATAAAACCAGAGTTAAAGTGGTTAAAAACAAAGTTGCACCACCTTTTAGATTAGCAGAATTTGATATTATGTATGGAGAAGGTATCTCTAAAGTCGGTGAGGTTTTGGATATAGCTGTTGAACACGATATTATTAAAAAGAGCGGTTCTTGGTTTAGCTACGGAGACACTAAACTTGGTCAAGGTCGTGATGCCGTAAAAATGCTTATTAAAGACAATCCAGATTTAATGGATGAATTAGAAGAGAAAGTTAAAACTTTAATAAAAGAGTCTAAATAATAGAATCTAAAAAAATCCTGATAAAATTCAGGATTTTTTTAGTTTTAGACGCAACCCTTTTAGGTTTTTTACATCTATAGGTTGAAATTGATTTTTAATTATGAATAAATTTGTCCTATTCGCCTTTTTATTTATCTCATTATTTACCTCGTGTAGTATTGAAGATGATACCAACTATAATTTCTATTTAGAGGTTGTACCAATAAATAGCGTAGAGATGCCAGAATACTTTGTACAAGGAGAAATCTATCAAATAGATATCACTTATACTCAGCCAAATCAATGTTTCACTTTCAATGATTTTATTTATGAAATAGACGGACAACAAAGAACAGTTGCAGTTGTAAATACGGTATATACAATAGATAGTTTAACCTGTGCAGAAGACCCAGAAGAAGTAACTGTTCATTTTGATTTTCATGTTACAAGTAACGAAACTTACATCTTTAAATTTTATCAAGGAGAGGATGAGCAAGGTACAGATCAATATTACATAGTTGAAGTACCTGTAATGGATGAAAGAGCTATTTCTATCGACTCTATTAAAAATTAATTATTAACTAACTCTGAGATTAATGTGAGTTTAGACCAACTCATAAAAAATTGTATTAACAAAAATGCTCAAGCTCAAAGTCAATTATACAAGCAATTCGCAAGTAAATTATTTTCACTTTGTCTTAAGTATTCAAAAAACTATGCAGAGGCAGAGGATAATCTGCATGATGCATTTATAACTATATACAATAAAATAGATCAGTATAATAATAAAGGGTCTTTTGAAGGTTGGCTAAAACGCATTGCCATTAACACTGCATTGCAACGCTACAGAGAAGATGTAGGAGTTTACGATATTGTAAATGAAGGAAATATAGAAGACGTTTCTGTAGACATTAATGACGACAATGTGAGCATTGATTTTTTATTAAAAATCATTCAAGAATTGCCAGACCGATACAGATTGGTATTTAATTTGTATGTTTTAGATGGTTATTCGCATGTTGAAATTAGTGAGTTAATAAATATTTCTACAGGAACATCAAAATCTAACTTAGCGCGAGCAAGGATGATTTTAAAAGAAAAAATAGAAGTTTACAACGCGACCCCAAATTCGCAGAGTTTATAAATAATGAATGATAATAAAAACATAGATCGTCTTTTTCAAGAAAAGTTCAAAGATTTTGAAGTTGCACCTAACGATGCGGTTTGGGATCGTATAAACGAAAGTCTTCCTAAGAAAAAGAAAAAACGAAGAGTTATTGCACTTTGGTGGCAGATTGGCGGAGTTGCAGCTGTGACTCTATTAATGTTAACCGTTGGCATTTCAGTGTTTGACACTGATGAAAATAACACTCAAGAATTCCCTGTGGTAAACACAGACGGAAAAGACAATACATTAGAAAAAAACAAAGATAATACCTCAACGAAAAAGAAAGACATTGAGCTAAATATTGCTAAGGACAATAATTCAAAAATTGTAGACTCAAATTTAGAGAATGAAGAAAAATCCAATTCAAAAGAATCGGATAATAATCTTGAAAAATTAAATCCTTCAAATCAATTAACAACACCAAATAATTCTAATCAAAGTAATAATGTTGTTACTAATGATTCTAATGCAGAAGATAAAACTAAAGCATCTCAAAAATTTCTGACTACTTCACCTGTAAAGGGTGACAAGAATAGTACTAAAGTCGCAAATCAAAAGGCTTCTAATTCAACTTTAAAAATAGAGAATAAAATACCTCTTAAATCTGAAGCAGAAAGAAAGTCTACGATTAAAAAGACCATCAAAGAGAATAAAACTGCTATTGCTGAAAATATCTCAACAGAAAAAACAACATCTGAAATAGCTAAAACAGATTCAAGTGAAACGGATAAACAAAAATCTGAAAACCTTTTAATTGAAGATTCAAAAAAAGAATCTATTAACGATGCTATTGCAGAGAATAAAGACATTATTGAAGAAGAGAAAGAAAATAAACAAAACAGGTGGAGCGTTGCACCAAATGTTGCGCCTGTTTATTTTAGCTCTTTAGGTAAAGGGTCTGCTTTAGATAAACAATTTAATGAAAACTCCAAAAGTAGTGATATTAACATGAGTTATGGTGTTATAGGTAGTTATGCTGTATCTAAAAAATTAAAAGTTAGAGTTGGTGTTAACCGTGTAAATCTTAGTCAAACTACATCAGACGTTTATGCTTTCACTGGTGCAGAAACTGCAGCTAGAGGTATTGATGCAGAATTTAAAAACATTTCATTTAAAGGAGGGGAACAACACATTTCACTTATGAGTTCTAATATGATGAATAGAGCGTCTACTCCAGAATTATTTAACACAAAATTTGCTGGTAATATTGACCAAAAATTTGGTTTCATTGAAGTGCCTTTAGAATTGGAGTATAGCGTATTAGACAAAAAATTTGGAATTAATATTATTGGTGGTTTTAGCACTTTTATTTTAAATGAAAATGAAATTTATGCAGACGTTGATGGTACAACAACATTAATCGGAGAAGCAAATAATATAAAAAACACAAGTTTTAGTGCCAATTTTGGCTTAGGAATGGATTACAATCTTTCAAAAAAATGGAATGTAAATCTTGAACCAACATTTAAGTATCAAATAAACACATTTAATGACACATCGGGAGATTTTAGACCTTTCTTCATTGGTGTCTACACAGGATTAAGTTATAAATTTTAGGTTAGGTTATTGCATCAAAAAAGCTATGATGAACGCAATGATGATAAAAGCCACTCTTGGTTGGAGTGGCTTTTTTTTTTGTGCGTTAAATAGACCTAAACAATTATGAAATCTATTTTGTATCTGTTAAGTCTTTTAAAATTATAGACCTTGCTTTTTCATTAAGAGACTTTGTATCTTCAATAGTCAACCCTTCTGTAGGTAAAAATTTATGAATCTTAGCACGCATTCTACCAGGACTACCACTAAAAAAAGTATAAGAAAATCGTTTTTTATTATCGTAAAATGTGATAGGCACTACCGGAATATGATGATTTATAGCTAAGCGAAAAGCACCATCTTTAAATGAATCTAATACAATGTGTTCTTCTGGCACACCTCCTTCTGGAAAAATACAAATACTAGATCCTTGTTTAATGCGTTTTTGTGCTCTTAAAAATACGGCCTGTCTACTTTTTGCACTACTTCTATCCACAAGGATACATGTGCGTTTATAAAAGAATCCAAAAAGCGGGATTTTTGTTAATTCTTGTTTACCAACAAACACAAAAGGATTTTTTACAGCCACTAACATCAGCATTATATCTGCCATTGAGGTATGGTTGGCTACAAACATGTAACTTTTATTAGCATCTAATTTTTCTTCGCTAGTTATTTTATATGCAAACCCCATGCCTATTAAGATAAACTTTGACCATATACGTGCAAGCTTAAAGAAATAAGGATACCATTGCTCTCTAGAGATGGAAATAATCAGCAAAGGGAACATTATAATAATCGGAATTGCGACTAAAATGTAAAACCAAATACGATATAAAAGCCAAAATGGATATTTAAAAAATGCCATAACACCAAAACTAGTTAATTAAATTAAATGACTTCTAATAGTTGTACTAAAAAATTTACCTTTGTTTTTTCGTTTAACAATTAAAGAGATTCCCATTTTGGTGGGAAATAAATATGGCAAGAATCTTAACAGGAGTACAAAGTACTGGCACACCACATTTAGGAAATATTTTAGGAGCTATCTTACCAGCAATAGAAATGGCAAACGATGCTAAAAATGATTCGTTTCTATTTATTGCTAATCTACATACGCTAACTCAAATTAAAGATGCAGAAGCATTGAGAAATCACACCTACTCCGTAGCAGCTACTTGGTTGGCGTGCGGACTAGATATTGAAAAAACAGTGTTTTACAGACAAAGTGATATTCCACAAGTTACTGAACTCTCATGGTATTTAAGCTGTTTCTTTCCTTACCAACGTTTAACATTAGCTCACGGCTTTAAGGATAAGGCAGATCGTTTAGAAGACGTAAACGCTGGCTTGTTTACATACCCAATGTTAATGGCTGCAGACATCTTGTTATATGATGCAGAAATTATTCCGGTTGGTAAAGATCAATTACAACATATTGAAATGACACGTGATGTAGCCTCTCGTTTTCATGCAAAAATGGGAGAGACTTTTGTTTTACCTGAAGGAAAAATTCAAGAAAATGGGATGCTCATACCAGGAACTGATGGTGAAAAAATGAGTAAAAGTAGAGGTAACTTCATTAATATATTTTTGCCAGACAAACAACTACGCAAAAAAATAATGTCTATTGAAACCGATAGCACACCACTTGAAGAACCTAAAGATTGGTCTACGTGTAATTGTTTTGCTATCTATAGTTTATTAGCATCTGAAGCTCAAATTGCAGATATGAAAGCTAATTACGAAGGTGGAAATTACGGTTACGGTCACGCCAAACAAGCTTTATATGAATTGGTAGTAGAACGTTTTGATGAGCAAAGAGAACGCTACCATTATTATATGAGTAATCTTGATGAAATCGATGCTGCTTTAGCTAAAGGTGCTTCAAAAGCTAAGCTTGTAGCCGACGCGGTTTTAAAGCGTGTTAGAGTAAAAGTTGGATATTAACTATATTTTTTAATATGAATTATAAAAAACAATATCTCAGCCCAATCCTAACTAGTATTGCAATGATAATGTTATTAATTTCAAGATTAATTAGTGAAAGATCCATGGATTGGCTAGGTTACTTAGCAATTGCAGTGCTTGTTACTAGTATTATTAGCATTATTATGATGTATAGACAATCAGCATCAAAGTAGCATAACCTTCATTTTTACTACCAGTAAGTCTATGCTAGTTTAAAAAAAAATCAATATCCGGACCATTATAAAAGTAAAAAGACCATTGATGTTTTACAACATCAATGGTCTTTTCATCTTTCTTCTATAAAGAAACATTTTAGATCTTTTTAAACATCATCATAATCTACAGCAACGGTCGCTGAAGTAGGATGTGCTTGACAAGTTAATATCAACCCTTCTGCAACTTCGCTATCTGTTAAAATATTGTTCTGACGCATTTCTGCAGTACCCTCTGTAAGCTTCGCTATACAACTACTACAAATTCCACCTTGGCAAGAATATGGTGCATCGATATCGTGTTTTAAAGCCGCATCAAGAATGGTTTGTTTCTGAGACATATTAAATTCAAACTCTTCTTCATCCACTACAACTTTGATTTTGGTTTCACCAGAAGGTAAATCGGTAGCAGCATCAGAACCTGCTTCAACAGGAGCTGTAAATAATTCAAACTTAATGGCTTTTTCTTTTACACCATTTTCAATTAATATATCTTTTACGGTATGTATCATTTGTTCTGGTCCACAGAGATAGAAATTTTCTATGGTAACACCTTTGTACTTATTCTTTACGATTAGGTTTACCGTGCTTTTTTCAATACGTCCAAATAAGGCATCAGTTTCTTGAGACTGACTGTAAATAAAATGGGCATGAAAACGATTATCGTATTGTTTTTTTAGTTGAAGTAATTCATCTACAAACATGGCATCTGCTAGTGTTTTATTACCGTAAACTAAGATAAAATTACTAAACGGTTCTTCTTCTAAAAGTGTTTTAGCAATACTAAGCACTGGAGTGATGCCACTTCCTGCAGCAAAGGCAGCAATAGTTCTTGTTTTGGCAGCATTAGCTTCAAAAATAAAACGACCATTTGGTTCTGCAACCTCTAATGTATCACCTGCTTTTAAGGTATTGTTAGCATAAACAGAAAATGTTCCGTTTTCAACTGCTTTTACAGCTACAGTAACGTTTCCACTATTTTGAGAAGCACAAATAGAATAATCTCTACGGATGTCTTCACCATTAATGGTGGTTTTTAAGGTGATGTATTGTCCGGCTTTAAAGCTAAATTTTTCTTTAAGATTTTCAGGAATATCAAAGGTTATGGCAACTGAACTATCAGTTACTTTATCAATTGATTTTATAGTGAGTGAATGAAAATGCGACATTATAAATAATTTTTTGCAAAGATAAACAATCTCTTACAGACCTAACAGATTTTTGAAACCTGTCAGGTGTTTTTTTTATGCTTATAATACATAAGTTTCTTATACATAAGAAAATTATGTATATATTTGTAATACGATGAGCAATTCAAAATTATATAAAGGAAGTCTAAACACCATTATTTTAAAGCTATTAAATGAGCACGATAAAATGTATGGTTACGAAATTACCCAAAAGGTAAAGGCATTAACTAAAGGTGAACTTAAAATTACAGAAGGCGCATTATATCCTGCGTTGCATAAACTAGAAGCCGAAGGTTTGTTAGATGTTGAGGTTGCAAAAGTAGACAACCGACTGCGTAAATATTATAAACTCACTGAAACCGGAACCAAAGAAACCGTTAATAAGCTTGAAGAATTAGCAGAGTATATTAAAACGATGCAAGCTTTAGTGAATCCTAAATTAGTTTAATGATGAATCTAACCAAAGAAAACATACAATTTATAGATACTTACTTAGAGCAATCTGATGTGAAACATATAGACATTAGAATGGAAATGGTCGATCATGTAGCTTCTGAAATAGAAAACAGGATTGACGCTGGCGACACAAGAGATTTCTACTATGTATTTAAAGATTATATGTTAGAGCATAAGAGTTTTTTATTAGAAAATAATAACCGATTCTTAAGGCAAACAACTAAGAAATTATCTAACCAATTATTAAAATCCTTTTTCTCAATTAAGTCTATTACGTTATTGGCTGTGTTTACGGCTATCATCTATTTTGGTTTCAATAATTATGATTCTGAACTGATGAAAAACGTGTTATTAATTAGCATGATATTTTTAATTATTGCGCCTGCTATCTGTTACTTTTTCGCTTTGAAAAAATTTAATTATAACCGTTTTTCAGGAATAGAAAGGTTAGGATTCTTTTTTTCTTTTTTACTTCAATTTATAAACATTGTAAATATTACAGGTGCAAACTTTATAAAAAACCAAAATCACCTTTTAATAACAAGCATAGTAATGGCTTTAGTGTTTACATTTATTTTAGTGTTTATAAGACTAAGTGTTTTAACTTTTAAAGATTATAAGTATCGTTATAATAATTTGTGTTAATGATGAAACTAACCAAAGAAGAAATACAATTCATAGACAACTACCTCATAAAAAACGAGGTGAAGTTTTGGGATGTGCGCTTAGAATTGTTAGACCATATTGTTTCTGCTGTTGAAGACAAAATGACTAACGATGGTATTTCTTTTAATGAGGCTTTACTTGAAGTTCATAGAGGTTTTGGAAACCAGTTTATAGAATTTGGAGTTCCTAAGGACAAGATTTTTGAAAAAGGGCTATATCAAAGTAATATTGGATTTAAGAAATTTACGAGAAAAAAACAACGTGAATTAGGCAAGGGCTATAATAGAATGTTTTTGAAATTGATAAAACAGTCGTTTTTAGATATTAAGTTTTATTTAGAGCTGATTACTTTATCTGTTGTTGTTTTTATGGTGTACAGTTTTTCACCAAAATATGCTGCTTTTACAAGTTTAGGAATTATGTGCATTCCTTTTATTTATGTAAGTTTATTAGGAATTAAAAATAGCTTTAGCCTAAAATCTTTGAGTTTAAACATGTCTATCAATTTTATGTCACTATGGATATTAATACCAACTAATGTATTGAACATTTTAAATTTAAGCAAAGACGTAAATCAAGAAACTAATTACGAATATTTATTGTTTTTTTTCGCAATAATGTATATTCCAATTCGGGTTGCTGCAAAATTATTTCAAAATGTATATTCTAAGGTTTTACTAAATTATAGAAACTTAAATCTTTCATGAAACTAACCGAATCTCAAATACAAGACCTCTACGCTTTTACAAGACAACATTTTGTAGAACACTACGATTTACAAACCGAACTCGTAGATCACTTAGCCAATGATATTGAAAAACAATGGCAAGTTCAGCCCAAGCTCACTTTTGAAGATGCTAAAAACAAAGCCTTCAAAAAATTCGGGATTTTTGGTTTTATGGATGCTATTGAACAGAAAGGAAAAGCGATGAACAAACGCTATATGCGCTACATGTGGACTGAACTTAAGAAATGGTTTGAGTTACCACAAATTATAACAACTATTGCCTTATTTTTACTGTTTTACATTGCTTTTTCAACAGTATATATAGCTCCTTTAGCTTTGTTTTTTTTTGGTATTATAACAGTTTGGTGCACTTACAAAGGCATTCAACTCAATAAGCAGTTTAGGCGTCGAAAAGAAGTTTCTAATAAAAAATGGATGTTAGAAGAACTGATTTTTAAACAAGCCGGTAGTACAATGTTCGTATTTATGTCTCAATTATTTAATGTGTATAAAATTCCAGATAATTATGGAGATAACACCTACTTTTTAGTACTCTTTTCTCTAGCGTTTACAATTATCGCTTTAGTAAATTATATCAGCTTAGAAGTGATTCCAAGTAAAGCCGAAAAACTACTAAACGAAACCTACCCAGAATTTAGTTTGTAACAAATTTCTGTTTTTTAATACTTACTACATAAACCAACCCATCATTACACTATGATAAAACACTTTCTCAATCTCGAATGGAAACAATATTTTCGTTCGTCGTATTGGCAGAAAAATATGGCAATCAATATCTTAATGGTGTTTTTTGCGCTTTATTTTATTGCCATGTTTCTAGCCTTAGGCTTTGGATTACTTTTTATTATTAAAGAAACATTTCCAGACCAAGATCCATTTGTAATGGTGAACGGATTTATATTTTACTGGATTATTGGAGACTTAATGATGCGTTTCTTTTTACAGAAACTACCTGTTATGAGTGTTAAACCATTATTAACACTACCTATTAAACGCTCAACAGTTGTAAATTATGTCTTAGGAAAATCAGTAGTATCCTTTTTCAATGTTTTACCTCTATTTGCTATCATTCCTTTTAGCATTATGCTAATAAGAGATGGTTTTTCAACATCAATGGTTTTAACATGGATGTTTACCATGATCATTTTGGTGCTCATTACAAATTTCTTAAACTTTATAATTGAAGCCTTTTCTGCTGAGAAAGAATTATCGGTTTTACCTATTATTTCAGTTGTTGGTGTTTTATTTGGCTTAAATTATTTTGGTGTACTTCCAATGACCACATTAATTGGTGATGCACTTATGGTAATTGCTAATAATCCTATTCTAGTATTAATTCCTTTAGCAATTTTAGCATTATGCTACGCCTTCAACTTTAAAATTTTAAGAAGTAAATTATTTTTAGATAGTTCTTTAAAATCTAAAGTAACTGAAGTTAATGCTGCAGATTTATCTTGGACTAAGCGTTTTGGAGATGTTGCACCATTTATGCAATTAGATTTAAAACTGATTTGGAGAAACAAACGTACCAAATCTATGGCATTTCTATTATTGATTGGTGTACTTTATGGTTTGTTCTTTTATCCACAGCCTATGTATAGAGAAATGACTTTTATGTCTGCCTTTATTGGGATATTTTCAACTGGATTTTTCTTAATCAACTTCGGGCAATTCATTCCGGCTTGGGATAGTGGTTACTACAAACTATTAATGAGTCAAAACATTAAATACGAACAATACTTACGTTCAAAATTTATCCTTATGGTTATAAGTGTTGTGCTTTTGTTTGTATTGGGAATTCCTTACGTGTATTTCGGATATAAAATCTTAATCGCACATTTTGCTGCAGCCATTTATAATATTGGAGTAAACACACACGTGATACTTTGGGGAGGATCCTTCAATCGTAAAAAAATAGAATTAGATAAAAAAGCAGCCTTTAATTATCAAGGTACAGGAGCTGTACAATGGCTAATTGGTATTCCATTAATGTTGGTGCCAATGGGATTATTTGGATTGGTTAACTGGCTTGCTGGATTTACAGCTGCAGTCGCCTTATTAATCGTTCTTGGAATAACAGGAATAGTTTTTCATAAAAAATTAATGAAAGGCATTACTAAAAAATATCTCGATTCAAAATACAAAATGATTAACGCCTTTAGTCAAGACAACTAATAATACATCGCATTATGATATATACAAAAAACCTTTCAAAAACATATAACGGAACTACAGTTCTTAATATTGAAGAATTAACCATTCCTAAAGGCCAAAGTTTTGGTTTGGTAGGAAATAATGGAGCTGGTAAAACAACTTATTTTAGTTTATTACTCGATTTAATTCAACCAACAACAGGTAACATAACAAGCAATGGTGTGGTTGTAAATGAAAGTGAAGATTGGAAACCTTTCACCTCTTCTTTTATTGACGAAAGCTTCTTAATTGGCTACTTAACACCAGAAGAATATTTTTATTTCATTGGAGAACTACGTGGCCAAAACAAAGCTGATGTAGATAGTTTAACATCTAAATTTGAAGATTTCTTTAATGGAGAAATTATAGGAAAGAAAAAATACCTTAGAGATTTAAGCAAGGGAAACCAAAAAAAAGCCGGAATTGTGGCAGCCTTAATTGGTAATCCGGAAGTGATTATTTTAGATGAGCCTTTCGCTAATTTAGACCCTACAACTCAGATAAGACTTAAACAAATTATAAAAGATTTAGCCGAAAAACAAGGAGTTACTGTTTTAGTCTCTAGTCACGATTTAATGCATGTTACCGACGTTTGCGAGCGTATTGTTGTTTTAGAAAAAGGAAATGTAATTAAGGATTTAGAAACCAATCCTACAACTTTAAAGGAACTTGAAGCACATTTTGGAAGTAGTGCAATTGCTTCTCAAGAAGAAGAAGAAGAATAACAATGATTCACTAAAACTTAAAAGCGCGTAACACATTTGTTACGCGCTTTTTTTTATGCTTCAACATATAGTATTACCTCGAAAAACCCTGAAATAAGATCGAAAATTCAAAAAGATGCTTATTTTTACGTCCTAACACACTAAACAGGGTGTTTTTCAGTTATCTATTAACCAAATAGAACCAACGTTTGAAAACCTATTACAACATTATACTATTGCTTTTTTGTGTGGCATTGCTTACTCAAAGCTGTTCGACTAAAAAAGATAAATTAATTAACCGAAAATTTCATGCTTTAGGCACTAAATACAATGTGCTTTATAACGGAAATATTGCCTTAGAACGCGGAATTGATGGTGTAAATAATGAGTTCACCGAAAATTTCTGGGAACTTTTACCTGTAGAACGCATGAATGTGTCCGAGGATATTTTTATGCCAGGACAAACCAAAAATGCAGATTTTGAACGTGCAGAAGAGAAAGCCATTAAAGCGATACAGGTACACGGAATGAATTTTGGAGGTAAGGAAAAAAACCCTCAAATAGACGAAGCCTATTTACTATTAGGCCAAGCACGTTACTTCGATCAGCGGTTTGTACCAGCAATGGCAGCTTTCAACAATATTTTAAACAAGTATCCAACAAGCGATAAAATTAACCAAGTGAAAATCTGGCGCGAAAAAACAAGCATGCGTTTAGATAATGATGCTGGTGCCATTGAGAAATTAAAGCGATTACTTAAAGAAGAAAACATTGAAGGCCAAGATTTAGCAGATGCCTCTGCGGCATTAGCACAAGCCTATATTAATACAAAATCTAAAGATAGCGCCATTGCACAATTAGCCATTGCTGCAGAAAACACAAAAGTTAAACGAGAAAAAGCACGTTATCATTTTATTAAAGGGCAATTGTATAATGAATTTGGAAAAAAAGATAGCGCTAACATAGAGTTTGATGCTATTATAGAAATGCATCGCCAAGTACCTAGATCTTTTTACATTAATGCTCATCTTGAAAAATCATATAATACCAACCTTTCAGGTGAAGACGATATTGAGTTTCAAGAATATCTCACAGAGCTAGAAGAGAATAGAGAAAATAGACCATTTTTAGATAAAATCTATTACCGCATTGCAGAATATCACCGCAACAAGATATCAGATAGTATAGCAGAAGTTTATTATAACAAATCTCTAAGAAAAACAACTTCCGACAAATACTTAAGATCCCTTAACTATGAAACGCTAGGGAATATGTATTTTGATAAAAATGTATATAAAACAGCCGGAGCTTATTATGATTCTACCCTAACTGCAATGGTTATTAATACTAAACCATACCGAATCATAAAAAAGAAGCGCGAAAATCTCGACGATGTTATCTATTACGAAGGTATTGCGCAAACCAACGATAGCATTCTAAAAATGGTAAGCCTTCCAAAAGCTGAGCAATTGGCTATTTACACAAAATTTGCAGAAGACCAGCGCCAAAAAGCGTTAGAAGAAAAAGAACAGCAAGAAAAAGCTTTAAAACAACAGAAAAGCCAACCTGCTTTATCCAATAATTTAGATAAAAGAAATCCACAATTTAGTCAAAAAAACCAGGGAAATCCACCAGGTATGTCTAGAGATTTTCAAACCAACACTAGTAGTAAAAGCAATAGTAGCTTCTATTTTTATAATTCAACTACTGTAGCATACGGTAAAAGTGAGTTCTTAAAAATTTGGGGAGATCGTAAACTACAAGACAATTGGAGACATCTAAGCGATCGTGCTAATAATACCAACACTAAGACAAACGATAGTATTACAGATACTGCTGTTGCAGATACCAGATTTAATCCTGAAACTTATTTAGCATCATTACCAACAGAACAAACTGATTTAGATAGTATAGCAAAAGAACGCAACTTTGCTTATTATCAACTCGGAATTATTTATAAGGAAAAATTTAAAGAGTTTGAATTATCTAAAACAAGGTTTGAAAACCTGTTAGACAACAAACCAGAAGATCGTTTAGTTTTACCATCAAAGTATAATTTATACCGTGTTTATATCGAGTTAGGACTTAACCAAAAAGCAGAAGCCATGAAAATGGCAATAATTAATGATTATCCTGAGTCGCGTTATGCAGAAATTCTATTAAATCCTCAATCTGAATTATCTAAGGATGAAAATAGTCCAGAAGCAATTTACACCAAACTCTATAAACAATTTACAGACGAAGAATATGCATCTGTAATCACAGAAGCAGAAGCACAAATTAAGCGATTAGAAGGAGATGCTTTTGTTCCTAAATTCGAAATTTTAAAAGCATCAGCAAGAGGAAGACTTTTCGGTTTTGAAGCCTATAAAGAAGGTATTAACTATATTGCTTTAACTTATGCTAATACTGAAGAAGGAAAAAAAGCACAAGAAATTATTACCAATGCGTTTCCGATTTTAGAAAAAAAGAAATTTATTGCAGATGATGATGCAAAGCAGTTTAATGTCATTTTTCAATTCGAAAATAATTCAGGAGAAGATATTGAAGCTTTTATAAAGACGTTAGATGAAGAAGTTGCAAAAATAGAATACTTTGACCTTAGTACATCAAAAGATGTTTACGACGAAAACACTACATTTGTAGTAGTTCATGGATTAAAAAGTATAGGTGGAGCAAAAGGATTTGCCGAATTGCTTAAAACAGAAGAAAAAGACAAAAAGGGACGTGTGGTAAAACCTAAAATTACACGACCATTTTTTGCTATTTCATCACCAAACTATGCGATAATTCAACGACATAAAAATTTAAATGCGTATTTAGAATTACAGTAATTTAAAACCAAATCAACATGTTTTCTTCAGACAGAAAAAAACCAAAACAACAAGGCACCATGGAAACAAGTTCACAGCAAAATATAATCGCACAAGGCACTAAAATTGTAGGAGATATTGCAAGCCAAGGGCCATTTAGAATTGATGGAACCGTAGAAGGTAATGTAAAAACTTCTGGTAAAGTAGTGGTTGGTAAATCAGGGTACATAAAAGGAACTTTACAAGGAGAAAATGCCGATTTTGAAGGTAAATTTTCGGGTAAACTTATTTTATCTGGCACATTGTCCCTAAAATCTACAGCACATATTGAAGGTGAAGTACATATTACCAAACTAGCTGTAGAACCAGGAGCAACATTTAATGCTACTTGTAGTATGAAAGGTACAGTTAAATCATTATCTAATGAGCCAAGCAGACCACAACAAGCGCAAAGTGCCCAAGCCAAATAAAGGTCCAAGTAAATTTATAAGGTTTACATCAGTTGCTTTTCAAATGGGAGGCACTATTTTTCTTGGTAATTACTTAGGAAAATGGTTAGACCTAAAATATGATAAAGAGTTTTGGGAAACTACAATTACACTTCTTTCTGTTTTTGCATCTATGTATCTAGTGATTTCTCAAGTTATAAAAGTGTCTAAAGAAGATGATTAAAACACTCCTATTATATATCATATCTTTTATAGTATTATTTTTAGTTATTCATCTTTCTCAAGATTCTATTCTCAATCATTTTAATATTTCTGTTAGGTATAGTCTTTGGGATACCAACCTGTTTTTTGCAATTTCATCCTTGGTGATTTGTATTCATTTTAAATTCTTTTCATTTATAAAAAGCCTTCAACCACAATTAGGTTTTATTTATTTACCCACCCTTTTTATTAAAGGCATCTTATTTTTTATAATGTTTCAATCTTCTGTATTTAATTTAGATGTTTTAACAACAGCTGAGCGATTAAACCTTTTAACTCCATTAATCTTATTCTTAGGACTAGAGGTATTTTTTATCGTTAAAATCATTACGAAAAACGAGGTCTGAATTTTAAATATAAAAAGGTATTGTTATTTTAATAAATTACGTACTTTTGCACGGAATTTGAGACGATTTTTTTTTGATTTTATAATGATGAAGATATTTCAACAAAGTTTTAAAAGTTTAGCACTAGTATTATTGGTGTTTCTTCCTACTTCTATTTTTGCTCTTAACGAAGGAGGGGATGGTGGTCAAGTAGATACGAAAAATGAGGTTGATGCCTACATTCAACACCACATTCAAGATTCTCACGATTTCTCATTGTTTTCTTACACAAACGATGAAGGAGAGCGAAAGCATTTTGGATTTCCATTACCAGTTATTGTTTGGTCTTCTGAAGGGCTAAGAACTTTTATGTCTTCTGAGTTTCATCATAATGATGATGGACATGTTATTGTTGAAAAAGACGGAGTGAAATTTGCAAAGATTCATTCTAAAATATACGAATTAGATGCAAATGCATCTGCTGTAAGTTTTGATGCGGATCATCATGCTACAAACGGTCATAAAGTTTTAGATTTATCAATTACAAAAAGTGTAATTGGTGTTTTATTTATAGGCTTATTAATGTTATTTTCGTTTTCTAAATTAGCAAAACAATATAAAACTAAGAAAATACCAACAGGATTTGGACGTGTTTTAGAGCCATTAGTGCTTTACGTTAGAGATGAAATCGCGAGGCCAAATGTTGGTGAAAAACACTACAGAAGGTTTACGGGTTATTTATTAACAGTATTTTTCTTTATCTGGTTTTTGAATTTATTAGGTCTTACTCCATTTGGTTTTAATGTTACTGGTCAGTTAGCAGTAACTGCGTGTTTAGCAATTTTTACTTTAATAATATATACTGTAAGTGGAAACAAAGATTATTGGATGCACATTTTGTGGATGCCAGGAGTACCAGTTTTAATTCGTCCTGTATTAGCTATTATTGAATTAGCTGGTGCCTTAATAATTAAACCATTTTCACTACTAGTTCGTTTGTTTGCTAACATATCAGCTGGACACATTGTTGTAATGAGTTTAATTGCGATTATGTACAATCTAAGAGAGTCATTTGGAATTGTAGGTTCTACATCACTAGCTTTAGTATTGTCATTTTTTATAACATTAATAGAAGTTTTAGTAGCGTTTTTACAAGCGTATATATTTACAATGCTTTCAGCTTTATTTATTGGTATGGCTGTAGCAGAACATGATCACGAACACGAGCATGATGATCATGGTCACGAAGTTCCTGATGCGCAAGACGTAAGAGGAGATTTCATTTAATAAGAGTTTTTTTAATTTAACTATATAATTTATTTACTATGTACAATTTAATTGGAGGTGGTTTAATCGTAATCGGAGCAGGTATTGGACTTGGTCAAATTGGTGGAAAAGCAATGGAAGGTATTGCTCGTCAGCCAGAAGCAACAGGAAAAATCCAAACAGCGATGATTATTATTGCAGCACTATTAGAAGGTTTAGCATTTGGTGCTTTATTCTTAGCGAAATAAGAATCAAATCAAACTTACAAAACACTATCCTGTAACGGTTGGTTACAGGACGTGTTTTTAAATTGAAAATAAAGACAAAATATTTAATTATTTATTAAAATGGATAAGTTAATAAACGATTTTTCACCAGGACTTTTTGTGGTTCAAACAATATTGCTTTTACTATTAATTTTATTAATGGTAAAATTTGCTTGGAAACCAATATTAAATTCTTTAAATGAAAGAGAAGAAGGTATTCAAGGTGCTTTAGATGCTGCTGAAAAAGCGAAGCGTGAAATGGCAAATCTTCAAGCAGATAACCAAAAGTTATTACAAGAAGCGCGTTTAGAAAGAGAAACAATGCTTAAAGAAGCTCGTGAGCTTAAAAGCAAAATGATTGCTGATGCTGAAGCTGAAGCGAAAACGCAAGCCAATAAAATGATTGCACAAGCACAAGAAGCTATTACTAGCGAAAAGAAAGCAGCTATGGCAGAATTAAAAAGTAATGTAGCTGGCTTATCTTTAGAGATAGCAGAAAAAGTAGTGCGTAATGAATTATCTGACAAAAACAAGCAATTGAAATTGGTTGAAGAGATGT
Source organism: Winogradskyella eximia (assembly GCF_003386165.1). Taxonomy (GTDB): domain Bacteria; phylum Bacteroidota; class Bacteroidia; order Flavobacteriales; family Flavobacteriaceae; genus Winogradskyella; species Winogradskyella eximia. Next base: position 216,832 of record NZ_QRDV01000001.1, on the reverse strand, counting down.
TAGGTGAAGCAACTTTAAACTAGTAAGAGATGTCAGGATCAAGAGCGGCAATACGATATGCTAAAGCGGTTTTAAGCTTAGCAACAGATCAAAAATCTGCTGAGGCGGTAAATAGTGATATGAAATCAATCGCTAATGCTATCGCTGAAAGTGAAGATTTAAATCAGATGCTTCAAAGTCCTGTGGTAAGATCTTCTGATAAAAAAGCAGTTTTATTAGCTATATTTAAGAACTCTAATATTACTACTAATAACTTATTAGATACTTTAATCGCTAATAAAAGGGTACCGTTATTAAATGAAGTGGCTTTAAGTTATATTCATTTATATGATGAGTTAAGAGGTAGCCAAGTCGCTTCAGTTACTACGGCAATACCATTAACTGAAGACCTAAAAACTAAAGTACTAGCAAAGGTTAAAGAACTTACAGGGAAAGACGCAGAGGTAGAAAATATTATAGACGAAAGCATCTTAGGTGGTTTCATATTACGAGTTGGAGATATTCAGTATAATGCTAGTATCGCAAATAAACTCGATAAATTAAAAAGAGAATTTACATTAAACTAAATTGATTTTGTTCACCGAACTATTGAAGTGAATATAAATCTAATATCTAAAATAAGATGGCAGAAGTAAAACCAGCTGAAATATCAGCAATCTTAAAACAACAACTTTCAGGTTTTGAAGCAGGTGCTTCATTAGACGAAGTAGGAACAGTATTAACTGTAGGTGATGGTATTGTACGTGCTTACGGATTAGCTAATACGCAATATGGCGAATTAGTTGAATTTGATGGTGGTGCAGAAGGAATTGTACTAAACCTTGAAGAAGATAACGTAGGTATTGTACTTTTAGGTACTTCAGTAGGTATTAAAGAAGGTTCTACAGTAAAACGTACTAACCGTATCGCATCTGTAAAAGTAGGTGAAGGTATTGTTGGTCGTGTTGTAGATACTTTAGGTAATCCAATTGATGGTAAAGGACCAATCACAGGTGAAACTTATGAGATGCCATTAGAGCGTAAAGCACCAGGTGTTATCTATAGAGAACCAGTAACTGAACCATTACAAACAGGTATTAAAGCTATTGATGCTATGATCCCAGTTGGTAGAGGACAACGTGAGTTGGTAATTGGTGACCGTCAAACTGGTAAAACTGCCGTTTGTATTGATGCTATCTTAAATCAAAAAGAATTTTACGATGCAGGTGAACCTGTATATTGTATATATGTTGCTATTGGTCAAAAAGCTTCTACAGTGGCATTAATTGCTAAAACTTTAGAAGAAAAAGGAGCTTTAGCTTATACTACTATAGTCGCTGCGAATGCATCAGATCCTGCTGCAATGCAAGTTTATGCACCTTTTACAGGAGCTTCTATTGGTGAGTATTTTAGAGATACTGGTAGACCAGCATTAATTGTATTTGATGATTTATCAAAACAAGCCGTTGCATACCGTGAGGTATCTTTATTATTAAGACGTCCACCAGGACGTGAGGCATATCCTGGTGATGTATTTTATTTACACTCAAGATTATTAGAGCGTTCTGCAAAAATCATTAATAATGATGCTATTGCTCAAGAAATGAACGATCTTCCAGACGTTTTAAAACCAATGGTTAAAGGTGGTGGTTCATTAACAGCTTTACCAATTATTGAAACTCAAGCAGGTGACGTATCAGCATATATCCCAACTAACGTGATCTCTATTACAGATGGTCAGATTTTCTTAGATGGTGATTTATTTAACTCTGGTGTTCGTCCAGCGATTAACGTAGGTATTTCTGTATCTCGTGTTGGTGGTAACGCTCAGATTAAATCAATGAAAAAAGTATCTGGTACATTAAAATTAGATCAAGCTCAGTACCGTGAATTAGAAGCGTTTGCTAAGTTTGGTTCAGATTTAGATGCCGTTACTTTAAATGTAATTAACAAAGGTAAACGTAACGTTGAAATCTTAAAGCAAGCTCAAAATGATCCTTTTAAAGTAGAAGATCAGGTAGCAATCATTTATGCTGGTTCAAAGAACTTATTAAAAGATGTTCCTGTAGAGAAGGTTAAAGAATTTGAAAGAGATTACATTGAGTTCTTAAATGCAAAGCATAGAGGTACTTTAGATTTACTTAAAGCTGGTAAATTAACTGATGAGGTTATTGATACATTAACGAGTGTAGCAAAAGATCTTTCAGGAAAGTATAGAGCTTAAAAATTTAATTAATGTCACTCTAAGCACTAGCAAAGAGTCTTTATCATATAAAGAATGGCGAATTTAAAGGAAATTAGAAACAGAATATCTTCGGTATCTTCAACGATGCAGATTACCAGTGCCATGAAAATGGTATCTGCTGCTAAGTTAAAGAAGGCACAAGATGCTATTACAGCAATGCGTCCTTACTCTAACAAGTTAACAGAATTACTTCAGAGTTTAAGTGCAACTTTAGATGCTGATTCTGGAAGTAAGTATTCTGCACAACGTGAAGTAAAAAACGTACTTATCGTTGCCGTAACTTCTAACAGAGGTTTAGCTGGAGCATTTAATTCTAATATCATTAAACAAGTTACTAAACTTACTAATGAAACTTATGCTACTAAAGATGTATCATATTTAGCTATTGGTAAGAAAGCGAATGACGCATTCAATAAAACGAATAAAGTTATTGCAAACAAAAGTGATTTGTACGATGATTTAACGTTTGACAATGTATCTGAAATAGCAGAAATGCTAATGGAAAAGTTTGTTTCTGGTGAGTTTGATAAAATAGAGATTGTTTATAATCACTTTAGAAACGCAGCAACTCAAATCATTATGACAGAGCAATTTTTACCAATTGTTCCTGTAGAAAATGATACAAATGTTAATTTAGATTACGTTTTTGAACCTTCTAAATTAGAAATTGTAGAAGAATTAATTCCTAAGTCATTAAAGACTCAATTATACAAAGGGATTAGAGATTCTTTTGCTTCTGAGCATGGTGCACGTATGACAGCAATGCATAAAGCAACAGATAATGCAACAGAATTAAGAGATCAGTTGAAATTAACTTATAACAAAGCACGTCAAGCTGCTATTACTAACGAAATCTTAGAGATTGTTGGTGGTGCAGAAGCTTTAAATAATTAAATTTCTAATACTGAGTATTAACTCAATATTTCAAAATAACATAAAACCTAACTTTAACGAGTTAGGTTTTTTTTATGTCATTAATTTTCTTAGTCTTATATTTAAATGATGAAAGTACTTAAAAATACCTTTTTACTGTTCGTAATTGCGTTAACTTTAATTAAATGTAAATCAGTGCCCAAACTTCAAAAAGAAGCGCCAACGAGTTTAAAAGAAGCGTATTCTCAAAAATGGAATGCAGGCTATAAAGATGGTGTTAGTGGAACGGATTTATATATACGATTGCACGATAAATCGATAATATTAGACAGTGTATACTTTAAAGAACACGTAGTAAAACTTAAAAGGGTTTCTACCGATAGTTTATTATTTGTAGGCCGATTAAAGATTAACACAAAGATTACCAGCAATTTAAAACAAACTTCGTTTTCAACATTTCAAATTAATGACCGTGAATGCATTATTAGTTACAAGAAAGAAGCTAATATGTCTCTTCAGTATTATAAAATTTCTAACATTATAATGCGCCAACCCATAAATTATCCTAGTTCACCTCGTAAAATTTAACATATTTTACCGTGTTTCTTACATTTTAATGTAGTTTGTCGGATTTATATTGCTCTTTATGGATTTATTCATATATTGCACATCCAAATCTTTAACCTATTAAAATATGAAACATCTTAGAAAGGCATTACGTGCCATAGTTGTATCTATACTTTTATCTTTAACCATGCAATGTTCCAGTTCTAAATCTGTTATTGCATCGCAAGAAAAACAAACTGCTTTTAAAGTTAAAACTGTTTCTTTCCAAAAATGGCATGCTGGAGAGAATGAAGAAAGCACTGGTATGAACGTTTTTGTACCAATAGTAGATAAAAAGGATGATGTCTTAATTGACAGTGTCTATTTTAGAAATTTTAAAGGACAACTCGTACGAAATTATAGCAGATACACAGCAGTCTTAAAAAATAACATGCCTGAATACGTCTTCAATCAATCAGAGAAAGAGTATGACTATCCTTTTACTTCAAATAATAATGAATGTGTAATTAAGTATATAGAAAAAGGTAAAAGTAAATATCTAAAAGTAAATGATGTTATAGAAAAAGAACCCATTCATTATAAAGATGGTCCACCTTTATCTTATCAAAGAAGACGTGAAGCAATGATAATATCAGAGGATTCAGGTTTAACCGCAATACCCACATTTCAACCTACAACAACATTTAAAGTAAAAACTATATCTTTTCAAGAATGGTATGCTGGCATAAAAGTCGGTGGAACAGGTATGAATGTTTTTGTACCCATAGTTAATAAAGAAGAAAATATTAAAATAGATAGTGTATACTTCAGAAATCTTAAAGCCAAGTTAGTAGAAGATTCTGGTAGATATACAGCTGTCCTAAAAAACAAATCACCGTATTACACCTTTAAAAAAGCAGAAAAAGATCCAGATTTTCCGTTTACTTTAAAAGACAATGAATGTGCTATTAGTTTTGTTGAGAATGGAGTAACTAAATACATAAAGGTGTCTGATATCAATGAAAAACAAGGCGTTTACTATGAAGACGGTCCACCTCAAATTTATGAGAGAAAACGTAAAAACAATATGATTGCATCAAATGGAAAAGCAGTTATTCAAGAATTTTTAAATCATTTGAAAGATAAACGTACCGTAATAGCGCATTTAAGAGTTTAAACCTCTAAAAACAACAATACCATAGAACGCTTCATTGGGTATTATTAGATAAGAGGTAATAAACGATAATTTTACAGTGTTTATCATTTATTCTTTCGCTAGTTGAGTATAGCACGTATTAATTTAATACTTTTGAATTTTACTGTTAACAACACTCTTGAGCGGATTCAAATCACTTTTTAAACAAACATTCATATATGGTCTAGCCACTGTATTACCTAGAATGTTAGGTTTTATTTTAGTGCCTCTTTACACAAACCCAGAAGTTTTATCTGTAGAAGAGTATGGTCGTGTATCCTTTATATTCGCCTATTTTGTTCTTTTCAATGTGGTATTGGCTTACGGAATGGAAACTGCATTTTTTAGGTTTTTTAATAAAGACGAAAGCCAAGAAAAAGTAACGAGTACATCTGCAATATCTTTAGTTATAAGTTCTTTCGCTTTAATGGGAATTGCTTTTCTGTTTAGAAATCAGATTTCAACACTCATAAACATAGACCTTAAATATCTCAATTTAGTCTTTATCATTTTATTGCTAGATGCTTTAGTAATTATTCCATTTGCTTGGTTACGTGCAACAGCACAACCCATGCGTTATGCAGTCATTAAAATATTTAATGTTGCCGTAAATTTAGGGTTAAATATTTTCTTGCTCTTGTATTTAAAAGATTTAGCGAAAGGGAATTCGTTTTTTAATAGTTTATATATTGAAGACTATCAGATTAGCTATATTTTCATCTCTAACGTTATTGCAAGTGGCTTAACGTTACTTGTGTTACTTCCATTTTACGCAAAACTCAAGCTCACCTTCGATGGTGTTTTATGGAAAAAAATGATACGTTATGCCTTACCAGTTCTTATTGCAGGCATTGCTTATTCTGTAAATGAAACTTTTGATCGTATTTTATTAGAATATTTATTACCAGATGATGTTGCAGACCAACAAATTGGAATGTATTCCGCTTGTTACAAACTAGCGTTATTCATGACCTTATTTGCAACAGCATTCCGTTTAGGTATAGAACCATACTTTTTCAGTCATTCTAAAACCGAAAATCCTCAAAAAAATTACGCTAAAATTTTAGAATACTTTGTTGCCCTTGGTTCTATTATTCTTTTGTTTGTCGTTGTTTTTGCAGATCTCTTAAAACCTTATATTATTTTAAGTGAAGCTTATTATGAGGCCATGTGGATTGTCCCTTTTATTCTATTAGCTAACTTCTGTTTAGGGATCTATCATAACCTTTCGGTTTGGTATAAAATTACAGATCGCACCAAGTTTGGGGCTTATATTTCAATATTTGGAGCGATTGTAACCTTAGTTTTAAATTATGTCTTAATTCCTATTATAGGTTTTAAAGGTTCAGCTATAGCAACCCTTTCTGCTTATGCCATAATGATGCTTTTATCATTCTATTTCGGAAGAAAATACTACCCTGTCCCCTACAATTTAAAGAAAATAAGTTTATACCTTTTGGTATCTATTCTATTTTCATTTGTATTTTTCTATAACTATCGAGAGAATTATATTATCGGAATTGCAATGTTAATTGTATTTTTGGGATTAGTCATTCTATTGGAAAAGAACCAACTAAAACAAATCTTAAAACGAAACTAAACTCTCATTCAGACGATAGCGAATAATCTTTAATCATGAAAATTAAGATAATAAATAAATCGAGTCACGCTTTACCACATTACGAAACCATTGCTTCAGCTGGTATGGATTTGCGTGCTAACCTATCGGAATCTAGGATTTTAAAACCATTAGAACGAACTATTGTGGGTACAGGATTATTTATAGAATTACCTATTGGTATAGAAGCACAAGTAAGACCAAGAAGCGGTTTGGCTGCCAAAAAAGGAATCACAGTACTCAACGCACCTGGAACTGTAGATGCAGATTACAGAGGCGAGATAGGAGTGATATTGGTAAATATTTCTAATGAAGATTTTACTATAAATAATGGCGAACGTATTGCACAACTAGTTATCGCAAAACACGAACGTGCTGATTGGGAACAAGTTGAAGTGTTATCTGATACTGATCGTGGCGAAGGTGGGTTTGGAAGTACAGGCATAAAATAAAAATGAGTCTTAATAAAATAAAGAGTCTCAAAATAAAATAAATAAAGTTTAACATTAAAAAATACCTGTTTTCGCAGGCATAAAACATGAAAATAATTGTACCAATGGCAGGCAGAGGATCTCGCCTTAGACCACATAGTTTAACAGTACCAAAACCTTTAATTCCAGTTGCAGGTCAACCTATAGTGCATCGTTTGGTAAAGGATATTGCAAAAGTTTTAAAACAACCAATCGAAGAAATAGCCTTTGTTTTAGGTGATCCAGCGTTTTTTGGTGATGAAGTTGTAGAAAGTTTAACTGAACTTGCTGAAGGTTTAGGAGCAAAAGCATCTATTTACAGACAAGATAAACCGTTAGGAACTGGTCATGCTATTATGAGTGCTAAGCCATCACTTTCTGGACCAGCAGTAATTGCTTATGCAGATACTTTAATTAGAGCGGAGTTTGATTTAGACCCAACTGCAGATAGTGTTATTTGGACAAAATGTGTAGCGAATCCTGAAGCATATGGTGTTGTAAAATTAAACGACGATAAAAATATTGTTGAGTTAGTTGAAAAGCCAGAAACTTTTGTGAGCGATCAAGCTGTTATTGGTATCTATTACTTTAAAGATGTTGCTGTTTTAAAAGAAAAATTACAGGAAATCTTAGATGAAAACATCATGAATGGAGGCGAATACCAAATTAATGATGGTATTAAACGCATGATGGCTGACGGAAGAGTCTTTAAAACCGGAACTGTTGATGAGTGGATGGATTGTGGAAACAAAGCCGTTACTTTAGAAACTAATGCCAAAATGTTAGGTTTCTTAACAGCCGATAACGAAGAGCAATTAATTGACGATTCTGTCGTTTTAGAGAACTCAAAAGTTATTGAGCCTTGTTATATTGGTAAAGGCACTGTATTGAGAAACACTACAGTTGGACCGTATGTTTCAATTGGTAAAGATTGTGTTATTGAGAATTCAACTATAAAAAATAGCTTAATTCAAAACCAAAGCACTATTAAAAATGCCAAGTTAGATGAGGCAATGATTGGTAATCACGTAAAGTACAATGGCGAGTTTACTAAGATTAGTATTGGTGATTATACAATAATGGAATAGTTATTGAAATAGACTAATCTCAGTCTTTAAATTTATTAATTATGTACGTTGTATTGTACTCAATTGTAATAAAACCTAACCAAGAAGACCAATTTATAAACGCTTGGAAAGGATTAACAAAGTTGATTTACAAATACGAAGGAAGTTTAGGGTCTCGATTACATAAAAAAGATACCCTAAACTTCTTAGCTTATGCCCAATGGCCTGATAAAAATACGTTTGATAATGCTGGTGGAAATTTACCAGAAGAAGCAAATCATTATAGAAATACAATGAAAGCAACTTGCGAAAAATTTGAAGTATTAGAAAAGTTAGAAGTGGTTAAAGACTTGCTTAAAGCACAACAAAGTGAATAAGACATTTATCTTAATATTAGTTTTTCTCGTGGGAATGATATTGGTTCCACAGCATACCTATGCTCAAGTTGATTTCAATAAAAGACCAGATGATGATTTAGGTAATGTTGAAGATGAATTTCAAGAATACTTCTTTGAAGCTTTAAAACAAAAAGGCATTGAAAATTATGATCGTGCTGTAGATGCGCTTCATAAATGTCTAAACCTTAATAGTAAGCTTCCTGTTATTTATTTTGAACTTGGAAAAAACTATAACAAGCTTAAAAACTTTGGTGCAGCAGAAGAAAATCTTAAAAAAGCAATTGAAATGCAACCAGACAATGTTTGGTTTTTAGATGAACTTTACGATGTGTATTTTCAGCAAGATGATATTAAAAATGCTTTAAAAACAATAAAGCAACTAGTGAAATATCACCCAGATTATAAAGAGGATTTGGCTGCGCTTTACGTTAGAGAAGAAAAGTATAAGCAGGCGTTAGATATACTAGATGAGTTAGATGCCGAATTTGGATTGAGTGAATCTAGAGATGCTATGCGAAATGATATTTATAGTATTACTGGTAATGCAGATGACAGAATTGAAAACCTAGAACAACGTATTGCAAACAATCCTAATAATGAGGACAATCACTTAAAATTAATATATCGCTATAGTCAAACCGGAGACCATAAAAATGCTTATAAAGCCGCAAAAAACTTACTAAAAGTAAAGCCAGATTCTAAATTTGTGCATTTGGCCTTATATAAGTTTTACCTTCAAGATGAAAAAGTAGAAGAGGCTATCAGCTCTGTGAAAAAAGTTTTAACAAGCCCCGAGATTAATGCAGATGCAAAAACTAAAGTGCTTAAAGATTTTGTCGCTTTTGTTGCCAAAAACCCTGAATATGAATCTGATTTAATTGATATCACATCATTAATTGACGATAATAAAGATGCACAAACGCATAGCGATTTAGGGCAGTATTACCTAAAAGCAGGAGACAAAGTAAAGGCGCTTACAAATTTTAAAGAAGCCCTAAAACAGAGCCCTAACGACTTTAAGTTAATAAAAGACGTATTACTACTAGAATTAGATATTAAGGACTACAATGCGGTTATAACAGATAGTGAGCGTGCTTTAGAATTATATCCTGCACAACCTATTCTATATTTGGTAAATGCCGTAGCCAATAATTATTTAGGTGCACCAAAAAAAGCTATTGATAATCTTGAAATGGGTTTAGATTTCTTAATCGACAATCCTAGTATGGAAGCCGATTTCTATTCTCAATTAAGTTTAGCCTACAAGGCCATAAATAATATAAGTAAATCTGAAACGTTTGCTAAAAAGGCAAAAGCTTTAAAAGCACAATAATTTATGACATTACTTCAATTATATAAAAATTCAAAAATTACAATTAGTGCAATTCTCATATTATTTGCGTTTAGTTGTGGTTCTAACAAAAGTGTTATAGCTTCTGGTGTAGCTAGTGATAAGCTTTCTGCAAAACAAGTGATAAAGCAACATCAAAAAAGTGATGCTGATTTTAAAACCATGCAAGCTAAAGTTAAGATTGAATTGATTCAGGGTGATCAAGAACAAGCACACACCTTTAGTCTTAGGATGGAAAAGGATAAAGTGATTTGGTTAAGCGCACCAATAGGAATGGCTCGCATGATGATTACACCAGATAAAGTTAGATTTTATAACAAATTAGATAATGAATATTTTGATGGTGACTACAAATTATTAAGCGATGTAGTTGGTATAGATCTCGATTTTAAGAAAGTTCAAAATATCCTATTAGGTCAATCAATTTATAATCTTAAAGATGAAGCACATGGCGTTTCGGTTAACAATAATTCTTATGCACTTCAGCCAAAAGATCAAAATGCACTTATAGAATTGTTTTATTTAATTAATCCATCACATTTTAAGATGGATAGCTTACAATTATATCAGCAATTAAAAAAAAGAATGCTTCAAGTAGATTATTCAACGTATCAAAAGGTTGATAAGCAAATACTGCCTCAAAATATAAAAATAATTGCTGTAGAAGATACAGACGAACTTGCCATAACAATGGAATTCAAATCTGTATCTTTGAACAATGAAGTTCGTTTTCCGTTTAATATTCCTTCAGGTTATAAAGAAATTGTAATTAAATAATGACTAAAACTCGTTTCTATACTATTTTAGTAATTGGACTTTTGTTGTCCACTTCTACCTTATTTGCTCAAAGCGATAAGCAAAAAAAATTAGAGCTTCAACGTCAGCAGGTTTTGAAAGAAATGAAGCAAATTAATGCGTTGTTGTTTACTAAAAAGAAAGAAGAAAAATCGGTTATTACACTTATTGAGGATATCAATGCTAAAGTAAATGTTAGAAAAAACCTGATTAGAATTACTAACGAACAAGCCAATCTTTTAACAAGAGAAATTAACACCAACCAAAAAGAAATTACAAGTCTTAGAACGCAACTACAAGAGCTAAAGGACGATTATGCAGCCATGGTTGTAAAATCTTATAAAAGTAAGTCTGAACAAAGTAAAGTGATGTTTTTATTGTCTTCAGATAATTTTCAGCAAGCTTATAAACGCCTGCAATACATAAGGCAATACCGAGAATACCAAAAAGAACAAGGTGAAGCCATAAAGACTAAAACCAACGAATTGCAGGTATTAAACATTCAATTATCTAAGCAAAAAGAAGATAAACAAAAACTCATTGAAGAAAACCGAGTTGCTAAACGTGAGTTAGAAGGAGAATTAAAACAGCGTGAAGTTTTAATGGCTTCCATTAAGACAGATATGGGCAAATTTGCCTCTCAGATTAAGAAGAAGAAGCAAGAAGCTGATCAATTAGATAAAGAAATTAATCGCTTGATTAGAGAGACTATTGCAGCCGCGAATAAAAAGTCGGGAACAACATCGTCTAAAGGGAAATATGTAGAAACACCAGAAGCAAAAAAATTATCATCTAATTTTGAATCTAACAGAGGTAAATTAGGCTGGCCAGTATCTAGAGGTGTTATTAAAGGAAAATTTGGTAAGCGTCGTTCTTTAACAGACAATGCAATTACACAAAACTACAAAAGTATTTATATTGCAACCGACACCAACTCTGATGTTAAGTCTGTTTTTAATGGTGTAGTTACTGCAATTCATGTTATGAAGAGAGGAAACCCAACCATTTTAATAAGTCACGGAAGTTACTTTAGTGTGTACATTAATCTTTCTGAGGTGCATGTTAAAAAAGGGGATAAAATAACAACAGGCCAAGTCATAGGAAAAGTGTTTTCTAATAAAGCAACAGGAGAAACACTATTAGGGTTCAGAATCTATAAAAATGATCAAGTATTAGATCCAGAACCTTGGTTAGCTAAGTTTTAAGTTACTACTCAAAAAGTGCTTTAAGTTCAGTAGCATCAGCAGGTTTCATTTTTCCAGCTAAAAGTAAACTCAATTGCTTACGCCTTAATGCAGCATCAAAACGTTCTATTTCTAGTTCAGTTTCAGGGACAAGCTCAGGCACTTTTACAGGATGCCCTGTTTCATTTACAGCAACAAAGGTATAAATAGCTTCATTAGCCTTAACGCGTTCGCCAGACTCTCTATCTTCAATCCAAACATCCATATATACTTCCATAGAAGAATTAAATGCTCTAGACACTTTAGCTTCAATCATTACCACACTACCTAAAGGTATAGCTCTATTAAAAGCAACATGATTTACAGAAGCGGTCACTACAATACGTCTAGAATGCCTTCTCGCAGAAATACTAGCTGCTCTATCCATACGAGCCAACAACTCACCACCAAATAAATTATTGATAGGATTGGTTTCACTTGGTAACACTAAATCGGTAACTATAGTTTTAGACTGAAATGCGGTTCTTGATGGCATAAGGATTATAAAATTTGTGCAAAGATAGAGCCATTTTTAGAATGAATGCGCAACATTATTAGTTAAAAAAATTCAAGTACAAAACAATGAAATAGCACCTTTAAAATGAAAACAAGGCCATCCGTACAATTAAATATAAATTGAAGACATTTGAATCGAAAAAATAATCCTAATTCTTAAATAAAGTAGAAAAACAAATATTGTAAGAAAATTACTTAAGCGCCTTAATTAACAACCAAGCATCACGGTTGTGCTCACGACGAATTTTATAAAGCTCGTCCTGTGCCTCCGCTCTTGTTGCGTAACTTCCATATACTACCTCGTGCAACCCATAACGATTAGCACCAATTTTACGTGCTTTATAGCCTTTACTTCTAAGTTGACTTACCTTTTTATCAGAATTAGCCTCCACTCTAAAAGCACCAGCAACAATATGGTAATTACCACTCTGCTTTTCTAAAGATAAGGTCGCAGCAGGTAATGGATTACTAATAACAAAAGTAGCTTCTTGCACCTTAGCATCGAGTTGCTCGTTAGCTTGCTCTTGTGCTAATTGGTTGTGATTTTCAATAGAATTGTTGTTGTAATAAGTCACAGCACCAAAACCACCAAAACCTAGTAAAAACACAGCTGCAGCAGCGTATTTCATCCAATTACGATTAGCACGTTTTTCTGGAGTTAGTATAATAGGTGAGTTTACTTCAATAGACTCAACATTCTCTAAATAGATTTCTCTATTAACATCAACAGATTTAAAGTGTGATAAACCAAAAGCGTCTGTTAAGTAGTTTATTTGATTAGATGGATTAAATTGAATTTTCCCATCTGCATTTAACACCAACTCGCCAATATTTTTAAATTGAATAGTTTCCCCTTCAACCAAATACGACTTAATTGATTTTATATGCTTTGATATTTTATTTATAGCAGTTGTGTAAGGTATTTTTTCAACCTCAGCAATATAATTAGCTAACAAGCCATCATTTTGCTGCAACTGTTCATTAAAAGACAATGCTTTTTTTGGTGGATAAAACGTATCTGTAGATTCGTGTATTTTTGCCGATGTGCGTTGTGTTAAAAAGGCTCCAAATTCAGGAACAGTAACACAATCGTAACGGTATAAAAGGTCGCTAATGTAAGTCTCTAACTGCATATAGACGCAAAGTTAGAAATTTTTGTTTCTGAACAAAATTAAGTCTGACTTAGTTATTAACATCAAAAAAAAATAGTCCTCTATGTGATTGATTTTCTTAGAATTTCAAGTAAAAAAATATTGAATATTATTTTTTTAAGAGGATACGCACCAAAAATTGTAGATGCTTATGCACAATTCTCTAACCATTGAGATTATCCACATTAAAAATTAAATAATTATATTCGTAAATAGATGATTAATATCTTCAAGTACTTAATTTTCAATGACAGACCAACAACTTATTTATGCATTAGCCTTACAGCATGTGCCCAAAATTGGTGCAACAACAGCCAAAAAACTAATTAATCATTGTGGATCTGCAGAAGCGGTTTTAAACGAAAAAAAAGTGAAGCTTTTAAAAATTGATGGGATTGGAACCATCACAATACAAGGTCTTTTTGATAAAAACCATCTCGAAGAAGCTGAACGCGAATTGAAATTTATAAAAGATAACAACATTATTGCGCATTATTTTACTGAAGACACTTATCCTGAACGTTTAAAACACTGTATTGACGGTCCGATTGTATTATTTCAATCTGGTAATATTAATATAAAACAACAACGTATCATTAGTATTGTTGGTGCTCGAAAAATCACCACAAGTGGCATTGCGTTTTGTGAAAAATTAGTAGAAGCTTTATCGCCATTTAACCCCATAATTGTCTCGGGCTTTGCCTATGGCACAGACATTACAGCTCATAAGGCAGCTGTAAAACAGAATTTACAAACTATTGGCTGTTTGGCACATGGCCTCAATCAGATTTATCCTAAAGTGCACAAAAAATACATGGCAGATATTGAAAACCATGGAGGGTTTTATACTGATTTTTGGAGTACAGATACCTTTGATAGAAATAACTTTTTAAAACGAAACCGAATTATCGCAGGACTTAGTGAAGCTACAATAGTTATAGAATCTGCCGAAAAAGGAGGCAGTTTAGTCACAGCTGATATTGCTAATTCTTACAATAGAGAAGTCTTTGCTGTTCCAGGAAGAACTACTGATAGCCAAAGTGTGGGTTGTAATAATTTAATAAAATTTCAGAAAGCCCATTTACTATCCAATCCGTTAGATGTGCCTTATATGTTAAATTGGGAATTAGAATCTGACAAAAAAACAGTAGTTCAACAACAATTATTTGTAGAACTAGAACCCGATGAAAAAATTATTTATAACTTTCTAAAAGAAAATAACAAAGAGTTGTTGGATGTCATTGCCATTAAATGTGAAATGCCAACGTATAAAATAGCAGGTATTTTATTGAACATGGAATTGAAAGGTGTTGTAAGACCTTTACCAGGAAAACTGTTTGAGGTTATTTAACAATACAACGATAAAAACCACTTTTGATACAGAAAAAGCTTACAAGCGAATGTCGTTTTTATACTTTTGTGAGCTTATAGTAGTGTTTGGGTTTATGAAGTATTTTTATGTTATCTGTTTTTTCTTATTTCAGTTTAATTTAGTTGCACAAAATCAAGAATTATCAGTTTTTACTTGTGGTGAGTTAGAGGATACTAGTCAGACGGCTCAATCAAGAAGCTCTTTTCATACAACGGATAATCCAGATAATATTTTTGTAGATCGTTTTGGTAATGAAAAACAAAAAAATATAAACCCTAATATTGCTGGTCAACAAAGGGCATTACCCTTAGCTCCAGATTATATTAGCCCAGAAGGTTTGTTTGCAATTTATTTAACAGACCTTATTACCGACAATAGCATCCAAGATTTTAATAGTAATTCCGGTTATAGAAATGTCATTGCACAGATTTTTGCAGATTTAGAGCAGATAATTATAGAAAATCCATCAACAGGTGTTACAGAGCCTGTAAAGATAGAGTTGCAATCCATGTCTGTTAACAGTGGTGTATTGGCATCAGCATCTTCATATTATGATTACTTAGGTGCTGCAGCAGGTACCATTGTAGAAGGTGAAGTATGGAAAGCTATTAATTCGGGATTTAATGATCCTGATAACTGGGATGGTTTAATACGAGTTAACTTTTTTCATTCTTGGTACAGCGACTTTAATAACCCTTCTGGAATTACTGGAACAAATACATTTGATATGTATGCTGTGTTATTGCACGAGATAATGCATGCTTTAGGTTTTGCTTCAGGTATAGACGAATTAGGAAACCCAAAAAATGGAAGGGCTTTTTTAAAATATGATAATTTACTGCATACAGATACAAATGATGATTTGATTGTATCTACAGGATTAGACTGGAGTTTTAATAGTGCGGTCTCTATTAACACCATAACAAATGGCTGTCCAAGTACCTCCGAAATAAGATTAGGAGATAATAATTTACCTGTTCATTCACCACAGGTTTTTTCTAATGGATCAAGTTTAAGTCATGTAGATTTAAATAATGACTGTAACTATCCACTTAACGATTTTATAATGGCATATGCCATTGCTGCTGAAACTTCAAGAAGACCGCTCTCTCAAGAGTTTGATATTCTTTGTAGTTTAAATTATAATCTATCAACTCAATTTGGAAATAATAACATCATTGAGTTTGGAAATCCTGCTATTATTACTGCTATAACCAATAACACTAGTAATGTTATCGCTTATTCAGGTTGTGAGGCTCAAGTTTTTGGAATCAATGATTTTGAAAACCCAATTACACAACCAACAGTTGAAAATTGCCAGGGAAATACATTAAATATCCTTGAACAAGATTTATTAAGTAATGATATATCTAGTCTTGGTTTAGCTTTAGAAGTTTCTAACTTAAGTTTAAATGGTAGTTTAATTACAACTTTTACAGGTGTTGCACCAAATAGAACTTTTATAATTACACCTAATTTTGTAGGAGATCTCCAGTTAATTTACCTACCAAAAGATACTAATGGCAATTTAGGAAATAACACTTTTGTAAACATTAAAGTGATAATGTGTCCAAATTTTGGATGTATAAATACAAGTGATTGTAATTTAATTTGTAACCCAGAAATTGATTTTTTAGATAACCCTTCTCGTTTTTGTATTTTATATGGACATTCTAGTGGTAACAATGTTAATACCATACCAGGATGGCGATTTAAGTTTGGAACAACGGAGTGGATGTTAGACGACAATAGCACATGTGACTCTTCTGGTTTAGGTTTCAGTATAGGTAGAAATACTACGTCTTTACCAAATACAGATCCATCTAGTGGAAGACTTAATTTTTATGGAAATCAGTTTCCTTATAATTCTGGTCCTAACTCAGCATTTGAATCCGAAAGTACTATGACAGCTGTTACATTACAACCCAATGTAAAATACCTTCTGTCATATCATAAAAGTGATGGTATAGATCCAGCCTATGTTGGCACAAACACACCATCTAATAATACGCAACCCAATATTGGTTTGGATGTTAGTTTAAGTGACAATGCTACAAATTATTACAATCTTTCATATGTACATGATAGAGACACACAGTTAATTACCGTGAGTAATACTGTAAACAATAATTTCTTCAATAATAGTACCTTACTTATTAATGATGATGCGATAGATTTTAATTGGTCTCAAACCGTGACTACATTTAATTCACCTTCAACCATAGATAATTCTAATTCGTTTTTAGTTTTTAGCCACGCCATAGGGAATAGTTATATTAATTCTGGTAGACCTTATGCGACCGCTCGAGAATATTATTTCTTGGCATTAGACAGAGTAGAATTAATAGAAGACCATTTACAAGATACACCAAATAATTACATTGTAGATTGTGGTGCCACCCAAAGCATTGGTATAGATTTATGCTCAGTCTCTAATATGCAATACGAATGGTGGGATATTACCAACGGAATTCAATTAACAGATTTAGATGATACTACAAGTATTTATACAGACGGCATATTAAATACACTACTAGCATCTGTAAATTATACCATAAATGCTATAAATAGCAATGGTTCTATAATAACACTAAGTAACCTTGAAAACTCAATAGAATTAGAGTTGCGCAGAACGTTTCCGGTGACGTATGTAAATACTACCACAACACCTGCGTCTACAGCCTTAAATAATATAAATGACCCTGATAATACGGTTACAGTCAATATTACAGTTTTAAATGAAGCACCAACAGATGCAACATTTACGACGACTTCTTTATCAGACTGTTTAGAATATACTTTTCAAGCTACTGAAACTTACGAAACTCATGAATGGGATTTTGACAATGATGGTGTAGTAGATGTTTCAGGTTCTGGTACTGATTTAGCAAACACCAACCCAAGCTATACCTTTCCTGGATCAGGCACTTATGTCGTAACACATATGGTATCTAATGAGTGTGGTAGTTTATCTTATCAAGAAAGTATTGTGCTTGCTTGTGGTTGTTCTAGTAGTACCACTTGGAACGGCACAACATGGAGCAATGGTAATCCAGATATTAATACAGAAGCCATAATTAATGGCAATTATGATACTCTACTTAACGGAAGTTTTAGTGCCTGTGAATTAGTTGTAAATGCAGGTGCGACACTTTTTATACAAAATGCAACCTATGTAGAAGTACAAAGCATAGCCTCTATCAGTGGAAATCTTTGGGTAGAAACTCATGGAGCATTTGTTCAGAATTTAGATTTAGAAAATGCATTTATTCTTAATCCTGGAGGTAATGCGCTTGTAAATAAACAGACCACTGTTGTTAATAATTGGTATGATTATACCTATTGGAGTTCTCCAATTGTGGATGAAACTATTGGTGATGCTTTAGATATTGCTCCAGCAAATAGACGTTTTTGGTACAATGCACAAAACTATTTAGATCAATATTTAGATAGTTCTAATAACACAATTCTTGGTAGCGATGATATTGATGATGATGGTAATGACTGGCAAATAGCAACAGCAGGATCGATTATGACTCCAGGTGTAGGTTATGCGGCAACTGTTTCTCCTATTGGTGTTTTCCCAGGTGCTTATCTAGCCACTTTTGAAGGTGCATTTAATAATGCTATTATAGAAACACCTATTTATGTTAATGGTTTGGCTACTGATAACGATTGGAACTTCATAGGGAATCCTTATCCTAGTGCTATAGATTTTGATAATCTATATGCATTAAACTCTGGTCTTATTGGTGGGTCTGCGTATTTATGGTCTCATGCTAGTCCTCCAGATAACAACAACGATGGTAATCAAGGTTTAAACTTTAATGCAAACGATTATGCCATTATTACTGTTGGCAGTGGTAATATTGCTGGTAGTGGTACTTTAACAGACAATAATATTCCTAACAGTGATAACACAATTCCTTCTGGTCAAGGGTTTTTTGTAAAAGGCTTATCTAACGGAACATTAACGTTTAATAATAGTATGCGTAAAGCGGATTTAATAAGTAATAATCAGTTTTTCAGAAATTCTAATACAACAAATACTAATAGATTGTGGTTAAACCTTACTACTGAAAGCGGTATTTTCAACCAAATACTTATCGCTTATGTTGATGGTGCTACTAGCGGTTTTGATGGTTTTTCTTTTGATGCCACTCGAAGTCTGTATGGTGGGAACACCTCAATTTTATTTACAGAAATTGAAAATGATACCAGAAGATTTGCGATTCAAGGGAAAAATCCAAGTGATTTAAATCTCAATGAAGTTATACCGTTTGCATATTATTCGGGAGTAGATGATACTACCGTTTACACTATTTCTATTCCACAATTAGAAGGAGGTTTCTTAACAAATAATACCATTTATCTACGTGATAAATTATTAAATGTAGTCCATAACTTAAATGCTGAACACTACAGTTTTTATTCAGAAATGGGAGAATTTAAAGATAGGTTTGAAATAGTTTTCAATTCAGAGAATTTATCGATTAAAGATAAGGAAATTGCAGCTATAGAAGTGTATCCAAATCCAACAACAAGTGTTATTCATGTAAAGTCTGAAACAACCATAAAATCATTACAGTTGTTTAATAATTTAGGGCAGTTAATTTTATCTAAACCTGAGGTCAACTATTTAGATCTTTCTAGGATTAGTGAAGGTATTTACTTTTTAAAAGTCATAGGCTTATATGGAAATACTAAAAGTGTTCCTGTTATAAAGAAATAGACACCTAATCGTTTAAAATAGATTACACCTTAGATAATATATTTCCCTGAAGCTTACATGAATTATATAAGCTTTTAGGACTTTCCTGCCCGACATCTAGTTTGTTTTAGATAAACACCATCTGTCTCATATTATAAAACCAATCTTTTTTATTAAATAGTATCTATAGGTTCGAGTTTTATAGTGTAAATACTATTCTCCGATTAAACAATAACAGACGTAGAAACTTAAAATAAAGAGCTCATTTTTAACAATATATAACTCTAGTGTTCTCTACTAAAATCACAACTAGAAATAAAATTTAACAATATTAATACCTATTATTTAATTATTATTTGTGCAAAAACCACGAAAAAATGTTTTAAAATCTGTCACAAAAAAGCTTTTTAACTGATTATTTATACGTTTTAACTGATTATTTGTTTTTTCATCGGATTTTTTTTCGCATATTTGTCACCCCTCAACAACCTAAATCAAGATCATTATACCAAATTAGCGTTTCTTGATAAAGCTGAATATAAAATATAACTACCCTACTTATGAAATTTAAAACTACTCGCACATTAAAGTGTCTTAGTTTAGTACAGTTCTTCGTTTTAACTATTTTATGTTTTAATGCAAATACTGCAACAAGTCAAACTGTAACCAACGTGTTTCCTACACGAGTTACAACTAGTAGTGAAGTTACTATTATTGGCACAGGATTTACTTCTGGTCTTGCGTCTAGTATTAGTTTGCCTAATATTAGCATAGGAAGCAAAACCTTTGTAAGTAGTACAGAAATGACTTTTGTAATAACAAGAAGTAATACTGAAGCTTCAGGTGACACTACAAGTACACTCTCTATTGGCTCAGCAACATTTGATTCGGGCGTTAATAGAAGTTTTAATTATGTTGGACCATCAAGTAAGTCCGTTACAGACAGCAGTACATATAGAGTTAGAGAAGTTTACACCACTTGGGACCAAAATAATAATGGTACTGGTTTCTGGGAATCTTCTGATTTTGTTTCTGGCGACACTTCTACTTGGCCAAATGATAGCCATGAACTATTAGGCTTTAAGATGAATTATGGCGGTAATGACATAATATTTTCTACGGGAGTAAACGACAACCTATTAGAAACAGAATTAGCAAGTTTAGGAGTAGATGTATCTGCCACTAGTACTGAGTATGTTAGTCAAGATTTTAAAGCCTATTCTACCAATGGTGTTAGCGGAAAACCTAACTCAAACAACTATATAGGTTTTGCAGATAAAATTGATGGTAGTACTGGTACTATAGTATTAAACAATACCGTGAGAAAAACCGTATATGATGTTATTATTGATGGTATAAAAGGTCTAGATATGGGTACAGGTATCGCTAACTTTAACAACCAAGCTGATATAAGATTTTATAGTGGCAACGGAGATATTGGTGCTGTTAATGATGGTGTTCCAGACCTGTTAATCACACAAATAGCACAACCTGGAGGTAGTGATGTGTATTATTATGCAGACGTTGATGGTAATGTGGTTGGAAGACCTGTTAAATTAGCTTTTATTAATAATAACAATAATAGATTATATCAATGGAAAGTAGATTTTTATAGATTAGATTATTCTTCTGGTTCAACATTCGAAACCGCTATACCAACCACCGCATCTTTTGGGAATGGACAAAACAGAGGTTTTAGAATGGCTGCTTTTAGCCTAGAGGATTTTGGCATTGATGGATCTAGCAATGGAGATATTACAGACATTGACAATATTAATATGGGAGCTGGTGGATCATCTGACATGGCTTTTATGGCTTATAACAAGGCTGCCTTCGACATTAAATCACCAATTATTAATGAGGCTCCAATTTCTAGGTTTGTTTGTAGATTACCAACAATTTCGGATCTCGTTTTTAATGTTGATGGAAATGTAGAAGCTCCTACTAGTGACACAAAAGAAACCATTCATTATAGATGGTTTAAAAATAATATAGATTTACTAAATGATGACTCTAATACCCTTACCATAGAAGCTGGCTTAACTGACGCTGATTTAGTAGATGTAAACTACAGAGTAAGAGTTGAAAATGGCTATGGAGCTGTAGATATACCTTTTACAATTAATAAAGGCGGTACACCGAGTTATTGGGATGGTTCAAATTGGGTATTACCAACTATATATAATGACATAACAATCAACGATGAGGATCGACATTTAATTTTTTCAGATGATTATAACGAAACTGTAGATTTGGTAGGCTGTGATTGTGCAGTCCCAGCAGGTAAAAGTGTTATTATTCCTTCCGGATCAACAATAACACTTTATAATGAAATCATGGTTGAATCTGCCATACCAGCAGGATTTGACGGAGATGGAAACGCTACAAATGCTTTACCTTCAGGTTCCTTTATTTTAGAAAATAATGCTAGTTTAGTTCAGATTAATGATGTCATAAATAGTGGTGAAATTAAGGTAGAACGAACGGTTAATAATTTACATGCATATGATTATGTGTATTGGTCATCACCAGTACTAAATTTTAATATATCTAATATACCTGGTGACTTAAAATATGAATGGCACACAAACGATACCAATGCAAATGGAACCCTTGGAAATTGGGTAACAGCAAGTGGTACAATGCCAGTAGGTAAAGGTTTCATTGCAAGAGCACCTTCTACAACCTCTTTTACAACAACATTTTCTGGCTTACCCAACAATGGAAATATTCCATGGACTGTGTATAAAACAAATAGTGGAACTCAAGATGTTAATGATAAACATTGGAATTTAATCGGAAACCCATATCCTTCAGCTTTAAATACTAATAAATTTTTAGCAGATAATACTACAATTGAAGGTAGTGTATATGTGTGGACGCATACTCAAGAAGCATCAGTTATTGAAAACCAACCATATTACGAAAATTTCGCTGTGAATTATGGAAACCAATATGTAACCTGGAACCATCTTGGAGGTTCAGATCCATCAGATGATTTTGATGGGAATATTGCATCTGGACAAGCTTTCTTTGTGCAAGTTTTAGAAGGATCTGCAGGTACATCATCGACCATTAATTTTACCAATAATATGCGCTATGATATTAACGAAAACAGTTTTGATAATTCTCAATTTTATAGAAGTTCAAATCAAGAAGAACAATTAGAAACAGAAAAACAACTAATATGGTTAAGCTTAGCCAATGAAAACAATACAGCTTCAAGTACTTTAATAGGCTATGCAGATGGAGCGACTGAAGGAAAAGATAGGCTTTTTGATGCTTATACTAACAATACAGGTCTCAATTTATATTCTTTAACCTCTCAAAATGAAAAATTAGCGATACAAGGACTCCCTTTACCATTTATAGAAACAAATACAGTACCATTAGGTTATAATTTAACCGAAAATGGAATTTATAAAATTGCAATTGGTAATGTAAAAGGAAGCCTGTTTGTAGATGAAGGCCAAAGTATTTATATAGAAGACACCAACACTGGAGTGATCCATAACTTAAGAGCATCACCGTATACATTTTTAGGGGAAGTTGGAGTCTCAAATGACCGATTTCTTCTTAGGTATACATCCTCATCTCTTTCTACTAGTGACATTAATAATTCTAACACTTTTGCTTATGTAAAAGATGGTATGTTAAATGTGACATCTGAATCTGATATAAAGGCCATTACAGTTTATGATTTAAATGGAAAAGAGATTGTCTTTTATAAATCTAAAGGACAAATTCGTAATATCAACGAAAGCTTTCAATTCTCTAAGGGACTATATCTTATTTCTATAACTTTAGAAGGTAATATTCTTGTAACAAAGAAGATTATAAATTAACTGTTTATAATGATTTCAATCTTAGTTTACTGTTATGGTTATATCTTTATAGTTAGACCTAAATAGTCGCTCTAATTTTAGCAACTATGTCCTCAACAGAAATACTACCAGCTGCGTTCTCATAACCTTCAGGAAATTTATTCCCATAAATCGAGGTAGGAATTAATGGGTACTGTTCTCTATTTGCTGTCAAAGCAAAATCTTTTGGTTGATTGAAAGGAGCAAAACCAGCAAAAGGGTGCGTTACTCCCCAAATAGTAATCACTTTTTTGCCTAACATGGCTGCAATGTGTGCATTACCAGAATCCATAGATAACATGAGATCTAAATTTGAAATGAGTCTTAATTCATCTTCTAAATTTAGTTTTCCTGCTACGGATTTCACATTGCTATATTCGGTTTCAAGCTGATTTAACACCTCAATTTCTCTTGCACCTCCACCAAATAAAATAACGTTATAACTTGTTGAAAGCTCAGAAATTACAGCTTTCATCTGTGCTATAGGATACATCTTACTTTGATGCGCTGCAAAAGGCGCAATACCTATAGTTTTATAGTCTTTATTTGAAATAAAAGCGTTTAAATTCTCTGATAAAGGTTTTAATTTTGAAAATGTAGGTTGCGATAAATCTACATAATAACCTAATGCTTCAAACACCTCAGCATAGCGTTGGTGTGTCGTTTTTAATTGCTGAAAAGATTGTCCGGATGTTAATGCTTTTTTTTCAGCTCTACCCTTATCTAATTGCACTACTTTTTTTCCGAAGAAAAATAATTTCAAGATTTTACTACGTAATACATTGTGTAAGTCTGCAACCGCATCAAACTGAAGCTTTTTTAATTCTTTAGAGAGTTTATAGAGTCCTAAAACTCCCTTATGTTCTCCCTTAAAATCAGCTTTATAAACAGTTACATTTTCTAAATCTTGAAAAAATGGTTTAAAAAAACCCCTTGTAACCACTGTGATTTTCAACTCTGGATATTGTGTAATGAGCGCTCGCAAAACGGGCACTGTCATCGCAACGTCTCCCATAGCAGAAAACCTAAGAACCAGTATATGTTTTGGTTTATTAGACATATTTTAGAACTGTCATATGTAGCAAAATTGAGACATCTCAAACGGAGATTATTCAATTCGTTTTATAATGACAAAAGATTATTTCTGTCCTCTTAAAACAGGATTAAGTTCATCGTCATTATACATTTTCATTTGCTTATAAACTTTCATGTACTTATCACCATTTGAGATATCGTTAAGCATATCATCAATGGCTGTACTTAAATCTACGCGTTGCTCTAGCAACACGTTTAATTTTGTTTGACAAGCAGCTTTATGTGCATCACTAGCATTTTCCCTTACGGTTTCAAGATGCATATGATAAATTTTTAAGGCCAAAATTGATAAACGATCTATTGCCCATGCAGGACTTTCAGAATTAATCTTTGCGTCTGGTTTTACAGATACATCTTTATATTTATCAAGAAAATAGCTGTCAATATATTCAACAGTATCTGTTCTATCTTGATTAGACGCATCAATCATACGTTTTAACTTTAAAGCCGCAACAGGATCAATGTTTGGGTCTCTAATAATATCTTCGTAAGCCCATTGCACAGTATCAATCCAAGATTTTCTATATAATAAATGTGCGATAAGATCGTCGTTTTTATCATACTTGTTTGTAAAAGGTTGATCAACTGTATTTAAAACTTTATAGGTTTTAATAACGTCCTGAAAAATTGCGTTTGCTTTTTGTGAAAACATAATGAAATCGTTTTATTATTTACAAAAATACATGAATTTATTAAGTTGTAAATTCTTTCAGCAACATAATAACTTTACAGACTAAGGTTGTGGTTCTTTTTGCGAAATTTATTTTTACATCTAAATTTTTAAAAACAAATATTAAATAGAAATAGAGCAGGAATTATTAACTTTAACAACTGAACAAATTTCCAATATATGCAAATTAATAACCTTTCTGAGACACCATCAATTCTTAATACTTTTATGTCTGAATTGCGAGATAAAACCGTTCAAAAAGATAGCATGCGTTTTCGCAGGAATATTGAACGTATAGGCGAAATCATTGGTTACGAATTAAGTAAATCACTTCAGTTTGAAACGCATACCATTGAAACCCCTTTAGGTAATTCAGAAACGGTTTTACACCAAAGTGATATTGTGTTGTGCTCAATTTTAAGAGCTGGAGTTCCACTACATAATGGTTTATTAAATTATTTTGATGCAGCAGAAAACGCTTTCATTTCAGCATACAGACAACATAAAAACAATCCTGAAAGCTTTGAGATTATTGTAGAATATTTAGCCTGCCCTAACTTGGATGGCAAAATCTTAATTTTAGCAGATCCAATGTTAGCCACAGGGCAATCAATGGTTGCTACTTTTGAAGCTTTAAAACCCTTTGGAACACCTAAAGAAATTCATTTAGTAAGTGTTATTGGAGCACAACAAGGTGTTGATTATGTCTCTAAAGCTTTTAGAGCAGATACAAAGCTATGGATAGCCACCATAGATGAGAAACTTAATGATAAGGGCTATATTATTCCTGGTTTAGGTGATGCTGGTGATTTAGCTTTTGGTAATAAATTACAGCAATAAACTAATAATTGGTGTTAATACCAATAGCGCTACAAATACTTCTTTAAATCGACGTTCTGAAATGACTTCGATATAGTTGGCCATAATTATTGAAAACGGTGCAAATAAAAACAAATATTCACTTCCATTTTTCACAGGAGATATAATTGCAACTAAAATCGCAATAATTGAAGCCCAAGCTATAATAAAATATGAGGGTTTTAATTTTTTATTCTTATCTGGTATTATTCTAAAATAATAGATAAATGTCCAAACAAATGAACTAAACAGAACAGTGAATTTAAGAATACTCTCTTTACTATTATAAGCTGTAAAATCTAAACTGGCATAACGTTCAAAATCTGAAGGTCTAAAATAGACATCATACACTACAATATTATACATTAAGAGCAAAATTAATGCTGTAGCAATACCGGTAAACGGAACGATTATGTTTTTAAAATCATTTTGTGAATAGTAAATTAACGCTACAATAACTAAGGCAAAAAACAATATTGACCAAAAGAAGAATAACGATGCTATTGCAATCCAAAAAGCCGCATCAAACAATTTTTTTTTAATATTTAACTTAGAATGCAGACTAATTAATCTCCTTAACGCAAAAAGTATAAATAGTGTTGATAGTAATAAATCGAAATGCGTCATTGCCTCCGGAAACATGCCAAAAAGCAAACCAAAGGTCATTATAGCATAACTGTTTCTTTGGGTTAAATTATTTTTTGAAACTATAAAATCTAGCAAAAAGATTAAAAACAAAGTAATTACACCATTTAACAGTGTAGAAAGGCTGGTATTTAAAGTTGAAAACAGCAAAGTGTAATTAGTAAATACAAAAAGTAAAGCGACATAAACAGCAACAATTATGAAGTTTATAGGCTTAGATTTACTAAAAATGCTTGTAATCATTAACAGTTTTTGTATTTTTGCTTTTCAATCCCAATTCGACATTAGAATTGGTGTAAATTTATAAAGTTATGAAAGATTTCTTTAATGGAATAGCTGATTTATTTGTAAATGTATTATTTGCACCTTTTGATGCACTTAGAGCATTAGAGTTAGAAAACTGGTTTTCTGCTAATATTTTCTCATGGATTTTTATGGCTATTGGCTTCGTTGCAATGGTTTATTGGATGCTAGAGCTTAAAAAATATGATGCTAATGGAGAAGAAGATAAAAGTATTTCTTCTCACTCTTTCTTATAGGTCAAAACCAATATCCTTACGGTAATATATCTTATCAAAATGTAGTTTATCTATACTTTGATAAGATTTTTTTATGGCTTCTTGGTAAGTATCTCCGTAAGATGTAATTGCCATTACTCGTCCACCGGAAGTTACAACTTTACCTTCTTTTTTAATCGCTCCGGCATGAAATACTAAAGAATCGGTAATGCTTTCTATACCTGTAATTTCTTTACCTTTCTCATAAGCTTCAGGATAACCACCAGACACTAACATTACTGTTGTTGCCGCGCGTTCATCTATATCAATATCAACTTGTGATAAAGTTTGGTTGGCCATGGCTTCAAAAACGGTAACTAAATCCGTTTTTAATCTTGGTAACACCACTTCTGTTTCAGGATCTCCCATTCTTACATTGTATTCGATCACTTTAGGATCGTCTCCAACCTTTATTAAACCAATAAAAATGAAACCAACATAAGGTATATTATCTTTCTTTAAACCTTCAACAGTAGGTTTTACAACTTGATTTTCTATTTTATCTAAAAATTCTTTTGTTGCAAATGGTACAGGAGAAACCGCTCCCATACCTCCTGTATTTAATCCTGTATCTCCTTCACCTATTCGTTTATAATCCTTAGCAGTTGGCAGAATTTTATAATCTTTTCCGTCCGTTAAAACAAAACAGCTTAATTCAATACCATCTAAAAACTCCTCAATAACTACTTTGGTACTTGCCTCACCAAATTTAGAATCAACAAGCATACTTTTTAGTTCGTCTTTAGCCTCTTGTAAGTCATTAAGAATTAAAACTCCTTTACCAGCAGCCAAACCATCAGCTTTTAAAACATAAGGAGCGTTTAACGTTTCTAAAAACTTGTATCCAGCTTCTACTGTCGCTTTTGTAAAACTTTCATAAGCTGCTGTTGGAATGTTATGACGCATCATAAATTCTTTAGCAAATTCCTTGCTGCCTTCTAATTCTGCAGCTGCTTTTTGAGGTCCAATAACCGCAACATGTTTTATAGCTTCGTCTTGTAAAAAGAAATCATGAATGCCTTGCACTAAAGGATCTTCTGGTCCAACAACAACTAAATCAATTTTGTGTTCTAAAACTGCCGTTTTAATAGCATTAAAATCAGTAACACCAATATTTAAGTTTGTAGCAATAGCTTCAGTTCCTGAGTTTCCTGGAGCCACAAATAGTGCATTGCAACGGTTACTTTGTGCTAATTTCCACGCAAATGTGTGCTCTCTTCCGCCAGAGCCAAGTATTAAAATATTCATGTTATAAAATTGTTTGAGCAAAAATAATTGGTTTTAAGCTTAAAAAACAATTATTTTACCAAAGAACTTATCTAGATCATAAATTCATAACCCTAAAGGCAAAATACACCTTGCAATTATTCGATTTTTCTTTAAAAGTAAATGGCTTTGACATTAACAAGGCTAAGGCTGCTTTGGCTGAAATTCAAAGTAAAAATGATATCGAATTTGAAGCATATCTACAAAATCAGAGAAAAGCTATAATTTCTCATCATTTAGAACATAATTCATTTTACAAATCTTTAGGTACATCCATTGATATTAACGATTGGAATTCTGTGCCAATAATGACCAAGTCTCATTTACAACAACCTTTAGAGCAACGGTTAAGCGATGGGTTTAACACTAAAAATGTCTATGTAAATAAAACATCTGGTAGCTCTGGCGATCCTTTTATTTTTGCAAAAGACAAATGGTGCCATGCATTAACTTGGGCAGAAATTATGAATAGGTTTGGTTGGTACGGAATTGATTTTAATAGTTCTAAACAAGCTCGTTTTTATGGAATTCCATTAGATAAAAAAGGGTATTACAAAGAACGTATAAAGGACTATTTTAGTAACAGATTTCGTTTTTCGGTATTTGATTTGAGTGATGATGCATTTGAAAACACATTAGCGAAATTTAAAACTACAAATTTTGACTACATTAATGGTTATACGAGCTCAATTGTGCAATTTGCCAAATATTTAAAGCGTAAAAACATCATTTTAAAATCAGCTTGTCCTAGTTTAAAAGCTTGTGTTGTTACTTCAGAGATGTTATTTGATGATGATAAATTATTGCTCGAAACACAATTTGGATTGCCTGTTATTAACGAATATGGAGCTTCAGAACTAGATCTTATTGCATTTCAGAATATAAAAGATGAATGGCAACTTAATAGTGAAACACTTTACATTGAAATTTTAGATGAAAATAATACCATTTTACCATATGGTGAAGAAGGCAGAATCGTTATTACATCTTTATATAACAAAGCACATCCTTTTATAAGATATGACATTGGAGATATTGGTATTTTATCTAAAAACAGTACGATTAAGAATCCTATTCTTAAAAAACTGATAGGGAGAACCAATGATATTGTGGTTTTACCAAGTGGAAAAAAGGCAGCCGGACTTACATTTTATTACATTACCAAAAGTGTTATTGAAAACGATGGTAATGTTTCAGAGTTTATTGTAGAACAATCTTTATTGGATACTTTTAAAATTAGTTATGTTAGTAAAATTGAGCTCTCTGAAGCCGAAAAAACAAGTATTAAGAAAGAAGTAATTCGTTATCTCGAACCTAATATTACAATTAACTTTAAGCGCGTCAATGAACTTAAACGTTCTAAATCGGGAAAATTAAAACAATTCACATCACATTTAAAATAAAGTATTAGTGAAGCAATTAATGATTATAACAAGCTATTTTCCACCAGAAATTGGAGCAG
Organism: Winogradskyella eximia; assembly: GCF_003386165.1. Lineage (GTDB taxonomy): Bacteria > Bacteroidota > Bacteroidia > Flavobacteriales > Flavobacteriaceae > Winogradskyella > Winogradskyella eximia. The sequence goes on along the minus strand of NZ_QRDV01000001.1, from coordinate 186,906 downwards.
CTTCAAATCGTATTTACCATTTGGCAGAGGGCTTAAAAAACGACTATGACGTTAGTGTTGTAACTCCGCTTCCTAATTACCCAACTGGTAAAATTTTTAAAGTTTATCAAGGAAAATTTAGCGCAACAACTATAGAAAATGGCATTAAAATAAACCGATTATGGATTTATGCTTCTGTTTCTAAAAATAAGTTTCTTCGCTTAATTGCCATGCTTTCTTATAGCTTTAGTTTGATTTGGTTTTTTATGTGGCATAAGATTCCGGATAAAGTTATTGTACAATCTCCACCACTTTTAGTATCCTTTACGTGTATGTTCTTTTTAAGGTCTAAAAAACGAAAATTAATCTTAAATGTGAGTGATTTATGGCCAAGTGCAGGATTAGAATTAGGTGCTTTAAAAGAAGGCTTTGCTTATAATATGCTAAAAAAACTTGAAGCTTTCAACTATAAAAAAGCAGATCTTATTTTGGGGCAAAGTAATGAGATTCTTACGCATGTAAAAACCATTACCACAAAACCTCAACTGTTTCTTTATAGAAATTTCCCTGAAATTGAGCTGCCTAAATTAATGGAAAAATCAGCATCTAACGGCAAGATAAAAATGGTGTATGCAGGTTTATTAGGTGTAGCACAAGGAATTCATAAACTTTGTAACGAAATTGATTATGAAACTATTGAATTTCATATTTATGGTTCTGGCGCAGAAGAAGAAGCCATAAAAAACTTAATAGCTTCTAAAAAAGATTTACCTCTTTATTTCCATGGTAGAGTAAATAGAGATGAGTTACACAAAGTATTATTAACCTACGACCTTACCATTATACCATTGTTAAATAGAATTTATGGCTCTGTACCATCTAAAATATTTGAGTATGCAAAATTAGGCCTCCCAATGCTTTATTTTGGAGGAGGTGAAGGTGAAGGCCTAATTAAGAAAAACAGCTTAGGATGGGTTGCAAATGAAGGTAATTACGATGATTTGAATACTGTTTTAAAGTCTATATCTGCTCAGCATTTAAATTTAGAGTTAAAAACAGCTATTCAAGATACAGCTAGCATTCAGTTTGATTTCAAAAAACAACTCACAGCACTTAAAGCCGTTATTTAAAAAGATGGCTAGTAGGCTTTATCATCACCTTTAACAGCATTAATAAAGGTTTGAATTATAATTTTAATATCTAGAAGTAAGGACCAGTTTTCGATATAAAAAATATCTAATTTCACTCTACCAATAATATCCTTATCTGTTTCAACTTCTCCTCTAAAACCACTTGTTTGCGCTAAACCGGTAATACCAGGTTTAACAAAATGTCTTACCATAAATTTGTCAATCTTTTTAGCATACATATTGGTATGGCTTACCATATGCGGTCTGGGTCCAACTACAGACATATCACCAAAAAGTACATTAAAGAATTGCGGCAATTCGTCAATACTTGTTTTTCTAATAAACTTCCCTACTCTAGTTACACGTTGATCACCTCTAGTAGCTTGGTATAAATGAGCATCCTTATTTGGCATCATGGATCTGAACTTATAACAATCAAACTCTTTATAGTTAAAACCATTTCTAGATTGTTTAAAAAACACTGTGCCTTTGGATTCTAATTTTATCAGAAAAGCAATAATTGGGGTTAACCAAGATAAAATAAAGATAATTACTATGCTAGAAAACATAATATCAAAACCACGTTTTATAAAGGTGTTTACATTATCTTCTAATGGAATATTTCTTAACGTGAGTACTGGAATATAATCGTAATACTCATAACGCAATTTTTTAGAGTATATCTCTTTACTGTCTGGAATAAATTTTAATATTTTAAGATTATTATCAGCGAAATCCACAATGTCGGCAATTTGAGAATTACTAAGCTCTGAAATTGAACAATAAATTTCATCTATACTTTCTTCAAGTATATATTTAAAACACTCCTCTAGAGAATGTTCTTTGTTCTTAAAATTAAAGGTCCTTTGGTGTGAATAACCGTATTCGGGGTTTTTATTAAAAAAGTTATCTAAAGCTATCGTTTTTTTATTTAAACCTAATATAACAGTTGTCCTAAAATTACCTCCAAAGGATGTTCTATACTTCTGCAACAAATAGTAAATGGTAAACTTAAAAATTGTAATTAGTAAAAAACATAATAAGGCATATTTTACTATAGGTCTTGGGTATATATTTAACTCGTGATACAAACCCGAAAAGGCGAAAACTAGGAGTAAAAATAAAATGAATTGTTTTACTATAAGGGATAAAATATTAATTGGTCTTGTATATCTATAGACCTCATAAAATCGAGAATATACGGACAATAAAACCCAACTTATTGAGATTATCGTTAAAAAAATAATAGGATCTTTTCCATTAAGCAAATAAAATACGGAAACCCCATTGATGATTGTTAAATCAATAATGTAAGAAATAGGTCTTAAATATCCTGAATATCTACCGTGCTTAAATAAACTCAATGCTCTTAGTTATGTCTAGGTTAGGGCGTTTTATAAGTTGCAAACTTAAACTATTGATGTAATTAACTCTAATATTACCATTTTAACTTTGAAAGTTAAAACAAAAATATGGCAATGACAATGATAAATAATAACTAATTACTCGGTCTAATATTAATAAAAAGCAATATTAGTAGTTGATTTCAAGACATTTTACAAAGATTTCAACTTTTTTAACATGTTTGATAGTATCTTTTCTTTTGAAAAATTTTCTATTACATAGTTTCGAGCTTCTTTTCCATCTTTTTGTGCTTTTTCTATATCGCTTGTTATAAGTTTTAAGCCATTCACAACGTCAGAAGTATATTCTGAATAATATAAGCCAGCTTTAGATGCATCAAAAATAGATTTAACTTCAGATTTATCATTACCTATAATTAAAGATGGTTTTGTGCTTGCCATCATTCCTAAAACCTTAGATGGCATTACTGTATCAATAACATCTGGTTTTTGAAACAATATATGTACATCGGCACTACATAATAAATCTGATAATTCTTTAAACGGTACTGGTGGATAATAGTTTACATTCTCAAAAGGCAAGATTTCATTGCAGACCCATTCTTTTTTAGAACCATCACCTACAACTACTATTTCATATTTTTTTTTATCAATGTCTTTACAAAACTGAATAAAGACATCCCAATCTTGCTTATCACCTATATTACCCGAGTATAAAATTTTAATTTTTTCAGAATCAAGATAGCGGTGTTTTTTAGAATTTTCTGGGTTAATTTTCTCGTTATCAATCCAGTTTGGCAAAAAAAATTGTTCCGCATTTGTTTTTTCAGAGAGTCTATTTAACATACTATAGCTTATAGTACTTGCAACATCTGACTTGGAAAACAACCACTTTTCTAATTTAAAAAGTAGAGAAAATATAAAGTTTTTATTATTACCAACTCCTGTTTGTAGAGCTGCATCGAATTCAAAATCCTGAATGTGTGTCCATAATTTCACTTTAAACCGTTTTTTTTGAATGTATCCTAAAAAAACAGAGGTTGTAAATGGAACTATAGAAATTACCAAATCACATTCCTTAATTTTAAATAGATTAAAAAACGACCCGAATGTAAAATCTGAAAGATGAATAATACGTTTTAAAAACGAAGGATTTTTAGGTACATATTGTTTATACCTTAAAACGGTAGTTCCGTTTAGGTCTTCCTTTAAAAAAGTCTTTTTTTGTTTATATTCTTTAGATATTTCCCATTTAGGATAGTATGGAAAAGCCGTAACTACTGTAACCTCATAACCAGACTCTCTTAAAAAATCTACCCATTGTGTAGAATATAATCCTATTGCTGAGTCTTCTGGAGCATAGTTAAGACTAATAAAGGTGATGTATTTTATTTTCACAGTTAACTTCTATCTTTAAACGGTTTTGCTGGATTACCTATACAAACTTTGTTAGAAGGTAGGTCCTTAAAAACACTACTTCGTGCACCAACGACCGTAAAGTTCCCAATAGTTATACCTGGTGCAACATATACGTCTGTAGCTAACCAGCATTTATCACCAATAGTTATTTTCTGGGAATAAATATCAAAATTCTCAGAGTCATAGTAATGAGAACCTGTACAAATATAACTTCTTTGTGAAATTACAGTATTTGAACCTATTTCTATATCACCCAATGAATAAAGAACAACCTCATCACCTATCCAGCTATAATCGCCTATTGAAATTTTCCATGGATAAGTGATTTGAGTAGATGGTCTTATAATAACACCTTTGCCAATTTTTGCACCAAAAGCCCTTAGTAGAAATCGCCTCCAACCATACATAACCTGAGGAGACATTCTAAAGAATATGCTCTGAACAATCCACCAAATTTGAACGGTTACTTTAGATTTACCTCTAAAATTAACAGGCAATTTAAACTTATTTAAATGTTGTGTGTTATTCATTATTTTTACGAATAGACTTGTATAGGTTTTCCCAATCTTGATATCTGTTTTCCCATGAATAATTTTTTGATACAAATTCTTGTAATTGGTTTTCTTTTAATTCCCTTGTATAATCATCCCAACTCAAAACTGTTTCAATAGCTCCTTTTATTTCTTTAACTTTAGGGTTTATTAGAAACCCTCCGTTATTAGACCATTCTTTATCTAAACCCGTTTGATGTGTGGTTATTACAACTGTTTTATAAATTGCAGCTTCTAAATTCACCATTCCTATTACTTCAGAAAAAGATGGTGACACAAAAACCAATGCATTTTCATACAAGCTTTGTTTTTCTAAACCATTAACAAGTCCCAAAAATTCTACGCGATTTCCTAACGAAAGATCTTCAACTTGAACTTTTAATTCGTCTTGATACTCATTAACCGGACCTGCTATTTTTAATTTTATGCTACTATCTTCTAACGCTGCAAACGCTTCAATTAATAAGTTAATACCTTTAATTGGATCTAATCTACCTAAAAAGAGAATGTAATCTGGGTTGTGTTTACTTGCACTTTGCTTTTCTAATTTTGGTAAACTTATTAAATTAGGAATCTCCACTACCCTAACATTTTTAAATCGCGCTTTTAAATCATTTGTTTCGGAACTTGTGATAGAATGAATTGCTGTCGCTTGATTAAAGATGCGCTGTGTTAAAAATTTAGTGTATATCTTTTTCTTAAAAAATCCTGATTTCCATAACCACGGTTCAAACATACCATGAAAAGAAATCACAAAAGGAATCTTATTTTTTATTGCAAATTTACATCCATAATATTGAGGAAACATCCATACTCCATGGATATGAATAACGTCAATTTTTGATTCTAAATTTAATTCAGTCAAAATAGTTTGTAAATGCTTCGAGTAAACCCAAGGTTGTTTATTTCTTATAGGAATTTTTATTAACGACTCATCACCATCTTCAAAATACGGTGTTACTATTATTGAATTATGATTTTGAGATAATAATTTTAGGTGCAAATTTCTTACAACCGTTCTTATGCCTCCACTCAATATAGAATAATCCTCTAAAATATGAATTATCGTCATGTTTAATTCTCTAAATTTTTGCTCTTTGGAATGTCTTTATTCAATTGTTCATTATAAGATAATAATGCAAAAAATCCTATAAAGAAACCGAAATAAATTACACCATCCTCTCTTTCTAAAATGTTCTCAAAAGACATCATTAATCCATACAATAATATTAATAGAATTAATATCTGATTGTTATATCTAATTGCATAAACTAGATTGTATGAAATAAAAAATAAAAACGCCAATAAACCTACAATACCAGTCGCTAGCATAAAACTTATGTATTGATTGTGGGAATTATATTTTTCATTAAAAAGTATTTGAGATTCCTTTTTATACTCTTCTAAAAGAACATCTTTGTTGTCTCCTATTCCGTATCCGATTATCGGTGATTCAATCATTTTTTTTATAGCAATACTGTAAATGGTATACCGAATATTACTTGAAGTTGTTCCTCCTGAATCTACATGTTCAATCTTTATAAGTTCTGCAAATTTAGATCTATACTCAGGAATACTCAATATCGCAACTACATTTAAAATTATGACCAATAAAGCAAGGTATAATACCTTTTTGTTTCTTTGAAAAAGTGCAAATATTAGAGAAACAAATGCCAAAACAATAACCGGTCCCTTTTTTAATAAAATGAATAAGAAAATTATTAATAAAATGTCTAAGACTATAATTGCTGCTCTTTTATAGTTAGATTTTAATCTTCTTAAAATAAAAAATGAAAACAGTAGGGCAACACAAATATGTATTGACAAATAGATGGGATGAATATTATAAGGGCCTTGTGCAATTCTATTTACCGTAGGATAATGTATAAAAATGGTTTTTCCATAATGTAGGCTATGATAGAAAAATGACACTAAATTAAATAACACTACAGCAAAAAAATAGACCGTAATATATTTATAAAAATTTTTAGAAACATCTTCTAAATATCGCCTAGGAAATAATGCAAATATTAAAGGAAATATAACAAGAGAGGCCATTGTTTCTAACTTACCTAATCCGTACTCCATGTTTTGGGAATACACTAAACTCAATACCATTAAAAGATAAATAGAGCTATTAATTAAAAACTTCTTTATATCAAAATAAAAAGACGTACCAATATTTCCTATTAATACAGAAACACCAACAAAGACAATTATATAAGGCTTAACGTTTGTAGGAAACAAAGGCAAAGCAAACATTAAAATTAAACCTAGGTTTATTAATTTGAATTTTAAATCTTCAGAGGCCTTAATCATTGTTCTTTTTTTAGTGCAAAATTAATTATTTTGTGAATGATTTTTGGTATGATTAAAACTCCAATTAAAGTTCCGATAAAATAAGCGTATCCATTTGTAAAATCTCCTCTTAGTAAAAACAATAGATGAATTGCAAAATAAAATGCAATAATCCTTTTAAGTTGATCTGGTCTGTTAAGCCAAATTAATAACCTAACCATGAAAAATGCAAGTATAAGCGATAATAGAATAACTCCAAATATTCCAAAGTTAATATATCCTTCCGAAACAAGTGGATTAGATAAGTTTTTAAAATTAAAATCATATTGTTCAATAATGAAGTCACCTACAAGTTCACCGGTAGATATTGGTTTTGAAGACCATATTGCTCTAGGAACAAAAAATAATAAACCACTTAAAAGTTGATACCCATACGCAAATCCATTTTTAGAAACATATTCAATGGTGGCGGATATATTAGAAAAGGCATCGTAATTTAGAGTGTTAAAGGTCGTCGCAAACTTTGCGTCAGTAAATTCTTTGGATAATAGGCTAGGCTTATTAATTATAGCTTCAAAAGAATAGTCGATATGCGTGAAAATTTGAAATAATGGAAATAGTAATATCATCGCAAAGAAGAGAAATGACATAATCTTAACATTAGTATTTAATAGTTTAGGGTAAAAAAGAAAAATTAATGCAATATAAATTGGTCCTAAAGCATTTCTTTTTTCTGTAAGCGGATTCTTAAACCACAATAATAAAAGAAAAGAGCCTAATAAAATAAAGAAGAGAATTAGAGTATTGTTCGTTATTTTACTTTGGTTTTTATAGAATTGGTAGCATAAAACAATAATTGCTAAAGGAATCATAAACAACACCTTTTTCTGAACCAAAAGCTCAAATACAGAATAGGTAGATTTTAACCAATTTGGTCTAGAAAATTCATCCATCATAAAATCCATACTGAAATATAAAACAGCAACGCTAATTACAAAAAGTATGAGGATGGTTAATGGTAGATTTTTTTCGTTTTTTGGTGCAACAATTTTAGTTATTTTGTTTCTATATTTTTTCTTAAAAAAAAGATACGAAGAAAAAAATATAAGATTAAATAAAATGATAAGTCCATTGGTCTGAAGCGTTAAGCCTATATCATAAATCATTCTTGTTGCAAACCTATTATTAGTTTCTGTAAAACTTCCTATTTGAATAATGGGCGCTAACAAAAAAAATAAATAATTAAAAACTACATAAGCCGCAATAAATGGGGAATATTCTGCTTCAATAAATATATTATAATACGTAATAAGTGTAATTATAATAAAACTGATAAAGAACGACAACCACACATAAACATCGCAGGTAAATGATGCAAAAAGAATAGAGCTAAGCAATAAATAAACGACTATGAATATATTTCTTAAACTCATTTACTTCAAAATGTTTAAAAATGTTTGTCCCATTGCCTCTGTAGAGTATGTATTTTTGCAAAATAAACATATTTCTTCTCTCTTTGCAATCCATTTTGATTTATGATTATAAACCTCAACGATAGTTTCACTTAATGAAGATTCATTATCAGTGTCAAAAAACAAACTATTAATTCCATCCTGTGAGGCTTCTATTTCGGGTGAATGATTTTCATTTTTAGAAATAATCATTGGTACTCCAAAACTAAAACTTTGTGTAATTGATAAACCAACATAACCAGGCGAAACACTAAATAAAGATTCTGAATAAAATTGTTTTAATGTTTCAATGTTTGAAACATGGCCTTTAATTAATACGCGATCATTAATTTTATACTCATTAACATAATTTTCAATCAAAGACTTCTCCTCTCCTTCACCAACAATAATTAAATTAGTATTACTCGGAATATTATCTAATATCTTATGAAATGCCTTTACTAAAAAGAATGCTTTTTTCGGTTTAGATAAACGACCAACATAAATAATATGATTTATTTTTTCACTATTAAATGATGTAGCCATATCTTTTTTGAAATACAAAGCATTGGGTGCGGCATTTATTATTTTGTTTGGCATTTTTAACCCAAGTTCTTTAGCTTGTGTCTTGGTGTAAACAATAATTTCATCACCTAATTTTCGCATTAATTGCCTTACAACATCACTTTTACTTTTCGATCCTCCTCTAGGCCAAGCGTGTCCCCAAACAACTGTTTTTTTTAATACCAATTTTCGTATGATAAGTATTAACCAGTTAGACAGAATTCTAGGATTCATCTCTAATACCATAACGTTATTTTTAAAAACCTCGTTCCACATTCCAAACTGGAATAAGAATTTTCTGTTAAAAAAAAAATAGTTGCTAATTGGTTTTATAAACGCTATGCTTTTGTCTGTAGTTATTGATTTTTCAAAATAAGCACTGCCACTATAAAGCTTAAAACGGTCGCCCAGTTCTTCTTTAAGATAAGAAAATATATCTTTTCTGTAGTCTGGTACTACGGTTTGTACGATTACTAGTTTCTTCAAAATTTAGAATTTTTTTTAAAATATTGGTATCCTAAAAGTAGAAGAAGGAATTCTGTAAAAGTTACAGAAATTGCAGTTCCGTAAATACCATATAATTTAACCAAATATAAACTAACTAACAGGTTAACAACACCTCCAACAATCATAATATTCATTCTTAGCTTGTATTTTTTTATAGCCGGCAGGTATAAGGCGTTATATAGCATGTTTAGCCCTGAAAATATAGCAATAAAACTCAAGATGTTAAATATGGCTATATAGCTATTAATCAATTTATCATCGTAAATAATATTAAGAATGAATTTTCCAAATATTAAAATTATAGCCGTTATTAAAATACCTGAAGCCAAAACAAAAGGTGCCATTTTCTTAATATTCATTACCTTGATTTGGTCTGTTTGTTTAGATAACCAAGGATACATTGCTTGATAAAGTGGTGCGTAAACATTTTTTACTGCTAATATTAGTTTTTCCATACTAGAATATACTCCGACAATTGTATTGCCTGTAAAAAGCCCTAAAATAAAGACATTACTAGATGTATATAATGTAGTGGCAAAATTAGAAACAAACAGACTAGAGCTTTCGTAAACCAATCGCTTTACTAGGCTATATCTAGGTAGCGTTAAATTAACATACTTAAAACACAGAATAAACCCTAAAAGACCTGCAATAATGAAACCTAAAGAGTTATAGACAGGAACATAAATATAATCTGATTCGCTTCGTATTAGGATAAAAACAAGAAGTGTAAATATGAGCTTTGCAGAAATATTTACAATAGTCACAAATTTCATTTTTTCTATACCCTGAAAAAACCAAACTGGAAAAAGCGCTTGCCCAATTACTATCCCAAAACTAAGCAAATACACATTTTTATCTATACTAAATCTGGTAAACACATTTACTATAATGCATAGAATACCAAAAGCTACAACTATCAATAGCAGCTTTACAATCATTATGGCATTAAAAATTTCTGATAATTTATTCTTATCGTCTCGAGCCAAAGAGATTTCTCTAGTACCACTTAAATTGAAGCCAAAATCTACAAACACCGTTAAGAAAACGGCCAAGGATTGAGCAAACATTACTAACCCAAATTTATCAGTTCCCAATACCCTTACCAAAAAAGGTAAGATTAATAATGGTAACAAATAGTTTGCTGCTTGCAATACTAAAAGTGATAAGTAATTATTCGCTAAGACCTTTTTCTCTTTATCTTGTAAGAATTTTTTTATCATTTAAACTAGTCATTAACTTTTTTAAATACTAAGCTTAAAGGTAGAATCGTAACAGCATTTTTAATATCTGTTTGAGCCTCCCAACTTGGTAATTTGTTTAATATTGATGTCGGTCCTAATAAAACTTTTAACTTTTCTCCTTTTACCCTAGACTTAACCTTACAAACTATAATGTTCTTTTTTGACAATTCTATATTAGCCTCACCTGATGTGAAATTTCCATAGGTATTAACACCTAGAACTTTTTGATTTTTGATGTCAAAAACGGCATCTACTCTATCTGGATATTTTCCTAAAATTCTCAGCCCAATGTATGCATCTTTACTACTTAGTTTAGCCTTTATACTTGCCTCATATATTTCTCCTTCTTCAACTAAAATGTCTCCTGTGTGCACAAAAGAAGACTTAACCTTAGCATCCCTTTTAATTTGTACCTCTTGATTATTTAGCCATTTAGAAACAATTCCAACTTTTCCCCACTTATTAAATTCTAAAACATGTTTCGCTAGATTATTAGTGTTAATAATAGTTGTATCTAAAACCCCTTCATCAATAACTTCACTTTTAGGTTCTATATTTTTCTTAATTTCAATATCTAAAGTTTCAGCTAAAAAATCGACCATAAACGGAGCTAATTTTCTATTTCCTTCTTTGTTTAGATGAGCAAAATCATTAAAATCATCAAAGGTTAAACCTATTTCTTTAAATTTTTCGTTAAAATCAATATAGCTTACGCTATTTGATTTAAGCAACTCTTTTATAAACTTTCTCTGTCCAAATTCACCACTATAATATAAGGCGTCTATTGATGGTGGTGTAATAAATATAAGCTTAATCCCTTTTGATTTACATTTTTCTATAACATTTAAAAGTACTTCGACCGATTTGTCACTAAGCTCTTTTTGTTCAGTTTCTGCTATACTTTTAGTATAGCTATCAATATAACTTGAAATGCCTTTCTTTTCCTCCCTTTGTGACTTATTAAGTTTTGAGTTAATTCCTAAAACAAATCCATTAGGGTCTATGTTATTAAAAACTTTCATTTTATTTGATGTTTGCACTATTTGGCTAGGAATTTCACTATGAAATCTAATTGTAGTGCTAAAAATTTTAGGGAGATCCTTATAACTATAGAATTCCTTAATATTACTAAAATAATTTTTAGATATACTTAACTCATCTAGTGCTGACATCTGCAGAAAATGCCACCATTTTTGCTCATTCAAAACTTTAAATTGCCAAGGTGAAAGTGTAATTATTAAAGCCTTATTTGGGTATAAATTTTTATTCTCTATAAAATCTTCAAATATTGAATTTGTTAAATAAAAATGTTGTGCCTCGCTTGCTAAACAAATACTTTTAGTATTTAGTGTGCTATCAATATAAGGTGCGTTATATGATCTTCTAGTAAGTGAGTTTCCCAAATAAACAAAATCACACGAATCTTTTTCTTTGTAAAGTTTTTCAATATTATAGTGTAATAATTCGTCATGTATAATAAAGCTATCACTTACCTTTAATATTACAACAGTAATAATAATTAACAATAAAGATTTTATATAAAATTTAAGCATTCTGATTAAAATTGAAAATATATAAATTGTGATGTGTCATTATCTCCGTAAACGCCAAAGACGATTATTATAAATATAATACTCAAATAGACCATCCATCTAAATACAAATAATTGATTTTTTAAAAATACAACGAGGTTTTTTCGTCTATTTATAATCTCAAGCATTAAAAGTGTAATTATCGCTAAAGTTAAAATAACTAACTGATAACGATCCAAGCCTAATTTATATAGGTCATCAGTAAAAAATATAATAAAATTATTTGTAGGTATGGACTTTATTAAGGTCATGGCTGTATCAAAACTTGGTGCCCTAAAAAAGATCCAAGCAAAGCAAACGATGCTAAATGTTATCATAGAAAAAAACAATTTTCCAGAAAATTTATTGCTAAGTAAACCAATCTTATTATATATCTTCTTTCTTTCTTTATTAGTTGCTTTTTCTAAAACAATAATAAATCCATGAATTGCTCCCCAAATTAAAAATGTAGCAGCTGCTCCATGCCACAATCCGCTAACAACAAACACTATAAATAGATTTGCGTATGTTTTATATTTCCCTTTTTTACTACCACCAAGAGGTATATATACATAATCCCTAAACCATGTTGATAGTGATATATGCCACCTTCTCCAAAACTCGGTAATTGATTTTGAAAAATATGGACTATCAAAATTTTTCATTAAATCAAAGCCCATCGTCCTAGCAGCTCCAATAGCAATATCTGAATATGCCGAAAAATCACAATAAATTTGAAAAGCAAACAGTATCGTCGCCAAAACTACTTCTACACCCGAATATAATTCTGGATTATTAAAAACCTGATTAACTACAATTGCCGCTCTATCTGCAATAACCATTTTTTTAAACAGCCCAAAACCAATTAATAAAAAACCTGTTTTTACATTATTGTAATTAAACTTATGTTTTACATAAAACTGTGGTAATAAATGAGATGCTCTTTCAATTGGGCCAGCCACTAGCTGTGGAAAGAATGCGACAAATGAAAAGAATGACAACGCATCATTTGTTGGTTTTAGTTGGTTTCTATATATATCTATCGTATAACTTAGCGTCTGGAATGTATAAAAACTAATACCAACAGGTAAAATGATATTTAAGGCCGTAATATTTAATTCTTTACCAAATAATGCAAACGCATTAATAAAACTATCAATAAAAAAATTTGTGTATTTAAAGTAGAATAAAAAGCCAAGATTAATGATAAGACTTATACACAAAAGTAATTTCTTATTTTTCTTACTCTCCGCTTTATAAATCATTTTACCAACAACAAAATCTACGAGAGAACTTATAATAATTAATGAAAGAAACCTATAATCCCACCAACCATAAAAAAGATAACTGGCAACTAAAATTAATATATTTCTGGATGTAAGATTTCGCGATAATAGCCAATACAAGACAAATACTATCGGAAAGAAAATCGCAAAATCGACAGAGTTAAAAAGCATATTTAAGTACTAATTTCTTAAAATTGATTAATTTGTATATGAAGATATCCTTATTGCTATTTTAAATTTTGGGTTTCCCGATATTACCATAAATTCTAATTTCATTCTATCAATCTTTTTATATTACGAAGCAAATAATCTAAAATTCTTACTTCTTAATCAGATTTTTAATTACTAAGGATTTAATTATTATGAAGAACTTTGGTAACTTCTATAATTGTCTATTTATTGGCTATGTACCATTTAAATAGTTTTTTAATACCATCCTCTAAAGATGTATTATACTTCCAGCCCAAATCATTCAATTTAGAAACATCTGTTAACTTTTTCATTGTTCCGTCAGGTTTGTCAGCGTTAAACTCTAAGTCTCCTTTAAATCCAATAATTTCTTTTATAGTTTCAGCAAGTTCAACTATTGAGATATCCTTACCTGTACCAATATTAATATGTGTGTTTCTTACTTCCTTTTGGTTTAATACATGTGTGTCTTTAAAATCTCTATTTTCCATTAAAAAAACACAGGCATCTGCCATATCTTTAGACCATAAAAATTCACGTCTTGGCTTTCCTGTTCCCCAAATTTCTACACTATTTTTTGAAACACCAAATGAAGCTAAATACTCTTTAGCTTCTTCAATAGTTTTAAACCCTGTGTCTTCTAAAACAGCTTTAAGGTTTTCTTCATTAAGAAGTTTTGCTAAATATATTTTTCTAATTAGAGCTGGTAAAACATGTGATTTCTCTAAATCGAAATTATCGTTTGGACCATATAAATTGGTTGGCATCACAGAAATAAAGTTGGTGCCATATTGCAAATTATAGCTCTCGCACATTTTTATACCAGCTATCTTTGCGATGGCATAGGGCTCATTGGTATATTCTAAAGTATCCGTTAGCAAGTAATCCTCTTTCATAGGCTGAGGACAAGTTTTAGGATAAATACATGTGCTCCCTAAAAACAATAATTTCTTAACTCCATTAACATAACTTTGATGAATTACGTTATTTTGAATCATTAAATTTTCATAGATAAAGTCTGCTCTATACACATTATTTGCAACAATACCACCAACTTTTGCAGCCGCTAAAATGACATATTCTGGTTTTTCAACATTAAAAAAATTTTGCACCTCAACCTGATTAGTTAAATCGAGTTGTTTATGGGTTCTTGTAATGATATTAGAATATCCTTTGACTTCAAGGTTTTCTATTATTGCACTTCCTACCAAACCTCTATGTCCAGCAACATATATCTTAGCATTTTTAGTCATTACTATTAATAAATGATTGGTTAATTAATAAGGTTTTAATAGTTGGATTACCTGAAATAATTTCAATGTCAATCTTATGATTTTTAGAATCAAAACCTCTAAAAACGTTATACTTAATGGTTTTTTCGTTTAAAACAATAGTATCCTTAACAATTGGTTTTACAGAAAAATGAATTTTAAAATTTTCTGGAGTTTCATTTTTAAATATCCTCTCGTTCTCAAAAACATAAAAATCTTCTTTTTTAATTTGAATTCTTTTAGATTCTGAAATAAAATTATGGGCTGAATTTCCTTGACCATCTGCACCAGTAATATCTCCATTTAATTTAAAGCTAAACGTTTTTGTTGCTCTATCTATATTATAAACTTCAAGTGTCCATTTTTCTTCTTGTGGTATTGTTTCTCCTAAACAAACTTTTAAAATAGAAGGCATCCAACTTTTAAAGCCGTTAGAAGGTCTTGAGATATAATAATTACTTCTATGCGCTAACGGACTTTTTCCGTCTACTAGAACTTTTAATTTTGCGTCTTTGTTGGTTAACTGATTTGTCGTTAGCTGAAACCAATTTCCGCTATAGCTTGCACTTAAATTACTTTGATCTTTAAACTCGTGTAAAACTCTAATACTATCCAATTGTATATCATAATTATCTTTAGGCTCTTCAACTAATTTAGAAAGAACCAATGATCTCAGCAGTTCATTACCTTTATCATTAGGATGTACGTTTGGATCAATTGTATTTCCCATTAATTCATTCGCTTCAATATTATTTTCTAATAAATAGCGCTTCCATTGTTCTCTTACTTTAACAATCCCACAATTATATTTTTTAGCAATTTCTTGTATTGCTTTTGAGTCTCTATCATGAGCCTCATTTATAGATTGAAGCGTGGTATTTGGCTTATTCCAAACATAGTGATGATCTAATAGTAAAACATCTGAAGCCATATGACGTCTTATGTTTTTTATTAATTCATCATACAAGCCTTCTTTTATACCACCATAAGCATGGAATATAATTAAATCTGGGTTTTCTTGATACAGATCATGCTCAGCCGTTTTAATTAATTTTGGAATGGTAAAACCTCCAATAGGTTTATGCTTAAATGTAATATTTGCATAAGGATAATGCGCTTTTAGAGAGTCTATTAAAATATTGGTTTTCATACCTCCAATAATAGATTGCCCATAAAATAGTATTTCTACATTATTGGGATGGTCTTTAGTACTTTGCTGTAATAGACAAAGAGTTCTATCAATCCCTTTAAATTTAATTTTTTCAATTGAAGTTTGGCTAGAAACACTTAAAAAAAGTAAGTTAAATACTAAAAAAAAGTAGCTCTTCTTCATTATTCAAAATAATTTTTTATTCTATAACCACCATCCTTAAGATATTGTTGTTTTTGCATCAGCTTAATATCGCTAGACATCATATCTTCAACTAAAGCAGGTAAATCGTATTCTGGAATCCATCCTAATTTCTCTCTAGCTTTTGTAGCATCACCAATTAAAAGCTCAACCTCTGTTGGTCTAAAATATTTTTCATCTACAGCAACAACTTCTTTTCCTATTTCAATTTGAAAATCAGGATTATTACATGCTTTTACATAGCCTTTTTCGTTAGAATCTTCTCCTTTAAATTCTAAATCTATTCCAACATGACCAAACGACATTTTCACAAAATCTCTTACGGTTGTGGTTTTTCCAGTTGCAATGACCCAATCTTCTGGTTCATCTGCCTGAAGAATCATCCACATCATTCTTATATAATCCTTGGCGTGTCCCCAATCTCGTTGAGCATCTAAATTGCCTAAGTATACTTTATCTTGCAGTCCTAATGCTATTTTAGATGTTGCTCTTGTTATTTTTCTAGTTACAAAAGTTTCACCTCTTATTGGAGACTCATGATTAAATAAAATACCATTACATGCATATATTCCATATGCCTCTCTATAATTTACCGTAATCCAATAAGCATACATTTTAGCTACTGCATAAGGGCTTCTTGGATAAAATGGTGTTTTTTCGGTTTGTGGCACTTCTTGTACTTTTCCGTACAGCTCTGACGTTGAGGCTTGATAAATTCTTGTTTTTTTCTCAAGACCTAAAATTCTAACCGCTTCTAATATTCGTAATGTTCCTATTCCATCTGCATTTGCTGTATATTCTGGTATTTCAAAAGAAACGTGAACATGGCTCATTGCGGCAAGATTATAGATTTCATCTGGTTGAACTTCTTGAATTATCCTAATAAGATTAGTGCTATCCGTTAAATCACAATAGTGTAGAATAAAGTTAACATTCTCTTCGTGTGGATCTTGGTATAGGTGATCTATCCTATCCGTATTAAATAAAGAAGACCTACGCTTAAGTCCATGTACGATATAGCCTTTTTTAAGAAGAAACTCACTTAAATATGCTCCGTCTTGTCCTGTAACTCCTGTTATTAAAGCTATTTTTTTCATTATATGAATAATTGTTTTGAATTTTTGCTAGTTAACAAAGGTAATTATTTAATAAACCTTTTTCTAATATTGGAGTTTTAACTTCGACTGATTTTATAACCTTTAACCACAACTCCAACACTTTCTTCCCAAGTTCTAAGCTCTTTGTAAAATTCTTCGGTTTTATTAAGATTTAATACACTAAATTTTGGTCGCTTAGCTTGTGTCTTATATTTATCAGTTGGCAGAATTTTGTCACTATTTCCTAATTTATAATTTTTAGCAATTTCTTTAGCAAACCCATACCATGTAGTACTACCCTTAGCAGAAAAATTATAGATTCCATAGGGTAAATTATCAACTTTAATAATGTACAAAATAAATGTAACCAAATCTATACAACTTGTAGGAGTACCTTCTTCTTCTGTGGTAATGTTTAAAGTAGCTTCACTTTCAATTTTGCTAATAATTGTTTTTAAAAAATTTTTGCCATGTAATGAATACAACCAAGAAGCTCTAATAATATAGTGCTCCTTTAGCTTCTCTTGTATATATAACTCTCCTTGTAATTTAGATTTTCCGTATTGATTAATCGGGTTTGTATGGTCGGTAGTAGTGTATGGTTTTCCTTTTTTGCCATCAAACACATAATCCGTCGAAATATGGATTAATTTCACTTTATAAGAATTACATACTTCAGCTATGTTTTTTACACCTTCTGCATTAATTAAAAAAGCTTCTGCAACATTTCTTTCAGCTGCTTCTACATTTGTATATGCTGCGCAGTTAATGCATAAATCAAAATCTGCATCCTTAAAATTTTTTGTTAAGCTATTGATATCAGTAATATCTATCTCATTTCGAGAAAAAAAAGAGAATTTAATAGCTTCAAATTTTTCAAAATCTTTAATTGTTTTCCCCAACTGCCCATTTGCACCGAGTACAATGACCCTCTTCATAACTGAGCATTCTTAAAGTTTGGTAATATTAAATCTTTCTCCGAAATAGTCAATTCTTGTTTAGAATATTTCCAATCAATAGCTAAATCCTCATCATTATATATTATACCTACCTCTGATGCTTTATTGTAAAAATTATCACATTTATAACTAAAAATGGTGTCATCTTCTAAAACTAAAAAGCCATGAGCAAAACCTCTTGGTACAAAAAATTGTGTTTTATTTTCTTCACTAAGCTCTACTGAAATATGTTCACCAAAAGTTGAAGAATTTGGTCTTAAATCTACAACTACATCTAAAACTCTCCCTTTTATAACTCTTACGAGCTTTGCTTGTGCATATTTACCAAGTTGATAATGTAATCCTCTTAGGACCCCTTTTGAGGATTGTGATTCGTTATCTTGAACAAATTTAATATCTAACTCTAGCGCCCTATTAAAAGCGGCTTGATTATAACTTTCTAGAAAATATCCGCGTTTATCTTCAAAAACCTGAGGTTCTATAATAAAGCACCCTTCTATTTTTGTTTCCTTTATAATCATATTATTCTGATAATAAACTTAATAAATGCTCTCCGTAGCCACTTTTAGTTAATGGCTTAACCACCTTTTTAAATTGTTTTTTGTCAATATACCCCATTCTATAAGCCGCTTCTTCTATCGCTCCTATTTTTAAGCCTTGTCTCTCTTCAATTACTTGAACAAATTGAGAGGCTTGCATCAACGATTTAAAGGTGCCTGTATCTAACCAAGCCGTGCCTTTGTCTAATACGCTAACTTTTAATTTACCTTGACTTAGAAAGGTTTTATTAACGTCTGTAATTTCTAACTCACCTCTTTGACTAGGTTTAATATTTTTTGCAATTTGAACTACTGAATTATCGTAAAAATAAATACCAGGAACGGCATAATTAGATTTTGGTTTTTTAGGTTTTTCTTCAATAGATACTGCAACATCGTTTTCATCGAACTCTACAACTCCATAACGTTCCGGATCATGAACATGATATGCATATATTATACCTCCGTCTGGATCATTATTTTGTTGAAGCAAATCTGCTAATCCTGTACCATAGAAAATATTATCACCAAGTATCAATGCAACCTTGTCATCTCCAATAAAATCCTCTCCAATAATAAAAGCTTCCGCCAATCCATTTGGTGATTCCTGTACGGCGTATTGAAAATCACAGCCATAAGCTTTTCCATTTCCTAAAAGCTTTTTAAATAATGGTAAATCTTGAGGTGTAGAAATGATAAGTATATCCTTAATACCAGACCACATCAAAGTTGATATAGGATAGTAAATCATAGGTTTATCATAAATAGGCATTAGTTGTTTACTTACTGCTAATGTTAACGGATGTAACCGTGTACCTGATCCTCCTGCTAAAACTATTCCTTTCATCTTAAAAAGTATTTTATAGTACTATTAAGCCTTTAAAAACCAACTAATAATACTATTATTTTTTATATTTTTTTAAATACCACTCAATGGTCTTAACGATTCCTGTTTCAAAGTTTTCATCAGCGCTCCACTTTAGTTCTGTTTCAATTTTAGACGCATCGATAGCATATCTAAAATCATGTCCAGGTCTATCTTTAACAAAAGTGATTAATTTGGAATAAGGCTTGTCTTTGGGTTTTAACTCATCTAAAATATCACAAATTTTATGCGCTATATATAAGTTATCGCGCTCATTTTTGCCACCAATATTATAAGTCTCACCTACTTTCCCTTTTTGAAATGCTAAATCAATTCCCTTACAGTGATCTTCTACATACAACCAATCCCTAATGTTCTTGCCATCTCCATAAATCGGAATTGATTCATTATTAAGTGCTTTTCTAATTATGGTAGGAATTAATTTTTCATCGTGCTGCTTTGGTCCATAATTATTACTGCAGTTTGTAGTTACCACATTCATTCCGTAAGTATGAAAATAGCTTCTTACAATAAAATCCGACGATGCTTTGGATGCACTATATGGACTATTTGGTGCATAAGGAGTTTCTTCTGTAAATAAACCTTTTTGGCCTAAAGTACCATATACCTCATCCGTAGAAATATGATGAAATCTATTTGCTTTACAACCCTCTTTAAATGAAAATGGAGCATCCATCCAATGGGTTTTAGCTACATTCAGTAAATTAAAAGTGCCATAAACATTAGTGTTAATAAATGCATCCGGATGTTTTATAGAATTATCTACGTGAGATTCTGCCGCAAAATGAATAACATCGGTAAACTGGTGACTGGTAAAAAGTTCGTTTACAAGTTCAGTATCGCAAATATCACCTTTAATAAACGTATAATTATTATTGGTTTCAAGTGTTTTTAAATTAGAAAGCTCACCTGCATAAGTGAGCTTGTCTAAATTAACAATTTTAATGTTTTTATACTTTTCTAAAAAATAGAAAATAAAATTAGACCCGATAAAACCTGCTCCACCTGTTATTAAAACATTTTTATTCATAGTCTTTAATGAAATTAAATACTTTTAAAACTAAAAATACTAAGAGAAAAACAACTAAGGCTAAGGCTGGAAATAAAAGAGAATAACGATGTGAGAAACTAGTATCTTTTATACCTAACTTATCAAAAGGAGCTAAGATATCGAAAAATGTATTTTCTTCTGCAATCGTTCTATTTAATTCATTTAGCTCTCTCCTTATACCTTGTTCTTTTATAAACAATTCATACTCTTTGGTTACTGTTTTTTCTTCTAGAAGCGGAAACATACTACCAGTACCAAGAGCTAGATTTTGATTTTGAGATTCGTTTTTTATAGCCTCTAAATATGTTTTTTGAATAGTATCTAAACGCGATAATTCCGTAGTTAACGTTGAGCGTTGTATGTAAGCCATTGTATCTCTTACACGTTTTTGATGTATTGAAAAGTCATTCTCAAAAGTCTTTATAAACCCATTTTGTAACTTTGTGAAAATATCAATTTTAGATGATTTTGCTTTTATAGCAAACACTCTGCTAGACATTAATTCCCTTTTATCTAAATAATCCTTATAATTAAGTTCATCTACTAAAGATGTGTCAATTGACTTAACATACTCATCATATTCAACAAATAAATCATTTTGAGTTTCAGGACCTGGTTCTAAAGTAAAACCTTTTAGTTCTTTAGCGTTTAAAGTATCTATTTCAAAAATAGAAGACAATTCCTTTACGTTTCCAGAACCTATCAAGGCATTATAATAATTGATATTATTAGAGAGTTGGTATTTAGAATCAAAATATGGTTTAACCACCATCTCTGAATAATAAATAGGCTCTTTAATCTTTTCTAAAATATAACCTAATACTCCTGTCAATATTATTGCGACTACAACCAATTTAAAATTCTCTACAAGTGGTTTTATAGTATAAATAATAGCAGAAAAAATGCCCTTAAAAATACTACCTATAAAATTGAATAATCTTTGAAATAAATTTCCAATGGCATTAAATAATTGTCCTAAATCAACCTCTTCGTTGTTTGGTTGTTGCGGTAATTTTTCACTCATTTGTTATGAATTAAATATCTGTTCTAAAATCTTTTTAGTAATAACGTATGTTGGCTTTACACCTGAGGTTCCTAATCCACCAGAAGCTAATGTACTACCTGTTTCTAAAGGATTATCACTGGCATAATACGCATATCTTACTTTAACATCTTCATTAATACTGCCTCTTACTCTAGATGCTGCTTGTATGGCTTTTTGGTAATGTGCTCCTTCCATTTCTAAACCAATAACATTCCATGTTGAGTTTTTAAAGAACTTTAATATCTCTTTATTTTGAAGAGATGTTCCTAATACTGTTACCATAGTACCTTCATAAACAGAGACTCCACAGTCTAATAAATCCTTTTGGCTTAACTCATTTTTAAAAGGGTAATTGTCTGCTGTGCCTTCAAAAATATGAGCTGTAGGAATCATTACATCTCCTTTTCCTCCTTCTAAAATTCCGGCTTTACCCATTATTGAAATAGACTTTACATCTAAATGAACGTGTTTATCACCAACATTTATTGGTTTTAAAAGTTCGTCTAAAGTTTCATAGGCTTGTTCTCCAAAAGCATAATCCATTACAAAAATAACCGCTTTGTTTTCTTTAGCTTCTTCTAGATACTTAAATTCAGTTTTAGAAAAATCAATCTTGTCAGTATCAAAAATTTGAATATCTATGTTAGTTCCAGAGGTATCATTTATTTGAATCATTCCATTTTGCAACGCAGATTTCTCTACTTTATTGCGTAAACTAGAATTCTTGGAATCACTTAAAGCCTCATACGTTTGAAAAATATCTTTTTTTGCATCAGCTCCTTTAAGGGTTCCTTTAGCAAACAAGGTATTCATAACACTATGCATATTGGCACTAATAATATGGATAGGTCGCTCTAATAAATCATTTTTATGTAAAGCAGATTTAATAGTATCTGCCCATATTTCTCCATGAATATGATGCCCCAAACGCTCTCTTAAAACAGGACTAAATGTTATGGTACGTTTGTTATTATTAATTGTTTCTTCAATAGCCAATTTACCTAACCAATACACAATATGTAATAAGCGTTCAGGTTGACTCTCTGTCGCAAATTTTGGATAAGCCTCAGTTAGTTCGTTAAACGTTCTTCCTAAAATATTTGCCGTATGTGTAATGGCAATTTCGCGTTCTTTCTGTGTAAGTTTACTTGTAGAATTAACCGCATTTTCTAATTTCTGCCAATCTCTAACCGTTGTACCTTCTTCATCAATAATAACACGTTTGCTAATTTTATGAGACTCAACAAACAAAAAGGTAAGATGCGTTAAAATATCGTAAATTTCAGAGCGACCTCTTGTAATTTCAATATTCATTTGCTCATCATCTATTCTGTAACAATTACGCCTTCTTTTTGGCGGAATAATCGCTTTAAAATGAGAATTAGCATAACCTTCATCACTGGTAAGATTAATAAAAGTACATTCCTCAATACCTTGTGGTAAACGGTCTACGACATATAATAAACCTTCTAACTCTGCTTTCTCTTCTCCTATTGAACCATAGATTTCTGGTCTTAAAAGCAATAGGGCTTCTCGCAAAGTTTCACCAGAAACTCCCATTGGTTTATAAAATCCACGATTAAAAAGATGACGCATAGTAATATACATGCGCTCTATAGCACTAGAACTCTCTTGTGCTCTTGTTCTTCCTTGTTTTTTCTTCATTGTACTCATGCTATTTTGACCAACAAATATAGCTTTATTTAGTTAAATTAAGCTGATGCATACGGTCTGCAATATTTCGGTCGTTAGATAATCTTGGTATTTTATTTTGTCCTCCTAATTTTCCGATTGATTTCATATAAGTTTGAAATCCGTCTTTTTTAATTTTTGTAAGCTTTAAAGGCCTTAAAACCTTACCTTCAATTAAATCTAAATAATAACTATTTTGTTTCTTTAAAGATTGCTCTAATGCCTCAATTAAAACAGCTTCATTTTCTGGTTCGTTTTCAAACTCTATTAACCATTCGTGGTAAGGTAAACCTTCTACAGGGTTTATTTGAGGTGCAACCGTAAATTCATTAACAGAAATTGAAGTGTTTTCTGTAGCGTCTTTTAGCGCTTGCTCAACTTCTTTACCAATAACATGCTCACCAAAGGCTGAAATAAAATGCTTTATTCTACCGCTTACAATCACTCTATAAGGTTTTAGTGATGTAAACTGAATAGTGTCTCCAATATTGTATGCCCAAAGTCCGGCAGTAGTAGAAATAATCATTACATAATTTACGCTTAACTTTACATCTGCAATAGTGATGCGCTTTGGGTGCTCTTCAAAAAAATGTTCTGCTTCTACAAACTCGTAAAAAATGCCTGAATTTAACTGAAGTAACATGCCTCTTTCATTCTGCTTATCTTGAAATGCAAAAAAGCCTTCACTTGCAGGATATAGTTCTATACTATCTACTTTTCTCCCTATTAAATTCTCGAATTTAGCTCTGTAAGGTTCGTAATTTACACCTCCAAAAATAAAAAGGTTGAAATTTTTAAAAAGGTCACCTACGTTCTTTCCTGATTTTTCAATTAACTTTTCAAAATACATTTGCACCCAAGACGGAATCCCAGAAATGATACTCATATCCTCATTTATAGTTTCATCAACTACAGCTTCAACCTTAGTTTCCCAATCATCAATACAATTAGTTTCTAAACTGGGCATTCTATTTTTTTGAAGATATTTAGGCACATAATGTGCTACAATTCCTGATAATCTACCAAGTTTAATGCCGTTCTTTTCCTCTAAAATTGGGCTTCCTTGAAGAAAAATCATTTTACCATCAACAAACTTTGCATTTCCTGTTTCGTGGATATACATTAAAATTGAATTTCTAGCCGCTTCTACATGTGTTGGCATGCTTTCCTTTGTAATAGGAATGTATTTTGCTCCAGAAGTTGTGCCCGAAGTTTTAGCAAAATAAAGAGGTTTACCTTTCCAGAGTACATCTTCCTCACCTGCAACAACACGTTCTACATACGGTTTTAACTCTTCGTAATCCCTTACAGGAACATTAGCTTGAAATTCTTTATAAGATGTTATTGAACTAAACTTATGATCTTTTCCAAATGCAGTGTGTTTTGCTTCTGAAATTAAATTCTTAAAAACTTTTTGTTGTGTTTCTATAGGTTTAGATGACCATTTCTGAATACGCTTTGCAACGAATTTTGCAAATGGTTTAGAAAGTGCGGCTTTAAGTGATGCCATTATTCAAAATTGATAAAATTAGTTGGATTTACAGAATATCCTTTGCTCCATAATTCAAAATGAAGATGTGGTCCTGTAGTTAATTCTCCGGCATTACCAGACATGGCTATAACTTCTCCTGCTTTTACCAAATCGCCTTGTGTTTTTGTAATGGCAGAATTATGTTTATAAACCGAGATTAACTCTCTATTGTGCTCTATTATCACCACATAACCCGTTTCTACAGTCCATTCAGCAAAAATAACCGTACCATCAGTAGTTGCCTTTACAGGAGTATTAACAGGTACAACAATATCTACAGCATAATGTTTTTCTTCTAGGTTATAGCCTTCAGAAATTGTACCATTTACAGGTGAAAATAATACGTAATTAGATTGGTCTCCAGACACCTCAAATAAATTGTATTTGTCTTCTTTATCAATTTTTTCTCTTAATAAAGAATCTTCTCGGTTAGTTGGTACTTGCAAAATGTCGAGATCATTTTTAGCTGCATTTATTAAAGAATCTCTATTAAATTCTAAAGTAGCCACATCTCCTGTTAACACTTTTCGTATTGAAGCGTAGTATCGTTTATTCAATTCTAATTCTTGTACAAGAGAATCCGTCTTGTAATTTAATATGGTCGCTTTCTTTTTTAATTTAGAAGAAGAATAACCTGGAATGTATTCTCTTAATGGAGTAAAAGCAATCAATAAAACGGTAAAGAAAACGAGTGATATCGCAGAAAGAGACGTAAGAATAAAAACGTTTAGACGCGTTAGTTTAATAGCAAAACGTTCTTCAAAAGTATCCTCATTTAGTATGACTAAACGATACTTATGAAGCAATTTCTTAGTGAATTTTTTTTCTTTTTTTTTCTTTTTTGCCATCAAAACAAAATTAGTTAAAATACTGAAATAGTACCACGATAAACTCTTAAAGTTGACTAAATATCACTATTATTAAACTATAATTACTAACTTTGCAGTCTAAATTAAAAGTTATGATTTTTAATAATATAATTTTATTCATTGGACCATGGCAATATGTCATTATTGGTTTAGCAATACTTTTGTTATTTGGAGGTAAAAAAATCCCTGAACTAATGAAAGGATTAGGAAGTGGAATTAAGGAATTTAAAGATGCTAGTAAGGAAAAAGATTCTCCGGAAAATAAAGAATAAATAAACACTTATTAGATAGAATAAAAAAAGCCAACTATTATTTAGTTGGCTTTTTTTATTACTTAATTGTAATGGATTTGATCATTGCTTCAAGTTCAAAGATGTAATCTCGTTTCTCTAGAGATGGTGCATATACGTAACCATCTGCAACTAAATAACGATTGTTAATTTTATCTTCAATAGCATAGGTTATAAATGGACCTGCCATTGTAAAACCATTCATTTCCCACATACCTCTTACCTCGTAAGCAGGCTTATTATCTATAATTGTAGAAAACATTGAAGGTGCATACTTATCTTCTACAACCATGTAAATACCGTCTTCACCTGGAATTTTAGTTTTAGTAACAGCATTTCGCATTTTTACAATATCTACAATAGTACTATCACCATTAGAAATGGTTTCTAATGGTACTTCATAGAGCATTAATTCTATAGTTTTAGAATTACTAAGGTTTTTACGTAACCAGAAAAAATCGTCATCTGACTTACTAATTCTGTATGCTGAAGGAATATCTATTGCTATGCCTAGCTTTTCTTCTACGGCTTGGTCTGCTAATAACGATAGATTAATTCGTCTCAATTTCTCTTTGACTTCTTCTTTATTAAAAGCATCAATTATTTTATCACGGTTTTCTTCTAACTGCGCAATGATATCTTTATCTGTTTTACCAGCAACTACAGCAACGGTTTGAGGTTTAGCAAACGGATTGTTTACTATTTTAGTGGTCGCTTCAACATTTGATTTTTCAATTTTAAGCACTATTCTACTTCGCGCAGCAAAACCATCAAAAACCTGAGGTGGAATCTGTTTCATACTAAACATTGGCTCATCAGTTGGTAAACCATTTAAAGGAGCTGCAAAAATGTTTCGAATATTTTCTCCTACATTTCCTTCCCATAAAATATTATCAGCAACAATAGAAATAGAATTCAAATTTCCGTTAGATGCAGGTAAATACACTGTATTATCCTCTTTCTTTTTATCTCCACAGGCTAATAACAACGTACAAAACAAAAGGGTATAAAACGTTCTCATAAGATTATTTTTTTTGTTGGTTAAACTATTTAGAAACAATTAATGTCATTCCTATTTTA
Organism: Winogradskyella eximia; assembly: GCF_003386165.1. Classification (GTDB taxonomy): domain Bacteria; phylum Bacteroidota; class Bacteroidia; order Flavobacteriales; family Flavobacteriaceae; genus Winogradskyella; species Winogradskyella eximia. The sequence goes on along the minus strand of NZ_QRDV01000001.1, from coordinate 159,692 downwards.
AGTTTATTACTGCTAATATCATTCCAATCTTTAATATTTTGAACAGAAACTCCAGAAAATTTTTGAGCAATGGTCCAAAGCGAATCACCAGACTTTACTTTGTAGGTTTGCTTTCCTGCTGTATTAACAACTCTTTTTTCTGGTTTTGAAGTATTTGAAGCACCATGAATTCTAGGATAGATTGTTAATCTTTGTCCAATTTTAAGGTCATTTCCCCTCAAGCCGTTCCATTGTTTTAATTGACTCACACGAACACCATACTTTCTCGCAATTTTACCAAGATAATCGCCATTTTGTACACGATATGTAGTTTTGGTATCAGAATTTATGGCTTTAGGTAATGGTTTTTCGCGTTGATTAAACTCTGCATTAGCGAATGCATAAATTCTATCTTCGTTAGTTACAAACGTTCCTACCGCTTCTCTAGGTAATCTTAATGCGTATGTTTTACCCGCAACCTTAGGTATAATATCTAATTTATATGCAGGATTCAAAAACTGTAATTCTTCAATCTTAATTCCTGTGGCCTCAGATACATGATCTAAAGAAATCATTTGTTTTACGTGAACCGTATCCGTTTGAATCAATTGAAACTCGGGACGCTCTGGCCTAAAACCGTGTTCTTCTGCATACTCAAAAATATACATCGTCGCTAAAAATGCCGGAACATAACCTGCGGTTTCTCGCGGTAAATTAGTACGAATATTCCAATAGTTTTTAGAACCTCCAGAACGTCTAATCGCTTTGTTTACATTTCCTGGACCAGAATTATAAGCTGCTAATGCTAAATCCCAATCGTTAAAAATACGATACATTCTTCCTAGATATTCCGCAGCAGCTGTAGTTGATTTTATAGGATCGCTACGATCATCAACATAACTACTCACATCTAAATCGTGTTCTTTTCCTGTGCCATACATAAATTGCCATATGCCTGTGGCACCAACACGAGAACGTGCTCTTGGTTTTAAAGCAGATTCTACAATCGCCAAATACTTCATTTCTAAAGGAATGTCATGATTGTCAAATGCTTGCTCAAACATTGGAAAATAAAAATGGCTTAATCCCATTAAGCGCTCTAAAGATCCTCTTCTGTGTTTTAAATAACCTTTTATTACACTTTCTAAAGACTCATTATACTCAACATTAAAAGGTGTTCTAGCATTAAGACGTGCTAATCTTGCTTTTAAGGTATCTGTTGAAAGCTCTGGGTAATCAACTGGCTCATATTTTAACTCCGTAACCGATTTATAAATTGTATCGAAAAGCGAATTGCTATACAGCTCTTCTAGCCACTTTTTATCTAATTCAGCGGCTTCAGGTAAATCTTTAAGACTTTTTACACCTGATGTGTCTACCTCTGCATGAATCTTTTTTTCTGTTGCAAAGAGCTTGCCATCAATTACAGAATTTTTGTTTGAAATTACTTCGGATGGCTTTTTTGTAATGCTATCCGTCTTAACTTGGGAAAATCCACTATATAGCGTACAGCAAAAAAAAGCCAATAAAAAAGTTCTTAATTTCATGGTTTACAAAAATTGATTCGTAATATGTGTGCAACGTATTCTAAACGCTGAAAGTGCTAAAAATAGTATTTTTTTACTACTAATCTAATATAGCGGCTATTCCTGGTAAGGTTTTACCCTCTAAGCTTTCGAGCATAGCTCCTCCACCTGTACTAACGTAACTTACTTTGTTTTCAAAACCAAATTGTTTTACAGCTGCAACGGAGTCTCCACCTCCAACTAAAGAAAATGCTCCATTTTTAGTGGCGTTTGCTATAGAGTTTCCAAGTTCAATAGTGCCTTTAGAGAAATTTTCCATTTCAAACACACCTAATGGACCATTCCAAAGTATCGTTTTACATTCGTTAACAACAGCATCGAAATTTTCAATAGATTTAGGACCAGCATCCAAACCTTGCCAACCATCTGGAATATGCTTAACATCTACCACTTGAGTATTAGCGTCATTACTAAAAGCATCAGCTGCAATTACATCTACTGGTAAATGAATTTTTACCCCTTTTGCTTCGGCTTGTTTTAAAATATCTAAAGCCAATTCCATTTTATCGTCTTCGCAAATAGAATCTCCAATGCTTCCGCCTTGAGCTTTAATAAACGTAAACGTCATACCACCTCCAATAATTAAGTGATTAACTTTATCTAATATGTTTTCAATTATTGTAATTTTTGAAGATACTTTTGCACCACCAAGAACGGCTAAAACAGGTTTTTCTCCATCTTCCATCACCTTTTTAATACTCTCAATTTCCTGTGCTAAAAGGCTTCCGAAACATTTGTTTTCTGGGAAAAATTCTGCCACAATAGTTGTAGAAGCATGTGCTCTATGCGCAGTACCAAAAGCATCGTTTACATAGATATCTCCTAGTTTAGACAATTGCTTTGCAAAATCTCTATCTCCTTTTGTTTCTTCTTCGTGAAAACGTAAATTTTCAAGTAATAAAATTTCTCCTGGTTGTAAAGCATTAGCCATTTTTTCAGCTTCTGGACCAACACAGTTTGGTGAAAATTTCACTTCTACACCCAATATGTCTTCAATCTTATTTACAATATGTTTTAACGAAAATTCTTCTTGCACACCTTTTGGCCTCCCTAAATGCGACATTAAAACACAGCTACCACCATCTTCTAAAATTTTAATAATTGTTGGTTTTGCAGATACAATTCTCGTTGCGTCTGTTACCTCAAATTTATCATTTAATGGTACATTAAAATCTACGCGGATTAATGCTTTTTTATCTTTAAAATTGAAATCGTTTAATGTCTTCATGAGCGTATAATAAGATGTGAAAAAAAAATTATTTTGAAGAACAAATATAAAGAATAGAAACAGAAATATTTTATATAGTTTTGCTTTATGTTATTTTCTGAAGTATTAGGTCAAAAACACATAAAAAATCACCTCACCACAAGTGTAGATGCAGGGAGAATTGCCCATGCACAATTATTTGTTGGTCCAGAGGGATCCGGAACACTGCCAATGGCTTTGGCATATGCACAATATATTTTGTGTAATAACTCTAATGGAGAAAACACAGGCGGAAATGATTCTTGTAATATAAAATTTAAAAATTTTTCGCATCCAGATTTACATTTTGCTTTTCCTGTTACAACTAGCGATAAAGTAAAAAGTAAGCCAGTTTCAAGTTTCTATCTCGAAGAATGGAGACAACTCCTAGACCAGCAACCTTACGGCAACTTATTTGATTGGTATAAACTACTTGGTGTAGATAATAAACAAGGACAAATTGGTGTGGAAGAGGCCTTACAGATTGTTAAGTCTCTTGCTTTAAAATCTTATGAAGGTGGCTACAAAGTGATGATTATTTGGATGGCTGAAAAAATGAACACTGCCAGTGCCAACAAATTGTTGAAATTAATTGAAGAGCCCCCAGAAAAAACCATATTTATTCTTATTGCCGAAGATGAAGAGCAAATAATTAACACCATAAAATCGCGTTGCCAAATTTTACATTTTCCTCCATTAGCGGAAGAGGCCATTTGTGAAGCATTAGTTAAGAACTATCAAATTGAGCAATCTGAGGCGATAAAAATTGCGCATCAATCTAACGGCAATTATAACAAAGCTTGCGATTTAATTTATCACGATAGTGAAGATATTCAGTTTGAAAAATGGTTTGTTTTTTGGATTCGTGCAGCATTTAAAGCTAGAGGAAATAAAGCTGCCATTCACGATTTAATTTCTTGGTCTGAAGAAATTGCTAAAACAGGGCGTGAAACACAAAAAAAATTCCTCAATTTTTGTTTAAACTATTTTAGACAAGCATTACTACTTAATTATAAAGCAGAAGAGTTGGTGTATTTGGAGCCAAAATCCGAAGATTTTAAACTTTCAAAATTTGCGCCTTTTGTTCACGACTCTAATATTCTAGAAATATCAGATGAACTACAGGATGCTATTTACCATATAGAGCGTAATGGAAATTCTAAGATTGTGCTCACCGATTTATCAATTAAATTGACCCGATTACTACATAAGAAATCGGGTTAAAAATCCTGTAATAGATTAAAAGCTTAACTTAAATAATTACTCAAATGTATAAGTTAAAGTATCATATTCCGATAATCTAAAGAATCCAAAAGCATAATTGCTTTCATTGGTTAGGTTTATACAATTCCCTCTTAATTCTGCTGGCACTGAACTAAAAGGATCACCTCCTGCATAGTACTGGTCTATTAATAAACTGATGTAATTGTAATATCCTTCAGAAACTCCATACAATTCTATATCTACTACATCTCCGGCTAAAAATTCAGTTGGGTTACCATCATCATCTTCTTTGTCATTTTCAAAAAAATAATCCATTTCATTACCATTTGAAAACTCATCTGATATGCTTGATAAATCTGGAAAATTCTCTTGTTCTTCAGAAAACCTAATGAAATAGAAGTTCTCTTCGTCTATTGGGTCATTCCAATAAATTGAAACATCTAAAACTTCATCATCAAATCCTCCTTCAAGGGATTGATCAGCTCCATTTATTGCCGGAACTGCAACTAAAGTCTCAGTTGCTTTATAAATTTCATCATTGTATAAGACTTCTAAAGTATAGGTATTATTAACTACAGGAACAAAGTTAGAAATGGTATATGTGCCATCATTTTGATCTGTAAATATGTATTCTACGTTAGAATCTACATTTGTCACCTTAACAGAAGCACCAACAACGATATTATTAATTGTGGTGTCAAAATAAGGAGTGGATGTACTTAATTTTATTGTTTGGTTATTACCTGTTGTTCCTTTTTGCCAATCTAACGAGGCTTCAATAACCAATCGTTCTGTTGCAGTTGGCACTTCTACATCTATAACATCGCTACAAGATATAAGACCTATTGACATTAAAATTAATAATGATTTTATAAACTTTTTCATGATATTAAAATTTAAAATTATAAGTAACTGAAGGTATTATCCCAAAAATAGCTGTTCTGGTTGCTTCATTTTCTCCGGTATCTTCATTTTGATTAAATGAAATAGAAGCGGCATTTTTTCGATTATAAATATTATATATTCCAAAAACCCATTCTCCTTTCCAACGTCTAGTTGAGCTACTACTCGGTGAGTAGGTCGCAGATACATCTAAACGATGATATGCTGGCAAGCGACTTTCGTTTCTTCCTTTATAACTCGCAATTGATAAGTCTTCATAAGTATATTGACTGTTAGGATATGTTACCGGTCTACCTGTTTGGTATACCAAATTACCACTAAAGCTCCATTTATCATTGAATTCGTAGATTCCTGTAAGTGAAATATCGTGTGTTCTATCGTATGCAGTATTATACCAATTTCCGTAGTTAATTCCTGGACCACCAGCTTTTCCTCCAAGTGTTCTTTGTTCTGATTTAGATAATGTATAAGCTAGCCATCCGGTAAACTTCCCTTCATTTTTTCGTAATAATACTTCTAGCCCATACGCTCTTGCCTCACCATTTAATATTTCGGTTTCTATGGTGTTTGTTCCTATTAAATTTGAACCATCAACATAATCTATTCTATTTTTTGTGGTTTTATAATAGGTTTCTACCTCTAATGAATACTTACTGTCATTAATATTTTTATAGTAGCCTAAAGCATATTGATTTGATTTTTGTGGCTTAATATATTTACCACTTGGTGTCCAAACATCTAAAGGTGTAACAGAAGCCGTGTTAGACAATAAATGCAAATACTGTGCGGTTCTAGTATAGCTTGCTTTTAACGAAGAAGATTCGTTTAGTTGATAAGAAAGCCCAAATCTAGGTTCGAAATTATTAAAGGTCTCTATAGACTCACTTTTCTTATAAAAAGTTTCACCTATCTCCTCACCTTCTTCGTAGATTCCTATTTCGTTATTATAGACTACAGGTTGATCATTTAAATAGGTCGTCATGTTTTGACCACCTAGCCTAGAAAATCTGCTAAATCGTAATCCATATTGTGCTGTTAATTTATCTGTTACTTTATGCTCAGCGCTTACATATAAGCCACTTTCAAAAGCCCTTTTTTGTTCTAATTTTAAATAGTTTATTGGTGAATTTTCTGAGGTTGGCTTAACTATTCCTGGATTTAAATTGTACAAAATGCCACTAGCACCAAAATCTAATTTTATATTTTCATTGAGATAATAGCCAAAATCATACTTCAAATTATAATTTTTAATATCCGCTATCCAATCTAATTCTATAAAATCTAAAATTATTTGATAATCATACTTACTATAAATTAAGGATAAGTTAGAAAATAATTTATCATTATAAACATGATTCCATCGCAAGTTCCCAGTAGTATTTCCATATTGATTTTCAATTATGTTTGCGATATCAAAGACATCTCTTCCAAAATAACCCGATAAATAGACACGGTTATTTTTATTTATTTCATAATTGGTCTTTAAATTAATATCGTAAAAAGAGAGCTTACTATCTTCTATATCTTCAATTAAAGGCATAAATAAATGTGCATAAGACGTTCTACCAGCAACAATAAAAGAACCTTTCTTATTAAACAAAGGCGCCTCAACGGCTAACCGACTCGATATTAAACCGATACCACCATTTAAAGTGAGTTTTTTACTGTTTCCATCTTTTTGTCTAATATCTAAAACCGACGATACGCGACCGCCAAATTTAGCTGGAATATCACCTTTATAAAGCTTAATATCCTTAATAGCATCTGTATTAAATACCGAAAAGAAGCCGAAAAAATGAGAAGTATTATAAATTATAGCCTCATCTAATAACACTAAGTTTTGATCTGCAGCTCCGCCTCTAACATTAAATCCTGCTGATCCTTCACCACCATTAGTAACTCCTGGGAGCATTTGAATAGATTTAATTACATCTATCTCACCTAAAACGGCAGGCATTTGCTTTATAGTAGAAGCGTTAAGCTTAGAAACACTCATTTGAGGTTTCTTAATATTTACACGCTCTGGCTCATCTGAAGTAATAAGAACTTCATCTAGCTGTGTCAAAGATTCCTTAATCTCAAAATTGAGAGTTTCATCTATATCCAAGCTAATTTCTTGAGAAATGTCTTCAAAACCTACATAAGAAACTATTAACGTATAGTTTCCTTTTGGTGCAGTTATGGAGTAAAATCCATACTCATTAGTTGTTGCTCCAATAGTAGTTCCTTTAAGAAAAACAGAGGCGCCAAATACAGTTTCCCCATTGTTAAAATCCTTTACTGTTCCTCTAATTGTGTGGCTTTCTTGAGCAAGAATAACACCACTAAATATTAGAAAAATTCCTAAAAAAAAGTGTTTCATTGATGTTTTTTGATTGGTTGATTTATTCTATAGACGATACAAATACCTATTCGTTACAGACATAAAGATTAAAACGTAAATTATTTATAATTATTAACACTAATAGAAAAATTAACAGAATTTAAAACAAATGGCTTATCTACAGAACCAAAAAAGCCAAGCTGAATTAGCTTGGCTTTTAATATGTATTATAAACAAATAATTACTTCTCAGTAGTAGCTTCAACTTCAGATTTATCTTCTGTTTTAGTCTCTTTTTCTCCATAAGCAGCGTTAATAGCTTTTGTAACTGCTTCAGAAATATCATTCTCTTCTTTTCCGAACATTACACTACCAGCTTCATTTTTTCCCAAAATATAAGTGTAACCATTCTTTTTACCGTAATCATTAACAAATGTATTCACCTTAGAAATTACAGAATCCATTTCTACACTAAATAATTGTTGCATTTGTTGTTGCTCATATTGAAACTGTTGTTGTAACCCTTGCTGTTTTTGAGTTAAACTTTGATACATTTCTTGACGTGCTTTAGCAGATAACGATTGTTCTTTAGCTTGAAACGCTTGTGCTTCTGCTTGAAAAGCTTTACCAATACTATCCATTCTTAATTTAAACACTTCATCCTTTTGCTTAAACTTATCTTCGATATCAATTTTCATTTGATAGTCATTAATAACTTTTCCATTATCAACGAAAGCAATTTTCTGTTGTTCTTGACAAGATGCTAATGCAACTAATACTGTTAAACTTAAAATTATTTTTTTCATTTTTATTTTCGATTTAATTTTTGCAAATGTATAAAAGTTACTTTGTGATTACACTAATTTTTTAACTATTGATGTTTTCTATGATTATTTTTACTTGTAATTATTAAAATCAATTAAAAATGACGCCGTATAAAGGCTTCTAAGCACACTTTAAGATTGAGCGACGTTATTCCAAGTTTATGTACAAGATATAAAAAGAGCGTTGCTTATATTAAGATTTAGCATTCTGTAAGACATAAATATGCGAAGAATACTCCTTAGAGTGTTTTGCCTTACGATTTGATTGCCATCCTATCCAAAATGCTTTGATGGGATTCATAAATCCTGATTTATATTTTTCGGAAAGTAAACAGACATAATATGCATCAAATTTCATTGGTAAGGTTTTTACCAATGTCATATTCTTAGTTGTAAATAATTCTGAAATTGAAATTTTAGAAAAATGCCAAAGATGTCTTGGCACATCAAAAGCTGCCCAAAAGTTTTTATAATATTCTGCATCGTAACTTTTATAATTAGGAACAGCAATTACCAAAGTGCCATTTGTTTTTAAAAGTGATTTAAATAATGTAGTATGCATTTCTAAATCTGGTAAATGTTCTAAGACATGCCAAAGTGTAATAACGTCAAAACTATTAGGTTTTAGTTTTACTAATTCCTTAGTTTCAAAAACAGAATTATTAGTTTTTGAATTTGCTATTTTACGCGCGCTTTCGTTTGGTTCAATTCCTGTAACCTTCCAATTATCATTTAAAGCCGTTTGTAAAAAATCACCTGTTCCGCATCCAATATCCAATAATGATTTAGTATCTGACTTAAAAGAATTAATCAATTTCAATTTTCGCTTTAGAGAAATTTCCCTCACTTTGTGGTATGCAAATTCTAATAGATTTCGCTTCGTATCTGTGTGCGAAATATAGTCTTCACTTTTATAATATTCAGACAACTTTTCTCCCTTTGGTTGAGGAAAAGTTTCTAACATATCAAGTTCCTTATTATATAATAATTGGAACTGGTCGCGAGAAACCGAATGATCTTTTAGGGTTAGGTATGTTTGTTTATTGTTTGGCACTAATTCGATGGTAATTATTGTTTATCAAATATCAATTTTGCGTTAAAAAAAAAATATTCTTCTAATATTAATCAGTTTTCTAACATCCCTAGATTCTCCTTAAGGGGATAATTTATAAATTAAAAATTTTACTAGCTGATAATAAAAGGTGTTTTTTAAACAAATATTTACAATCAGAATTACTAAAACATTGTTAGAACTATTCTCCCCTTGAGGGGATTCTAGGGGTGTATTTTTATACTAAATAAACAATTGTTTCACGTGGAACATTATTTTATCTTCCTAAATAAACAAGTAAAACAGAAATATCATTAGGTGAAACTCCACTAATTCGAGATGCTTGAGAAATGGTTACTGGTTTAATTTTATCTAATTTTTGCCTAGCCTCTATACTCATGGATTTCAATTTTGAATAATCAAAATCAGCAGGAATCTTTAAATTTTCCAATCGATTTAATTTATCAGCATTGTTCTTTTCCTTCTCAATATACCCAGCATATTTCACTTGAATTTCGGTTTGCTCTATCACTTCATTATCTAAATCATTAGCCTGAATATAATTCTCTACAGCTTCAAATTTACGTACATCATCTATTGTAATATTTGGTCGAGCATATAACTTAAACATTTTATCTTGCTGCTTAACGGTTGCAGAATTCTTAGATTCTAAAACAGGATTAGCTTCATCTGGTGTTATACTTGTATCTTTAAAAAACTGCACAAAAGCTTCAGATTTAGATTGCTTTTCTTCCATACGCTTTAATCGTTTTTCCGATGCTAAACCTAAACCATAACCTTTTGGTGTTAACCTAAAGTCTGCATTATCTTGCCTTAAAAGCGTTCTATATTCTGCACGAGATGTAAACATTCTATAAGGCTCTTCAGTACCTTTTGTAATTAAGTCATCTATCAAAACGCCAATATAAGCTTCATCACGCTGTAATGTAAACGCTTCCTTTTCTTGCACTTTTAAACACGCATTAATACCAGCCATCAAACCTTGAGAAGCTGCTTCTTCGTAACCCGTAGTTCCATTTATCTGACCAGCGAAATATAAGCCCTCAACTAACTTAGTTTCTAATGTGTGCTTTAATTGGGTTGGTGGAAAATAATCGTATTCAATTGCATAACCTGGTCTAAAGAATTTTACGTTTTCAAAACCAACCACAGAACGCAATGCTTTAAACTGAACATCTTCTGGTAACGACGTAGAGAACCCATTTATATAATATTCGCATGTATTCCACCCTTCTGGTTCTACAAATAATTGATGTCTATCCTTATCAGCAAATCGATTAATTTTATCTTCAATAGAAGGACAATATCTTGGACCAACACTTTTAATTCGACCGTTAAACATTGGTGAACGGTCAAAACCTTCACGCAATAAATCATGGACCGCTTCACTCGTATAAGTCAAATGACAAGAACGCTGATGTGTTAGTGGTTTTGTAATATCCAAATATGAAAATTTTTCAGGATTCTCATCACCAGGTTGTTCAACCATTTTTGAAAAATCTAAAGAACGACCATCAACTCTTGGTGGTGTTCCTGTTTTCATTCTTCCAGATTCGAAACCTAAATTTACAAGTTGTTCTGTAATTCCGGTTGCCGCTCTTTCACCTGCTCTTCCTCCTCCAAAATTCTTATCACCAATATGAATTAATCCATTTAAAAAAGTTCCATTAGTAAGCACAACCGACTTTGCTCTTACCTCAACTCCAAGAGATGTTTTTACACCAACCACTTTGTGATTTTCAACAATAAGACCAGATACCATCTCTTGATAGAAATCAAGATTTTCGGTTCCTTCTAAAAGCATTCTCCAATCTTCCGCAAAACGCATTCTATCAGATTGCACTCTAGGACTCCACATTGCAGGTCCTTTAGATTTATTAAGCATCTTAAATTGTATAGCAGATGTGTCTGAAACGATTCCGCTATAACCTCCAAGCGCATCAATCTCTCTTACAATTTGTCCTTTTGCTATTCCTCCCATTGCAGGATTACAAGACATCTGAGCGATGTTTTGAAGATTCATGGTAATCAATAATGTTTTGCTTCCCATATTTGCAGCAGCCGCAGCAGCTTCACTTCCTGCGTGACCTGCACCAACAACTATAACATCATATTCTTCGTTAAACATATTGAACTTTATTTTGTTCCACGTGGAACAATTAAATTATTAAAATTTTGGATTTGCAAATATACGCTGAAATCGTGACTATAGATTTCGCTTTGCTAAGTAGTAATCCTCTTTAGACCTCATCATCTTTTCATCGTCTTCCGATTTATCTTTGTAACCACAATAATGCAGCACTCCATGAATGATTACTCGCGCCATTTCATCATCAAAAGATACTTTAAAATCTGAAGCATTTTCCTTCACTCTATCCACTGAAATATAAATATCACCATGTAGTTCTTTTCCTACTGAATAATCGAAGCTAATAATGTCCGTTAGTGTATCGTGATTTAAGAAATCAACATTCAATTTGTGTAAATAATCGTCTGAACAAAAAATGTAATTTATCTCTCCTTCTTTACAATGTTCTTCTAAAATGGTATTGCTAATCCAGTCTGAAAAACCTTGTTCTTCGTCTAAATTAAAATCGGTTTCGTAGTTAAAACTAATCATTGGTTTTCTTAAAATACTCTTGAATTTTTTTCTTTAAATGATTTTGCAAAGGTAATGCTTGACGATTTAAAATTTCAGTTGTATTAAAATATTGTTTTGCCGTAGGAATCTGACTTGGATTATTTTGATTAAATTCTTCTTTATTAGTTTCAGATTTACGCTTGGTATCTTGACCTTGCATAAAAGTCGCGTTCTCCATCTTTAATAATTTATGCTGTACATCCATCATTTTTTGAAGCGTTTGGTTTGTAAATCCTGTATTCAACAAATCGAGTTCAATCTCTTCCATTTGCTTTATTAATTGTCCGGCAGATTCAATTTTTCCTTCCTTACCAAGTCTGTCTTCTAGTGCTTGACGCAATAATTGTTGTTTCTGATAAATTTTAAATAATTCTCCATTTTGCTCCTCACTTCCACCTTCGCCATAACCGTCATTTTTTTCGCCTTCACCTTCGCCATTTCCATCACCACCATTTTTACCATCTTTTCCATTCTTGCCCTTACCTTCTCCATTTTTACCTTGACCATCACCTTCTTTCTGTCCACCTTCATTGCCCTCACCTTTCTGTTCACCATTCTTACCAGACTTTCCTCCTTTTCCACCTTTTCCTTGTCCTTCTCCACTCTTACCGTTATCACCGCTTTTACCGTCCTTTCCTTCTTTTCCAGCTTTACCCTTATCACCTGGTTTTTCACCTTCACCTTCTTTTCCATCCTTGCCATCTTTACCAGGCTTCTGTCCATCTCCTTCCTTACCCTTATCGCCTTCTTCACCCTTTTCTCCTTCTTTACCCTCTTCACCTTTCTTTACGCCTTCTTCCATCTTTTTATTGAGTTCTTCTTGACTCATAATAATATCTTCCAATTGAGATTCTCCTTCGCCTTCCCCTTGAGACGGATTCATATCCATTTCCATATTATCTAAAACATCACTTAAAAAACTCGCTAATTCATTAGTAGAAGTTACCGCGTATTGTTGTGCACCAACGCCTTGGTACAATCGATTTTCTGAGAGCTGCTCTAACGCTTTATCAATGTTAAAATAAACCTCTGTAATTTGCGAATTCACTTTTTCAGAAATCTTAGGTTGTCTCAAGGATAAGGCAAACAAACTATCATCTATATGTTCAAAATGTTCTCTTAAATTACTTTGTTGAATAATGTACTTTCCGTAGTTATTATTATTGATTCCTATACTTTCAAAAGTTTCCATAAGAGCCTCTTGGTCGAAGGAATACAGTAACAAATTTTCTAATATTTGACGTAAAGCATCAATATCTTCTGCCGCTTGGTCTCCACCACCTCCTCCACCAGCTGCAGCTTTCTTTAGCATATCACTGATTTCCTTCATTTTCTGAGCAGCTTGCTTTTGCTTCTTTTTAGCTTTTTCTTGCTGTTCTTTAGCCTTTTCAGCATCTTCTTTAGATTCACTATCTTCTTTCTGTTCTAAGGCTTCTTTGGCTTCCTTTTGGTCGAATTTTATCTCATCTTCTAAAAATTCATCTCTCGCAATCTTCATAGGTTTTTGAAGTTGCCTGTCTTCGCGTTTTAAATCTTCTAAATCTTTTTGAAGTTTATCAAACTCCTCGTTCAATTTTTCTTGAGCTTCTTTGGTGTTTTCTTTTTCCTTTTTGGATAATTCTTCTTGTTCTTCTGCTAGTTTTTCTAATTCACTTGAAACTTTCTCAGCTTTTTTCATCACATAGAAACGCTTGGTCAACTCTAAAAGTTGCTTCATGCTACGTTTCTTATTCTTGTTTTGTTTGGCTAATTCTTCGAGTTTTTGTGTGAACTCTTCCTTGTTAATTTTATCCTTTAATTCTTCAAGCTCTTTGAGTAATTCTTCGTCTTTCTTTAATTGTTCTTCATTCTCTTTTAAACGTTCCTTTAAATCTTCTTTAAATTGGTCGTCTTTATTTTCGTCCTTTTGAAATTCTTCTAAATTATCTTGCAGTTTTTTGTTGAAATTTTTCATCAACTGTTCCTGATTTTTCTGACGTTTTAAGAACTCTTCAAATTTCTTCTTGTCATTAAAATTTAGACTTTCTTTTTCCTTTTGGGTTTTAGATAATTCTTCAAGCTTTTTATCTTGTTCTTGAAGTTTATCGAACGTTTTACTGATATCCTTTATCGTTTCGTTCTGTTCATTAAGCTGTTTTTGCTCTTCTTCGTCTTTAGTCAATTTTCGGTAACTAAATGTTGAACTTTTTGTACGCTTATAATTATGTAGTGCATCGTTATCAAAAACTTCAAAATACAATTGGTAGCTTACACCATCTTCTAGATTGAATTGATTTGGAAACGCGCTAACAAACTCACTAAAATTAGACTTTGAAATATTAATAGGCTCTACTACTTTTTTTGATTCATCTTCACTAGGATAATACACCAATTGTAATTTGGTTAAACCATAATCATCACTTGCTTGACCATAGAAATACAAACTTTGTTGGTCTATTGAATCTTTTTGAACCTTGATATTCAACTCTGGATAAATATCCTTTACTACATTAATATTGTACGCCAAATTCTCGTAATCTTTTAAATCACCATTACTTGTTGTAATACTGTAATTGTAATTTTTATAAAGTTGCTTTGATGCTTCAAAATTAACGTTGTCTTTAGACTTAAAACTTAAGGTATCTTCAGCATAAATATGAACACCTGTCGTCGATTTTGTCTTTGCTTTCCAGGTGATTATAGTCCCTTCAGGAATTACAGCAGAACCCGTACTTTTTAAAACTTCATCTTGCTTTTTGGTGTGCGAAGGGTAATCTAACACCATTTCAAAATTCACCAAATTTGGTGTGTTCACTACAGTTAATTTATACGGTTTTGATGTGACATCATTTGCTGATAAGGTAAACTCAACAGCTTCTTTTGGAAGATTGAATGTGTACTGAAATTCGCCAGCTGCAATTTGTTGCAAAAAGTACGATTGACCGTTAAATTTAATTTGTGCGTTCTCAGGAATCACATTTCCTGCAGTTGAAACTTGTAACTTAAAATCTTTATTTTCTATAGCTTGAAGCGATTCATTCAATACAAAAAACTGAAAAGGTGCTGGTGGTTCGTATGCCGTTTTGTAATTAACAACACGTTCGTAACTATCACTAAACCAATTTATTTTTCCGGTAACAAACGACAACAATAAAATAGCAATAGGAATAGCCGCATATTTTAAATATTTGGTATTGGATTTAAAGTTAACGGCTGATTTAAAAGGAATGGGTTGTAACTCTTGCGACTTCTGCTCTATACTTGCTAATAATAAATCGGATTGTTGAGGGCTTTGATTAAGTTGAAGTACGTTTAATAATTTATCGTTCACTTCTGGGAAATGATTTCCTATAAGTTTTGAAGCCGTTTCAAAATTTATGCCTTGTTTTAATTTGAATAAATGTGACAACGGAATGGCTATAAACTTTACGAAGAGTGCTAATTCTACTGCGATAAACATCCAAAATAATATCGTTCTAGCTGTTGGATTAAGCCATAACACATATTCTACGAATAATGTAATTATAAGATATAGTAAACCAATGGCGAAAAATAAGATAGCACCTTTTAATAATTCATTAGTATAATACCTTTTAATGAATTGCTCTAGCTTTTGTTTTATGGTTTCGAAATTGGTCATTCTATATTTAGCTATTAGGCATTAGCTATTAGCCCTTGGCTAATTATTCAACATTATTAACAACTGACTAAACTACAAATTTATTTTAATCGAAAATAGTTGAAAATTAATAAGATTCTGTTAATATAGAAGAATTTACTGTTAAATACGGTAAAACTTAACAAGTGCTTATTTTCTTTGTTCTAAAATTCTATCAAACTATCTTTGCGCTTTAATATACAATTATGTCTAAAAAAGTACGTGTGCGTTTTGCACCAAGTCCAACAGGACCATTACATATTGGTGGTGTAAGAACCGCTTTATTCAACTATTTATTTGCCAAAAAACATGGTGGTGATTTTGTCCTCAGAATTGAGGATACAGACCAAAATCGTTATGTTGAAGGTGCTGAAGATTACATCGTTGAATCATTAAATTGGTGTGGCATTTCTTTTGATGAAGGCCCAAATAAAAACGAAAAATTCGGTCCTTACAGACAAAGTGAGCGTAAGGATTTGTATAAACAATATGCAGATGAATTAATAGCAAGCGGAAATGCTTATTATGCTTTTGATACTGCAGAACAATTAGATGCTGAGCGTAAAGGACATGAAGAAAAAGGTAAAACTTTTATCTACAACTGGCATAACCGTGAAAGAGGACGTTTAGTTAACTCTTTAGTTTTAACTGAAGCAGAAACGAAAGCTAAAATTGAAGCTGGTGAGGATTTTGTGATTCGTTTTAAATCACCTCAAGATGAAACGTTACATCTTACAGATATTATTCGTGGTAACATGAAAATTGACACCAACGTTTTAGATGATAAAGTGTTATTTAAAAGTGATGGCATGCCAACCTATCACCTAGCAAATATTGTCGATGACCATTTAATGGAAATTACACATGTTATCCGTGGTGAAGAATGGTTACCATCTTTAGCATTACATCAATTATTATATAATGCCTTTGGTTGGGAAGCACCAGAATTTGCACATTTACCATTAATTTTAAAACCAACAGGAAAAGGAAAACTAAGCAAGCGTGATGGCGATAAAATGGGCTTTCCTGTATTTCCATTAGAATATACAGCACCAGACGGAACGGTTTCTAGAGGTTATAAAGAAGATGGCTATTTCCCAGAAGCGGTTGTAAATTTTTTAGCCTTTTTAGGATGGAATCCTGGAACGGAACAAGAGATTTTCAGTTTAGAGCAATTAGTTGCTGATTTTGATTTAGCAAGAGTAAATAAAGCTGGCGCACGTTTTGACCCAGATAAAACCAAATGGTTTAATCATCATTACATGCAACAGCAATTAGATTTAGATTTAGCTGAGCAGTTTAAAGCTATAAGACCAGAATTATCAAACATTGATGTTAATTACATCGCTTTAGTTGTTGGGTTAATTAAAGAACGTGCAACGTTTGTTAATGATTTTTGGGATTTGAGTCATTTCTTTTTTACAGCGCCAACTGCTTATGATGAAAAAGCCTCTAAAAAGGCTTTAAAAGAAGGAACAGCTGATGTAATGACAAAGGTTATTGAACTTGTTAATACTACTGATGACTTTACGGTTGAAAATCTTCAAACCAACATTAAAGGTTGGATTACTGATAACGAAATTGGTTTTGGTAAAGTAATGATGCCTTTAAGACTCGCTTTAGTTGGTGCTCTGCAAGGACCAGATGTTTTTGATATTATGTATATGATTGGTAAAACAGAAACGGTTAGTCGAATTGAAGCTTTAATCAAGCAAGTTTAGTTTACCAACTAAGACCTGTCAGGTTTTAAAAACCTGACAGGTCTGAAAATTATATATATGAAGTCCAATTTTTTCATTTTAATCTTTGTTTTAACGCTAGTTACTTCATGTAAAAGTGAAAAAAAATCAGAAATAGATTTAGTGACTAAAGAATTGCCTTTACACAATAAACGTGTATTAATTTTAGGTAATAGCATTACGCAACATGGTCATTATGTAGACTTTATAGAATATTATCTACGTAAGCAATATACTGATAATCAATTAGATATTATCAGTATAGGTTTATCTAGTGAAACTATTTCTGGGACCTCAGAAGACCAACGTGAGTATCCTAGACCAAATGTTAGAACACGATTAGATAAGGCTCTAACTGAAATTAAACCAGATTTAGTTATTGCGTGTTATGGGATGAATGATGGAAATTATCATCCACTAGACAGCCTTAGATTTCAAGAATATAAAACTGGCATTTCAGAATTAAAAACTAAGGTTGAAGGTATTGGAGCTCAATTAATCTTAATGACTCCTACCCTTTTTGATCCTAATCCGATTGCAAATCGCGTTTCAAAAGAAGGAGAACCTCATGCATATTGGCACCCTTATTATAAATACAATGACGTCTTAACGGCCTATTCTGATTGGTTATTAAGTCTCGAAACAGAAGAACTTCAAGTTATAGATTTACACCATCACCTTAATCCTATTTTAGCGAATATGAAACGTATAACAGCGGATTCTACGTTTGTTCCAGATGGTGTACATCCTAATAAAATTGGGCATTTATATATGGCTCAAAAAATTTTAAAAGATTTATATCCTGAAATTTCTATAGAGCATCCTATTGCTGAAATAGAGTTTTTAAAAACAGATTCGCTTTATAGTTTAGTTAGCAAAAGACGCGAACTACGCTCTGAAGGTTGGCGCAATTACGTTGGTTATACTAAAAATGGTGAGATTATAAAATGGGATTCTATTTCTGCTACCAAAACGGAAGTAGAAAAATTAGATAAAGCCATTGAAAACTTATTGAGTAAATAGGAATTTATTACTACAATGTAATATTTAAAGTTAAAGCCATTAAAGATTGATTCCCTTTAAACTTATCACTATTACCAATATTAAGGTCTTGCTTATTAAGATTACCTAGCATATTAGTAAAGCCATAAATATATTGCGCTCTAATAAACAAACGTCTTACACCTAAAGTTAATCCAACTGCACCATTAACATTAAAGTTTGTAATATCTCTAATATCTTCAGTAAATAAGGTATCATAGCCACTTACAATATATCCTTCTTTATCATCATCGCTAAGTTCTAACTCACTATTATATTGTAGCATTGGACCCACATCTAAGGTTAAATTATTACTGATTAATTTAACATGAAGTAAAAAAGAAATGTCAGCAGCAAACACCTTATATTCAACAAACTCATTAGATAAGCTTCCTAATTGAAAAGCATCAATATCTACTTTACTTTCAGATAATTGAATATTATAACTCACGTTATACCATTTATGAGGAAGATCTACAGAAGCAGACATTCCACCAATAAATCCTGTACTAGCTTTAGTTTTAAAGTTATCTGTAAGAATATCAAATTGTGTAATTCCGCCTTGAAGACCAATACCATTTTTGATTTTATAACTTTTACGTTGTCCGTAACTGATTGTAACAAATGCGATACAAATAGCGACTAATAGATAAGATTTTGTGTTTTTCATTCAATTATGTGAGCTGATATACACAAACCTAAGTAAAATAATTTAAAATAACTTACTTTTAGAGTCTCGTATTATTTAACCTTAAACAAACCTGATATGGATAAAATTATTCTAGTTCCCATTATATTTTTTATAGTTGTTGTTGTTATTTCAGCCTTCTTTGTAGTGAAACAACAAACCGCTGCAATCATTGAACGCTTTGGTAAATTTCAAAGTATTAGACAATCTGGATTACAGTTCAAAATTCCGTTGATAGACAAAATTTCTGGAAAAATGAGCTTAAAAATTCAACAATTAGATGTAATTATTGAAACCAAAACTTTAGATGATGTATTTGTTCGTCTTAAGGTTTCTGTACAATATAAAGTTATTAAAGACAAGGTGTATGACGCCTTCTATAAGCTCGATTATCCGCATGAACAAATTACATCTTATGTTTTTGATGTGGTACGTGCTGAAGTTCCTAAAATGAAATTAGATGACGTTTTTGTTAAAAAAGATGATATTGCATTAGCCGTAAAAGCAGAATTAAATGATGCAATGTCTGATTATGGTTTTGACATTATTAAAACATTAGTAACTGATATTGATCCGGATGCACAAGTAAAAGCTGCAATGAACAGAATTAATGCTGCTGACAGAGAGAAAACAGCTGCTCAATTTGAAGGTGATGCTGCAAGAATATTAATTGTAGAAAAAGCCAAAGCAGAAGCAGAAAGCAAGCGTTTACAAGGACAAGGTATTGCAGACCAAAGACGTGAGATTGCACGTGGATTAGAAGAATCTGTAGACGTTTTAAATAGAGTTGGTATTAACTCTCAAGAAGCCTCTGCACTTATTGTAGTGACGCAACATTACGATACATTACAAGCTATTGGACAAGAAACTAATAGTAACTTAATTTTATTACCAAATTCACCACAAGCAGGAAGCCAAATGTTAAACGACATGGTAGCAAGTTTTACAGCAAGTAATCAAATTGGTGAAGCTATGAAAGCCTCTAAAAACAAAAAAAAGAATGATAATGAATAAATTAAAAAAATTAGCGCTATTTATTATAATAGCTATCAGTGCCAATGCCTTTTCTCAGACTAAAACAGATGCATTAAAGGATGCCAAAACAACTTCAAAAGCCACATTAGAAATGGATTTTGAAACAGTGCTTAAGCATACACTTCCTTCTGTATTAGATATGATGGGTGGAAAAGATGCTGCGTTACAAGTTATTAAATCAACTTTTGAAGGTATGAAATCACAAGGTTTTGTATTTGAAAAAGCGGATATTATTGGTGTTTCTGATATTGTACAAGAACAAGGTCAATCACGTTGTGTAATTGAAGGTTACAATCAGATGCAAATGTCAGGACAACGTATATCTTCTAAAAGTTATCTTTTAGGTATTTACAATGAAACTGATAAACATTGGTGGTTTGTAGAAGCAAAACAACTAAAAAATGAAGCATTAGTTGATAAAATACTTCCAAATTTTGAAACTAGTCTTGAAATACCTGAAGACGATATGAAAGTAGAAAAATTGTAATTACATTTTAAACTCTAAAAAAACCCTTGAAAAATTATACTTTCAAGGGTTTTCTATTTTTTATAAGCCACAAAGAATACTTCCCATAACCGCTAAGGTTACAATCCAGTAACCAGCATTTATAAAAATATACTTTGCACTTTTACGCTCAAATAAAGCAATGGTACCAATAATTGGTAATGCACCAAGTACACCAAAAATAGTTCCGTGTAATGCTCCGTGTTTAAATGTTCTGAATTTGTTTCCGTAATCTGCCATAAAGGCTTCAAAAGATGGTTCTGCTCCTGTAGGGTCTCCTCCTACCATGCCGAAAGCTCCCCATTGATGGTTTGTAAATTGCATTAACAAGAAACTTAGCATAGCTGCAAATAATAAAGCAAGTCCAAAAATAATGGCGATATTTCCGCTTTTCATACGTTCTTCTGTCATTCCAGATTCTTGCATCCAAGCATTTCCAAATCCGAATTTAGGATTATACCACAGCGCTCCAATAAATAAAGCTGCTACAGCTGCAATAGGAATGGCAATAGGGTTAATAGGTAATTCCATATTATTTTATAGTTTATTAGTTAGTTAGAATTAAAAGTACAAAAAAACCTCATAACTATTAATTATGAGGTTTTTATGAATATTAATGTAGCCTAGTGCTCTTCCTTATATTTATCTCTTATTGCCTTTAATTCATTTAAATAATTTTTTAAATCCTTTTCATTTAAACTATTACTATCATTAGATCCATGAGGTAATGTACTCCATGTTTCATCTAAATGTTGTTGAAGTTCTGGATAATTTTCTTCTATATCTCTAGTTACAACTGAGATTTCTGCAAGTATTTTCTGAGGTAAATTCATAATTTTTAAGTGTTTACCTAAACATAAGCATTTTTAAGCTCAAATTATCTCAAAGCATTGTTAAAACCTAAAACGACATTAATCCGTTTTATAATTTATAATATCTTGAACAGGACTTAGAACACTATAATTCTTCCAGATTGAAGCGTCGTACTTTGACAAAAAGGTTATAGGATATTCCTCAGTAACTTCAAAATCTGAAACATTAGCTAAAGGATTATGATCGATAAAAAACAATTCACTTTTTGCTTTAAAATCTTGCTCTATCATAATATCTAACTTTAAATACTGCTTATCTTTTTGTGCTGCTGTATTATTTCGAATAAATTTAAGAGATCTATTAAGATATACGTAGTTTCCATTTTCTTGACTAATAAAATATAAGTCGTAAATGTTATTTTCATTCTTTTTAAAAATCACAGTAGAGCGATAAGCATTTTCTTCAAATTTAATACCTAACAAAAATTTCATATTCACTTTTTGGCCACTTCTATCTTCTGCAAATTGATACTCTAATTTAACTACGGCAAAATCTGAAGTATTAACATACATTTTGCCTTCATATTTAGCAGAACGTTTATTAGGTTTAAAACTTATATTGTATGTAGCATCCTCATTTATATAACTTATACCATCTATTGAATAGTCATAACCTTTATCTCCAAAAATAAATTCTAGTTTTGAGTTTTCACTTAATGAATTATTCTTTATAATATTTGCTACTGTATTGTTAATAGTACTGGTTTTTCCGGTTTTAGAATTGGTTTCATCCTTAAAAACTTTACCAACTTTAAGTGAATCTTCTATTGTAAATAAACCTGTTTTTAACTTGTAAGTTGCCGAAGAATCTAAAACATTCAACACACTTTTAATCATCTTACCATTTACAGCTCCAGTAGATAAATCTTTATCTATGTTAACTAATTTAGTAGCTTTAATAATATGAGATTGTGTGCTGTCTGCAGTATGTAAAAGATCTAACAATGTATCTTCAAATTGATTAGAACTGCTATTGACGATACCTTTGCTCATCTCTTCAAAATTTTTATTAATCTCTTTAATTGTTGATTTATTAAAATTGGAAGATTTTGCGACATCAAAGCCAAAATCTTTGAGTTTAAAATTACTACTCTGTCTCATGAAAACCGTTTGCTTTCCGGCTGTAGCATAGTTTTTTGAAACATTGGCTCTCACATTCTCCAAAATTTCTTCGATTGAAAGCAGTTTATTAGTAATGAAAACTTCAGAAAGCTCGCTAATGGAGTCTTCTAAAACATAAGTTAGTTTTGTGAAATTTGAAAGTTGAAAATCTAATGATTTATACCCTAAACATGAAATTGACACGGTATCTGAATCTGAAAAATTATCAGTTTCTAATGTAAAAACTCCTTCTTCATTAGTTATAACGCCATAATTTGGACCAATCTGCAGCGTAACATAAGGAATTGGATTATCACTGGTATCTACTATTTTGCCAGTAATAGTCTGACTAAAAACAGTATTACCAATGAAAAATAAAACGAAAATTAAGGTAAGTTGTCTCATTAATTCTGAATCTAAAGTTAATATGTACTAATCTACATTAAAAAAATCAACTTTAGATTCAGAATATTCTTATTAAAATTAAAGATCCATTGCTTCAGCAACTAAAATGGCATTTTTATCTTCTTTTGCCTTATTGATAAACTCATCAATAGCCTCGTTTCTTTCTAAGCCATTTTTAAGCAATACTTTTAACGCAATTAAAGTTGCGACACGTGTACCTGCTTTTTTAACAGCAGTGCCAAATAACGGCTCTAATTCATCGTAAGCAACATCTTTAGCTAACTCTTGTATCTCAGCTTTAGCTTTAAGCTGTTTTTCTTCTGGTAAATTGGTGTATTTTTTACCAAATTGTTGAATAACGCTTATTGCTGTACGTTTTTGTTGCTGTGGTTTTGGTTTATTCTCGTTTTGATTATTTTGTGGTTTCGGCTTTTGCTTTTCCCAACTATCTCTTAATCCAACTGTTTTGTTAAATACTAATTTATCAGCAGTAGAATCATCATCAACATTAAAATAGCCTAAACGTTGAAACTGAAACTGCTCTCCTACTTTTACATCTGCTAAACTTGGTTCTAAATACCCTGTTTTTATAGTTAATGAGTTTGGGTTTAGAAATTCCATAAAATCTTTGTCCTTATCGCTATCTGGTGATTCGTGCATAAACAAACGATCGTATTCTCTAATTTCTGCTGTAATAGCATGTTTTATAGATACCCAATGTAATGTTCCTTTTACTTTTTTAGACGTATCTTCATCATACGTACATTGCACTTCTAGAATATCTCCATTCTGATCTTTTACAACCTCATTTGCTTTAATGATGTACGCATTTTTTAAACGAACTTCACCTCCAAGTTTCAATCTAAAATATTTGTTTCCGGCTTCTACTTTAAAATCGTCTCTCTCAATATAAATCTCTCTAGAGAAAGGCACTTTTCTAAATCCAGCAGACTCATCCTCTTGGTTATTTTCTGCTTCTAACCATTCCTCTTTGTCTACAGGATAATTAGTTATAACCACTTTTATTGGGTCTAAGACAGCCATTACTCTATTAGCTGTTTTATTTAAATCTTCTCTAATACAGAATTCTAAAAGCGACACATCAATAACGTTTTCACGTTTTGCAACACCTACTTTTTCAATGAATTTACGAATAGAATTTGGTGTATAACCACGACGACGTAAGCCAGAAATAGTTGGCATACGTGGATCGTCCCAACCAGAAACTACACCTTCTTCTACCAAACGTAATAACTTACGCTTACTCATAATGGTGTAACTCAAATTTAAACGTGCGAATTCGCGTTGTTTAGGTGGTAAAGGATAATTATCCTTACTGTATTCATAAACATTGTCTCTAAACCAATCGTAAAGCTTTCTGTGAGGTTTAAATTCTAACGAACATAGCGAATGCGAAATTTGTTCTAAGTAATCACTTTCTCCATGCGTCCAATCGTACATTGGGTAAATGCACCAATCGTCTCCAGTTCTGTGATGATGTGCATACATAATACGATACATAATTGGATCTCTCATTAACATATTTGGATCTTCCATGTCAATTTTAGCACGCAATAAATGTGTACCTGCTGGAAATTTTCCGGCTTTCATACCTTCAAATAATTCCAAATTCTCTTCAACGCTACGATCTCTATACGGACTATTTGTACCTACTTGTGTTGGCGTTCCTTTTTGTTGCGCCATCACTTCTGAAGATTGAGAATCTACATAAGCTTTACCGTCTTTAATCATTAAAACTGCCCAATCGTATAGCTTCTGAAAATAATCTGAAGAGTACAATTCGTTTTCCCATTTATAGCCTAACCAAGCGATATCCTTTTTAATAGCATCCACATACTCTTGCTCTTCTTTAGCAGGATTGGTATCATCAAACCTTAAATTTACAGGTGCATTGTACTTCTCCCCTAACCCAAAACTAATACCAATGGCTTTGGTGTGACCAATATGTAAATAACCATTTGGTTCTGGTGGAAAACGAAAACGAAGCTTATCTTTTGATAAACCGTTCGCTAAATCTTCTTCTATAATATGCTCAATAAAATTGAGTGCTTTTGTTTCTTCTGACATGTTCTAGGTATTAGCTGTTGACAATTAGTTCTTGGGTAAAATCTATACACAACAATAAATCTCAACGTCATTATTCCAGTTGGTAAAATTAAACAAATTGTAACATTTATTTATCTTTTTAGACTGATAGTATAAATCAAAAATCTACACTATTATGAATTATATATGTCCAAAATGTGATAATACTACTTATGAAGTTGGCGAAATGAGAGCTACAGGTGGTAGATGGTCTAAAATATTTGACATTCAGAACAAGAAATTTAGTTCAGTGACGTGCAAAAAATGTAGTTATACTGAGTTCTATAAAGCTAAAACTGGTGCATTGAGTAATATTTTTGATTTGTTTACTAATTGATATGTCTTCAACTAAATTCAGCAAACATATTAACCTGATTAAAATTCAATAAGAAATATTACTTTTGAATTATGGGAATAATAAAAGTTGAAAATATAAGAGTATTTGCCAATCATGGTTGTTTAAAAGAAGAAACAGCAATTGGCAGCGATTATAGAGTTGATTTACAGGTTAAGGCGAATTTAAAGAAATCTTCAAAATCTGATGAATTAAGCGACACTGTAGATTATGTATTTTTAAACAAAGTGGTTAGAGAAGAAATGGCAATCCCTTCTAAGCTTTTAGAAACAGTTGCTCAGCGTATTTTAGACCGTGTTTTTAAAGAAGCCTCAATAATTACTAAAGCCACCGTAGCAGTAAGTAAAATAAACCCTCCAATTGGTGGTGACGTTGAGATGGTTACAATAAAAATGAGCGAAAAGCGAAAAAAGTGATGCTATTTAGGGTATAACGCATATAATTTTTATATTTGCGCTCTCAATAAGGTGTCGTGGCCGAGTGGCTAGGCAGTGGTCTGCAACACCATCTACAGCGGTTCGAATCCGCTCGACACCTCAAAAAGCTTCTAAGTTTTCTTAGAGGCTTTTTTATTTTTAAAATTTTAAGAAAATTTAGATTAATAGTTACGCGGTTCGAATCCTATAGCTTTCTTTAGTAACTTCAAAAAGTTTCTAAGAAAACTTAGAGACACATTTTAATTTATACAAAATCTAGTTGAGAATATTTAGTTTTCATTTAACTGTTTACCATTTCTATCAATTAAAAAGTAATCAAAAATCAATAGAATACTTGTTAGTAATATTCCGATTGTAAACAATAATGCACCATAAGGCCAATGTTGAATTTTAAAAATTATTCCGAAAAACAAAGCAAAAATGGTCATTGATATTAAAAGAAAATAGAAGGCTTTTAGGAATACATTTTTCTTGTATTTCCTATTTTTAAAATAATAGATACCTTCAACTATAAACCAGTAAATAAAGAGCATAAGAAGTAAAATTTCAAGTATATATGGCATATTAAAAACATCAAAAGCACTATTAAGATAATTAATAATCCATAATAAAACCATTACATATTTTACATAATCTAAACTTTCTTTACTCTTCTTTTTAAT
The DNA here is from genome assembly GCF_003386165.1 of Winogradskyella eximia. Taxonomy (GTDB): domain Bacteria; phylum Bacteroidota; class Bacteroidia; order Flavobacteriales; family Flavobacteriaceae; genus Winogradskyella; species Winogradskyella eximia. The sequence continues at coordinate 133,312 of NZ_QRDV01000001.1, read as the reverse complement.
AAAACGGATGGTATAAAATAAGCCGATAAGAACACTGCCTATAAACATTAAAATATTAGCATAAGGCCAATGCATAATTTTAAATAGAACACCAAAAATTAAAACAATTAATGAAAGGCGTAAAGGAAACGTTAAGGCTTTAGCTGGCATAAAAACAGAGATATTAAATTGGATTAACCTTCTCTATCTGTTCAATACTTTTTTCATAAAGTTCTGGGAACAAACCTTGGCTTAAGAGAATAATACCAAAGACTAAAATTACTAGAGACACTATTTTCTTAGTCTTAAAAATTCGTCTTGGTGTAAGTTTACTCCTTAATCGTTTTGCTGCTACAATTTTTACTAAATCGGTTAAGAAATAAGCAATCAACATCGTTGTAATAAAAATTGTTACTCCATTATCTGATGTTGTAATTGAAGTCCCAATAACTATAAAACCTAGCCAACCCAACAACACACCAATATTGATAAAATTGAGTAAGAATCCTTTAATAAAAAGCTTTCCGTAATCTTTTTTAGGAAGTACAATTCTATGATGTTCTCTTACTATAGACCGGAAAGATTTTGAGGTTTTTATAAAGCTTATAAGACCATAGATAACTAATAAAACACCACCAAAAACCAAAAGTTTTGGATCGTCCTTTATTTTATCTAATAGTGAATCTGTGCTTTTAAAAATGACTAAAATAAATACGACATCTGCAAAAATAACGCCTAGATCGAATATAATAGCACTAGTAATACCTTTGGTTACACTAGTTTCTAGTAATACAAAAAAGACAGGACCAATGGTGAAGGCTAAAATAATTCCGAACGGAATGGCTGTTAAGATATCGTCTAACATGTAAAATCTTGCAGTTTACACAAATGTAAGAAACTCAGCTCAATTTACATATGTTTTATTCGACCACCTAAAACAGTACTTTCATCAAGTTGTTCAGGTTTACCGTAAACAAAAACATTTCCACCTGCTTTAATTTTAATATTTGCAGATGCTGTAGCGTGTATATAAGCTTCACCAGCTGCATTAATTTTTACATCCGTATTTTCAGTAATAAAATCTTTACCATTAAAGCTTCCACCTGTAAAAATTGAAATATCTTGATTTTTTGAATTTCCAGAGACATTAATAACACCACCAGTAACTGCTTTAAAATTGGCATAAGTAGTATTTAAGATTGCATTAATCTCTGATCCTTCTTGTGCACTAAGGTCTATTTCATATTGTTTTATAGATTGATTTACAGTCACTTTTGCACCTTCATTTGTATCAATCTTATCTACTTTAGTATAGTACAGCATTACAACGGTATCATTACCATCGTAACTTTCCTTTAGATTCATTCGTATTTTAAGTTTTCCATTCTTATTTACGACTTCAACATTTTTTCTGTTTTTTCCAGTTATAACAACTTTATTTTCATCAGATTCAATCATTTTAACATGGATTAAATCATATACTTTTACAGTAGAAAATTCACCAATTGTTTTATCAATAGACTCTTGAGCATTTACCACAAGACCTAAAGTAAATAGGATTAATAAAAAGCTATTTTTCATTTTAAAATTTATTTTAAGGTAATTACTTTATTACTAAACAACCATTTGAGTTGAATTTCGTCTCCCGATTTCTTTTTAACTATACGTCTTTGTGGTGATAATAACACCGTAATTACAGCAGAAATGGCTGTTAGTAAATACCTGTTAATATCACTGTAAACCAATTGAATTCCGAATCTTATTACCAGATAAGTCACAAAAAATATAAAAAAAACGTAGATGTTTGCTTTTGTAGATGTCTTCATAATTAAACGGCAACTTTTACTGCTGTTCCTGTTACTGAAACCATAGCATAATTAGATGTTGTTAACTCTATTTCAATTTTAATACCAACAACAGCATTTGCATTTAATTTTGCAGCATTATTTTGCAATGTTTGAAAAGCTTCTTCCTTTACAGCTTCTATATTATTCTGTAATTTTGTATAATATTTTGAAGCACTGAAACCCATAGAAACAGCTTCTTTATTTATAGCAACACCTGTTACTATACCTAAATAATCTATTATTTTATGGTCTTCTATAGAGTTGGTTGTTGTAAGTATCATAATTTGAATATTTTCTTATTAGTAATTTTATATACCGTAAAGTTACAATTCTATTCGCTTTCAATGAATTTTAATATGCCTTCATAAAAAACGAGAACTGATATTATTCACTATCAACTTCTGGTTTCCCAACCATATAAAAATCGAGGTGTTTTTTGGTTAAATCTGCATTTTTAACCTTTACAATAACTTCATCTCCAAGTTGATACATGGTTTTTGATTTATTACCAACCATTGCATATTGATCCTGGTCAAACTGATAGTGATCATCTTTCATATCTCTAACACTTACCATGCCTTCACATTTATTAGAAATAATTTCTATATAAATTCCCCAATCTGTTACACCAGAAATAACACCCAAAAATTCTTCGTCTTGATGATCTTGCATAAAACGAATTTGCATGTATTTAATAGAATCGCGTTCTGCTTTAGTTGCTAAATATTCCATGTTACTAGAATGTTTACAACGTTCTTCATATACTTCTTCGTTAGCTGATTTTCCACCATCTAAATACAATTGTAATAAGCGATGCGCCATTACATCTGGATAACGACGAATAGGCGATGTAAAGTGACTGTAATACTCAAAAGCTAAACCGTAATGACCAATATTGTGTGTGGTATACTCGGCTTTAGACATGGTTCTAATCGTTAATGTATCTACTAAGTTTTGTTCTTTTTTACCAACAACATCTTTTAATAAATTATTTAATGAAGAAGCAATATTATTTTTGTCTTTAAAGTTTAATTTATGTCCAAAACGTGCGACAACCGTTTGAAGTTGTGCTAGTTTTTCATCATTAGGTTCATCATGCACACGATACACAAAGGTTTTCTTTTGTTTTCCAACAAATTCTGACACCTTTCTGTTAGCTAATAGCATAAATTCTTCAATCATTTTATTCGCATCTTTACTTGTTTTAAAGAATACGCCTACTGGATTTGCTTCTTCATCTAAATCGAATTTTACTTCAACTTTATCAAAAGAAATAGCTCCATCTCGCATACGTGCATTTCGCATTTTACGAGCCAATTGATTCATTTTTATAGTTGCTTGTGCAATATCTACATCAGTTTGATATTCTTCTCCAGTTAATGAGACCTCTGCAGGAATTGTAGTATCAATCTTTTCCTTATGCTTTAAAACATCAACTTCATTAATTGTTGCATTGTTTTCAATGATAGCTTGCGCTTCTTCATATGCAAAACGTGCATCAGAATAGGTTACTGTTCTACCAAACCATTCGTTTTTAATTTCGCATTTTTCATTCATTTGAAACACTGCAGAAAACGTATACTTTTCTTCGTGTGGACGTAATGAACATGCTCCATTAGATAAAACTTCTGGTAACATTGGTACTACTCTATCTACTAAATAAATAGAGGTTGCACGCTCGTAAGCTTCATCATCTAAAACCGTTCCTGGTTGTAAATAATGCGATACGTCTGCAATATGTATTCCTATTTCATATAAGCCATTATCTAATACTTTAAAAGATAAAGCATCATCAAAATCTTTAGCATCTTTTGGATCTATGGTAAAGGTTAAATCTTTACGCATATCTCTACGCTTAGCGATTTCTTCAGGTTTAATTTCTAAATCAATATTGTTAGCATATGCTTCAACTTCGTGCGGAAACTCCATTGGTAAGCCGTATTCTGCCATAATAGAGTTAATCTCAGTACCATGTTCACCTGGTTTACCAAGTACTTCAATAACTTTACCGTTTGGTGAATCTGATTTTTCTGGCCAATCTTCTAAAGAAACCAATACTTTATCACCATCTTCGGCTTTATTAATTTTATTGATAGGTACAAAAATATCGGTGTACATTTTATTGCTATCTGCTACAACAAAGGCAAAATTCTTTTTCTCATGAATTTGAATGGTACCAACATATTCCGTTTTTGCACGTTTAATAATATTGGTAATTTCGCCTTCTTGTTTGCCTCTATGTTTTCTTTTATAAGCATAGAACTCTACTTCGTCACCATTTAAAGCTTTATTAATATTGTTTGAAGCGATGAAGATATCTTCTTCAAAATCATCTGAAATAATATAACCGTTTCCTTTAGCTGCTAAATCTAAAATACCTGTATGATATTCTGTATTTACTATAGCTTTAAATTTACCACGATCCACTTCTTCAATCTCTTGTTTTGCTTTAAGTTGTTGAAGTTTCTTTATAATTTGATTGCGACTACTAGCATCATTAACGCCTAGTTTAGCTGCAATTTGTTTATAGTTAAAAGTTGAGTTTCTTTCTTTTTTTAAAATACTAAGAATTGTATTTGTAAGGTTGGAAATCTTGTTATGTGAAGGTTTCCTGTGTTTCTTTTTTGTCATTTAATTTGTAATCATATTCATTTCCTATAAGTGATAGGAATTCTAATTTAAAACTTAATTAAGGCGAAGAGAGGTTATTAAGTTTAATACAAAGTTACGTTTTAATTTTTTAATGGTGTTTATAGAACGTTAAATTAATGAAAAAGCACTGTAAAATTTAAAGTGCTTTAGGTGAAAAGTATAGTATTAAAACTAGTCTATTATTAACTTTTTAGACCCTTTTCATTTATTAGTTTCTATTTCTACTAATTATAAACCATAGTATTAATTTGAGTTATTCACTCATTAAATAGAGAATTTATAATTTACCTATCATTCACTAAAATTTACAGTTATCAACATATATATACATATAATCATTTTTCTTTTAAAATTTAAAAAATAAAATAGTGGTTATTATAGTGTGTTAATAGTGGCTATAACTTTTTGAAGTTTTATTTTGATTAATCGTAGTTTACATTTTACAACATTTTAGTTAACATTGAATTTACATATAACTACTTCATTGTAAGGTTAATTTTAAAAGCTATTAACAGTTGTTAATAACCAATGTTAATAGAATTCACTCATATGTTTTTCTAAAATTTATGTTCATTTCACAACAAATGATGTTTAATAACTTAATCGAAAAAAACAGTTAACTAATTAGGTTATTCCATGTCAATTTTTGTTTGAAAAAATAAATGAATAAACCTAATTTTAGTTTTAAAGACTTGTTAACACTTATTAACAAGTTATGAGTTATGTTATCATAGTTATCCTAATAACTGGATAGAACTATTAAGTACAAAAAAAAACGATATGTAGTTTTTTTTTGCTTTAAAAATCGATGAAAAACGTAATTGATTGTTAATCAAAACTCTTGATATATAATTGTATAGAATTCCAAATTTATTATTTAATAAAACCTACAATTATGAAAACAAAATTACTTTATTTATCATTTGTGATTAGTGTATTATTTTTAAATTATTCTAATGCTCAACAAACCTTTGTACCAGATGATGTTTTAGAACAGTATCTAATAGACCAAGGTTACGATACAGTTTTAGATGATTATGTGTTAACAAATAATATTATTAATATCACCGAAATAGATCTTGGAGCTAAAGGTGTTAGTGACTTAACCGGAATAGAAGATTTTACAGCTTTACTTACTTTAGATATTTCAGAAAATACTTTACTAAATAGTTTAAATATTAATTCAAACACAGCTCTAATTAATTTGAATGCCTGGAATACTTCTATTAGTAATATAAATCTAAATAATAACACAGCATTAGAGTATCTAAACATATATAATACATTAATAACTGATTTAGATGTTAGTAATAATACTTCATTAGATTATATAAGTATAGCTAGTACATCTATAAATCAATTAAATATTACTAATAATACCTTATTACATTATTTAAATGTTTCTAATACCAATCTTACTAATTTAGATGTAACAAATAGTGCGTCTTTAGATTTCTTATTAGCTAATAATACACCAAATTTAGGCTGTATTACAGTGTTAGATGAAATAGCTGCAACAGCAGGAACTGGTATATATGAAGATTGGGAAAAAGATGAAACTACTTATTATAGTGAAAGCTGTAATTTAAGTAATTCAGATTTTAAGACCACAGAGATCTATGTTGGTCCAAATCCAATTAAAGATGAATTACATATTGTATTAAATAATAATGATGTTTTAAAAGAAGTACGCTTATTTGATATTTCTGGAAAACAAATTATAAAATCTACAAATACAACAGTTTTTACTAACCATTTAGCATCTGGTATCTACTTGGTAAAAATAACAACAAATCGAGGTGAATTTAATTTAAAACTTGTAAAAGCATAATAGCACTGCTATTAATTATTAGTTTTTAATAGTCTATTAGCTAATTAGTTATGACTATAAAATACTTAAAAAACCGATTTACAGTTTTTTTTTGTTATAAAAATCGATGAAAAACTCACTGTATTGTTATTCAAAAAACTTGATATAACATTGTATCAGATTCCAAATCTATTAATTTATAAAAATCTACAATTATGAAACTAAAATTACTTTATTCGTCACTTTTATTTAGTGTATTATTTTTAAACAGTTCTTATGCTCAACAAACTTATGTTCCAGATGATGTATTTGAAGAGTATTTAATAAACCAAGGTTATGACACGGTTTTAGATAATTATGTATCAACAGCTAATATTGCTAATGTAACCACTGTAAATTTAAATGGTAAAAATGTTACTGATTTAACTGGTATAGCAGATTTTGAAGCATTAAATATTTTGAATGTTTCTGGTACGTTAATACTTAATTTAGATGTAAGTGCAAACACAGAATTAACAAATTTAAATGCTTATGATACTGCAATAAGCAGTTTAGATTTAAGTGCTAACAGTGCTTTAACTAATTTATATGTTGATAATACGTTATTAAATAGATTAGATGTAAGCAATAATTTAGCTTTAACTGATTTGTATATTTCTAATACAAATATCAATAGTATAGATGTAAGTGCAAATACAGCTTTAACATCTTTAAGTATTTCTGAAACATCAATTGTCTTATTAGATGTAAGTACAAACACAGCTTTAACTTTTTTATCTGTTGTTAGCACTCCAATAAGTAGTTTAGATTTAAGTACAAATACAGCATTAACTACTTTTAAATCTTCAAGTACTCAAAATTTATATTGTGTTACCGTAGCTGATGAATTAGCTGCAACGTCAGGAACAGGTAATTATTCTCAATGGCAAAAAGATGCTGATTGTAGTTATAGCGAATCATGTGAAGAAACTTTTGTACCAGATGATGTTTTTGAGCAATACTTAATTGATGAAGGTTATGATTCTGGAGCATTAGATAATTTTGTACCTACAGCTAATATTAAAAATGTAGAGTTAGTAGATTTAAGCAATACAAGTGTTGCTGACTTAACTGGTATTGAAGATTTTGATTCATTAACAACTTTAGATATCTCTAATAGCAATGTCACAGCTTTAAATGTTAGTAATAATATATCGTTGTCATTATTAAATATCAATGGTACCTTAATTAGTAGTTTAGATGTTAGTTTTAATATCAATTTAACTCATTTAACTTCTGTAAATACAACTGATTTAACTTGTATTACAGTATTAGATGGAGCAGCTGCAAATGCTGGTACAGGTATCTATGTTGATTGGGAAAAAGATGCTAATTGTTCTTATAGTGCAAACTGTAGTGCTCCATTAAGCGATACAGAATTTAATGCATCTGAAGTTTATGTTGGTCCAAACCCAATTAAGGATGAATTATTAATAAAATTAAATAATAGTGATACATTAAGAGAAGTAAACTTATTTGATATTTCAGGTAAACTTGTCTTAAGATCTAATGCTACTACTATTAATACAAGTCATTTAGAAACAGGAATGTACTTAGTACAAATTACCACTGAAAAAGGTAGTTTTACAAGAAAATTAGTGAAATAAAAAGTACATTATTTATTAAAATATAGTTTAAAAACCTTGAGATTTTTCTTGAGGTTTTTTTCATTTTATAGGCGCTATTAATTTGTAATACGTTGTGTTATTACAACTGCTCAGCATTATTAAATTCAGCCAAAAATTATAAGATTTTGATAGTAATTTAACTAATATCTAAATAGATTTATTAATTAAATGAATTTTTCATTTTACTTGTATTAAGATAGATTTCAATTTAAAATAGTACAGTTACTAAGGCTTTTTTATTTGTAACTTTGTAGAGTAAAATTAATTCATCACAACATGACAATTTCAATAGGAAACGATCACGCAGGACCAGATTATAAATTTGCCATTGTAAAACATTTAGAAGCTAAAGGTTATACAATTAATAATTATGGAACAGATACATTAGACAGTGTAGATTATCCAGACTTTGTACATCCTGTTGCTAAAGATGTAGAAGCTAAAAAGGTAGATTTTGGTATTTTAATTTGTGGTAGTGCAAACGGTGTTGCCATGACAGCCAATAAATATCAGCACGTAAGAGCAGGAGTGTGTTGGACAAATGAAATTACAGAATTAACACGTTTGCATAATAATGCTAATATTATATGTATTCCTGCACGTTTTACATCAATTCCTCAAGCCATTAAAATGGTGGATACATTTTTAGAAACTAAATTTGAAGGTGGTCGTCATCAAAACCGTGTAGATAAGATTCCATTATCATGTTAAATGAGTCATTCACATAACCATTCGCATAATTCTAAAGACTTAAAGGGTCAAAAGCTTTTAATATCAATACTACTAAATATTGTTATTACAGTAGCTCAAGTTATTGGTGGTTTTGTTTCTGGTAGTCTTTCATTACTCAGTGATGCTTTACATAATTTTAGCGATGTTATTTCTTTAATAGTTAGTTATGTAGCTGCTAAATTATCGAAGCAAAAAGCATCTATTGATAGAACTTTTGGTTATAAACGTGCCGAAATTTTAGCAGCCTTTATTAATGCTAGTACGTTAATTATTGTAGCAATAATCTTAATTTTTGAAGCTGTAAAACGTTTTAAAAATCCACAAGAAATTGAATCTGGTTTAGTTATTTGGTTAGCTATTGTCGCCATTATAGGTAATGGTCTTAGCGTTTTATTATTAAGAAAAGATGCTAAAAATAACATTAATATGCGTTCTGCTTATCTGCATTTACTTACAGATATGTTGGCGAGTGTAGCTGTACTCATTGGTGGCTTATTAATGAAATATTATCAACTGTTTTGGGTAGATAGTTTACTAACCTTATTAATTGCATTGTATTTAATTTGGGTAGGTTACGATTTGTTAAAGACATCTACTAAAATGCTAATGCTGTTTACGCCAGATGATATTAATATTAAAGCGGTTGTAAGAACAGTTAATAAACTACCAAAAGTTAGCAAATTACATCATGTACATATTTGGAATTTGAGTGACGATGAGTTGCACTTAGAAGCCCATTTAGACTTAAAAGAAGACATTTCTACTACAGAGTTTAATGATTTGCTTCTAGATATTGAAACTGTCCTACATGATGAATTTAATATTAATCATGTTACCATTCAACCTGAGTTTAATAAGGAAGATCCTAAAGAGGTCATTGTACAAGATTAACTATGATAACAACTAAAATAAGCGCTTTTAACGAACTTTCTATAGTAGAGTTATATGATTTACTTCAATTAAGAAGTGAAGTCTTTGTAGTAGAACAAGATTGTGTATATCAAGACATTGATGGTAAAGATCAAAAGGCACTTCATGTTTTAGGTTATAAAAATGAAAAATTAGTTGCTTATACAAGAATTTTTAAACCTGGAGATTATTTTAAAGAAGCTAGTATTGGTAGAGTCGTAGTAATGAAAGGTGAAAGAGCGCACAATTATGGTAATGTTATTATGAACGCGTCAATAAATGCAATTAAAATGCATTATAATGAAACCATAATTAAAATTTCTGCACAAACGTATTTAAAACGTTTTTACAATAATTTAAAATTTATGGAAATAGGTGAGGAGTACTTAGAAGATGGTATTCCACATATAGCGATGCTGTATTCTTAGATTACTTTTCGTAAATTCTAGTAACCAAAATTTCTACACGTCTATCTAATTCTGGTTCACCACCAAGAGGCATTTTTCTACGCATACCAACATATTTCATTCGGTAATGTTTTACTCCTTTTTCAGCTAAATAATCGTATATGTATTTAGCTCTTGCAACAGATAGATTTCTTTTTTTTGTTTTTCTATCTACGGCATCTCTATTGCCTTGTGTACAACAAACATGACCTTCTATAGTAAAATAAATATTAGTACGTTCTGCTAAGATTTCTGCGATTTTATCGAGAACTACTTTAGAATCTTTTGTTAAGTAACTATAACCTGTTCTAAATAGTAAATTTTCAAGTAAAATTTTATCTCCTTCTTTTAAGTCTCCTTTTAAAATATCTTCTGTATTTACTTTTTTGGTAATTGTAGTATCTTCTTTAGGTTTTGGAGGAAAAACAGGTGTTACAATAATCTCTACTTTACGATTTAAACCGCGTATTTTATTGAGGTTTTCTTCGTGAATTATGTTTACTAAAATTTCACCTTTACCATCAACATTAGTGATTACAGATTCGTCAAATTCATTGTTAGAAAAAACTTCTTTTATAGCTTCTGCACGATTTTGAGATAATACTAAGTTATAATTATCACTACCTCTATCATCTGTAAATCCATAAATAGAAATTTTTTCTATGTCAATATCTTCAATTTTAGATAAAAAAAGTAGTAATCGACTGTGTTCTGTTTGAGGAATATCGTGTTGATCGGTTTCAAAATAAACTTCGTGTTTCAATTCTTTTTGCGAAAAAGAGAATTGAAAACATAGGCATAAAAAGATAACTAGGGACTTCATTTTTATAATAATTTTCTTACTTACAGAAAATGTTCATGATGTTAAATATAAAAAAAATATATTTTCTATCTCAAAATACTTGCGTATTGCGACGGATTATTAAGAATATCTAAGGCTTTTTTAATTTCAGTATTATTAGCAGTGTAATAGGTATATAAACCTTCACTGTAGAAATAGCGTTTAATAATTTCGTCTGTAAGTAATGTTTTTAATTGTGTTTTATTACCATCAATGGCATTAGATTTATAAGATTGTAATGCTTCAGTTAGATCGTTATACTCAGATGAAATTACAGCATCTAATTCTTCTTCTTTTGCAACATTAATAGCATCTGTTAAGGCTTTTTCGGTTTTTGTTTCAAAATTAAAACCGCTTACTTTTATATAGTTTTTGAATTTTTTAAAGTCTGAATCTGAAAATTCAAAAGTCTTTAAATCCTCTACTTTATGACTGTAATAATAATTTGTTGCAAAGTTGAAGACTAAGTTTTCGTTAGATATTGCTTTTGTAATAGGTGTTTGTTTAGCAAATTCAACTTCAATATCTGGTTGTACGCCTCCTCCATCAAATACTTCACGTCCGTTTTTGGTTTTAAAAGCATTGTAATTTTCTTGCTTTGTTCTTGTGGCTTTTCCGTTTTCATCACGATTCCAATAATCTAAGGCCTGAATACAACGACCAGATGGTGTGTAGTATCTAGAAATGGTAATCTTCATTTGTGTGCCATAAGTTAAAGGTTTAGGTCGCTGTACTAATCCTTTTCCAAAGCTTCTTGTACCAACCACAACTGCACGATCCATATCTTGTAAAGCACCAGAAACAATTTCACTTGCTGATGCGCTACTACCATCAATTAAAACTACTAATGGAATTTCAGTATCTATAGGTTCGCGTTGCGTGTAATATGTTTTGTTGTACTTTTTTACTTTCGATTTTGTAGTAACTACTAATTGATCTTTTGGTACAAAGATGTTAGTTACATTTACAGCTTCATTAAGCAATCCTCCTGGATTTCCTCTTAAATCTAATATTAATTGAGTTGCTCCTTGATTTTTTAATGCTTTAATCGCTCTAATAGTCTCAGAAGATGCTTTATCATTGAATTTTCTTAGAACGACATAACCTGTTTTTTCATCTACCATAGCGTAGTGCGGAACGGCTTTAATTTCTAAAGATTCTCTAATAATTTTTACGGTATTAGTTTTTCCTTGTCTTTTGTAGGTCACAGATACTTCAGTCCCAGCGGCTCCTTGTAGTAAGTTGGCTGCATCATCTTTAAAATCTGCAACAACAACTTTATCTACTTTTATAATTTCGTCACCAGCTTTAAGGCCTGCTTTATCAGCCGCATAATTTTGATACGGTTCAACTATAACCAATTTATCCTTTAGCGTTAAAACTTTAGCTCCAATACCTGTATAATCGCCTGCATTGTTAATTCTAGAGGCTTCTACGTCTTGTTCGTTATAAAATTGTGTGTAAGGATCTAAATCACTTAACATGCTTTTAATTGCTGTATCCATTAAGTCTCCAGGATTGGTATCATCAACATAGTTCATGTTAATTTCCTTAAAAAGCGTGGTAAATATCTCTATTTGTTTAGCGATTTCAAAAAAGTCGTTTTTAAAAGCGGTAGTGCCAAAAAAGATAAGCACAGCTAAAACTGGCAATACTATTTTATTACGTAGAAGTTTTTTCATTTGTCAGAATTATTAGAATCTGAATTTTTTATCAAAGTCTCATTTTGAGCTAAGAATTTTTTAAACAACAATTTTGTATTTGTATTTAATTTATCAAAAGTTGTTCCATCTTTACTAAGGTACAAAATCATAAACGCATAAGAACCACAACTATTGTTAAAATACAACGGTTTATTAAGTCTATAGGCTTCGCGAAGCAAACGTTTTATTCTATTTCTGGCTACAGCGGTTTTGTGCAAACGCTTACTCACAGAAACGCTTGTTTTTAGTTGAGAGCCATCTTCAAAATCAGTTTTTAGGTACACTAATCTTAGCGGATAAGCTGTAACAGCTTTTCCTTCAGTGAAAAGCTGTTCAATAAGCTTTTTGCTTTTTAGTTTATCTTTTCTAGAATATGTGAAGGTCATTAGTATACTTTGGATTTAGCAAAAATAGAAAACTGTATTGATTTGATACGGTTTTATGGGTTCTATATTATAACACAGCTGTTCTTTTGTAACTTATTATTTTTTTTTCCATTAAAGCGTATTCTTTTTTCTACAAATCATATTTAGTAACTGAATAATGATAAAACGGAAAATATTTAATCAATACCACACAATTTTACTTCATAAAAATCTTAAATTTGAATAGATTATTTATAAATGAAGACTGAAAATAGGTTAGAAAGCATAGCCGATTTATTATTAGAAATAGCATCAATATTAATGGTTTCTGGTGCAAATACTAATAGGGTAGATGTAAATATAGATCGTTTTGCTTCGGTGTTAAATTGTGAATCTTATAGTTTAATAAGTCAAAAAACAATGATACTCACAGTTATAGATAATGAAACCAATGAAAACTATACCAAGGTAAAAAACTTACCTGCTCACAAAATAGATTTTACTATTATTTCGGCAATAAGCAAAGTAAGTTGGAATGCCCTTGACGAAGATTGGTCGCTTTCTCGAATTTCACAAGAAATAGAAACCATTAAAAAGCAAAAAAGGTATCCGAGACTAGTTGTTTTATTAGCAGTAAGTTTTGCAGGAGCTGGTTTTTGTAAAATATTTGGAGGTGATTATCTTAATTTAGCTTTAGCATTTATTAGCACATTTTTTGGCTTATTTATACTTCAAGCAGCTCATAAAAGGAAGTTTAATACATATGTAAGTGTATTTTTAGCATCATTAACAGCTTCTCTTTTAGCTTCATTAGGTGTTTATTTTAATTTTGGAGCACAACCAGAAGCCACATTAGCAACTTCTATTTTATTTTTAGTTCCTGGCGTGGCGCTCATTAATTCTTTTACCGATCTTATAGATAAAAATGTTTTAAATGGTGTGGTACGATTTACCAATGGTATAATGACAGTTTTAGCAATAGCACTTGGTCTTTTTGTAGCCATGTTAATATTTCAATTAAAATGACAACAACAATATTAGAGTTATTTGAAGTTTCTGCTTGGGCAGGTATTGCGGCTGTAGGTTTTGGGATATTATTTAATATACCTCGGAAAGCCATTCTTACTGTTTTTCTACTTGGATTTGGGGCTGGTTTTATAAAGTTCGTTTTATTGCATTATAACATCAATATTGTATTAGCAAGCTTAATAGCAGCATCTTTTGTAGGTATCTTAAGCTTACCATTAGCGCATGGTATTCATCAACCTCCTGTTGTATTTTCTATACCTGCAGTAATACCAATGATCCCAGGTTATTATGCGTACGAAATGGTATTATCCATTATGTCTTTTACATTTTTAGAAAAAGATGATTCTAAAAGATTGGTGTTTATGGAAGCTATATTTTCTAATGGTTTTACTATGTTATTTATACTAATTTCTTTAACTATTGGTGTGTCTTTACCGCTTTTACTTTTACGGAAACATACTGCTAAAAGAGTAGATTTAAGATAATAATTTTTTAAATTATTTCTTATTATTAGTTATAGCTCATAAAAAGAATAATTAAATTTTACCTTAAAAAAAAGGTTACAGATATAAGAAATCTGTAACCTTTAATAGTTTTATATTGTTGCGTTATTACTATAGTTTAGTTTAAACTAAACACATTATTTTCTCGATTTACATCTGCCATCATTTGAGATGAATCAATTTCAACTGATTTCACTTCTTTTTTAGCGTCAAATGAATAAGTAGGCATTGCCCAAGCCCAATCATTAATAACAGTTGCTGAGGTTGGTTTTTCACCACGCATCATTTGTAACGGAATATAAAAATCTTCTTTAGATCCATCAGTATAAGTTACTGTAAGATCTATAGGCATTGGCATTAATCCAATACGTTCTAAAGTAATAGAATTACCATCAACCGTTTTTATACCATAGTCAATAGTATTTGTGGTTTGTGCAAAATCAATAAAATACCAATCGAGTTCAAAATCTGTGATGCGTTCTGCTGTTCTAATAATATCGAATGGCTTTGGATGTTTAAAAGAAAAATCATTAAAATATTTCTTAATGGTTTTAGCTAAATTTTCTTCGCCAATTACATAACCTAATTGAGCTAAAAATACAGCTCCCTTACTGTAAGCAGCTGCACTATAAACTTGGTTGTATTTATATCTATCCGAATGTGTTGTTAAAGGTTGTTCAACACCAGAGTTTGCTAATCCTAAATACCCTCTATAAGAACCGGCAAGTGGATTTGGTTTTTTATCCTCACGAAGCGCATTCATCGCTAATGTAGAAATATAACTTGTAAAACCTTCATCCATCCATTCATGTTTAGATTCATTACTCGCTAACAAAAATTGAAACCATGTATGTGCCAATTCGTGTGCAGTAACGCCTAATAAACTTCCGTATTTACGTTTTCCTGTAATTAATGTGCACATAGCATATTCCATTCCTCCATCTCCACCTTGGATTACAGAATATTGTTCATAAGGATATTCTCCTATATTTTCATTGAAAAAATCCATTAACAAGGCAGTTTCAGATGGTAACTTTTTCCAATTATCTAAATATTCTTGCTCTAAATCGCTCTTATAATAAAAGTGAAGTGTTGGACCATTAGGCATTTGAAATGTATCGTGAATGAAATCTGGATCTGCTGCCCAAGTAAAATCATGCACTTTAGGTGCTTTAAAATAATGGGTCTTCTTTCCAGATATTTCTGTTGGTTCACCTTGAAGATATCCTGTACCACCAACAACGTAATCTTTATCTATGGTTAATTTTACATCAAAATCTCCCCAAACACCATGAAACTCTCTGCCTAAATAAGGGTCTGCATGCCAGCCTTCATCATCGTATTCTGCTAATTTAGGGTACCATTGAGCCATAGATAAAGCAACACCTTCTTTATTATTTCTTCCAGTACGACGAATTTGAACAGGTACTTGTGCATCAAAATCCATATTAAAAGTTACTTTTTCTCCTGGTTGAATAGGCTTATTTAGTTGCACTTCTAAAACGGTTCCAACTGTTTTATGAGAAACAGAGGTACCATTTTGTGTTAAAGCATTAACTTTAATATAACCAATCTCATTAGGTTGAAGAAGACTTATACGATCACCAACTCTAGGATCTGGATCTTGTATGGTACGAGAACGCACATCCATTTCACTACCAGGCTGAAATGCATTAAAAAATAAATGGTAATACACATTATTTATTACATCTGGAGAGTTATTGGTATAAACCAACTTTTGTTTACCCTTATACTGATAGTTATTGACATCCATATCAATTTCCATAGCATAATCTACATGTTGTTGCCAATAACCATTCGCAATACTATTTTGCTTGTTAGTTCCTTTTGTTGTCTGTTTTGCAGTACTACAAGAGACAAGAATTAAAACTGAAAAAAGGCTAATAATGAATTGTTTCATGTGTATGTGTTTATTGTTTTAGTAGTTAGTTTCTAATCTTTTTGAATGGTAAAAAATATCTTTTATTTGAAGAAGTTATTTATACGTCAAAAATAAAAATAGGTTATTGAGTTATTTTAGTAGGAATGTCCAAATAACTCAATAACCTAATTACTCAATACATTTTCAATTTAAAAATGATTCCAAATTATAATTTAGAAGCCATAATTAAAGCATTGTAAGCATTGGCAATTCTACCAGATGTAGATAAGTCTGAAAACGATTTAACGTTAGATGCATCTCCACCAACAACAACTTTAGTTGTTAAAGGTAAACCAGATTCTAAAACAACTTGTTTTACCTGTGCAGCAGTTAATTTAGGGTAGTAAGAACGTACTAAAGCTACTACACCTGCAACAGCTGGTGATGCCATTGATGTACCACCAATACTTTCATAATCATTTTCTGGGAAAGTAGAATAGATAGCAGATCCTGGAGCAAAAATATCAACATTCTTTTTTCCGTAATTAGAAAAACCAGAAACCATTTTAGAACCATACTTGTTGGTTAAAGAACCAACTCTAATGTAGGTGTTAGAAACCTCTACAAAATCAACATTATCATCTGGGAAATTACGCTCTACATCTACATTTTTACTATCGTTACCAGCAGCATGTACAAAAACAACATCATTATCAGAAGCATATTTTATAGCATCTCTTACCCATTCTGCATGTGGAGAAAATGACTTTCCAAAACTTCCATTAATTACTTTTGCTCCATTATCTACAGCGTAACGAATTGCTAATGCAACATCTTTATCATATTCATCTCCATTTGGTACTGCTCTAATAGACATAATCTCTACGTTATTAGCAACACCATTTGCCCCTTTTCCGTTATTACGTTCTGCAGCAATAATACCTGCAACGTGAGTACCATGAGATTCAGATTTTTTAACAGGTTTTACGTTTCCATTGCCATAACCTTTATCTGATAAATCATTAATATTATCTCCAGTTTTACGACCAGAAAAGTTTTTGTTTAAGTTGAAGTTTAAACGCTCGTTAATACTTTCTAAAGCGTTATTAATTTCTTCTTTTGCTTCAGCTAAAGACAATCCATTACCATTCATTCCATTGGCTATTTGAATAGCTTGTAAAAGGGCTTCGTCTTCAGTTTTTATAGCATTTACTTCTTTAATAGTATAGTCACTTTTTCCAAAATGTTTGGTTAAAGTTTCATGTGCTCCATTTACAGCTTGTGCAATTTGGTCATACTGTGTTTTACGACCCATCCATAATTGGTAATCAGTGTCATATTGTGTTTTTGCAGTTGAGAAATCTGGATTAGAAGTATCTCCAGAGGCTAAAATACGTACGTATTCTAATTGCTCATCGTAAGCGTCACCTAAGAAATTCCAACCATGTATATCATCAACATAACCATTGTTATCATCGTCTTTTCCATTATTAGGTATTTCTCCTTTATTGGTCCAAATTACTCCGTCTAAATCTTCGTGATCAATGTCAATACCAGAATCGATAACTGCTACAATGACTTTTTTTCCTTTTTTATTTTTAATGATTTCAGCATAAGCCTTATCAACACTCATACCTGGAATGGTATCATTTAAAAGATCTAAATGTCCCCAATTTTTAGCTTCAGCATCGGTTAATTCTGTCACTTTTAAAGGTGATGTGTCTATGTTTTCAATTGGAGTAGAAAGAATATCTGCTGTTCCTCCACAGCCTAAAAATAGTGTTCCTGCAAATCCTAAATAGGCTATTAATCTGGTATTAAATTTCATGTTTTTATGTTTATATTTTAGTTAAATAATGTTTGAGTAGTAAAAGTTTCATTGAGTCTCACTCCTTTTTCAGTGTGCTTAACAGTAATAATTTCGTTGTGGGCATCATGTTCTAAAAACAAATAGAAGTTGTTATCTGCTGCCATATTTAGAAACAACTCTTTTTCATCGAGTGTTAATAAAGGTCTGGTATCATAACCCATTACAAAAGGCATTGGTAAATGACCAACGGTTGGTAATAAATCTGCCATAAAACAAATGGTTTTCCCTTTGTATTGTATCATCGGAATCATTTGCTTATCGGTATGTCCATTAGCAAAGAAGATATCAAAACCTAACCCTGAATTTTTTAATATATGTTGCTCTGGTACGTCAGTAAATTTTAACTGACCACTTTCTTCCATCGGTAGAATATTCTCTTTTAAAAACGAAGCAACTTCTCGTCTGTTGGGTTCTGTTGCCCATTTCCAATGATCCTTATTACTCCAAAAGTGTGCGTTTTTAAATGCTGGTTCGTAGCCTGTTCGGTCTTTGTTCCATTGAATACTTCCTCCACAATGATCAAAATGAAGATGCGTCATAAACACATCTGTAATATCATCTCTATGAAATCCGTAAGAAGCTAATGATTTATCAATACTATCATCTCCGTAAAGAAAATAATAACCGTAAAATTTTTCGCTTTGTTTATTACCCATTCCCGTATCTATTAATATAAGACGATTACCATCTTCTATTAATAAACAACGTGCAGCAATGTCTATCATGTTGTTATTATCCGCAGGATTAGTGCGTTGCCATATAGATTTTGGTACTACACCGAACATAGCACCACCATCGAGCTTAAAATTTCCAGATTGAATAGGATATAATTGCATTTTAGAAAAATTTATAAAGTCTTGCAAATTACTAAAAGCTTTAAAACTAATTGTTGTTAGTCGCAATTAATTAATGGATATTTAACAAATATGAAGTTGGTTATCTTTGACTATTCTAAAAAATAATTACATTTAGAATGATAAAATGAATTTCTAATGAAACGAATATCTAAATCACCTTTAAAAATAAAGAAAATTAAATTTTTACGATTTGGACGTGATTTTGAGCCAGATCAAAAAATAATATTAAGAGATTATTTGGCTATTGAGCGTACGCGTTTGGCTAATGAGCGCACATTATTATCTTATGTTAGATCCTCTTTGTATTTGTTATTAGGTGCAATTGCATTGTATCAATTAAAAGAGTTTGCAAATTTTGAATACTTAGCTCTTGTTGCTTTGATTTTTTGTGTCATATTTTTTGTGATAGGTGTTTATAGATTTACACTTTTAAAAAGAAGTTTGAAAAAGCTTTATTATAATGCAGAGAAGCAAAAGGATTTATAATTATAAAGAAATGACCTGCTTTAAACGCTTTCCAAAGTCAAATAAGGCCTTAACTTCTTTTGTACTTGCTAAACGTTCTTTACTAAAAACCAACAAACATTTACCATTAGATTCTACGTAGTAATAAGGGTTGCTTTCAAAGAAATGAGTGATTTCATCATTAAAAAGTGATTTAATAGCCGTTTCATTTTCTCCCAATAAATAGAAACGTTTGTTAAAATCTGAATGTTCTTGAATGGGAATATCCTTAAAGCCAGCAAAAGCATATACTTTTTCAAGAAAACCTTCGCGATCTAGAGTGAATTTAGGAATTTTTTTATCTAATGTCATATACAACATCGTAGTTCTTATGGTTTCTTTAGCTATAAATTCACCTTCAGAAAATTCGATATCAAAAATGCTAATAGCATCATTTTTAGTGGTTAGTTTATTATAAATATGACCAATAGTTTTTGTTCTAAAAAAATGGAATTTATCTAAAAAGTGAGTTTCTTTTTCGTTCTTAGAATCATAGGATAATTCATAATTTTGAGCAAAATCTTCAAGTGTATTTTGGCGTTTTGTTAAACCGCTTTTAAGAATACCAGTAACGGGTAATAATCGCCTAAGTGCAAAAGGATGCTTAGAATCTGAGTCGTGTAAATCTAGACCAATGACATCAAAATGACCATCTCGTTTTATAAACAAATCGCGATAGTTATTAAGGTTTTCCATCACTGTATGATCTACAAATTTGCAAAGTGAAAAATCAATAATGACATCACTATTTTCTGGTACTGCATCTAGCTTTTCTTTTAACCTATAGAAATTTAAAAAGCTACAAAAGTGTTTTACACTCACATAGTAATTTCCATTGTCTTGTTCTTGATACATTAAGACATTGGGTTTTAAAACATTTCTAAAGAATAGTGAAGCACTTTTATTAATAACTATATGAATTAAAAATGTAACAATTACACCAGAAAGAATTCCCGTAATAAGACCAACTTTTAAGGTTACAAATAATGTGACTAAAAATATAATAACCTGTTCTTTACCTATTGAAAATATTCTTTTAATGGTTGTTGGTGATGCTAATTTGTAACCTGTAAATACTAAAATTGCCATTAAAGCAGGTAAAGGAATCCGAGTTAACTGTGTACTAAATAATACAATAAAGATGACTAAAAACGTAGCATGAAAGAAGTTTGAAGACCGATTACTTGCGTTGTTATTAACGTTTACAGAACTTCTTGCTATTACAGTAACGACATTTAAACCACCTAAAAAACCACTACCAATAGTTGCTAAGCCTAATGCTTTTAAATCTAAGTTTACGTTAGAGCGTCTTTTCTCTGGATCTAATTTATCTACAGCTTTTATACTTAGTAGAGATTCAATACTAGCAATTAAGGTTAAAGCTAAAACACTAGACCAAAAAGGAAATGTACCAGCTTTTCCAAAATTTACAGTTGGCAATTGTGCTATGATATCCTTAAATTCTGGTATACCAGAAATCATGTATAACGAAGAAATAGGATTGGTTTCATGTGCAACCAATTCAAAATAATAACTGAATCCAACAGATAGAATAACAATCCACATTGGTGCAGGTATAAGCTGTAAATACTTGTTTCTAATTTTAGGATAGAACACCATAATAATTAAACTTAAAACACCTGCAGCTGCAGCATAAATTAAACCGGTTTTATCATAATGAATTGCATCGTTTATGGTAAATGGAATTTCTATAAGATAATCTATAGTATCTGCACGCTTAATTTTGTGAGCGAGCATAATATGAAATTGTTTTCCTAATATAATAAGTCCGATTGCAGCAAGCATACCTTGTATAGCAGAAGAAGGGAAAAAATCAGCTAGTTTTCCCATTCTTAAAAATCCTAATACAGCTAAAAGAATTCCAGAACAAATAATAGCAGCATAAGCACTCTCTAAACCTAGTGTTGTTATTGCTACTAAAAGAACACCAACCAATCCGTTACCAGGACCAGCGATTGTAACATTACTTCCACCGAAAATAGAGACTACAACACCTCCAACTACTGCAGCTATAATACCTGAAATCGGTGGAGCTTCACTTGCCATTGCCAAGCCTAAACCTAATGGTAATGCGATAAGACTTACCACAAAACCCGAAAAAATGTTTTTAGGTAATGCCTTAAAAAATGCTTTTAATTTATTTGGTTTTGGGCTCATTGAATAATTAAAACGTCTGTTGGTAGTTCTGTTAATATGTGTTCAATATCGTGAGGGAAAAGACGATCCCAAAAGGTCATTTTACTAGGTGAATTCATAATTAATAAGTCGGCTCTTGCAATTTGAGCGTAATGACCAATGGAATACCCTTTTTTACCAAAAATGGGTTGAGATTTTATAATAACATCTTTTGTGTGGTTTTCCGGAATATCCGCAATTATGGCTTTTACACGTGCATTTTCTCTAAGTTTAATACGTTCTTTAACAATATTTGCCATTCTTAGAGATTTATCATCTTCTACTTTTACAGCTAATTCATCTTGTGTTATTTCTTCAACAATTGTCACCTTATTAACACTCAAAGCATTTGCCACATAAAATGCAGAAGCAATAGTTTCTTTAGTTTTTGGGTCTTTTAATCCGTTAACTACAATATGATCACAAGGAATTCTTTCTACAGACGGTTTTATGAGCAGTAAAATAGAACATTTAGCTTGTCGTGTAATTTTTCTGGCAATAGAGCCTACATAATATTTTAAGAAATTTTCGCGCTGTAGTGCGCCTAAAATCAGTAAGTCAATATGTTTTTCTTTTGAAGTTGATAGAATAACATCAACCGGATCACCTGGCTTAAATACAATTTCTACGTCTAAATTATCATTTAAAAAAGGTTTTAAAATAGCATTGAATTTAGCTTGCTTTTCAGAGGATTTATCACCAACATGAATTAAAACCAAACGCGTTTTAAGCATTTGCGATAACCTTGCAGCTTCATAAATATTAGCTTTGAGATTTGGTGAGAAAGTGACACCAATTCCTATGGTATTGAATGGTTTTAAAGGCAATTTATATTTTAATAATTAGTTAGTTCGTTTTGAAAGATAAGGTATTTTAAAAAAGCGGAAAGTTAATAAAGGAATTAAGCACTCTTTTTTAAAAAGAATTATTTAGTATTTTCACAAAAAAAAGAAAATAGATGTTAGAATTAGCAGGAATCATTATACTAGGAATATTGGCGCAATGGGTGGCATGGAAATTTAAAATTCCAGCGATTTTACCGTTAATCTTAATTGGATTATTAGTTGGACCTATTGCAGCAGAATTTTTAAGTGAAGATGGCACAAAATGGATAGAACCCATTTGGAATGGTAAAAAGGGATTGTTTCCTGGTGATAGCTTATACTATTTTGTATCTCTTGCCATAAGTATTATTTTATTTGAAGGAGGATTAACCTTAAAACGCTCTGAAATAAAAAATGTAGGTCCAGTAATTACAAAATTAATAACCGTTGGTTCTGCTATTACATTTTTTGGAGCAGGTATTGTAGCTCATTATATTTTTGAACTCAGCTGGGATTTATCATTTCTATTTGCTGGTCTTATAATTGTTACAGGACCTACTGTAATAACACCTATTCTAAGAAATATTCCACTTAAAAAAGATGTATCTACTGTTTTAAAATGGGAAGGCATACTTATAGATCCAATTGGAGCTTTAGTTGCCGTTTTGGTATTTGAATTTATAAGCGTTGGTGGAGATAGTGGATTTACAAAAACAGCGCTGATTGAGTTTGGAAAGATTGTATTATTTGGTACAACGTTCGGATTTACATTTGCTCATGCTTTAGCTTTTGCTATCAATAAAAAACTTATTCCTCATTATTTGCTCAATGTTGTTTCTCTATCAACCGTATTGTTGGTATTTGTAGAATCTGAATTATTTGCACACGAGTCTGGTTTATTGGCTGTTGTTGTAATGGGAATGGTTTTGGGTAACAGTAAATTAGAAAACCTCAAAGAACTCTTATACTTTAAAGAATCGCTTAGTGTATTATTAATTTCAATTTTATTTATTCTTTTATCAGCAAATATAGATATAGATGATTTGCTATTGCTTTACACATGGAAAACAGCTATTCTTTTTGCGATAGTAGTGTTTGTAATTAGACCTTTAGCTGTTTTTGTTAGTACTCATGGTTCTAAGCTCAACCTTAATGAAAAGTTATTTATTAGTTGGGTTGGTCCTCGTGGTATTGTGGCTGCTGGTATTGCCTCACTTTTTGGTAGTAAATTGATGAAACAAGGTGTTGAAGGTGCAGAATACATTACACCTTTAGTATTTATGATTGTTTTAGGTACAGTTTTATTAAATGCCACCACAGCACGTTTATTTGCGAGATTAGTAGGTGTATTTTTAACAAAATCTAATGGTATTTTAATTGTAGGTGCTTCTAAATTATCGCGATTATTAGGACATTATTTAGAAACCAATGGAAGACATGTTGTATTAATTGATAGTAACCAAAACAATATTAATAAAGCAGTAGAGTTAGGTCTTGAAGCCTTAAATACCAATATCTATTCTGATACACTTTCTGATAATATAGAGTTAAATGATGTTGGTTACATTATGGCAATGACAGGAAACTCTGATATTAATGCTTATGTCATTGAAAAATTTGGTAAAGAGTTTGGAGAAAACGGTTCCTATAGATTGGTGACGGCAGATGAAATGAATAATCTTGAAAAAATCCCTGAAGAAGGTTTGTTCTCTCCAACGGATGATTATATTAATTTATTAGAGGTAACTCGAAAATATCCTGCAATACAAGAAATTGAATTAGAGGGCAAGGAACATTATGAAAATCTAATAGAGATGACTAGGAAGGATAAATATAAGATTCCTTTGTTTATAAAGGATGATGAAGGAGAACTTCACATTATATCCTCATTTAACTCTAAAACTGGAGACATAGGAGAAGGTTTTAAATTGGTCTATTTAGGTAAACCATTTGATGTTGAAAAAGTGGCTAAAGATGATGTTTAGTAGATGAATCCTAATTCAAAATTACGTGTAGATTATTCTAAATATCAAGTTGATGAGGTTTCAGAAACTATTGCTGATGCACTATTTTTTCCTCTGTATATAGGTAAAGTATTAGGTACCAATCTTATTATATTTTGGGCTTTACTTACGCTTTTTTGTATATTTTTTCTTGATAATACTTTTCTAGGTGTTCTATTTTGGATAATCACCTTTATGGTGTCAATTCCATCTATTTTACTCTTCTCCATTATTAGATTGTTTAGCACTATTAAAAATGATATAGATAATGTCTTTAAAATCACTTTAGAAACTACAAAGCATGTTTATGAAGATGCTGGCTTATTAAAACAACAGCGCGAGGCAGATTTACCATTAAAAGCCACATTCTCTGATGTTTTTAAAGGTGTTGCTATGTATGTTATTAGGCCCTCTCTTAAGAAAGTATTAGAAAAACGGATTAAGTTTTTTGCTTGGCCACTTACTTTTTTAATAGATATAATTTTTAAAAAGACTGTAATAAATTCTTCAGCTGAAATAGAAGTAGAGCTAGATAATGAAGATCATATTGTGTTAGAAGAAAACACCACATTAGATAAAATTAATAAAGGAGGAGAAAAGACTACATCAGTTACTTTTTCTGTTGTAAAATTTCCATTTCGATTGGCATTAGTAATTTATGGATTATTAAACTATACTTTAGTTTATCTCTTGTATTTGTTATTCAGATAAACTAAAGTATACTAATAATCTAATTAATCATTCAATTTCAAGACAGCCATAAACGCTTGTTGAGGTATTTCTACATTACCTACCTGTCTCATACGTTTCTTTCCTTTTTTCTGCTTCTCAAGCAACTTACGTTTACGAGAAATATCACCACCATAACATTTTGCGGTAACATCTTTACGAAGTGCTTTCACAGTTTCACGAGCAATAATTTTTGCACCAATTGCAGCCTGAATAGGAATATCAAATTGTTGTCTTGGAATTAATTCCTTCAACTTCTCACACATCTTTTTACCAATGTTATGCGCGTTGTCTGCATGTATTAAGGCTGAAAGGGCATCTACAGGTTGTGCATTTAATAAGACATCTAATCGTACTAATTTAGAAGCTCTCATACCTATTGGATGATAATCGAAAGAAGCATAACCTTTAGATACTGTTTTTAAACGATCATAAAAATCAAAAACAATTTCGGCTAATGGCATTTCAAAAATCAATTCTACACGTTCTGTCGTTAAGTAGGTCTGATTAACAATCATTCCACGTTTTTCTATACACAGACTCATAACGTTACCAACAAAATCAGCCTTGGTAATTATAGTTGCTTTAATAAATGGCTCTTCAACACGATTTACGGTTGTTGGCTCTGGTAAATCACTAGGATTGTTTACAATAAAAGCAACATCAGGATTTTTATTGGTATAAGCATGGTAAGACACGTTAGGAACCGTTGTAATTACAGTCATATCAAATTCACGCTCCAAACGTTCTTGGATAATTTCCATGTGCAACATTCCTAAGAATCCACAACGAAAACCAAAACCTAAAGCAGCAGAACTTTCTGGTTGAAATACTAAGGATGCATCATTAAGCTGCAGTTTTTCCATTGAGTTTCTAAGTTCTTCGTAATCTTCAGTATCTACAGGATATATACCTGCAAAAACCATCGGTTTTACATCTTCAAAACCTTCAATAATATTTGTTGTTGGGTTGGCAAAATCTGTAATGGTATCACCAACTTTTACTTCTTTAGCTGTTTTTATACCTGTAATTAAATAGCCAACATCACCAGCTTTTACACTTTGTTTTGCTACTTGAGTTAGTTTTAAAGTCCCAACTTCATCTGCAAAATATTCTTTACCTGTAGCCACGAATTTAATTTTCTGGCCTTTTTTAATTTCCCCATTAAAAACCCTAAAATACGTTTCAATACCTCTAAACGTATTATAAACAGAATCGAAAATTAAGGCTTGAAGTGGTTCATCTACGTTGCCTTTTGGCGCAGGAATGCGTTCAATAATAGCTTTTAAAATATTTTCAACTCCAAAACCTGTTTTTCCACTGGCATGAATTACTTCTTCTGGTTTACAACCTAAAAGATCAACAATATCGTCTGTAACTTCCTCAGGATTTGCACTTGGTAAATCAACTTTATTTAATACCGGAATAATCTCTAAATCATTCTCTAGTGCTAAGTATAAATTAGAAATAGTTTGTGCTTGGATACTTTGCGCTGCATCTACAATCAACAAGGCTCCTTCACAGGCAGCAATAGAACGTGATACTTCATAAGAGAAGTCAACATGGCCAGGAGTATCTATAAGATTAAGAACATATTTTTCACCTTCATATTCATAATCCATTTGTATCGCATGCGATTTTATGGTAATACCACGTTCGCGTTCCAAATCCATACTATCCAAAAGTTGTGCTTGTTGTTCGCGAGCAGTTACGGAACCTGTAACGTCTAATAAGCGATCAGCTAATGTACTTTTCCCGTGGTCAATATGTGCAATAATGCAAAAATTACGTATGTTCTTCATGTCTTTTTCTAAGGCAATGAACTTAATTGTATCAGTTCAATATGTAATTTGCAAATATAATTGATTTCTTGCGCATTAGTGTATCTAAAAATTTGTTTTATAAAAACGCCTTTACTGCGGAAAAACCACAGTGACAAGTTAAAAACAATTCATATCTTGCAATATAAACCTAATTTAGTGATTACTAACCTACGATATTTTTTAAGTGTCATTCTTTTCATGCTCAGTCTTGTCGTATTTGCGCAAGAAGTATCAGTTTCTGGGCAAGTGGTAGACTTAAATAATGAGCCCATTGCGTTATCAAATGTGGTTTTGTTAGCTGAAGATGGTAGTACCTTTTTAAAAGGAACATCAACAGATGATGTTGGTTATTTTACGGTTAATGATATTCCGTTAGCTACATATTTCCTTAAAATTAGTTTTATTGGTTTTCAAGAATTTTCTCAAAAAATTATTTTAAGAGGGCATTTAGATCTCAAAAAAATACAGCTTAATGAAATTCCAGAGAGCTTAGACGAAGTTACTGTTATTGCAAAAAAACCGACTATAACTCGTAAGCCAGATCGGCTTATTTTTAATGTAGAAAATACAGCGTTGTCAGAAGGTTCTACACTAAGTGTTTTAAAAAATACACCTGGTGTAATTGTAACTGAAGGAGGTATAACTATTAAGAGTGCACTAGCAACGGTTTATATCAATAATCGTAAAGTGCAATTAACTTCAACTGAGCTGATTCAACTTTTAGAAAGTGCACCAGCAAATAGTATTAAGTCTGTTGAGGTGATCACAAATCCACCCGCAAGCTATGATGCCGATTCAGGTTCTGTTATTAATATTATAATGAGTAAGAATTTAATAACAGGTTATAGAGGAAACATTTTTACAAATTATTACCAAGGTGTTTTTCCAAGATATAATGCCGGAACGAGCCATTATTTTAAAAACAATAAAGTCAATCTTAATTTAAATTACAGTTACACCAATCAAAAAATTAATAGAGACGAAGAACGAGGCGTTAATTTTTTTGATACCTCTGACCAAATTGATGAAATTTGGAAGTCTAACGTAAATAGAAACACTTGGTCCGAAACGCATAACCTCAATCTTAATTTTGATTATTTTATTAATGATAAGAACACTTTGAGTTTAACAACTACAGGACTTTATTTGCCATATTTTAAATATCAAATTAAAAATAACACTAATATTTTTGATAATAATCAGGATTTTTCTCGTCGTTTTACAGCAGATAATTTATCTAGAGATAATAAATATAATATTGGAACTGATTTAATTTTTAGACATAATTTTGATAATAGTGCTCACTTAACATTTAATGCTCATCATACAATTTATGATTATGATCGTGATCAAAATGTATTCACTAATAATTTTGACGAAAATGATGTGTTTACTCAGAGTTCAGAGTTTAAATCTCAAGCGAATCAAAACACAAACATTATATTGGGTAAGCTAGATTATAGTTTACCGTTAAATGAAACTTCTAATTTTGATGTAGGATTAAAATATTCTAATGTAAAAACAGACAGTGATATAAAAAGATTAGATATTTTAGGAGGTTCAGAGGTTATAAACGCAGCAAATACAGATGCTTATACATATGATGAAAATGTATTTGCAGCATACACTAACTATACAAAATCTTGGGACAAGTGGGATTTAAGTCTTGGCCTTAGAGTAGAGCAAACCAACATTGATGGCAAGTCGCTAACGTTAAACGAAACAAATCCTCAAGATTATTTAAATTGGTTTCCTAATGTAAGTTTGTCCTATCAGGTTTTAGAAGATGTAAGTATTTACGGAACATATAAACGCAGTATTGAAAGACCTAATTTTACGGATTTGAATCCATTTACCTTTTTTATAAATGAAAATACGGTAGTATTGGGTAACCCAAATTTAGCCGCTAGATATAGAGATCATTATAAAATTGGAACTAATTTTTTAGAACATTTTACAGTTGAAGCTTATTATATGGATTATGATGGTGCTTTCTCAGAACTCCCTAGGCAAAATAATGAAACCAACGTAATTGCTTTTACTCCAACTAATTTAGATAAGAGAATAGATTATGGATTTGATTTTGCTTTTGATTATTACCCAACAAATACATGGAACCTTTATTTTGTAACGTCATTTTTTAATATCAATGAAGAATCCAATTTTGGAGAAGGGTTTGTAGAACAGAACCAATGGTCTAATTATAGTGAGCTTATGAATACGTTCTCTTTATTAAAAGATAGAAGTCTAGATGTGAGTTTATTGTTAGTATATGGAAGTAAAAATTTACAATACTTTACCACAATGGAGGATCAATTAGTATCAGAGTTAAGCATCTCTAAATCTATATTAGACAAAAAAGGGACGATAACGCTATCTGTTAGTGATTTGTTTAATCAACAAGATTATTCCACAACAACAAGTTACTTAAATCAATCTAGTTCTAGGTTTGTAGATGCTGATAATAGATATGTAAAATTTGGTTTCCGTTATAAATTTGGGAACACAAAACTCAACACCAATGAGAGGACTACAAGTGCAGAAGAGCGCGAAAGATTAAAAGACATGCAATAATTACATTTACTGTAGTTAGAGCTGTTAATCTTGCCACTCAGCAATAAACAAGTTAGTATCACGTCCTCCACCATTATTTCTATTAGAAGAAAACGCTAAATATTTACCATCATTAGAAAACACAGGAAAGGCATCAAACGTTTCGCCATGTGTTACTCGTTTTAAATTCTTTCCATCAATATCAATTAAATATAAATTGAAAGGAAAACCACGTTCTGCTTCAAAATTAGAAGAGAATAAAATTTTCTCGCCAGAAGGGTGAAAAAATGGACTCCAATTGGCATTACCCAAATCGGTTAATTGTCTTAATTCAGAGCCATCAGCATTACAAATATAAAGTTCCATATCCGTTGGTTCAACTAAACCTTCGGCCAATAGGTCTTTGTATTCTTTTATTTCTTGCTCAGTTTTAGGACGTGATGAACGGAAGATTAATTTACTACCATCTGGAGAAAAGAATGCACCTCCATCATAACCCAATTCATGGGTAATTTGTTTTACATCAGAACCATCAATATTCATGGTGTACAATTCTAAATCACCACTTCTAGTTGAAGTAAATACAATTTTATCACCCTTTGGTGATACCGTTGGTTCTGCATCGTAACCCACTTCGTTAGTTAATTGGTTTACAATATTTCCTTCTAAATCAGCAACAAAAATATCGTAGGTATCATAAATAGGCCAAATGTATTTTCCGTTTTTTCTAAGTGGAGTATCAGGACACTCCTCACCTCCAAGATGTGTAGAAGCATAAATAATATGTTTGTTATCTGGCAAGAAATAAGCACAAGTAGTTCTACCTTTTCCTGTACTTATCATAGGTGGAGCAATACTATCTGTAAAGGTTTCGTTAGCATTCATTAAAAACATTTGATCGCAACCAACATTCCATTTCGCGTTATTAGATTGAAATACTAATTGCTTATCATCAAAACTCCAATAGGCTTCTGCATTATCACCACCATAAGTGACTTGTCTTATGGATTTAAAATGTGTTTCTTCAGGATAGATTAATGTATCATATTTCTTCGTAGCACCTGCGCTAGCATCTGTGGTTTTTGAAGCGTCATTTTTACAAGATGAAAAGGTAACGAGTAGAATTAAAATAGCGATTATTCTGTTCATAGTAAAGTATTATAATAAGTGGCATTTAATGCCTAATTTTGCGTAAAAGTAAGACTTAAAGATGAAATGTACCACCAAATACTTCTGATAAATATTTCAGTAGTTACTTGTAAAATACGTTTCTAAGAAAAATTTAAAAATAGATTTCGAAATGAAAAAAGTATTGATTTTATTAGTTTTAATAGGCTTTCTATCATGTAAAAATGAATCTAAAATTTTAGAAAACAATATTAAAGACGATGTTACATTTTTAGCTGACGATAAATTAGAAGGTCGCCAAACTGGAACAGAAGGGGAGGTTTTAGCGTCAGAATATCTTATAAAACGTTTTAAAGAAATTGGAGTTCAGCCAAAAGGAACAGAAGGTTTTTTACAATCTTTTTCTTTTAAGCCTAAAACAGATCCACATAGCGAAGTTGTATTTACCACTAACGCAGATAGTACTATAACTGGGCACAATGTCATTGGTTTTATAGATAATAATGCAAAAACAACCATTGTTATTGGAGCACATTACGACCATTTAGGTTTTGGAGGGGAAGGATCTTTATATCGTGGTGAAGATAAAGCCGTACATAATGGAGCAGATGATAATGCGAGTGGAGTAGCTGTGATGCTAAATTTAGCGAGTAGATTAAAAGTAAAAAATGACCAGTCTGAAATTAAAGATAAAAACAACTACTTGTTTCTAGCGTTTTCGGGTGAAGAAATGGGATTATTAGGCTCTAATTATTTTTCTAAAAACCCAACTATTGATGCAGCATCTATCAATTACATGATAAATATGGACATGGTTGGCAGAATGAAAGCCGATAGTACCTTGGCTGTTTACGGTACAGGAACATCGCCAATGTTTAAGCAAACCTTGAAAGCCAACAACGATAAATTTAAAATTGTTGAAAACGAAAGTGGAGTAGGCCCAAGTGATCATACGTCTTTCTATTTAATAGATATTCCAGTATTGCACTTCTTCACAGGTCAGCATGAAGATTACCACAAACCTGGAGATGATGCCGAAAAATTGAATTATGAAGGCATGAATTTAATTTCAGATTACATCTATGATATTATAAATGATTTAGACGATAATGGTGAATTAGCCTTCAGAAAAACAAAAAATGAAAGCGAAGAAACACCGCGTTTTAAAGTAGGATTAGGTGTTGTTCCAGATTATCTATATGATGGAAAAGGCATGCGGATTGATGGTACAAGAGAAGATACTCCTGCATTTGCTGCTGGTTTACAAAAAGGTGATGTGGTTCTTATACTAGGGGATAGTACTATTACTGATATGATGAGTTATATGCGTGCTTTATCTGTTTTTGATAACGGAGATGAAGCTGCTATTACGGTGAAACGTGGAGAGGAAACAATTGATACTAAGGTACAGTTTTAGGAGGCCTAGGAAGCATTTGTTTTACTAATAACTTTAATCTTGCCATATATACGGCATTGATAGAGTTGTAAATTATATACAAAAGTAGAGGTGAGTATAATATTAGTTAATTTATTATAAATTAGGTTTTTAATAAAGATAACGTACTTTTACTCCCAACATAAAAACAATTCTACTTTGAAAAAACTATCAATTTTAACACTTTTATTAGCTACTCTTATGTTTTCTGCTTGTAGCAGTGACGATTCTAATTCAGAATCAGATGTAAATAATGATGATTATTTATATTTTATTTCTGGAAAGATAAATGGTGAGCCATTTGTATACGGACAAAAAGAAACGGCAACAACATTAGATTACTCATTGTTATTCTCTGGGAACTCAATTACAACAACTTGTGCTTACTATCCAGATAATGGTGGGTTAAATTACGCTATAGGTGTTTATCCTAATTTTGATAATGAAGCAAGACCAAATATGAGTTTTGATTTCATTCGTATGTATTTATGTGGTTCAGAAGATTCTGCAGCACAAATGTTCAACGATGCTTTTCCTATAAGTTCTTATGATTATGCTATAAGCGATAATGTAGTAAATGGTTCTACTGGTGATATAAGTGTTTCTTATTCTCCAGATTCTACAGTAGAAGAATGGTACTCAACCTTAGGTGGAGATCAAAGCGGGAGTAATTTTGAAATTACAAGCTCTACAAATACTAACGTAATTTTTGGTGCACAAACCATAGAAATAAGTCAGTTACTAGAAGGAAACTTCTCTTTAAAATTATATAATACAGAAAATCCAACTGATGTTATAGAAATTACTGAAGGGCAGTTTAAATTACCTATGACATTCGATTAAGTTACATCATAAAATAATTAAAAAAGCCTTTACAATTTGTAAAGGCTTTTTTTGTTTTATAAAACGTTTGATCGTTTAAAAATCATAAAGAATTAAACACCTAATATTTCGGCATCTACTCTAAATGTTGTGTCTATTGTAATATCATGTGTTTCGTTAATAGTTTCATCTGTAACAGTTCTAACACGCAGATTAAAATTATCTTTTTTAATGTATGCTTTTAATTCTTCACCTAGAATATCCAATTCTAGAGTGTTTGAATTTGTGTTTTCTAAATCATAGATATTTGCAATTTCAACTTCATCAATATCTTCTGCCTCAATATATACATGAATTTCCTTCAAAAAATTAAAATTACCATCGTCTGGAGAATTAATTGTAAGTTTTATTCGCTTTAGTTTAATACTTTCAATTAAGTCTTTATGTGTGTTGTTAATTTCAAATGAAGATTCAGAATCCGTTGTAATATCTGGAGTAAAAAGATTAAAAGGAGTGTTTATCAATGTTGTTGATGCAACAGAAAAATTAGTTTGATAATCTAAATCAAATTTGGTTAACTCGTCTATGGCACTGCAGCTTGAAAGTAATATAAAAGTTATTAAAGGTAAAAGCAGGCTCTTTTTCATATTTAAGATTTTGGTGTAAATATACATTTTAAGAAACTAATGAATAAAAACCTTAATTTTGCACCAAAATTAGAACTCTTGGTTAAAATAGGCGACATAGAATTACCAGACTTTCCATTGCTTTTAGCACCTATGGAAGACGTCAGCGATCCACCATTTAGAGCACTTTGTAAAGAACAAGGTGCAGATGTGGTGTATACCGAGTTTGTAAGTAGTGAGGGTTTAATTCGTAATGCGGCAAAAAGTGTTATGAAATTAGATATCTACGAAAAAGAAAGACCAGTTGGGATTCAGATTTTTGGTGCCAATATGGAAAGCATGTTGCAAACTATTGATATCGTAGAAAAATCAAATCCAGATATTATAGATATTAATTTTGGTTGTCCGGTTAAAAAGGTAGTCTCAAAAGGAGCAGGAGCAGGTATATTAAAAGATATCTGTTTAATGGAACAACTCACTGCCGAAATGGTAAAGCGTACTAATTTGCCTGTTACAGTGAAAACACGTTTGGGTTGGGATCATGATTCTATAAAAATTGTTGAGGTTGCAGAACGTTTACAAGATGTAGGTTGTAAAGCGATTTCTATACATGGTAGAACCAGAGCTCAGATGTATAAGGGTGAAGCTGATTGGAAGCCGATTGCAGAAGTGAAGAATAATCCGAGGATGCATATTCCTGTATTTGGTAATGGTGATGTAGATACACCAGAAAAAGCCATGCTAATGCGAGATTCTTATGGCTTAGATGGAGCAATGATTGGAAGGGCATCTATAGGAAACCCATGGTTTTTTAAGCAAGTAAAGCACTTTTTTGAAACTGGTGAACATCTAGCACCTATTTCATTAGCAGCACGTGTTGAAGCCGCAAGACGTCATCTTCAAATGGCAATTGATTGGAAAGGTGAAATATTAGGTGTTTTTGAAACGAGAAGACATTACACTAACTATTTTAAAGGCATTCCGCACTTTAAAGAATATAGAATGAAAATGGTGACTAGTGACGATTCTAAGGATGTTTTTGCTGCTTTTGATGAGGTTTTAAAAGCTTTTCCCGATTATCAGTTTACGTCTTAAGATTGAATTAATTGTTTAGTAATACGCTGAGATGCTATTCTAGACGCAATAATTCCTAAAGCAAAGATGGTTGCTAATACTACTAGTACGTTTAAGAAATTTAATCGAACAGGATAAGGCATATCTATTTCAGGCACTAGCATTACTAAGCTAAAAGTTTGTTGTAAAAACACAACGAGCAAACCAATTGATACTCCAATAATTCCACTTACAATTGTCATTAAACTGCCTTGCCAAAAGAAAATAGATTTAATTGTTTTTGGTTCAGTACCTAAATTAAATAAGGTGTTTAATGATTTCTTTTTATCTAAAATCATCATAATAATAGCTCCAATAACATTGAATAGCGCAATTATAATTACTAAAGTAAAGATGAGGTATATCGCTAAGTTTTCGGTGTTCAACATTTTGAAAAGTGCATCGTTAAGTTCCGCTCTATTTTTTATATAGAATTTATTACCAAAAGAGGTTACAAGCTGAGCTTTAATATCTGCTTCATTTGCTTCAGGTTTTAACTTAAGCTCTAAGGCACTTAATTGTCCGTTATTATAACTTAATAATTGTTTAGCGAGTTTAATATCTGAAAAGATGTAGTTGTTATTCAGTTCCTCATTATTAAGATCAAACAACCCAACATTAGTTACGTAAACAGAATTGTAATAACCCTTTGGTGAGCTTGCTTGGCCTTTACCAACTTTAGGAACATAAAGAGATAAGGGCGTGAGATAATCTAAGATACCAAAAGAAAGGTTATTAGAAATTCCCCATCCAGATACAACTTCATTGGTATTAGGAGAAAACCAATTGCCTTTAGTTACCATAGTATCAATATTGGTAACATTTAAGTAATTTTCATCTACACCTTTTAATGTGGCTAAGAGATTCTTATTTTCAGATTTTATAATGATACGTTCTTCTACAATCTCTGAATAATCTGCAATGCCTTCAATTTTTAAAAGTGTTGCTTTATCATTTTCAGTCCATTGAAACGATTTGCCTTCCGTTGGCATTAATTTTAAATCTGGATCTACAAAGGATGAAAATTGAAGACTAAAATCTTTTAAGCCTGCAAAAACGGAGAGCACAATAAATAGTGCTGCAGAAGCAATAATAACTCCTCCAGAAGCAATTAAGGTCATTATATTAATAGCATTATTACTGCTTTTAGAAAACAGATAACGTTTTGCTATATATAAAGGGAAATTCACTTAAGATTTTTTACGCTTACCTAATAAGTCTGGGTTTTCTAACGGATTGTCTTCTCCTTTTAAAGAACGCTCAATGCCATCAATATATTCTAATGAATCGTCAATAAAAAATTCCAACTGTGGCATACGTCTAAGTTGATGACGTGTACGTTGTGCCAACTCGTGTCTAATTAATGGTTTGTTAGATTTAATACCTTCTAATAAAGGTTTAGCCTCTTTGTTTGGGAAAATACTAAGATAGACTTTTGCCATAGACAAGTCTGTAGTAACATTTACTTTACTAACTGAAATGATTATGCCTCGCATACCACCATCAGTAGCTGCTTTTTGTAAAACCTCTGCTAGGTCTTGTTGAAGTATACCTCCAATTTTTTTCTGTCTTTGTGTAAATTCTTCCATGGCTGACTATTGTAACTAATCGTCTGCAAAAGTAGAGGTTATTTAAGGATTATCTTATTTTTGAAGGTAAATTATTAATGAGGTTTTCACTTTTGTGGAAACTGAAACATGTTTTAGATGAAAAAAATAGAACACATAGGAATCGCAGTAAAGGATATAGAAAAGTCGAATATGCTTTTTAAAGCCTTATTTGGTAAAGAACATTATAAGATAGAAGATGTGGAAAGCGAAGGTGTAAAAACGTCTTTTTTTCAATGCGGACCAAATAAAATTGAATTGTTACAAGCAACCCATGAAGAAAGTGCAATTGCTAAATTTATAGAAAAAAAGGGTGAAGGTATGCATCATATTGCTTTTACAGTAGATAATATTGAGAAGGAAATAGAGCGTTTAACCAATGAAGGTTTTACTATGATACACAAGCAACCAAAAGAAGGAGCGGATAATAAGTTGATTGCTTTTTTGCATCCAAAATCAACGAATGGTGTTTTAATAGAGTTGTGTCAAGAGATAAAGGAATAAAAATTCTTGTAGAGTTTTAAAATATGTAGTAATATTGCAGACTCTTTTAAATAAGAGTAAAATTAACAGCAATGTTAATGGGTCCCATAGCTCAGTTGGTTAGAGCACCTGACTCATAATCAGGTGGTCCTTGGTTCGAGCCCAAGTGGGACCACAAATTAAAGCCTTGATTATCACTAAGATATTCAAGGCTTTTTTATTTAAGCATATGCTCAAATCTTTCCTGAAACGGTTGCTATTATGATAAGGTATTATTTCCAAAAGCCTTCTATTTCTTCAAGAGTTTTACCTTTTGTTTCCGGTATAAATTTATAGGTTACAAAGACTATAATTAAAATAAAGGCTATAAATATGTAGTATGGTAGTGAACCATTCCATGCAGCACTATTATTTACTTCACTTCCCATAACAACTGGAAACGATTGTGAAACCACATAATTTGCTGCCCATTGTGCTGCTACTGCAATAGACATGGCAACACTCCTTATTTTATTTGGAAACATTTCTGATAATAAAACCCAAACTACTGGTCCCATAGATAACGCAAATGAAGCAATAAAAAGTAATACACCTATCAATGATAAAAGACCAACACTATCCGTTTGAAGCGTTATTGCTAAGAGTAAAAATCCAATAATCATTCCAGCAGAACCAATATAAAGCAATGGTTTTCTACCAAATTTGTCTACCGTAAACATGGCTACAAATGTAAATACTAAGTTAACAAATGCTAATAATATTTGCTGAGCAAGCACATCTTCTTTACCAAAACCGAGTGCTTTTTCAAAAATATCCGCACCATAATAAAGAACAGCATTAATACCCGTAAATTGTTGTAGGACAGAAAGAACGGTTCCTATTGCAACAATAGCTAAAATACCTTTTGCAAAATAATTGACTTTAATTCCATCATTAGTTTCATTTAAAGACGCTTTAATCCGTGTCATTTCTTTAGAGGCAATATCATCTCCGTTTATTTTTTTCAGAATAGCTAAAGCATCTGCATCTTTTCCTTTTAAAGCTAACCACCTAGGGCTTTTAGGAACTATGAATAACAACACTAAAAATAAAATACTCGGTATTAATTCTGACCAAAACATACGACGCCAGCCAAATTCAATGTTTTCTGCTTCACTTAAATCATTCCCAATAAAATATGTAGCTAAGAACACTACAAAAAATCCAATAACAATAGCTAATTGGTAATAGGTGACCATGCGTCCTCTAATATTTGATGGTGCTATTTCTGCAATGTACATTGGTGCATTCATAGAGGCTACACCAATGCCTAATCCACCAATAATTCTAAAGACAACTAGCATTGATACTGTTTGGGGAAAAAGTTCTGGTAAACCCGATCCGTATGCAGAAACTGTAAAAAAGATAGCAGATATTATTAGAGACCATTTTCTTCCTATTTTAATACTCAACGGTCCTGCAACAACAGCACCAACAAAACAACCTAAAAGTGCACTTCCTACAACCCAGCCTTTTAATCCATCACTTAAATCAAAATACTCTGTAAGATAAAATTGTGCTCCATTTATAACACCTGTGTCGTAACCAAATAGCAAACCTCCTAAAGCGGAAACCGCAGCAATTAACAATAAGAAAACACCTTTTTTCATTTTTTTTGAATTTATTTAATAGTTAGTCTAGCGTATTTTGAGATTATAACGAATACGATTTATAAATTAATTTTTATTAAAACTGGCATATGATCTGAAGGGTACTGTAAGTTCCAATTATCACTTAAAACAGCGTATTTAGAAACTGTGACATCTTCACTAACAAAAGCAAAATCAATACGTCTTGTTACTGGTTTATCAAACTGAAAGCCATTAAATGTGCCCTCTGGTCCAAAATCTAATTCTGCAATTTCTTTTGAGTCCTTCAATTCAGTTTTTATATGTTGTATACTTTCATGATCTGATTCCATATTAAAATCACCTATTAATATTACAGAGTGATTATCCATATTTAGCTTCTTAATTTTTTCCATTATTAATGTTGCGCTATTCTTTCGTGCTTCTTTACCAACATGGTCAAAATGTGTATTAAATACCCAAAAACTTTTACCAGAATCTTTATCTTTTAATAAAACATAAGTGCACACTCTATTACAAACCGCATCCCAACCCATACTCACTTTGTTGGGTGTTTTAGATAACCAAAATGTACCAGAGTTAATAACATTGAACTTATCTGTTTTATAAAAAACGGCAGAAAATTCGCCTTCGTTTTTGCCGTCATCTCTGCCAACACCTACATAACTGTAGTTTACCAATACACTATCCATATCTTTCATTTGATTTGGCATAGCTTCTTGCACACCTAAAACATCTGGCTCATAAAATTGAATTTGATTGATAAAAAATGGTTTCCTATTCGCCCAACTATTTTTACCTTCTTTAGGGTAATCTAATTTTATATTATAGCTCATTACAGAAAAGTCTTGAGAAAAACCTAGGCTAGAAATAGTAAAACACAATAGAAAAAGATATCTCATAACTAATAATTTATTTAATATATTGAATGTTACTTAAGGCTGAAATTCCATTTTCGTTAAACGCTTCAATGGTAAAATAGTAAGGTGTGTCGCGATCTAAACAACGCATAAAATGCGAATCTGTATCATACACTTGCCAAGACTGGTAAAGTTTGTCTTTCGCAATTCCCCAACGTATGTTATAACCTTGCGCACCTTCAACTGGTTTCCAAGAAAAAGAAGCATCTCTACGGTCGGTTTCTCTTTTAATTTTAAATCCTGAAACTTGTTCTGGCTTATTCCCTAATCCTAAACCAAAAACTCTAATTTCGGACATGGCAAAATTGTTTCCTGGCACTTCAATATTATTATATCTTACATATTTTGCAGTGACTGGTTGGTCTAAAACAATATAAGCATTTGGCGCATCTTTATCACTTTTACTTCGATCTACAACGGTGTGCCAAGTTGTACCATTTTCTGATGTTTCAATTGTAAAACGATGCTTTAAATCTTCAACACGTGTGTAAATTCCAGATTCATAATCATGAAAATTTAGCTGTAAGGCTTTAATGCTTCCTGCGTTTTTCATTTCTATCGTTAGCCATTGTTTATCGTTATTAGCTTCAGCTACCCAAAACGTTTTTGGATTTTCATCGGTTAAAACTTTAGAAATAATTTGTCCTTCGTCGTTTTTCTGAAGTGGTAATTCATTGACTTCAACTTCATCGTCGTTAGACATAAATTTCATCACTTGTTTTAAAGATGAAGACACGGTTACATCGCCTTTGTAAGACAAGAGCATCCAACCATTATGTTGACCAGCTTTGGTAGGATGATTAGCTCCAAAACGAGGATAATCGCCATAATCGGTTGTGGAATACATTAGACCGTCATCATCAAAATAGGTAGGAAACATGCACAATCTGCGTTCCCATTGCGCATTAGATGCTAAAGCCATTGTGGCAAAATGCCAATATTGTCCATTGGTCTGCTTTACAGTAATGCCGTGACCTGCACCATTAGTAAATCCGCCAGGCTTAAAACTCATCGGATTGTTTTTCATGTATGTGAAAGGTCCAAGTGGCGAATCGCCAACATACACTCCATCTGCATAGACATTAAATTGTGTACCTGGTGCTGCGTATTGCAAATAATACTTTCCGTTGTGTTTGGTCATTGAAGCACCTTCCATGTAGCCTTCTTTTAACGTAGGATGAAAATTATTTTCGCCAAAACGCTCCCAACCATGTTCTTCTTCATTGAGATTTATAAGTTCTTTTCGCTCACCAACTTCTAAGAAACGGTCATCTTTATTCAACATTTTAACACGAATAGGATGAACGTTAGACGATCCCCAAAACAGGTAACTTTTACCATCGTCATCTATAAATAATTCTGAATCTTGAATGTTATTAGAAATCGAAGCTGTCGGAGTCCAGTTGCCTTCTCTAGGATTATCTGTATATAAAATACTGCCATAACCTGCAGGATCACCTGCAAAATAAACTAGTGAATCTTTATAATTAAAAGCTGTTGGTGCGTTGCTTCCTTCAAAAAACCATTGTTTTGGTTTAATAAAATTCCAGTTCACCAAATCGGTAGAATGCCAATAGCCAAAAGAACGTGTTACAAACATGTAATATTCGCCTTTAAACTCAATAACTGCAGGATCAGCACCAGAACGATACGATTGATTTCTACTAGAATTATAAACCATATACGTATAATCTATATCTAATGGATTGCAATAGGTCTGCTGATTCGAAACGGTTTTTACAACTTCTATATCATTAGAATTTTCATCAATCTCTTTTTTATTTTCATTATTACATGAAAACATAAAAGCTATTACAATGAAGAAAAATATATTTTTCATGGTTTATAATTTTGTGTCTTTATTAGTTTCAGGATTATAAGAAGTGCCTGTATGTCCTCTTAATCTTTCAAATTGTTTATAGGCTTTTTCAACATCAATTTTAGGCGCTTGCTTAAACTCTTCTTCAGTTACTTTATATTGTTTTTGAAGTTCTATTAACCTCTGCCTTAATTCATCTTCTATTTTATCGTACTCCAGATTATCAATTTGATTATGAATTTCTGAAGGATCCTCCTCTAAATCGTATAATTCCCATGAATTAATATCATCATAAAAATGCATTAATTTGTATCGTTTTGTTCTAATGCCGTAATGTTTCTTCACCATGTGAAATGCCGGATAATCGTAATAATGATAATACACGGCATCTCTAAAATCGTCATTATCATTAAATGTGTTTTCTAAAAGAGGACGTAGCGATTTACCTTGCATATCTGCAGGAATTTCCGCCTGTGCATAATCTAAAAACGTTTCTGCAAAATCTAGATTCTGCGTTAAATCTTCAATTACAGTTCCTGGTTTTATAGCTCTAGGATACTTTACTAATAATGGCATGGCGAGTGATTCTTCGTACATATAACGTTTATCAAACCAGCCTTTTTCACCTAAATAAAACCCTTGGTCTGTGGTGTAAATAACAATTGTATTTTCGGCCAAACCGTTTTCTTCTAAATAATCTAAAACACGACCAACACCTTCATCAACCGACGCAATAGTTGCTAAATACTCTTGTAAATAGCGTTGTCCTTTCCATTCTGCTAAAGCTTTTCCGGATAAATTAGCATCATGAAAAGCATCATTTTTTGCCTGATACGCTTTATCCCAAGCGGAACGTTGTTCTTTTGACATACGCTCAAAATCTGATTTCCATGGATTCCAAGCCAATTCTGAACTTCCTTTTTTGGTAGTCATTTTTAAGTCGTGCCCTTCATACATATCTTTATAAATAGTCTGTAACTGCGCTTCTGAAGCTTCAGAACCATCATGGTTTGTAAAATAGGTGTCTGGTAATGGGAATTGTATTGAATCGAATTTATTTGCATGTCTTAATGCAGGCATCCAGTTTCTGTGTGGTGCTTTGTGTTGCAACATTAGCATAAAGGGTTGGTCTGAATCTTTAACACGTTTTAGATAAGATAAGCCTTCTTCTGTAATAATATCGGTTGCATAACCTTTAATCCTAGTTGTATCAGCAAGTTTTGTTGTTTCATTTAAGGAAATAAAATCAGGATTATAGTAATTACCTTGGTCAGTGAGAATATTCCAATAATCAAAACCTTCTGGGTTGCCATGCAAATGCCATTTACCAATAACGGCTGTATGGTAACCTGCTTTTTGCAATAATTTTGGGAAGGTTTGTTGTTTACCATCAAAACGATTTCCATTCATTTTAAAGCCATTTTGGTGGCTAAATTTCCCTGTTAACACAACAGCTCTGCTAGGCCCACAGATTGAGTTGGTACAAAAGTTATTTTTAAACAGTGCACCATCATTGGCTATTCTGTCAATATTTGGTGTTGGTGCTATTTGACTTATAGGATGACCATACGCGCTAATGGCTTGTTCTGCGTGGTCATCTGCCATAATGTAAACGATGTTTGGTCGTTTATAATTTTCAGAATT
This sequence comes from Winogradskyella eximia, assembly GCF_003386165.1. Classification (GTDB taxonomy): domain Bacteria; phylum Bacteroidota; class Bacteroidia; order Flavobacteriales; family Flavobacteriaceae; genus Winogradskyella; species Winogradskyella eximia. The sequence continues at coordinate 90,363 of NZ_QRDV01000001.1, read as the reverse complement.
GTTAGATATGTCAGCATCTTTATTCGTTTCGTTTTTACACGATTGAAACACAAATAAACACATTAAAAGTATTGATAAATAACGCATTAGTTTTTAGTCTTTATAATTTTTGTTTGAATGACATCGTTGTTAATAATTGTTTGTTCGAAAAAGTTGAAAATTGCATTTAAATCTTCAAAAGGAATTGATGATACCTCATGACGACCTTCTTTTACAATATTGAAATAATAAGCTGTTTCTAACTCTTCTAACTTTTTTGCAATAACATTTGAGCCATCTAGAATGATATAACCATCTCTTGTTGGCTCACAAAGGTGATGCGCTGCATTATCAAAAGGCACTAATTGGTCTTTTGTGCCATGATATAAAACGGAAGGCACAACATTATCTTTATTGATGTAACTAGCATCAACAACGGCTCCTGCACAAGAAAACACACCTGCAAACTGCACCTCATCATAAGCTTCTGCATTATCTAGAAAATACTCGCGCATAAACACTGCATTTAAAATACCTTCTGCTCCAGCACTACTGCCACCTGCAATAATTTTAGTGGTATCTATTTGCAATTCTTTAGCATGTACCACAATGTATTTTGCAGCATCCATATAATCAATAACCGCTTGTTTAAACGTTTCTAATTTTTCGTCTTTAGAACAATCGCAACCAAAACCTGTTGCTGTATTCTTTCTTAACTGTCTATAATCAATAGAAACACCTATGTAATTCTGTTCTTTAGCAACATATTTCACCAATTTATTATCATCTGGATACGCACGATGACTACCTGAAAATCCGCCTCCATGCATCCACAATAACACAGGTAATGTATCTGATTTCTTAATGTTTTTTGGTGTAAACACATCTAACTTTATAGTGTCGTTACCTTTTATAGAAAAGGTATAAGTGGCCATGTCTTGAGCTGAAAGCGACACAGATACCAACATTAATAGTGCTACTAATAATTTGTTCATTTAGTCTAATTTTTCTATTAAAATACCACTTAGAACGGTTTCCCCCTTTATAGGATTAAGCTGAATTGTTAAACCTTCGTTCTTGGCAATATTTACTTCTGACGTTTGCATTATTCCGTATTTATCATCATACATTTTTGCCATATTAAACTGGCTACTTGTGGTTTTAGCATTTAATTTAATATCAAAAATTCTATGCATCACATCTGCTTTAGAATCGTCATTGGCTTCTTTTAAATTGAATAATACTTTGGTTTTATTTTTTAATTGAGGCTCTACAAAATATAAGGTTACTTTATACTTTCCGTTAGGTATATCAACCTTGTAGGCATTACAATCTACAAGTACAGTCTGGTAAACAGCTTCGTTAATAGTGTTACTAATATTAAAAGGAATTAATTTTTTAGTGCACTTACCAGAATTTGGTAGATAACCATATAAATTATCAGAATAAGGTCTGTCTTTTAAAAATGTTACACCCAAGATATCATCTCTAAAACTAATATGTGTACCAACATTAATTGCCAAAACTGATTTTGGATTGGTTTTTAAATTTTGAAACAATTCAACATTAAAATCAGTTTCATCTGTAGTGTTAGCTGTTTCAACCTTTACTGTATTTACACCTTGCTTCAAAGGAACTTCGATTTTTGCTATACCTAATTCAAAATTAATGTCTTTATATAAGACGTCGTTTACATATAGTTTTCCTTCATTTTGATTGGAAAAAATAACGACTTCATGTGTATTCTTTTCTAATAAGTTTAGTTCATTTTGGTAATTAGCAATATGCACAAAAGGTTCTTTTGTTTTTAAAACAGATTGGTACCAATAGTACACTTCTTTTGGTGCTCTGTTATATTGCATTATGCCTTTTTGATTGACATGCGGTATCGTTTCTCCTCTAAATTCCGAGCCAAAATCTGCAAAATTCCAGGCTGTCATTCCGGTTACAAAATCACGTTCCATTACTTGACTGTAGTAACCAGAATGTAACAATAATTGATAGTCTTGAGAATAATCGTATCGCGAAGGTTCTGTTGCAGAAATTCGCACATCTGCTCCTGGTCCATACTCTGAAATTAATAAGGAACGCTTAGGATAACGTTGGTGTTGGTCGTCTAAGAATACGCCCAAATCTTCAATTGTGTCGTGGTACCAACCAAAATAAAGATTCCAACCCACAAGCATTGGCAAATCTGCAATTTTAGTTTCGTTATACAGCTCATTAAAATGCAATGCCATTACTGTGATGTGGTTTGGCGCTTCTCTTCTCGTTAAGTCTTCTAACTGTTTTGCTAAATTGTACGTGAATTGCTTACGGTGTTCCTTTTCCTCATCAGACTCTTTTTTATCAAAGGCTAATCTCAGAAATATCTCATTCATGTAACCTATCATCACCACTGACGGAAAATTATAATACTGCTTAATATGCTCCTTTTGCATTTGTTTAGACACATTAACAAATGCTTCTGTATTGGTCACTTTATTAACGATAGGAATTTCTGTCCAGACTAAAATACCGAGTTCATCGCATTTTTTATAAAGCTCGCGAGCATGCGGATAATGTGCAAAACGAATGACATTAGAACCCATTTCTTTTATAAGTTCAATATCTTTTTTCTGTAATGAAAGTGGAACAGCATTTCCGTAACTCTCGTAATCTTGATGCCGATTAACACCAACCAGTTTAATTGGTTTTCCGTTTAAAAAGAAACCTTTTTCCGCATCTACAGTTGCCCAACGGAATCCAAGATTTGAAGATTTTGAATCTAATATGTTACCCTTTTTATCAGTTAACGAAATTTCTAATTTATATAAATAAGGATTATTAGGCGACCATAATTTTGGGTTCTCAATTTCTGGAAATGTGATTGTAATGTCTTTTGATGTGGCTGCATTTAGTTTAAAACCTTTATGTTCTTCTAAAATAAGTTGACCTTCCGCATCTAAAATTTTTAAATACAAATGATTTTGAGATTTAAACGAATCAAAATTATCAACCAATAACTTTACCTCAACACCAGCTTGCTCTTCTGAAACATTATAATAGTTAACGTAATAGCCATCTGAAGCAAAATCGGTTAAACTTAGATGTTGTTTTGGTACCGAAATCAATTCTACATCTCTATAAATGCCACCATAAAATGTAAAATCCGCATCTAATGGTGGAATATTTTCATTGTGTGAATTATCTACTATAACTTCAATATGGTTAAAATCATTAAAGTTAAGGTACTTTGTAATTTCAAAATTAAAAGCAGTGTAACCACCTTTATGATTTCCTACGTTATGACCATTTACAAAAACAGTAGCTTCTTGGTTTACCGCATTAAATTTTAAGTAATGAATGTTTTCTTTTTCATCTGAAGCTACAAAAATCTGCTTCTGGTAATACCCTAAACCTCGTCTGTAACCAGGTGCATCATCAAAAGCATCCTTATCATTCCATGTGTGCGGAATATTAATAGTCTCCCAGTTTGTTTTATTTTCTGAATATTGCCAACCCGAATTTATAGTTTTAGTTTGTGCAAAAGCACTAAAAGAAAATGCCACACAACTCAATAAGCAAAGTGTTATTATTTTAAATTTATTATGTGACATATCTTAGCTACTAATCAATAAGGGTAATTGTATTTTTAAATTCTACGTTAGAATCTGTTCCGATTGCTACTTGAAAATCGCCAGGTTCGGCTACAAAATCTATATTAGCATTGTAGAATTTTAAATCTTCATCCGAAAGTGTAAAGCTTACGGTTTTTGTTTCGCCTTTCTTTAAGAATATTTTCTGAAACCCTTTTAATTCTTTTACAGGTCTAGTGATAGAACCTATAACATCTCTAATGTATAATTGAGCAACTTCTTTACCATCATAATCACCAGTATTTGTAATATCTACAGACACTGTAACCATATCTTTTTGAGACATAGATGTCTTATCTAATTTTACATCACCATATTTAAAGGTTGTATAACTTAATCCGTAACCAAAAGGATACAATGGTTCATTACGAGCGTCAATATAATTGGACTTAAATTTTTCGAAATGTCCTTCAGAATTTCCTAATGGTCGTCCTGTGTTTTTATGATTATAGAATAATGGCACCTGACCAACATTTCTTGGGAAAGTCGCCGTTAATTTACCTGAAGGATTTACTGCTCCAAACAACACATCTGAAATAGATAAACCAGCTTCACTACCAGGAAACCATACGTTAAGAATAGATGGTACATTTTCGCTCTCTTCTACCAAAGTTAATGGTCGCCCAGTAAACAAGACTAACACAACTGGTTTTCCTGTTTTTAATAAAGCGTTTAATAAATCTTTTTGAACTTGTGGAATACCAATATCTGTACGGCTACTGCTTTCTCCACTTAATTCTGAAGATTCACCTATGGTGGCTAAAATCACATCTGATTTTTTTGCAATAGCAACAGCTTCATTTATCATTTGCTGGTCTGTTCTATTATCTCTTGGAATCGTTTTACCAAACATTGTAGCACGTTTCTCTAACTCAAAATCGTAATCAACGTTACTACCTTTAGCATATAATAAGTTGACATCATTGCCTACCGTTTGCTGTAAACCATCCCAAACAGAAATACAATTTTCATGGTCTGTAGAAACACTCCATGTACCAGCCATATTGTTACTGGCTTTAGCTAATGGTCCTATAACCGCAATTGTACCCGATTTTTTTAATGGTAATATTTGGTTTTCGTTTTTTAGTAAAACGGTTGATTCTGCTCCAACTAAACGTGCGTAATCTCTATTCTCTTGCGTATAAACATCGTTCTTTGCACGTTCTTCGTTACAATATTTATAAGGGTCTTCAAACAAACCAACTTGATATTTTGCAGTCAGTACGCGCGCTACAGCTTTATCAACATCGTTAATAGAAATGTCGCCATTATCTAAAGCGGTTTTTAAATTTTTAATAAAAGCGGCCGAAATATTTGGTGAATCGCCTGCCATATCCATATCTAAACCAGCTTTTAAAGCTAAAGAAGTTACAGCAACTTCGTCTCCCATTCCGTGTGCCATCATTTCGTAAATTCCAGTATAATCTGAAACTACAAATCCATTAAATGCCCAATCATCTCTTAATAAATCTGTAAGTAACCATTTATTACCAGTTGCTGGCACACCATCAATTTCATTAAATGAAGCCATAACAGAACCGACACCTGCATCTACAGCAGCTTTATAAGGTGGTAAATATTCGTTGAACATTCTAATACGACTCATATCTACTGTGTTGTAATCTCTACCTGCTTCTGCTGCACCGTACAAAGCGAAATGTTTAACACATGCCATCATTGTATTGTTAGCAGACATATCGTTTTGTTGGTAACCATTAACCATCGCTTTTGCAATTTGGCTACCTAAAAAAGGGTCTTCTCCATTACCTTCGGAAACGCGTCCCCAACGAGGATCGCGAGAAATATCTACCATTGGCGAAAACGTCCAATTAATTCCATTGGCACTAGCTTCTGAAGCTGCAATCTGAGCTGTTTTCTCAATCATTTCCATATCCCAAGAAGCAGATAAACCTAGTGGAATAGGAAACGTAGTTTTGAATCCGTGAATGACATCCATTCCAAAAATAAGTGGAATACCTAATCGGCTTTTTTCTACTGCTATTTTTTGAACTTCGTATATGTTTTTAATATCCTTAATATTGAAAAGACCACCTATTTTACCTTCTTCAATTTTTGAAACAACATCTGTACTTTTTGAAGAACCTGTTGTAATTGGACCTGTTGCAGGCAAATTTAATTGACCGAGTTTTTCATCTAACGTCATTAAACTAATAATAGAATCTACCTTTTCTTCAAAAGGATTGTCATTATGAGTTGTTGATGCTTTCTGATTATTAGTATTGCAAGACAGCACCGAAAGAACACCTATTGCCAGTGTGAACGTTTTTATTTTAGCGAATTGAGGTTTTTTCATTTTTTATTTTTTTGATTTAGAGAAAAGCCATGTTAATAATTCTGGTTCTGCAAAGGCAGAATCCCAACTGTTATGATTGTCGTCAGCGTATAGTGTAAAATTAGGTTTGCCTCCATTTTCTAAAATAGCGTTTACCATTTTTACAGAGCCTTTTGGATCTACAACATTATCATCTGCTCCGTGAAAAATCCATAGATCTACTTTAGTTGCATACTCCTTAGCTAACTCGGCATTTCCATTGCCACAAATAGCAAAAGCAGCTGCAAACATATCTGGCTGTCTCGATAAAATTTCAAACGTTCCCATGCCACCCATAGATAAACCACCGACATAAACTTTAGCTTTGTTTACGTAATCTTTACGAGTTACCTCTTGCATTAAATTTATTACCAACTGCATGGGCTTTGTTGCTTCTTTATCTTTTGGAAATTCTAAACTTATAGGATAACTACTTCTATCTACACTGGCATTAGACCAATAACTTTCTTGCGGACACTGAGGAAAAATAACAATTGCCGGAAATGCGCCACGATTCATTTTATCCGTAAATAATTTACTTCCATTTGCTAGCTGTTTTTTATTATCATCACCTCGCTCACCTGCTCCATGTAAAAATAAGACCACAGGATATTGATTATCTTCTGAAAAATTTTCAGGATACATAATGCGATACTTTAAAGTGTCTTCGCCTTTAATATGAACCTTCTCTTTAAATAAATCCTTTTGTGAGAATGCAATTGTCGAAGACAGCATCAAACAAAAGATTAAAAACGTTTTTAATTTTTTCATATTTTAAATTGATTTAATAGGTAAATCCTAAGGCATCTAAACCATTTTGGACATCTTCATTCTGCATGAATAAATTCCATAATAGTTGCGACCTATAATTTTCTATCATTATAATTTCTGGTCCTTGGTCTATAGCTAAATAGCGTTCTGTTACCCAATCATTATACTGTGGACTAAACGCATCGTAAAAACCAGCATTACCCAATAAAATTTCGTTTTTACTATAAAAATAATGCATAGCTGCTAATGACTTTTCTGGCGTATATGGAATAGAGCTTATTGCCGCAGTAGGCGAAATAACACCTGTATCATTTTCTGGGTCGTGAGCTGTATAACCTACGGAACCATCGGAATTCCTAGTATAGCTAGCTGTTAAGCCCCAACAATCAGTTCCGTAATCTACATAACTGTTTGGATTGTCTACACAGTGTAGATAATTTATGTTTGTATGGTTAACATTCAAATCCCAATAATCAGCATATTGATCCGATAAATTTCTTGGATCTAAACCTAAATAAGAATAATGTGCCCAAAAAAGAGGTCCTGTTCCTGTACCTGCATGATCTAAAATTAAAGGTGTGTTATATTGACTCGCAGAAGTAACAATATTCCCATTGTCAGCCCAACCTTCATGGTACACCTCAGCCGGAATTGAATAATCCGGCGAAGCTGCACCTAAGATAAATGCTATTAATGTTTCGTTATAGCCTTTTAATTCTAGATTTATAGAAAAATCATTAGAAGGACTCCAATGCCAATACAATGCATTTTGCCCTTGTGTGTACCAATCCCATTCTACACCTTTCCAAAGTGCATCTGCTTGTGCAGCAAGTTCTGCCTCTTCGGTAGTACCATTTTTAAAATATTCTTTTACGCAAATTAAACCTTGCGCTAATAAAGCTGTTTCAACTAAATCACCGCCATTATCTTGATCACTGAAAGGAATAGTATTACCTGTTCCTCCATCTATCCAATGTGACCACGCACCATGAAAACGATCAGCACCTTGAAAGAAATTTAAAATTAAATTTAATCTTGAAACACCTTCTGCTCTTGTAATATAACCACGTTCTATTCCTGTTAAAATAGCCATTAAACCAAAACCGCTTCCGCCTGTGGTTACTACATTTTGACTGTTAGTAGGGTCGTTAGGATGATATCTTTCTTTTGCTGCACCAGAGTTAGATTCGGCATAATCCCAAAAATATCTAAAGGTCGTTTCTTGAGTTAAATCCAACAGTTCCTCATCGGTTAATGTTTCAACAACTGGATCATCATCACTTGGGTCATAAGGTTCTTGATAACCAGGACCATCATCGGATCCGCAAGCTGTAAGCAATATACCTACGATTAATAATTTAACTATTTTCATTTTTAATTTGTCTTTTTATAATGGAAACCAAGCTTATCTAAACCCGATTGTACATTTTTATTTTTCATAAATAAACCCCATAACAATCCTGTTCTATAATTTTCTATCATTACAGGAATTGGTCCTTGGTCTATAGCTAAATATCTAGGTGCTGACCAATTATTTTCAAAGCTAAACGCATCGTAAGGACCGTATTTGCCAACTAAACTATCATGATTTTTATAAATATTCACTAAAACATTCATGCTCTCTTTAGGTGTATATGGAAAGGACGATAATGCTGCGGTTGGAGAAATAACTCCCAAATCTGCACCAGGTCTATGACCAGCATAACCTTTAATGGAATAGCTAGAAGTTAATCCCCAAAGACTATCTCCATAACCTTTAAAATGTTTAGGATTATCTATTGCATATTCATAATGAATTTTTGCATGATTTTGAGTGAGCTTCCAATAATCTGCATACTGATCTGTGAGTCCATTTGGGTTTAAACCTAGATATGAATAATGTGACCAAAATAAAGGTCCAACTGCAGCGTCGTTATGCTCAAAATAGTCTAAAACTAAAGGCAAGTTATACATAGAATCTTTGGAAACTATATTACCATTTCTAGCCCAACCTTTGTCGTAAACTGATTTATTTATTGGGTGTGTTGGAGAGCTTGCAGCAAGTACATACATTATTAAACATTCATTATAACCACCAACAGGAAAATTCATTTCCCAATTATATTCTGGTGACCAATGCCAATATAAAACGTCTTCATTATTTTTAGTGTACCAATCCCATTCTACCTCTTTCCATAATTTATCAATTTTTGATCGTAAATGCTGTTCTTTGTTATCATCGCTATCAAAATACTCTGAAACAGTAAGAAGCCCTTGTATTAAAAAAGCAGTTTCAACTAAATCACCTCCATTATCTTTTTTAGTAAATGGATACATTTTGCCAGTTTCACCATTGATCCAATGTGGCCAAGCTCCATGAAAGCGGTCGGCCTTTTCAAGAAAATTGACTATTTTAATATAACGGTCTAACGCTTCTTGCTTCGGTATAAAGCCTCTTTCAATACCTACTAGGATTGCCATTAATCCAAATCCACTACCACCAATTGTTACTGTATTTTCTGGTGAGGATGGATAATTATTATCCATATGAATCCTTTCTCTAGCCAAACCAGAATTAGGTTCTGCTCCTTCCCAGAAGTAGTTAATGGTTTGTTTTTGAATTGTATCTAACAATTTGTCTCCAATTAATTTATTCACTACTGGAACAACTTGTTTATTGACACTATTTTTTTTTGAATTATTGCAACTCGTTAAAAAGAATAGTATAGCAAGTACTATCAAAAAAAATTTATAATTTGATGGATTCATTTATAAAAGCTACTTTAAAATAAACTTTAGCTGTATTTATACTTTTATAAATACAGCTAAAGTATTGAAGACTAATTCAAAAAATATATTGATTTCCTTATATTGTTTTTAAAGCATTGATTGAATTTCAGCTGCAGATAAAGCTTTGTTATATAAGCGTAATTCATCTAGCATACTTAAATCTGATAGATGGTTCCAATAGCTAAATGTTGGACCACCAGCGCCAATGTTTAGCTCACTACAACCTGACCAATCAATACTTGATGTTAAAGTTGAAGAGAGTTGTTCTACACCATTGAAGTAAATTTTACTTTCTGTTGCAGAAACTGTTAGTGCTATATGTACCCATTCTTCTGCTGTTACATCTATAAGACCTCCATCATTCCAACTTTCACCATCACCAACACCAACATTTACTTTTATGCGCTGTTCTGTTTCAGTTCCTTCTCTAAACAATCTAAACCCTTGAAATCTATCATCTACATCATCACCAACGATTAAAATACCTGCGCGATCTGGTGTAGAATTTACTTTATACCAAAATGTAGCGCTAAATGCATCTGCGCCAAACAAACCATCTATAGGATAGGTTAAGTAAGAATCTGTTGCTCCCATAAAAGCATTAGAACCATCATGACTGTCGCCTGCATAAGTAGGTGTACCAACAACTGTTGGTTCATCTAAACTCACCAATTCTGTATAAGTGCCATCAAAAGGCATATAGAATGTTTCACCATCATAGATTGGTTCGTATGGATTAGTAACATTAATGATATTTAAAATCTCGCTTTGAGACATGGTTGTATTGAATAATCTTAACTCGTCCATAAAACTGTCGTCTGATAAATGGTTCCAGTAGCTAAAGGTTTCTCCACCTGCACCAATGGTTAATTCTGTGCAACCTGTCCAATCAATAGCGCCAGAAGGGGTTGCGGTATTAACTGCAATTCCGTTTAGGTAAATTATGGTTTCTGTAGGTGCAATAGTAAAGGCGATGTGTACCCATTCTCCAGCAGTGACGTCTATAACGCCTCCATCATTCCAACTTTCACCATCACCAGTGCCAACATTAAGCTTAATTCTCTGCTCAGTTGCACTACCTTCTCTAAATAATCTAAAGCCTTGTAAACGGTCATCGGCATCATCTCCAACGGTTAAAATTCCTGATCGATCAGGTGAGCCATTAACTTTGTACCAAAAAGCACCACTCATGTTACTACCAAGCATTAAATCTTCTATTGGAAAAGTTAAATATGAATCTTCAGTAGCTTTGAAAGCATTTGAACCGTCAAAGGCTTCACCTGCAAAATCAGGAGTGCCTATTTCTGTGGCATCAGTTATTGATAATAGTTCTGTATACGTGCCGTTAAAAGGCATGTAGAATACTTCACCAGAAAATATTGCTTCATAAGGAGGAGCTTTAGAAAAATTAACAGTAGTACTTGCAGTATTGCCTTCTAAATCGGTTCCTGTAACTGTTACAGTGTGTTCACCAGCAGTTAAACTATCGTAAGTATATACTCTTTCTACAATTCTATAATCTAAAAAAGTGTCATTAGAACTGTCAAATGTCGCTATTTGAGTACCGTCAATACTAACAGTTATTGAAACAACTTCTATATCATCTTCAACTTTAAAAGATATATCTATAGGTACTACTAATTCTAGTCCAGTTATTTCATCTCCTTCAGAAGGGTATATTATCTCAACGACAGGTGCACCTGCATCTGATCCTGGATCTATCTGAGTAATTGGATCTAATCCATCATCGCATGATGCTATAAAAAGCATCATAAAAATTCCAAATAATTTTATTAATGTATTTTTCATAGTTTCTTAATTATTTTGTTGACTTTGATAATAGTCGTTAAGTATATAACTTTGATCTAATTGCTCTTGTGGATAAGGTAAATATGCTTTTTGCATAGTGAATGTTCTACCATCATAGCTCAATTCTTCCGTTTTTTCTAGTCTAACCATGTCGTGATATCTAATTCCCCATTCCATAGCTAATTCTGCAAATTTTTCGTCCATAACTTGATCACTAGTTACTCCACTTAAATTTCCTAAGCCAGCTCTATTTCTAACTTCATTTACTGCATTATCTGCTGTGCCAGCGGTTCCAGTTGCACCTCTCGTAAGGGCTTCTGCATACATAAGTAATACTTCTGCATAACGTATAACCGTGTAATTTTTATTAGTTCCATAATCGGTTCTACCAGATGTTAACTCCATAGAAGGCAAATAATGTTTGCCACTTGCTTGATATGCTCTAGAATAATCGTTTATAACATCTCCATCTCTTGTGGTATTAGAAATCCAACTTGGTAATGTAGCATAAGCAGGATCCGTTTGTAATTCTGCAATCCCTCTATCCGTAAATAAAACACTAGTTTCTAAACGAACCGTTTCACCTCTATCTAGCATGAATTTAATAAACTTAAAGCTTGGTTCGTAAAAACCCCAACCACTAGTAGCTTCTGGCACAGCAGCTGTCCAGTTTTGCGGCCCATAAAACGCAAATAAGTGACTTACATTTTCACCAGAGGCTTGACCAAAATCTGAATATTGAATTTCTAAAATATTTTCATTTGCTAATTTTCCGTCTGTTTTAAATAAATGATAGTAATCATCAAAAAGTTGGAAAGCATTAGAATTAATAATTTCACCTGTAGCATCTGCTACATTTTGGTAATTCCCAATTTCTAAATTAGCCATTGCTTTTACTGTTAGTGCAGTGTAGCTGGTAATACCACCTGGTAAATCTGTACGTTGCGAAGGAGCAACATCTAATAAATTTGGGATTGCTTCATCCATTTGAGTAGAAATCCAAACCATTAATTCATCCTTAGGTAGTACTTCTATTTGAGTTTGATCTGTTGTTTGAATTTTATATACATCTCCAAATAGTCTAGAAAGTTCTAGAGTAATAAACCCTCTTAATACTTTACACTCGGCTATATATTGATCAATTAAGGCAGAATTTACACCACCATCTCTAAATCTTTCTAACGATTCAATTTGCGATGTAATTTGTAATATGTCTTGAGACCAATTTTCAAAAATTGAATTATACATCCAATAGCTATTATCGTAAATGTAATTGTCTGTATCTGCAAATCCTTGCTGATCACCAAGGCCACCAGCATTAACGTCATCACCTCTTACTGCTAATAACGGAATTTGTTCCCATCCTACACTTTGAAATTTTTCATAGGCTCCAATTAATGCGCCAAATGCACCATCTTCGCTCGTGTAGTCTATCTGCCCTGTTAGAACGATAAGTTCTTGTTCTTCATCTAAGTTATCTTCACAAGTAAATAAGAAAACAGGTAAAATGAATAAAATAATTCTAAATTTAAATATATTTTTCATTGCTTAATTTTTTTTAAAATTTAACTGTAACGCCAAATGTATACACCGATGGTGTTGGGTAGGTTTGTGAATCTCTTCCATCAAAACCAACTTCTGGATTAAAACCATTATAACCTTTTGTCCACAATAGAGGACGGTCTGCAGTAAGTGTAAAACGCATTTCTGGTAATTTTTCTTCTCTTAAAGTGTAGGCTAACTGAATGTTTTGAATTCTAAAGAAATCACCGTCTTGTAAAAAGAATTCAGATAATTTTTGGTTCCATAAGTTTCTGTAACCTTCAGAAGATGGGAATTCATTAGTTGTTCCTTCTCCATGCCAGCGATTTACTGCTAATTCTGCATCTATGTTACGTCCTTGAGTTCTAATAACTTCCATGCGATTGGTATTTAAAATTACATTACCACCTTGCCCATAAAAGGCCATATTTAACTCAAAGGCTTTGTAATTAATTCCTATATTACCACCAAAATAATATGTTGGTACTGGTGATCCAATTACTTTTCTATCACTTGCATCTATTGTGCCATCGTTATTAAGGTCTTTGTATTTAAAATAACCAGGGTTAATCGCTGTGCCTTCTGCTATAATTGCTTGTACATTAGGGTCTGCAGCAATTTCTGCTTCATTTTGATACACACCTTCTATTTCATAACCATAGAAAGAATTAATGGCTTCACCAACAATTAAACGTTGTCTTGCTTCTGCTGTACCAGTATTAATGTAGGGCTGACCAGCTAAACCTGTTATTTGATTGTCTATAGTACTAAAATTACCAGAAATATTGTAGCTAATATTTTTAGATATTTTGCCATTCCATGTTGCTGCTAATTCAATACCTCGATTTCTAACAGAACCAGCGTTTTGGCTACTAACTTCTGTACCTACTAATGGATTAATATCTATCACTAAATTTTTGGTGTCTTTTATAAAATAGTCTGCTTCTAAAGACAATCTATTATCAAATAGATTTGCAGATAAACCCACATTTAATTCTTCGGTATATTCCCAGTCTACGTCATCTGCAACTGTAGAAAATTGAAAACCATTATAATAAGTATCATTAAAGACAGTAGAGATTGTACTTGCAGAGATAGGAATACTTGCAGCTACTGCGTTATTGGCTAGTTTTCCCCAACCTGCTCTTAGTTTTAAATAATTTATAAAACTAATATCTTTCATAAAAGACTCTTTAGAGATTTCCCAACCTAAACCAAACGCTGGTAAATTAACATAGGTGTTTTCGTACTTGTTACTTCCCTCAGAACGAAAAGTAGCATAGGCTAAATATTTGTCATTGAATTTATACTGTACTCTACCGAAATAAGACATTCCATAGTATTGGGTACCATTATCAAATGATGTTCTACTATCCTCAGAAGTATTCTGTATGTACCAAGTTTTTTCATTATTTCTTAAAAAGGCACTACCTGGATCAAAATTACCACTTCCTCTAAAATAACGCCAATAATCATCTCTAAAGGATGTACCAGCCATAACAGTTAAATCGTGTTCTCCAAAAGTATTTGTATAAGTTAAAACATTATCAAAAATGTAATTTTCTACTACACTATTTGTTCTGGTAATTGTAGAATTATCAATACTTCTTTGATAATCATCAGTAATGTAATAAGGCAACAACATGATACGCTCATTAGTTCCTAAATAATTATAAGATAACGTTGTTTTAAAACTTAAACGATCTTTAAGAATTTTAAAATCCGCATAAAAATTAGCTGTTGTTCGTCTTCTTTCTCCTCTTTTATCTGAATTGTCTAAAAGTGGAAATGGATTTTGTGAATCTCTATAACCAATTTCTCTTGCATCTGAGTATGGTGATGGGCTAGCTTCTGTAAAATTGTAATCGTAAACAGGTAGTATTGGAACCGCAAAATAGGTCAGCTGCCATGCAGATGCTTCATCATCATATTTAACAGCATTACTAAATAATACGTTTCCACCAACATTTAACCAATCTGTTGCCTTCGCGTCTACTTTTGCTCTAAGGTTAAAACGTTCGTAACTATTCTTCATGTCTAAAATACCATCTTGAAGGAAAAAATTTCCACCAAGAGCATAAGATATACTTTCGGAGCCACCATTAATTTGTAAATCATAATTTTCAATTGAGGCAACTCTTAATACTTCATCATACCAATCTGTATTTACATTTGGTATATTAGGATTTACTCTACTACGACCAAATCTTTCAATTGCTTGATTTACGCTTGAAATTTCTGAAGCGGATCCAGACTCTTGTGCAAATGTTACAAACTGTTCTGCATTTGCCATTTTTAGAACATTCTGTGCACTTTGCATACCATAATAAGATGAGAATGTTACTTCTGCTTTCTTATTAAATCGACCTCCTTTAGTAGTTATTAAAATAACACCGTTTGATGCTCTCACACCATATATAGCAGAAGCAGAAGCGTCTTTTAGTATAGTAACGTTTTCTATTTCATTAGAATTTAAAAAATCAATACTACTATAAAACATACCATCTACAACATATAATGGTGATGAATCTCCAGATAGAGAATTAGTACCACGTATTCTCACCTGAGGTGTTTCTCCTGGAGAGCCTATACTACTAATTTGCACACCAGCTACTTTTCCTTGAAATCCTTGAACCAACTGTGCTGCTGGAGTAGAATGTAACTCTTCTGGATTAATAGTTGCAATAGCACTAGTTAAATCTGCTTTTTTCTGCGTTCCATAACCAATAACAATAACTTCGTTTAACGAAGCTACATCATCTTTAAGGGCAACGTTAAGTACTGTTTGGTTTTCAATTAAAAATGTTAGGCTTTCTAAACCTACATAACTGAATTCAATTTCTTCTCCGCGCGACACTTTGATAGTATATTTACCATCAAAATCGGTTGTAGTTCCTCTACTTGTTCCTTTGATTAAGACGTTTGCACCTGGTAAGGGCATTCCGTCACTTTCGGTTGTTACAATTCCGTTAATTTCAACTTGCTGTGCAAAAGCACAAATCGAAAAAAACAGCATTAACAATAGACTGAATTTTGTTTTCATAGAAATTAATAAATATTAGAGTTTATTATTTAGTTTTTGTGTTTGTCTAAATTATAACCTAATGTTAAATTCTGTTAACTTCTATTTACATTTTAATTACGTCATGCCTTAAGTTTGTTAACGGAATTTAAGAAAAAGCCTAACATGACGTACTCTAAAGCTACTAAAAAAACGTTATAGTTCTAAAGAAATTAACAGAGTGACGTAGTAATGACGTAGTGAAATAATGGTAATATGATAATTTGACGCTTGGATTATTTGATATTTAATAAATAATCCGCCATAGAAATGTCATTATCTAAATTTAGCTTCTTATTTAATCGATATCTATGCGTTTCTACCCCTCTCACAGAAATATTTAACAAAGGAGCAATCTCTTTTGAAGACAAATTCATTTTGATGTAAGCACAAATTTTTAAATCTTTAGAAGTGAGCTTTGGATGTTTATCTTTTAGTTTTATAAAAAACTCATCATGAACCTGGTTAAAGTTATATTCAAAAACTTCCCATTCATCTTTAAGCACAATGGAATTATCAACTTTTTTTAATAACTTTTTATAGGCGTAGTAATTTTGAAAGCTTTCTTTGTTAATCATTAACTCTTTTTTAATTTCTTGAAGGGATTCATTCTTCTTAACTAAAGCCATAGCGTTATTTGCCAATTGTTTACTCTTAGATTTTATATCACTTTGTAGTGCATCATTTTTTAATTGAACAATTCGTTTTTCATTTTCTAGTGTTTTTTCCCTAAGTAGTTTCTGCTGCTCCTTTTGATATTTAATCTTCATCAGTCTTTGTTCCCTAATAAGTTTTCTTTTTTGAACATAGAAAAACGTATATATAGCTAAGGCAAAAATTAAGAGATATATTAAAATACCTAATGTGCCTCTGTACCAAGGTGGATTTATTTCAAATGTTAAGCTTTGGATTGGTGATATATTACCAAAATCATTTTTTGCTCTAAATTCAATTTTATAATTGCCTTCAATTAAATTAGTCAATTCTATTGTATTATTTTCTAACTCATTCCAATGATTGTCATTTTCAAATAACCTATATTCAAAAAAATGATTAGTAGATCGCGGAGATACTATTTCTATTTCTAAACTTTCACCATATTCTATAGATAAAGGTTCTTCTTTAAAGTTAAGTGCAATAGCTTTTTTATTGATTAGAATGGATTCGACTGTAGGTTTATATAATTCAAGATTCTTTTTAAAACCATTATCAATCATCATAAAACCATTTACTAGGTTAAGTGCATATATAGAATCCTCGATTTTAGATATGTTTTCGTAACCTACAACATATCGGTTTTTAATTTTTCTATTTCCGAAGGTGATACTATCTGTAATATTATTAAAAGCCTTAAAACTAATTAGACCGTCATTATTGATTAATGCTAAACGATTGGTGTCTTCTTCAGAAATGATATAACTATCCTTTCCGAATTTTTCATTGAGTAGATTATAAGGAACAATTGAGTCAATAATTGGTTCGTATTTTTGCCATCCATCATTTGTTTTAAAACTGATATTATTTTTTATGTTATAAACACGCAGATTAAAGTCAGACCCAATTCCTTTGTCGCCATAAGATTTAACGCTAGAAATGGTATCATAATTATCATCAAATTTTACTCGATATAATCCTTTGTAGGCATGTGCTACCCAAGCTATATTAGGACCCTCAAAAGCCAGAAATCGTGAGGGAATTGTAGTTTTGCCCAAATGCTTAACGTGCCATTTATCTAATTGTTTTTCAAATTTTACCAATCCAGTATACGTTCCTTGTATATAGGTGTTTTTGCGTTCGGGTACTTTTTTAATCGTCCATCCACCAGTAAAGCTCGAAATCCATGTTAGTTGATCTTCATCAACCACAAAAGTTCCTTCATTATGACCACAAAAGAGTTGATCTTCAATAATTATTAAATCCCAGACCTGACCTTGAGAGCCTTCTATAAAATGAAGTTTATCATTTTTATTAAGTTTGAAAAGACCAGTATTACTGCCTATATAAATTTGCCCTCTATATTTTACCACATCGTATACGGCTCCTAGTTTACCAGATTGATCATTAAAGAAATAATGGTGACTATCTAAATCAATTTTAGATATACCGTTATCTAATCCTAACCATAAATTATTTGAGGTATCTATATATTGCCCTAAAACCGTATTATTAATTAAGCCATTTTCTTTACTTACATGAAATTTTAAATTGCCTTTAGCATCGGTTAAAAAAACACCGTTTTTAATGGTACCAAAAACCATTTCTCCATTAGGTAATTGTGAAAATTTATTGAGTTGATGTTGCTTTAACTCTTTATCAATTTTAAATCGGGTTGGTTTTAATTGATTGTTATGTAAATAATAGCTTCCTTTTAGTGAGGTTAGTAAAAGCAAACCATCATTGTAACTTGTTAATGAAACTATTTTGGTGTCTAATAGGTGAGAATCAAAAAAGAATGGTTTTAGCTTTTCATCTTCTAAGGAGAAAATACCTTTATTTAGAGTACAGATGTAAAGCTTGTTGTCAATAACATTACTAGAAATTATGGCCGATTTTGGACTTAACTGAATTACGTTTTTATAATCATAGATGTAGATATTTAAAAATGACCTAAAAATAATTTTATCTTTAAACTTAACGATTTGCCATATCTCTTCGTTTGCTGAAATTTGATCTATAACTTTATCACTAAGTGAGACATATTTTAAAACTCCAAAATCATCTTTTTCCCAATACCCAAACTCTTCATAAGAGCCAGTGAACACGATATTATTATCTGTAAAGACAGAACGAACAGTCGTCTTATTTGGTAACTGATAGAATTTCCAATTTAAAGCATCATAGGCAAGTAACCCATTATTATTTGCGACATAAATTTTGCCATCTTCAGATCTCGTTATATCCCAATTTTGATTACCAGCTTTATATTCTGCTAAAGTATAGTTGTGAGTACTTGGTGAGTATTGCCCATAAACTTTTGTAAGTAAAAAAAAAAGAAATAATATGTGTAGTGTTTTTTTCAATATAAATGGTAAATCAATTGCATTAAACGGTTTAAAAATAAGAATATATATTAAGGTTTTGTGTGTTTATGTTAAAGGTTAAAAAATATTTCCATCTTTTCATATCAGATCTAACCTAGTTGAATATATGAATCCCAAAATAGAAATACTCATAAAACCTTTTAAGACAGTATTAATACCAATTTAAAGAAAACTCATAAGCGACTCCGAATAAATGCATACATCAAATAAATATGATCTTGAATGCTTACATTTATTCATGTTAATGCACTTTTTATATAAAATAACACATAACATACATACACATATATGCTTAAATATATTATAGTAAACTAAAGGAGTCACCACATAATTTTTTGGCATAACGAAAATATTGATCGATGCTCAAACCTTTATACATCTATAATACACCATATTGCTATTTAGCTGCAAGTATAGTGTCTTGGAAACGCCGTATTACTCTAAATAACTCTTCATTAATGTACTATATAATAATTCAAGTGGGACCACAAATTAAAAAAGACTTTAGTGTAAACTAGAGTCTTTTTTATTCTCATAGTCTTGATAAATACAATGTTGCTACTATGGCAAAGGATATTTAATATTTTATTTCACCTAAAAATAGGTTGTACTTAGAGTAAATCTTTAAGTACACCTTTGGATTCTTCAAGAGCTTTTTTTGTAGATGTGTATCCCAAGTTAAAAAGAGCATCAATATTATTCATTCCAAAAGTGCCAAAATTTATTAACTCCTGAGGATTTATAACTAAATCACAATCCGGAAATTTGTTCATAGACTCTGCTGCAACTTTAATTTTATAAGCACGTTCTACAATAGAGTAAGAATGCTTTAAATCTTTTATACTTACCTCTTTTAGGGGATTTACATACACACCTATAATTTTATTGCATATGTTCTTTAGAGGTTCTACAGGAAAATTATTTAATGTGCCTCCATCCACATAGAATTTCCCATTGATTTCAGTAAGAGTAAAAACACCAGAAAAAGAAGCTGAGACTGCAATTGGTTTTACGAGTTGCCCATTACTAAATCTTCTTGAGCTTTCATCAATAATATTAGCTGCCATAATAAAGAGCGCTTTTTTTATTTCATTTTGAATATTAAAAACATAATTAATACACAATTAATTTTATTCGAATCAGAATGATATTGTAACAATTATAATATTTTATCGACAAACTGTAATAAAGACTAGCACTTGAATATAATAGTAAGTTCCATAACACCAGAAGATAAAGAAGCCTTAAAGGATGCAAAATCTAATATGCAAAATTTAGGTTGGGCCATACGTAATGTCAATAAAATAGGAAATACAGTAGAAACGGGTGTTAAACATGTGCCTGAAAAAGTATTACTGAAGGTGCAAAGTATAACTCAGTCTGTGTTATTAAAAATAGTAAAATCGAATTTATTAACCATTCAAAAGAACAAAACATTTAAAAAACCTTCAAAAAACATCTATAAAAGTATTGTAACAGGTACAGGTGTATTGAGTGGTTTTTTCGGGTCTTCTACAGGTTTTGGTACTGCTATTTTTGCTTCAGAAGTAACGCTTACAACGAAGTTTTTAATGCGTACTATTATGGATATTGCACGCAGTGAAGGTGAAGATATTTATACTTTAGAAGGGCAAATGGCTTGTCTGCAAGTTTTTGCTCTTGGTGGAGATTCTCTAGATGATGACGGTATGGAAGCTAGTTATTACACGACACGTATGGCATTAAATTCAGCTTTAAGTAACGTTTCGGCAGCAAGTATAAAAATGAGTTTAGATAGCTTAGTTAAAGGAGCAAGTGCTTTGGGTTCTAACGCTATTGGTAACTTCTTGTCTAAAATTGCTACGAGATTAAGTCTTCTTATTAGCGAGAAATTTTTAGCACAAGCCGTACCTATTGTAGGAGCAATTGGTGGAGGTGGTTTAAATTATGTATTTGTAGATCATTTTCAAAAGATGGCAACGGCACATTTTACCATTAGACGCTTAGAGCGAAAGTATGGAGAAGCTGAGGTTAAATCTGTCTATGAGACTATAAACACAGATATTAAAGAAAAGTAGATCTACAATAAAAAAACCAACCACAAATTGCTTCATGGTTGGTTCTGCTATTAATAAATTAAATTTAGACCATTACTATTTTGGTCAACTATTTAGTTACAATTGTTGTTTTTAAATTCTAGTTCGTCGTCTTCTCCTATTTCAAAACTTACTTCGGTTTCGTTATCATCATCATCATCATCATCATCATCGTCATTGTCGTCGTCGTTATCAATTTCATGTAAAATCCACGTATCATTGATATCGTCAAATCCTGGAATATCAAAGGTTACTATGATATTGTTTTCTGTTTCGCTAGTTGTCCATGTTCCATTGGCAGTGTTTCCAGTCCAAGACACTGTAACTGTATTATCTGCAAAGAAGTTAAAAAGGTAACCTGTATAGTTGTCTTCTAAATCATTGTCATTGCGTTCTAATTCGTCTATATGCCAGTCTGAACAACCTATTAAGATAGATTCTAATTGGCTTGGTGTACAGTTTGTACAATCGTCATCATCATAGTCGTAATCATCGTCTTCATCACAATCGTCATCATATTCATCAATGGCATCATCAAGCTCATTAAAATTATTAATTATAATTTCGTTACCATTAGCAATTACAATACTTATAGGAAATTCAAACCCAATTAAATCATCTTCATCTATATCGTCTATAAATTCATAAAGATCATAATCGTTGGTAAATGTGATTGTTTCAATAACTTCGTTATTAGTATTAAAAACGGAAGCTGTAATTGGATATACAAAATCTAAACATTCAATATCATCGTCAAATTCATTTTCATCATTACAATCATCAGCATAATCTTCTAGTTGATCTAAGCTGTTAATTTGAACTTCGGAGTAATCTGCAAAAATAATGGTGATAGGAAAATCGATAACAATAGTATCATCATCATCATCATCAAATTCATCTAGAATATCCTCAAGATCATCATAATCATCAATGTTAGTAATTGTTAATTCTACTCCATTTATGGTTGCTGTTATTGGCAGTTGAATGGTAAAACAATTGGCATTGTAAACAATGTTGTCTACAGAACCATCGTTCATGGCGACTCTTTGAATCTGATTTGTCAAAGCTGAATTAGCTTGTAAAGTAGATTCTGCTGGAGGGTCAATACTTACATCATCTTCAGTTCTACAAGATGTCATAGTTAAGAATAAACCAACTAAGGCAAAAAGGAAAGGTTTCATAGTTTTCATAAATAATTTGTTTTTAGTTTTTCAATTAATAAGGCATATTAATTACCGTCTTTATACTTAGAACAACTGATGAATTAAATGTCCCGAAAAATATATTGTTTTTTTTTATTTAATTATAATTTGAGTTGTTTTGGGTTTTAAATCATTGATTTTAGTTGATTCGATGTATTCCTGTGTTGCGTGGTCTTTAAAAAAAAGTATACTTTTGAGAATTCAAATTTCAAAAAAACACTTTTAATTGTCTAAGTCGCTCCACAAAGATATCTGTGATAAACTACGCTTTTCTAAACTTTACGAAAAGTATGCGCAAAGCATGAGCACTATTCTATACTATAAGTATGGTGATTTATTAAACCCTTCAGATAAAGTGCAAGATGCCTTTATTAAATTATGGGAAAATTGTGCTAAAGTGGCACCTGAAGCTGCAAAATCTTATTTATATACGGTTGCAAATAATATGATGCTTAACGAGGTGAAGCACCAAAAGGTTGTTTTTAAGCACCAAGAAGTAAAGCCTAAGGATTACACTAATGAGACGCCAGAATTTATGCTGCGTAAAAAGGAATTTTTAAAGCGTTACGAAACAGCTTTGTCAACATTAAAAGAAGAAGAACGTGTGGCTTTTCTTCTAAGTAAGGTCGATGGGAAAACCCATAAAGAAATTGCAGAGTTATTAAATATTACCAAAAAAGTAGCTGAACACAGAATTTATGCTGCCTTAAATAAGTTGAAAGATCAATTAGAAGAACTGAATTGAAAATAATTTTGGGACAATTGAAAGTTGAGTTGTTTTATAAGTATAGCATCAAGTTATGGACAAAGAATATTTACTAAAAAAATGGTTGGACAACAACTTATCTGAAGCAGAGGCGGAAGCTTTTAATGCTTTAGAGGATGCGAAGCTGTATAATGAAATAGCAGAAGAAGCAAAGCGGTTTAGTGGTCATCATAATGCAAAAGTGCCTGCATTTGAAGCTTTAGAAAGCCAGTTGCAAAATAAAAAGGCTTCGTCAATTAATTGGATGAATATAGCATCACGATTTGCAGCTGTTTTTGTTATTGGTTTAACCTTATTTTTGTTTTTAAATAGAGATAATACCAATACAATTGCAACCGATTTAGCACAAAAAGAAACCATTACACTTCCTGATAATTCTAGAGTAGAACTTAATGAGTTGTCTCAGCTTACATATAGTCCTTCAAATTGGGAAAACGAAAGAACCTTAAATTTAAAAGGAGAAGCTTTTTTTGATGTCGAAAAAGGAAAGCAATTCGATGTCAATACTGAATTTGGAAAAGTAACCGTTTTAGGAACCGAGTTTAATGTGTTTACAAAGGATAGCATTTTTAAAGTTACCTGTTATGAAGGCTTGGTGCAAGTCAGTTATAACGATGCGGTTACAAAAGTACCAGCCGGTTCAGAGTTTATTTTAAAATCAGGAACTGCTAAAAAATCTAATATTGCTATAGCAGAACCGTATTGGCTTAAAAATATGAGTGTATTTAAAGATGCGTCTGTACAAGCAGTGCTTTTAGAACTCGAAAGTCAATATAATATCACAATTACCGATTCCATTACTGCAAATACGTTGAGATTTACAGGCGCATTTGAGCACGATAACCTTAATAATGCTTTAAAAGCAATTACACAGCCGCTTGGTTTGACCTATGAAATTATAAATAATAAAGAGGTCGTCATACACAATGCTAAAGATTAAGTATATAACTTTTTTAATAAGTGTATTAATTTGCTTTTCAGTAAAAGCACAAGCTAATGATGGAAAAATGTCTATCATACAAGTGCTTAATGAGATTTCTAAAAGTCATAATGTTAATTTCAATTATAAAAGTGACCTTCTAAAAGAGATCTATGTCATTCCTTTAGCTGACGATCTAAGTCTAAATACAAAAATTGAAACCATAGAACAACAGACCAATTTAATTTTTACCAAAATTAGCGACGTGGTCTTTAGTATCACTAAACCCATTACAATTTGTGGTTATTTGCGAGACAACATGGAAAATCCGCTTTGTGGAGCAACTATTCATACAAAACACAATTACACTGTAGCTAATGATGATGGCTATTTTGAAATAGAAGTACCATCATTAGAGACGCTTCTTACCATCCGATTTATAGGTTTTAAAACCATAGAGCGTCAAGCCCAATTTTTTAAATTAAATAGTTGTGACGCTATTACTTTAATTGAAGAAGCTGAAGTGTTTAGTTCTGTAGTGCTCAACGGCTATATTGTTAAAGGTATAGACAAACAACAAGATGGAAGTATCGCTATTGATTATAGCAAGTTTACCTTGCTTCCAGGACTTATAGAGTCTGATGTGTTACATACGGTTCAGGCATTGCCTGGAGTATTAAGCGTTGACGAAACCGTTTCCAATATTAATATAAGAGGAGGGTCTCACGACCAAAATCTAATGCTTTGGGATGGCATAAAAATGTATCAATCCAGTCATTTTTTCGGACTTATTTCAAGTTTCAATCCACAAATCACACAAACGGCAACCGTAATTAATAACGGTACAGATGCGTCTTATACCGATGGTGTTTCAGGAACTATTGATATGCATTCTAGTAAAACCATCGAATCCAATTTTAAAGGTTCCTTTGGAATTAATCTTCTTAATGCCGATTTATTTTTAAATGCACCAATTGGTGAAAAGTCTTCAGTTCAAATTGCAGGACGTAAATCTATTGATGAATTGGTAAGAACACCAACTTATAAAACGTATTTTGAACGTGTGACACAAGATACAGAGGTCGCAGAAAACACCTCTAATGTTAGTAACTCAAATCAAGCCTTCGATTTTTATGATGCGTCTTTAAGGTGGCTTTATAAGCCATCGGATAAGGATTTTTTACGATTAAATTTTATGCTAGTTCATAACGATTTAACCTTTGATGAATCTGCGCTTTTTAATGGAGTAGAAGAAACACGAGAAAGTAGCATTTCTCAAAATAGTATTTCGGTAGGTTTAAATTATCGTCGGCAATGGAATGATAAATTAAGTACTGTGCTCAATGTTTATAATACAGATTATATATTACAAGCAGTAAATGCTAACGTTATGGCAGAACAACGTTTTTTGCAAGAAAATTTAGTGTCTGAAACATCGGCAAAATTAGAAGGGTTTTATACTCAAAACTTATGGCAATTTAATTTGGGCTATAATTTTATTGAATCTGAAATTACAAACTTAAATGATATTGATGTGCCAAGGTTTGTACGACGTGATTCTGAAGTTTTACGAGAACAAGCTGTCTTTGCTCAGGCACAGTTTGAAAATGACACTAAAGATCTTAGCGTTAAGTTAGGAGTAAGGGCGAATTATCTAGAAAAGTTTGATGAATTGATTGTAGAACCGCGTTTAAGTATTCGAAAAGCTTTAGGAAATCATGTTGAATTAGAAGCTTTAGGTGAGTTTAAACATCAAAACACCTCCCAAATTATCAATTTCCAAAATGATTTTTTAGGAGTAGAAAAACGTCGATGGCAACTCACAGATAATGATAGCATACCTATTATTAAGAGCAAACAAGCCTCATTAGGATTGCTTTATAAAAATAAAGGTTGGTTAATAGATGCGAAAGTGTATTACAAAAAAGTTGATGGTATCACCACCCAAAGCCAGGGATTTACCACCAAGTATGAATTTGAAAAAGAAAAAGGAAGCTATGATGTTTTAGGAGCCGAATTTTTAGTCCGAAAGAATTTCAATCATCTAAATACGTGGTTGAGTTATTCATATATAAAAAACGATTATACCTTTAAAACGCTTGAAGAAATTAAATTCCCTAGTAATTTTGATATTACGCATGCCTTTACATTGGGTACTACCTATAGTAATGAGTCGTGGAATATTTCTGCCGGATTAAATTATAGGCTAGGGAAACCAACATCGATACCATTAGTAGAAAATGAAGTTACAGGTAATAATATCAATTTTGATAAGGCAAATAACGAACGATTACAAGATTATTTAAGAATTGATGCTTCAGTGCTTTATAAATTTAAGATAAATAAGGTGTTCCGTTCAGAAGTTGGTATGTCTGCTTGGAATATTTCTGATGTTAAAAATCCAATCAACAACTATTATAGGATTGATGCAGAGGATAATGCAATAAAGTTTTCCAGATATTCGTTAGGGATTACGACTAATGCTGTTTTACGTATTTATTTTTAGAAGTAGATTTATAGTTTAACTATAATTATTAGATGTAAAGTTTAGGTTAAATCTAGGATTAGATTCAATCCTATTAATAATAATTAAAAATTAATACTATATTTGTCGCTGAAATGAGTTAAAAATGTAGCTAACTTCCCTAACTTAAGTGCTTTTTTAACTGTTCGTCGAGAAAATTTACCGTTTAAGGATGTTTTTAGCCGAATAAATTTTGTCAGCTCAGTTTTTTTTATACTTTTACACCTTATTTAGCAGAATGCAGAACAAGTATATATTAGCCTCAATTTTAGTTTTTTTAGTAGGTTTCGTATCTATGGCACAGAATGGTACACCTCCACCTCCATTGCCACCACCACCACCAGGTCTTCCTATTGACGGTGGAATTATTGCATTATTCGTTGTAGCATTAGTCTACGGAATTTATAAAATGTATAAATTATCTATTAAACGAGTTGCTTAGTTTCTAAGATCGTTTAATCGTTTTACATATTTACCAATAACATCAAATTCTAAATTTACCATATCTCCAGTTTTTAAGTTTTTAAAAGTAGTATGGTTATATGTATAAGGTATTATTGCTACCGAAAACTGATTTAATTGTGAGTTTACAACGGTTAAACTAACTCC
Organism: Winogradskyella eximia; assembly: GCF_003386165.1. Lineage (GTDB taxonomy): Bacteria > Bacteroidota > Bacteroidia > Flavobacteriales > Flavobacteriaceae > Winogradskyella > Winogradskyella eximia. The sequence continues at coordinate 63,326 of NZ_QRDV01000001.1, read as the reverse complement.
ATTTACAGTTATTGAGCCTTTTTCAATTGTTATATTGTTGAGGTTTTTGTCATATTCAAAAGTAAAAACCCAACTTCCATCTTCTTCAGTAATTGCTATACATTTTGCCGTTTGGTCTACATGTCCCTGAACTATATGACCATCTAATCTGTCACCTAATTTCATAGCGCGTTCAATATTAATTAGCTGATGTTCTTTTAACGAACCAAGATTTGTTTTATCTAAGGTTTCTTGGATGGCTGTTACAGTGTAGGTATCACCTTCAATATTAACAACAGTTAAACATACACCATTATGAGCAATACTTTGATCTATTTTTAATTCACTTGTTATATGGGTTTGCATTGTAATCTGTAGATTACCTCCATCTTTTACTAATTTATTAATTGTTCCTAAATCTTCAATAATACCTGTAAACATAAATTGTACTTTTATTAGTTAACTCAAATTAGCAATGTAACTTTGTGATTCGGTTTTAAAAATGCAATAAAATAATATATTTTAAAGTAGTTTCAAATCGTAATTAATTTTATAAGACTTAATTTGGGTTAAATTTGTAATTACAAAGTTAAACCCAATTTATGAATTATAACTTTGTTTGATGTATAGAAATTTAGATTAAATGCAAAGTTGTTTAGTCATTTTTCATATCAATTAACATAACATATTTATGAAGCAAAAAGAATCGGTCATTGTAGGTATATCAGTAGGAGATCTTAATGGAATTGGACCAGAAATTATAATTAAGGCTTATGAAGATCCGAGATCTTTAGAGTTAAGTACTCCTGTGATTTTTGCATCTGGTAAAACGATGCAGTTTTTTAAAAATCATTTTAAGAGCAAAATCAATTTTTTTAATATAGATACACTAGATAAAATTGCAATCGGAAAAGTTAACGTGGTCAATGTTTGGAACGAAGCTGTAAATATAGATTTCGGGAAGAACGATAAAACGATAGGTGAGTATGCCATTAAATCTTTGGTTGCAGCAACAAATGCATTAAAAGAAGGTTCTATAGATGTATTGGTTACAGCACCAATTAATAAACAGAACATCCAATCAGATACTTTTAATTTCCCTGGTCATACCGATTATTTAGCTAAAGCCTTAAACGGTAAAAGTTTAATGTTTATGGTTTCTGATGCATTACGCGTAGGACTTTTAACAGATCATGTACCACTTAAGGACGCTAGTAGTACTATAACAGAAAGTCTTATAAAGGAAAAAATAGCAACAGTTATGAAATCCTTAAAGCAAGATTTTGGGATAAGAAAACCGAAAGTAGCAATTTTAGCTATTAATCCGCATGCTGGTGATAATGGTGTGATTGGCAATGAAGATGATACCGTCTTAAAACCTGCCTTAGAAAAAATAAAATCTGATGGAAGTTTAGTTTACGGTCCATATTCTGCCGATAGCTTTTTTGGATCTAATACCTACAAAAATTTTGATGCAATTATTGCGTCATATCACGATCAAGGCTTAATTCCGTTTAAAACAATCGCTTTTGGTCAAGGTGTTAATTATACTGCAGGATTGGAAAAAGTGAGAACCTCACCCGATCATGGAACAGCTTATGAAATCGCGGGAAAAGGAATAGCTGACGAAAGCTCAATGAAGCAAGCCATCTATACTGCAATTCAGATTTTTAAACAAAGGGAAGAGTATAATCACTACAGTAAAAACCCCTTAAAAAAGACATCACGATAGTTATAAACAAAATTTGTTGATATCTAAGCTGTAAATAAGGAAAATTTTATATATTTGCACGCTCAAATTGAATGTGATAATGAAGGCATTAAAATCTTATACAATCCCTTTTGTTGGATTAAAAGTAGGAGAGCATCATTTTGATTATCAAATTGATAATACGTTCTTTCAACATTTTGAATACGATGAATTCAATGCAGTTGACGTTAAAATAGACCTTAAATTAGATAAAAAATCGACACTTTTAGAGTTGCTTTTTTGTGCTGAAGGTGTAGTAAATGTAAATTGTGATATCACCAATGAACCCTATGATCAGGCAATTAATGACGAGTTTAAGCTTGTTGTAAAGTTTGGGAACGAGTACAATGATGAGAATGAAGACATATTAATTATACCACATGGTGAGTATGAAATTAATGTCGCACAATATATATATGAACTAATTATTTTAGCAGTTCCTATTAAGCGCGTTCATCCTGGTATTGAAGACGGTTCATTACAGTCGGATATACTTTCAAAATTAGAAGAATTAAGTCCAAGTGAGGACATAAAAACAAAATCATCTGAGGATATTGATCCTCGTTGGAATAATTTAAAAAAACTATTAACGGATAAATAACATTTAAAATGGCACATCCAAAGCGTAAAATATCGAAAACAAGAAGAGATAAAAGAAGAACTCATTATAAAGCTTCTGTACCTCAAATAGCAACTTGCCCAACAACTGGTGAGCCACACTTATACCATAGAGCACATTGGCACGAAGGTAAATTATATTACAGAGGTCAAGTATTAATTGACAACTCTGTTGAAGAAGAAAACGCAGCATAAGTATTATGCATGCATACAAGAAAACGCTCCTTTGTGAGCGTTTTTTTTGTTATTATTTTTTGGATAGCGCAAAAACCATTTACTTTGCGTAAATAATTGCCCGAAAACCATAAAAACTGATTAAAATGCACTGTTTTTTGTCAATTTTACATACTTTTAATTATCTAAATCCTAATAATGAGTAAAATCACAGCAGCAATTACAGCTGTCGGAGGCTATGTTCCAGACTTTGTTTTAACAAACAAAGAACTAGAAACGATGGTAGAAACTAACGACGAATGGATTACCACAAGAACAGGTATTAAAGAACGCAGAATTCTAAAGGAAGATGGAAAAGGAACATCGTTTTTAGCCATAAAAGCTGCAGAAGATTTAATACAGAAAAAAGGTTTAGACCCTAAGGAAATAGATTTAGTAATTGTTTGTACTGCTTCACCAGATATGAAAGCGGCTTCAACTGCAGCTTACACGGCTACACAAATAGGTGCTGTTAATGCATTTTCATACGATTTGGAAGCCGCATGTTCTAGTTTTCTTTTCGGAATGTCAACAGCAGCAGCATATATAGAAGCTGGCCGTTATAAAAAAATTCTTTTAATAGGGGCTGATAAAAATTCATCATTTATAAATTATAAAGATAGAGCAACATGCATCATTTTTGGAGATGGAGCAGGTGCCGTTTTATTTGAACCTAATAATGAAGGTTTAGGTCTTCAAGATGAGTTATTAAGAAGTAACGGAGAAGGAAGAGAGTTTTTACAAGCTACTTATGGAGGTTCTTCATATCCTATAAATGAAGATACGTTTAAAGAAGGTAAACACTACATTTTTCAAGATGGAAAAACCGTATTCAAAAATGCAGTTTTTAATATGGCAGATGTTGCAGAAAAAATAATGACAAGAAACCATCTTACAAACGATGATATTTCGTGGTTAGCGGCACACCAAGCTAATAAACGCATTATTGATGCTACAGCTAACAGAATAAATTTAGAAGATAAAAAAGTAATGATGAATATTCAAAGGTATGGAAATACAACTTCCGCTACCTTACCATTGTTATTATTTGATTATGAATCACAACTTAAAAAAGGTGATAAAATTATTTTTGCTGCCTTTGGTGGCGGATTTACTTGGGGCTCAATTTATTTTAAATGGGCTTATAATTCCTAACAAAAAAACTAACTAATAAATATCTAAACATTATGGATTTAAAAGAAATTCAGAACTTAATAAAGTTTGTAGCTAAATCTGGCGCAAGTGAGGTTAAGTTAGAAATGGACGACATTAAAATTACCATTAGAACAGGTTCAGAAGATACTACAATTGTTCAACATATGCCAATGCAAGCAGCACCTGTTATGCAACAGCAAATGCCTGCACAGCCAGCTGTGGCAGTAACTACAGAAGATGCAGCAGCATCTGCAGCTGCAGTTGAGGACTCAAAATATATTACTATAAAGTCACCAATAATTGGTACATTTTATCGTAAACCGTCACCAGACAAACCTGTCTTTGTAGAAGTAGGTACAGATATTAAAGAAGGTGATGTACTTTGTGTAATTGAAGCGATGAAGTTATTCAATGAAATTGAATCAGAAGTTTCTGGTAAAATTGTAAAAGTACTTGTGGATGATTCGTCACCAGTAGAGTTTGATCAGCCATTATTTTTAGTTGATCCATCATAACCAAATTTAAAATTCCAAAACATAAATCCCAATACGTTGGAATTTGGAATTTGAAATTTTAAATACCTAAAAGTTATGTTTAAAAAAATACTAATTGCCAATAGAGGTGAAATAGCGCTTAGAGTTATAAGAACCTGTAAAGAAATGGGAATTAAAACCGTCGCAGTTTATTCAACTGCAGATGCAGATAGCCTACATGTTAAGTTTGCAGACGAAGCTGTTTGTATTGGTCCGCCAGCAAGTAATTTGTCTTATCTTAAAATAGCCAATATTATTGCAGCAGCAGAAATTACAAATGCAGATGCGATTCATCCAGGTTATGGTTTTTTATCAGAAAATGCTAAATTTTCTAAAATTTGTGAAGAGCATGGTATAAAATTTATTGGTGCTTCTGAAGAAATGATTAATAGAATGGGAGACAAGGCAAATGCCAAAGCGACCATGAAAGCTGCAGGTGTACCATGTGTGCCAGGAAGTGAAGGAATTATTGAAACCTTTGAAGACTGTAAAAAAGTAGCTAAAGAAACAGGTTATCCTGTAATGCTTAAAGCTTCTGCAGGTGGTGGAGGTAAAGGTATGCGTGCCGTTTGGAAACCAGAAGATCTTCAAAATGCATGGGAATCTGCGCGTGCAGAATCTAAAGCTGCATTTGGAAATGATGATATGTATATGGAGAAGCTTATTGAAGAGCCTCGTCATATAGAAATACAAATTGTTGGTGATTCTCGTGGTAAAGCATGTCATCTCTCAGAAAGAGATTGTTCTATACAAAGACGTCATCAAAAATTAACAGAAGAGGTGCCTTCTCCATTTATGACAGATAAATTGAGAACTAAAATGGGTAAAGCTGCAGTAAAAGCAGCTGAGTACATTAAGTATGAAGGAGCCGGAACAGTGGAATTCTTAGTAGATAAACACAGAAATTTCTACTTTATGGAGATGAATACACGTATTCAAGTAGAACACCCAATAACAGAACAAGTTATTGATTTCGATTTAATCCGTGAACAAATCTTAGTAGCAGCAGGAGTACCAATTTCTGGTAAAAATTATACTCCAAATTTACATTCTATTGAATGTAGAATAAATGCAGAAGATCCATTTAACGACTTTAGACCTTCTCCAGGAAGAATTACAACGTTACATGCACCAGGAGGTCATGGCGTAAGATTAGATACTCATGTATATGCTGGTTATAGCATTCCTCCTAATTATGATTCAATGATTGCAAAGCTGATTACAACAGCTCAAACGCGTGAAGAAGCTATCAATAAAATGAAGCGTGCTTTAGATGAATTCGTAATAGAGGGCATTAAAACTACCATACCATTCCATCGACAGTTAATGGATCATCCAGATTATTTAGCAGGAAACTATACTACTAAATTTATGGAAGATTTCGAAATGAAGAAGGAAATAGAAGATTAAATAAAAACCCAAACTTTTCAGTTTGGGTTTTTTACTTATAAGAGTTTTTAAATGAATTTATGACATTTTTTTAATTATAGGAAAAATACACTAAATTTATGGATTAAAAAAAATCACATATGATGAATAAAAATTACGTAATAAAAATTGCGACAATTGTAATAGCATTTATGTCTTTATCTGCTACCTCACAAAATTCAAATGAATTGTGGACAAGTGTTAGCGGATCTAAAGCAAAACAGTCAGAACAAGTTTTAAGAAAAATTGAACTCAAAACAGAGAAATTTTTCCAATTAAACCTTGAAGGATTAAAAAATGCATTACTAAATGTTGGGGATAGAGAAAATCAAGGAAATACAGTAATTTCTTTCCCTAATTCAGAAGGCAAACTAAATAAGTTTAGAGTATTTGAAGCCTCTATAATGGAGCCAGAGCTTCAAGCTCAGTTTCCTAACATGAGAACCTATGCAGGTCAAGGTATTGACAATCCTACAGAAATAATTAGATTTAGTATCACACCAAAAGGTTTACATGCTATGTTTTTAGGAACGTCTAATGGTACCCAGTTTATAGATCCATTTTCTACAACAGGGAATATCTATACCGTTTATGCTAAGAAAAATTTAGAGGCTAGAAATTTTGACTTTGAATGTGGTGTTATTGATGGTTTAGAAACTTTAGATAGATCTTTTGAAGATACAACTCAAGCAAGAAATGCTGATGACGGAATGTTAAGAAATTATCGTCTTGCTGTAGCTTGTACAGGAGAATACGCTGCTTTTCATGGAGGAACTACGGCAGGTGCATTAGCTGCAATAGTTGTAACTATTACAAGAGTTAATGGAGTATACGAAAGAGATTTGTCAATAACAATGACTTTGGTAGCTAATAATACTAGTATTATTTATACCAATGCTTCAACAGATCCTTTTAATAATAATAATACAGGGACTTTAATTAGTCAGAGTCAAAGTCAAATAAACGCTACAATTGGTTCATCTAATTACGATATCGGACATACGTTTAGTACTGGAGCCGGAGGATTAGCAGGTTTGGGTGTAACGTGTGTAAATAGTGCTAAAGCAAGTGGTGTAACTGGTATAGGACAACCTATTGGTGATTCTTTTGATATCGATTATGTTGCACATGAGTTGGGTCATCAATTTGGTGCTCCTCACACTTTTAATGGTACTGTTGGTAGTTGTGCAGGTGGAAATAGATCAGCCTCAAATGCCTATGAGCCAGGAAGTGGATCTACTATAATGGCTTATGCAGGTATCTGTGGCTCAGACAATATTCAAATAGGATCTGATGCTTATTTTCACCAAAATAGTATTAATCGTATTTGGTCTCACGTTACAAGTACAGGTTCTTGTCCTGTAAATAGGTCTGCAACTGGTAACACTGAACCAGTAGCTATTGCAGGTGCGGATTATACAATTCCACAAGGAACGCCTTATAAATTAGATGGAAGTGGTTCATCTGATGTCGATGGAATGTCAACACTAACTTATACTTGGGAACAATACGATTTGGGAACAGCAGGATTGCCTACTGAAACTTCAACTTCTGGACCATTAGTAAGATCATTTGAAGGTACAGCTGACCCAGTTAGATATATTCCTAGATTATCAGATATAATAAGTAATGGAGGAGTTTCTACTACATGGGAAAAACTAGCAATGGTTAATAGAAATATAAAGTTCTTATTAACTGTAAGAGATAATGATGCAAGTGGAGGGCAAACAGATGTAGATCAGATGATAGCAACAGTAACTACAGCCGCAGGACCTTTTACTGTTACATCGCAGAATGTAAGTGGAATTTCTTGGGCAGCAGGTTCTACCCAAACAATTACTTGGGATGTCGCAGGAACAACTGGAAATGGCGTAAATGAAGCCAATGTTAATATTTTATTATCTACCGATGGTGGTAACAATTTTGATACTGTTTTAGCTTCTAACACACCAAATGATGGTTCACACATCATAACGGTGCCTAACGTTGTATCTTTTAGTAGTAGAATAATGGTTGAAGCAGCAAATGGTATATTTTTTAACGTTAATAGTAATAATTTTGCAGTAGGTGGTGCTTCTGTCTCATGTACTACTTATAGTGATAACAATGCAAACGCTGCAATAGCAGATGGTACAGGTTCGGGTTCTAACCCTGCAAATGGTACACCTTTGATAAGAACTATTAATGTTCCTGATAATTTTACTATTGAATCTCTTAAGTTTAATGTAGACATAGCACATACTTATGTTGGAGATTTATTAGTAAGATTAATTCATCCAGATGGTACTACTGAGGTTAATGTTTGGTCTGGAAATTGTAGTGATAATGATGATATACTTATTGAATTCGAAGATAATGCATCAGAAATAGATTGTGCATTGACTGGATCTGGGAATACTTATAATCCATCAGAACCATTATCAGAATTTACAGGGTTGAATGCTCAAGGAGATTGGACAATTTTAATTGCAGATTTCTTTTCTGGTGATACAGGTATATTACAAAATTGGTCATTAGAATTCTGTGTAGAATCTTTGAGTGTTGAAGAAAATGAGCTTGATAACCTAGCGATCTATCCTAATCCTAACAACGGATCGTTTAATGTTGGATTTAATCCAAAATCTGGTGAAGCGATTTCAATTGATGTTTATGATATGAGAGGGCGTTCAATCTATAATAAAATTTATAGTAGCGTTAGTAGATTTGAAGAAGTGGTACAACTTAATAACGCACAATCGGGTGTTTATATGTTAACCATTTCAGATGGCTCAAGAAAAGTGACCAAGAAAATAATAGTAGATTAAGAATTTAATTTATATTTTAAAAGCTCCTAAATATTTAGGAGCTTTTTTTATGCTATGAATTTATCTTATTGGGAAATAAAAAATTGGTTAACTAACATTGATTTTACAATTGTTGGAAGTGGAATTGTAGGTCTTAATTGTGCATTGCAATTAAAACAACGATATCCAACATCTAAAATTTTAATTCTTGAAAAAGGAATTCTTCCACAAGGAGCGAGTACAAAAAATGCAGGTTTTGCGTGTTTTGGAAGTTTAAGTGAAATAATAGATGATTTAAAACATCATTCTAAAGAAGAAGTTTTAGAATTAGTTAAAAAGCGTATTAATGGGCTTCGGATGCTTCGAGAAACTTTAAGCGACAAAACTATAGGTTATCAAAATTTGGGTGGTTATGAACTGTTTCTAGAGTCTAATGAAGCACTTTATAATTTGTGCTTAACTAAGCAAGATGAAATTAACCAATTGCTATATCCAATATTTAATACTGAAGTGTTTGCTTTTAAAGCTAATAATCTTGGTTTCAAAAATGTAATATCTAATTATAGTTTTAATCAATTTGAAGGTCAAATTGATACCGGAAAAATGATGGATGCTTTATTAAAAAAAGTACAATCATTAGGAATTAAAATATTGAATAATACTACCGTCGAAGCATTTTCAGAAGATTTAAATACAGTAAAAATTAAAACCAACCATTTCAATCTAACAACAAAGAAACTTTTTATTGCTACTAACGGATTTGCAAAACAGCTTAATATTCCTAAAGTAAAACCAGCAAGAGCGCAAGTTTTAATTACTAAACCTATAAAAAACCTTCATATTAAAGGTACATTTCATCTAGATGAAGGTTATTATTATTTTAGAAATATAGATAATAGGATATTGCTTGGTGGTGGTAGAAATCTCGATTTTAAAGCAGAGGAAACTACAGAATTTGCAGAAACACAAACCATTCAAAATAAACTAGAAGAACTATTAAAAACCACTATTTTACCAAATTTAGAAGTGGAAGTTGAGCATCGTTGGAGTGGAATTATGGGAGTTGGAAAACAGAAAAAAGCGATTGTAAAACAATTATCAGATAATGTATATTGTGGAGTACGTTTAGGTGGTATGGGAATAGCAATTGGTAGTTTAGTAGGTAAAGAATTAGCAGATTTAGTAGAGTAATAAATGAGAAAATTGTTAAGATTTTTTGGTAAACTAGTTTTTTGGTGTGTTGTCTTATCTATTGGGTTGGTGGTTCTATTTAAATATGTTCCAGTACAAGCGACTCCTTTAATGTTTATCCGTTATTTTGAAAATACTAATGAAACTAATAATTGGAAACACGATTGGGTTTCAATTGATAAAATCTCTAAAAACATACAATTAGCTGTGATTTGTAGTGAAGATCAGAAGTTTTTAGAACATAGCGGTTTTGATATTGAAGCTATTGAAAAAGCTTATGAATACAATAAAAAGGGAAAACGGATTAGAGGAGGTAGTACTATTAGTCAGCAAACAGCTAAAAATGTATTCTTATGGCCAGATCGCAGTTGGCTGCGTAAAGGGTTAGAAAGTTATTTTACGTTTTTAATTGAAAATATTTGGACCAAAGACCGCATTTTAGAAGTCTATTTAAATAGTATTGAAATGGGACCTGGTATCTATGGTGTTGAAGCTGCCTCTCAATATTGGTTTAAAAAATCGGCAGCTAATTTAAGTGCTTATGAAGCTGCAGCAATAGCTTCAATATTGCCAAACCCAAGAAAATACCGTGCTAATCCTGCTACTAACTATATTCAAAAACGAAAGCAATGGATTGTAAAGCAAATGAAATTCTATGGTGAGTTTCAATTAAAGGATAAAAAATGACAATAAAAGAACAATTGTATAATTTGTGTTTAGTATTTGTTGAGCAACGTTTAATAACGGTGAATAAAGCCATTTTAGATATTCAAAATTCACTACAGTCTGAAACTAAGAGTAGTGCAGGTGATAAGCACGAAACAGGACGAGCAATGCTACAATTAGAACGTGAAAAAGCAGGTCATCAGTTAGCAGAAATCGAAAAACAAAAGCAAATTCTTCATAAGGTAAATGTGGAATCTAAACACCAAAAAGTGGCATTAGGTTCTGTAATAAAAACAACACAAGCCAATTATTTTATTGCTGTTAGTGCTGGCGAAATAGTAATAGATAAAACTACTTATTATGCTATTTCTGCCGCGACACCTATTGCGCAATTATTATTGTCAAAAGGTGTTGGTGATAAGGTAGCTTTTAGGGATGCTAAGTTTGAAATTCTTGAAGTTTTGTAAAACGATTTTTTTTATCGTTAAGAAAGTAGTTCAAATACTACTAAATCATTTTTCCTTATTTTAAATCAATTGTTTAGGCCTTATAAGCAATAAAACTTTTCTTGTGTTTTTTGAAAAATTAAATTCTTTTTCTCAAAATTATTTAAATTTATCTGATAATTTCAAATAATAATACACAATCAATTTATAGCAATTAAAAAGTGGTTCAAATTATTTTGAAACTTTTATGAAGATAATCTTACCTATATTTACATTGGAGCTGTGCTCAATAAAAATAGATTCTGAATTATATTCAGCCTCAATCAACCAAGAATTGCCATTAAAATAAGACGTTTTAACCACAGCTTTTAAATCTGACTGGTTTACAATCTTAACCTGATTAGCATACACAATTCCATAAGGTTCTATCACGTTAAATTCGCTAAAAAATGAGGCTATTAATGGCAATTTTGGATGGTTATAAATATGTTGAGGTGTGTCTTTGGCGATAATTTCTGATTGATGAATAACTAAAAGTTGGTCTGCAAAACCAAGCACGTCATTTTTATCGTGAGTGGCAACAACACAGGCAATATTATTTTCTTTTAGATATTTAAAAACGCTTCGTCTTAGTGATTGTTTTTTAAAATTATCTATATGACTAAAAGGTTCATCTAGTAATAAAATTTCTGGTTGTTTTGCCAATGCTCTAGCAATGGCAACACGTTGTTTTTGTCCTCCACTTAATAGTTTTACTTTGGTTTTGGCAAAGGCTTCGAGCTCTACAACTTTGATTAATTCCTCTGTGCGTTTTTGTTTTTCTTCAGGATAAAAGCGTGACAAGTATTTACCTATGTTTTCTTCAACCGTAATGAAAGGCATAAGGTCAAATTCTTGGGTCACGTATTTCATAAAATCGTAACCAACCACTAAGTTGTGTTTTGGACCTAAGATTTCTTCGTCTTTCCAAAAAATATGACCTTGTTTTAAATCGTATTCGCCATAAATTAATTTTAAAAGTGTACTTTTTCCTGAGCCACTTTCTCCAATAATCGCTAGATTTTCTCCTGCTTCAACACTAAAGTCAATAGCCTTTAAAATCTTAGTTTTTGAATATCCAAAAGAGACGTTTTCTACCTTTAACATAATGCAAAAATAACACAAAAAAACCGCTTGATTTCTCAAACGGTTTTCAAAAAAAGTATGGTTTTAAATTATTGCTTTATGAACTTTCGTTTCATTACTCGTCCTTCTGATTCTAACCTTAAAAAGTAAACACCACTTGTTAAAGTAGAAACATCTATCGTAGTTGATTTAAGTTTTAAATTAAGAACACGTTTCCCATTAATATCAAAAACCGTTGCAATTTTATTATTTAGATCTGCTGAGGTTTTAATATTAAGTTCATCTTCCACTGGGTTAGGATATATAGAAACGTCTTCTAAAGTTTCATCAATAACACTTAAAACAGAACCTTCTACAATATTATGAGTCGTATTTATATCTGGATTTGCAATATAATCTACAATGCCAGAAGGCCAATATATTGTTATACTATTAATAACTGTATCTGTCCCAATACCAAAATGAGTATTTAATGAACTCATAAATTCAAAACCTTCACCACTTCTTACATCTCTAATTTGTTTTCCTGAAGGTGTTAGTATTTCAATTCTAGCTCCAATTCCGTTATAATTACTACTATTACCAACGGTGTTTATTTTAATCCAATTATTAGAATTTGTATTATTGATATGAATATTACCACTTCTAAATACGTCTAAGAATCCATCATTATTAGCATCTCCTATGGCACCTGTTGGCGGCATATAATTGTCGTAGTTGGTAAATGTGAAATCACCATTGTTGAAAAGTATATCACCATTAGTCAATATGTCTACATAACCATCATTATCAAAATCTGCTGGTGCATTTTCAATGCCCATTGATGCGTCTAAAACACCTGAGCCAGCTGTGACATCTGTAAATGTACCATCTCCATTATTGCGCATTAATTTAGAATTTCCATTACTATCACTACTTGCACCAACATAAACATCCATATCTCCATCGTTATCATAATCTGCCCAAGCTGAAGACCAGGTTTGTACATTATCACCAAGATTAGAAGAGTTGTTATGTCCAACACCTGAATAATTAGTATTGTACCATCCATTACTATCTGCGACATTTACAAAAACTCCGTTTCCATCATTTCTCCAGAGTTCGTTGGTGCTAATCGTTGTGGATCCTCCACGACATTTAGCAATAAACAAATCCATGTCTCTATCGTTATCAAAATCAATCCAAACAGTACCGTAATTTCCTCCACCAGGTGTTAAACCTAGTCCATTTGGAACTACTCCAGCACTTTGTCCTTGATAATAATTTAAATTTCCAGAACCATCATTAATGTAATACACATTTGCTTGAACATCATGACAAACAAAAGCATCTAAATGACCATCGTTGTTAATATCAACAAAATTAGAACGTTGAGAGAAAATATCTTCCGGACCAGATATTTCAGTATAAGCTGTACCTGTATCATTAGCTTTCATAAATGTTACTCCATTTGTTGCTCCGTATAAAAGATCGTTATAACCATTCTTATCGAAGTCTCCAGCGGCTAAACTCCAACTAGGAGAATAATCAGCATTTGTTGTTGCGATGTTAACCATGTTAAAGCCACCTGACGCTAATTGATAATGAACATTTATATTATTTGCGCTTACTGAAACTACATCATCTAAAAAATCTCCGTTGAGATCAACTAAAGCGATGTCGTAAGTTTCAGATGTGCTAATAGGATTTGCTGTGAACGTAACAGGGTATTCAGATAAGTCTGTACCTGTAGTGAAGCTTATAGTTTCCCAAAGACTAAAACCATCAGATCCACAGACTGCTCTAACATAAACGATATAATTGGTTTCTTGAGTTAAACTAGAGAATGTGTAAGATAAATTAGTAATTGTTGTGCCAGTGGTTGGAGGGTTCTCAGAAGCTAATTGTATTGCTATTTCCCATGATGTTTCTGTACTACCTATATTCCAATTAGCTTGAGCACTATTGGCATTAACATTGTTAATAGATAGATTAAGGACACTAGGGCAAGCAGGTGGCTCCATAGAACTTATTGTTGGTGAGTCTATACAAAATCCCCATCCGTAAGTTGAATTATCATTATAAGATAAACGATACCTAAAGTTTTGTAGCTGGTTGCTTGTAAAAGGGGTTATAGTTAAAAGGTCACTAGTGAAAAAAGTACGATTTCTATTACAGAAGTTTGATCCAAAATTGGTATTGTCGCTAACTTTGTTTCCCCAATTTGTCCATTGACTGTTATCAGCATCCCAATACTGTAATCTAAACTCTTCAGAGCCAATAGTGTTTAGGACATATTGGAAAGTAACTAATATTTCACTTTCGTTTGCATTATAAGCGGCTGTCAGATCAATAATTGGAGATTCTGAAGCAACGCTGTTATCTGATGTTCCACCAGCATCGTCATCGTCAAATGAAAATGATGAGATACTAGTTGGATCAGCATATAAGTACGCTAGGTTATAAGTGCCTGTAACACTCCAATTTTCATTGGGCCAATTGGCAGGCTGATTTAATACTTGTGCTTTTGCAGTGAAGCAAAACAAAGCAAAAAGGGATGTGATTAGTAAAGTTTTTTTCATGGTTATTTGGTTTAGTTGCAGTCTGTGTTTAGTGAGGTTATCCATTCTTCGATGAGATCAACACCTTCGTTGTGTCTTAAACTTCTTCCAAGAAGAGGCATTCTAGTAGAGGGTTCTACAGAAATTAGTCTGTAGTGTAAAACTGAGTTTCTAGCATCTCCAGGTTCAACAATATGGTTTAATTCTTCTCCAAGATCAGTGTCTGGTTCTATACAAACACCCATATTACCATAATCTTCGGTATCACTATACCCAAAGCGCATAGGTCTATATGCACAATGTGTTTCTTCAGAATGGCAATGTGCACAATTAATTTCTAGGTAAGCTCTAACTCTCGACTCTAAAGGTTGAGATGTGTCACTATAATTGGGTAAACGCGAAATGTTTTCAGGAAGCGAATTTTCTAGGTAACCTAAGGCTACTAATTTATTAAGTTGATTATCAGATCCCTCTTCATAATCATATATCAAATTTAAGTTTCTTGGTTTTGGACCAATAGGTTCTGGTGTTTCTTGTATTTTATGACAAGTAAAACATTTAGCTTCGGATGGAACTCTATATTGTACTGTGTTTGTATTTCCATTTTCTTGCCATTGTAAATCTACAAAACTGCCATTAAGGTTAAAAGTGGCTTCGTCTTGATCTTCGTTCCATATATAATTAGCAAATATCCAACCTTCACTTTTTCTAATCATTAAACGCGTTTCAATGAGTTGTGTTTCATTATTTGGGAGAACATTATCGTAATAGAAATTTTTTATTAAAACAGCACCAACAGGAAAATCTAAAGAAACATCATCGCTAATATAGGTTGCCTTAGTATTATTTGGCATCCAAACAAACCGTTTTTTTTTGGCGTAATCTGTAAATAAACTGGAGTTTAATGTATATGGAATAACACCAGAGTTTGGATTTAAGTCTTTAAGATCTCCGTTGAAAAAGTTATATTCTGAAAGTGTTTGGTATGGTACATTTTCTATTTCGAAAGTGACCGGATTGGGATCAATAATTAATGGAGTTAAGCCATCATCTTTAGCACAAGAAAACAGAAGCGAAACTAAAAGAAAACAGAGATAGTATTTTTTTTTCATTTGCAATAACTCTACTACATCAATAAGACAATTAAGTGAATAAAAACCCTACCGTGGATGAAAAATTAGAGCTAAATCTAAGGTTTTTTTGTTGAATCTTAAAAGTTTAGGTGCAAAATCAATAGTATTCACATAAAACTAGATTAAAGTTTTATTTAAACATATTATACTTTAGCAAGAATAAACGGTTTAAAACTTTAAATCTAACATATTTGTTAACTCCGTAATATAGGTATATTAAGTACATCGGAGTGAGTGCGGCTATGAGTTTATTCTTTTTGTAGAGCAAAGGTTTTAGTTTTACTAAGTATCTAAAATTCTTTTCTGGTGTCATTAAGAAGCTTATCCCATATTTTATTGGGTTTTCAATTTTTGGAGCTTTATAGGTGATTCCCACTTGATTATTACCAACATTTTGGTAAAACCCATGACTTAAGGTGTCTAAAAATTTTAGTTTTTTGGTATTTTGAAATAATCCAACTTTAAGTGCCATTTTAGTCATGGCATTTTGCATATTTTCTTCAGAGTAACATAACGTTTCTAAACGTTTTAAAAGCCCTTTGTGCAAAGTAAACATTTCTTCTTGGTGTGCTTTTATATGATTATCATATAACCATTTTTCTTCTGGTTTGTGATACTCTAATGTATAATCTTTAGCGTCTAAACTATAACCTAATGCACTTCCGTGGTCTGCAGCAGAAAATTGCTCATAGAGTTGCATGTTAGCCATTATAATACTGTCATTATAATCTGTATAAGGTAATAATGAAAAATTAAGTCCGTAGCGCTGCGTTTTTGGTTGAATATCATAGATTTCTCCTAATCCAAGATAATAACCCGTAACAGGAATTTTATAATTAAAAAACTTGTAAATAGACTCTTGCATTGTTCCTCCCCAACCAATATCTACAAGCGAAATCCCATTAGTTTCTATATCAGAATTAAAAGAATTAATGTAAGTTTTAAAGGCCTCATGATTTGCATGTCTATGAGCATCATAATGGGCTTTAAATTTAGTATTCTCTTTTAAATTTTTAAAAATTGTAGAGGTGAAAAAACCTTCAACAACGGTATTACCATCAACTTTAAGTTCAGAAATTATTTGTTTTTTTAAATCTTCAGGACAGTTAACTGCCAATAAAAAATCATCTACAGAAAGGTTACTATATTTTTTTTGTAAATAACCAAAATTTTCAACGTCAAGATCTTTTAGTGCAATTTGAAGTGAGGCTTGTCTAGATATTTTTAAATAATGTGTTTTTATTTTTTTACTCTCATCTATTACAGCAAAATCTTGATACGAATCAAATAGCTTTTTAAGATATTGTCCTTCGCGCGATAAAAAGAATAAATCCTTTAACTTCTTTCTTTTTGCCGTTTCATACATGCGCTCAATAAATGTATGATAAAACACAATGTATTCTGTATACGGAATGGAGGATCTTTTATTACAGGTTTTATAAACATCGTTGATGATGTTATTTAAGCGTTTTTTATCGTTTCCGAAGTTATTACGTTTGTTTTTCTTTAGATACTTTTTGTGTGGTAATTGATAGGCGTTAAGTCCGCTTTTTATAGCATTGGTATAATCGCTTCTTAGATTGTCTCCAATCATTATTACATCTTTAGCCTCAATTGATAATTCTGAAAGAATTGGAGCGTAGATTGTACCTGCATGTTTGCTTTTTTCTAATTCTGCGGAACTATAAACTTCATCAAATACATCTGATATGCCATGATGCACAAGTAATTTTTCAAAAAGGGTTTTAGAACCATAAAAATCGGAAACTAAGTATACTTTTACTCCCTTAGATTTAAAATACTTCAAGGTATCTAATACATCTTGGTTTAAATACTGAACACTCGATTCTGCTCTTACATCAGCGTCCTCAAAAAGAGAAATAAATGCTTCTTTTTCATCAATTGAGATAATATCAGCATTTATAAGGCGTTTACAAATTTCTTGTTTTAGAGCTTCATACGGAATTTCAACATCTTCTTTGCCTAGTTTTCCTATTAGGTATTTAACAGAGGCTTGTCTAATAAAATAAAGTTCATCGATAGATATAGGTAATCCTAGTTCTCTAATCATAAGTTTAGCCCAAATACGTTGTGTGTAATTTGGGTGCACTCTTCTGTGAACAATAGTATCGTAATAGTCAGTAAAAAGAAATTTTATTCCCTTTTCCTCTATTTCTTTGTGGAGTTGGTTAAGTGACAACTAATGTGATTTAATTAATAGCTAGTTAATATTATCCTTTTATTTTTTCTTCAATTTTGGTTGGTAGCACTTCATATCCCATGTTATAAAGTGTGAAACCAAAGATATCAGCATATTGATCTATGGTTTTACTTACAGGCGTACCTGCACCATGACCAGCATCTGTTTCTATTCTTATTAATGTTGGATTATTACCCTCTTGTTTACTTTGTAATTCAGCTGCAAATTTAAAACTATGTGCTGGTACAACTCTATCATCATGATCACCTGTGGTAACCATTGTAGCAGGATATTCTACACCTTTTTTTACATTATGAACAGGTGAGTAACCCTTAAGGTAGTAAAACATTTCTTTGCTATCTTCTGCTGTGCCATAATCGTAAGCCCAACCAGCACCAGCTGTAAATGTATGATAACGTAACATATCTAAAACACCAACCGCAGGTAAGGCTACTTTCATTAAATCTGGACGCTGCGTCATAGTTGCACCAACTAATAAACCACCATTAGAACCACCTCTTATAGCCAAATAGTCTGAAGAAGTATAGTGTTCTGAAATAAGATATTCTGCTGCAGCAATAAAGTCGTCAAAAACATTTTGTTTTTGAAGTTTTGTACCAGCATCATGCCAAGCTTTTCCGTATTCGCCACCTCCTCGTAAGTTAGGTACTGCATAAACACCTCCTTGTTCCATCCAAACAGCATTTGCAATGCTAAAACTTGGTGTTAAGCTAATATTGAATCCTCCATAGCCATAAAGAATCGTTGGATTTTTACCGTTAAGCTTTAGTCCTTTTTTGTAAGTAATAATCATAGGTACTTTAGTACCATCTTTAGATGTGTAAAACACCTGTTTACTTTCGTAAGCCTCAGGATTGAAATCGATACTCGGTTTTTTGTATAATTCTGAAGTACCTTTATCTATATCATATTTATAAATACTTCCTGGCGTTACATAATTAGTAAATGAATAGTATAATTCTTTATCTTCTTTTTTTGCACCAAAGCCACTAGCACTTCCTACTCCTGGTAATTCTACTTCTCTAATTAGTTTACCATCATAGTCATACTGCAATACTTTTGATACTGCGTCTACCATATAATGAGCAAAAAAGGAACTACCTGCTGTAGATGGACTTAGTACATTTTTAGTTTCAGGAATAAAATCCACCCAGTTTTCTGGTGTTGGGTTAGAAGCATCAACTGTAATGATTTTTTTATTTGGTGCGTCTAAATTGGTTGCTATATAAAGTTTAGAACCAACATTCTCAATAATATTTGAATCAGAATCTGTATGATTTAAAACGGTAATAAGTTGGCTGTTAGGTTGTGATAAGTCTTTAATGAAAAGCTTGTTTCCAGAAGTAGAGATACTTGCAGATATAACTAGATATCTATCATCTTCTGTAACTCCTCCTCCAATATACCTATGTTTTTGTTCTGGAGTTCCACCAAAAATTAATAGATCTTCAGATTGTTTTGTTCCTAACTTGTGATAATAAAGTTTATGCTGATCTGTTTTTGCAGACAATTCGCTACCTTTTGGTTTGTCGTAGCTAGAGTAGTAGAAGCCTTCGTTTTTGTACCAAGACATGCCACTGAATTTTACATCTACTAAAGTGTCTTCAACAATTTCTTTAGTTTCTGTGTTCATTACTAAGATTTTTCTCCAATCACTTCCTCCTTCAGAGATAGCATAAGCTAGTGTTTTACCATCTTTTGAAAAACTAGCACCTCCTAATGAAATAGTACCATCTTCTTTAAATGTATTTGGATCTAAGAATACTTCGGCAGTATTTGGGTCTTCACTTGTTTTATATCTGTAAATGACATATTGGTTTTGTAAACCGTCATTTTTATAAAAATAAGTATAATCGCCTTCTTTAAATGGTGATCCTATTTTTTCGTAGTTCCATAGTTTTGTAAGGCGCTCTTTTAATTCTTTGCGATATGGGATATTATCTAAATAACCAAAAGTAGCTTCGTTTTGAGATTTAACCCAAGATTCAGTTTCCTTGCTCCGATCATCTTCCAACCAACGGTAAGGATCTTCTACGGCTTCACCAAAAATTGTATCCGTAACCACAATTTTATTGGTTTTAGGGTAATCTACAGTAATTGTTTTCAAAGTTTCAGTTTCGTTTTTACAAGAAACAAAAGTACTGAGTATTAAAGCAATGAGAAGTAATTTTTTCATAATTAGTTGTTTTCGAAATAAAATAACATTTACCTCAAATATAAGACTTTCGTTTTCTGACATTTGTCAAAAAATCAAAAACTTAAAAGTAAAACGGAAGGGCAATATAGAGACAATAACAACTAACCAAATAATTAATTAGTTAAAATACACAAATTAATCGCCATTTAGAAATTCTACAACTAATCTAATGAGCTTTATACTAAAGCATTACCAACAAGAAATTCTGCTATTTGAACCGTATTAGTAGCAGCACCTTTTCTAAGATTATCACTTACAACCCACATGTTTAAAGTATTAGGTTGAGACCCATCTCGTCTGATGCGGCCAACAAAAACATCATCCTTACCATGAGCATACATTGGCATAGGGTAAGAGTTTGTCTCTAAATTATCTTGAATGGTAATACCATCTGTATTATTAAGAAGTTGTCTTACTTCGGTAAGATCAAATTCATTTTCAAATTCTACATTTATAGCTTCACTATGTCCACCTGCTGTTGGAATTCTTACAGCAGTAGCAGTGACAGCAATGGTACGGTCGCTTAATATTTTTTGAGTTTCGTTAACCAATTTCATTTCTTCTTTGGTGTAACCGTTGTCTTCAAAAACATCACAATGCGGAATGGCATTTTTATGAATAGGATAAGGGTAAGCCATCTCTCCTTTTTTACCTAAAATTTCATTCTCCATCTGTTCAACAGCTTTTACTCCTGTACCAGATACGGATTGATAGGTAGAAACGACAATACGTTTAATTTTATATTTATTATGAAGTGGAGCTAATGCCATTACCATTTGTATAGTAGAACAGTTTGGGTTGGCAATTATCTTGTCTGATTTTGTTAATTGATTGGCATTAATTTCTGGAACTATCAATTTTTTAGAACTGTCCATTCTCCAAGCGGATGAGTTGTCTATAACTGTTGTACCGACTTCTGCAAATTTTGGTGCCCATTCTAAAGATGTAGAGCCTCCAGCAGAGAAAAGTGCAATATCTGGTCTTGCTTCTATGGCTGTTGGAATACTAATAACTGAAATATCTTCTCCTTTAAACTTTATTTTTTTACCTACAGAACGTTCTGAGGCCACTAATAATAATTCGTCTAAAGGAAAATTACGCTCTTCTAATACTTTAAGCATTACGTTACCTACTAAACCTGTTGCTCCTACAATTGCTACTTTCATGCGTTCTTTATATTTAATGGTTTCAAAATTATAGCTTTTCTTTAATTAAATTGGGCAATTGGTTCTTAAAAATATGATAAAAATAGGGGCTTTTAATTATGGGTTTTACAATTTTTAGTAACGAAGAGCATCTAAACTTTTCTCACAAGAACTTAAAAAGGTTTTGTAAAAAGAAAAACCCAGACTTTTCAGTCTGGGTTCAGTTAAAAAATAATAGTGTAGCGATGAGGCTAAACGTGTTTTATTTTTTTAATGCGTCTCTGATTTCCATTAATAAATCAACTTCAGAAGGTCCTGCAGGAGCTGCTGGTTCAGCTGGTTTTTTAGTTTTGTTGTAAGCTTTTACAATCAAAAACATTACAAAACCAACAACAAGTAAGCTAATAATAGTGTCAATCCATGCACCATATTCTACGGCAGCAACACCTGCTTCTTTTGCAGCAGCAACAGTTGCATAAACCTCATCTCCTGGAGTCCAAAACTTATCCGAGAAACTCACGCCTCCACTTACAAGGCCAATTAGAGGCATTGCAATTTTAGAAACGAAACCGTTTATTACTGCTCCAAGAGCACCAGCCATAATTACAGCAACAGCGAAATCAATCACGTTACCTGTCATAATAAAATTCTTAAATTCTTTTAACATAATTTAAATGTTTTTAATAGTTAGTTATTAAGTTAGTATGACACTAAGGTAATTAAAAAAGTCACATTTTGTTAAAAAATAGTTTTTTTAGGGTATAAAAACACGTTTTACACGCTGGGAAATAGAGGTCATAATTTCGTAAGAAATCGTATTTGCAGCTTCTGCTAATGTGTTGGCTTTGTATTTGTTATCGAAAATGATAACCTCATCGCCTTCTTTACAATCTATATTGGTTATGTTTACCATTATCATATCCATGCAAACATTGCCTATTATTGGTGCTTTTTCACTATTAATAGTAACAAAGCCTTTTTCTTGACCATAAATTCGGCTAATACCATCAGCATGACCAATTGGTATGGTCGCTGTTTTTTCTATGCCTTTAGCAGTGTAAGCTCTGTTGTAACCTACAGTTTCATCCTTTTCTATTGTATGTATTTGAGAAATCACAGATTTTAAACTTGCAATAGGTTTTAGTTTGTTGTCCTCTTCTATAGAATTACCAAAACCATAAAGTCCTATACCAGAACGTACCATATCAAAATGTGCTTCGGGATAATTGATAATACCAGAAGTATTGCACATATGTAACCAAGGTTTGATGCCTGATTTTTCCTCAAACGTTGCTGCAATGGTTTTAAATTTTTCGATTTGATTATTAGAAAACTCTAACTCATTGGTGTCCTCACTAGCTACTAAATGAGAAAAAAGAGATTTTACTTTTATAGACGATGTGTTATCTAATTTTGAAACAATAGAATCAATATCATTTACCTTAAATCCTAATCTATTTAATCCTGTATTGAATTTTATATGAACAGGATAATCTTTTTGAGATTGTGCTTTAGTGATTTTTATAAACTCATCTAAAACATGAGTGCTATAAATACTTGGTTCTAAGCAACGATCAATAAGTGTTTTAAAGCTGATAGATTGTGGATGAAGAACTAAAATAGGAGCTGTGATGCCTGCATCCCTTAAAGCAACACCTTCATTTACGTAAGCCACAGCAAAATAATCTACATTTAACTTTTGGAGGTGTTTTGCAATTTCTACAGCATCACTGCCATAAGCAAAAGCTTTAACTACAGCTAAAAATTTGGTCTGTGGTTGTAATTTTGATTTTAAATAATTGAAATTATGTGTAAGCGCACTTAAATCAATTTCGAGGACTGTTTCCTTAGCTTTAGGCATCCCGTTTTTGGTCTTTAAAATCCATTTCTTCAGCTTCGTTCACTTTGATCTGTCTTAGCTTATCTCTTTGCATGCTTTTAAAATAAGCAGCTCTGCTCAAAGGTTCATACTCATCAACCTCACCGAGTAAAACCAATTCATCACTTAATGCTTTTCTATGGCTATATTGTGCTAAATTCCCTGTTTTTGTACAAACGGCATGGACTTTAGTTACGTATTCTGCTGTTGCCATAAGATTTGGCATTGGGCCAAACGGATTACCTTTAAAATCCATATCTAAACCAGCCACAATAACACGAATGCCCTTATTTGCCAAATCGTTACAAACGCGAACTATTTCGTCATCAAAAAATTGTGCTTCGTCAATACCAACTACATCGCAACCATCTGCTAAAATTGGAATATTAGCAGCAGCAGGCACAGGTGTAGAACGTATTTCATTAGCATCATGAGAAACAACCATTTCTTCATCATAACGCACATCAACAGATGGCTTAAAAATTTCCACCTTTTGTTTTGCGAACTGAGCACGTTTTAGTCTTCGTATTAATTCTTCGGTCTTACCGGAGAACATCGATCCACAGATGACTTCAATCCACCCAAATTGTTCTTTCTGATTTACTGTATTTTCGAGAAACATTTTGTAATTTTAGCACTAAATCGAAGCTAGTCTCCGATTTTATAAAGGTCACGCAAATTTATTAAAAATCAAAAGTAAAATTCAGGAAAAGATGAAAAAGAAATTAGAATCAGAATTAGTTAGTATTGCGCATAGGATTCTAAAACTGACAGGCAGAGAAGATGTGGATCAATTGCACGAAGAAGTTTCTAAACTTTACGAAAAGCTCACCGTTTTAAAATTTGCTCAAGAAAATTTTGAAGATAAGATGCCAACCATTGGTCATGATTCTTCTTTTTTTGGAATGCTAGATACTGCATTTAATAATAAAGTGAGTGATAATGTTGAAGTCGAAGATAGAACTTATATAAATTTAGATGAGGTTGAAGATGATGGTATTATGGAACCTGTGATGGCAAAAATCAAGGATATGTTTGAGCATATGCCAAAAGAAGAAGAGCCTATAGATCCTATTTTAGAACAAATTAAGTCACAAGAAATAGAAACTCCTGATTCTATTGAATTTGAAACCATTACATCTGGTTTTGAAGATATTCCTGAGTTTGAACCTATTGAGGATGCTAAAAAACGTGAAGCTGAATTAGAAAAGAAATCGCTTAATGATAAACTAAAAGGACAACGTTTAAATATTGGTCTTAACGATAAATTGGCTTTTATTAAGCATTTATTTGAAGGCCAAAACGAAGATTACGACCGTGTGATTTCTCAAATTAATACGACACATTCTTTAGATGACGCAAGAAAATTAATTTTAGAGATGGTAAAACCAGACTATAATAATTGGGTTGGCAAAGAAGAATACGAAGCACGTTTTATTGAGCTTGTTGAGGGCAGGTATAATTAGTAATTTAAATAAATATAACCTACAAAACCATCTTCAAAGCCATTGATTTCTAACACATAAAAATAAGTGCCTACAGGTAATAGTTTAGAATTCTTTAAAAGTCCCATATTAGCAGTGCCGTTCCATGTATTCACATAATTTTTGGCTTCGTAAATTTGTGTACCGTAACGATTGTATATTTTAAATGTATTTTCAGGATAATCTTCAATACATGGAATTATAAATACATCGTTTTTTCCGTCGTCATTAGGAGAAAGCCCTTGTGGTATTGAAAGGCAATTAGAAATTTCTATGCTTGCTTCATCTTCATTATTGTTGAGATTTCTATCGGGTTCATTTACGCTATTCAATAGTGCAATGTTTTTTAAATTGTTTGTAGAAATGACCTTTGCAGTTAAAACTAATGTTTCAGAATTGTTAGGGTCTATACTCGGAATATTCCAAATAAATGTACTGTTATCAAAAACACCTAAACTTGTGCTTGCAGCTACAAATTCATAACCCTGTGGCAATGCATCAATAACTTCTATAAGAGTAGCGGTAGTTGTACCCAAATTAGTTGCTGTAATGGTAAAATCAACATTTTGACCATAAAAAGCTTCTGAAGGCTCAACCATTTTAATGATTTCAATATCTACATCAGAATTATCAATAATAACATTAAGAGTTGCATTAGTTTGAGAGGTGTCAATGTTATTGCTATTACTAAAATTTTGAAAATTGTTAAGATAATTACCAGCAGTATCCGAAGTTACCATCACTGAGAATGTGCAACTATTTACTCCACTAGGAAATACTAAATTTTCAATTCCAACAAAAGTATCATCGCTGGTACCAATAAAAGTAGCTGTACAACCATTGGATTCAATCCACATTGGAGCGTTTAATAACGTGACTCCGTTTGGTAAATTATCAGTAAATGAAATGTTATTTTGATTAGGATTAGAAGCCACATTAAAAACCGTAAAGGTTAATTCGCTTTGGCCTCCTTCCAAAATGGTGTTTGGAGTAAATGATTTTTCTAAAACAGGAGCAATGACTTGAACGCTATTAATAGATATATTAGATTCTGGTGTTAATTCTTGGTTGTTTGTGGCATCAGGAATTGCTTCAGCAATATTATTAAAAGCACCTCCAAAACTTGGTGCAGTGACTGGAATACTAATTCTAACGGTAGAGCCAGCTTCCATAGAAGGAATTGTTGCCGTTATAAAGTTTCCTGTAACAATAATGTTTGTGATACATGCGGCATTTCCGGAGGTTACAGTACATGTTGGATTTCCAATAATATTAAAAACAGGGTTAAGTGTGTTTTCAAAAACAACATCTATAGCATCAGAACTTGTTGTACTATTACTAATATCAACAATCCAATTAAAAGTTTGATTGACATCTACTTGTGTAAATTCGGGATAGGTTTGTACTATTAAATCCAAACAAGGAGCAAAATAAGTATTTACAGAATCTGTACGAGTACCAAGAATACTACCACCTGTATCTATAAAATCGACGCTAACAACATTAGTTCCAATCATTGGGTCAGGAGAACATGCAGGCATCCAATCTACAGTAACATTAAAAGTTATAGAGCTATTAGCTGGTAATTCCCAATTTTCTTCGGATGTAATTTGCCAAAAGATATCTGGCTCACCATTTTCGGAGATGCCGTCTAGTGTTGTTCCTATATTTGCATTTGTAATATTAAAACAAGATGCTGTGCCTGTTGTAGAGACACATTCTACGTTTATTAGTGTAGCTAACATAGCATTAACACCCGATGCAGGCATATAATCTTGTAATTCAATAATAGTGTCTTCGTCATTTGCATTTGTTAAAGTGATCTCATAACTCACTAAACCCCATGCAGCTGTATTTTGTTGAGAACTTCCATTTGGCAATTCTGGGCTTATTTGATTTTTAGTCACTTCTAAATTAATTGGGTCTTCACCATCACAAGGTTCTACAGTAGGAAAAAGTAGTGTATTAGAATAATAATTATTTTCAGGATTAGAATCTAATAATTGACTATCTAGAATATTAGTTGCGCTGCGCACAATGGCAACAATTTCATTGATACTGTTATTACATTCAGGTTCTGTATAACTCAAAACCGTTTCAATAGTGATAGTAGTATTTGGCTGAAGAATAAAATCATTACTCACCCAAATTTGGTTACCTATTGTTAAGGTGAAATCACTACAAGTAACAGGTCCAGTTGTAGCTAAACACGTAAGAGAACTGATACTCCAATCTATAGGAGATAAATTCTGAAAAAAGAAACGCATAGGTGTTGCAGCAGGTCCATTATTACAAACGGTTGTTATAAATGTAATGTCTTGTCCGTAATCTAAGCTCGTTGAAACATCTGGATTGGTTTGTTCCGTTTCAATACAGAGATCTGTTTCAGGGCAGACTTCTGCTAGTAGCAAATTTGTGGTGACGCTATTTGAAACCACAGATATTGTATTTGCACTGTTTATCAATATACTAATATAGCTATCCACAGCAATAGGCAATGGTTCTGGAGAACAAGAGAAATTGGTATACTTGTAAACCATTTCAAATGTAATACTTCCACCAGCTGTTATTTCTGTTTCTATATCGTAATTAAATAATGAACTAATAGTTTCTATTGTCGCATTATTTCCGGTAAAACCAGTTAAATCAGGACAAGAGGTTCCGTTGGTTGCACCTAAACATTCTAGCGATATAAATTCTGCAAAAGGTTGTCCATTATTATAGGTTGAACTTAAACTAAGGTTACCTAAAATATTTGCAAAAGGAAAATCAATGGAACTATTATTGGTTATGGTAAATTGATAAGTTACAGAATCTCCCCAAGCACTAATTGCTGTGCCTTCAGTAGGATTTATTTGTGTATGAGTTACCGAAAAATCAATAATAATATCTAATACATCAATAGATATTATGGCTTGGTTGTTACTTGTATTTATATCTTGGGTGTCTGTTGGTGGAGAAATAGTGCCGTTTGCAGTAATACCTCCCAAATTGGTTGGTGCAGTTACCAAAACTAATAACTGTACACTAGAGTTATTAGGCATTGTGGCAAGTGAGGCTGTTAAAACATTTCCAGTAATATCAATATTAGAAAAATCTGAAGCGCCTGCATTATTGTTTTGAGAATTATAAGATATGATCGTTAGATCAGTGTCAAAATTTACCGAAATAGTTGCATTATTAACCGTGTTTCCTGAATTTAAAACAGTAACCAAATATTGAAAATCTTCATATATGTCAATTTGAGATATTGCAGTGCCACTCAGGTTCTGTGCTTCAATAGCTATAGATAAATCTGTGGTTTGACTGTGTGCTTGTAAACAGAAAAGGAACAAAAACAATAAGCGGAATTGTTTTACAATCATAAATTCATAGTTTTATTAATGCAATAAGAAATTGAATAATCTAATAGTATAACAGTTAAATACACAAAATCCCTATCTTATGTTAAAGATGCTAAATATCGTAAATGGTTGCGTTAAGATATAGAAAGATTGTAAATTTGATATTAAGTTAAGCTATATATGAAGTTATACCTAGTACCAACTCCAATAGGAAATTTAAAAGATATCACTTTTAGAGCTATAGAAGTTTTAAAAGATGTTGATTTAATACTTGCTGAAGATACCAGAACTTCTGGTAAGCTTTTAAAGCATTTTGAAATCTCTACGCATATGCAAAGTCACCACATGCATAATGAGCATAAAACGGTAAATCATTTAGTTGAAAAACTAAAATCTGGAGTAACAATAGCTGTCATAAGTGATGCAGGAACACCTGCGATTTCAGATCCTGGATTTTTATTAGTGAGAGCTTGTGTAGAAAATGGTATTGAAGTAGATTGTTTACCAGGAGCAACAGCATTTGTGCCTGCATTAGTAAATAGCGGTTTACCTAATGATAAGTTTGTGTTCGAAGGTTTTTTGCCTGTAAAAAAAGGTCGTCAAACTCGACTTTTATTATTAGCGGAAGAAACTAGAACTATCATTTTTTACGAAAGTCCACATAAGTTGGTAAAAACCTTAGGTCATTTTTGTGAGTATTTTGGAGACGATAGGTTGGTATCTGTTTCGAGAGAGTTAACGAAACTTTACGAAGAAACCATAAGAGGAACAGCAAAAGAGGTCTTAGAGCATTATACCAATAAACCTCCTAAAGGTGAAATTGTTATTGTGGTGGGAGGTAAGCAAAAATAAAAGTATGAGTTTAGAGAATTTTTTAACCAAATTGAAGGCACAGCAAAAGGACATTGAATTCTCTGAAAGCATGAGCGTCATTGAAGAAAATTATAATTTTACTCCAACAAGTTTTACAAACGGCATTTTAAAAAATGAAAAGGGAGAAAATTCTGGATCATGCAAATTATTTGCCTTTGCAATACAGCAGAATCTTTCAAAAGAAGAAGCATTAGCGTGTTTTGGAAGCTATTATTTCAAGGAAGTTTTAATTGACGCAGCAGGAAATGGACATCAAAACATTAGAAACTTCATGAAAACGGGATTTGAAGGTTTAGAGTTTTCAGAATTTCCTTTAACAAAGAAGTAACTTATTGAAATTTTAGAAGAATTTAATTTAAATATATTCTTTGGAAAACTTACTACATAATATCAGCCAATGTACCATCTGTAAAGCATGCCTTCCGTTAGGTCCAAGACCAGTTGTAACAGCACACATAAAATCTAAAATTATAATTATTGGTCAAGCACCAGGAACAAAAGTCCACGACTCTGGCATTCCTTGGGACGACCAAAGCGGAAAGAAACTAAGGCAATGGCTTAATGTTACAGAAGAACAATTCTACAACACCGAAAATTTTGCCATTATGCCAATGGGTTTTTGTTATCCAGGAAAAGCAAAAACAGGCGATTTACCTCCTAGGCCAGAATGTGCTCCACAATGGCATGAACAATTATTAGATAAAATGCCCAATGTAGAATTGATTATTTTAATAGGTGCTTACGCTCAAAAGTATTATTTAAAAGAAAGCGCCAAACGAACGTTGACAGAAACCGTTGGAGATTATAAAGAATACTTACCTAAATATTTCCCAATTCCGCATCCTTCGCCTACCAATCGGTTTTGGAGAAGTAAAAATCCTTGGTTTGAGGAATTGGTTGTGCCTGAACTAGAGAAACAAGTAAAGAACATACTCAAGGAATAGATGGCGCTAAAACTTAATTAAAATATGCAGCGTATTTCATACCTTCTTCAGGATTAGTCGTAACATTCACGCGTTTTACTTCCTTTCCGTTGTCATCTAATTCTATAATATACATCGTATCATTTTCTTCTTCTCTTTGTAAATAAATTTTAGTACTTCCATCTTCATTATAAAATTTTATAGTTTCATAGCTGTCATAATTAGAGGATATCATTTCAGAATAAATTTTCCCTTTAACAATTCTTTGGGTTATAGTTCTTCCGTCTTTAATAAAACGTTGAGAGACAATATTTCCTAATACATCAAAATGTTGTGTTTCTATAGATTTACCATCTTCAATTTTGGATTCCGATAACACTTTTCCACTATTAAAATACGTGTATTTACTCCCTATTAATATGTCATTATCGTAAGTGCTTTTACTATTTAAAACACCATTAGGATAATACATTAGTTCATCACCATGTCTTTTCCCTTTAGAATATTTGGTATGAGAAAACATTTCCCCATTGGGATGAAACACAATATAATCGCCATTTAATAACCCGCCATCAAATTCAAATTCCTCCCATTTAGACATTTTATTTCCGACAACATAGTAGCCATCCATAAATTTCTTAGTCTTATTAAGCCTATAATAATCTAGTCCATTATAATTATTAATAGTATAAGCATGCCTTTCTATAATGGTAAAAGAATCATCATTTTCATCCTTTTCAGAAGATTTACACCCAAATAATAACAAAACATTTACTAAGATTAGAAATGTGAATTTAATTAGCTTCATAAAAAGATTTTATTATAACTAATATCGAGACCCATCATGCTTCCCAACTTCATAACCATGTTTTCCTAAATACTTATTGCCACTTTCCACAGCTCCTTCTTCAATAGAAGTTCCCATAGAATCATTCCAACGGTTTAAGTATCCAAAAAGAGAAATTACACCTAACATTTCTACAATTTCACCTTCGTCCCAATGTTTATATAAACGCTCTTTTATTTCCGCATCAACAGCATTTGGCACCATAGAAGCAGCTAAGCTAAAATCTAAAGCAGCACGTTCCGCTTCAGAAAAAGCAGCATGTGTTCTGTATTCCCAAATATTATCTAATTGTTCTTGTTCTGCTCCATAGCGTTCTGCAGCTCTAATAGCATGTGCTTGGCAATAGCGACAACCAGTAGAATTACTACTCACCCAAGCAATCATACGTTTTAAGGCTGAGGTTACTCTGCCTTCATTGGCCATTACGGCTTTATTTAAATTAATGAACGCTTTGCTTATTGCTGGTCTGCGTTGCATGGTTAAAACTGAATTAGGACAAAACCCAAGAGTTTCATTAAAAAATTCAGCTAATTCTTTAGTTTCTAAATCATGGTCCGCAGACAATGGTGTTACTAGTGCCATAGTTATTTTTTTAGTAGTATTTTTGATTGTACAAGATACTAGTTCTAATTTTTAAACTAAAAAAAATGGCAGATAAAATAACAACACATTGGAAAGGAAACATGGTGTTTGAATCCGATAATCCAAGATGGCCATCAATTATGATGGATGCTTCAGAAGATTTTGGAGGTACCAACTCAGGAATGGCTCCTAAGGCTATGATGTTATCATCTTTAGCAGGTTGCTCAGGCTTAGATGTGATTTCTACTTTAGATAAAATGAAAGTTGAAATTGATGATTTTAAAATTGAAGTTTCAGGTGAATTAACTGATGAGCATCCTAAATATTATCATACGGTTGTTGTGGATTATCATTTTTATGGTTCAGATTTAAATAAGAAAAAGTGTGAACGTGCCGTTAATCTATCGGTTGAAAAATATTGTGGAGTTATGGAAATGTTTCGTCGTTTTGCTACTGTTGAAACAAATATTCATTATCATATAGCAACCAAAATATAGTACCAAGTCTCCTCGAGCGCAGTCGAGAGGTTAATAAATTTTATTTATAATTCAGGTCTCTACTGCGATCGACCTGACAGTGAACATAAAGTTTGTTCTATATTAATTATGCGTTGGACACTCAAACCAAAACCAGACCCTTTAAAAGTTGAAGAACTAAAAAAAGCACTTCAAGTAGACGATATCGTTGCTACATTATTATTGCAAAGAGGTATCGATACTTACGACGCTGCTAAAACATTTTTCAGACCTAGTTTTAAAGAACTTCACGATCCATACCTCATGAAAGATATGGATAAAGCCGTTGCTAGAATCGAAAAAGCAATTGAAGAAGGTGAAAATATTATGGTTTATGGTGATTATGACGTGGATGGTACAACGTCTGTAGCTTTAATGTCTTCGTATTTAAAAACAAGAACAGATGCTGTTGCCACATATATTCCAGATCGTTATGATGAAGGTTATGGTGTATCTTATAAAGGTATTGACTTTGCAGACGATAATGACATTTCATTAATAATTGCCTTAGATTGTGGTGTGAAAGCCATTGACAAAGTCGCATATGCTAAAGACAAAGGTGTCGATTTTATAATCTGCGACCACCATAGACCAGGAGCTGAAATTCCAGATGCGGTAGCTGTTTTAGATCCTAAACGCGATGATTGCGAGTATCCTTTTAAAGAATTATGTGGCTGTGGAGTTGGGTTTAAACTAATTACCGCTTTGGCTTCAAATCAAGGGCAAACGGTAGAAGATTTAACTGAATATCTCGATTTGGTTGCTACTGCCATTGGTGCAGATATCGTCCCAATTGTAGATGAAAATAGAGCTTTGGCTTATATGGGTTTAAACATTATAAATACCAACCCAAGACCTGGAATGAAAGCGATTATCGCTGAGGTTAAAAAGGACATTCTTACTATTACAGATGTGGTTTTTATTATCGCACCTCGAATTAATGCAGCCGGACGAATGAAACACGGCAACCACGCTGTAACACTTTTAACCGAAACCGATTTTAATCTCGCTGCAAAATATGCCGTAGATATTGATGAGTTTAACACAGATCGTCGTGAAACCGATAAACGTATTACAGAAGAAGCCTTAATTCAAATTGAAGAGAATAACGAGCAAGAAGGATTTACCACAGTTGTTTATGATGAAACTTGGCATAAAGGGGTGATTGGTATTGTGGCATCACGTTTAATTGAAACTTATTATAGACCAACCTTAGTGTTCACAAAAAGTGGAGATAAATTAGCGGCTTCGGCACGTTCCGTTTCAGGTTTTGATGTGTATAATGCATTGGAAGCTTGTTCAGAACATATTGAACAATTTGGAGGTCATAAATACGCAGCAGGTTTAACTTTAGATCCAAAAAATTACGAAGCCTTTAAAGCTAAGTTTGAAAGTGTTGTTAAAGCAACCATTGATCCTAAACTTCTAACACGAGAACTTAAAATAGATTTAGATATTGAATTAGGAGAAATCAATGATAAATTAATGCGAATCTTAAAACAGTTTGCACCATTTGGCCCTGGGAATATGTCGCCAACTTTTATGTCGCAAAATCTGAAAGACACTGGTTACGGAAAATGTGTTGGTGAAGACGATAAACATTTACGCATTACAGCGACGCAATCATTCAGTGATAAAATCGTTTGCATTGGTTTTGGCTTAGGCGATAAAATTGACATTATTAAAAGCAAAAGACCATTTAGTGCTGCCTACGCTATTGACGAAAATCATTGGAATGGCAATGTGAGTTTACAATTGAAATTGAAGGATATAAAAGAATGATAAATCTTGTAAGGTGTACAAAACCTTGTAGGTATAAAATATAATCTATCCCTTTTCGTTGATAAAACATGAAACAACCAATTCTATTGCTCCTCCTTTTTTGTGGCATTATATCAACAAGTCAAAACTTAGTACACAACCCAAGTTTTGAAGATTTCTACGATTGTCCTAGGGATATGAGCTTATTTCATAGAAATGTAAAAAATTGGACCAATCCAAATAATGGAACAACGGATTATTTTAATTCATGTAGTGATAAAATGGGTTTTCAAAACTTCAATGGTTATCAAAAAGCAAGAACAGGGAATGCTTATGCTGGAATTTACATCTATTTCAAAAAGAATTATAGAGAATATGTTCAAGGCAGTTTAAAGTCTACCTTAAAACGAGGAAATAAATATCAAGTGAAATTTCATATCAGTTTAGCCGAGAATTCAAGATATGCGCTTAAAGAGTTAGGAATTATGATGACATCTAAAAAAGCTAATTTTAAATCCAATACTAATATTAATGCAAAACTCATCGCTAAACATCATCCAAGCTTAGCTTTTCGTCCAACGTTTAGTAAAGAGTTTTATGACAATGATAAAGAATGGATAGAGGTCTCCTTTACTTATACGGCGGAAGGATTTGAAAATTATTTTGCTATTGGTAATTTTAATACAAATTCTAACACTAAAAAAAGTAAAGCTAGACAAACTAAATATGAATCGTTTTCCTATTACTACATAGACGATGTCTCAATAGAACCTTTAGAAAAAGAAGACATAAAAGAGATTGAAGAGAATATTGAGGAACCAATCATCAAAGTCAACGAAGTTTACACCTTCAAAAATGTGCTATTCGAATTTGATAAAGCAGAATTGTTAGATGTTTCAAAAGAAGAGCTAAATCAATTGTATAATCATCTTAGTAAAAACTCTAATTTAAGTATAGAAATTTACGGTCATACAGATAATGTTGGCTTAGATAAAAGGAATAAAGAATTATCAAAGCAACGTGCAAAATCTGTTGCAGATTATTTAATTTCGCAAGGTCTTAATGTGTCTAAGATAAAGTCTTTTGGATTTGGAAGCTCTCAACCCATTTCAGATAATGAAACTGAAGAAGGAAGGCAACTAAACAGACGCGTTGAGTTTAAATTAATTGAATAATACAGTGGCTAAAAACGATCCCTACGCAGCACTTAGAATTAAAGAATTCAACATCTTTTTATTAGTGCGTTTTGCATTGGTTTTTGGTTGGTCTATGCAGTTTGTAGTTATTGAGTGGCAAGTGTATTCAATGACTGATGATAAATTAAGCCTTGCCATAATTGGTTTGTGTGAGTTTTTACCTGCTTTTTTTCTTGCTCCCTTTGCAGGACATATTGTTGACAAAAAGGAAAAACGAAACCTTTTCACACTGTGTATTGCGCTATTTTCTTTAATAAGTTTTGGTTTATTTTGGCTTACTTCAGACCAAATAGAATCTACATGGGAAATGAATTTTGTGTTATACAGCATCTATGGATTGGTGTTTTTTGGTGGTGTTTTAAGAGCGTTTTTTGGTCCAACTATCTTTTCTCTCATAGCTTTACTTGTACCAAAGAAAATATATCCAAATGCAGCTACTTGGAGCAGTAGTACTTGGAAAGGTGCAAATGTTTTTGGAGCATTATGTGGTGGGTTTTTAATTGCCTGGATTGATGTTCATTTTACACTTGGTATCATATTCTTTTTAGTAATGATATCACTAATATTAGTCTTTGGCATAAGCAAAAAACCTATTTTAAATAAAGGAAATAGCGAAACCGTAAAGGAAAGCCTTAAATCTGGACTGAATTTTGTATTTAATGATAAAGTTGTTTTAGGAGCATTAACCTTAGATATGATAGCTGTGTTGTTTGGTGGAGCTGTTGCTATTTTTACTGTTTTTGCTAAAGATATTTTAGATGCTGGTCCAAGAGGTTTAGGTATTTTAAATGCAGCACTTTCTTCAGGTAGTATTATAACTATGTTAGCCACAACCTATATTCCTATTACAAAAAATACAGGAAAGAAATTACTCATTTCCATCTTTGGTTTTGGGATTTGTATGATAATTTTTGGAGCATCAAAATTAATGTGGCTTAGTGTTTTAACCTTATTCTTTGCAGGTGTTTTTGATGGGATTTCTATGGTTGTGCGTCAAACAATATTACAATTAAAAACACCAGATCATATGAGAGGACGCGTAGGTGCAGTAAACTCAATGTTTGTAGGGTCATCAAATGAGTTAGGTGCTGTTGAAAGTGGAATAGCAGCCAAAATTTTTGGAGCTCCGTTAGCGGTTGTACTTGGTGGTACTATTACACTTATAGTTGTTGTTGTTATCGGTGTTAAGAATCAGCCATTAAGGGATCTTGATTTACAAGAAGATATTAAAGCGCACGAAAAAGAAGTTGTTTAATATGTCTTCAATTCAAAAGTTTCACCATCAAAAACACCATAAGTATAATACTGAATCCAGTCGCCTAAGTTGATATACTTAGATTTTTCATTTAAGTCAATTTCTAAAGGCAAGTGTCTATGACCAAATACAAAATAATCTCGGTGTTTATCTTCGAGTTTACGTTTGCAATATACCGCTAACCATTCATTCTCTTCTCCTAAAAACTTTGCATCATCATCGCCTGAAATCATTTTGTTTTTTACAGACATATATTGCCCAATTTTAACTCCAATATCAGGATGCATCCATTTGAATAACCATTGAAAAAATGGACTCGTAAACACTTTTTTCATGCGTTTATAGCCTTTATCTCCTGGTCCTAAACCATCACCATGACCAATAAAGACAGAGGTGTCATTAAACGTGAATTCTTCAGGCTTATGATAAACAGGAATACCTAATTCTTCTTCAAAATAGCCATTCATCCATAAATCGTGGTTACCCACAAAATAATGAATCGGAATTCCGGAATCAGCAATTTCAGCTAGTTTGCCAAGGGTTCTAGTAAATCCTTTAGGAACAACGGTTTTATATTCGAACCAAAAATCGAAGAGATCTCCCATTAAAAAAATAGCAGCAGCATCATGTTTGATGTCATCTAACCAAGCGACGAATTTTTTTTCACGAGGTCGAGACGCTTCATTTGTTGGTGCTCCTAAATGATTATCTGATGCGAAATAAATCTTCTTTCCGTCCGCAATATGTATGTGATTAGTTTTAGTCATTATCACTAGCGTACCATTCAGCAAAAGAAGATGTTGTTTCTGAAAGCCTTAAAGAATGTAATTTTATAGTTTCTGGTAAACGCTGTTTTATTTTTTCAGCAAAATCAATCACCATCATTTCACTTGTTGGCTGATAATCTACGAGTAACACATTATGATCTCTAGCTTCTAATTCTCTAGCTAATTCTACGTGTGGTGTATTTTTATTAAAAACCGTAGCATGGTCAAAAACATCTACAATTTCTTCTTTTACAATCTTCTTTAAATCGCCAAAATCAATCACCATTCCAAATTTTACATGGTTGGAATCGGCTATTGGTGTCCCAATTACG
The DNA here is from genome assembly GCF_003386165.1 of Winogradskyella eximia. Classification (GTDB taxonomy): domain Bacteria; phylum Bacteroidota; class Bacteroidia; order Flavobacteriales; family Flavobacteriaceae; genus Winogradskyella; species Winogradskyella eximia. Next base: position 26,445 of record NZ_QRDV01000001.1, on the reverse strand, counting down.
GTAACAAAAAGGTGGTAACTATGACCGTGGACATTTTTACACTTTCCGTCGTAACCGTATAAGGCGTGACCTGTTTCAAAAGAAAATTGTTTTGTAATGCGAATTTTACTCATGCGATTTTAAATTATAGTGCAAAGATATTATAAATGTAAAAGGAATGGCTTTTTAGATTACATTTGCGCACTTTTTTTAAATTTTTAAAAAATAATGAAAGGATTAAATTTCTTTAAAAGTCACGGTGAGTAGCCTTTTCGAAGCTATTCCGTTTGTTGAAAATTCGCTTTATGAGCGTGTTATTTTAGACATTTCATCGCAAAAATATAGTATTGTTGATGATTTTTTTTCAGAAGATGAGGTTATTGCATTAAGACATTCTTTGCTTTTAAAGTATGAAGAAGATGCGTTTAAAAAATCGGCTATTGGTAATAAGGCGAATGCGCTAGTAAAAAAAGCGGTACGTGGTGATATTATTCTTTGGATAGATGAAAATGTTATCAATTCTGCCGAGCAATTATTCTTCAACAAAATCAATGACTTAAAAGATTACCTCAATCGCACGTGTTTCCTTGGTATTAATCAGAAGGAATTCCATTATGCCATTTATCCTAAGGACACCTATTACAAACGACATTTAGATACATTTCAGAATGATGATAGACGTAAATTATCTTTTGTTTGTTATTTAAATAGTGAAGATTGGAAACCCGAAAATGGTGGTGAGCTCGTGCTATATTTAGATGGTGAAGACAAAACGATTTACCCATTTCCTGGCAAAGTTGTTATTTTTGAAAGCCAAGAATTAGAGCATGAAGTAAAACCAGTAAATACACAAAGATTGAGTATTACAGGTTGGTTAAAAACGCGGTAAACCTATATTAACGTCTTTTATATTTATTGTAGAAAAATATAATTATAAGTACTAACCCTAGTATAAGGAACAAGCCATTTCCGCCTAAAAAGCCAAGTATATCCATATTAATTGTCTTTATATCTGTTTTTATTATATCTATAGATTATAAAAGCTATAATAACTAAAACTACAAAAGGTAAAAGTGTACCAATAAAAATGCCAATACCATAGTCGCCGTCTGGTGCATTTTTAAGTTTTTCGTCTATTTTAACGTCTTGTAATACTGTTATTAATAAGCTCATTATAGAAGTAAATTGTATTGGTCAAATTTAAGTGTTTTGCGCTAGAGGAATAAATGTTTTTCTAAATTTTATAATTAATGGCAAACCACGTGCTATCATCCAAAGCGTGAATGCAATAAAAATACCATAAAGCTTATAATCTAGGTTATCTACCCAAAATATTACAGGAACAAAAATTACCAATGTAGAAAATAACAAAACGTTTCTAAGATATTTCATCTTACCTAGTCCTTTAAAAACACCATCAAAAATAAAGGCTAGAGCACATAAGGGTTGCATGGCCAAAACAATCCAAAACACCTTATAGAATTCCTTCAGTACGTTTTCATCATTGCTAAAAAGATTTCCTAGAGGGTAGTAGAATACAGCACCAATTACACCAATAAAAAGCCCAACAAAAATGCCATATTTAATCAATTTATTACTGAGTTCTAATAGACTTTTGTAATCTTTGGCGCCAAATAATTTTCCTGATAAGATGTTCCCGGCGCTTGCATATCCATCAATAAGAAAAGCTCCTAAAAACCATAAATTAATAGCAATAGTGTAAGCTGCGATGTAGCTTTCACCATATTTTGTGGCAAAGCTCGTTCCAAAATACAAAGCAATATTTAAAGCGATGGTTCTAATGAATAAATTAAGAATCATTAACGCGAAACGTTTCATTTCAGGATTAAAAGGCAATTTTGCGATTAAAGGAATATCTGTTTTTTTTAGTAAATAATATGCTGAAAGTAAAGCCATAATTAATTGCGCAATAACACTAGCATAAGCAGCACCTTTAATGTGCATGGCAGGAATATAACCTTCAATACCATAGACAAAAACAAAGTCTAGAATAATATTAGCCAATGCCCCAGAAATAGCAATTAACATTGGGAAATAGGTGTTTTGAAGTCCTCTAAAGGTCCCAAAAACAGCTATTGTAAACAATGTAAATGGAAATCCAAAAACCCGAATTTGATAATAGTCTACACTATAATTTAGAATGTCTCCTGAGGCATTATAAAGTTTAAAAATATGCGAAGCCAGTGGATACGTAACAGCTATAATTATAAGGCTAAGTGTTGTAATTACAAAAATAGCTTGTGCTGGTAAATTTTTCACTGCTTCTACATTTCCGGCACCTAAGTATTGTGAAATAATGGAAGAAATAGCACTTCTTGTTTGTCCCAAAACCCAAATTAACATGGATAAAAATGTAGTAACAATACCAACAGCAGCTAAAGATGTTGTGGCATTCTGTTCCATATTACCAATAATTGCAGCATCAGTTAAAGACAAAATAGGTTCAGATACTCCTGAAATTAAAGCAGGAATCGCCAATTTGTTAATTTGTTTTAAAGTTATAGCTGTGCTCACAATACCAATTCGTAACAGTAAAAAGGAAATTCACTTTGCTTTGGAAAGTAAATATTGCCTAATCGTTTATAACCGCGAAGTTCGTAAAATTTTTGGTTTCTTTTGTTCTGTGAAAAGGTATCTAATCGAATAGAGCTATAGTAGTTATCAATAGCAAATTGTTCAGCAAAAGTTATGAGTTGTTTAGCGTAACCTAATCCTTGCTGTTTTGGATGAACTGCTAACCGATGAATATAGAGGTTGTTTTTATTATGAGTTAACCATTTAATAGGCTCATATTCACAATCCATAAGTGTTGTAATTACTATACAGCCAATTATATTAGATTTCAATTCTATAACATAAAGTTCATTACGTATAATATCATTTTTAAAAGCAGATTTGTTTGGGTAATGCTCGTTCCATTGATAAATACCATTAGAAATCATGTGTTTAGCACAGGCTTTGGTAATTTCTAAAATAGGTTCAATATCTTTTTCTTCTGCTTTACGAATCATTTATAATGTGTACTTTTGTGGTAATTTAAACCTTAATTTTCTATAGATGAAAACGATATTAGTTCCTGTTGGTTCCTCAAAAAACGCAAAGTCACATTTACAATATGCTGTAGATTTTGCAAAAGTGTTTGGTGCTAAAGTTTATGTTATTCAAATATATAACGTTTATACTAAAGCTGGTACTATGATTAAAATAGACCATATTTTAGAAGCTGAATCAAAGTCGTTTTTAGAAAGTCATGTGGCATCAATAGACACAAAAGGAGTGGAAGTTATTACCAAAACATTTAAAGGAAAATTAATTGATACCCTAGAAAAGGTTTGTAATGCTTTGGAAGTTGATCTCATTATTTTAGAGCCAAGAACAAACTCTATTAAAGACGAAGTTTATTTAGGTAAAACATCTGGTAAGATTATAAAACAAACTCAGATTCCTGCTTTAGTTGTGCCAGAAGGTTATGTTTTTAAGCCTTTTTCAAAACTTTTATTAGCTTTAAAATCTGCAACTATAAGAAAAGAGAATGTTTTATATCCTTTAAAAGCTATCAAAACTCAATTTGATGCTAATGTTGCGTTACTTTTGGTAAAAACACCACATCATAAAAAACATGATTTTGATGTTAATGACGAATTAAAATCTCTTATATCAACAACAATACAGGCAGAAAGTCCAACTACATTTATGGCATTTTTAGAGCACCACAAAATGAATGACCCAGATTTATTATGTGTAGTAAGACGAAAAAGAGGTTTCTTTAAGAAGCTTTGGGAAAAGAATACAATTTTAAAGAAGGATTTTCATAGTAGTAAAATACCTGTTTTGGTCTTAAGTGGATTAAAATAAATATATAGAAATTTTGGGGATGTAGCTCAGTTGGCTAGAGTGCTTGACTGGCAGTCAAGAGGTCGTCGGTTCGAGCCCGATCTTCTCCACAAAAAGGTATGTTTTGAGCATGCCTTTTTTTATGAAATAAAATTTATAATTTTTGAAACTACGGATTTTAATTCACTTGAAAGCTCGCCCTTTGTCCAAGGGTGATTAGTATTAAACACGTGATCTGCGTCTGTGATAATCTCCAATTTACTATTAGAACTCCAATTATCAATGTTGTTAGCTTCATTTATGTTTACAGATGTGTCTTTGTCTCCATGAATAATTAAAATGGGTATGTCTATTTTTTTTGTAGCAGAAGCAATATCAAGTCTTGTTTCATTTGCCTTAAAATCTTCAAAAAATTGATAATAATGTGGCATTTGTTGTTTGGTTCTGCCATTAGTAACATATTTTACACTATCATTTTTCCATTTTATAATTTCTTCTGTAGAGCCAAATCTACTAGCAAAATCACTCACGCTTGCTAAAGTAATGAGTTTAGTGATTCTTTTATCTTCTGCAGATTTTAGCAATACAATTCCACCACCTCGGCTATGTCCAATTAGGGATATCTCATTTGTGTTTATATTGGGATTGTTTTTGAAATGAGACTGAACCCAATCCATAACGTCATTTAGGTCATCGAGCTCTCTAGTGTAGTTATTATTACCAAAGGCTTCTAGATCCGGAAAATCTATTGGGTCATTTATTGTGCCTCCATTATGTGAAAAATTGAATTTCACAAAACAATATCCAGATTTAGCAAAATATGTTGCCATTAGATTCCAAGCTCCCCAATCTTTAAAACCTTTGTAGCCGTGGCAAAAAATAATGACGGATTTTTGCTTTATTTCATCAGAATAAAAGGTGTCAATTAAAATGGGTTTTTTGTCTATTCGTTCTAAAACGATGTTTTTTTCAATTTGCATTAGTCAATTTCTTTTTCAATAAAATCTACCTTAGGATTACAGATTTCTGTGATGAGTTTTTTAAGTTCAACTTCAAAATTATCTAAAGTATCTTGTGTTATTAATTGATCTTTTGTTCTGGAATGAGAAGACGGTTTTTTTCCGAATTTTAAAAAGCCTTCGTTTAGATTTTTAAAAGAAATAATACCTGCTTCTATTGGTAATTCAATACGGTTCTGTTGTTTCATCATATAGGCATAACATAACACTTGAAAAGACTTGCTGTATTTGTTGTAATCGGAACATAGATCTTCCCAATCAACAATTTCTACTTTGTTTTGTTCTACTTTTCCAGATTTATAATCTATTACCCTAGTAACACCATTAAAGCTATCAATTCTATCTACTTTCCCTTTTAATTTAATAGGAAAATCTAAACCTTCAATTTTAATAGAGATGTCTTCATCTGCTTCAATGGAAAGAATTTTTATTTCATTTCCTTGTTTTAGACTCTCAATTTCTTGATTGAGAAAGTTGGAAATATAACGTTGGGCAATTTCAAAAATAATGAGGTTTTTTCCGTTAGAAAACCCACCTTTATTGTAGAGCTCTTCAAAATGTTTAGTGACCATTGCTTTGGTCTCACTTTTAAAAGATTTAACGTGTTCTATGGTCAATTGGGAACCTTCTAAAGGTTTGTAAAAATCCTCTAATGAATTATGAATAACAGAACCTAATGTGTTAGCTGCAATATTTTCTTCAACCTCTTCAAATTCTTTTATGCCTAATATTTTTTCATAGTAAAAATCTATTGGATTGCGAATGTAATTGGTTAGGGAAGAGGGGGAGTAACCTTTGCTAGATAACACTTTTAGTTGTTCAATGACAGTTGGCGTTTTAATTATTTGTTGTAATTTTTGTTCAATATTAGGCACGTTTGGTGCGATTATTTGATGCTTTATATTATGTATACCTTCGATATCTAATTGCGTTATAAATCTACTTTTCTCTCCTCCCTTTAAGGCGTCAATTTCGGTATTATACAATATATATACATTTTTAGCACGTTGTAAAAGTCTATAGAAATGATAGGTATAAACGGCGTCTTTTTCTTTAAAAGTTGGTAGTTTATTTTCAATTTTTACATCGAATGGAATAAACGAATTATTTGTTTTTCCTGAAGGTAGAATTCCCTCATTTACAGAGCTAATAATTACCGTTTCAAAATCTAAAACACGAGATTCTAACATACCCATAATTTGAAGTCCTTCTAGGGGTTCTCCCTTAAAATCTAATGTTTCGGTGCTCAATAACTCTTGGTAAATAGATTGTAAGGCTGTAATTGAATTAAGATATTTGTAAGTTGAATCTAGTTGAGATAATTGATTGAATAAGGTATTGAAGCGATATAAATATTCTAATTCTAGACTATGACTTTCCTTATTTGTCTCAAAATTGGCCTTCATTTTTAAAATGAGTTCAGAACAGCTTTGCAATGCTATTTGCGATGTATTGTCCCAAGTTTTGAATAATAATTCTATAAGTTCTTTGTGTGATTGAGCAATTTCCTTAAGTTCAGTTAAGGATATATATACTGTATTATTTTTTTGGATAGAAGCTACAATATTGCTTGATACATTTTGTGTAGATATGCTAAATAATGGATATATAGAAGGATGAGATAATAAACCAATGACATCTTTATAATAGAATTGCTTCGGATTGTTTTTATGGATATTAAAAAGCTGTTCAAAGAATGAAGCTAGAGGTACATATTGCAATGGTAATCCCATTGTAACATTAAGTTTATCTATTGATTTTGGAATTGAGTTTAAAACCGGAAGTAATAGTTGTTCTTCACCTAATACAACTGCAATTTTTGAAAGGTTGGTTTCTTTTTGAGTGAGTTCTTCTAATATCTGCCCAATATATTTTGCTTGTCCAACAAGTTTAGGAATACCAATAGTTTGAATTTGTTTTTCTTCTGTATAGTGATTTGTTACCCAATTAAAAGTGTGGTCATTAAAATAATTCCATTGTTTTCTATGTTGTCTTGTAAACCAACCAGCATCATGTATAGAGTCATTAATAAATGCGTCATCAATATCCCAATAAATATGAGCTAAATCATTTTTTAACAAACCTTGAATAATTTGAGACTCAGCGGTGTTCAATGCATTGAAGCCTAAAAATATGTGTATTTTCCCTTTAGAGCTTTCTATGTAATGCTCTAAGTTGTCTACTGCTTCTCTGTAAATTAAACCTTGATAGCCTTGTTTTGAATTCAATAGATTTTTGGTGTAGGCTGAATAATATGTTTTAAGCTGTTTCCAGAATTTTAAATGGTTTTTAATAAGGTTGGTAGGGTTGCTTTCCAAAGACCAATGATTAAGCTCTTTTATGGCATTTAAGTAATCGAATATTTGCTCTTGAGGTATGAGATAGCGATCAATCTCATTAAAGTCTTGTAAAAGTATTTGGGCCCATTTAGAAAATGATTCAAAAGGTTCTTGATCTGTGTTATCATTAAGCTCTATATACGTTTCGTATAGTCTAAATAATAAATCTGTATTTGGTAACTTTTGTAATCCAGAAAGTTCTTCAACAAATTCTTCACTGCTAAGTATTTGTGGAGAAAATACGGGTTGATCTATTAATGTGGAAAGGTGATGTTTAAGAAAAACACCAGCACGTTTGCTTGGAAGAATAAATGATAGATCTTCTAATTTTAAGTGTTTGCTTTGAAGATCGATGAGAACTGATTTTATAAAACTTACCATTCTATAAAAATAAAAAACGCCCCGAATATCGAGGCGTTTTTTTAATATATTTTAGATGTGATTAGTTTTTCAACTTCACCTCTACACGTCTGTTTTCTTTTCTTCCAGATGCAGTTTTGTTGTTTGCAATAGGATTAGACTCACCAAAACCAGCAGCAGTTAATCTTGCAGCGCTAATTCCGTTAGCAATTAAGTAATCTCTAACTGCATTAGCTCTTCTTTCAGATAATGCTTGGTTACTTGCTTTTGGACCTTGACTATCAGTATGACCTTCAATAGAGAAATCCGCTTTTGGATATTCTTTGAAGATTACAACCATAGCTTGTAATATTGGGTCAGTTTGTTTTTTGAAACTAGCTTTACCAGTGTCAAATAATATTGATCTTGCATAAGTGTTTAATGCTTTCACTACTTCTTCAGTAGGCTTAACTTCTGGACAACCATTATTAGCAGCTGTACCAGCTTCGTTAGGACATTTATCATCTTTATCTAATACACCATCACCGTCAGTATCTGCCCAAGGACAACCGTTATTTGCAATAGGACCAGCTTCATTAGGACATTTATCAACACCATCAGCAACACCGTCACCATCAGCATCAGGACAACCAGCTAAAGCTTTTAATCCAGCAACTTCAGGACAGTTATCATCTTTATCCATTACACCATCTCCATCAGAATCAGGACAACCGTTAAATTCAGCTAAACCTGCAGTATAAGGACAGTCATCTTTAGAATCTTGGATACCATCATTATCAGAATCAGGACAGCCATTGAAGATTTCTAAACCAGCTTCGTCAGGACAAGCATCTTCATGATCGTAAACACCGTCACCATCAGTATCAGTACCACCAAATTTAAATGTAAAACCAACTGAATGTTGGAAATGACTAGATAAATAATCTTCAAAAGCATGCTTGTAAGTAGATTCAAGATTTAAACCTAAGTTTTCAGTAAACCAAAAGTTAAAACCAAAAGATCCGTTTAATGTTCCAGCTCCGATTTCGTCAACCCAAGTGTAACCACCACCAACACCTAAATAAGGGTCGATAGTTTTAGATTTGATAACTTCCATTAAGCTGTAAGAAACTTTACCATCTAAACCGTAATAATTTAAGTCATCTACTGAAGAGTCTCCGAATTTATCAATTCTGTTTATAGAACCTTTAGCAGTAAAAGTAAAGCCATCAGTTAAATATCTTGAAACTGAGACTGTAGAAAGTGAAGGAAGAATGTTCCAATGATCCTTTGTATTAAAGTATTGGTCAAAATATTCTCCTTGAGGTGCGTCTTCTCCTACTGGGTAAAAGTCAACAGCGTTAGCGCCAATTGTAATAGCCCAGGGATTGTTCTTGTCTTGAGCATTAGAAGTGCTAAAACTTGCGATAAGCACTGCAACAAAAAATAATCTGCTAAGATTTTTCATATTCTAGTTAATTTTAAATTTTTAAGTGTTAATTGTAGGCAAAAGTAAGTTGTTAAATTTTATTAACAAAGATAAATGTATAAAAATATTGTGATTTACCCCTAAAATAGCGAGTTTGTAATTGTTTTAAATAATTTCTAATATTTTCCCAACTTTTACAAATGCAGAAATAGCCTTATCTAACTGGTTTCTATCATGTGCCGCAGAAAGTTGTACTCTTATTCTTGCCTTATCTTTTGGGACTACTGGATAAAAGAAACCAATAACATATATACCTTCTTCTAATAGCATGTTTGCCATAGTTTGAGATAATTTGGCATCATATAACATTACGGGTACGATAGCAGAATCTCCATTTACAATATCGAAACCTGCTTCTTTTATACCTTTTTTGAAATACTTGGTATTCCAATCTACTTTATCTCTGAGCGTAGTATCATTTTTAAGCATGTCAAATACTTTAATTGAAGCACCAACAATTGCAGGAGCTAAAGAATTTGAAAATAAATAAGGTCTAGAGCGCTGACGTAGTAATTCAACAATTTCTTTTTTAGCTGTTGTGTAACCTCCCATTGCTCCACCAAGGGCTTTTCCTAAAGTTCCTGTGATAATGTCTATTCTACCTAGAACCCCTTTTTCTTCAAGTGTACCAATACCAGTTTCTCCAATAAAACCAGTAGCATGACATTCATCAATCATCACCATGGCATCATATTTATCAGCTAAATCACATATTTTGTCTAATGGTGCAACTAAACCATCCATTGAAAATACACCATCAGTTACTATAATTTTGAAACGTGCCCCTTTAGCATTTGCTTCAATTAGCTGTGTTTCTAAATCTGCCATATCGTTATTTTGGTAACGATATCTTGCTGCCTTACATAATCTTACGCCATCAATAATAGAAGCATGATTTAATGAATCTGAAATAATAGCATCCTCAGCAGTTAATAAAGGTTCAAAAACTCCACCATTAGCGTCAAAAGCTGCAGCGTATAATATAGTGTCTTCTGTTCCGTAGAAATCGGCAATTTTTTGTTCTAGCTCTTTATGAATATCTTGAGTGCCACAAATAAATCGGACTGAAGACATCCCAAAACCATGTGTATCCATAGTATCTTTTGCCGCTTGTATAACATCTGGATGGGATGATAATCCTAAATAATTATTAGCGCAGAAATTTAAAACTTTTTGCCCTGTATTTAGTGTTATTTCTGCTCCTTGAGGAGATGTGATAATACGTTCCTCTTTAAAAAGACCAGCCTCTTTTATAGATTCTATTTCTTGTTGTAAATGGTTTTTTATATCTCCGTACATAATTTTAATTTTGTTGTTTAAACAAAGATACTAGGAAAAATTAGACTTCAATAACTTCAATTGTGTCATTTATATAAACCAATAATTTATGAATCACAGTTAAATTCATCTGATTTAAAACAACTTCATAATTGTTAAGCTGATTTGCATAAGACTCTTTGGCTTCACCAGTTTTGTAATCTATAATAATAGCTTCATTTTTTGAATTAATATTTAGTCGGTCTGGTCTTATAAGTTGACCAGAACTCGTAATGATATCACGTTCATTATATATCGTATAATCGTCTTGAAAATAACCTTCTAATTTAGGGTGCTCTATAATCTGTAAAGCTAAGTTCTTTAAAATTGTACTGTTTTCGGTAGTAATGTCTCCGGAAATCAATAAATCATTAAAAGCAAAGTCTAAGTCTTCAAAGGTCTTTATTTTAGATAATATTAAATGCACTAGATTACCACGCTCCATGGCTGCTTCTTGATGTGTATCCCAAAGTAAGCCAGATTTGGTAACAATTTTTAAATTATGGTCTTCTTTAGGAACGGATATTAGCTTTAGAGCACTTGGTGTAGTCTCTTGTTCTTCTGAATTTTTATTTGGTGTTTTTGTACCGTAACTATAACTCAGTTGGTTGTCATTCCATTTATTTTCTTTAATTAAAAAGTTAATAAACTTCCCAGAATAGGTGTTATTATTTACTTCACCTTTTGAGCTAATATCTTTTTTCGAAATAATGTACAATTGCTCCACAGCTCTAGTTAGTACAACATAGAGTAAGTTAATATTGTCTAATTCTAATTGTGCTTGATGCGTATTGTAAATTAGTTTTCCCGTCTCGCCAAAATGCTCTACATCTTTTTTGTAATCTAATAACAAAGTATTAAAGCCATTGTAGTCTGTTGAGTTTACCGGAAACCAAACTTTTGGTTCTAATTCTCTATAAATATTAAGATCTGCATAAGGAAATATCACTACAGGAAATTCTAATCCTTTAGATTTATGAATCGTCATTATCTCAACAGCATTCATGTTTTCTGGTGTGACTACACTTAATTTATCTGCTTTCTTTTCAAAGTAATTGATAAAACCAGCCAAATCCGAATTTTGTTTTTGCGTAAATTCTAATACAACATCTAAATAAAATTGAAGATACGCATCTGATGATTCATTTAAATTAAACATTCTAATTAGATGTTCTACTAATTCATAAAGCGGCAATTGAAGGCATTGATTTTTGTCAATATAAATATGTAGTTGATGTAATTCTGAAAACATCTCATCTAAATCTTGTCTTAAAAAGGTTTTGTAAAATAAGTGTTTGTCTTGCGTTTCACGTTGTTCTGCTAAATAGGAAAGTACTTCAACTTTTAAGCTATCATTATTTGGTTGAACAAGTAATTTTAAAAATGAATTAAGGAAATTAACCTTATCCGAATTTTTTAAAAGCAAAGTTTCAGATGATGTAATTTTAATATCATTTTCGTTAAGATAATTTGCAATAGCAACACCTTCTTTTCGTTTTCTAACCAAAACACAAATATCATTTAAAGGAAATCCATCGTCTTGGCATTGCTTTATGGTTTTTAAAACCTCACTAGCATACATTTCGTGAATATCATCTTCTTTTTGAACATCTAAAAAATTAAGGTTTACATAACCCTCTGAAGTGTTATGCGGTTGTTGTTTCGCTTTTTTAAAAAGTTCTGCATAAGCGTCTTCACTAAATGCAGTTTCACTTAAATAATCGAAAAACGAATTGTTAAATTCTATAACTGCTTTGGCGCTCCGGTAATTAGTGTCTAGAGGTAATACTTCAGCTTCTAGCTGAAAGGGATTGTCAATCTTGTTATAAAGCTTTATAAATTGTTCAGCTTCACCTCCTCTCCATCTGTAAATAGCTTGCTTGGCATCACCAACCAGCATAGCATCACCATTGGCTGCAGAAAGTGCATTTTCTAGTAATGGCACTAAATTTTCCCATTGCATTTTTGAGGTGTCTTGAAACTCATCAATAAAATAATGTTTAAATTTTTCACCTAAACGCTCATATATAAAAGGTGTGGGTTGATTTTTAATTTCTTTACCAATAATAGTGTTGAATTCTGAAATCAACATTTTATTTTGGTCAGATTTTAAATGATCCAATTCATTTTTAATAGCATTTAAAACCGAAAGAGGTGTAATGTTTTTATAAAATCCTTTTTTTAGTTTTATGTTGAAAATTGAAGTTTTTGAAGCAACAAAATATTCCGATAATTTTGATTGAATACTTTCAATAGTTGATGCAACATCATCAGAAACACGTTTAGGGTAAAGTGTATTGCCTTCAATTAAATCGTTTTGCCAAGCGGCATCAAACCCAACCGAAAATTGTTTAGCAGCTAATTTCTCAAAATGTTTTGGAAGCGAACTTCTATTGAAGTCATTAAATTGTAAACCTGATTCTTCAATTAGAGTTAAAGCCGTAAATGCTATATTTTCAGTTTTTTCTTCAAGCAGAATAATTTCTTTGGCTAACTGCTGTTTTAAAACTTTAAAATCTTCAAGAGTTTTCTCTTTTAAAGTATTGATGGCAAATAGATCATTTTCATTGACTAATAATTTCGAAATCTTATTAAAATCGTAGCTAATATCCCAACTTTTGTCATCGTCTGCTTTTTCAATTGCAAAATCCACTAAAACCTTAGTTAGTGTTTTGTCGCTTCCTGCTTTAGCGATAAGGCTATCAACAGCTTCATTTAAAAGACGTTCTTGGTCTAGCTCTACTTCAAAATTAACAGGTAATTTTAAGTCGTGCGCAAAAGTTCTAATAACCCTATGTGTAAAGCCATCTATGGTAGAAATATCAAAAGCACCATAATTATGAATAATGTGTTTTAGTATGTGTTTTGATTTATTATGAAGAATTTCGGGTTTAATATTTAATTCTTCGCATATCGCTTCAAACATTGGATGAGCGTTTTTTAAACTCTCTTCAGACGAAAACGATTTTAACATAGTTATAATACGTTCCTTCATTTCACCGACTGCTTTATTGGTAAACGTAATCGCTAAAATAGATTTGAATTGATCGTAACTGTTAGATTGAATTAATATTTTTAAATAAGCTTTTGCTAGTGTAAATGTTTTTCCACTTCCGGCAGAAGCATTATATATTTTGAAGGTTGAATTTTGCAAGAGATAATTTTTATACCAAAATAGGGAATCTTAATAGTTTATTAAGAAAAAATCTCAGACATTATTGTAAATTTGAGTTCAAACAAATAATTAACTAATTAAAAACAAAAATATTATGGCTTTCGAATTACCGAAATTAAAATATGCTTACGATGCTTTAGAACCTAATATTGATGCTCGCACAATGGAGATTCATCATACTAAACATCACCAAGGCTACACAAATAATTTAAATGCTGCTATTAAAGGAACAGATTTAGAAGGTAAAACAATTGAAAATATTCTTATCAATTTAGATATGGATAATAAGGCTGTTAGAAATAATGGAGGTGGTTTTTACAATCACTCATTATTTTGGGAGGTAATGAATCCTGAAGGAAAAGGACGTTTGTCTGGTGATTTAAAAGATGCTATTGAAGCAGAATTTGGTTCAGTTGATGCTTTTAAAGATGCGTTTTCTAAAGCTGCTGCAACTCAATTCGGTTCAGGTTGGGCATGGTTATGTGTTCATGAAGGAGGTAAAGTAGAGGTTTGTTCTACGCCAAACCAAGATAACCCATTAATGCCAGGTGTTACTTGTGGTGGCACACCAATTTTAGGTTTAGACGTTTGGGAGCATGCGTATTATTTACATTATCAAAATAGAAGACCAGATTATATTGAAGCATTCTTTAATGTAATTAACTGGAATGAAGTTGAAAGAAGATACGCTGAAGCTAAATAAGCTAAGCGTTATTAGTGTTAAATAAATTGAAAAATCCGAGTCTTACAAAGGCTCGGATTTTTTTAGTATTACTAAATTTTTATTTAAGAATTGGGTATGAAAAAGGGCGAACAGATGTTCACCCTTTTTGCCCCAAATCTACCATAAACTTAACCTACTTATGTTATGGTGAGTCAAATATAAGTGGACATTATTTTAAGTAGTCAATTTTTTGGACAAACGACCTATAAATTAGTCTAAGCGTGGAAAGTACTAGGTTTCTAACTTAATAAGAGTAAAAGTTAGGTTTTATTGAATGCATGACTTAAAGTGTTACTTTAAATAAGGTGTATAAAAAAAGGTGAACGAAGTTCACCTTTTTTTGCCCCAAATCTACCATGAACTTAACCTACTTATGTTATGGTGAGACCAATGTAGATTTAATTTGTTAAAATGAACCAATAATCGGATAAAATGCATTTTATTTCGATAAAATACTATATTTATCGGATAAAAGGCTGTTTTAGAACCGTTTAGTAGGCACGTTCCTTATTGCCTTCGTAAAAATTAATGAAAGCTCTATTTACAACTCTATTGCCTCCTGCAGTAGGATAATTACCAGTAAAGTACCAGTCTCCTAGGTTTTTAGGACAGGCTTTGTGTAAATTAGATACAGGTTGAAAAATAATTTTAACCTCTGCATTTATATCTTCACCACCTAATAACTCCGATATCTTATCTGAAATTTGTTCGTCTGTAAATTTATCGTAGATTTCTTTAACGTAGTTAACAACATTTTTATCTTTCATGTTAACTTGTTCAATACATTTATGGTAAACCTCTTCTACAATATGATATTGATTATTGTCTTTTAATAATTCTAAAGCTGCTCTAAAAGCAATTAATGTTTCCAAGTTTGCCATATCTATACCATAGCAATCAATATAGCGAATTTGAGGAGCTGAAGAAACCACAACAATTTTCTTAGGGTTTAATCGGTCCATCATTTTAATGATACTCTTTTTAAGTGTTGTACCTCTAACAATACTATCATCAATGATCACTAAGTTGTCTGTTGGTTTTATAACACCATATGTAACATCATAAACGTGTGCAACCAAATCATCTCTACTACTATCCTCAGTAATGAAGGTTCTTAGTTTAACATCTTTAATGGCTATTTTCTCAATTCTCGGGCGTTCGGATAAAATTTCGGTAACCTTTTCTGTTGATAATTGACCATTACCGTTTAATATGGATTCTGTTTTCTTTTTATTAAGGTGATCTTCAACAGTTTCAATCATACCGTAAAATGATGTTTCTGCTGTATTAGGTATGTATGAAAACACACTGTTTTTGGTATCATTGTTAATGGCTTCGAGAACTTTTGGCATTAATAATCTACCAAGCATTTTTCGTTCTTGATAAATTTCAGCATCACTTCCGCGAGAAAAATAGACACGTTCAAAAGAACATGCTTTTCGTTCTAATGGTTCTAATATTTTTTTAATTTTAGTTTCACCAGACTTTTTAGTAATGATGGCATGTCCTGGATCTAATTCTTTAACAGATTCAAAAGGAACATTAAATACGGTTTGAATTACAGGACGCTCTGAGGCAACCACCACAATTTCATCATCTTTATAATAATAAGCTGGTCTAATGCCTGCAGGATCTCTTAAAACAAAAGAATCTCCATGGCCTAATAAACCTGCCATGGCATAACCACCATCCCAATTTTTTGCAGCATGTTTTAAGATTTTTCCAACTTTTAGACGTTCTGCAATTAATGGAGAGCATTCATTTTTATTGTAGCCTTCTTTTTTAAGGTCTTTATAGATTTTTGAAACAGCGTCATCTAAGAAATGACCAATTTTTTCCATTACTGTAATGGTGTCCGCTTTTTCTTTTGGATGCTGACCAATTTCAATTAAATTATCAAAAAGCTCGTTAACATTGGTCATATTAAAATTACCAGCTACGATAAGGTTTCTGTGCATCCAATTGTTTTGTCTTAAAAAAGGATGAACACTTTCTACGCTGTTTTTGCCGAAAGTACCATAACGAACATGACCTAATAAAACTTCTCCTATATAAGGGATGTTCTTTTTCTGCAAAGCCACATTATCTTGATACTGTGGATTATTAGTTAACTCCTCATTAATACGTTCATTAATTTGGGCAAAAATATCTTGTATGGGTTGTTGCGCAATAGATCGCACACGACTTATGTAACGTTCTCCCGGTTTAACGTCTAATTTAATACTTGCAAAACCAGCACCATCTTGTCCGCGATTGTGCTGTTTTTCCATCATTAAATACATTTTATTTACACCATAAAATGCACTACCATATTTCTCTTTGTAGTATTCTAAAGGTTTTAAAAGTCTAATGAGTGCAATTCCGCATTCATGTTTTAAAGCATCGCTCATGTTTTGTTTTCTGCTAGTGTTATTTAATAAAGTTCAATTGGGTATAGGACAAAAAAAAACGCACTCAATTTAGAGCGCGTTGGTTTTAATTTAATTCGATATCAAATTGTGTTAGACTTTTAAATTGGTCTAATCGTTTATAGATTTCCTTATCTGTTAGGTTTTGCATGCGCTCTGTTCCAAACTTTTCCACGCAAAAGGACGCTAGAGTAGAGCCGTAGATGACGGCTGTTTTCATATTCTCAAAAGAGAAATCGCCTGTTTTTGCTAAATAACCAGCAAAACCACCAGCAAAAGTATCTCCAGCACCTGTAGGGTCAAAGACTTCTTCTAAAGGAAGAGCAGGAGCATAGAACACATTATCATTATGAAACAATAAGGCTCCATGTTCGCCTTTTTTAATGACTACGTATTTTGGACCCATTTCATGAATCTTTCTCGCTGCAACAACTAAAGAGTATTCTCCAGTTAATTGTCTTGCTTCTTCATCATTAATAGTAATAACATCGACATTTTTAATTACAGACAATAAGTCATCTAAAGCAATGTCCATCCAAAAATTCATAGTGTCTAAAATTGCCAACTTAGGTTTCTTAGTCATTTGGTCTAATACACCTTGTTGTACCATAGGATGTAAATTTCCTAGCATTACAACTTCTGAATCTCTATAGTTTTCAGGAACAATTGGATTAAAATGCTCTAATACGTTTAGCTCTGTAGCTAACGTATCACGAGAGTTCATATCATTATGATATTTACCACTCCAAAAGAACGTCTTGCCATCTTTTACAATTTCTATACCTTCAATATTTACGTTTCTATTTTTTAGAAGATCTAAATATTCCTGCGGAAAATCGCCACCTACAACAGAGACAGCAGCAGAATCTACGTTAAAATTTGAAGCTGATAAGCCAATGTATGTTGCTGCACCGCCAAGAATTTTATCAGTTTTACCGAAAGGTGTTTCAATAGCATCAAAGGCTACAGTACCAACAATTACTAATTTACTCATAAAAGATTTTTGAATTATGATGCAAATTTACGTAAAATATATTCTTTGTGAAACACCATTTAACACAATACTAATTGGGTTTATTTCCTTCCAAAATCAGCAGGAATTTCTCCCCAAGCCTTAGTTTCCCATTTTACTATAGTGGTAGAATACTCATTAGTCTTTAGCCATTCCACAGCACGATCCACCAAATCGTAAACCGGTTTGTTTTTGGCACTACGTTTTAGTTTAGAATTACACGTTTTTTTACGCACCCAACTCATAGCTGTTCTAGAATCTGTATACATTATACGGTCGCTATTGTGTTGTTTTAAAAATGCTAAACCATGAACTAAGGCTAAAAATTCGCCAATATTATTAGTGCCTTGTTCAAAAGGGCCTTGAATGAAGAGCTGTTTTTTTGTCTTTGTATCCACTCCTCTATATTCCATAATGCCAGGATTTCCGCTTGAAGCTGCGTCTACTGATATGGAATTATAATTAGGTTGTCCTATTTTTTTAAGATCAGCTTCCGAGAGTCCACTTGAAAATGTTTTGTTTTTTCCTATATAATCAAAGTAATTCCCTTCTAGTGCTTTTTCGGCTTCATCAAGTGTTGGGAATGATTTGTATTGCGCTCCTTGGTAATCTTTAATTTGGGCCTTGCAGGCATTCCAAGAATTAAAGACTCCTTTTTTATGGCCTTGCCAAACGGTATAATATTTCTTTTTCTTTTTGCTCATGTGTGTAAATTCTACGAAAATGCACTTTAGATTTTATATACTATAATAAGCTATTTACAATTTTAGGAAAATGTTCCATTTCTAATAAATGAATCTTTTCTGCGACATCATCTGCCGTATCTGTAGGTAAAACACTACATTTAGCTTGAAAAATAATGGCTCCTTCATCATAATTTTCGTTTACATAATGTATAGTGATGCCAGTTTCGGTTTCTTTATTTTCCACTACAGCGTTATGAACATTCATACCGTACATACCTTTTCCTCCATATTTTGGTAATAATGCTGGGTGTATATTTATCACCTTATTAGGATAGGCTTTTAGTATAAACTCTGGAAACTTCCAAAGGAAGCCAGCTAATACAATAAGATCTGGTTGCGATGTATTTAGAATATTTAAGACATCTTCAGACTTAGAAAAAGCAATTCTATTAAAAGATAAGGCGCTAATATTTAGTTTTTTACAGCGATCTAAAACTTTGGCATGAGGATTGTTAGTTAGTACTTGAATAACAGACGCATTATCGCTGTTGTGAAAAAACTTAATTAAATTTTCAGCATTAGAGCCACTTCCGGACGCAAAAATTACAATACGTTTCATTTACAGGTATATTTCTTCAATTATTCAAACAAAAAAAAGAATAATAATTAACAATTAGGGTAAAACTTAAAATACTTCTGTTTATTTTTACTAAATTAAAAACACATTTTATCGGTAAAGATGAATATTCAAATAAAGTTTTTTATTTTTGCCATCTAATTAAAACTTAAAATTAAAAAATTATGTCAGACATTGCATCACGAGTAAAAGCGATTATCGTAGATAAATTAGGTGTTGATGAAAACGAAGTTGTAACTGAAGCAAGCTTCACAAACGATTTAGGAGCGGATTCATTAGATACTGTAGAATTAATAATGGAATTCGAAAAAGAATTCGATATTCAAATACCAGACGATCAAGCTGAGAACATAGCAACAGTTGGTCAAGCGGTTTCTTATATAGAAGCAGCAAAATAATAACTCAATTTTTATGGAATTAAAGCGAGTCGTAGTAACGGGTTTAGGTGCACTTACACCAATAGGGAACACCAAAGATGAATATTGGGAAGCTCTTATTAGTGGGAAAAGTGGTGCAGCTCCGGTAACACATTTTGACCCTGAAAAGTTCAAAACCAAGTTCGCTTGTGAAATAAAAAACTTTGAAGTTACTGACTTTATTGATAGAAAGTTAGCAAAACGAATGGATAAGTTTTCGCAGTATGCAATGGTCGCTTCAGATGAAGCAATTGTAGACTCAAAGCTAGATCTAGATTCGCTAAACAAACTGAGAGTTGGAGTGATTTGGGGAGCTGGAATTGGTGGTTTAGAAACATTTCAGGAAGAAGTGTTAAACTTTGCTGCTGGTGACGGAACACCTCGTTTCAACCCATTCTTCATTCCAAAAATGATTGCTGATATAGCGCCAGGAAACATATCTATAAAATATGGTTTTATGGGTCCTAATTATACCACAGTATCTGCATGTGCTTCTTCTGCAAATTCAATGATCGATGCCTTAAATACAATTCGTTTAGGAACTTGTGACGTGATTATTACAGGAGGAAGTGAAGCAGCGGTTACTATTGCTGGTATGGGAGGGTTTAACGCTATGCACGCAATGAGTACTCGTAACGATGATCCACAAACAGCTTCTAGACCATTTGATGCTAACCGAGATGGTTTTGTATTAGGTGAAGGAGCAGGTGCGATTGTTTTAGAAGAGTATGAGCATGCTAAAGCAAGAGGAGCTAAAATCTACGCAGAAGTTGTAGGTGGAGGTTTATCTTCAGACGCATATCATATGACAGCGCCACATCCAGATGGTATTGGTGTTGTTGCGGTAATGAAAAATTGTTTAGAAAATGCTGGTTTAAAACCTGAAGATGTAGATCATATTAATACACACGGAACTTCAACACCTTTAGGTGATGTTGCCGAGTTAAAAGCTATATCTGAAGTTTTTGGTAGCCATGCTAAGAACATTAATATTAATTCTACAAAATCAATGACCGGACACTTGTTAGGTGCTGCTGGTGCTATTGAATCTATTGCTTCAATTTTAGCAATGGAACATGGTATTGTGCCACCAACAATCAATCACGAAACGGTTGACGAAAACATTGATCCAGAATTAAATTTAACGCTTAATAAAGCTCAGAAACGAGATATTAAAGTCGCAATGAGTAATACATTTGGATTTGGCGGACACAACGCTTGTGTGTTATTTAAAAAATTAGATTAAATCCCGAATGAGCTTCATTCGTAACATATTAAATTCCCGCTCTCCAGTAGACGGGAATTTTTTTGTACAACTCAAAGAGATACTTGGATTTAAGCCCAAATCTAAATCAATTTATATTACGGCATTTACGCACCGTTCTATGAATATAAAGGACGATAAAGGAAATCCAATTAACTACGAGCGTCTGGAGTTTGTTGGTGATGCTATAATTGGTTCTGTAATAGCAGCTTATTTATTTGAAAAAGTACCACATGGTGATGAGGGTTACCTCACAAAAATGCGTTCTAAGGTAGTAAGTAGAGAACATCTTAATAAATTAGGTGAAGAATTACGCCTTATAGATTTTGTTGAAAGTAGAATTCCGAAATCTAATTTTGGAGACAACATTCATGGTAATCTTTTTGAAGCCTTGGTAGGTGCCATTTATTTAGATAGAGGTTATAAGTTTTGTGAAAAATTTATAAATACTCGCGTTATTAATCCGCATATAGATATAGAAGCATTAGAAGGTAAGGTAATTAGCTATAAGAGTTTACTTATAGAATGGTGCCAAAAAGAGAAACATACTTTTGACTTTCAGGTGTATGAAGATACAGGTAAAGATGAATTAAAACATTTTTCTGTAAAACTAACTTTAAATGGTAAGGTGGTTTCAAAAGCTAGAGCAACTTCAAAGAAAAAGGCAGAAGAAAAAGCAGCTAAACGTGCTTTTTTTGCTTTTCAGAATGAAATTACAAATCTTCAATAAATAGATTCGCTACAAGGAATTAAATAAGCTTTACGATAACGTTTTCGTAGAATTTTAAGGTTAATCTTAACGTATTGTTACAGAATTTAACCGTTTATTATACTATATTTACCGCTCAAAGTTATAATTGTATGGCTTTACACAAACTTCAAGTAGATGATTTTTATGATGATTCCTATAAATTAATTGCGATTCATTGTAGGTTAGAAGATTATAGATTAGCATATGTCCTCAATAAACACTTAGGGCTTAAGTTAGAACGTAAGGAGAAGGATATAGACTTTAAATATTTAGAATCCTCATACAGTATCTTTGAATGGGATAATGAAACAGAATATGTGTTATGGAATTTAATTTCTAACGTCTGTAAAAAGGAACAAGATAGTTTGAGTAGTACGGGAACATTATTTAGCGAAAGTGAAAAAGTTCTTAAAACATTCAATTTAATTTCAGAACACAAAAAAGTAGATTATTTCATTAAGATTTCAGATGAAATACAGAATGTAGATGAAAAGGTGATCTTAAATAAATTAAAAGCCATTCCACAAATTATAACAAGTTATACGGTAGACCCGTTAAAAATAAAGTCGAAAGACCATTTAATATTTTGAATTAATGTCAACAAAAAATAAGAAAACAAAAATAGTAGCCACTTTAGGTCCTGCAACTAGTACAAAAGAAGTATTAAAGGCCATGTTAGATGAAGGGTGTAATGTATTTAGAATTAACTTCTCTCATGCCGATTATAAAGACGTTGAAGAACGTATAAAAATGATTAGAGAACTCAATGAAGAGTTTGGCTATAATGCTTCAATTTTAGGCGATTTACAAGGTCCTAAGTTGCGTGTTGGAACAATGAAAGGTGAGGTTATTGTAAATGAAGGTGATGAGATTATTTTCGCTACAGGTAAACGTTTCGAAGGTACAAAGGAACGCGTTTACATGACGTACGATAAGTTTCCACAAGACGCAAAACCAGGAGAACGTATTCTTTTAGATGATGGAAAATTAATTTTTGAAGTTGTTTCTACAGATAAGAAAAGTGAAGTAAAAGCAAGAGTTATACAAGGTGGACCTTTAAAATCTAAAAAGGGAGTTAACTTACCAAATACTAATATTTCTCAACCTGCTTTAACTGAAAAAGATATTGAAGATGCTATTTTCGCCATTGGACAAAAAGTAGATTGGATAGCATTATCATTTGTGCGTCACGCAGAAGATTTAATGGAATTAGAAAAGCTAATTTCTGAACATAGTGAGCACAAAATTCCAATTATAGCTAAGATTGAAAAACCAGAAGCAGTTGAGAATATTGATAAAATTGTTGCTTATTGTGATGGTTTAATGGTAGCTCGTGGTGACTTAGGTGTTGAGATTCCTGCAGAAGAAGTACCATTAATACAAAAGCAATTAGTTTTAAGAGCTAAACGCGCAAGAATACCTGTAATAATTGCAACCCAAATGATGGAAACAATGATTACTAGCTTAACACCAACACGTGCTGAGGTTAATGATGTTGCGAATTCTGTGATGGACGGAGCAGATGCTGTGATGTTATCTGGTGAAACGTCTGTAGGGCAATATCCAGTTCAAGTTATTCGCCAAATGTCTAATATTATAAGGAGTGTTGAAGATTCTCCTCTTATTGAGGTACCTCAATCACCACCACATATTCGTACTAAACGATATATAACAAAAGCGATTTGTTATCACGCAGCTAATATGGCAAACGAGATCAATGCAAAAGCGATATCTACTTTAACAAATAGTGGTTATACAGCATTTCAGATTTCGGCATGGAGACCATCATCTCATATTTTAGTTTTCACATCTAATAGACGTATTTTAACACAGTTGAGTTTACTTTGGGGTGTTACGGCATTTTATTATGATAAGTTTGTTACTACAGATGAAACCATTGAAGATGTAAATGTAATTGCTTGTAAAAAAGGCTACCTAGATGTTGGTGATATGTTGATTAGTTTAGCAGCGATGCCTATACAAGATAAAGGTATGGTGAATACATTGAGGATTACTGAAATTGAAAGTTGTAGTTTTTAAAGTAAAGAATTATTAAAATAGCTTTTATATGTATTCTATTAGACGATTACTTAATAGAATACATATAAAGCATTATAAATGCCAAGAGAATTAGTAATAATACGAGGAGATTCTTCTTGTTAGATGAATTCTCTTTTATTAGATGACTTCCTTTTTTCTCATTCGTTTTTGAATAATTTACAATCGTTTTACTAATAGTTTGTCCATCATAATAATTTGGATTACTCTCCAATTGATCCACTATATCCTTGCAGTCTTTTAATCCAATATCTGTTTTATCCTTAATTAATTTTACTGCTTTAAGTTTTTGCTGGCTATTTATTAAGTGTAAAAGTTGAATCTTGCTTAATTCGCAATCATTTATTTTAATCATTGTTAGAATGTAATTTAAAATTCAAACTTTAGTTGCACACTAACAGCTTGTTTTTCTTCTTTTTGTATTTTTTTTGAATCTGTGTTTAAATTTGATAATGAGATTCCTAAAAGTCTAACGGAATTATTTAAGGTATCTTGATATAATAAATCTTTTGCTGTTTCAAGAATAATGGCTTTTTCGCTAACATAATAAGGCAAAGTTTTGCTTCTAGTCTGTAGTGTAAAGTCGCTGTATTTTATTTTTAAAGTTATGGTTTTGCCTGTAACCTTGTTTTTGGTTAATCGTTTGGAGACTTCTTCTGCGATATGCTCTAGTTTTTCTAACATAAAAATTTCTGAAGATAAGTTTTCACTAAAGGTGCGTTCTGCCGCTAAAGATTTTCTAATGCGATTAGGTTTTACTTCACTGTTATGAATGCCTCTTACCACATAATAGTAGTAGCGGCCAGATTTTCCGAAATGTGCATCGAGATATTCTAAGCTTTTTGCTTTTAGATCTTTACCTGTAAAGATGCCTTTTTGATACATTTTTTCAGCAGTAACTTTACCTACACCATAGAACTTTCTGATATCTAAATCTTCTAAAAATTGAAGGACATCTTCTGGGTTTACGGTTTTTTGTCCGTTGGGTTTATTGTAATCGCTAGCGACTTTAGCTATAAACTTATTTATAGAGATACCAGCGGACGCTGTTAAGCCAACTTCATTAAAAATACGTTGTCTAATCTGCTTTGCAATTAATGATGCGCTAGGGGATCCTATTTTATTTTCTGTAACGTCTAAATATGCTTCATCTAAAGATAAGGGTTCTACCAAATCTGTATAATCTAAAAAAATCTTGCGAATGCGTTTAGAAATTTCAGTATAACGTTCAAAATCTGTTTTTACAAAGATAAGTTCTGGGCATAACTTTATTGCCAACCGACCAGACATGGCGCTTTTTACTCCAAATTTTCGTGCTTCATAACTCGCTGCACTTACAACACCTCGAGTTCCTCCGCCTCCAACAGCAATTGGTTTACCTTTTAGTTCAGGATGATCCATTTGAGCTACAGAAGCATAAAATGCATCCATATCTACATGAATAATCTTTCTTATTGGTAAGTTATCTAGCACGAAACAAATTTATAATATCTTTGGTTATATAAATGGTACTATTATGAAACTTATATATACCCTTCTTATTTTAACAGTAGTACTGTTTATTTGGTCGGCAATTAATCCTTTTGAATATTTTACATGGTTTTTAGAAGTGTTACCTGCGCTAATAGGTATTATTTTATTAATAGTCACTTTTAAGCGTTTTAGGTTTACTAATTTGGTTTACATTTTAATTTTTTTGCATTGTGCAATTTTAATAATTGGTGGGCACTATACGTATGCAGAAGTCCCTTTGTTTGATTGGATTCAAGAAACTTTTAATCAGTCTAGAAATAATTATGATAAAGTTGGACATTTTGCTCAGGGTTTTGTTCCCGCTATGATTATTAGGGAAATACTTATTCGAAAAAATGTTGTTAGAAGTAATAAGTGGTTGAATTTTGTAGTCGTTTGTATTGCAATGGCAATAAGTGTTACTTATGAATTCATTGAATGGGCAGTGTCCTTAGGAACTGGAGAGGGAGGAGATGCTTTCTTAGGAACTCAAGGTTATATTTGGGACACGCAGTCTGATATGTTGTATGCAACTGTCGGTGCTATTTTTGCTATTATCTTTATGAGTAAAATGCATAATAGACAAATGGAAAAAATATATATTTAAAGGAGCAATTGTTAGAAATATGATAGAAATAGAACGTAAATTTTTAGTGACTTCTGAAATGTTTAAAACTGAAGCTTCTAATAGTTATAGTATTAAACAAGGTTTTTTAAATAGTCATAAAAAACGTACCGTACGTATACGTTTAAAAAAAGATATGGGTTATTTAACAGTTAAAGGTGAGTCAACATCTAATGGATTGTCTCGTTTTGAGTGGGAAAAAGAAATTTCTGTTGAAGAAGCTGAAAGTCTTTTAGATTTATGTGAAAAAGGTATTATTAATAAAATTCGATACGAAATAAAATGTGGAAATCATATTTTTGAAGTGGATGAATTTTTCGGTGATAACTCAGGTTTGGTTATTGCTGAAGTTGAATTAAATACTGAGAATGAAAAATTTATAAAACCAGATTGGCTTGGTGAAGAGGTGACAGGTGATGTTAAGTATTATAATTCTCAATTAAGTAAAAATCCTTATACTAATTGGTAAAAAGAATAAAGCCTATTCATTTTAAAATGAATAGGCTTTATAATTATTTATTTGATAAATTCTTACTCTGTCATTGGCGCACCGCTAACAATAAGGAATTCAGATCGTCTATTTTCGGCATGTTGTTCTTTAGTACAACCGGCAGAACAATCTATTTTAGGCTCAGATTCGCCTTTGCCCATTCCAGTAATACGAGAAGCATCAATCCCTTTAGAGATAACGTACTGTACCGTTGTTTTTGCTCTACGCTCAGAAAGACCAGCATTATAAGCTTCCGGACCTCTTGCATCTGTATGTGATGTTGCATGAATCACTAGTTCAGGATATTTAGTCATAATCTGAACTAATTTATCTAATTCAAAAGCCGCTTG